>CAZPQW010000001.1:0-354687 GCA_964588985.1 uncultured Solirubrobacteraceae bacterium
GAGCCAGCGCATGATGTAGTCGGGCATCGACTTCGCGAACGGGATCTCCGGGTTGCCGGTGATCCCCTCGGGCTCGAAGCGCATGTAGCTGAACTTCTGCACGAGCGTTTCGAGCGGCACGCCGTACTGCAGCGCGATCGAGATCGCGGTCGCGAAGGAGTTCATCATCCCTCGCAGCGTCGAGCCCTCCTTGCCGATGTCGGTGAGGAAGATCTCCCCGACCGAGCCGTCCTCGTACATTCCCGCGGTGATGTAGCCCTCGTGGCCCGCGATCGAGAACTTGTGCGTGATCGACTGGCGCGTGCGCGGCATCCGCTTGCGCTGCGGGCCGACTTCGGCGAGCGCCTTGCTGACGGCCTTCTCGATCAGCGCGTCCACGTCGGCCGGCGCCGGCGCGTCCTTCTGCGCGTCGGTGCGCAGCGCCTGCGCGGTCTTCGAGCCGTCGCGGTAGATTGCCAGCGCCTTGATGCCGAGGCGCCATGCCTGCGTGTAGGCGTCGGAGATGTCCTCCACCGTGCTGTCCTGGGGCATGTTGACCGTCTTGGAGATCGCGCCCGAGATGAACGGCTGCACCGCACCCATCATCTTCAGGTGGCCCATGTGCGAGATCGCGCGCTCGCCCACCGCCACGTCGAACACCGGCAGGTGCTCCTCTGCCAGGCCGGGCGCGCCGATGATCGTGCCGTGCTCCGCGAGGTGCGCCTCGATCTGCTCGATCTGCGGCTCGGAGTAGCCGAGCGTCTGCAGCGCGAGCGGCACCGTGCGGTTGACGATCGTCATCTGCCCGCCGCCGACGAGCTCCTTGAACTTCACCAGCGAGAAGTCCGGCTCCACGCCCGTGGTGTCGCAGTCCATCAGGAACGAGATCGTGCCGGTCGGCGCGAGCACGGTGGCCTGCGCATTGCGGTAGCCCATCTGCTCGCCAAACTGCACCGCCTCGTCCCAGGAGCGCCGTGCCGCGGCCAGCAGCTCGCCGTCCACGCAAACGGTGTCGGGGACCGCGTAGGAGGCGTCGCGGTGCATGCGCATCACGTTGACGTGCGCGTCGCGGTTCTCCTCGTAGTGCTCGTACGGTCCGAGCACCCCCGCGACCTCCGCCGAGCGGCGGTAGGCGCGGCCGGTCATCAGCGCGGTGATAGCGGCGGCGGTGCCGCGCCCGTGGTCGGAGTCGTAGGGCATGCCGTTGCTCATCAGGTACGCGCCGAGGTTCGCGTAGCCGAGGCCGAGCTGGCGGAACGCGCGGGCGTTGACGCCGATCTCGTCGGTCGGGTAGCTCGAAGGACCGACGACGATCTCCTGCGCGAGCAGCATCACGTCGACGACGTGCTCGAAGGAGTCCACGTCGAGCGTGCCGTCCTCGCGGCGGAACTTCATCAGGTTGATCGACGCGAGGTTGCACGCGGAGTTGTCCACGTGCATGTACTCGCTGCACGGGTTCGACGCGTTGATCCGGCCGCTATTGGGCGAGGTGTGCCAGTGGTTGATCGTCGTGTCGTACTGCACGCCAGGGTCGGCGCAGCGCCATGCCGCCTCGGAGATCTCGCGCATCAGCTCGCGTGCGCGGATCGGCTCGCCGATCGGCTGGCCGGTGGAGCGGGAGGTCAGGTGCCAATCGCCGTCCTCTTCCACCGCGCGCATGAACTCGTCCGTCACGCGCACCGAGTTGTTCGCGTTCTGGTACTGGATCGACTTGAAGCCGTCGCCGTCGATCGACATGTCGAAGCCCGCATCGCGCAGCGCCGCGGCCTTGTCCTCCTCCTTGGCCTTGCACCAGATGAACTCGCGGATGTCCGGGTGGTTGACGTCGAGCACGACCATCTTCGCCGCGCGTCGGGTCTTGCCGCCGGACTTGATCGTGCCGGCCCACGAGTCGGCTCCGCGCATGAACGACACCGGGCCGGAGGCGGTGCCGCCCTTCGCGAGCGGCTCCATCGAGCCGCGGATGTTCGACAGGTTGATGCCCGAGCCGGAGCCGCCGCGGAAGATCATCCCCTCCTTGGTGTTCCAATCGAGGATCGACTCCATCGTGTCGTCCACGCTGAGGATGAAGCACGCGCTGCACTGCGGGCTCTCCTCGAAGCCGACGTTGAACCACACCGGCGAGTTGAACGCCGCCATCTGATGCAGCAGGATGTGCGTCAGCTCGTGGTTGAACGCGCGCGCGTCGTCTTCGGTCGCGAAGTAGCCACCCGCGCGACCCCAGCCGGTGATCGTGCCGGCGACGCGGCTGATCATCTGCTTCACCGAGTGCTCGCGCTCAGGTGAGCCGAGCTGCCCGCGGAAGTACTTCTGCGCGACGATGTTCGTCGCATTTTGCGACCAAGTCTTGGGGAACGAGACGCCCTCCTGCTCGAACGCCACACGGTCGCCGTGACCGATGCGCGCGTCGCGCAGCTCCCACTCCACCGTTTCGAACGGATGCACGCCGGGCTTGGTGAAGAACCGTCTGATGGACAGCGCCTGATCGGCTGTCGTGTCCTGGGAAATCTCGGGGTTCGTGACTGGGTTCATCGACCTTCCTCCTCTGCTGCGCCGGCGTGGGGACGCTCACTAGAAAGCTGTTCGTAGGGTCGACAATGCTCCCGCGCGGATCGGACGGAAGCGACGCATCCGCCAGGCTTCCCACCACCACTCATTTTAGGTGGTTCGAGGGTTGTTCCTGGCCTACCGACCGAGCCTCGCCCAGTCGCTGAATTCGGCCCAGGTGGCCGACACGCGGAAGCCCGCCTCGGCGAAAGTGTGACGCAGCGAGAGCGTCCAACGCGGCTCGTAAGCCTGCAGTCTCGCGATGCCCCAGATCGCGCACCCGAGGGCCAGCAGTGCGGCGAGCGCGGCGGCGACCACCGCGGGTGTTGAGAGTTCGCTGGAGCCAGCCGAAGCCTTGGGCGCGGCCTGTCGTGCGCCGGTCGCGGGAACGGAGGTGGCGGGGGCGGGCGTCGTGGCGCCGACGGTGGGCGTCGTGGTGGCTGGGATGGTGGTGCTCGTCTGCGGCACCGTGGATTTGGACGTCGCCGACAGGGTCGCCCCCGTGGGGGCCACGACGGTCCCGCCGGTGGTCGGCTGCACCCGCGCGGAGGCGGGCACGGGGAATTTGGGCGCGGTGTAGGTCTGATTGGCTGCGAGCGCGGCGCTGGGCGCGATCAGCGAGCCGATCGTCGCGGCGGCGAGCATGCGAGCAAGGTGCTTGCGCGGGAGGAGCATGGCCTCGTCAATGCTAATGGCCGCGCGGTGCTCCGACGGCGCTCTACGCGAGGTCGGCGAGCGCGTCGAGCGCGCTTTCGAGCACGCGCTCGGGCGGCTGGGTGGCGTCGATCGCGCGGATCCGCTCTGGCTCGGTGCGCACGAGCTGGTCGTACGCGGTGGCGATGGTCGCGAAGAAGGCCTCGCCCTCGCGCTCCAGGCGGTCGGGCTCCACGGCTCGGGTGTGCTGGCGCGAGCGGCCCACTGCGGGGGGGATACGCAACAGCAGCGTGCGGTCCGGCGTGAGCGGGCCGGTTGCGAAGCGGTTGATCGCGCGCACCTCGTCCACGCCAAGCGAGCGGCCCGCGCCCTGGTAGGCGAGCGAAGAGTCCACGAACCGGTCGAGTAGCACGATCGCACCCTCGCGCAGCAGCGGCAGCAGCAGCTCCTCAACGAGCTGCGCACGCGCTGCCGCGTATAGCAGCGCCTCGGTACGTGGTGCGACCGCGAGAGCTGGGTCTTTGACGAGCGCACGGATCTGCTCCGAGACCTCCACGCCGCCGGGCTCACGCAGCAACTCCACGCGCAGGCCGCGCGCGGCGAGCGCGTCCCGTAGACCCTCCGCCAGTGTGGACTTGCCCGCGCCGTCGAGCCCCTCGATCGTGATCAGCTTGCCGCGTGCCACGGGGCGCACGGTACAGGCTGCCCTGCATCCGACGGTAGGTTCACGTCCACATGGCTACGGCAGAAGGACCTCAATCTCGCAGAGTCGGCCGCCGCTCGATCGAGTCGGATCGGCTCAACCGTGCGTCACGGCTCGTTGAGCTCGCATGGCGAGACTTGCCGCGAGCACATAGGCAACTACTTGAGAGCGTGGGTGCGGCGCAGTGGCAGGTGGTGGATCAGCCACTACGAAGGGCCGTCGAGGATCTCCTGCGATCTGCCGGATATGAGCGGCTCTCCGCCCGTCACCTCGGTAGCTTGAAGGACGCCGCTGGCGTTTGGCTCCAGGATCTTCGCATCGTCGTGATTGACGCCGGACACGAGGCGCTACTCGACCTCGATGATTCGACGTACGAGGCGATGGTGGCGAGGATCGCTTGGCACGAGTGGGGGCACGCTCTCGGCCTCGTGCGAACGGCGCGAGAAGACATCGCCTCCGGAAGTCGTCTGCTGGACCTTGCGCCAGTAGGAATCCGTCAGCGCATCCGGCGTTCGGGGTACAGTAAAAACGAGTACACCCATGAGCTTGTGGCGGAGCTCTATGTGCTGCTTATGTCCCGGCGTCGTCGTGGCGAGAGAGGACAGCCGCATTGGCTCGCTGATGAGCTATACAGGCTCGTAAGGAGGGTAAGCGGATGGAACGACTGACACCCACACAGCCTAAAGGCTACGTGCTCAGCGACAAGGAGAGCGTCGCGGATATTCTCGCTGTTGAGGCTGAGCTTCTTCGTAGCGAGGGCATTGATCCAAGCTGGCCCGGCTTTCCGGAAGACGACAAGCGCGAGGGTAAGAAGGCATAGTTCGATTGCTGGCTAGCCTGCGGGTCTAGGATGGCCGCAGAGATGTCAGCGACGGCCCCACCGGCGCAGCCGGCAGCAGCGAGCGCGAACACGGCCCTCCCCAACATCGACGCCCACCCCCACGCGCGCGCGGTGCTTGGCCCGGTGCTCGCGGGCACCGTCGGCCCGTCCCACGCCTACCTCTTTCATGGTCCCGCTGGTACGGGCAAGCGCGCTGTAGCGCGAGCGCTCGCGGCGGCGCTGCTGGTGGAGGGGGCGCGCACGCCCGGCACGGTCGCCGAGCGGGTGGCGCGCGACAGCCACCCCGACCTGACGTGGGTGACGCCGTCGGGCGCGGCGGAGATGCTCGTGGCGGACATCGAGGAGCCGGTCGTCGCCGCGGCGACGCGTACGCCGTTCGAGTCCGCGCGGCGCGTGTTCGTGATCGAGGCGGCCGACACGATGAACGACCAGGCCGCCAACCGCATGCTCAAGACGCTCGAGGAGCCGCCCGCGTTTGCCCACCTGCTGCTGCTCACCGACCGCCGCGAGGACGTCCTCGCGACGATCTCCTCACGTTGCCAGCTGGTGCGCTTCGACCCGCTGCCGTGGGAGCGGATCGCGCAGGGCCTCGAGGGCGTCGAGGACGAGCGCGCGCAGGCGTGCGCGCGCCTCGCGATGGGCGACGCGGGCCGCGCGGAGCGGCTCGCGAGCGAGGAGGGCAGGGCGCTTCGCTCATGCGCTGAGGACTACGCGCGCGCGACGTTGACGGGCACGACCGGCAAGCGCCCATGGGTCGGGTTGCTCGATCTGGCCAAGGCAGCGGGCGCTGCGGCCGGCGAGCGTGCGCAGGAGCGACTCGCGGTGGAGCTCGAGATGGTCCCGAGCAAGGAACGCAAAAAATATGAAAGAGAAGGACTCGATGCGCGCAGGCGCGGAGAGCGGCGGGCGCGCACGCGCACGCTCGACCTCGCGCTCGGGCTCGCCGAGCTGTGGCTGCGCGACGTGCTGTGCGTCAGCGAGGGCGCCACCGAGCTCGTCTACGCGGTCGACCGCCGCGCGGAGCTCGAAGAGGACGCGCGGGGACGCCTGCCGGCGCGGCTGCGCGAGGGGATGGAGCTGGTTGGCGAGACGCGGCTCAGCCTCGCGGTGAACGTCTCGGAGGAGCTCGCGCTGGAGGCGCTCGCCTACCGGCTCGAAGCGCTACTGACCGTCTGAGTCCCCTACAGGACCCCGCTGATCTCGACGAGGGGTTCTTCGTTCGTGAGGCTGTCTTTTTTGATCGTGAGCGCGACCCGTTCGCCTGGTTCTTCCGCGTCGAGGCCGGCGAGCGAGGCTTCGACAAGTTCGCCCGTGGCGGTTTCGTAGAAGTCGGGGTGCTGTTGTCCGCCGCCAAGTTCGTATTTCAGGGTGTTGCCGGACAGGCGGCCGGTCGTCACGAAGGCGAGCACCGAGCCGGTGACTTCAAACGATTTGCCTCCGCAGGTGAAGGCCGCGAAAGGCCCGATTTCGCCGGCCGGGTGGAGGTCGAGAGCGACCTTTCGCTTCGCGTCGCCCCACACAAAGCCGCCGTCTAGTGTGCTGGTGACGATTTCTTCGCTGCCGGCGCCCGCCGAGGAACACGCGCTCGTGGAGTGTTTGCAGCCGGTGAAGGTGAGCACGACGCCGCTGACGTCGCTCGCTCCTTCGTAGTTGCCGGTGCTCGACTGCGCCGCGCAGGCGATGGTCTTGCCCGAACCCAGGAACGCGCTCGCGCCGCCGGCGGTTTTGAAGCCGGCTTTGACGGCGCCCGGCACCCATTCATAGCCGCTTCCCGGCTCCAGCATTGCGCAGCCCTTGGCGAACCTGCCTTTGCCTTTGGCCACTTTCACGCAGCGCCCGATCTGCGGCTCGACCCCGGGCGGAGCCCCGGCCGCGGCCGTACCGATGGCCAGGACCGCTCCCTCGGCCGGCGGTTCGCCGCTGCCGCCGCCGCCGGCGGCGAGGGCGCTGACTTCGCTCAGCCGCGCGACTTCCACCGGCCAGGCGTTCAAGGACCCGTTCAGCCCGTCGCCGAGCTCGCCCGCACCGTTGTTGCCCCATGCCATCGCCTTTCCGCTGCGTAGCAGCGCGTAGCCGGATGCCCAGCCGGCCGCGATGGCGGTCGCTTCGTGGTTCAGATCGACGGTTTCGACCGGCACGTCGCTGTACTGGTATTTGCTGCCCATCGCCACCTTGCCGTAACCGAGCTGGCCCCCGTTGTTCGTGCCCCACGCCATCACCTTGCCGCTGCTCAGGAGCGCCAGACTGAAGTAGTCGCCGGCCGCGACACTCGTTACCCCGCTCAAGCCGGAGACGGACACGGGCACGGCGCTTGCTGGGCCGATGGTTCCCTGGCCGAGCTCGCCGCGTTCGTCTTGGCCCCATGCGACGACCGTCCCGGCGCTCGTCACGGCGAGGTCGTGTCCCGCCGTCGTGGAGATCGCCCGCGCACCTGCCAGCTGCGGGATTTCAACAGGCGTCGTTCCGGTCGCTTCGCCCGGTCGCTCGCCGTTGCCCAGCCAGCCGCCGTCGCCCCACGCCATCACCGCGCCGTCACCGAGGATCGCGAAGGACGTCGATCCGCCGCCGCTGGAGACCGCCCTGACGCTGGTGAGTCCGCTCACTTCCACCGGCCGCGTCGCGCACGACACTTCTTTGGGCATCACGTATACGTAGGAGCACGTTTCAGGCCCGGTCGCCGAGCCGTCGCCGAGCGCGCTGTGAGCGTTGCTCCCCCACGCCATCACCGTGCCGTCGGCCAGCAGGGCGAGCGCGCCCCCTTCGCGCACGCCGATCGCGACCACTTCGCCCAGACCTTCGACTTCCACGGGGGTGGCGCTGGAGATGTTCGTGCCGTCGCCGAGCTGGCCCACGTTGTTCGTGCCCCAGGCCATCACTTTGCCGGTGTTGAGCAGCGCGACGCTGTAGCCGTTGCCACTGGCTATCGCGGTCACGCCGCTCAGCCCAGGGACGCTCACGGGTGTGATGCTGCAGAAGCCGCCGCCGATGCAGCGTTCCGGGCCGGTGAACGTGCCGATGCCGAGCTGCCCCTGGTCGTCCTGTCCCCACGCGGCGAGCGTTCCGGATGCCGCTCGTGCCGAGGACGCAATCGCGGCCGCGGCGAGCGCTACGACCAGCAGCACCGCTGTGGCGGCGATGATCGGGCCCGTCCACCCGCGCCGCTGCTCTGTAAGGCCCACGTTCCAACCCCCCGTTTCGCGTGGCATCCCCGCGCCCTCTCCCCGCGCGGTGGAGAAAACGTATATCTCAGATATCTAATAGTCAAGCCAGTGTGCTACCGGCCGCCTGACGCTTACGAGCGGGCGGAGATCGACTGGCGAGGGTGATCGTCTACGCGATCGGCCCGAGGTTGGGCTCGAGCCCATACGTCTCGAACGCCATGAACTTCGAGAACAGGCGGTTGTCCGGCCCGTGGAAGTCGGCCGAGCCGGTGCTCAGCAGGCCGAGCTCCGCGCAGCGGTTCGCGAGCAGCTCGGTCTGCGGCTGGTCGTGGGAGATGTAGAACGCCTCCACGCCGTCCATGCCGAGCGCCACGAAGCGGTCCACCGTGGAGAGCACTTCCTCGGGGGCCTCGATGTCCCAGAAGGGGTGCGCCCAGATCGCAACGCCGCCCGCCTCGTGGATCGCCTCGACGGCCTGCGCGACCGTGGGCGTCTGGCGCAGGCGGAACGCCGGGCGGCCCTCGATCAGGTAGCCGCGGATCAGCGAGCCGATGTCGTCGATGTTCTCGTCCTTCAGCCGCGCGGCGTTCGCCGGCGCGGACAGAACCGCTTCGGCGAGATGCGGGCGGCCGATCGGTTTGCCCGCCGCGATCCGGTCATCGAGCTGCTGTTCGTCCAGGTCGAAGCCCACCTCGCGCAGACCGTCGCGCATCCGCAGCGTGCGGTGCTCGCGGTCGGCGAGGAACTCGGCGAGCTTCTGCGTGATCGCCGTCCCGGTGTGGTCGATGTCGTAGCCGAGGATGTGCAGTTCGCGAGGCACCGGCGAGTCCTCGTCGACGGCCGATATCTCCACCGCGGACACCACCCGAACGCCGTAGCGCTCGCCCGCAGCGATCGCCTCCGAGACGCCGCTCACCGTGTCGTGGTCGGACAGCGCAAGCAGCTCCACGCCCGCGTCGGCGGCGCGCTTGACGACCTCCTCGGCGGACAGGGCGCCGTCGGAGTGCGTCGAGTGCGACTGCAGGTCGAAGCGGGGAGTTGACATCCGCGGCAGCGTATGCGATCGGCTCAGAAGCCGGCGTGCTCGCGCTCGCCCGCGCGGGCGAGCGCGGAGATGCGGCGCGCGATGGCGGTGCGCTGCCGACGCACGGCCGCGTGGTAGCGGTGAGCCTTCTCGTGAAGCACGCGGTCGCCGTTCGGGTTGGTCGCCTCGAGCGTCGCGTGCGCCGCGTCCGTGTCGATCGCGCGCAGCTGCGCGTCCAGCCACAGCACCTCCAGATACGCGATCGCCGCGCCGCGCTGGTCCTCAGGGAGGGCGTGGCGCTGCTCGAGCTGGCGCAGCACCGGCACCACCTCGGAGATCAACCAGCGCTGCTCGCCGTGGGCGCGCAGCAGCAGGCAGATGTCGGGCGGGTGGGAGGTGGAGGTCTGGCTGGTCATCTTTCGATCTGTCTTGGGCTTCGGCGGGTGGATATGCGTGCTTTAGGAGAACGGGGGTGCACTCCACGCTTCTTCGGCATACGGATCTCTCGAACGGGGGATCGCCTCGTACACGGCTCAAGGCACCAGCGGTGCGCTACCGATGAGTTGAGTAGGAATGTCCACCCAGGAAGGCGGGATGTACGTAGTCGACTCAGATCCGACGAGCCGTACGCCTGGACAGTACGCGCGCGCGGCTGTGCAGCGTCTGCGCATGCGCACGCTCGTGTGGCTCGGCGTTCTCGCGGTCGCCACGGCCGCGCTCGGCAGGGGATTTGGCCTGCACGACGCACGCTTCATCGCCGCTGAGCTCGTGCTGCTGGCGAGCATGTTCGTGATCTCGCGCTACGTCCTGCCGCTCGTCGAGCGCCGCGACCGCGGCGCGCGGGGCGAGGAGCACGTCGGCGAGCTGCTCGACGGCTTGGCGGAGGAGTCCTGGCGGGTGATCCACGACGCGAGCCTCGGGCACGGCAACGTCGACCACATCGCGATCGGCCCCGCGGGCATATTCACCGTCGAGACCAAGAGTCACCCCGGACCGGTACACGTGCGGCGCATGCACGGCGCGATCATCGCGCAGGCGCAGGCGCAGGCGAAGGCGATGGCGCGGGTGACGGGCCTTGAGGTCCAGCCGCTCGTCGTGTTCAGTCGCGCGTGGGTCGACCGGCCGATGGCGCGCAGGAAGGGAGTGCGCGTGGTGCCCGCGAGGATGCTGCTCGGCTTCCTCGCCAAGCAGCCCACGACGCTCACGCGCGGCCAGGTGGAGAGCGCGCACGAGCAGGTCGCACGGGCGCTACAGGAGCATCAGGCCAAAGAGCGCGCCGCACGCGAGCGCTGGCGTCCGCTGCGCAGCCAGCTGTAGCTTCTCGTCACGCCGCCGCGGAGTATCGCCCGCGTCGAGGGGTAGCTTCTCTGGGATGGAGATGAGCACTCTGCTGACGACGGAGACGCACGACGCGCCGATGCCCACGCCCGAGGAGCTGCTGGCGCGGTTCGGGCTGGACGCGTTCAGGCCGGGGCAGCGCGAGGCGGTGCAGGCGGCGCTCGACGGGCGTGACAGCCTCGTGGTGATGCCCACCGGCGGCGGCAAGTCGCTCTGCTACCAGCTCCCCGCTCTCGCAGACCGTGGTTTGGTCGTCGTCGTGAGCCCGCTGATCGCGCTGATGGCAGACCAGCTGCGCAGGCTCAGCGAGGCCGGCGTGCGGGCGTGCATGCTCGCGTCGGGGATGGAGGACGGCCACAACGCGCGCGCGCTGCGAGAGATCGCCGACGGCGAGACGCAGCTGGTGCTCGCCGCGCCCGAGCGGTTCGCCTCGGGGGCTTTCAGGGAGGCGCTGCGCGCACGACGGGTCGATCTGTTCGTCGTCGACGAGGCACACTGCGTGGCCGAGTGGGGGCACGACTTCAGGCCCGACTACCTGCGCCTGCACGACGCGATCGCGTCGCTAAACGGCGGCGGTCCGGATGCGCGACCGGCGGTCATGGCGGCGACCGCCACGGCGACGCCGCGGGTGGCGGAGGAGATCGCCGCGCGACTCGGGCTGCACGACTGGGTGTCGGTGCGCTCCGGCTTCGACCGCCCGAACCTCACGTTCGACGTCGCGAGCGTCGAGGGCAAGGGCGCGGTGGCGCGCAAGCGCGCAGCGCTCATGCACGTCCTCGGCGACGCGGATGCGCGGCCGGCGATCGTGTACTGCGGCACGCGCAAGGACACCGAGCAGGTACGGGACCTGATCGCGCAGGCGGGGATCGCGACCGTCACCTACCACGCGGGCATGACCCCCGACGCACGGCGCGATAGCCAGGCGAGGTTCATGGACGGGCGTGCGGAGGTTGTCGTCGCGACGAACGCGTTCGGCATGGGCGTCGACAAGGCGGGCGTGCGCACGGTCGCCCACTGGGCGCTGCCGACGAGCCTCGAGGCCTACTACCAGGAGGCGGGCAGGGGCGGGCGCGACGGCGAGCCAGCGCGAGCGCTGCTGCTGGCCTCGCGCATGGACCTCGGGCGGCTGATCAGGTTCATCAAAGAGCGCGAGATGAACGTCGAGGACGTCAAGCGCTATGTCGCGTCGCTTCGCCGCGACGCACACGAAGACGAGCTCACGATCGGCCACGGCGAGCTCGGCGAGCGCGAGCGGGTGCTGCTGTCGATCGCCGAGCGCGCCGGCGCGGTGAAGCTGAGCCCCGGCGGGCACGACGGGCTGCACGTGCAGCTCACCGGCAAAGGCAGCCCGCGCGCCGCACAGGGGGCGATCCAGGGTGCGCGCAACCGCAGCTGGGACTCCTACCGCTCGATCGAGCGCTACGCGGCCGACGGGGAGCTGTGCAGGCGCAGGCAGATCCTCGACCACTTCGGCGACCCGGAGCCGGGCCGTCCGACGGGGCGCTGCTGCGACGTGTGCGACCCCGACGAGGCGCTCGCGCAGGCGATGGTGCAGGTGTCCACGAAGGCGCCGCGCGGCGGGAGTCGCGGCGGGGGCGGGGGTCGCTCGCGTCCGGTGGACGAAGGCCCGCCGGTGGACGAGCGCGAGTTCGACCAGCTGCGCGCCTGGCGGCTCGAGCGCTCGGAGGGCAAGCCCGCGTACACGGTCGCAACTGACGCGGTGCTGCGCGAGGTGCTGCGCAAACGCCCGCGCGCGCACGGCGAGCTGATCGAGATCAAGGGGATCGGCGCGGCGTTCTGCGAGAAGCACGGCGACTCGCTGCTCGCGACGCTGGCGGAGCTGTAGGCGCGGCGCTAGCATCCATGGCCGCGCCGACGTAGCTCAGCTGGTAGAGCACTTCACTCGTAATGAAGGGGTCCGGGGTTCGAGTCCCCGCGTCGGCTTCGAGAAAAAGTGGTCGTTTGCAGGCACGTTCTCAGTTTAGCGCTCGGGCAAGCGCGGGCAAGTCAGGGCAAAAAGTCTCGCGATCTGCGGTGCGGTTGCGGTGCCGAAACGCCGCGTCCCTTAGATCACGTCGCGCCCGGGTCCTGGCTACCCTTGAGAGATGCGGCGAAGCTCGGGCGCTGGCGGACCGCTCGCCGATATCCCTACCGGCGCTTCGACGAAGCGCTCGAGCACATCGACGGTCGAGCTTCGATTGGGCCGTCGAATGGCGCTCATGATCGGTCTGGTGTGTGCATTGCCGCTCGCCGGCTGCGGCGGATCGAAACCCAGAGCAGATCCGATCCAAGAGGCGCGGGTCATCTCAGAAGCGAATGCGTTCTGCCGGCACGTCAATTCCTTGCCGCCAGTTTCCCGCCGCTCCCAGCAGCAGATCATGTCCATTCAGGCTCGCTTTGCGGCCCTTGCGAGAGAGATCAGCAAGACGGCTGCGTACCTGCCCGCGGGCAAGGATCTCAACGAGGAGCATGCCGCTCGACGAGCGCTCATGTCCGGAGCAGGCAAACGCTCACCTGCTGAGCTTGCCCTCTCGACCTCCCCAGCTTTCAACAAGCGTGTGGATCGTCTACAGCTACGGATCTATAACGACGAGCTCGCGCTCGGTCTGAAGTGCGCCGGGCGTGTTGCAGCAGAGGCCCGCGAGATGGCGCACGTCATCGCCACATCCCCGAATTAGAAGCACGCGGCGGATCACAAGAGCAAGATTCACTTGACGATCACGACCCCCGACTACGGTGCGGGGTTGGTCCGGTGTATCTGTACGGTGGTGGCGCCTGGTGTGAGGGTGCGTGCGTTCACGACGCTGTTGCCCGCCCTGCCTTCTTCGATCCAGACCAGATCGGCGGTGCCCTTGTCGTCGATGGTCAGAACTGGGCCGTCGCCGGAATAGATCTGAAAGGGCGGTGTGGTCGCTCGTGCTGGCTGGTGGTGTCCACGGGTGTCCCCGAGAACGGTGGTGAGGTTACTAACGCCTGCCGTCCATCCGAGGACCGTTTGCCCATTGGCGTTGCCGGCGATCGTGATTGCGTCTGGCTTGGGGCCGCCGAGGCGATCTCGGCGTTCGGTGCGGCCGCTCGAGGATAGGAAGATCTCTTCTATGTGAGAGTTGCGCAACGAGACGATGACCGCACGGCCAGCGCTATCCACCGTCGCCACGCCATTGGGGAGATCTAGGAAGCCGTGGGCGAACGCCTTCGGTCGGCCCAGGCGTCCGTCGGCCCTTCGATGCACCAGCATATTCGCTCCCGCGAATTCCTGGCGTGTCCACTTACCTTCCCAAATCCAGTTCGTTGCGTAAGCGATGAAGGCGTCGCCGCGAGGCCCTACGCCGACGACTGGCACACCGAGACCCTCCGTGAACCGCCGCTCGCCCAACGACCGCCGCGAGCGCCTCGCGATGACTCGCGGGCGACCAAAGCCCCCAGAATCAGCAGCCGTGACGACCGCGATCGCTGACTCTCCTTCGGCGTCCCCCCTGCCGGGGTAGTACCCAACGATCAGGGCGCGCCCCGCTTCATCGAGTCCCATCCCCGCGACGTGGAATTCGGCGCCGAAGAAGGTGACTCTTGCGAGTCGGCCTCCCGTGGCCCAGGCCAGATATGTGCCGCGGTAGGTCTCCCACGCGACCAGCGCGACGCCGTGGCGATTTCCCGAGATCAGGACTGCTTCGGATTCACCGTGGCGTGTCGGTAGCTCGAGTGGGCCCTCGAACCCCCTGTTCGCGGGGCGAAACGAGAGCCAGGAGCCAGACGCCTCGTAGGAGGGGCCGTACTTGTCCTCGGGCGCGAGTTCGGCGTGCATTCCTACGACCCATGCATCACCGGCGTCATCGACATGGACACCGACCGGGAACGACAGGCCTCCGCCGCTGGGAACGATCCCGAGAGGAGTAAAGCCTGTCGCCGGTGAGCCGATCGCAGCTTCCGAGACCGCGTGATTGCAGAGGCGGCCTTCAGACGGGTCTTCGGTCTGCCCCCATGCCACCAGCAGATCTCCCGCGCCATTCGAGGCCGCAGTCAGGCTCGAGGAGCCATTCCCGCAGAATTCCTGCGAGAAGCCGAGACCGCTGGCCGGGGTGGCCACGACCAGCGACATCACGACAGTGAAAACACAAGCCGCCCTGCTCATCGTCTTATTCAACACGCATAGTCCTAGATCGGATCGGCCGGCTGGGCAGGCGACACGGGTTATAAGCCGTCGGTCGCTGGAGAGCGCCACCGGACGAATACCGATACCGTATGTCGGACTTTGGTTGCTTGCGAGACATGCAGCAGCGCTGCGAGCGTGACCTTGTGCCGCTCGGGGCGTCTTCGGATGACCGCTAGTGCCCCTCGCTGGCGCAGCACAATCGGCGTCCTGGTGCTGGGCATTCTGCTCGCCTGTCCCGCGGGGGCTACCGCTGCGCTCCTCAGTGCTGCACAGATCTACAGCGGCGGCGTGTATGACATCTCATGTCCGTCGACGACTCAGTGCACCGTCACCGCGGGCGCCCTCGGCGAGCCAAATCCGGGGCAGGAGGTGACATTCGACCCGCTTTCTCCGGGACCTCCATCGCCTGTGACCATTCAAGCAGGCAACGATTTGTTCAGCCTTGCATGTCCATCTGTGAGCCAGTGCACAGCCGGCGACATCGGCGGTCAGGAGCTGACTTTCGACCCCAGCAGCCCAGGTGCCCCAACGCCGGTGACGATCGAAACGGGCCTAACGTACAGCATGGCCTGTCCAGCTGAAAACCAATGCACCGCAACCGGCTATTCCGGCGTGCCAGCAACCACCTTTAGCCCAAAAGAACCGAAAGCAGCAACACACTTCACGCTGGGCACCGAAGGTGAAGCCGTGTTCACGCTTGCTTGCCCGTCAGTGTCCGAGTGCGCTGGCGTTTCGAGCAAGGGCACCGAGGTGACGTTCGACCCTCAAAGCCCCGGAGTTTCGGTGCCCACCGCAAGCCTGGCTCCTGGTGCTGAACTACACAGCATTGCCTGCCCCTCTGTTAACCAGTGCACGACTCTTGCGCATGGGGCGGCGATGACATTCGACCCAAACCCGCCCGGCACGCCTTCAACCATCGCCGTCGGTGGCTGGGGCGAACTTCGAAGCATTGCGTGCCCTTCGTCTGAACAGTGCACGGCGGGCGCGAGCGGGGGTATGGAGGTGACGTTCAATCCGCTCGCCCCTGGCTCTCCGACCCCAATCTACATTGACGTCGGAGTCACGAACCTCGGCCAGAACATCAACCACATGGCTTGTCCGTCCACGAGCCAGTGCACCGCCGTAGATGAAGCAGGCCGCGAGCTCACGTTCAACCCAAACACTCAGTCCGCGCCACCTTCTCCGGTCACGCCCATCGCCACGCAAACGACTGTCACCGCGGCGCAAGTCTCTGCTCTCCTCGCTCGGCAGCTACGTCCTACGGGACGCAGGGCGAACATCGCTGCGCTGCTTCGAAGCGGCGGATACTCATTCGGTTTCGAGGCGCTCGAGGCCGGTACCGCATCGTTCTACTGGTACTACCTACCCCGTGGTGCGACCCTCGCCGGGCGCAGGGTACCCGAGCCTGTGATAGTGGCCAAAGCTCATCTGGCATGCCCCGGTGCTGGGACGATCGATGGGCGGATCACGCTAACCCGCGCAGGACGACGGCTCCTGCGACACGCAAAACGACTGAAGCTGATCGCGAAGGTCATCTTCAACCCTGTGGGACAAGCCCCGATCACTGCAACCAAGGCCATCGAAGTCCGTCGTCCTGATCCTCCACGAGGCCAAGCACGTCTGCCTCGATCGTCGCACGCCTGACGGGTCCGAGCGGCCCAGATCGAGCTCGTCACCTGCAAAGCGGTCGCTAGAGGCGCGGGTAGGCACAAGAAGTCCGTCCAGGACTGCTAGTGATGCGGGTTATGCCGTATCTTGGCGAGGTTGCGCTGAGTGAATTCTAAGTTTCGCGCGCTGCTTGGCGGTGAGCAGGTACTCGCGCCAGTGTGGTACGACGACACGGCCGGCTCTTTGGCCGTAGCCGTCTCGTTCGATTTGGCGCAGGATCTCTCGGTAGAGGATGGCGCAGAGTTTCATGCCGCGTTGGCCGCGGGCGAGTAGTGAGGTGGCGTTGGCTGCTTGTTCGTAGAGGTGATCGGCGCGGGCTATTTGCTCGCGGATGAGCTCAGCGCGTGCGCCTGGTGTTGGGGGTCCGAATCTCTCGATCGTGGTGCGGGCGATGTAGATTCGGCCGTGGGCGAGGTCGTCGTCGATGTCGCGGATGATGTTGGTGCGCTGTACGGCTCGGCCTAGCGTGGCCATCTGTGTCGCTGCGTCGGGTCGAGTTGTTCCTAGGATGTGCGCGAGCATGATTCCTACGGTCCCGCCGGCTTGCTGACAGTAGAGTTCGAGGTCATCTTCTGTGTAGATGACCGCGCGTTCGATGTCGTGCCTCATGCCCTGACAGAAGTCGAGGAATGCCTGCGCGGGAAGCGGGTAGCGCTTTGAGAGATCAGTCAGCGTGTGGCTCTCGGGTGTGTCGGCGTGCTCGTTGCGCGCCCAGCACTCGACGGCGTGTACTCGCTGCTCTGCGTCGGGTTGATCCTCGTCTACGAGGTCATCAAGGGTACGCAGCACGTGATACAGGCGGTAGATGTCTGACCTGACATCCTCGGGTAGTAGTCGCAAGCCTGGCGCTAGCGTGCTCGCGTCCGGCGCGGAGGAGCCGCGGCTTCCGCCGAGTCCTGTGGGTAGGGGCGCACTGGATGCGCTTTGCTCGCGCACGAAAACTCGTGCGCGAGAATAACCGCTTTACTCTGTAGAGAAGGCCGACTTCGGCTGAACTCCGACAGTGCGCAGAACAGCGATTGTTGCCGTCGCGGCGGAGATAGCGGCCGCGAGAGCGATCACGCGTATCCCGAGTTGCCACGCTGCGGCGAACTGGATGGGGGAGCCGGTGCTGCGTTGTAGCCAGCTGTCGACGAGGTATTGGCCCAGGATGCCGCTGGCCATGCCGATCAGGCATCCGCCGAGCAGTACGCATCCGCTCTCGTAGAACATGAGCCGTGCCAGCTGGCTGGTGTTCATCCCGATCGACATCAGTGCGTCCAGTCGTCCTCGTCGTTGCCATACGGCGGAGATCATCATCGCGATGACGGTCGCGATTGCCGCGATCAATACGGCGGCCGATGTCTCTGATAGGCGGGATAGTGTGCTGCCCAGTACGGCGCTGACCTGTGCTCGTCGTTCTTCGTCGGTTTGTACCGTCAGCGCGGAGCCTCTAGGTAGCGCCTGCTGCACAGCAAGTTTGCCCTGGGCGAGCGAGACCCCAGGCTTGAGTGTCACGGCTAGCTGCGTCGCGCTGCTGGTGTTCCACAGCGTGCCGTACTCGTTGGCGTTGATGATCACGGTGCCGGGTAGCCAGCCGTAGTTTGAGATCGTCGCGGCCAGCTTGAAGCTTGCCGAGCCAGACGGGGTTGGCAGGTCGAAGCGCTCGCCGAGATGCAGGTGATGTTCGCGTGCGATTGTCTGGCTGATGACGGCCCAGCCCCCTTCTCGAAGACGCTGTGCTGCTGTAGCCGTAGGGCCTTCAGTGATCTGGCTGGTGGCGATCGGGTTCGGTGTTTGCGGCGGGACGCCGATGACCCACACCCGGCGGTTGGGCAGATCCAAGAACGACTGCCGGTAGGCGAGCACGGACCCCACGACGCTGAGCCGTTGCAGTTGACGCTGAGTGTCGGCGGACGCGAAGGGCTGAGTGTCGTACACGTTGGAGGCGCCTCCTGTCCTGACCCAGAGGTCGCCGCTGGCGAGGGTGTCTGCCGCTCCGGCGCTGACCGCGCGTTTGACGTCAGCGACCGAGCCGCTGATCGTCACCATCAGGAACACCGCGATAGTGCCGGTGGCGACCAGCGCGACGGAACGGGATGGAGAGCTCCGAAGCTCAGCGGTCGATAGCCGTGCCGCGGGGTCGCTCGAGTGTCGAGATGCGGCGCGTGCGACGCGCAGGATGTAGCGCACGGCCAGGGGGATGCACAACACCAGTCCACCCACGAGCGCAACGAGTGCGAGTGCGCTGAGACGCGGACTCAACAACGCCAAGCACAGCGCAGCGAGAACGAGCATGCCCCCGGCGAGGAACCCCGCCACGTCTGCCCACCGCAGCTTGGCGGCAAGTGAGAGCCAGCGTCGTTCGCTGCCCGCGTCTGTTGCGCTGCTGCGCAGCACCCCGATGGCCGGCAGTGCCGCAGCGGCGAACGCCGCGAGCATCCCCGCGCCTAGCGCAATGAGAACGGTCTCGATGCCAACCACGCGCTGGTTGCCGATTGCAAACGCTGCCGCTAGATACCCTGGGACCGCGCGATAGGCGTAGAGCGAGATCACGTCGCCAAGCAGCAGCCCCACGGCGCAGCCCGCGAGCCCCAGGATGAAGGCGTCAAACAGGAGCGATGCGACGATCGCCGCATCTGTGGTGCCTAGCTGTATCAGGTAGCCAATGAACGCTCGTCTCTCTCCGCTTGCGAGCAGCAGAGCGTTATAGGCAAGGATCATCCCGACCAGCAGAGCGATCACGCTGAACAGCGCCGTCAGCTGCCCCTCCGGTCGCGCCGCATCCGACAGCAGCCTTCCTTCTGTGTCGACCGGACGAACGTTCAGCGAGCCACCGAAGCGCTGAGTAAGCGCCGCCCTGGCTTGCGCTTCTCCTCCGGGTTGAGGCACGACCAGGATTCGCGTGATCCGTCCGGGCATCTTCGAGATGATCTGGACCACCGGCAGCGGAGCCGCCGCGATAGGGCTTTCGGCCAGCGAGCCGATCTCCTCGCTCGGGATCGCCCCCGCGAGCGGGAGCCGCTCGGTGCGTCCGCCGATCTGAACCGACACCACGCTGCCCGCGTGGGCGCCGATCGCGTCGGCTGTCGGTTCCGTGACGACTAGGAGCCCCCGTCGCGAAGCCGCGGCAAAGCTCGCGAAGCGCGAGATCAGCTTGCTGCCCAGGGCAACCAGTCGGTCATCCGCACCGACCAGTGTGAGCGCCCGCCGGCCCGTACGGCCGACCACGACAACCCGCTGCTCCAACATCGGGGCAGCCGACTGGACGCCAGCCGTCTGCGCGACCTGGCGAAAGATGCTCTCATTGACACCGTCAGGCCCCCGCGCGGCCACTTCGAGCGTTGCGCGGCCAGCGACACCGCGAACGATCTCTTCAAAGGAGCCCGTGACGCTGTGGTTAGCGATTTGGACGGTGAACAGAAGGGCTACGCCCGCGGCCACGCCCATTACTGCCATCAGCTCGCGCAGTGGCTGCACGCGCAAATGGCGCATGTAGAAGAGAAGCAGAGTTCTCGGCCTGATCATCGACCAGCCCTCGTGATCGCCTGTGGGTCGACATCGGCGAGTTTGCCATCGCGCATGGCGAGCACCCGATCGGCGTAGCCGGCCACCCGAGCATCGTGGGTGACGAGGATCACGCCGACCCCGCGCTCGCGTGCCAGATCGCTCAACTGACCAAGCACCGCATCGCCGGTCTCGGTATCTAGGTTGCCGGTCGGCTCGTCCGCGAGGATAAGGCTCGGCTCGCCGACCAGCGCCCGCGCGATCGAGGCTCGCTGCTGCTCACCGCCAGAGAGCTGCGCGGGGGGATGCCGCGCTCGCCGCAACAAGCCAACGTCATCCAACGTGGCCAGCGCACGCTTCAACGCCGCGCTGTGATGAACGCCCCGCAGGAGCAGAGGCAGCGCAACGTTCTCTTCCGCGCTTAGACCAGGCACCAGATTGAAGTTCTGAAAGACGATGCCGAGCTTCGTGCGGCGAAACTCGAGCAACTCGCGCTTCGAGAGCCCGCCGAGATCTCGTCCGTCAAAACGTACGCTCCCCGAGTCGCAGCGCAGCAGTCCGCCAGCTAGCAGCAGTAGCGTGGTCTTTCCCGAGCCGCTCGGCCCATAGAGCGCCACGAGTTCCGCGGCACCAACGGCAAGGCTCACCCCATCAACGGCTCGGATGTCGCTGCCGGCCTCGGCTCCCGGAGTGCGGTAGTGCTTGTGAGCTTCATCGAACTCAATCATCGGCTGCGGAGCGAGACGACACCGCCGTGGGTAGCCGGTAGAGCTTGCCAGCCTTGCTCGCGGGACCACCGTTGATGAGTTTTCCGTCGCGCATGTAGATCATCGGGCTCGCTCGCAGCATCGAACTCGCGTCCAGGCTTGTCACGATGACCGCGAGCTTCGCGTCTATCGCGAGTGAGCCAAGCAGCGACATGATTCTCTCCCGCTCGATAATCGATAGGTTCGCCATCAACGCATCCACAAGCAGCAGCCGCGGCTCGATCACGAGCGCTTGCGCGATCCTCACACGCTGGCGCTCGCCATCAGAGAGCTCCTCAAGTTCGGCCTCGGCGCACTGGTCAACCTCACAGGCGATCAGCCAGTTTCGCGCGAGACGATGAGCCACACGGTGCTCGCCACCGTCGATCAGCAAAGGCAGCGCAACGTGTTCCAACACGCTGAGCCCCGACGTACTCGGCTGCCCGGCCCATATAAAGCCCACCTCTTGCCGGCGATAACGCGTTCGCTGCGCCCGCGACATCTGATCGATGCGTTCGCCCTTGTAGCTGACCGTGCCACTATCAGCTACCTCCAACCCGGCGATCACCCGCAACAGCGTCGTCTTGCCCGACCCACTCGGGCCGAAGATCCCCATGATCTGGCCACGGCGCAGCTCAAGCGATACATCATCGAGTGCAACAGCATGCCCGTCACGTCTCGGGTAGCGCATGCTTACCTGATCAAGCTGGAGAATCATCTCAGCGCCCGCCACCGACTACCCTGGGCTTCTGCTCGCTCGCCGCTTCCTCATTGGAGTCTGCCATCTTCGCAAACAGCTCCCGCCGGACTCCGCGTGCGTTGTGCGTCTCATCCGACGCATCTGGGCGCTCCCGAACAGAGGGCCAGACCACACGATGCTCCAAGAGCCAAGAGAGCATCTCACGCGCCTGCTTGGCCCACTCCAGCTCCCCTTCCAGCTGGATGATGTCAGCGCTGAGATTCAGGCGAAGCAGCACGTGATCGGCGCGCACCAGCGGCTCGTCGACGCTGATCGCCTCATGCGTACGAGAGAGATCCTCCAAATGCGCCGCGCGAGCGGCCTCGTAGGCGTCGATCTGCTGCAGGGCGCCTTCGAGGCGCTCCGCGCCCGCGAAAGTGATCTTGACCAGCAGCGGGCGACGAGGCAGCCGCACGCTCCCAACGTCCTCATCGAACCAGCGCTCGAACTCCGCCACACCATCGTCGGTGATCGCGAACACGTGCCGGTCGGTCCGACAGCCCACGGGCTCAGCACGCTCGATCAGCCCGGCCTCCTCGAGCTTCGCGATGATCTGCGACAGCTGCCCAGAGTTGACCGCCCACGCTGGGCCCAAACGCCGCTCCAGGCGATCTGCAAGCTCATACGGATATGCCGGACGGTGGAGCAGCATTCCCAGCACCGCATGCTTCGCCGCCATGCAACCTCCTCTCGACACGCCTCGCCTGGAACCCCCATCTCCGTGGATGGAGCCGTACGAACCTTCCGCATCGTGGAGCCTACATGCTGAGCCCAGGCCGCTCGTTCCATCTAGCCGACGAATACCTACATTAAAGGTCGGGCGACTGGCGCAGGCCGATCCGCGCGGCCGTCTCTCTCAAAGTCAAGCAGTCAGACCCAGCGCGATTCCGCGCTGCGCCTCACGAACGGTCGCACCATCACGACGAGATCACGACAGCTCACCAGGCACCTTGCCTCACCTACAACCGGAGTTCTTCGATCGAGGCGAACACAAACGCCTCACTTAAAGGTATTGACCTGGGGCGTGATGGCACGCATCCTGTCGCGCCGTGCAGCAGACATCCATGACGCAAGGCAGACGGCGACGGCGACGATGCCAGCTTCGACAGCCCTCTACGAGCGCCTCGATGACGTCAGACCCAACCGGGACGCCGGAGTGTTGCGATGGCTGGTAGTGGAGAAACGCGTGACGATGCGCAGGCCATAGGTTCGCGGCTTCTGGGGCGTGAGATGCCGGAAGTGCGTCTTGGTGGTGGTCAGCGGTCTCCGGTGAGGCTGGCGGAGTACGCAAGCAGCCATCCGCTTGTCATGTATTTCTATCCGGGCGCCGCGTCTCCGGGTGATCGGGCGGATGCCCCTGATGCGGCTCAGCACCGCGCGTTCCGTGACCGTCAGTCTGAGCTGGAAGCTCGCGGCTATCGGGTGGTGGGGATCAGTAGCCAGTTCGAGGGTGCGCAGCGTGAGAGCACTGGCCTGGATCGTCTCACGCATCAGCTTTTATCGGACCCGGCGCTGTGGGTCGCGCACGCGCTTGAGCTGCCGACGTTTGACCTGGATGGCAGGCGCTGTTATCAGCGCTTGATGCTCGTGACAGGCGCCAGGGGGCAGATCGAGAAGGCGTTCTACCCGGTCCCGAGCCCGGAGCGCAGTGCCGCGCAGGTCATCGCGTGGATGCAGGTCCAAGGGATCTAGCCATGCGCCAAGAACCGATCACCCCGAAGCGCGGTGCGCGCCAGTCACGAGAGATTGCACGGTCTCGTAGGGAGGTGCGGCTGGTCGGGCTCGGCCCCGATAAAGAGAAAACCGATAGCACGCTGCGCATGTTCGGCACGCGCCTGAAAACGCTCCGCGTCGCAGCTGGACTCTCACAACGTGACGTGGCACAGCGTTGCTTCATGGCCACTGATAGGGATGTCTCAAGGCTCGAGCGCGGCATCAACGTGCCGAGCCTTCTAGTCCTGGGGGTCCTCGCCCGCGCTCTCGGGATATCGGTCGCGGACCTCACAGACGGTTTAGCGCCAACGGTCCGCCATGCGAGTTCAACGGCAATCCTCGACTTGGCTGCTCGCGAGCCCCGGCCTGACACGCGGGCACTCGTGGAGTCCCTCGGTCTACCCGCCTCCTATGTGCGCGAGACCCTCGACCACCTGCATGCCTTCGACACGATCACCGCTGGAAAAGACGGATGGGAACCAGCCACACAGCACGAGAAGACCACGCAGCGATGAGCATCACAAGCCCAACGGCGCTTCTCGTTCCTGCCGAGGTAGCCATCGAGCTCCACGAAGCCCTCCTCAGGGGTCGACGGTCCCGGCTGGAAGTCCTCCTCGAGCGCATCCCGCTAACGGTTCTCATGTTCCTCAACCGTGACATCGTCGGGCGCATCGCTCGCGTAACGGCCCGCCGAAAGCTACTGAGGACGATCGAGAGGCAGGGCCAAGCAGCGGGAGAGTTCACGATCGCCGACGCAGCGTGCCGGCTGCTCGCGATACGCTTCGCGACCGAATATCGCGACACCAGTACCCGCCGCGTCGCAAACTCTGGAGCCCTCCCGCTCGAGCGATGGGAAGCGAGCAAAAGAGCGCAGTTGCTTAGCGACTGGCTACGAGATCCGAGCCAGTGAGGAACCCTAGCCGGGATGACATCGGCTCTCACCCCGGCCCTTCAGTCGTTGTCGGCCGGTTTGAGCCGCTACAGGATCACGGGCTGGTCTGTGCGCTGCAGGATCACGGGGTGGAGGTCCTGGAGTCGGGCCTCGAGGGCGCGGCCCTCGAGCGCGTTGTTGCGCGATGCCGGCCACGGTTGGCGATCCTCGCCGACACCGTCGAGCCGGAGTTGCTGTCGCGTCTCGTGTCGGGCGAGGACGGGGTCAAGGTTCTGATCCTCACTTCCGCCCCCAGGCCGCTATATGACGAGCTGCTTTGTGCGACTGGTGCGACGAGCGTCGCGGTCAGTGCTCCGCTGGCCGACATCGTTGCTGCGGTTCACCTCGGAGCTGGGGGCCACCCGGAGTTGCGTGACCGGCTCAGCCGGCACAACCCTCGCGAGGTAGGTCTGACTCGAAAACAGCGTGAATTGTTTGAACTCTTTCGTGTCGGATATGGGTATGCGCAAGCATGCAGAGAGTTAGGAATCGAGGAATCGACTGCGCGCACTCACGCCCGCAGGATCTTCGCCAAGCTCGGAGTGGCGAGCAAGGCCGAGCTGCTCGGCATGACGCTGCCGCGAGAACGGGCTGCTGCCGGGCTCAAGTAGCGACTCTGGTCACTATTCAACGGGCCATCTGCTCGCAACGTGCGGACGCCTAGCCAAAGACCGCGCGGAAAACCTGAGTAAGCGCCTTGAGTGGCAGCGCATTGCTTGACTACACGTCACATCCCCCCATCGACGGACCGTATCGTCGTCATTGCCAAGCCACCGCGTTGCTTTCCAACGGTGCGTCGCCGAGCGCCTTCGTTTAGCAGTAGAAGCTAGGCGGGAGCTCGGGTTCTGGTCTTCGGGCCGCACAGGACGCAAACGCGCGTTGGGGCGCGTCCAGCGCCCCGGGAGCGATATCAAACACACTCGCCGTATCTTTTGTCCTCCCCCAAAGTCACCGGTTATCGACGATTTTCAGGAATGTCCATCTCGGCTAGCGTCTGAATCGCTTGATTACGGGCTCGGCCTGGCGGGGTGCGAGCGAATGCTGATCGGGGGAACCGATGAACCTTCTTCTGCTGCTGCTCCGGCGTCGAACTGTCTGGCTGCCTTGTGCCATCCTTTGCTGTTTGATTGCTGGCCCGGTTGGTCTGGCAACGGCCGGTGTGCCGTTGCTGGGAGGATCAGTCCAAGCGCCTTCACTACCATCGCTCGAGCACGGCGCTCCTACCCTCGCCTTGACTAAGCCGTCGGAAACGGCTGTCGCACTCACCGCCGAGATTCGCTCGCGCACGCTGTACGAGCACTTGGATCCGACTCGCGCCCGAAGCGTGGCGCGACAAGCCTTTCCGGCCCTCGTCACAGATCCTGTTGAAGTCATTCCGCCGTCCACTGAGCCGCAAGTCGTCGGGTATCCGTCGGACCATGCTGCACGACTTCTACTTCCAGGCCAGAAGCATGCTGTTATCGATTCACAAGAGCCTGTCGCAGTCACCCTCCCGAACGGAGCGAGACGAGCGCTAGACCTAGGACTCGCCGCCGCGCCGGGCGGCGACTTTCGAGCACGCACGCCCGCCGTCGCCGTCCGCATCCCGCAACACCTTCGCGACGGAGTCAACCTCGCCGACCAAGGAATCAGGCTGACGCCCATCAACGCTCGCGGCGTGCCGCTGGTAGGTGCCACCGGCAGTCTCGACGGAGCAAGCGTGCTCTTCGCGGACACGGGCGTTGACTCTGACACCCTCGTCAAGCTCGTGCCTGCGGGCGTTGAGACCGACACGATCCTCCGCTCCGCACGCAGTGCGCACACGCTCTACTTCCGGATCACAGCCGCTGGGCGAGTACGCCTCCAGCATGCTGACGATGCTGCCGAGAGGATTCTCGTCAACGGAAGATCCGCCGCCATTGTCCCGGCACCCGTCGCACACGATGCCACCGGAAGTGCGGTCCCGGTTTCAATGACCACATCCGGTAGGACACTGCGCCTCGCCGTCACGCCCTCGCCCACCACGACCTATCCGATCGTCGTCGACCCCACGGTAGAAGACACAAAAGTCCTTCTCAACGGCAACTGGATCTTCGAAACTAATAACGCCACAGCCTTCAACGTGAAAAGCTTGCCGTTTGAAGAACTCGAAATGTCGGACCCAGGGCTCGGTAGCGCTGCAAGCGGCCAGTTCGCTGACCTGAACTATCTGACACAAAAATGGTCCCACATCTACAAGTTCCACTTGTGGTATGACAACACCGAAACGGCGGGGAACGGTGCGCTGCAGGATCAGATGGCGCTCCGTAACTCGAAAGAACTAGAATGGGTGCAGGGACTTTCCATAAACACCGGAGAAAAACCCGCCGAAATTTGCGAGATACCGCCAGCGTACGCCTGCTCATCCCCGGCGATCGACGGCGAAAACAAAAACAACCGCGCTTTGTACGAACAACAAGTCGTCAAAACACCTGCCGGCGGCTCGACAGGTACCGCGCGCCTAGAACTCGCAGACGTCTACATTTCCCAGGAACTCTACCCGACGAGCTCACTCGACAAAACGGACCCAACACTCTCGGGCAAACCAAATGCAGGATACCCAGGCACTTGGATCAACACAGGCGCCGGGTCTGGCACGCATGGAGTGTTTGGATTGAACGCGTACGACCCGGGCATCGGCATTTATCATCAGGCCTTCCGGCTCATCGAAAAGCCCGGGTGGGAAGAATTCAAATGGAGCACCTCAGAAGCCATCAACGGCTGCAAGGGCGTTCAATGTAACGAGTGCTACGAATTCGAATGCCCTTCGACAAAAGTCAAAAGCGCACCGCTCAGCATCGAAGGTGCCAGCCTGCCGGAAGGTGAATGGCCTCTGGAAACACGGGTCGAAGACTACGCCGGCCTAGGAAACGACTCGACCGAGATCGTCAAAATCGACAACGCTTCGCCCACGGGCCTCGCGATCGTAGGACTCCCACCAGGGGGGCAAATCAATGAAGGCGCTCGTCAGGTCACCGTCCGGGCGACCGACGGAACGGGTACCACGCCGAGTTCGGGAGTAGCGTCACTCGTCCTCTACGCCAATGGCCTGGAAGTCGGCAAAGTGCTCCCATGCGCCCCCGGCCCTTGTGCTGCCGCGGGCGAACTTACGCTCCAGCACCTTCCGGTGGGCAAGAGCACCCTCACACTCGTGGCAACGGATCGCGCCGGCAATGTCGCGTCGACCGAACAGACTGTCTACGTACGCCACGCGACCCCGACTGCCGTGGGTCCGGTTACGGTCAATCCCATCAACGGGGCGGCGACCATCACGTCGAGCGATGTCAACGTGCCCCTTGCCAACGGCGGCGCGCTGACTCTAACCCGGACCTACAACTCTCGCCAGCTCACAGCAGGAAGCGAAGGCTCTGTGGGTCCTCAATGGACGCTTGGACTCAGCGGATCGGAGCAGCTGAATGTCACGGCAAGCGGAGCGACACTTGTCGGGGCCGCTGGTGGTGCCACGCGCTTCACGAAAACCGGCAGCAGTTGGGAAGCTCCAAAGGGAGATCAGAATCTGAGCCTGTCCGAAGTGAAAGAAGGAGCCACTGTCAGGGAATATCTCCTCAAAAACGCGACTGGCACCTCTACGATCCATTTCAAGCAACCGACGGGCTCTGAATCTACTGCCCCTTGGATGCCTACCATCTCTGAAGGCCGGACGGCGACTAGCACCTACACCTACACCTACACCACCGAAACGGTCGAAGGCAAACCGGTCATCAAGCCTCTCGAGGAGCTTGCGCCTGTGCCGAGCGGCGTATCGTGCGTGACGCTAGAAAAAGGGTGCCGAGCGTTGAAATTCGTGTATGGCACCTCGACAAAAGCGACCGGGGAAAACGAAAGCGAATGGAACGAATACACCGGGCGGCTCAGCGAAGTGACCTATGTGGCATACAATCCGACGACAAAAGGAATGGCCACGGTAGGCATCGCCAAGTATCTTTACGATGCCCACGGGAGGCTGCGAGCGGAGTGGAATCCCGAAATATCACCTGCGTTGAAGACGAAGTTTGGATACGACAGCGAAGGCCACCTGACCGCCATTACACCACCCGGACAGGAGCCGTGGCTAATTCACTACGGAACCACCGCCGCCGACTCAACCGCCGGACGCGTCCTATCAGTCGCTAGGCCTGAGGCGAGTATCGCGTTTGGCAGCGGGAAAGGCTCCGTCAACGAAGCAGCTCCGACCCTCTCGACGACGACACCTGTCGTCGGCACGACCATGAGTGTCGCAACGAACGGGACGTGGAGCAACAGCCCGCTGAACTACACCTACCAATGGGACGACTGCAATGCCGAAGGCAAAGCGTGCGCTGCTATCCCCGGAGCAGTCAACCAGAGCTACACACCTCACGCGAGCGACGCAGGCTACAAGCTCGTAGCTGTCGTCACGGCCGAAAACGCGGTAGGAGCCGTAACGGCGCCGACGGGGGCGACAAGTGCACTTGCGATGACAGCCCCCACCTACTCACTGCAGTTCGGCAAAGAAGGCGAAGGGGAAAACCATTTCAAAGGTGTCGGCGGAACGGCGATCGACGCGTCCGGAAACGTATGGAGTACCGATCCAGGCAACTTTCGCGTCGAGGAGTTCAAATCGGGAGGGGCATACGTCGGCAGCTACGGGGTCAAAGGCGAAGGCGAAGGAACAGTCCAGTTCCGCGAACCAACGGCCATCGCGATCAACCAAACGACCGAAGACGTGTACGTCGTCGACCGCGTCAACGACCGGATCGAGGAGCTCGGCCCGAAAGGCGAATACCTCCGCGTCTTTGGAAAAAAAGGAAACGGGCCAGGCCAACTCGAATCACCCGCCGGAATCACGATCGACTCGGGTGGCGACGAGTGGATCACTGACGCCGGCAACAGCCGTATCGAGGAGTTCACTCCCGAAGGAGCATTCATCACCGCAGTGGGCGTCAAAGGCTCGGGCGAAGTCCAGTTCACCGAACCTAAGGGCATCGTCTTCAATGGCGGGCGACTGTATGTCGTCGACAGCGGCAACAATCGGATCGAGGTCCTGTCCACTTCCGGCGGGTTCCTGTCTCAGTTCGGACACGCGGGAAGCGGTAACGGCGAATTCAAAGAAGCAAACGGGATCGCGGTCGATCCCATCAGCGGAGCCATCGTTGTCGTGGACAGCGGCAACAGCCGCGTCGAGCTCTTCAACAAGGAAGGCACATACTTGACCAAGGCCGGCACGAAAGGCACCGGCAACGGCAGTTTCAACTCACCCACCGGCGCCTCCGTAAACTCCGCCGGAACAATCTATGTGGCAGACAGCGGCAACAGCCGAGTCGAGGCTCTCGCTGCGACCTACTCAATCGCCAACCCGCCTCCGACGCCGCCGGCGAAAGAACCGAACGCGATCAGCACAATTGAGTACGGGGTGCCGGTTTCAGGAGGTGACGCCCCGTACCCTCTCGGCGCGTCCGAAACTGCAAAATGGGGTCAGACAGATAACCCCACGGAAGGCGCCGCGGTCTTTCCGCCCGACGAGCCAATGGGCTGGCCAGCGAAAGACTATCGCCGCGCGACGATCAGCTACCTCGACGGTAACGGACGCGTCGTAAACACGGCGCTCCCGAGTGGGGGAATCGCGACCACCGAATACAACGAACTGAACGACGTGGTCCGCACGCTGTCGGCAGACAATCGTGCGACCGCTATCGCTGCAGGTACGAAATCTGCCGAAGTTGCCGCGAGTCTCGAATCAAAAAGCACCTACAACACGACTGGCACCCCGGGTACCCAGCTGGAAACCACAATTGGGCCTGAACATAAAGTGAAGCTCTCAAGCGGCTCCGAAGTACTCGCCCGCGCAGAGACGAAATACGCCTACAACGAAGGTGCGCCAAAAGAAGGCGGCCCCTACAACGAGCCGACCAAAACCGAAAGCTTTGCTTCTTACAGTGGCAAAACCGCCGACACGCGTGAATCCACCACCACGTACGGTAAAGAAGCCGCGTCGTGGCGCCTCGGAAAGCCTCAGACCATCACGAGTGAGCCGAAAACTCAGCATGTCGCGCACGAAGCCTTCTACAACTCGTCCGGGGGGGTGACCGAAAGTAGGACACCAGCCGCCGCCAACGGCAAGTTCAAGTTTGAAGGTAGCTTTGGTGCCACCGGCACCGGGCACGGTGACTTCACAAAAGGCAAGGCGATCAGCTTCGATGCCGCGCACGGCACGATCTTGCTGGCCGACAGCGGCAACAACCGCATAGACGAATTCAACGCCGTTACGGGCGCCTACGTCAGTGAATGGGGCACCAGTGCCGAAGGCAAACTGAGTAAACCTTTTGCAGTGGCGCCATTGAACACCTACAACCGGTTCGTCGCAGATGAAGCACTGCCGACCTACCGCATTGCGGACTTTTTGAGCGCATCACCGTTCGAATACAGTGGTCAGTGGCAAGTGGGTGCGGCGTCGAAACCGCTTGCGATGGCTGTAGGCGTGAACTCCAGCAAATACCAGACCTACGTGGCCTTGACCAACGACGAAATCAAGCACTACGAAACGTCAGGTGGCGAATTCTTCGAAGAACCCACTGAAGCCGCATCGTTTGGCAAAAAAGGCACTGGAAACGGAGAATTCAACAAGCCGGCAGCACTTGCCTTCAACACGAAAACTGGTTTCGTCTACGTTGCCGATACGACAAACAGCCGCGTCGAGTACTTCAGTCGGACCGGGAAATACGAAGGGCAGTTCGGGTCAGCCGGCTCCACCGAAGGAAAGTTCAACAAGCCTGAAGGCATAGCCGTGGCCCCGAGCGGCAACGTGTTCGTGGCAGACACCGAAAACAATCGGATTGAGGAGTTCACGAGCACAGGGACGTTCATCCAGAGCTTTGGAGGCGCTGGTCCGGAAAAACTCGTCCTTCCGATCGGTGTGACAGTAGGGGAAGTGGAAACACCTCGCGGCAAAGAAGAACGGATCTATGCGCTCAACGAGTTCGGCGCGACGATCTCGATGTGGGGTCTGGCGTCGCCGGACGATGCACAAACGATCTACTACCAGAGCGGCACGTTTACGAAGCATCCGACATGTGGTGGACATCCGGAGTGGGCAGGACTGGTTTGCCAAGCCCAGCCGGCGATGCAACCGCTACCCCACGTGTCCGGCATGCCCGAACTCCCGGTCAAGACATATTCGTACAACCTGTACGGTGGCGTGGAATCGATTGTGGAAACGTTCGGGGCCACCACCCGCACGACGAAACATACGTTTGACGCGGCAGGCCGCGTCGTCACGAGCGAAATCGTCAGTAGTACCGGTACTGCGCTTCCAACTGTCACCAATACGTACAACACCACGACGGGTTCTGTAGAAGTGCAGACAGCGACAAAAACCGGCAGCCCCACGGAGACCGTCACAACGGTCGAAGACGCCCTGGGCCGGCTTGTCAGCTACACCGATGCCGACAAAAACGTGACGACGTATAAATACGACATCGGCGGACGCGTCACGGAAGTCAACGACGGTAAAGCGGACGGAAAAGGCATTGAGACGTTCGTGTATAGCGAAACCAGTGGGCTTCCCACGGAACTAACCACCACAGCATGCAGCGGGTGCAACTTCACTGCTACCTACGATGCGGAAGGCCATCAGATTACCGAAGGGCTTCCGAATGGCATGACCGCAACCTACATCTACAACGCGGCCGGGACCGCCACCAGCGTTGTCTACAAAAAGACCACGCACTGCACGGAAGAACACGAAAAATGCGTTTGGTTCAAAGACGTGCTTGTGCCATCGATTCACGGCCAGTGGCTTACGCAAGAAAGTACTTTCTCGAAGCAGCAGTATGCGTACGACGAACTGGGCCGACTCACGCAGGTGCAGTCAACGCCGACCGGCAAAGGTTGCACGACACGGGCATATGGCTACGACGAAGAAGGCAACCGTCTTAGCCTGACAAGTTACCCGCCCAACGCTAAAGCCGAATGCAGCACAGAAGGTGGCGTTGCCGAAACGCACACCTACGACTCTGCTAACCGCCTCACCGATACTGGAGTGACCTACGACGGAATGGGCGACACGACCGCCCTGCCTGCCGCCGACGCAGAAAAAGTCGAAATGACAAATACGTACTACGCGGACGGTCAGCTAGCCACCGCGACGCAGAGCACCGAGGCTCTCGGCTACAGTCTCGATCCAGATCTACGCGTCCGCGAGGTCGTCGCCTCGGGACCGCACTCGTCTGAAGTCACGTCGCACTACGGCGGCAACGGCACGACAGTGGCGTGGACGAGCAATGCCGCCGGTGAACAATCACAGAACATTATCGGCCTTAACGGGCGCCTCGTGGCGATCCAAAACAATGGAGCGGCGCCAGAACTCCAGATAGTCAATCTTCACGGCGACATTGTGGCTACGGCGTATCTCTCTGAAACAGCGGAAGCGCTGGCGACAAGCGCAGACACGACGGAGTACGGAGTACCGACTACAGCTGGTCCCGCGAAATACTCGTGGCTCGGCGCCATATCGCTCCCCACGGCGGAACTGCCATCGTCGCCGATCCAGATGGGCGTGCGGACGTACATTCCGCAACTTGGGCGCTTCTTGCAGCCCGACGCCGTGGCGGGCGGATCAGCGAACGCCTACAGCTACACGTTCGACGACCCTGTCAATAGCTCTGACCCGAGCGGCCAATACGCGATTACAGAACATCAGGAAGCCTGGGTGAGCGAACAAATTGGAGGCGAAGCTCAGAGTAAAGCGGCGGAAATCGTGCGCGAGGAAGAAGAAGCAGCAGCACGCGCCGAAGCGGAACGCCTAGCTCAGGAAGCGGCGATGCAAGCCTCGGCGGCTGGCCCGCAGTGGGAAAGCGAATGGGAAGAATGGGAAGAATGGTGGGAAGAAGAAGGATGGGAATTCGAATACGTCTCTAACCAGCACGGAGCGCAGTCGGGCGCCGAACCGTTTAGCACCCAGTCCGCTGCCCTTCTCGGTGAATCGAGCACCGAAGGCGGCGAAGGCCAGCTTGCGTTTGGCGCTATACCGCTATGCACCGGGACGGCTGTTGGCCCTTGCGCCGAGCTCGAGCACTTCCTGTCCGGCTACCACGGGCGAGGATTGCGCAGCGCATGCGCGGTTGCGCTGAGCTGGGCGGCCATTCAGGGCGGCTGTGGAGATGACCTTATCCAGCGTGTGCGCGAGGACACTCAGGAGACCCAAACGGAGTATGTCAGTCGGCCGAGACCGTACGAGGAGGACAAATGGTGCGCTTGCGGCGGTCGGTCCGGAGGAGGACGGTTTGGATGGGAGGAGGAGCCGGCCGAGTTCGAGGGCGACGTGTAGCGGTGATCGGCGTCGCCAGACTTATGCTGGGCTACCGCACGTGGGCTGGCAGGATAGCGTTCGATGACGGACTACAATGTCGCTCGCCTGGGCGATGGATGCGGCTTGGAGGTAGGAGTTGACGATCGACAACACTCTACGCGCGCGCTGCGCGCACGGAGATGCCGTGGCGCCCCTGCGCGAGGTCGAGCTGCTCTTGGACCAGGAGCGATTCGCGGACGCCGTCTCGCTAGTCGATGAATTACTCGAAGGGTGCGAGCCCCATCCGTCTGCAGCCGGCATGCACGCCGCTCTCGTTCTCAAGGGTGTGGCGCTAGTACACCTGGACCGGTACAGCGAGGCGAACAAAGTGTTTTCTGACGTGCGGAGCCGAGCATCGTGTGCTCCAGCGGGCGAGATGGACGTCGTCAGCATCGAGAACCGGATTGCCGAAGCATTCTTTGCGCGTGGTCACGAGTTGGCGGGCGATGGCCGCCACGCTCAGGCCCTGACGGCCGCCTTGGCGGTGCTTACACAGTTCGGGGCCGACGGGCCTCCAATCCGGCCGGACATAATTCCGTATGCGCTTCGCCTCAAGGCGACGGCGCAGGCTGGCGCCGGCGACTCGCGTGGCGCCTTGGCGACGTTGACCGGTCTCGCTCGCGGTTGGCAGCAGTTCGACGATCCCCGCGTGCGACTGGCGGTCCTTGGCGGCCAACTGCGGCGTGCGGACCTGCTTGCGACCGCCGGCAAGCGCAAGGACGCGTTGCTGCTACTTGACGACGTGATTGCGGAGTATGGGGCTGCGTCTGAGCCCGACATCCGCGCGGGTGTAGAGCACGCGCTGCGTAGCAAGCTCGCGATCCTTCAGGAAATGCGCCGCACTGACGACTTGCTTGCGGCGCATGACGAGCTGATTCGGTGCTTTCGCGAGCGCCCGCCAGAGAACTCCCCGTATACCGCTGTGGATGCGCTTGCCAGCAAGGCGTCGATTCTCAGCCAGCTTGGACGGCTTTCTGAGGCGATCGCGGCGAGCGACGAACTCGTCGCCGTGTACGGTGAGGACTCCGATCCGTACGTCCGCCTGAAAGTGGCGGGCGCGTTGGGCGCCATGATCGACGTGTTGGCGCGTCAGAAGCGCGAGAGTGAGATCGTCTCCACGGCGACTCGACTCGTCGACTTATTCGGCGAAGCCGACGACGCAGAGCTACGCCTTGAGGTTGCCCGCGCTCTGAATAACAAGGCAGTCGCGCTGGGGAGTCTCGACCGGTATAACGAGGGCGTTGCCGCTGCTGACAAACTGATCGCGTGGGCCGCGGATGACACACGGCCCGAGATCGGTGAACAAGTGGCCCGGATCATGGTTCGCAAGGCGGTGTTCCTGCGCAAGCTGGATCGTCTCGATGAGGCGATCGACACTTTCCGTGCGGTTGTCGAACGCTTCGGCGGTGACGATCCCGCGCCCGCCGTTCAGGAGTTGGTGGCTCGAGCATTCGAGGAGCGCATCAGCCTCCTTCAGCTGACCGGCCGCGACGCTGAGGCGATCGTACTGAGCGACTCGCTCATCCAGCGCGTCTCTGGCGATCCCACGCAGCTTCCGCGTGAGTTGGATGCACTCAACGCGAAGGCTGCGGGTCTACTCGGAGAGGGACGATTTGGCGACGCGCTGGTGGTCCTCGCTGAGGTCGGTGAACGATTTGAGGACGACCCGCAAGCGACATGTCGCGGTCCGGCGGCGGTCGCCCTCAACAACAAGGTCAGCGCCCTCACTGAGCTGGGACGGGCAGATGACGCGCAAAGCGCTTTCCAAGAGCTTGTAGAGACGTTCCCGGAAGAGGCGCTGGAGATTTTCCGCGCGACCGCAAAGCGCGTCACGGCCAGTCCGGCCGTACAGGATCGCGAGCTGTGCGCCTCAGCCCTCCAAACGCAAGCGCAGATACTCCACAGCCTCGGACGCGACGACGAAGCGCTCGTCGCGTTGGCAGCAGTAATCAGTCGTTTCGAGAACGACGAGGATGATCGCGTTCGACGGATTGTGGCTGCCGCTAGAAGCGAGCGCACGGTGATCGTTGAGGCTTGTGCAGAGGAAACCTAAGACTGACCTGCTTGAGTCCAACGATGTCTAACCCGTCGGCGTTGCTTTCTCGGCCGCAGGGCCGTCAGGGCTGCACGTGAACGCCGTCCGTGGAGCAGCCACGCTTGGAACGCTTGCGATGCTCTCGACGGCAGGTCTCGCCGCGTGCGGTCATACCAGCGTGCCCGCTGACGCGGTGGCAATCGTGAATGGCGCACCGATCACGCGATCCGAGTTCAACGAGGAGCTTGCGATCGCCAGCGCGAGCCAGCAACAGAGAGCTCGTCCGTCGTCAAGGAACGTACAGGCTCCACCAACGCCGCCGCAGTTCCGTTCGTGCATATCGCAGGCACGCTCGGGCGAACGAGGTGGGCCGCATCACTCACTGCTGTCCGAATCATCACTGCGCTCCCGGTGTAAGGATATCTACGACCACCTGCGCTCCGCCGCGATGAACTTCATCGTTCGTGGCGCGTGGATTGTGGAGGAAGCAAAAAGTCTTGGAATCCGCGCTGGCACCGCTGCGGTCGACGCCCGATACTCGCAGGTGAAGGCGCGTCAGTTCCCCCAGCCGGCCGCCTTCGCTGCGTTCCTCAAAGCTTCCGGAGAGACCGTTTCTGAGCTTCACTACCGGGTGATGCTCGAGTTGCTGCGCGAAAAGGTTGAAGCGAGGGTCCAAGCCGAGGCGCCAAAGCCAACCGCAGCTGCAGTCGTCAGGTACTTCAACACGAGCGGCAATCGCTTTGCGACGGCTCCGCAGCGTGGAGTGCGCCTGATCTATACGGCTACGCGAGTGGGGGCGCTCATGGCAAAGGCTCTGCTCACAAGCGGCGAGGCCTTCGCTGTCGTCGCAGAGCGATACTCGACAGGCGCGGCGCCAGTCAATGGCGGCGGGCTTATCAAGATCAAGCGGGAAACCCAATCGCCCGCCCTTGACGCAGCGGTCTTCGGTGCTCCGACTGGACGGGTGGGGGGTCCAATCAAGACCCCGTTGGGCTATGCACTCTTCGAAGTCGCCAAAATCTATCCGCAACAGCGTCAGTCGCTGTCCGAAGCCACGCCTGCAATCCGCGAGGTTCTCACCTCGGCGAACCAGGAGCGCCAGCTCGCGGCCTTTGATGCCCGCTTCGCGTCCCACTGGCGCTCGCGGACGGTCTGCGACGCAGCGTTCTTCGAAGCTGAGCTCTGCGGATCTAGCTCGTGAGGCTCAGCGGTTTGAGTCTCGGGCAACTTGGGGCTGGCGCGAGAACTTGACGAGTAATCGCCGCTGCGTATCTGAACAATGTCCTGTGCCGTCCGGGGCTGAGGCGGACGAGCGCTCCGGTCCATGTGGGCGTGCCGCTTCGTTGGATACCACCTGCTCGCGGTGCAAGAATCCGGGCATATGAGGTGCGTGCTTCTTGCTTGTCGCGAGGCTGAGCGCAGAGCTACCGACTGGGTTGGATCGACCGGGCTTTTGGCCGCCGCGAATACCGTTTTGACCGCCGCGAATCGATTTTGTTAGCGGCTGGTTCTTGGCTTTGTGACGCGGTTTGGGTGATTCGCGGCGGAGTTTTGAGCAGGCCGGTGATAATCCGCCGCGAATACACCCGCCAATGGACCTGTTCGCGCAGAAACTTGGCTTACTGATGCGGGTTTTGCGTATTAGCGGCGGACTTTGACGACGGTGACTAGATATATGGGCATAGCTCTTGGTAGAGCTTCCTTCTCTGGTTGATGCTCGTGCTCGTGTCCGTGTGATTGGCCATGACTCCTCGCCTGTTGAGCGTCGTGTCCCTGCTGCCTGGCTCGTGCGCGTCGTTCCCTGATGACCCCCGCGCGAGCGACCTACCTCCACCGGTTCGTGATCCTGCGGACCTTCATGCAGTGGGTCAGCCGCCAGCACGGCACACCCGACCCGTTCCTCACGCTCAAGCCACCACGCCAGCAGACAGCACGCAACTGGCTCACCCGAGACGAGTTCCTCCAGATACTCAAGGCGGCTGAGCACCCGCCGCGAAAGCTGGCGGGCCTCGTCGAGCGCGACCGGCTCGTGCTGCTCGCGATCGTCATGGCTGGCCTGGGTCGCTACGAGTTGATGGCCGCACGCTGGGCAAACATCGATCTCGACACGCGCCCCGCGACCCTCGAAATCCACGCCGGCCTCGGCCGAACGCCCCGAACCCAGCCACTACCCGTCCAGCTATGCGCAGAGCTCCAACGCTGGCGCGAGCTACGCCAGCCCAGCAGCGTTGGGCACGTGTTCTGCGGGCTGAAGGGCGGCCGGCTGCAGACCTACACGCTCGAGCAGATCATCACACGCGCCACCAGCCGCGCCGGCCTCGAGAAAAACGTGTCCGCGGGGATGCTGCGCCAGACAGGCGCGACCTGGCTACGACAAGGCGGAGCCGCCACATGGCTCACCGCCGAGTACCTCGGGCACACAGACTCACCCACCACCCGCTACGGCCACAAGCCCGAGGACCTGCGCGCCGCACTACAAAAGATCGCCGACTACATCACCAACAACCAACCAATCACCGTCCACCGCAAACGCCTCACAACGTACGACTGATACACCTACTACACCACCACTGCGTGACCGCGCTCAGACCACGATTCCCGGCCATCCCCCCGCCGCTGAGACGATCAGGGAGGGCGTCGCTACGCCTGCGGTCTCGGTGAGGAGAGGTAGATTGCTCGTCCTGCTGCGCCCATGCCACACGGCTTCGGCGCGAACTCGGCTCTCAGACCATCTGGTACGCCACGGATCTCGCCTCGGTTGTCAACGTCGAAGTTTTGTTGAAGACATCGAGTGAGCTGGGACAGGTAGGTGTCATATGCAAGCTGAGCAACTCTGTCGAGATCATCGGGAACGAAACCAAGGCTCGCGCGGGGTGGAGGCACGGCGCCCGGTGGTCCGATCGTAACGCTTTCACTTGAATCCTCATCCATATCGACCGCAATGAGCAGTGCGTGGGTATGAAGCTGGGGTGGTGGCTGATCAGCCTGCGGCAGGCGCGCAAATGAGTGAATAAATTGGGCCGCAATTGGAACGGCACCGATCGCCACGCCGAGGTGAGCAAGTGCCATATCGACCGCCATCTGGTGCGCTTCGTCGATCGAGCTTTCGGACTCGGGATGGAGCACCCGTATGCTAGAGACGCTTACTGGTGCTGTGAATTGCAGCTCGACTACGGGGCCTAGCATCTCATTGGCTGCAACCAGATCGCCGATCCCGATCGGGCCATTGATCTTGAGTCCCAGCTCTGATGCGGCGGCCTGAGTCCCGAACCATCTCGATGGCGGCTCGATCGCGTGTTCATCTATCTCCACGAGTTCAAAGAGATACGAAGAGTCGACCGCGCTCGCTGCGCGCTGGCTGGATTTGCGGAAAGGGTTGAGCCTCAAGGCCACAACATCATAATGAGAGCTCGGTTGAGCGAGGGTGGTGCCGACGTCAGGCAACGACGCGCAGGTGTGAGCGCTTTGCCTTGTTGCCTTGCCGTTCCGCTCGTGCCGAGCGCCACTCGATATCGACCGGTCGCGGTCCGAAGCGCCGGAGATCGTCGATTGCGAATGCGTAGTGCGCGTCGAGCATCTGCAGGCTCGTCCCGCACTCCTTCGCCACCGTCTGTGCGTCCTCTGCTCGAAGCCTGACGGAGATGCCGCCGCGTCGCAGCGCGTAGGGGGTCGCGCCGAGGGTGTCGCGGAACTCAGGCTGCTCGGCGACCTTCGTGACGGCTGGGTTGAAGTAGTTCGGCCCCCACTTCTTCGCCTGGTTGCCGCTGAAGTGGCATGCGCCCGTGCGGGCGTCCTGGACGCCGTAATCAGCGCCGCCGAGATCGCCGGGGAAGATGAAGTCCACATCGCGGGCTGGATGTCCCCAGCTGCGAAGCGCGTTGCGCCACTCCTCGAGATCTTCCACCGCGATGCTTGGGACGGCGGTTCGACGTTCGGTGCTGTGTTCGGTCTTGCCCCATTCGTCGAGCGCGCCCCAGGAGACGACCTCGACCACCTCCGCGTAGGACGCGTGGAGGGACATCCAGCGCATGCCCCAAACCTCCTGGTTGCGCGCGCCAAGCCCGTACTGCAGGCTCACGACCGCCGCGTCGCGCTGGGCAAAGATGGGGTCTCTGTCCTTGGATCGCAGGAGCATCTGTGCACGGATCGCCTCGACCGCCCGCGGGGAGAGCGCCCAGCTCGGTATCTGCGATCCACGTCGGCGGCCCGCTGCTGCCGCGCCGGTGCCGCCTCGCCGGGAGGAGCGGCGTCTGCTGATAGTTCGCTCGTTGGCAAGGATGCACCCGTTGGTCTGGATCTCGGGCACGACGTGCGAGCCGGCGGCCCAGCTCAGAGCCGAGGACAGCACGCTCCACGCCTGCTGACGCCTCGGCTGGGGCAGGTTCGCCTGAATCATCTGTTCGCGCCACGTCCGCGGCGCCTGCGGCTCGTTGAACATGGCGGCCGGCTGCGAGGCCAGCGCCACGGCGTATCGAGCCGGCGGGAGAGGCTCGCCCTTCGCGTTGTGCAGAGGCTTGCCGAGGATGTGGCAGTTAGCGGCCGACGAGTACGCGGCGAACGTCGACGGCGCAAGACCCGCCTGGAGGCTCGGGTCGGCGTCCAACGCGAAGTAGAGCTCGACCACCTCTCCGATCGTGCGGGCGCTCGTCTCGTTGGCCTCCTTCGCGTCGAGATCCAGCAGGAACCTCCGCAGGCTGTCTACGCCCCGCCGCTCCGCCGTTATGTAGTCGTCCATCCAGACGCGGGCCTGTCGTGCCGAGGGGAAGTGCCGAGTCCGCTCCACCCGGTCGTGGTCGTAGAAGCCGACCGCGTAGGACTTGGCGCCGCGCTTGCCGACTCGCGGCCACGCCGAGGACTTCTTCCAAGGTCTACTCATCCGCTGCTCCCTCGATTGGTGTGGCGATCGCGGGAGGCGAGCCCGACGTGCGGTATTGAGCGCGCAGCTCCTCCAGACGCTCCGGCGAGAGGTCGTAGGCGACCGCCTCGCGCTTCAACGGAGGGCGACGGGCCTGTCCAGCGCGCCGCGTGCGTGGCGCTGGGTGTGCCCCGAGAGCCGTTCGGCGACGGTCGAGACCGGCGGTGTCGTTCTCGACCCAGAACTCGTCGATCGCCTCCAGCGGTATGCGGTAGTGCCCTCCTGGCAGGCGCCGATACCGGAGCCTGCCGATGGCGATGTAGCGACGCAGCGTGCGCTCGTGGACGCCGAGGGCGGCCGCCGCCTCGCCGGTGCTCAACACGCGACGCGTGCCAGCACGTGCGCCGGAGTTGGAGGGTTTGCCCATGCCCCATCCGTCTCGATGGCGGGCCCTTCTCCCCCAGACGAATGTTCTGGATGCGTGCTCGGCCGTGGGCCTCAGAGCCCGCGTTCTCGGGGCCTGACGCTTCTCAAAACAGCGCGAATCTGCGGTGCCGTTGCGGTGCCGTTCGCGATCCCCATGAGCAGAAATGCTTATTTGCAGGCAGAAAGCCCCCAAATGCCCCGTGTCTCGTAATGAAGGGGTCCGGGGTTCGAGTCCCCGCGTCGGCTTGCCTCGGTCTTCGGACGGCGCCGCTTCACGGGGCTCGTGTGTGACCTCTACGATATTGGGACTTACGCCGCCGCCGTGTAGGGCGGCGGAGGATCTGTTCCAGGCTTGGTGTTCGCCACTGCGGTGAGCTGATTGGGTGCGCGGAGATCGAGAGCGACTACCGAGTACTCGTTGCCGCCGTGGAGTAGGCGCAGGATGTCGGCCACGGCCACGGTGCTGGCGATCACGCCGACGAACGCCGCACCGACCGTGACGTCCGCGAACTCGAGCAGCCCGCAGCGCGCCGCGGACTCCTCCATACCACCCTCGATCTGGCGGGTTATCTCACTCTCATAGGCAGGCGCGAGGGCGGGGCGAGCCTGCGGGGTCTCCTTGAAGGCGGTCGCGGGGGATTCGACCGACGGGAAGGTATGCACGAGCATGTCCAGGTACTCGTGCGGCCCGGCACCGAGGCCGGCGTCTACGACGCGATCGAAGCCCGCGCCCTCGAGCTGGCGACGTGGGGTGACGTCGTCGAACCCGGCCAGTGCGTTGCGCGGTTCGTTGCGCGTGGGTACTGCATGGGCCTGCGGGTGGAAGCTCTCATCAAAGGCTCGCTCAACGATCCTGGTCCCCAACCCGACCTGTTCGAGCGCGGCCGCGACGACGCGTGTCTTGCGCGAGCCTATGTCGCCGAGTCCTACGAGCAGCTGGGTGGCGATGTTGCCTTTGATGACGGTGTCGAAGTCCAGCAGGCCGAGTTCGACCTCGCTGGGGTTGGCGTACGGCAGCATCCCGAGTGTCCACGCGTTGGCCTGCCCGAGGTGGCCGAGACCCAGCAGCCATAGAGCCGCCGGAAGGTATTCGAGCGTAGGGCCGGGCGGTGCGGATCGCCAATCGTGATCGGTGCGCCAGAGCGAGATGCCAACCTCTCGCCGGCCGGGCACCGGGTTACCCAGCGACTGCTGGAAGATCTCCGAGACCCCGAGAGCGCCGGCCAAGATGCCGGCCGGGACGATCGCGGGGCCGCTCAGCCGGCGGTCCGGTGACTCTACGACCCCGCCGGTCCAGCCACCCCACGTGCAGTACAGGAGGGGCTGACCGACGGGGTCGCGCGGGTTGCCGATCACCATCGTCGGGAGGTCTGACTGGAGCTGGTCGACGACGGTGCCGCCGTAGCGGTTCACGACAGCCGTCGCCGCGAGCCCATCGGTCCAGCCGGTCTGAAGGGAGGGGTCGGTGTCGAGGAGGACGCGCACGCCGCCGTGGAACGCGCGTCGCCCGACGTTCACGACGGTGGCAAGAGCGGCCTGAGCGGCGCGATCGTGCTCGAGGTCCGGACCGACGGCGATCTGCAGGACGAGTTGGCTGAGAAACCGTCCAGCCTCGGCCGGGTCTTTGGCTTTGCCCGCGTCGATCAGGAGCTTGCCGGTGCGATGGAGGTCGTCGGCAGAGCCCCAGCTCATGCCCTTCTCCCTATCAAGAGGTGTCGCTCGGCCTGCCTGCCAGTCCACGTTTCCCAGCCCTCGCCGTCGTAGCGGTGGACCCCTACGGTCCGCGGCTTGGTGGCTCGCATGGCGAGGTGGGGCACGATGAGGGCGACGTGCCCGGCTTGGGCGAGCATCGGGTTGGCGGCGTCGATCGGGCTCTGGCGGACGCCGCCGCCCGGATGGGTATGGACGTCCCCGATCACGCGGCGGTGCTCGGCGTCGCAGATGTCCCACAGTTTGCTGTAGGCAAGGCCGTCGAAGCTGATGCCGCCGGTCAGGCAGTTGGGGTCGAGGTCGTCGAGGTAGACGACCCGCGTCACGGTGGTCGGATCGCCGTGGCGGTCGGCGAGCAGGAAGGCGCCAGACTCACGTCGTCCCTGTCCGCGGCGCCCAAGCTCGGCGATCATCGCGTCCCACGCACTGCGGCGCATGCGCAGGAGCGCGTCGCGACGCCTATATGCCCAGATAGTCATCGGCGTTCAGGATGTTGTGGACGTTGCTGAGCACGAAGCTGATGTCGCGCGTGGGGTTCCACGCATCGTGGGGGTGCTTCTGAGCCCAGTCGGCGTGCGAGCCCAGGGCGATGCGGTCCCACGGGGCGTACATTGCAACGCCGTCGCCCCAGTCGGTACGGAACACGTGAGCGGCGCGATCGCCCTTGGGCCGATACGCCGGCGCGAGCGAGCAGCCCGCATCGTTATCCCAGAGGCTGCCGGTCGGCGCCGAGTGGGGGTAGCCGGCAACGTCGAGTCGCAACACGAACCCCTCGGGGCTCTTCGAGCGCGGCGCGGCCGAGATCACGAACGTGGCGTGAGGCCAAGTGAGCTCAATCAGTCGCCAGCGCCCGGCCTGTACTCCGGCCTGGAAGCGCGCCCCCTCGAGGTGGGTTCGCAGTGTGCGCTCGTCCGGCGTCATTCAACCCTCGAAACGCGAGCGCGGCAGCAGGTCCAGCGTGACCGAGCACTCCCCTGGCTTAGTCAGCGCCCCGACGTGGACGCCGGGATCCAGGAAATGGTCGGCACCAGGAACGGCGAGGACATGCTTGGCGGCCTGCTCTTTGGAGAAATTCGCGACCTCGGGGCCAAAGGCCCATTTCTCGACCGTCTTGATCGTGCGCGACGGCCCGAAGCTGCGCTCGTGGGTGCCGTTCCAGCGGACGATGACCTCGACGTGGCGACAACGGCCGCGATGGACGTGGTGGCGGTGGTGGATCCCGGCGACGTCAAGCGTGAGATCGAGATCGATCTCCTCGTCGACCTCCTCGATCCAGATCCCGCCGTCAGGGTCGTTCTCGACGAGGAGCGTGCGGACCGAGGCGGTCTCCTCGACCTCGATTATCTCTGGGTCCTCGGCCTCAGTTGTGTGCAGAAAAAGCTCCATGGGACTCCTTGGCTAGAGCCGACGCCGAGGCGACGGCTACGATGAAGGGGAAACAAAACCTTTACCCGGCGAGTGTATCAAAAGATCTTTACCCACGAGGTAAATGAAAAAGCATGGCACGAGTATGGACTTGGGCTTCGACAGCGATGGCTTGGCGGCGTTGTGCAACGCTGAACGACTGATGGTCGAACGCTGGGGTCCAGAGATGGGGAGGACCATCGAGAAGCGGCTCCTCGACCTGGCGGCTGCCACAGCGGCGACGATCGAGCGCATCCCCACGGCCAGCACGACCCGCGGCCGGGACGGCCAGATGACGATCACGTTCAACGGAGCGATCGTGATCAGCGGTCAGCTCATGGCGTGCGCTGACGGGGCTCGCAAGGACACCGATCAGTTCGTGATCGCGACCGTGATCGTCGACGAGAATAGGCGCCCATGAAGGATTCGAGTACACCAATCGCGTTCCGCCCGGACTACGCCATAGCGCCCGGGGAGACCCTGCGCGACGCGTTGGCAGAGCAGAGCCTCTCCCAAGCCGATCTCGCGGCACGTGCCAGCCTCTCCGCCAAGCACATCAACCAGATCCTGCAGGGCATCGCGCCGATCACTCTGGAGACCTCAATCGTGCTCGAGCGGGTCACCGGGATACCGGCGAGCTTCTGGAACAGGCGTGAGGCCGACTACCGCGAGACGCTGCTACGCCAGAAACAGCGAACGCTCTCGGACGACGACAAGGAGTGGCTCAGTTCCCTTCCGATCAAGGAGCTGCAGAGCCGGGAGAAGATTCCCCGGGAGAAGGATCGAGGTCGGCTGTTTGAGGCTGTGCTGTCGTTCTTCGGCGTCGCTGATCGTCAGGCGTGGGAACGCATCTGGCATGGACCGGTCGCGTCGTTCCGGCGTTCGCACGCATTTACCAGCCATCCGGGCGCGATCGCCTCGTGGCTGCGCATCGCACAGCTCGATGCCCAAAACGCAAAGGCCGAACCGTTCAACGCAAGCGCATTTCGAAGAGTCCTTCGAGAAATCCGCGCGCTTACCGCCGACGGTGATCCGAACCTGATCGTGGAGATGTGCGCGACCGTCGGCGTGGTGGTGGTCTTCGTACCCGAGGTCAAAGGTTGCCGTATCAGCGGAGCGGCCTGGTGGGCAACTCCAGCCCGCGCTGTGATCGCATTGAGCGACCGATACAAGAAGGACGACTTCTTCTGGTTCACCTTCTTTCATGAGGCCGCACACCTGCAGCTGCATTCCAAGAAGGAGACTTTCGTTGATGACGGCAAGGACAGCGACGTCACCGAGGATGAGGCAAACGGCTGGGCCCAGGACTTCCTGATCCCGCCAGAGCGAGCTCTAAAGCTGCGTACGCTGCGTACTGACGCGCACGTCGCGGCGTTCGCGCGCGAGATCGGTATCGCCCCCGGGATCGTCGTCGGGCGAATGCAGCACGACAAAATCTGGGACTACCGCCAAGGCCACCACCTCAAGCGCTCAATGTGCATCGTCGAGACCTAGCACGCCTGCTCGTCGCACCGGATCAGCAACGCGGACCTAAGTCCCGTTGATTCTTGGCTATGGCGTCGCGGCTACGTCACCGCCAACACGCTACCTCCTGTCCCCATTTGGCCGCGCCGAGCGTGCTGAACTATGCGGTCGTTTGAGTAGCACTCGTATGGTGTCGGCAATGGCAGGCGCAAACGCCGCGTTCAGGACCGTCTTCGGCGAGGGTTTGACGCCGGACGCGATCGGCGCAGCGCTCGCGGACCCAGTTAGTGCTACTGAGCGCCTGATCGCCGCATGGCACCGCGAACGAGTGATGCCAAGCGCTCTTCCACCGCTCGCCGTCGGCGAGCTCCGGCCACTGCTCGGCCATGGCTTCAGCCCAAACTGGCGCTACGGGCTCAGCTGGGCGGAGTCCGAGCTCGACCGCTTGACGATCACGCTGACGTACGCACACCGCGCCGTGCTCATTGACCCGTTCAGCTACCTCGAGGACATCCTTCGGAGCGATGCGATGACCGCCAGTGTGCTGGCCGGCATCCTGCACATCGTGGCATTCGTCGAGCCGTTGACCGAAGCCTCGACCGTATTGATGGTCACTGAGCCTGAGCAGGTGACCCGGCTTGGCCGGACTGGGCCTTGGCCAGCTATGAGGCCCTCTGGCCTCGTGACCGACGTCCGGGCCAAGATCGTGCGTCGGATCGAGGATGCCTTGGGGGTGTTTGACAACCAGCCCAACGAAGCGAGGTGGTCGCGCGGCATTGAGGACAACGCGGTCGGTCGCGACGCCACGATCCACCTCATAAGACAGACCAACGCGATGGCCGGCCGGGCGCACCTTCTGTTCGAGGAGACCCACGACTGGGATTTTGGCTACGGCCAGAGCAGGACCTTCGAGCGCATGATGATGTACGCGCAGCTACGTGCGTTGGCGCGTGCTGCCGTTCGCCATCGCGGGGAGGTCGGCAAGGTCCTACTCCTGCTACGACGCCCCATCCCCGACATGGCTACGGTGACGCCCACCGATCTTCTCGCGCTCCGGAGCAGCGACGGGTTCGGGCAGGTCCGTCACCAGGTTGGAGATGCACTGGAGCGGTATGAGATCGGAGTACGGGCCGGTCGCGCGGATGTTGGCGACGGCCTCGCGGACGAGCTGCGCGCCAGCGCCGAGGCGCTCGACGCCGAAATCGCCGCCTCAAGCGCGTTGACCGCGATGCGGCGCGGTGTTGCTGCGCTGAGCATGACGGCCGCGGCGCAAGTCGCACTGGCTCTGACGGGCATTGGCGCCGCCACCCCCGTAGAGCTCGCCACCCCCGCCGCCGTCGGTGCTCTTGAGTATGTCCGCGCGCTTGTAGCGGCCAGTTATGAACGCGACCGGAACCGGTCGCTCGAGGCGCACGCGACGACTGTGCGCGCGGTCGCCGAACGTATGGCGCTCCTCTGATCCGCGAGCCCCGACGCGGGTGTGGCCGAGCCCGCCCATTCGGCGGTCCGGCTGACGCTCAAGCAACGGCGAGGTGAAACGTGCCGTGAGCGCAGGGGAACTTCGTGACGAGCCGTCGCCGAGAGAGGTACGCTCGCCGTCTAAGTGTGCGCTTGGATCCTGCTCTCTCAGGGGCCTCTGGCGGGCGCGCGACGGCACCGCGCTGTCACCGCAAACGCGGGCCATCGCGGTGATCGCCACGAACACCGATGCGATTCCGTTCTATGAGCGGCGGGGCGCGGTGCCGTTCGTGACGCAGTTCGTCAAACGCGTCTGAGTCGACGCGCACAGTGGGCTCTAGCCCGGATGCCGCACCTCCGGCTTCCCAAAGACGATGCCCGTCGTCTTCATCAGAGTGCAGGTGCCGTGTGCCGGCGCGCAGTCCGCGGCGTTGCTGAACGCGCCATCGAAGCACGCGACGTAGCCCGGACGGCACTTGTTCTGTTCTTCCAACGGTGGCCCCGCTTTGGGTGCATCGGATATCCAGTAAGTGGTGGAGTGGTCCTCGGCGATCGCCGCGACGATCCCCGGGCCGCCGGTGGCGGCACGCCACCTGTGAGTCGTGGTCGAGTAGGACTCGAAGCTCGAGCGGATCTCCTCGGGGCCGCTCCCCATCGGGCCGCAGTCGCCTTCGATCGCCGTGTAGAGGACGTTTGCGTTGGCCACGCTCGGGGAGATGCCTTCGTAATAGCCGCACGTCCCGCTCACGAAGCGCTCCGCGATGATCTGGCTGGGCGCCGACTGCCGGGCGCCTCTCAGAGGATCCGCGCGGAGTTCTGGAAACGGCGATTCTCCGAACGTGGCGGTGCTGGTCGACCATTCGTAGCTCAGGACGCTCGCGTCGAGCGACATACCGTCGACCCACGCGGACGGTGGTTCGCCGTTGCGCCTTTCGCACCGCGACGTGCTCGACGGGCACGGGCCGCTGCCTCCCCCGACGCGGACCAGGCGATGACGGGCGCGCTGCCAGACGTAGATCCTTGCCACGTGCGAGTGAGCAGCCATCCGCGCGAAGGCGATCTCCCCCTTCCAGATCGCCGGCGTCGAGTCCGACGCGCCACTCGCGCGAATGCCCCGCACGAGCCGAGGCGACCCGCCCGGTATCGCCAGTTCGTAGATCCGGCAGCCGCGCGCTCTCGCCCAATCTGGCTCTCGCAGGTACTCGCTGCCCGCCAGTTCCGACGAAGAGCTCGGAGGGTCTTGCGTGCACCGTGAGTAGACGACAGTCGGCCTGCCGCTCGGGCCAGGGCCCGCAGCGGCGTCGAACGGCATGCTCCGCGCGGGGACGTTCAGGGGTGTGATCGTGCCTGCGTGCCAGACCATGAGACGCCAGCTGCTCGTGCTCGGTTCGTCTTGGCTGAACACCACGTAGCCGTCGTAGGCCGTGAGCCGTTGTGCGACGTTCGCGAGCGGTGCCAAAGCCAGAGAGCCGGCTCTGGCTGGGCTCGGGGTGGCGTTGGCGGCGCAGAGAGATGCGGCCAGCGCAGCCACCGCGATCAGCATGCCCTGTCGACGTGTTCTCGATATCCGGTCCATGTGGCCCCCCGATTCCATTTGTCGGTCTACTCGACCTTTCAACCCATCATGACCCAGTTCGGCGCGGTCGAGTCCGGTCGCTCGCATTCGGGCAGGGTCCGAGACATTGCGCCGCCGCGTCATCGCTGTCCCACGCGGTCGAGATCAAGCACCATCTTCGAGCTATTGACTGTCTACGCGTAGTCGGCGTATGGTTGCCTGCGAGGGACTGCTTGGTGACGTCCGTTCAGGCGTGTCCGGCAGGAGAGGGATAACTAACTAAGGGGAATAAATGTTGAAGGTCAGAGCGACGTTGGTCGTTGCGGTGGTCACTGCCGCGATGGCGAGTTTGGCGCCGGCAACGGCGAGCGCGAGCTACTCGGTGCCCTACGGCGGTACCGCGTTGGGGGATGCGATCTGGAACGAGGCGTGGGCGCCGGAATCGGTGACTGGCGCGAACAACAACTGCAAACCGACATCCGCGCACCCCTACCCGGTGGTGCTCGTTCACGCGACGCTCGCCGACGAGGGCTCGAACTGGGTGACGCTCGCGCCGCTGCTCGCGAACGAAGGCTACTGCGTGTACGCGTTCAACTACGGCGAAACCATAGCGTCGTTCCCGATCATCCCGTTCATCACGCCCGGTCGGGTCGACGGTCTCGACCACATCGAAAGGTCGGCCGAACAGCTCTCGTCGTTCGTCAACAAAGTGCTCTCCAAAACGGGCGCCTCGAAGGTCGACCTGGTGGGTCATTCCCAGGGTGGGATGATGCCCAACTACTACATCAAGTTCCTCGGAGGCGCGGCCAAGGTGAACGTGCTGATCGGGCTCGCGCCGAGCAACCACGGTACGACTCTCAGCGGCGTGACGAAGCTGCTCGAAGTGTTCCCGTTCGCGAGCGAATTCGCGACCGGTCTGCTCGAACTGCTCGGCGCGCCGTCGCTTCCGGAGCAGGAGGAAACCTCGGCTTTCATCAAAAAGCTGTTCGGCCCCGGTGACCCGGTAGTTGCGGGCGTGCGCTACACGGTGATCGAGACCACGCACGACGAGGTCGTCACCCCGTACGCCCACGCGTTCCTCAGCGGGTCGAACGTGACCAACATCACCGTCCAGACCCAGTGCCCGAGCGATCCGGTGGCGCACGTCGGCATGTTCGACGACTCGCCGTCGCTGCAGAACGTTCTCAACCAGCTCAGCCAGAGCCCCAACCCGTCGTTCAAAGCGACGTGTAGCAACTACGGCCAGGGCATCTAGCCAGCGGCCGTTCAAAGGAGCAGGCACGAGGCCCCGGCCCGCATCGAGCGGGTCGGGGCCGCACGTGCGTGTGCAGTCCGATCAGGCCTGCGCGCCGTCGGTCGCGACGCTCGCCATCCTCGCCCCGGCCCCGAGCTGCCTCGGCACGAGCGAGCCCGCCAGCAGGCACACCAGCAGGAATCCCGTAGCCATCAGGAACGTCTCGGTGAAGCCGGTCACGGTCGGTTTGCCGTGCGCCATGTGAGCCGCGATGAACGTGGCCGATAGCTGCCCGCCCAGCGCGCCGCCGAGCGTGCGCATGACCGTGTTCATGCCGCTCGCCACGCCCGTCTGGTGGCTCGGCACGGCCTGCACGATCAGGTTGCCGAGCGCCGCGAACGCGAGGCCGATCCCCACTCCCAGGAGCCCAGCCGCGATCAGCAGGTCGTAGGGGTGTCCGTGTTCAGCCGTCAGCAGCGCGAAGGACAACGTCGTGAAAGCGGTCCCCGCCAGCAGCGCGGAGCGCGAGCCGAAACGCGCGGAGATGCGTCCCGCGTAGATGCCCAAGATCGTCATCCCGGCGGTCGACGGCAGCAGGTACAGCCCGGAGACGACGACCGACGCGCCGAACCCAAACCCCGTGCTCCTCGGCAGCTGAGCGAACTGCGGGAACACGATGAACGACGCGTACATGCCCGCGCCCAGCAGGAACGCGGCCGTGTTCGTCGTCCACACGCCCCGCACTCGCATCATCGTCATATCGATCAGCGGGTCGTCGCTGCGCGTCTCCACCGCGATCCACGCGAGCGTGAACACGATGCCGAACGCCAGCAGGCCGAGCGTCCTGCTCGACCCCCAGCCCCACGCGGTGGTCTCGCTGATCGCCAGCAGCACACCCGAGAGGCCGATCGTCATCAGCGCCGCCGCGAGCCAGTTGATGCGCCCCGGCACCCGCACCGGCGACTCCGGCACGTAGCGCCACGTCGCCACCGCCGCGATCACGATCGCGATCAGCGGAAACCAGAAGATCCAGTGGTAGTTGAGGTCTTTGATGATCACCCCCGAGAGGACGATCCCCACGCCGGCGCCCACTCCCAGGATCGCCGACAGCAGCCCGATGCTGCCCGCGACCTTCTCGTGCGGGAACTCGTCGCGCACGATCCCGAACGCGAGCGGGAAGATCCCGCCCGCCGCGCCCTGGATGAAGCGCCCCACGATCATCGGCACGAGCGAGCTCGACACAGCCGCCAGGAGCGTGCCGAACGCGAGGATCACCAGCGTCCACAGCAGCAGGCGCTCCTTGCCGTACATGTCGCCCAGCCGGCCGAGGATCGACGTGCCCACCGAGGCCGCGAGCAGGTAGCCCGTCAGCAGCCACGTGATCCCCGTCTCGTTCGTGTGCAGATCGTGCTGCATCGTCGGGAGCGCCGGCACGACCGCGGAGCTGAGCACCGCATAGGCCACCGCGCCGAGGCCCAGCACGGCCAGCGTGACATTCGGATGGGAACGGTCCGTGCTCGTTGTCGTCAAGGCGACTCAGGTTAGCCACCCGACGCGTGTCCGCCGGTGCATTCGAATGGCTGCGCCGATGCGATTGCAAGGATGCGAGCCATGTCCGGGCTCGACCGCATCCTGCACCGCGCGCCCGATCGGTCCGGCAGGGCCTCGCACCTGCAGTTGACGATCTTCACCAAGCGGATCCTGGTGCTCGCGCTGGTAGCGGTCGTGCTGCTTCTGCTCGGCGCCATCGGTCTGGAGCTCAGCGAAGGTGTCAGCCTCTGGTACGGGTTTCGCTGGGCGCTCGACACGGCGGCCACCGTGGGCGGCTTCCCTCAGCCGCACACAACGACGGGTCAGATCGTCCAGGTCGCGGTCACCGTCCTCGGCGTGGGTACCCTCTTCTACGCGCTCGCGACCGTCACCGAGTTCTTCGTAGCGGGGCACCTCGGTGACCTGCTGGGGGTGCGGCGCATGGAGAGGATGATCGACTCGCTCAGCGACCACCACATCATCTGCGGCTTCGGTCGCGTCGGGCGCCAGGTCGCGCGCGACCTGCACGCCGCTCGGGTCGAGCTCGTCGTGGTGGACGCCAACGAGCGCAACCGCCACCTCGCCGAGGGGCTGGGCATGGCCTTCATCGCCGGCGACGCCTCCGACGACACCGTGCTGGTCGAGGCCGGCATCGAGCGCGCCCGCTCGCTGATCGCGTGCGCGGACTCCGACGCGAACAACGTGTTCATCACCCTCACCGCGCGCGAGCTGCGAGCCGACATCCCGATCGTCGCGAGGGCCGCGATCGAGGACACCGAGAAGAAGCTCAAGCGCGCCGGCGCCGACCGCGTGATCTCCCCCTACAAGGCGAGCGGAACGGAGATGGCACGTCTCGCGCTGCACCCGCAGCTGAGCGGTGTGGTGGACGTCGACGACGCCTACCGCCTCGAGGAGATCCTCGTCGCGGGGCGCGCCGCCGATGCGGCCCAGACCGTCGGCGACATCAGCGGCGGGCTGATGATCGTCGGGCTGCGCCGCGGAGCAGACTTCCAGCCACAGCCCCCCGCCGAGACCGCGCTCCGGGACGGCGACGTGGTCATCGCGATGGGCACGCCCACCGCGCTCGAGCGCCTCGAGGGGTCGCTCGGCGCGCGAAGCTGACACGCTGTAGCGATGCGCGCCCACCACATCCACGTAGAGCATCGCTTTGCCAAGCCGCCCGCCGCGATCTTCGCCCACCTAGCCGAGCACGAGAACCTCTCCGAGGTGTTCGGCGCGAAAGTCACCCGCCTGCGCGACGGCGAGAACGGCGAGCGCAACGGCGTCGGCTCGGTTCGCAAGCTGCGGATCGCACCGGGGATGCCGCCGTTCGAGGAGACCGTTACCGAGTTCGTCCCCGGCGAGCGGATCGTCTACCGCATCACCAAGGGCAGCCCGCTGCGCGGCCACGTCGGCACGATGACCTTCGCACCCGCCGGCGAGGGCACGGACTTCGTCTATGACATCCGCATCGCCTCGCCCATCCCCGGCCTCGCGCCGCTCGTCACCGCCGTGCTCACGCGCTCGATCGTCAAGTCGCTGCCCAAAGTCGAGCGCGACGCCTGAGCGCCGCACGAGCGCTCACGCGCCCGTGACGATCACCACCCGGAAGCGAGCCTCGCCGCTCAACATCCGCTCGTAGGCCTCCGTCGCCCGCTCCAGCGGGAAGGTCTCCACCATCGGGCGAACCCCCGACAGCGCGCTGAAGTCGAGCGTGTCCTCGGAGTCTCCCGAGTGCCCCGACGCGTGTCCCGCGATCGCTTTGCTGCCGCCGATCAGCATTGCCGGCGGGATCTGCATCGGCTCCATCGACGCGCCCACGATCACCAGCTTGCCGCGCACGCCGAGACCGCCGAGCACCGCCGTCACCGCCGGTGCGTTCGTGATCGTCGACAGGATCACCTTCGCGCCGCCGAGCTTGCGCAGCTCATCCGCCGGGTCCTTGGCGGTGCTGTCGATGTAGCGGCGCGCGCCGAGCTCCAGCGCAAGGTCGCGCTTGCTCGTACCGCGCGCGATCGCGACCGTGTCGAAGCCGAGCTTCGACGCGAACTGCACGCCCAGGTGCCCTAGCCCGCCCACGCCGAGGACCGCCACCAGGTCGCCCGCGTGCGCGCCGCTGTGGCGCAGCGCGTTGTACGTGGTGATGCCCGCGCACAACAGCGGCGCCGCCTCCTCCGCGGCCAGCTCGTCCGGGATCGAGGCCATCGCGCTGGCCTTCACCAGCACGTAGTCGGCGTAGCCGCCGTCGATCGTGATGCCGGGGATGTCCATGTTGGCGCAGTTGATCAGGTCGCCGCGGCGGCACTGGCGGCAGTGGCCGCAGTTACCGCCGAACCAGCCCACGCCCACGCGCTGGCTGACCTCCCAGCCCCTGACGTCCTCGCCCAGCGCGGCCACCTCGCCGGCGATCTCGTGCCCCGGCACGTGCGGCCAGGAGATCCCGGGGAAGCCGCCCTCTTTGCCGAACATGTCGCTGTGGCAGATCCCGCACGCGTGCACGCGCACCAGCGCCTCGCCACGCCCCGGCTGCGGCACGTCGCGCTCGACCAGCTCGAACGGGCCGCCCTGCTCTTTGACCTGAACCACACGCATGCTCGCCATCGTCTCGCTCCTCGAAGTTGGTGCTCTCTCGACTCACGGCTCACCCTAGCCACGCCAGGTCTCACCTCCGGCCCAAGCCCATCCCCGAAGGGGCCTATCGTGCTTGTTCTCGTGACCCCGCCACCCTTCTCCGCCGAGCTCGCCCGCGACGAGGCCGTGCTGCGCTTCCCGTACGACGACGGTCTGCGCATGCTGCTGCGCGCGATCCCCGGCCGTCGCTGGGACCCCGTCGACCGCGCGTGGTGCCTGCCGCTCGAGCCCGACCAGGCGCAGGCGCTCGCGCTGCTGCTCGACGGCCTGCCGGACGAGCCCGACGTGAGCGCGGAGCTGGAGCGCGCGATCGCGCGCCGCCGCGCCAAGCGCGACCGCCGCGAGTTCCTGCTCGACGTGACCCGCCCCGACAGCGACTGGTGGCTGAGCTTCGCCACCGACGCCGCGCCCGAACCCGTCACCGCGCTGCTCGAGCACTCCGAAGCGCGCGAGGTGCCGGAGATCGGCCGCGCGCTCGTGCCGATCGACGACGAAGCGGCGGAGCTGCTCGAGGGCCTGCGCGCGCGCGGCGTGGACGTGCGCCTCAGCGACCTCGCCCGCCGCGCGCTGCTCACCCACGCGGAGCAGACACGGCAGGGGCCCGCCGGCGCCGCCGGCGAGCCCGCCGACAACGGCGCCTACAGCCGCCACGACATCGAGTTCCGCCGCGACCGTCGCGGCGAGCACTGGATCCTCGTCGCCGGACGGCACGCCGCAACCGCGCGCGTCCTTGCCGCGGGCGCCGGGTTGCGCACAGCGGAGGGGCCCGCCGGATCGGTGGGGCTGGCCGCGGCGGAGGACGACGCCGAGCAGCTGCGTGAGCTGCTCGACCACCTCGAGGATGCGGATGTCGATCCCCGTGTGACCGCGTGGCTGAGGCGCGCGAGCACCTGGCGCGGGAACATCGAGGTGCAGGGCCCGGGCGAGGAGCCGGTGTTCGTGCTGCTCGGCGACTTCAGGCGCCTGCCGCGCCCGCTTCGCGAGCGTGCCGCCACCGCGCCCGGGGGCGCGACCGTGCCGCTCACGCTCGAGTCGTGGCGGATGATCGACGGGCAGCTCGACGGCTGGATGAGCCGCGCCGCCAAACGGTGCGTCGACGCGCTGCTCGCGGGCCGCCCCGCGCCGCCCGCGGTGCTCGAGCGCTCGAGCGTCCACGACGAGCCCACGTTCGTGCTCGCGCCCGGCCACGACGAGACGCGCACGCACGCCTTTGCCGCGCTGCGCGGTGTGCTCCCGCCGCAGCGCCGTCGCCACTCAGAGCACGAGCACTCACAGCTCACCGCCATCCGCGCCGACCCGTTCTGCGTGCCCGCGCTCGATGAGTTCCTCGCCGACGGCGCCGTCTGGATCGAGCCCGACGCCCTGGAGCTGCTGCAGGAGATCCGCGAGCAGCACGCACGCTCCGCAGGTCTCGTAGCGCTCTCCAGCGCCGCCGACGCCGAGCTGCACGTCCCCGGCCTCGGCGGCGAGCTCAAGCCGTTCCAGCGCGCCGGCGTCAGCTACCTGCTCTCCCAGCGGCGCGCGTTCCTCGCCGACGAGCAGGGGCTCGGCAAGACGATCGAGGCGCTCGCCACGCTCGAGGCCGCCGCGGCGTATCCCGCGGTGATCGTGTGCCCAGCGAGCCTCAAGCTCAACTGGCTGCGCGAGCTGCGCCACTGGCTGCCCGAGCGCACCGTCCAGGCGCTCGCCGGCAACGGCGCGGGCGACGCAGGCGGCGAGCCGGAGCCAGCCGCGGACATCACGCTCGTCAACTACGACATCCTCGCCGCGCGCCTCGATCAGCTGCGCGCGCTGCAACCGAAGGCGCTCGTGCTCGACGAGTCCCACTACTGCAAGAACGCCGCCGCCAAGCGCACCCAGGCGGTCCAGCGACTCGCCGCCGAGGTGCCCCGCGACGGCTTCGTGCTCGCGCTCACCGGCACCCCCGTCATCAACCGCCCCGCCGAGCTGATCTCCCAGCTGCGCATCCTCGGACGCCTCGAGGACTTCGGCTCGGGCGTCAAGTTCGGCGAGCGCTTCCGCGGTCCCGACGCCCACCTGCGCCTGCACTGGCACCTGCGCGCGCGCTGCTTCGTGCGCCGCCTGAAGGAGGACGTGCTCCAGCAGTTGCCCGCGAAGACGCGCGCGGTGGTGCCCGTGGAGCTCGACAACGAGTCCGAGTACCGCCTCGCCGAGCGCGACCTCGTCGCGTGGCTCAGGAGCCAGCCGATCGACCTGCGCGAGCTCGACGCGAAGGTCGCCGCGGCCCTGCGCGCCGAACGCCTCGTGCGCCTCAACGCGCTCAAGCTCCTCGCCGCGCGCGGCAAGCTCCACGCCGCGCTGCGCTGGATCCACGACTTCTGCTCATCCGGCGAGCGGCTCGTCGTGTTCGCCCACCACCGCGAGATCCAACGCGCGCTGCTCGACCACTTCCCCCACGCGCTGCACATCCTCGGCAAGGACAGCCACGCCTCACGGGATCAGGCGCTGCAGCGGTTCCAGGCGCCCGACGACGGCGCCCAGAACCAGCTCATCGTCTGCTCCATCGAGGTCGCCGGTCAAGGACTCACGCTAACCCGCTCATCGAATGTCGTCTTCCTGGAGCTCGACTGGACTCCCGCCAAGCACGACCAGGCCGAGGACCGCTGTCACAGGATCGGCCAGCAGGACGCCGTGAACGCCTACTACCTGCTCGCCGCCGAGACCGTCGACGAGACGATCTCGACCCTGCTCGAGCGCAAGCGCGCGGTGATCGGCGCGGTCACCGACGGGCGCGAGGAGGACGAGGAGGGGCTCGTGGACGCGCTCGTGCGCGAGCTGCGCGGCGCCCCCTACAAGCACCTGCGCGCGGTCGCCTGAGCGATCAGGGCTGCAGCACCATCGCGTCCATGATCGCGCCCCACGATTCGACTTCGCGCGCTTCGAAGTCCTCCCACTTTTCTTCCAGGCGGACCGTCTGGCGCACCAGCGAGCGGTCGCTCGCGGGCTCGTAGGGCTTCAGCGAGTCGGGCAGTTCCCCCGCGCCGACCCACGCCGGCACGAACCGCTTGTCGAACGCCACCGTGCTCGCCGGCAGCGTCTTGAACCCGCTCGCCGCCCACGCCTTCACGTCCGCGCACAGGTGCGGTTCGGCGAGCGTCGTCAGCACCTTCACCTTCGCCGCGTAGGTGTGGATCGTGCGATTCAGCCCGCGGTTGCTCCAGTGCAGCGGCGCCACCGACCGCACGAAGCTACGGGCCTCGCCCAGGCCCGCTTTGACGACGCTCGTCACGATCGCCCCGATCACCTCGTTGCTGAGCTGTTCGGAGTCGGTGTCCTGAGGCGATTCGGCCGCGGCCTTCGGGCATTCGCCGCGAACCTGATGCACGACTCGCGCAATCGCGGCTCCGCCTTGCGGAATGTGTGAATCGGCGTACTGCATCAGCCTGTAGTTCGCCTCGAGGTAGGCATGGGCGTTGGCCGTGTCGGACGAGCTCGCCAGCGCGCACGACGGTCCCGCAGCGAGCGCTGCGAGCGCCAGAGGAACAGTCAGACAAGTTCGGATTGTCATCAAATGACAGCCTAAGGGATCGAAGCCCGTACTTCGCCGGGCAACGAGAACTTGGTAAGGATGCACTCATGAGATGGAAGGGATACGGCGTCATCGCGGCCGTGGTTGTCGCGTGGGGCGTCGCCGCGATCGCGCTTCGCTCTCCCAGCCTCGGTGTGTTCGACTCGAGCGCAACCTCCACCGCGAGCGCGACCTCGCCCGCGTGCCTGCCCGCGACGCTCGAACACAGCGCGCGCCTGCCCGGCAGCCAGGTCGACGTCTCGCCCGCGCCGGACACCGGCACCGCCAACCCCCACACGCAGATCAGCTTCCTCGGCACGAGCGCCGCGAGCCTCCGCGACATCTCGGTCATCGGCTCGAAGTCCGGCGCTCACAACGGTCGCCTACGCCGGTACTTCCAGGGAGATGGCGCGAGCTTCATACCCACCGAGCCCTTCGACCCCGGCGAGCGGGTGCTCGTGCACGCCACGATCGGCTCGGGCAACGGCGGCAAGGCGGTCGCGTTCGGCTTCCGCGTCGACACGCCGTATTCGACCGCGCGCACACCGACGTTCTCCAACCCTCGCGCCGCGCCCGCCGACTACCAGAGCTTCTACACCCTTCCCGGCGTCCAGGCTCCCGTCCTGACCGTCACCGTGCCGGACCGCGACCCCGCGGCCGGCGACATCCTCACCACCAACGGGCCCGGTCCGGGTCAGTACGGGCCGCTGATCTACACGCCGCAGGGGAGGCTCGTGTGGTTCGACAGGCTCACGGACGGCGAGACGGCGGAGAACCTCTCCGAGCAGACATACGAAGGACAGCCGGTCCTCACGTGGTGGAAGGGGCGCGTGCTCGACCTCGGCTTCGGCCAGGGCGAAGACATCGTCATGAATGCCCGCTACCGGACCGTCGCGAGGATCGCGGGCGGCAACGGCCTGAAGGCGGACCTGCACGACTTCCAGATCGCCCCCCACGACATCGCCTACATCACCGCGTTCAACCCGATCCGCTGCGACCTCAAGACGGTCGAGGGCATAGCGGGCGGGTCGATCGTCGACACCGCCATCCAGCAGATCGACATGAGGACGGGCCTCGTGCGCTGGGAATGGCACAGCCTCGACCACGTCGGCGCCGCGGAGTCCGAAGTCGAGACGCCCATGGACACGCTGCCCTGGGATTACTTCCACCTCAACTCGATCGACCTCGAGCCGAGCGGCGACATCCTCATCTCGGCGCGCAGCACCTGGGCCGGCTACCAGCTCGAAGGCGGCACCGGCAGGGTCCTGTGGCGCCTTGGAGGCAACAGGAGCTCCTTCAAGATGGGACCCGGCACGACCATGGCGTGGCAGCACGACGGCCGCGTCCTGCCGGACGGCGAGCTGACGTTCTTCGACGACGGCTCCAACCCGCCGATCCACAGCCAGTCGCGCGCGCTGCGGATCAAGCTCGACCTGAAGACCCACCAGGCGCGCCTCGCGTCCGTCTACACGCACGCCGGCGCGCCACTGCTCGCGGCAAGCCAGGGGAACATGCAGACGCTCGCCGGCGGGAACACGCTCGTCGGCTACGGCGGGGTGCCCGCGATCAGCGAGTACTCCAAGGGCGGCTCGCTGCTCCTCGACGCCCACCAGCCGCTCGACATGTCCTTCTACCGCGCCTTCCGCTTCCCCTGGGGCGGGCGCCCGTCGAGCCCTCCCGCGATCCTCGCCAGCCTGAACAACACAGGCGAAGAGACGATCGTGCACGCGAGCTGGAACGGCGCCACCGACGTGTTCGCGTGGCGAGTGCTCGCTGGCGAGCGCTCGGGATCGCTGACGGCGCAGGCCACGGTCCCGTCCGTGGACTTCGAGAGCTCGACGACGCTGCCCAAGACGTATTCCTACGTGGCGGTGCAGGCGCTCGACTCGGCCGGCCTCGTGCTCGGCGTCTCGCCGACGGTCAAGCCGATCGGCTACGCGGCCTCGCTGCGGTGAGCGAGCGGCTCAGTAGGCCGGTTTGGACTTGTGCTTGTGGGTCGTCGTGGTGGTCGTCGGCGTTGTCGTCACGGGGGCGGCGCTCGTCGTCGCCGTGGAGGGGGAGCTCCCCGAATTGCCGCCGCACCCGGTCGCCGCGAGGGTGCTCGCCAGGACGACCGCGAGCGTTAGGATGGCGGTCTGTGGCGTTCTTCTCATGGCCGGGTTCCAATCGTCGCTTGTGGGCTCGGAATCCCACCCTACCAATCGCCCACGCCGGCTTTCGCGGTTGAATAGAGGGTCATGAGCGTCGAGACGCCAGCCAGCGCTGGGGCGGTGGAGGCCCCCGCGCCCGCGAGCGGCGAGAGCCTGCCGTCTAGGTGGCTGCTGGTCGTCTGCTGCGTGGCGCAGTTCATGGTCATCCTCGACCTGAGCATCGTCAACGTCGCGCTGCCGGACATCCAATCGAGCCTCGGCTTCTCCTCGCCGGACCTGCAGTGGGTCGTCGATGCGTACGCGATCACGTTCGCCGGCTTCCTGATGCTCGGCGGTCGCGCCGCCGATCACTTCGGCCAGCGCCGTACGCTTGTCGTCGCGCTCGTGCTGTTCGGGCTCGCATCCCTCGCCGGGGGTGCCGCGCCGAACCAGGAAATGCTGATCGCCGGCCGTGCGGTGCAGGGACTCGCGGGCGCCCTGATGGCCGCGACCTCGCTCGCGATCATCACGGCGTCGTTCCCGCCCGGCCCCAAGCTCCACCGCGCGATCGCCACGTGGGCCGCCATGAACGGGCTCGGCGGCGCGGCCGGGGTGCTGTTCGGGGGGATCATCACCGAGGCGCTCAACTGGCGCTGGGTACTGCTGATCAACCCTCCGATCGCGCTCGCCACCGCGCTCGTCGCCTGGGCGGTCGTGAGCGAGCGCCGCAGAGCTCGTGAGGGCTTCGACCTCGCCGGCGCGCTGACGCTCACGATCGGGCAGATGGTGCTCGTGTACGGGGTCGTGGAAGCGGGGCTCAAGGGCTGGGACACGTTCGCCGCGCTCGGCCCGATCGCGCTCGGCGCGATCCTCCTCGCGATGTTCGGCGTGATCGAGACGCGCGTCGCGTCCGCGCCGCTGATCCCGTTCAAGGAGCTCACCAAGCCGCTGCGGGCGGCCAACACGGTCGTGCTCCTGTTCAGCGCGGCGCTGTTCCCGATGTGGTTCGTCAGCTCCCTCTACATGCAGCAGGTGCTGGGGCTCTCGCCGCTGCACGCGGGGCTCACGTTCCTGCCGATGTCGTTGACGATCCTGCTCGTCGCCTCGCGCGCGGGCAAGCTCGTGAGTCGCTTCGGCGTGCGCCCGGTGCTCGGCGGCGGGCTGATCATGCTGAGCGGCGGCCTGCTGCTGTTCACCCGGATCGGCTCGAGCGGTAGCGCGATCGTGTACGTGATGATCCCCGGGATCCTCACCGCGGCGGGGATCGCGATGTCGATCGTGCCCTCCACCATCGCCGCCACCCAGGGCGCCAAGGAGGGGCAGGCCGGTCTCGCGTCGGGTCTCGTCAACACCTCGCGTCAGATCGGCGGGGGCCTCGGGCTCGCGCTCCTGATCACGCTCGCCACGCAGCGCACCACGCACCTGATCGGCTCGGGCCAGCAGGTGGCGCAGGCGCTGACCGCGGGCTTTCGGCTCGCCTACCTGATCTGCGGGGTCCTCGCCGCGGCCGCGGCGGTGATGATGTTCGTCTCGCTCCCCAGGACCGACGCCGCGCGGGCGGGAGCGGCTCGGCGCTTCGCGCTCGTGGTCGGGGCGGTGCTCGCGTGCTTCGTCGGTCTCACCGCCGCATTCGCCGGCTCCCACGCCCCACCGATCGGCGATTACACCACGAGCGGCGCATACAGCTACGCAAGCGCCCCCTCGCTTCATCCGCCGATCGTCCGCAGCCTGCAGCGAGCGCCCGCCGGACAGCTCGCGCCAGGCTACATCTTCACGACCAACTTCTTCGACCTCAACGAACCGCCGATCATCGGCCAGAGCGGACCGATGATCCTCGACCGCGGCCTGCAGCCCGTCTGGTTCCAGCCGGTGTCAAAGCGCGTCGCCGCCGCGAACCTGAGCTTGCAGACCTACCAGGGCAAGCCGGCGTTGGCGTGGTGGCAGGGCAAGGTCACGAACACCGGCGCGACCGAAAGCGGCGAATACGTCGTCGCTGACCAGCACTACCGGACGGTCGCGAAGCTCAAAGCGACGGGCGGCTGGGTACTCACCGTCCACGAGTTCGCGATCGACGGGGAAAACGCGTGGGTCACCGCGAACAAGAACATCCCGCTGGACCTCTCCAAGTACGGCGGCGCCTACAACGGCGCGCTGATCGACTCGGCCGTGCAGGAGTACAACCTCAAGACCGGCAAGCTCGTGCGCAACTGGGACGCGCTCCAGCACATCCCGTTGAGCGAGGTCCAGTCCTCGCTGCCCACCAACGGGTTCCCGTGGGACGCCTACCACGTCAACTCGATCGAGCTGACCGGCAATGGCAAGTTCCTCGTCTCGATGCGCGACACGTGGGCCGCCTACCTCGTCGACATCGGCACGGGCAGGATCGAATGGACTGTGGGCGGCAACAAATCGAGCTTCAAGCTCGGTCCCGGCGCGAGCTTCCAGTGGCAGCACGACGCGCGGCTCACGAACGGCTCGACGCTCACCGTGTTCGACGACCACTGCTGCCAGCTGAAGGGCGGAGGCACGTCCGTCCGGGCCACGGGGCCATCCCGCGGACTCGTGCTCGAGCTCGACCAGAGCGCGCACACCGCGACGCTCGCGGCCCAGTACGTCGGCGACGGCAAATTCAAGTCCGAATACATGGGCGACACGCAGACCCTCGCGAACGGCGACGTGTTCGTCGGCTGGGGCTCGGAACCGTACTTCTCCGAGTACAGCCGCTCGGGCAAGCTGCTGTTCGAAGGTGAACTCCCGGGCCCCAACCTCACCTACCGCGCGACGATCGAGCAGTGGGTCGGACTGCCGCTCACGCCGCCTGCCGCCGTCGCCCTCCAGGCGGGCACGCAGACGAAGGTGTACGCGAGCTGGAACGGGGCCACCCGGGTCGCCTCCTGGAAGGTCCTCGCCGGAGCCGACGCGAGCCGGCTGACCGCCGTGGCGAGCGCCACGAAGGCCGGTTTCGAGACAGCGATCCCGGTGCCGCGGAGCTACGGCAGCTACGAGGTCGAGGCGCTCGACGCCAAGGGCCGCACGATCGGTACCTCCCAGCCGTTCTCCGGGACATCGGCGCAATGACGCTCGACCGCGGGCGCAACCAACCCCGACCGCCGGTGTTGTAGTGCGCGTGCGGACGAGCAAGGTATTCGTGGGCGCATCCTGCCTGGCCTGTTTGGCGGGAGCGTTCTCGCTGGGCGCATGCGGCGACGGGGCCTCGGTCAGCTCGGCGCTGATCGCACCCGACGCGTCGGTCAGGGCGGCGGCGGCCAACCCGGTGGCGGTCTCGCCCGCCCCCGGAACACCGGACGCGTCCGCGAGCACCCAGATCAGCTTCCTCGGCGAAGCCGGCACCACCGTGTCGAGCGTGCACGTCGTCGGCTCCCACACCGGCGCACACTCGGGTGTGCTGCGCGCGTACTCCACCGGAACGGGCGAGAGCTTCCTTCCGAGCCACCCGTTCGCGGCCGGTGAGCGCGTGACGGTCACCGCGCAGGTGAGCACCGGAGGCTCCACCGGCACGGCGCGCACGAGCTTCACGATCGCCCACCAGTACACGCCGTCCTCGAAGCAGTTCCCCAACAACCCGGGAGACGCGCACGCGATCCAGCACTACGTCTCCGCGCCCACGCTCACGCCGTCCACGGTGCGGATCACCACGCCCGCGAAGCCCGGCGCGGCCGCGGGTGACCTGTTCCTCGCCCCCTACCAGGGCAAGGGCACGTCGGGGCCGATGATCGTCGACCAGGCGGGCAACCTGATCTGGTTCAAACCGCTGCCCGCCGGCAAGACCGCCACCAACTTCGAGGTCCAGCAGCTGTTCGGCAAGCCGGTGCTCACGTGGTGGCAGGGCCGGGTCCTCGAGGTGGGCTTCGGCCAGGGCGAAGATGTGATCTACGACACCTCCTACAAACAGGTGGGCGTCGTGCGCGCGGGCAACGGCTTCCACGCCGACCTGCACGAGATCCGCCTCACGCCCCAGGGCACAGCGTGGATCGACGCGTTCGACCCGATCCGCATGAACCTGTCCGCGGAGCACGGGCTGTCGAACGGCGCCATCAACGACTCGATCGTGCAGGAGATCGACGTCAAGACGGGCCTCGTGATGTGGGAGTGGCATGCGCTCGGGCACGTGCCGCTCTCCGAATCGAAAAGCCCGGCGCCCAAATTCAACTGGCCATGGGACTACGTGCACGTCAACTCGGTCGATCCGGGCAGTTCCGGGGATGTGCTGCTCTCGGCGCGCAGCACGTGGACGATCTACGACATCGACATGCACAGCGGCGGCATCCGCTGGCGCCTGGGCGGCGCGCACAGCAGCTTCAAGATGGGCGCCGGCACCCGCTTCTACTGGCAGCACGACGCCGAGCTCCAGCCCGGGGGCCTGATCTCGGTGTTCGACAACGGCTCGGACCCGCCGAAGGAGAAGCAGTCCCGCGGCCTGCTGATCGAAGCGAACACCTCCACCCACACGGCGACGCTCGCGAAGCAGTTCACCAACCCCGCCAAGACGCTGCTCGCGACCAGCCAGGGCAACACCCTGAGCCTGCCCGGCGGCGACTGGCTGATGGGCTACGGCGGCCTACCGAACTTCACCGAGTACGACTCCTCCGGCCACGTGCTGCTCGACGGGACGCTCGGCAAGAACGTGCAGAGCTTCAGGACGTACCTCTCGCCGTGGAGCGCACAGGCGCCGGGCACGCCGTCGGCGGTCGCCCAGGCCGGCGTGGCGGGCACGCTGTCGGTGTCGGTGAGCTGGAACGGCGCCACCGAGGTCGCCACGTGGCAGGTGCTCGCGGGTGCGACTCCGAGCGCGCTCAGCGCCGTGGCGAGCGCCCCGAAGACGGGCTTCCAGACGACGATCGCCGCGCCCACCGTGGGGCCGTACGTGCAGGTCCAGGCACTCGACGGTTCCGGTGCCGTGATCGGCACCTCGGCCGTGGTCAAAGGTTGAGCGCCCGCCGCCTCACCACTCGGGCCGTGTCCGGGGCGCTTGTCGCGGTTGCGCTCGCGCTCGTAGCGGCCGTGGTGGGTCTCTCCTCCTCGCACGCGATCTCGCCGCTGCTGCGGACGAGCTCCGCGCGCATCGCGAGCTCCTCGCCGAGCTGCGTGCCGCCGCGGCTGAACGTGTCCGCGGCGCTCGCGGGCTCGCGCGTGACCGTCTCTCCGGGCCCCGAAACGCGGGATGCGGCGGCGACGACGCAGATCAGCCTGCTGGGCGTGCCCGCGGGCGCGCTCACGAACGTGGTCGTGAAGGGCTCGCGCACCGGGGCGCACCCGGGGCGGCTCGCGGCGTACTCGCAGGACGACGGGGCGAGCTTCCTGCCCTCCAAGCCGTTCATGGCCGGAGAGACGGTGAGCGTGCACGCGGAACTGAGCGAAGGCGGGCACACGACGCCGTTCGCGTGGAGCTTCGTCGTGGCCGTGCGCGACGTGCGCGGCACGGCGAAGGTGAGCGCGGTCTCCAAGCCCGCTGCGGCGGCGACGAACTACCAGAGCTTCCACTCGCTCCCGGGCGTGCGCCCGCCGATCGTGACCGTCGCGTCGAAGGCGCCGACCGCGAGCGGCGAGCTGTTCCTCGCGCCTTACTCCGGCGTGGGGCAGTACGGGCCGATGATCCTCGACGAACACGGCGGCCTGCTGTGGTTCCAGCCGATCCCCGCGGGCGCCCGCGCGGCGGACCTGCGCGTGCAGCAGTACGAAGGCAAACCGGTGCTCACCTGGTGGCAGGACCCCCTCGTGGCGGGCGGCTCCCGTCAGGCCGGCCTGGTGATCGCCGACAGCTCCTACAAGACCGTCGCGGTCGTGCGCGCCGGCAACGGCTACCAGCCCGACCTGCACGAGTTCACGATCACGCCGCAGGGCGCCGGCCTGACCACCGTCTACACCGCGATCGCGTGCGACCTGTCCTCCGTCGGCGGCCCGCGGGCGGGCGCGGTGGCGGACACGCTGCTGCAGGAGATCGACCTGAAGACGGGGCTCGTGATGTACGAGTGGCACAGCCTCGACCACGTGCCGCTCGCCTACTCCTACGCTTCGGCGGCGCAGGCGAGCCTGACGCAGCCGTTCGACTACTTCCACATCAACTCGATCGACGTCCAGCAGAACGGCGACCTGCTGGTGGACGCACGCAACACGTGGGCCGCGTACGACGTCAACTCCAAGACCGGTCAGGTGCGCTGGCAGGTGGGCGGCAAGCACAGCAGCTTCAAGATGGGTCCGGGGACGAGCATCGCGTGGCAGCACGACGCGCGCCAGCAGCCGAACGGCGCGTTCACGTTCTTCGACAACGGCGCGTTCCCGGCGGTGCACAAGCAGTCGCGCGCGATCGAAGTGAAGCTAGACACGACCCGCAAGACGGACACGCTCCTGCGCAGCCGCGTGCACCACAACCCACTCGTCGCGGGCAGCCAGGGCAACGTGCAGGCGCTCCCCAACGGAGACTGGGTTGTGGGCTGGGGCCAGGCGGGCTACCTGTCCGAGTTCGACGCCGTCGGACACGTCCTGTTCAACGCGCACCTCCCGTCGAGCTGGGAGTCCTACCGCACCTACGTGTTCCCCTGGAGCGGACAGCCCGCGCAGCCGCCGGCGCTCGCGGTCGAACCGGCGCCCGGCGGCGCTGCCGGGACGGTGGCGTACGCGAGCTGGAACGGCGCCACGTCCGTGGCCTCCTGGCGCGTGCTCGCGGGCTCGTCGCCGAGCAGCCTCGCACCGGTCGCGACCTCGCCGCGGGCGGGCTTCGAGACGGCGATCGCGCTGCCGGGAGCCGCCGCTCCCGCCTACGTCGAGGCCCAGGCGCTCGACGGCTCGGGCGCCGTCATCGGTGCTTCGGCGGCCGTGAAGAGCTGACGCGCGAGCGCACGCGGGTCGCCGGCGGGCTGCCTGCCTGCGGGATGTGCCCGAGGTCGCGTTCGGAGTGCAGCTTGCGCCGTGCCGTGGACGCCTGGGCGGCGTTGCGCGCGGTCGTGAAGTAGTCGGCGAAGCCGCGACTGTGCGCGGCGCTCAGCCTGTGCGGCAGCGGGCGGCGCAGCTCTTCGCTGAAGGCGCGCTGGTATTCGGCGCGCAGCGATTCCTCCTGCGCGCTCTGCCCGGCGCTGTTGTGCAGCTCGAGGCGCCCGCCGTGGGTGGCGTAGTCGTAGAGCTCCACTTCCTCCGCGTGCGACTGCGGCGCGATGCCGCCTTCGGGCCAGTGCGAGTACGTGGCGAACTTGGCCTGCGGCGTGCGCATCGCGACGACGTGCAGCGGCGCGTACGCGGCGTAGGTCTCGATCGCGAACTCGGTGACGATCTCGTCGGTGGCGTGCAGCACGAACGGGCGTCCCGGGGCGTTCGGGTCGGCGAGGATGCGAGCGAGGTCGAGTCGATGGGCGATGTGCGAGTAGTGCTCTTCCCTGCGCCATTCGTTGGAACCCGTTGCGACGGTGAGCAGCAGCGGCGCGAGGTCCACGCTCGAGGTGAGCTGCGTGCGCGGCTGCTCCGGTTCGCTCGTGAGCACGCCGCGCGGATCCTTGACGATCAGCGGCACGCGGATGCACTCCTCGTACGCGCTCGCGCCCTTGCCGCGCAGGCCGTGCGACGCGCCGTACTCGCCGTGGTCGGAGGTGAACACGATCACCGTGTTCTCAGCCACGTGCGGCTGGCTCTCGAGCGTGCGCAGCACGTGGCCGACGTGGTGGTCGACCTCGCGTTGGAGCTTCGTGTAGAGGTCGACGAACCGCAGCCACTTGGCGCTGTATTCGGGGCCGCTGAACGGCACGGCCCCGAACGATGCGGCGGCGGTTTCCTGGAAGGTGCGCTGCAGCAGCGGCTTGTGGCGCTCGGCCAGCTGCTCGGGAGTCTCGAAGTTCGGCGGCAGGCGCCGCACTGTCCGGCGCGCGTCCGTCTCGCTCGGCACGCGGTCGCTCCACACGTACCACCACGCGATGTCGTGCGGGTTTACGAACGACACCGTCGTGCACCACGGCCCGCTGCCGCCCTCGTGCCGATACCACTCGGCGAAGGCGCGGGCGATGTGCGGATCCCGGTGCCAGCCCTGGCCGGGGCCGCCGTCGGGCGAGGGGTAGACGCCGCCCGCGAAGCCGTAGCCCTCAAACGCGCGTTCGCCGCTCGCTTCCGTCCAGTGGTTGTCGCGGTGGGTGAGGTGCCACTTGCCTAACCAGCGCGTGTGGTAGCCGTGTTCGCGCAGCATCGTGCCCCACGTGGGGAAGCCGGGATCGAGCGTGCTGCCGCCGGTGATCATGCAGCCGGTCTGGTGGGTGTAGAGCCCCGTGAGCATCGCCGCTCGCGACGGAGAGCAGTCGTTGGAGGCGGTGTAGTGCCGGTCGAAGGAGACGCCTTCGCGGCGCAGGCGGTCGATGTTGGGCGGCAGGCCGATGGCGGTCGGCGTGGCCCCGAACCACTGCGGGAAGCGCAGCTGGTCGACGACTATCACGAGGATGTTGGGGCGTCGCCCGGATCCGGCGGGGCGGAGCACCCTCGCGGTGGAGCCCTGCGGAGGCGCGGGGACGGCCTTGTCCCCCGTGTCCGCCACCGCACGGATCACGCCGGCGCCCGCGAGCACGCCTCCGGCGGCGAGGCCGCCCTTGATGAAAGTCCGTCGATCGACTCTCTTATGCTCTCGTGGATCGATGTCATCCATGCGCGCTCTCATCCTAGGGCCGGTCGCCGCCTTGGGCTTTGGGCTCGTGGGGGCAGGCGCCGCCGCGGCGCAGTCGGCTCCGACGTGCGGCCCGGCGAAGCTGAACAACTCCGCGCTGCAGGCCGGCGCGGTGACCGTCTCGCCGCTGCCGGGCACTCGCGACGCTTCGCCTCACGCGCAGATCAGCTTCCTGGGGGTTCCCGCCGCCGCGCTGAGCGCCGTGAGCGTGGCCGGCTCGCGCACGGGCGTCCACGCCGGAAGTCTGAAGGCCTACTCGCAGGGCGACGGCGCGAGCTTCGTGCCGGCCGCTCCGTTCGCCGAAGGCGAGCGGGTGAGCGTGCACGCCCGCGTGCGCGTCGGCGGCTCGACGCGAACGCTGAGCTACCAGTTCGGCGTGTCCAGCGAGGACACGATCAGCACCACGCCCGAGACGATCCACCCAGGATCCGCCGCCGAAATCCAGGGTTTCCGCTCGCGCCCCGACCTGCGCCCGCCGACCGTGAGCGTGACCGCGTCCTCGCCCGCGGCGGCGCCGGGAGACGTGTTCGTCGCGCCGTACACAGGGCCGGGCCAGGCGGGCCCGATGATCCTCGACCAGAGCGGCGGGCTGGTGTGGTTCAAGCCATTGCCCACGAACACGTTCGCGACCAACCTCAGGGTGCAGGAATACGCGGGCAAGCCGGTGCTGACGTGGTGGCAGGGCAACATCTCCATACACGGGTTCGGGATGGGCGAGGGGATCGTCGACGACGCCACCTACACGGAAATCGCGCGCGTGAGAGCCGGCAACGGGCATACGGCGGACCTGCACGACTTTCAGCTCACGCCTCAGGGCACGGCGCTGATCACGTCCTTCGACCCGATCCGCTGCAACCTCTCCGCGGTCGGCGGGCCGGCGAACGGCGCGGTCACCGACGGCACCCTGCAGGAGATCGACGTGAAGACGGGTCTGGTGATGTACGAATGGACGAGCCTCGACCACGTGGGGCTGACCGAATCCTACGTATCCCCCGCGCGGACCTCGCCAGGGTGGCCGTACGACTACTTCCACATCAACTCGATCAACTTCGACCGCGACGGCAGCCTGCTGGTGTCGGCGCGCAACACGTGGACGGTCTACCGGATCGAAGCGGGCACGGGCCAGATCTCGTGGCGCCTGGGGGGCAAGCACAGCAGCTTCGCCGAGAGCCCGCAGACGCGCACCGCCTACCAGCACGACCCGCGCGAACTCCCCGACGGCGCGATCAGCATCTTCGACAACGGCGCCTCCCCGAACGTGCACGGGCAGTCGCGGGCGATCGTCGTCGACATCAACGGGCAGACGAACACCGCCGCCCTGGCGAGCCAGATAAGCCACGCCCCGGGTCTCGTGGCGGACAGCCAGGGCAACATGCAGGCGCTCGCGAACGGCGACTGGTTCGTCGGCTGGGGCCAGCTGCCGGACTTCTCCGAGTTCGGCCCCGAAGGCAAGCTGCTGTTCGACGCGCACTTCCCCGGCCGCACGCAGTCCTACCGCTCGCTGCGCTTCGAATGGGCGGGCATGCCGGCGCACCAGCCGGCGTACTCCTTCCAGGCGACCGGGTCGGGGACGGGAACGGTGTACGCGAGCTGGAACGGCGCCACGCAGGTGAGCGCATGGCGGGTGCTCGCGGGCGCGAGTGCGACTGGGTTGAAGGCGGTTGCTCAGGGGGCACGGGCAGGCTTTGAGACGGCCGTCTCCCTTCCGGCTGGGACCGTCGGCCCATACGTGGCAGTGCAGGCGCTCGGCGCGGTGGGGCAGGTGCTGGGGACTTCAGCCGTGACCGCGCAGCATTCGCCGTAGGCTGTCTGATATCAAATCGATATCAACTGCTATCGTATCTCGGATGTCGGAGGATCGCGTTCCGCTTTTCGTGAGGCTTCCCCGCGACCAGGTGGCCGAGCTCGATCGGCTGGTCGACACCACCGGGCAGCGCAAGCAGCAGCTCGTGAGCGATCTGCTCGCCGATCGCCTGCAGGTGGGTCGAATCGAGATCCGAGACACTCCGAGCGCCTCGGAGGAGGTGCTCAACCTCGAGGAGCTCGCAAAGCTGCTGCGCGTGTCGATGGACGCTGCCGAGGCACTTGCCGAAGAGGGCGAGCTGCCGGGTCGGCGCGTCGCGGGGGAGTGGCGGTTCGCGCGCTCGGTGGTCTTGCTGTGGCTTGCGGGCCCGTCGTCCAGGGCATGACTGACGTCAGGCTTGCGCCGTGCAGAACAGCCTAAACAACGACGGAAGGGGGGGGATTCGAACCCCCGAGACGGGGTTCGCCCGCCTAACGGTTTTCAAGACCGCCGCATTCAACCGCTCTGCCACCCTTCCATGATCACCGCAGATGCTACGCGGTCGCCCGGGATGGTCGCGAGGCTCTAGACTTGCCGTCCCAATCCAGGAGAGGTGGCCGAGAGGCTGAAGGCACTCGCCTGCTAAGCGAGTATGGGGGTTAAACTCCATCGCGGGTTCGAATCCCGCCCTCTCCGCCATTTGCTTTGGTTTCAAACCGTGGCCCCGAAAAGCGGGGCTGCGGCCGTTTTCGGGCCGGGTTTCGCCGGTCTGGCCGCTTTCGCGGGCCAGTTTGCGGGCCAGCGGCACAAGCTCGGCGTAGAGCGGTGTGGGCTTGATCTTGACCTCGCCAGTGTCCGAGACGAGCAGCATCAGGTAGATGGCGAGGTTGATCAGGCGTTTCTCGGTGGGTGATCCGGTCAGGTAGGGCACTAGGCGTTTGTCGATGAGTAGTAGCGCGTCGCTGAGCGCTTGGTCTAGCTCGCTGACCTCGAAGCTGGCGGCGTCGGCGAGTTGCTGCGCCCTGGTCTGTTCGGTCTCCAGGCGCTTCTGTTGGGCTTGGAGCACCTCTTTGGAGACGCGGTCAGCGAGGACTTACTCGACCAGAAGTTGACCGCCGCTATCGCTAGGGTGCCGCAGCGTACCCTAGTCACGACTCAGAACACATTCCTCGATTGATTCAACTTTCGGGACGGGGGCCATTGCCGCCTTGTAACATTTGTGTCAAACTTTGGGCAGACATCACAGACATCGCCCACAATGGAGGAAGCTGATGCCGGATGCTAGTACGGATCAAACGACTCAAGAAGATGGAGCTGTTGGCGAGTTGATTGTCGAGATCAACTCGCTGCTGTTGAGCACACGAAGTAAGGCCGATACTGCACTTCGACTCTCTACAGGCAATCCCCGCCAGCTACGCGACGTCGCAAGACTCGACGACATGCTCACCGCCCCATTGCGATATAGCAGGCAGCTCGCTAGCGAGTCCACACCAACCTAACGCAAACGCCACTTGAGCGTGGAGCGCACGCCGAACATCGCCCAAGTCATCAGCTCCGCTTACGCCAACGCGTCCAACCCCCTGGATCACGATAGCGATCCAGGGGGTCTTTTTGCTAGCGTCAGGCAGCCATGTCTACGGATATCGACCCGAGATTTGCAGCGGCACTCCCAGAACAAGTTGACTCCGGCGAACCGTTTCGCACCGCGAAAGCATTCCGGCGGGCCTGGTTTGGTCAGGAGCATGGAGGACAAGCGCTCTTCTTTCTCTTTTCTAAGAATCTCAGCGTAACCAACGTCCAATTCGCCGAGCTACTCAGTCTGCTGCGGCTGCATACCTATGAGCGTCGTACGCAAGAACGTGCGAAGGCGCTGCATTTCGTCACCAGCTCCGAGTTTGATCGGCTCTTCGTCGAAATGATCGAGCCTTTCGAAAAGCACGGCGACGAGCTCCGTCAGATCGTCGGTCCGCTGTACAGCGACATCTTTTCGCGCACAGTAGTCGTCGATCCACGATACGGCTCCTGTAACGTCTTCTTGCCACCATCCCTGATTGCGAACATGGCGGCAATGGCAGGACAAGCCGGCTACATACACTCGTGCGGCTATCTCGTCTTCATTCGCAATGTAGTGAAGGCCGACCCAGGGCTTCTCTTTACCAATCTGCACAAACATCTTCTGCGCTATCCGCCAAGCACAGATAAGAAGCTACGATTCTTTGTTTACGCGGACGAGGATTTTACGAAGGAGGATCGTTCAGAGGCGAGCCGCCTCCGCGCGGGGCTTGACGACGTGAAGATCCACGTCGAGAAGGCGTGGTTTCGCACGCAGCGCCTGGTGGATGTGATCGGGACACTCAAAGAGCAGATGCCCGACCTTGTTTTCGGCGCAGGGCGCGGATTCCGCGCAGATCACGATACCCAAATTGGGCAAGATGACATCGACCGCGCCCGTACGCTTTGGCTAATCCAAGATCACGGTATCGGGAATCCGCCCGAGCAACGTGGTGTGGACCGCTACTACGTTTGCTATGACCAGCTGTTTTATGCGCAGAACGCCGTACATCTCTTCGATGAGAACAAGCCAGCATGGCATGACCACACGACCCTCCCGCCGAGCCTAGCGGGAAGCCTCGTCAACATCATCCGCACACCCGAGCGTCACGAAGCATCACTCTCAATAGTAGACCCTTTTGCAGGCACCGGCACGTCACTTCTCGAGGTCATTCGCCTTCCAAAGGCTAAGTTCACCGGATTCGACAACGATCCTGGAACTGAGCGTCTCATCTACGACAACCTTCAATTCTTCGATCAGCCCCGAGAGGGACTGATTCACATTCACCGTCAGCTCTTGGACGCCAAGCAGGAGCTACTGTTCGCTCTCGACGAAAACCCTGCCGCGATTGGCGGTACCCGGGCGCTAAGCTTGGCACGCCAAGTGTTTCGAACCGAGGACGTGGTCGGACAGGCGTCCGTACTCGATGGCCTGCCGAGTCCGCGCGACGAGGACTTGCCCAATGATCTCGCAGAGCGCATTCTCGTGTATGTCGCGATGCGTACTAGCAAGCGCCACAGTGCACGGTTCTCGAGAGCCGCCGAAACGTCAGACATTGACTGGTGCGATGCGTATCTTGCGGAACTGGAGACCCTCAATGCGCAGATTGCCCGCCTAATCGAACTACGCGATCGGCAAGAGCTAGATGCGGCAGCTACCGAGAGCTATCTTCGCGGACTCGGCTATTTCGACGACTCTTCGAAACAGCTCGCAATGTTTTTCGACGACTACTCCATGGGGGTAATGCCTCGCGCGCAGGCAGTGCAGGTCGACCGAATGCTCCAAGAGTCAGACCCTAAGCGCGAGTTTGAATTGTATGTCGGTAGCGAACGCGGCGATGCGCGTGGCCTGCCTGCTGCGACATACGATGTTGTGATCGGTGATCCGCCATATGGCTTCAACACCGTTGCAGAAGCCAGCGACCTCGCCAAGCTCTATAGCGAGTTTGCCCGGGCGGCACTCCTTTCTCTGCGCGACGGAGGTGATCTTGTGCTTTGCCTTCCTGAGCGAAGTCACAGCGGTCGATACTCGCCGGCCTTTACCCACCGCGCTCTCGTATTGCAGCAGCTATTTCTTGTTGCTGGTGAAGAGGAGCTTCAGCTTGTATTTCCACGGAATAGCGTCCGTGGCGCAGAGCATCTTTTCGACGCGGACTATTATTGGGAGTCCCAGCGGGCCCTAAGACGAAGCGTGTTGCACGTGCAAGTACGGTTTAAAGCGCCACGTTCCGACAACGGAGATGGGTCAATGCCGCAACTCGCGAGCACGAGCTTGACGCACTGACGCTCAATACCGGTTGTGCGACAGCGGCCAGTCGCTACCAAAGAAGTATTGCTGTACTAGCGAGAGCGAGCGCACCGATGGCGACAAGTGCGCACCCTCCGCCTGCGGTTGCAACTGATCCAGCGGCCGACGAGTCGGCAGGCTCGCGTGACGATGTGGGGCCGAACTCTTCACGGACACCGTCCACGAACTCATCAAGAGATGCGCCCAACTCGTCAACAATGATTTCATTGATTTCGCGGAATATGCGACTCTCGACACTGGCTCGGCGAGAATCGTCTCGTTGGACCTCCGTGTCTGCCAGCATAACCGTGAGGATGCTGCAAGCGCCATCGATTCGCTCGAGGATATTGGGCGGCCCGACATGCGTCTCGCCGAGCCAGCCTTCAAAGAGGTTTGCCCCATTGGACTGTGCGTATGGCACGAGACGTTGGGTCAATATGAGCCCTGCGACGGTCTTCGCGATCTCCCGGATCTGATCCGGCGTAGGGCTAAGCGCGGCGTCGCGGAACACTCGCTCCGCCCACGCGGTGAGGGCTTCCTTCTTGTCGCTGCCTGCAGGCGGATAGACGTCTTCCACGATGATCGCTACCTCAGTTATGTGGCTGGCATAGTTCGGGCTACGGGACTGAGCCACATCGTAGCTGGCCTGTCGTCGCCGTGTTCGCTCGTCGCGAGGTCCGTCCATCACCTTGCTTGTCACCTAACGCCGATTGTACGACTGTCCCGGCGGGCGAACTCGCCGCGAGGTAGCTCTCAAGTGTTCGTGTACTAAATCTGCTGCTCGCCAGCTTCGACTGGTGCGCTGCTCCATCCCATGGCCGAAAGCTCGGCTTCAATAAGCTCCGCTACATGTTGATGTGCTCCGGCGTTCAGGTGCACACCATCCCATTCATGCCAGTGTCCATCATGGGGTTGCATCCACGAGAGCAGGTCAGCGAAACGAACGCCAGCATCCTGCGCGGTCCGACGAGCTATCTCATTGTATTCTTCGATGAATTTCAGTCGATATTCTCGCGGTCGATGTTCGACAGGTGTCGTGTTTGGCTCATCGACCGGCGTAGGACCTACGAACAGGACTCGGCGCTCTGCATCCTGCGCTGCGAGGGCCGCGAGCGCCTTCATGTTTGCTTCATAGCTTTCGGGCGCAACCAGATGTCGTTTGGTCTTCGTGTCCATGGCACTGTCGTTGATGCCTACCGCGAGCACGATGAAAAGTTCTGTCTGCTCCCCTTGGTCGTGCCGCGCGTCGACTTCACTCCGGTATCGGCCAAGTACGTGCCGAGAGGTATTGCTGCTGATACCGAGGTTGTAAACGGTCGCGTAATGCCCGCGCGCCGTCGCTATGACCCGCGCATCCGTATTTCGACGAAGGTGCGCGATCCAGCCACCACTCTCGTCCCAGTGACCAAGGGTTATACTGTCACCGAGGGCTATCAAGCGCTGGTCCATTAGGCTGATTCTATCGAAAGTTGACGTTCGTTCTGTTCTTGCGTCGCTTTATGCCGCTTGTGCGACACAACATGCTTGCACGTCACACCAAAGCCGCATATCCGATTACGAGGCGCCTGCTGATCAACGAGGCTCTATGCCTCGAGCGTGTCGGTAAGACCCGGTATGGACTTCACCGTGTCGGGGTACCGGACCACGTTGTAATAGCCACCATTTGCTTCGGCGAGCGCGTCAGCGGCCTTCTGCGCCTCCGTAGATGAATCTCTGATCGCTGCGATCTTGCCGCCCATCATCACGGCGGAGGCAGGCTCGGAGCGGCAAACTACATACGCCTGCGGTGATCCAAGGAACAACTCTGGGCGTCCGTCGACGCTGATAACCCGATTCATACCCTGACATTCTATCGCTTTGCTGTAGCGCCACCCACTATGCAAGCGAGATGCGGTACTCCATATCGATCCGAAACGTGTCTCGGTGCTCGGGACGCCGCACGCGCGCCATGATCTGTGTCGCGCTTGGGTATTCGCCATCAGATCGTCGCACCCACAGCCCCAGTTCGCGGTTCTTGTTGGCTATTTCACGTGAGGACATCGCACGACCAGCTTGATCCAGGATGTCGTAGATCGCGTCGTGAAGGGTCGGCAGGGTCATGTCTACAGGATAGGACGAGTCGCTATATCCGGCCTCCCGGACGGCCCTCCGGGTCCATCAGGAGCAAACGACGTTGCGGATCGCGTCGGCTGCCCGCCTACGAGCCTCCTTGCCAGTGGGCTCCAGCAGCTCTGCCGAGAGTCGATCCACGGCGTCGTCTCGGTTTGCAACGCGTCCCGAACTCCCCGTTTTTCGCTGGTAGGAGGTTGTTGTTCGAACTTGCTGGGTCTTCGCCGCATCGGCGGGGCCGCGTCTGGTGGCGGGCGTGACCGGGCATCCAAGGAGCCAGCGCGGGTTGACTCAGGCGGCGTGAGGACGAGCTTCCGTGGTGCGCTTATCGATTCCGTCAAGGAGCGCACTGGTGGCCTCGACCGATCGCGCCAGTCGCGGTAGCTGAGGGGCAGAAATGATCGTTGCGCGGAGGTCCGCTGCCAGCGTCTTGTAGCCGAGGTCTTCGAGCTGGGCTGGAAGCTCGGGTCTTGAGAGCGGGAAGCTGTGGTCCGCCAAGAGGCGCCATCGCGCGGTGAGGGTGAGCGCTGTCCTTACCTGCTCAACCGCGGCTTCGTGATCGCCGCTTGCCACCATCGCGCGAGCGATGCTGAGAGACTTCTGCGCTTGCTGGTGCTTGCGAAGCGGATCTGGCCACAGCTCCTGTTCTGCGATGAGGCTTTTGCTCTCTTGAACGATGCCCGTGTCGAATACCACGCGGCCGAAGCGCAGGGACCAGTGGGTGAAATCATCTCCATCTAGTAGTCGGGCACGTAGCCGCGCAGGCGAGACGACGTGGACATCAATCTCGTCAGGTAGACAATCGAGCGCGATGGGCGTGCCGATCAGGTGATAGTCGAGGTCGCTGACCGGCGTGCGGGCTCCGCGCGCCGTCGATCCGGTAAGGAGCAGGGCGTGCGCCCCCCCTTCGCGAGCACGCGACTCGACCATATCGTGAGCCACGCGTAGCTTCGCCGGCAGCAGTTCTTGGATGCGGTCGGCCTCATTGCTGAGCCGCATCCTCCAGAGGATTTCGTCGAGCGCGCGCTGTCTTTCGAGCTCGCTACTCACGATGAGCCTCGGCTAGATCGACTGCCGACTCGACTTCCGAAGCCAGGTCCTCGAGTGACTGCTCCCCGAAATCCGGGTCCTCTCCGTCATATACGGCCTCCTTGCGAGCCACGTTGAGCGTACGCAAGGCTGGTGCGAAGTTCGTCGTGATGGCGCCCTGGGCGTAAAGCTGTTCGGCGGCCTCAGCCTTCCGCCAGTGATTGGGCTCGATCGAAACGCCATGCTGTTCGGCGAGTGCGGCGATCGCTGCCTCGAGCGAGACAAAGAGCCAGGTGACGGCGTCTGTGTAGTCCTGAGACGCTACGGCCGGCAAGGCGCGGTCTAGGTGCTCCCGAGCGAGCTGTTGCTTGGTCTTTGGCGACACGATCACATGCTACGCCCCAAGGTTGATGGGGTCGTCGATCCAACGTCATCTGGCCTCTATGCATTGGGGTCAAATCGCTCCTCGTGAAGCCTCCGGATCAGAGGCCACGGAGATTTCGAGAGTCTTCCCGCCATCCCCGTGTTTGTTTGAAGTTCGAACTGCGTGAAGCCAAGCGTTCGAGTCAGCCGGGGACGTCTACGGCGATGTTAGTGCGGCGAGTCAGGCCGACAAGCAGGTTGATGTCGTCTGGATCGCCGGTGACGATGGTCACCGCGCAGATCCGGCTGCGTTCCTCGGCCATCGCCACGACCTGTGCATCGGTCGGCGAAATGTCGTGGCGCGAGAGCGAAAGTGCCTCAGTCCGCAGTACGCCCGCGCGGGTAGCGGCCTCGACGGTCAGTGGCGCGTAGATGTCGTCCTCTGCGCCGATGGCCTTGATCAGGCGATCGACGAGTGCATCGGAGCGTCGTTGGCCGGATCGCACCTCGGTAAGCACGGGGATCGGGATCAGGAGCGCTCCATCGATGCGCAGTTTGAGCACTTCGATATACGCAACGAGCAGGTCCCGGTTCGCGGCCAGCGCGCTGACGCCGCCACTGTCGAGCAGGAAGTCGCGGCGAGGCCGGTTGATCACTCAGGCCAAGTGTCCGCGCGGCGCTGGAGCTCGGGCAGGTGCTTCGAGCCGTCGGCCCCCTCGGCGACGAGTTCGTCGCGCAACTGCTGGAGGCGAGCACGCTGGGCGTCACGGAGCTTCGGATCGTCCGCAGGCTGCGGCCCGACGTGCATTGCGATGGCGGCCTCCATTGCATTCATTGTATCCAGAGTCTCGGCAGTCGGATCGGCGTTCTTGACTGACGCACAAGGCTGGCAGGCGGTCACGGAGCAGTGAGTTGGAGGTCTGCTTGACGGATCGCGGCGACCGCTTGACGTCGCGCCGCCCGCCCGGCGGGCTTCATCAACTCCTCAAGTAGCCGATCCAGGGCGGCCTCTCGGTTTGCAACGCGTCCCGAACTCCCCCCGTTTTCCGCCGGTACGAGGTCGTTGTTCGAACTTCGTCCCGCTGAGATGTCTCAAGCGTCGATCATGCTTAGCGGGTGCCCGACGCCGTCAATCAGTTGCTCGCTACGGAGGCCGCCCTGAACAAGCTCGGGGCTCGGGGGATCTCTGTCGCAGAGGCAGAGCAGACGATCTGGAACCGCCATGTGGTCGTCAGGAACCGGCGGGGTAGCCCGGAGCGGCGTCAGTCCGATGTGCGCAGGCTCGTAGTCGGCCAAAGCGATGCGAACCGAGTCCTGACGCTCGTGATCGAGGAGACGATCGAGCCGACGACATGGCTGCTCGTGACGGGGTGGGATTCCACGCCTGCCGAGCCTAAGATCTTGGAGAGATCATGATGCCCTCTCACCCAGATCCACTGCCGGGGGACTTCGACGAGGAGCTCGGCAGCCTGGACCCCGCTGACGTACAGGTGGTCGAGTCTTCTCACGGGCGTCATCTGAGCGTGCAGTTCACGCTCGAGGGAGACGACGCAGCGGCGCTGCAACGGATCGCTGACGACCAAGGCGAGAAGCCCGGCGAGGTCGTCAGGTCTCTGATCCGAGCAGCTTCAGCCAAAGCGGCCTGACCGCCCGCCGCAGCGGGTCCCTGAGCGTCATTAGAGGACTCATGGCTGCCGTTAGGTCGATGGGCGGGGAACCATTCGCGGTGGGGCATCCTGCGGAGTTGACCATTAGGGCGCTGAACGGCTATCGGCGGAGTTCCTAGGACTAAAGTCCCAGTTCGGGAGTTTTTTTTGAGATGGCGACTGTGCTACAGACGAGCAGTGCCGCAATGACCACTACGAGCCCGTGGAGAGACTGATGAGCAAGACAGTCGACAGCGACGAGTGGGACGATCACGACCAGCCGGAGCGCGACATACGCAAGGATCGCGTCGAGTGCTGCCTCACCTCTCTTCTCAAGCCATCGTCGCATGTGTTGATTGTCGTATGGCCCTAGGACGGAACCGGGTCTCGGCAAGCAGGTCGAGAGCGAACAGCCTCGGCTAGCAGGAGTCAAAATCGCTCCTCATGTAGTCGTCGAATCAGGGGCCACGGAGATTTCGAGAGTCTTCCCGCCATCCCCCGTTTTTAGCTGGTGCGAGGTCGTCGTTCGAACTCGCTCATTTTGCTAGTGCTCGAGCTGGCGAACAGCCCGACGATGGGGCGTGGTCCTACGCTGGCTGGTCCTGATCGGGCTCAAGTTGGTCAGGATTTGGCGGCGGGCCTGCGGTCTCTATCTCGGCTTCGGTCCACGCTCTGAGTTGTTCAACCAAGGCGAGTGCCGCAGATCGGTCCAGGGCTGGCGGTTCCTCGCCCTCGTAGCGGAACTCGACTGCCCAAGGCGACAGCACGTCGGCCTCGGAAAGCTCGTCCGGTGCCTCAATGTCGTTTTCCTCGACCAGGCCGATGAGGTAGCTCAGCGCGTGGCTCTTCACGAACGTCACCCCGCGAGCGGCCAGTACGGCCTTGATCAGCTTCTCGGCGGCCTGCTGTGCGTGAAAGCCGATGATCGCGTCGGCCACGTCGGTGTCCGGGCAGACCTTCTGCACGAGCGTCTCGTCATCGACGGCCCTGGCGAGCAGCACCCGCGCCAGGTCAAGCCGGTCATGCGGCGGCATGGAGCACTCGACCTTCGGTCAACGCGGCGTGGACCATCGTTCCCTTCACGGCCCCCCAGTCCTCCGCGTAGCGCTCGCTGACGACGACTACATCGAACGGCCTTCCGAGCGGGCGAAGCGCGCGACCGAGACGCACCATCTCGGCATGGCGGTCGCGAGGGTCGCGCTCTACGACCAGGAAATCGAAATCGCTGTCCGGGCCGGCGTCACCGCGCGCCTGCGAGCCAAACAACACGATCTTGACCGGATCGTCAGCGATAGCCGCAAGCGTCTGCCCTGCAGCCTCGATGATCTCCTGGGCAACCATGGCGACACCGTAGCGAAGCCCGCGGATCAGGGCACAGAACGGTAGTCGTCCAGTTGCGGCAGACGATCTTTGGCGCCCGCCCCAAATCGCTCCTCATGTAGTCGTCGAATCAGGGGCCACGGAGATTTCGAGAGTCTTCCCGCCATCCCCCGTGCAGCCCGCTGGTCATTGAAGGTGCGTTTCGCCAGTCCGCTCTGCAAGGGGTCAGGCCGTGTGTGTTCGTAGTCCCTCGAGGAGACTCGTGAGGACGTTGCCGACCTCTTCGCGTGCTTGATTCTGGTCGTCTGCGTGGGCGATGGTCATGCAGCCTTCGAGGATCGCGCCGGTGAGCATCAGTGCGAGGGTCTTCAGGGGCAGAGGCTGGATGACTCCGGCGCGGATCGAGCGTCGTAGTGCGCCGCGCAGGACGACCGCGCCGTAGCGGTTTTCGACCCGGCGGATGGTGTCGGCGTCGAGCACCGCCTGCGCGTCGTGGAGCAGGATGCGGCGCACGCTGGGGTCGAGGTGCGCGTCGAGTATCGCCTCGCACCCCGCGCACAGGTCCTCCCATGGGTCGGGCTCCAGGAACGCCGTGGCGGCACGTTCTGAGACTTCGCGCTTGACCTGTTCGTAGACGGCCGCAAATAGCTCTTGCTTGCCATCGAAGTGGTGGTAGAGGGCTCCCTTCGTGACGTTCGCCGCGTTCGTGATCTCGTCGAGGGGGGTCGCGGCGTAACCGCGCTCGCCGAACAGTGTGCGTGCGGCTTGAAGCAGCGCATCGCGGGTCGCCTCACCCTGTTGCACCTTCTTGCTCTTGACATTCGTACTCTGAGTATGCATGATGGATACCGATGGTATGTTATCAAACGATCCATTGGAGGAGACAAATGCCCAAGTACGTGATCGAGCGCGAGCTGCCCGGAGCCGGGAGCCTCAGCGCGGAGGAGCTGCGGGGAATCTCAGCGAAGTCAAACCATGTGATCAGTGAGCTCGGCCCGGAGATCCGGTGGCTCACGAGCTATGTCACAGACGACAAGCTCTACTGCATCTACGTCGCCCCGGATGAGGACATCCTGCTCGAGCACGCCCGCTGTGGCGCCTTCCCAGCCGACCGGATATCCAAGGTCTCGACCGTCATCGACCCGTCGACCGGGGACGTCGTCACGGCCAACGCCTGATAACCGCACCGGGCGAAGCTGAACTCCTTTGTCATGTGTGTCAGGCGGACTCGCTGTGCTGCCGCGCCAGGCCGTCGAAGATGTCGGCCAGCGTGGCGGGATCCTCGATCATCGGGAAGTGGCCGCCGGCGATCTCGATGGGCTCGATCCCCAACAGCTGACGCGCCATGAAACGCTCCCATGGGGGTTCGAACAGCTCGTCGTCAGATGTGTAGACCAGCGCAGTGGAGACGTCGGGATGTCCCGAAAGGGGGTACGCGCCTGACGGCGGAGCCATCGGGCGCAGTCGGTGCGCCAGGGCGCGGCCGGTGTCCGGCGGCAGCCGTGAGTACATCGCGATGATCGCCGCGGCGGGATCCCAAACGCTCGTCCCGTCCGGGCGCGTCGGGGGGATGGGAAAGCCCTCTCGGAACATCGGCGGTGCGCCTGGTGGCGGCGGGAACGGTCCCAGACGAGGGCAGAGATGAACAAGCAGCGCGCCCGGCGCCTGCGCCGCAACCAACGGGGCGTAGGCGGATCCCATCGAGTGTCCGACCACAACCACACTCTCTCCGGCGCCCGCGAGCGCGGTCAGCGCCGGGCGAGCGCGCTCCGCGTATCCGGCGGCGGGGTCGCCGTAGGCGGCCATGTCCGGCGCTACCGCTTCGTGGCCGCGGGCCTGTAGATCGCGAATCAGCGGATCCCAGCACGACCCGTCGTGCCACGCTCCGTGGATAAGGCAAAACAAGCTCACTCGGCCATCCGGGTGTCCAACAGCTTCCTCACGAGCTCCTTCGGCAGCGGCTGGTCGACGGGGAAGTGCAGTGAGCCCTTTGTCGTTGTGTATCCCTCGGTCTCCTCAGCGAGCCGGCTGATCACGGAGCCGCTGTGCGGCAGGTAGCTCAGGTGGCTCTTGAAGGCCGCGAAGCCGGCAATGGTCTTGCCCTCCAGCTTGAACGCCGGCATGCCGTATGAGATGCCCTGCTCTGCGTCAGGGACGATCTCTGCGATCGTGTCGCGCAACTGGGTGAGCGTTGCTCTCTTGGGTTCGTAGAGCCTTTCGAGATAACGGTCGATCTCTTCTTTGGGCATGGCCGAGAGCCTAGCCTGACACCTGCTCTTCCTGCCCAGGCCACGAGCAGAGAACGCCCATCGTCGGGGCTCAAAGTCGTGTTTGGCTGAGGCTTGCCTGGTTCGCCCGGGCCCACCGCACCCGGGCGAACCAGCCGCCTCGCCCCTGTCTCTCTCAGCTCAAGCAGACTGCACTTCCGGCAGCCCCGGGTCGGGCGCGCCGAGCTTGGTCACTTCGGGCGCCTTGTAGACGTGTCCGGGGCAGCCGCCGATGGCGAGCAGGCGCATGCCGTCGGCGCCGGGCCAGACCTTGCGCTTCGGCTCCGGACCGACGCGGACCATCGTCTCGGGGTCGATCGCGAGGCGCTCGCCGTCGATCTCGATCTCGCCGGAGCCGCGCAGGACGACGAACACCTCCTCCTGCCCGCTTTCGGCGTGGTCGTGGTTGGGGTACTGGGTGGCGTTGGGCGGCAGGTCGATGACCTGCATCCCGAACGACTCGACGCCCAGCGAGGCGCGGGCGCGCTTGAACGAGCCGAACACGACCGCCTCCATGTCGTCGATGGGGGTGATGGTGAAGTCGGGCATGTGGACCTCCTGGTTGGAACGGGGAGTAACGGGAGGCGCGCATTAATAGCACGAACGTTCGTTCGTTACAATGGATCCGATGAGCCCTGTTGAGACGAAGTCCGCTCGCACGAGATCGACGATCCTCGACTGCGCGGTCGACCTCGCCTCTGCGGAGGGCCTCGAAGGCCTGACGATCGGCCGGTTGGCGGGCGAGCTGGGGATGAGCAAGAGCGGCCTGTTCGCGCACTTCGGCTCCAAGGAGGAGCTGCAGCTGGCGACGATCGACGCGGCCGCCCAGCGCTTCTTCGGCGCCGTGATCGCTCCCGCCCAAGGGGCGCCCGAGGGGTTCGAGCGCCTGCGCGCGTACTGCGAGCGCTACCTCGACTACCTGCAGCACGAGGTGTTCGCGGGCGGCTGCTTCTGGGCGGCCACCGCGGCCGAGTTTGATGATCGTCCGGGCGTGGTGCGAGACGCTGTTCGCGCCGGCGTGGCGGGCTGGCTGGGCGAGATCGAGCGACAGGCGACGATCGCCGGCGTGGACGCGCCGGCGGAGCTGGCGTTCGAGATCTACTCGCTTGGGCTGGGCGCGAACGCGTGCTCGCGCCTGCTCGGCGACGGGCGCGCGTTCGAGCGCGCGCGGTCGGCGATAGAGCGCCGGATGCTCGAACAATCGCAGTAGTAGAAGCTCGCACCGAGGGTCCCCGGTGAGTCGTTCCGGGGACCCTCAGCGAGCACAGGCGACGCGCACGAAAGTGGGCCGGCGCACCGCCTGAGTTGTGCCCGGGCAATCTGTGGGGATGCCATGGGCGGTTGAAATCCTACAAGGATTTTAGTCCTAGGACTACGCTCCCTGGACTTTGAACCTTGAAGTACGCGATGTTTCTGACGTGCGCGCCGAGCCCGACGCCGCTCTGGCGGCGCTACTGAAACGACTCCGCAAGGAGCGGGAGATCACTCAGGAACAACTCGCATTCGACGCTGGCATCACCGCGTCGGCCCTGTCGAGGATCGAACGGGGGCTCAACGACCCGGGCTGGACGACGGTCAATCGCATCGCAAAGGCCCTCGGCATCAGCCTTGTGGAGCTTGTGATGAACATCGAGCGGGACGTTACATAGGTCGTCGGAACCATCAGGCCAAAAACGCCACCGTACTTCGAGCTGGTGCGCCAGCACGGCGTGGCGTCGGATCGGCGACTCAGCGGCGCGAGACGTCTTCGAGGTAGTTCTGCACCCAGCTCTCCGACAGCTCGTCCGCCTGCCTGCCCATCGTCGGCGTGCGCGCGGGCGCGAGATCGGCGGGTCGCTCGACCCCGAGCTCGTCGAGGACGCGTCCGACGGTCCCCTCGAGGTCGCCGGCGACGTCCTCGTAGAACAGCGACAGCGGCCGCTGGCCGATGCGGAAGAAGAAGCCCCGCCAGGCGTCCTCGTGGCGGCGCAGCTGGTCGAGCAGGTGGTCGATCGCGTCGAAGGAGTAGACGGCTCGCTGTGTGGGCAGCGGCTCCTCGCTCCCACGCCCCTCGCCTTTGCGCCACACCCACGTCTGCAGCGCGCGCCACAGCGACACGGCCTGACGCACCTTGTCGCTGCGCGAGATGAACACGTAGTGCAGATCGGGGAACGCGGCGTTCAGCAGCGAGCCGTCCCCCATCCCGCCGAAGCGCGGTATGCCGCGCATCAGCTCGAGGAAGTCGTCGAAGTAGCTCCACATGAGCTTCGAGCCGAACACGCCGTTGGGTGTGGTGCCCTCCCGCAGCGACGCCGACAGGTGCAGGGCGTAGTCGTCTCGGTTCCACGTGGCGGTGCGTTCGCCCTCGCGGTCGAGCTGGGCGTCGTGGGGTAGCAGGCGGATGACTTCGGGGCTGCGCAGACCCCAGAAGTACTCCCGCGGGCGCCTCGGCACGCCGGTCTCCTTGAGCGCCTCGAAGTACTCGCGAGGGCGCCCGGCGACGCCCGTGCGCTCGAGCGTCTCGCACAGCAGCGTGCTGCCACTGCGTGGGGTCGCGCAGACGAGATAGGAGCGCGTGGGGACCACGGGCTGCGCGTCCGCCTCGGCCGCCACAGGTGGCGTGTCCGGCTGGGGCTCGCCCGAGCTCATGCGATCGTGAGCGTCGGCTCGGTCGCCGAGCGCTGGTCGGGGTCGTTGATCTCCGCTCCCGCGGGCGGGGTCGGATCGCCGTGGAGCAACGGATCGGAGGTCTCCTCCATCCATGCCCGCAGACGCCCGCTCAGCTCGCGACGCACGTGCTCGTGGCTGGGGTCGCCGGCGAGGTTGTCCGCCTCGCCGGGGTCGAACGCGAGGTCGTACAGCTGCTCGAACGCGATCGTACGCTCGCCCCACCCGAGCGACAGCAGCAGGTCCTTGCTGGGCGAGTCGTCGCAGTTGGGCAGGACGGGCTTGGTGCGATCGCCGAAGCGGCGGATGTACTTCCAGCGATCGGTGCGGATCGCGCGCTGCGGCTCGTATGCGGCGTGCCACGTCATCTCGGCGAAGATCTCGTCGCGGACCGCTGCGGTCTCGCCGCGGATCAGCGGCATCAGCGAAACACCCTGGAGGAAGTCCGGACGCTCGATGCCCACAAGCTCGCACAGCGTCGGATACACGTCAATGTGGGAGACGAGCGCGTCGAGCACCTTGCCGCCTTGGAAGCCGCCCGGGCCGCGCACGATCAGCATCACACCGAGCCCGCGGTCGAACAGCGTGGCCTTCGAGCCGGGGAACGCGAGGCCGTGGTCGGTGGTGAACACGATCAACGTGTTGTCCGCGAGGCCGTGCACGTCGAGCGCCTCGAGCACCGAGCCGACGCCCTGGTCGAGCGAGCGCGCGCTCGCCTTGTAAGCGGCCATGTCACGGCGCGTCTCGGGCGTGTCGGGGATGTTGCCGGGCGGCAGCGAGTAGAGCGCGTCGCGCAGCGACGGGGGGTTGAGGAAGTCGCGGTGTGTCTCGAAGAAGCCCACCGACAGGAAGAACGGCTCCGGCGGCGGCCCGGCGAGAACCTCGATGGCGGCGGGGGCGACCGACTCCACGCGCGTGGTCTCGATCTTGATCACCTGGTCGAAGCCGATGATGTCGGGGCGCTTGGCGATGTGCTGCTCGCCGATCAGGATCGAGTGGTAGCCGGCGTTGTGCAGCGGGTGCACCAAGTGCTCGCGGTAGTCGTTGAGCGACCAGCCGCGGTGGGCGAGGCCGAGCATGCCGTTGTTGTGGCCGTACTGCCCCGTGAGCAGGCACGCGCGCGAGGCCGAGCACGTGGGCGCGGCGCAGAAGGCCTTGCGGAACAGAACGCCCTGGTCGGCGAGGCGCTGGATGTTCGGCGTGGGCACCGGGTGGCCGTACGGCTGCACGTAGCGACCGGTGTCGTGCGAGTGCAGGTAGAGGATGTTGGGCGGCTTGGGGGTCATGTGCGGGCCTGTACGAGTGGGCTGTCGACCGGTAGCCTAAACGTTTGTTCAGTCGATAGGTCGAGAATCGCGCACGAGCGGTGCGCGACGGAAAGGAGATACATGGCGCGCATCCTGCTTGACGACACGGAGATCGACGTGTCGGAGGACGTGGAGGACACCCTCAGTCGGATCGTCAACTCGCGAGACGGACTGCGGCTCGGCAGCGGCGCGATCGTGGCGCCGGCGGGCTGGGTGACGTTGACCGCGGCGGACAACGGCGAGGCGCTCTACGTGCAGGTGTCGCGCATCGGATACGTGCGCGAGGGGTAGCTCTCAGACCTGCTCGCCCGGTTCGTCGGGCGCGGCGACGGCGAAGATGATGTGGCGGCGGGCGACGGAGAGGTAGGCGTGCAGCTCCACCGGCCCGCCCTCGCGTGGCGCGACTGTGACGTCGGTGAGCGTTATGAAGTCGCGCTCGGCGGCGTTGAGCACGTCGGACACGCGGCTGCGAAAGCCGTCCCGCGCGAGCGTGAGCACCCCCTCGATGCGGTGGTACTCGGTCTCGAGCCGCACGCGCTCCTTGCGGCGGTCGATGCCCGGTGCCTCGTCCTCGACCTGTGGCTCCTCCTCGTTGCTCATGCGCTCATTATCGGGCCTCGCGCCGGGCGTGTGCGCAACGGGTGCGTTCAGCGCGTGACGGTGTACGTCTTGGCGATGGTCGTGCGCAGCCCTGTGGGGCCCGTCGCGACGATCCTCACACGCGCTCGCATCGCGCTGTGACGGCCGAGCGCGCGGCGCAGCCGTCTGAGCGATCTCGGACTCACGCGCAGCCGCACATGACCCGCATGGGCGGCGGACAGCGTGCGTGCGACAGTCACGAGCCGCACGCTCCGGTGTCGGCCGAGCGGTGTGAGCGTGGCGCTGACGAGGATGCTGCAGTCGCGCGCGCAGCTGACGTTGAGCGCGACGGCGCGGCGAGCGAGCACGGCTCCCCTGCGCAGCAGGCTCACGCGCAGCACCGGCGCGACGTTCAACGGCGGCGGCCACGCGCCCGCGGGCAGACAGCCGGTGGGCGCGGGGTTGGCGAGGCTGAAGCGCTGCACGCGGTTGTTGTTCGTGTCGGCGACGTACACCGCGCCGTCGCATCCCACCGCGATGGCGCTCGGCTGGGAGAGGTCCCCGGGCGCGATGCCTCGCAGACCCCATTTGGCGAGTGGGTTTCCGGCGGCGTCGAGCACCTGCACGCGGTTGTTCCTGACGTCGAGGACGTACTGGCGTCCCGCGCCGTCGACGGCGATTGGGTTGAACGGCGAGCCGTTGAGCGGCGTGGCGGCGATGAGGTTGCCTAGGAAGGTGCCGTCGCCCCACAGGTCCGCGATCCGCGAGTGCCCGGTGTCGTCGACACCCACGGAGCCGCTGGGGTCGACGGTGATGGCGCCGGGAGCGTCGAAGCCGGTGTACCCACCGCCTGCGCCCGTCCACTGTTCGACATAGGGGCCGGCGCCGGGAGCGAACACCTCGACGCGATTGCCGACGGTGTCGGACACGAGCAGCCTGCCGGTGGGGTCGACCGCGAGTCCGCGCGGACCCGTCATCTGCCCCGGCCCGCGCGCGGAGGCGCCGAGCGTGCGCAGGTAGGCGCCGTTGGCGTCGAACACCTGCACGCGGTCGTTGGCGGTGTCGGCGACGTACGTGTCGCCGGCGGGGTCGCTGGCGAGCGCGCGCGGGAACGCGAGCTGCCCAGTCCTGGTGCCGTATTCGCCCCACGCGCCGAGGAAGCCGAGCTGCGGCGAGAGCTTGACCACGCGCGCGTTGATGTTGTCCGCGACGTAGGCGTTGCCGGCGGCGTCGAGCGCGATGCCATAGGGGAAGCTGAACTGACCGGCGCCCGCGCCGTGCGTGCCGGCTTCGGCTTCGTAGGCGCCTTCGGGGTTGAATTTCTGGACGCGGTGGTTGTCGTCGTCGGCGACAAGCACCTCGGTCGCGTTCGCCGCGAGCCCGCGCGGGTAGGCGAACTGTCCGGGAAGCGATCCGTGGGTGCCCCACTGCAGCGGTTCGCCGCCTTCGAGGTTGAAGCGCTCGATGCGGTGGTTGTCGGTGTCGGCGACGTAGACGTGGTTGCCCGCCACGGCGATGCCGCCGCCGGGAGGCTGGACGAAGTTCTGAGTGGAGCCGAAGTTGAACCGGCCGAGCGCGGTGCCGCTGCCGCCCCAGGAGGCGAGGAAGGCGCCGTTCGGGTCGAACTTCTGGATGCGATCGTGGCTGGAGTCGACCACGTACACGTCGCCGGCGGCGTCCGTTGCGAGGCCGCCGATCGGGCCGAACTGCCCGTGCCCGCCGCCGTATGAGCCCCACTGCGTCTCGAACGCGCCCGCGGCGGTGAACTTCTGCACCACGTAGCTGAGCTGGTCGGCGACGTACACGTCGCCGGCGGCGTCGACGGCGACGGCCTCGGGGAAGCGCAGGACCGATTCTCCGCGCTGGCCGATGCTCTGCACGGATATGTACGGGCAGGCGGGCTGCGCGCCGGAGCCGGGGCAGGCTTCGGCGTGTGCGCTGCCGGTGGCGCTCGCGCAGGCCCACAGGAGCACGACGACGAGCGCGAGCGAACGGCGAGGTGGCGAAAGCGTCATCGTCGGGTGGAACACGGCTGGGGCGCGGGTGTTGCGCATGCCCACGCCAGGGCCGCTGGCGTTCTCTTTAAGAGATCCGCTCGGGCGTGCGTGCCGCGAGCCCGGAGCGCGCCGCGAGCGCGACGGCCGGGCCGTTCTCGGGCGCGGCGGGTGCGTTGCGCTCTTCGCGCACGATGTACAGCGGACGGTGCTTGACCTCGTCGTAGATGCGTCCGACGTACTCCCCGATCACGCCGAGCGCGATCAGCTGGATGCCGCCGAGCAGCAGGATGGCGATCGTGATCGAGCCGAAGCCCGGCAGGTAGGAGTCGAAGATCCGCAGCACGATCACCACGGGGATCGCGATGAAGGCGAGGCCCGCGGAGAGCATGCCCACGTAGGTTGCGAGTTGCAGTGGCACATGTGAGAACGACGCGATCGCGTCGAGCGAGAAGCGCAGCATCTTGCGCAGCGTGTACTTCGTCTCGCCCGCGTGGCGCGCGTCGCGCTGGTATGAGACGGCGGTCTGGTTGAAGCCCACCCACACGGTCATCCCGCGCAGGAAGCGCGAGCGCTCGCCCATCGCGAGCAGCGCGTCGAGCGCGCGGCGGTCGAGCAGGCGGAAGTCGCCGGAGTTGGGCTCGAGGTCGACCTGCGCGAGCTTGTCGAACAGCTTGTAGAACCACGAGGCGGTGGCGAGCTTGAACTTGGTCTCGCCTTCGCGCTGCTTGCGCACCGCGTACACCACGTCCGCCCCCTGGCTCCACTGGGCGATCATGTCGGGGATCAGCTCGGGCGGATCCTGCAGGTCGGCGTCGATCATCGCGACGACGTCGCCCACGGCGTGCTCGAGTCCGGCGGTGAGGGCGGCCTGGTGGCCGAAGTTGCGCGACAGGTGCACCACGCGCACGCGCGGGTCCGCGGCGGCGAGACGATCCAGTAACTCGGGGGTGTTGTCGGAGCTGCCGTCGTTGACGAGCACCAGCTCGAACTCGTAGTCGGCGATCGCGTCGGTGGCGCGACGGACGAACTCCTCGATCAGATCCTCCTCGTCGTACACCGGCGCGACGAGGCTGAGGAGGGTGGGGGTGCGAAGTTGGGTGTCCGGCATGTGTTGGCGACTACTCTCTTACCTGCGCCTAAGCTGCCGCTCAATTTATCGTTCATCCTGTGTAGGCGATGCCCTTGGAGACCGTCGAGTCGCAGCAGCCGACCACCAGCGTAGCGGCACCGCCGCGCTCGTCGCGGGCGGCGATGCTCATCCAGTTCATCAAGTTCGGGATCGTCGGGGTGTCGAACACGACGCTCACGTTCGTGGTGTACACGCTGCTGTTGAAGGGGTTCGGCGTGTGGTACCTGCTGGCGTCCGCGATCGGGTTCGCGGTTGGCGCGACGAACGGGTTCCTGCTCAACCGGCGTTGGACGTTCCGCGAGCATGTGGGCGACTCGCTCACGCCGGTGCGCTGGGCGATCGTGCAGAGCGGCGGGCTGGCGATCAACGAGGGGCTGCTCTACGCGCTGGTGGACGGCGCGAGCTTCGACAAGCTGGTGGCGCAGGCGATGGCGATCGTCGTGGTTACCGTGAGCACGTTCCTCGTCAACCGCGCGTGGACGTTCCGCGTGCATGCGCCGGCGTCCGACGCGCCGCCGCCGGCTCCCTAGCGGAAGACGGCCATGAGCGAGAGCCCAGCCGGGATGCGCCCGCCTCGGGCGATCAGCGCGGCCTCGAGGTTGAGGGGCTGTTCGAGCGCGGTGTTGAGCGGATGGGGCGGGATCCACAGGTCGAGGCTCGACTCGGTCGTCTTGCGGCTGAAGCGGTCGAGTACGCGCAGGAGGATCGCGGCGGGCAGGAGCAGCGAGTTGAAGTAGGTGGTGCGCGTCTGGCGCCAGCCGGCCTGCTCGGCGGCCCGCTGGAGCGAGCGGCGCGTGTAGCGGCGGTGGTGGTGGTTGATCTCGTCGTGCCCACTCCACAGCCACTGGTAGGCGGGGACGGTCACAAGCAGCTGCCCGCCCGGGGCGACCGTGCGACGCAGCTCGCGCAGGGCGCCGAGGTCGTCCTCGAGGTGCTCGATCACGTCGAGGCTGACCGCGAGGTCGAAGCTGTCCTCGGCGAAGGGCATCTCGAGCACCGAGCCTTCGACGACCTCGCCGGCGTTGCGGGCGCGGGCGAGCGCGACGCTCGTGTCGGAGAGCTCCACTCCGGTGACGGCGCCGAAGCGGGCGAGCTCGACCATGTTGCGTCCGCTGCCGCAGCCGGCGTCGAGGATGCGCGCGTGCGCGGGCAGGCCCAGCGCGGCGATCGCGCCGTCGAGCACCTTGCGTCGGCCCGCGTACCACCAGTGGCGGTCCTCCACCTGGTGGGTCTGAAGCTCGTAATCCCTGTCCATGAGGGCCCATCTTTTCGTATTGGGGCACCCTCGCGCGCTGCGGCTGTGCCCGGCGAGGGGTCAGGGGGCGGCTGAGAGGGCGCCGCGAATGGCGTAGCGGACCCGACCGCCTTCGCCGCGCCAGGCCGCGACCGCCGCGTCGTCGCTGGGGTCGAGCGCAACGGTTGCGTCGTTGTTGGGCCCGGGCGGCGCGACCTGTTCGGGGGCCCCGAACCGTGTGCGCCCGGCGGACACGTCGAGCCCGCGGGCGGAGAGGATCGCCTGCCGGCTCATGTCCGGCGCGCCGCCGCCGGTCTGCTGCGGCTCGGTCCACAGCGCGAGCGCCTCGCCGTCGGGTCCGGGAGCGAACGCGGCGAGCAGCGCGTCCACTCCGGGCGTGGCGATCGTGCTCGCATTTCCGACTCCGGTCGCGTTGACGGCCGCGGTGCGCACCGCCCACCTTCCGTGCGCGGCGCCCGCCCACGCGAGCATCACGCTCTCGGTGCTGAGACGCACGAGTGTGGGGGAGCCAGGCGGAGAGGAGAGCCCGTCCGGGTCGCGGAAGCGCTCGAGCAGTCGTGGCGCGCCGAAGCGCACGCCCGCCGCCGAGCGATCCACGTAGACACTCGTCTCACCGGCGTTGTCTTCCGCCCAAGCGACGGTCGCGCGATTGGCGTCGCTGAGCAGGGCGGAGATCCGCACGTGCGCGCCGACGTGCGCGAGCCGTTGCGTCGGGCTGTTCGCGCCGGAGGCGGGCAGGTCGTGCGCATAAAGGACGCCGCGCTGTGCCCACACGGTCATCGCATCGGTGCGATAGTCGAGCGCGAGCGCAAGCCGGCTCGTGGCGTGTGCCGCTCCGGCGCCGGCCGAGAGTCGTGAGGAGAGGACGTTGGAGTAGTAGCGCTCGACCCCCACGCCCGGGCCGCCGGCGCTCACACCACGACCCGTTGCCGGAGTGAAGGCGACCCCGACGTCGCCAAGGTAGGCGGTCGTGAGCGCGAGCGGCGCCGGGGATCCTTCGAAGCTCGACAGCGAGGAGAAAGCTCCACCGGCGCGTCCCTGGATCAGCAGCCCGTGTTGCTGGCCGGCCGGCGAGGCTCCGGCGATCGCGATCTGCCCGTGTGGAGCTGTGGCGACCTTGAGCGGACCGCGCAATGTGATCGGCTGCCCGACTGCTTCGCGGGGCATGGTCGACGTGCCCGGAGCGTCGCCTGCGCCAATTGCGGCGAGGCGTGCGCCCTCGCGGCCGGGGCAGCCCGGCGCGGCGTCCCACACGATCGCCCCCGGACCGGTCGCGTGACTGGGGGTGTCGCTCGGGAACACGACCTTCGGTGGGCCGACCGCTGGGCACGGTGCGAGCGGCGCCGCCGCCGGCGACCACGGTGCGGCGCCGGCGGCGATGGCTAGCAGGGACGTGAGGTTCAACTGGCGAGCGCCGAGCGCAGGAAGTCGACCGTGCGTCCCCACGAGAGCTGCGCGAGCGCCTCGTCGTAGGTGCCGAGGCGGTTGGTGTCGTTGAAGAACGCATGCCCCGCGCCGTCGTAGTAGTGGAACGTCGTCTCCACGCCCGCGTCGCGCAGCTCGGACTCGAGCTGCTGCGCGTGCTCGAGCGGGATGAATTCGTCGGCGGTGCCGAAGTGGCCGAGCACGGGCCCTTCGATCTTCGTGAAGTCGGGCTTGCCGTGAGGCATCACGTAGTAGTAGGTCACGGCGGCGGAGATGTTGGGGCACGTGGCGGCCGCCCAGATCGAGAGGCCTCCGCCGAGACAGAAGCCGAGCGAGCCGACGCCGGGGCCCTCTACTCCGGGCTGCGAGCGCAGATACTCCGCCGCGCCGCACATGTCCTTCTCGACCTGGTCCATCGACAGCGCCATCATCTTCTGCTGGGCCTCGCTCGGCTGCGCGGTGGTCTCGCCGCGGTAGAGGTCGGGCGCGAGCGCGTAGAAGCCCTCGGCGGCGAGGCGGTCGCAGATCGAGCGGATGTGCTCGTCGAGGCCCCACCACTCCTGCAGCACGATCGTCGCGGGACCACGCTCGCCGGCGGGAACGGCGAGGTAGCCGGGCGTGGTGCCGTCGCCGGCGGGGAAGTCGATGTCTGGCATGGGTACGTCTCCTTTTATCAAGTGTGGTGTTCGCCGAGGGCGTGACGGCGCAATACTCTCGCGAGAACTTATCCGCCGGATCACGAAAGGCAAACACCGTGGATGCCGTGAACCATCAGTTTCAGCTCGCAGCGCGTCCCGTCGGCCTGCCCAAGCCGAGCGACTGGCACTACGCCGAGGCGCCGATCTCCCAGCCTGGCGACGGCGAGGTGCTCGTGAAGATCCAGTACGTCTCACTCGACCCGGCGATGCGCGGCTGGATGAACGAGAGCCGCTCCTACATCGCGCCCGTGGGGATCGGCGACGTGATGCGCGCGTTCGCGGCGGGCGAGGCGATCGCGTCGAACGACCCCGACATCGCGGTCGGCGATCACGTGGGCGGTCTGCTCGGGGTCCAGGAGTACGCGGTGGCGCACGGCAAGACGGTGTTCAAGCTCGACACTTCGCTCGCGCCGCTGCCGGTGTACCTGGGGACGCTCGGCATGCCCGGGGTGACGGCGTACTTCGGCCTGCTCGACATCGGCCGTCCCGAGGCGGGCAACACGGTGGTGGTGTCCGGAGCGGCGGGCGCGGTCGGCGGCCTGGTGGGCCAGATCGCGAAGCTGAAGGACTGCCGCGTGGTGGGGATCGCGGGCGGACCGGAGAAGTGCCGCGGCCTCGTGGAGGACCTCGGCTTCGATGCGGCCATCGACTACAAGGCGCAGGACGTGAGCGCCGCGCTCGGCGAGCACTGCCCGAACGGGATCGATGTGTTCTACGACAACGTCGGCGGCGAGATCCTCGACGCCGCGCTCGCGCACCTGGCGAGGCGTGCGCGCGTGGTGATCTGCGGCGCGATCTCCCAGTACAACGCGACGGACGCGATGAAGGGCCCGTCGAACTACCTCGCGCTGCTGGTCAACCACGCGAGCATGACCGGCTTCACCATGGGGGACTACCTCGACCGCTACATGGAGGCCGTGACGGAGATGGCCGGCTGGCTGGCGAGCGGCAAGCTGATCTCGCGCGAGGACGTCGCGGAGGGCCTCGAGAGCTTCCCCGACACGCTGCTGCGGCTGTTCCGGGGCGAGAACACCGGCAAGCTGGTGCTGAAGATCGCCGACTGAGCGCCGGCGGGGCGTGCGTCCTACGGCTTGAGGACGTGCGCCTTGGCGGGGTCGATGCGCCCGTCGAGGAGGTCGAGATAGGCGCTCTGTAGCGCCTCGCCGCCCTCGGCGTGGATCACCTCGAGCCAGCCGGAGCACCATTCGGCGTACGGGCGCCACGCGTCGGCGAGCCGCTGCTCGAAGCCCTCGCGGCCCCAGTCGGCGGTGCGCTTGCTGACGCGGTCGGGCGCGAAGAAGAACGTGGGGCGTGGGCCGGGCAGTGTGTCCGGCACCGCCCCCATGCGGTCGTGGTGGGTGGCGCCGACGACGGCGGAGTGGGCGAGGTCCTCGCGGTAGTGCTCGTGGACGGCGGAGCGCACCTCGGCGTCGCCGGCCATGTCGACGTACACCGCGCGTCCCTGCGGGAGCGCGTCTAGCTCGTCGTAGGCGAGCACGTGGTCGTACACCCCGAGATCGCGCGTGAACGGGGCGGAGCGCGCGGAGGTGAGCCCGACGACGTCGATGCCCTCGCGGCGCGAGAGCAGGAACGCGAGCGCGCTGGAGGTCTTGCTCGACGCGCTGGAGAGGACCGCGACCTCGGCGCCGAACATGTCGCCGTCGGCGAGGAAGTCGTCGATCAGATAGGAGGTGAAGAACAGCGGTCGCAGCAGCATCTGCAGGTCCTCGGTGTCCGCTGAGTAGACCGGGTCGGCGTCGACGCGCACGTAGCCGTTGTACGCGGGCGGGAGCTTCGCGCGATGCGCGGCGGCGTCGGTGAACCCGTGCGCGCCCACGCGCGCGGGCGTGACGACGAGCTCGCTCGACGGCGGCAGGTAGCCGTAGACGCGCGTGCCCACCTCCAGCTCGGGAACGCGGCTGGCGCTGACGTCGGCGAACCCCCACACCGGCATGTGACCCCAGCCCTCCTCGGCGGGGAAGAAGCCCCAGTAGGACATCGCCTCGCCGAACATCGCGTAGGTGATGTTGTTCGCGCTCAGGCCGAAGCTCGACACGGCGAGCTTCGCCTGGCCCTCCTCCAGCTCGGCCGGCTCGCTCTCCACGACGCGGCAGTTGTGCAGGTCGTCCTTGGCGATCAGGAAGTCCATGTAACGCGCAGCTTACGCGCCCGCGGGGGTCTCGGCTAGATCGAGGCGCTCGAGCATGCGGGTCTCGCGCGGCAGTAGCCCGAGGACGAACGCGACGAACGCGAGCACCGAGCCGCCGATCAGCACGTTGACGGTGCCGAGTGCTTCGGCGAGCGGTCCAGCGGCGATATAGCCGAATGGCAGCAGCGCGTAGGAGACCATCCAGTCGTAGGAGCTGACGCGCGAGAGCGAGCCGGGCGGGATCCGTTCGGCGAGCGCGGTCATCCACCACACGTTGAACAGCGCGATGCCCATGCCCGCGAGCACCGCCGCGGGGAGCACGAGCACGAGGGTGACTCCGGTTGCGTAGAGGACCGCGTCGAGCGGCCACACGAGCATCGCGAGCATCGCGAGGCGCATCGGGTGTCGCGGGCGCCAGCCGATTCCGACGATCGAGCCGATGATCGTGCCGAAGCCGATCGACGCCTCGACCACCCCGTATACCGACAGGTGGCCGTACTGCTGGAGCGCGATCGCGGGGCCGAGCACGAACCACGGCGCGAGGCCGCAGCACAGCGCGACGCTGAACGACGCGAGCGTCGCCCACACCCACGCCCGCGCGCGCACCTCGCGAGCGCCCGCGCGCACCTCCGCCCACACGCTCTTGCGCGGAGCTGGCGCCTGCGCGGCGGAGGTCGTCGTCCCTGTGAGCTGTGATTGCCGAACCGCGCGCGCTCGTGGGCGCACGCGTGTGAGGAAGGCGGCGCTGAGCAGGAACGTGGCGCTGTCGAGCGCGAACGCCCAGCCGGCGCCCGCGCCGAGCACGAGCGCGGTGGCGAGCGTGGGGCCGGCGAATTCGGCGAAGTTGTTCGACATGCCCGTGATTGCGGTCGCCTGCTGGATGTCCTCCTCCGCGACGGTTTGCGGCAAGAGACCCTCGGCGGCGGGCCGGAAGAACGCCTCCGCTGCGCCGAACACGATCTCGATCGCGACCAGCTGCCAGATCCGGACGGAGCCGACGAAGATCAGCACCGCGAGCAGCGCGTGGAGCGCGAAGCGGATGAGGTCGGTGGCGATCATCACCCGGTGGCGCGGCAAGCGGTCGGCCCACACGCCGCCGATCAGCAGGAACGCGACGAGTGAGAGCGCGTGCGCGCCCAGCACCAGCCCGAGGTCGGTGGCGCTGCCGGTGAGCTGCACGACGTAAAGCGCGAGCGCGACCAGCACGATGAAGTCGCCGATCGCGCTCGTGGACTGCGCAAGCCACAGCGAGCGGAAGTCGCTCCCGCGCAGAACCCGTCTCATCTCGCCGAGGCTTGACTTCACCCCAGCCAGCTTGACGCGTTCCGCGGATTCAGGCGGGAACGGGTGCCGCGCGGCGCTCCGCGAGGCGCTGCTCGGCGTAGGCGCGGCCGCGCTCGGCGTCGCCGGTGGCGAACGTGGCGATGTCCGCGAGTGTGACGACGCGGCCGAGCGCGCCCCACGTGCCGTCTGGGATCTCGGGCGTAAAGACCCACACGCGCGAAGGGTCGCGGTCGTGGGCGCCCTGCTCCGCGTCGAGCACCGCCTCGGTGATGCTCGCGACCATCCCCTGGCGGCGCTCGGGGTCGTACTGCCCCTCGGGCACGGACGCGACGAAGCGGTAGCGGGGCGTCTCGGCGCGTGAGCCGGCGACGTACACGTCCTGCGGGCGGTGAACGAACAGCCACGCGATCGAGCGCACCTGCGGGTTGGTCGGATCGGCGCCCTCGTGGGTGATGAGGATGTCGGTGAGGTCGGCGAGCAGCCGCTCCTCGGCCTCGGGTGTGAGCGCTCCTGCGGGGATGTATGCGTCGAGCATCGGCATGCGATGAGCCTCCTGTGAGTCACTTTCTTTATAAGAGCGAGCTGTCGCGGCGACCATAGCGGAGTAACTCCTCTTATGCAAGCGATACACTGCGCGCATGAAGCGAACGTCCCTCGCCAACCAGCCGTGCTCGATCGCGCGGACGCTCGACGTGGTCGGCGAGTGGTGGGCGCCGCTGATCCTGCGCGACGTCGCCTACGGCGTTCGCCGCTTCGGCGAGATCCAGGACGACCTCGGCATCTCCGCGAACGTGCTCGCCGACCGCCTTGGGGCGCTCGTGGCGGCGGGGGTCCTCGAGACGCACGTCTACCAGCAGCGCCCTGAGCGCCATGAGTACCGGCTGACGGAGAAGGGCGCCGACCTGATTCCAGCGCTGCTGGCGCTGATGCAGTGGGGAGACCGCTGGACGTGGCCGGGCAAGCGGGGGCCTGTGCGGGTGGTGCACCACGACTGTGGGCAGGAGGTCAGCGTGGAGGTGCGCTGTGAGACCTGCGACCGAGAGCTGGAGATGGGGGAGCTGCGCGCGAAGCCGCGGCGGGGAGTGGTGGAGGAGCCGGGCGAGGGAGATCCGGGGCGGCTGTCGGGGATGCGGCTGCAGGCCAGTCGGGAGGGGGCGCGGCTGGAGGCGTAGGGCTCAGGCCCTCAGACCTCGCCGTCCCAGTAGTCGACCGCGCCATCCGCGCGGCGCAGCATCACGTTGTCGTCGGGGTTGCCGGGCCAGACGCCGATCTTGTCGCTGTCCGGATACACCGCGACGGAAGGCTCGCGTGCGCTGGAGAACATCATGATCCGCGCGCTCGACTCGGACTTGTTGGAGACCCTGTGGGCGCCGTCGGGGCCGGGTGGGAAGCAGACGATCTCGCCGCGTTCGAGCGTCTCCTCGCCAGATGGGATGCGGACGACGACGCTGCCGTCGAGCACCACGAGCCACTCCTCCTCGTACTCGTAGTGATACGGGCACAAAGCCTCGCCCCGAGGCAACTCGAAGACCTTGACCGCGAGCGCTTGGCCGCCGACGGCCTTGCCGACCCGCGCCATCGCGGCGCGATATCCTGCCGGGTCGCTCTCGTCAAACTCGCACTCGTCGCTGAAGATGTTCGCTCGGCGCATACGCCGATGCTACTTGCGCTTGGCTTGGTGCTCCAGCACCTTCCCGAACGCGTCCTCCAGCTGGGTGGTCATCCGCTGCTTGAACAGCGCGAGCAGCGCCTCCGAGGCCATCGGTCGCAGCGAGTTGACCGCGTCGGTGAGCTCGTCCCAGCGCTCGTCCGGACGGCCGGCGGCCTCGAAGGGCTCCCACAGCTCGCGGATGAACAGCTTGGTGAACGCGCGCGAGATCGACTCGCAGTCGCGGCTCATGCGCTCCACAAGCGACAGCGCGGCGCGCAGCGGGATGCCGAGGGCGGTGACCTCTTCGGCGGCGCTCAGCAGTGCGGGGCTTGGGACTTCGAAGCGGTCGTCCCCGAGCGGCACGAGCAGTTTGAGCTTGATCACTCGCTCGGTGTCCTTGTGGGCGACGGGGCCGAAGCGCTTCTCCAGTTCCTCCGCGGTGATGAACTCGGGCGTCTCGGGCTCATACGGTGCGGTTACCGCGGCGCGCAGGCCGAGCAGGCGACCGGCGAGGCCATCGGAGCCGCTGAGCAGTCGCTCGATCGCGGCAAGGTTGAAGCCGTCGGCCTGTAGGTCGAGGATCAGCTTGAGCCGTGCGACGTGGTCGGCGTTGTAGTAGCCGATGCGTGCACGAACCTCCGGAGCGGGTAGTAGTCCCCGTGTGTGGTGGTTGCGGATGTTGCGAACCGACATGCCGACCTCGGCGGCGAGCTGCTCGACGGTTAGGTTGTTACCGGGGGTCGAGCCGTTCTGCTTCTTGGTCGCCGGTGTTTTGGGGGCGGTCTCTGTGTTTGTCGTCACAGTTGGAGGATACCACGTTTGATGTACCCTCATTTGAGGTAACATTAACTCGCGTCATGACTTTCATCCTTCATCCATCGAGCGAGAGCAGCGGCCCTGGTGGCGCCCGTGGCTGAACGCGGCGCCGTGCCCCAGGTCTCCGCCGGGCGCCGTAGGGCGCTGGGGCTGATCCGCTCGTTCACCTCGCCGCTGCTGCCGGACGACTACCTCGAGCTGATCAACCCGCTGTGGTCGACGCGCGAGCTGCGCGGGCGCATCGAACGCGTCGAGCGCGAGACCGCGGAGGCGGTGACGGTGCTGATCAAGCCAGGGTGGGAGTGGCTGGGCCATCGGCCCGGTCAGTACGTGCGGCTGGGCATCGCGGTCGATGGCATCCATCACTGGCGCGCGTACTCGCTCACCTCCGACCCCGCGCGCCCCGACGGCTGCATCGCCATCACCCCCAAGCTGGTCGAGGGCGGGAAGGTGACGCCGTTCCTCTGCGGGGACGTGCGCCCCGGCACGGTTGTCCGTCTCGGCGGCGTGGAAGGGAGCTTTGTGCTCCCCGATCCGCTGCCCGAGCGGCTGCTGTTCGTGAGTGCGGGCAGCGGGATCACGCCGATCATGAGCATGCTCCGCAGCCTCGACCGCGCGGGCGGGCTGCGCGACGTGGTGCACGTGCACTGCGAGCGCGACGCCGAGCGGGTGATCTTCGGCGGCGAGCTGCGCGATCTGAGCGAGCGCGCGCCCGGCTACACGCTCCACGAGCAGCTCAGCGGACAACAGGGTCGCCTGAGCGCGGAGCGCCTGCAGGAGCTGTGTCCCGACTGGCGCGAGCGCGAGACGTTCCTGTGTGGCCCGGGCGGGCTGTTGGACGCGATGAGCGAGCACTGGCAGCTCGACGGCGATCCCGCGCGTCTGCACGTGGAGCACTTTCAGCCGCACTTGGCGGTCGGCGACGGCGAGCGCGGCGCGGGCGGGGCGATTCGCTTCTGCAAGAGCGGCGTGGACGCGGCGAGCGACGGCGAGCAGCCGATCCTCGTGGCGGGCGAGAACGCGGGGGCTGAGCTTCCGTTCGGCTGTCGCATGGGCATCTGCCACAGCTGCGTGGGGCGTCTGCGCACTGGGCAGGTTCGCGACCTGCGCACCGGCCGCGTGCACGGCTCGCCTGGAGAACTGCTGCGCACCTGCGTCAACGCGCCCGAAGGCGCGATCGAGATCGACCTATGACCGGCCTCCGAGCACCTCTGACCATCCACGAGCGAAGGATCTGAGACATGTCAGCCACAACAGCCGAGCGCCCTGTGACGGAGCGCACCGCCGATGAGCCTGAGAACCCGCTCGCGAACCTGACGACCGAGCAGCTGGAGCAGCTCGGCCGCGAGTTCGACGCGATCCACGACGAGGTCTACGCGGACCTCGGCGATCGCGACGCGCGCTACATCCGCTCCACGATCAAGCTCCACCGCCATCTCGTGCTGGCCTCGCGCTTGCTGCTGATGGGCTCGCGCAAGCGGCCGCTTTGGCTGGCGGGCACGACTGCGCTGTCGCTGGCGAAGATCCTCGAGAACATGGAGATCGGCCACAACGTGATGCACGGCCAGTGGGACTGGATGAACGACCCGGACATCAACTCCCAGAACTGGGACTGGGACACGGCCTCGCCGGCGGACGCGTGGCGGCACTCGCACAACTACGAGCACCACACGTTCACCAATATCCGCGGCAAGGATCGCGACCTCGGCTACGAGATCATGCGCATCGACCCGCATCAGAAGTGGCACCCGGTTTACCTGCTCCAGCCCTTCTACAACCTGCTGCTGATGGGCTTCTTCGAGTGGGGCGTGGCGATGCACGACCTCAACCGCGGCGCGATCCACTCGGGCGAGAAGTCGAAGGAGCAGGTGCTCGAAGAGCTGAAGGCGATCGGCGTCAAGGCGCGCGATCAGATCGTCAAGGACTACGCCGCGTTTCCCGCGCTCTCGGCGCTGGCGGCGCTCGCGACCAGTCGCGGGTCGGTGGCGTCGGGGCGGAGCTCGTTCAAGTCGACCATGACGGCAAACTTCACCGCCAACATCGTGCGCAACATGTGGGCCTACTCGATCATCTTCTGCGGCCACTTCCCCGACCAGACCTACACGTTCAGCGAGGAGGAGGTCGCGGACGAGACCCGCGGCGGCTTCTACGTGCGTCAGCTGCTCGGCTCGGCGAACATCGACGGCGGCCCGGTCTTCCACCTGCTCGCGGGCAACCTCAGCTTCCAGGTCGAGCACCACCTGTTCCCCGACATGCCCTCCAGCCGCTACGCGGAGATCGCGCCGAGGGTGCGCGACATCTGCCGCCGCTACGGCCTCCCCTACAACACGGGTCCGCTGCACAAGCAGCTCGGCACCGTCCACCGCACGATCCTGCGACTGGCCTTCCCCGGCGGCAGGTCACGTCCCAAGCCTGGGCCGTACCGGCCGAGCGAGGTCTAGTCGCAGCCGGTGATGCCGCCGTCGAGCGGGATCACCGTGCCGGTGAGGTAGGCGCCGGCGCGCGAGGCGAGGAACTGCACGAGCCCCGCGACGTCGTCGGCGCGCCCGATGCGTCCGAGCGGCACGGACTGCTCGACCGCCTCACGCGTCTCGGGGTTGTCGAGGATGAAGGCCATCATCTTGCTCTCGAATGGCCCCGGAGCTATCGCGTTGACGGTGATGTGCTCGGAGGCGAGGCGCTTGGCGAGGTGGCGGGTGAGCATGTGGACGGCGGCCTTCGACGCGCTGTAACTGAAGTTCTCCACGGCAGGCGTGCGCAGGCCGTCGATCGAGCCGATGTTGATCACGCGCGCGGGGTCGTCGGCTTCGGCCGCGGCGCGCAGCGCGGGCAGCAGCGCGACGGTGAGGTGGAAGACGCCCTCGACGTTGGTGTGCATGACCTTGTCCCAGCCGGTCGCGGGGAAGTCCTCGATCGGCGCTCCCCAGACGACGCCGGCGTTGTTGACGAGGATGTCGAGCGCCTGAAAGCGCGAGTGGGTCTCTGCGGCGAGCGCCGCGGCGCCCTCGGGTTTCGAGACGTCGCCGACGATCGCCTCGCACTCGCCGTGCTCGCTCAGCAGTCGCGCGGCCGCCTCGACGTCTTCGCGCTTGCGCGAGGAGATGATCACGCGCGCGCCCGCCTGCACGAGGCCGCGGGCGATCATCAGGCCGATGCCGCGCGATCCGCCGGTGACGAGCGCGGTCTTGCCGGATACGTCGAAGAGGTCGCTCATCGCTAGTCGGCGAACTCCGCGGGACGCTTCTCGAGGAACGCGCCGATCGCCTCGGGTACGGCCTGGCCGAAGGTGCTCATGATCTGCTGGCGGTCCTCGTACTCGACCGCGGCCTGCTCGGAGGGGATCTCCAGCGCCGTCCAGATCCCGCGCTTGGTCAGCCGCACGCCCCACGGCGCGAGCGACGCGATCTGCTGCGCGCTCTCGAGCGCTCGCTCGAGCAAACGATCGCCCTCGACGACGTCGGCGACGAGCCCGATCCGCAGCGCCTCCTCGGCGTCGACCCTGCGGCCGGTGAGCATCAGCTCGTGCGAGCGCGACGCGCCGATCAGGCGCGGCAGCAGCCAGCTGGTGCCCATGTCGCAGTTCGACACGCCTATGTTGATGAACGCCGCGCGGAACACCGCGGCGGTGCTCGCGTAGCGGATGTCGCTGCCGAGGCTCAGCGCGAGGCCGAACCCCGCGGCGGGGCCGTTGACGGCGGCGATCACCGGCTGCGGCAGTGCGCGCAGCTCGAGGATCAGCGTGGACATGTGCTGCTGGTTGCCGAGGCGGTCGCGCGATTCGTCGTTGCCGTCGTTCCCCGGTGCGGCGCCGTAGCCGTGGAGGTCGAGGCCCGCGCAGAAGCCGCGGCCGGCGCCGGTGAGGATCACGGCGCGGCACGAGCGGTCGGCCGCGATCGCGCGCAGCTGGCCGTGCAGCTCCTCGCACAGCTCGGCGTTCATCGTGTTGAGCTGCTCGGGCCGGTTGAGCGTCAGCTGACGAACGTGCGGGGCGGGTTCGTCGACGAGCAGCAGAGCGGTCATGGCGAGCGCTGATACTACGCGCTGGGGTGTGTGTGAGACTGCCGCGCGTGCACGCGAGCGGGACGAGGGTGGCGGTTGTGGGCCACGTCGAGTGGGTGCAATTCGCACACGTGGATCACGTGCCCGTGGCGGGCGAGGTGGTCCACGCGGGAGAGCCGTTCGAGGAGCCCGCGGGAGGGGGAGCGGTGGCGGCGGTGCAGCTCGCGCGCCTCGCGGGCGGGGCGACGCTGTTCACGGTGCTCGGCGACGACGAGCACGGCCACCGCTCGGTGGAGCGTCTGAGCGAGCTCGGGGTCGAGGTTCGCGCTTCGTTCGTGTCCACGCCGACACGCCGCGCGGTGACGCTGGTGGACGACGCGGGCGAGCGCACGATCACGACGTTCGGCCCGCGCCTGGATCCGCCGGGCGACGCGGGCGACGAGCAGTGGGAGGGGCTGGCTGATCTGGACGCGGTGTACTTCACCGCGGGTGACGTGGGCGCGCTGCGCAGGGCGCGCGCGGCGACACGGGTGCTCGTCGCGAGCCCTCGTGCGCGCAGTGCGCTCGGTCACGGCGTGGAGCTGGATGCCCTGGTGATGAGCGGTCACGACGCGATCGAGGCGCGCGAGGCTGAGCGTGCTCAGGGCGAGGCGGCGGTCGTTGTATCAACCGAAGGCGCGCGGGGTGGGAGCTACCGGGAGCGTTTGGGCGCGAGCGGCAGGTGGGAGGCGGCGGAGCTACCGGGCGAGGCGGGAGACTCCTACGGCTGCGGCGACTCGTTCGCGGCGGGGCTCGCCTACGGGCTTGGTGTGGGACTCGCGCTGGGCGAGGCGCTCCACCTGGCGGCGCGCTGCGGGGCGGCTTGTCTCACCGGGCGCGGGCCGTATGAGCGGCAGTTGGGTGGCATGAGCTAGCCAGCTCTGAGGCGCGCTTGACTGCCGGCCCGCGAGCCGCCGTTGGAGCGGCCACGCCGCGCTCGATGCTCGCTGTGCCTTTTGCTAGATCGACGGGAGCAAGGACGACGGGTCCCGGCGAGGGCTGTGTTGCGAGCTGCGGTTCTCAACACCTGGCCGCATGTGGTGTACTCGAGCTCGTCTGCCGACAGGTGACCGATCGCGTACCTGAGGCCTGCCGGCGAGGTGCCCCGTACTGAACGGCCGTGGTTGCACCGCATGATCGCCCGCTGCCCTTCATGCTCGATCTGTCGCTGTGTCGGGTGCCGGCGCGACGCGGCCGACGAGAGACGGTGCGGCATCGTGGAAGTATGTGCGCCTCTGGCGGGAAGGCCCGCGGCGCTAACCGAGCCGACGCCTCCAGCGTGCACGGCCAGGACGATCGCGGTAGTTGCCGACGCGGCAGCGAACGCCTGGCCGAGAACACCGAGTCCGGTCTTGAGGCCCGCTGCGCGACCCTTGACCAGCAGCGGCACCGACAGCATCGACTCCGCGCGCAGCGTGCGCAGTCTCCCTCGGGCACGATGCAGGAGTGTCTTGACCGCCAGCACGGAGGTTCCAAGACTCACAGCCAGTTCGGCGTGACTGCGGCCCTCGAGCTCGCGCCCTACCAGCGCCTGGCGCTGGCGTGACGGCAGCTCGGCGATGGCGCCCATCAGCCAGTCGATCCACTCGCCCTGCTCGGCCGCCTCGTTCGGCGTCCGCTGAGTCACGTCCACGTGGCGGTCCTCGTCGGCTAGCGCGTAGGTCGGCTGGGACCGCCGCTGGGTATTGAGCGCACAGTTGCGCACAATCGCGAATAGCCAGGGACGCACGCTCTCCGGGCGGGCCCCCTGCTCCAGGGCGCGGTAGGCGTTCAGCATCGACTCCTGCACGACTTCCTCGCCAGCCTGTTCGTCGCTACCGAGCATCCTGACCGCGAAGCGCAGCAGCTCTGCCCGGTGCGGCTTCACCAGCTTGGCAAACGCCTCGCCGTCGCCAGCGGTGACCCTCTTCATCAAGTCATCGTCGGAGGTCATGCTAGGTATGACGCGCCCGCGCGGCAAAGGTTGCGCCGGTTCCCATCGCAATATGCTCCAGTGCATGGCCTTCGAACAGATCGCATCCGACACCCCCCAGATCTCGACCGATGTCGCGGACAGCGTGCTCACGATCACGCTCAACCGTCCTGAGCGCCTGAACGCATGGACGGGGCAGATGGGCGCGGAACTGATGGCGGCGTTCGACCGCGCCGACGTGGACGACCAGGTGCGGGTGGTGATCGTGACGGGCGCAGGCCGCGGCTTCTGCGCGGGCGCGGACCTGGCGGGCGGCGGCGAGACGTTCGACTACAAGACGCGCGACAGCGGCGGCGCCGCGGCGCCGCGGGACAACGGTGGCCAGTTCACGCTGCGGGTCTTCCAGTCCACCAAGCCGGTGATCGCCGCGATCAACGGACCGGCGGTGGGCGTGGGGGCGACGATGACGCTGCCGATGGACGTGCGCCTCGCGTCGGAGGACGCGCGCATGGGCTTCGTGTTCGCGCGCCGGGGGATCATCCCCGAGGCGTGCTCCAGCTGGTTCCTGCCGCGCGTGGTGGGCATCAGCCGCGCGATGGAGTGGGTCTCCACCGGACGTGTGTTCACCGCACAGGAGGGACTTGAGGCGGGACTGCTGCGCAGCGTTCACCCCGCTGGGGAGTTGCTCGACGCGGCGCACGCGCTCGCACGGGAGATCGTGGAGAACACAGCGCCGGTGTCGGTGGCGCTCGCGCGTCAGCTGATGTGGCGGATGCTCGGCGCGGAGCACCCAATGCTCGCGCACCGCGCCGACTCGCGCGGCATGTTCTCCCGCGGTCAGTCAGCGGATGCCGTCGAGGGGATCACCGCGTTCCTCGAGAAGCGGCCCGCGAGCTTCCCCGACCGCGTCAGCGAGGGTCTCCCCGAGATCATGCCCTGGTGGAGCGAGCCGGAGTACGAGTAGGGACCGGCGGCTCTGCGCTAGGCCCCCGTCCATCGACGCGCTTCGGTCTGATACGTCGAGCAAGCGCGTCGGCGCTGGTGTCCAGCCGCCGGTCAATTGCGGCCCCGAGCTTTGCTGAAGCTCTGCAGAACAGCCACGCCATGCCCAACGCCGCAGTCAGCTTGAGTGTCAGCGGGCTCGTAGCGAGGCGGACCGTTGAGGTCAGCGAATATTCCGCGATGACGGTACCGAGCAACATAGCCCAGAGCATGAACGTCGCATATAGAACGAATGCCCCCAAACCGGTACGCAGGCGCCACTCGTTGACGAAAGGCTCAAAATGCACCAGCCCGGCGTATGCGAGGAGGAAGTAGGCAGCGCCTCTCAGCAGGGCACTCGTTTGAGGGTCGAGCTGCCGATGGAGAACGACCCAAACTGCTGCCCCCGCGTAGCCGAGCATGACAAATGAGAAGCCGGTAAGGGCGCGTTCTGCCCAAAGCCGTGACGACTTGTTGCCCCGGGGAATGCTCGACATCCATCTCAGCTGCGGCCGTGTGAGCGCGAGTGTGAGCATCGTGCCACCGACTATTGCGACGATCACCTCACGGCCGTCAATGGCTTTGGGTACAGCAGTCGCTAGAGCGGTCGGCACGCCAAGATATTCGACATGCTGGACTCCAGGCTTGAGCTTGGCGCTGACGCTACCGATCAGCGCCAGGCACCGGCCATTGTGTCGGGATCGTCGAGCGCGAGCGCGTCGGGCGTGAACAGCAGCTCGACAAGCGCCCTGCGCCTTCTGCGATGGAGGGCGGAGGAGAGAGCCACTTGAAGGATGTTGACCAGCTTGTTGATGTCGAGAATGCTCACATATCGCTTCCTGCTCCGCGTGCTCCAGCCACCGTGTAGTTAGCCCGGCACCCCCTGCACCAAAGAAAGCACCGGCGCGAACAGATCCCCCCGCTCGGCCACCCGCCTCAGCACATCCCCCGCCTCGAACACTAGCCGCGCCGGGTCACCCTCCTCCAGCGCCTCCCGCACCTCGACCCACTCAAGCGGCGTCGAGACCGTGGGCCGTTCGCCCGCGCGCAGCGAATACACGCATACGGTGGTCTTCCTGCGGTCGTTCTGGCTCCAGTCGATCAGCACCTTGCCCTCGCGCTTGGCCTTGGTCATGCGCGACACCACGAGGTCGGGCTGCTCCTGCTCGAGTAGCTCCGCCACCGCCTTCGCGAACGGCTTGGTGTGCTCGAACGTGACGTCGGGGTGGTTGAGCGGCACGTACACCTGCAGCCCCTTCGAGCCTGACGTCTTGACGAAGCTCTGCAGCCCTAGCCCCTCGAACATGCCGTGCAGCTGCAGCGCCACGCGGCAGCACTCGATCGCGGTCGCCGGCGGGCCCGGGTCGAGGTCGAACACGAGCGCGGTCGGCCGCTCGATCGAGTCCGCCAGCGCGAGCGGCACGTGCAGCTCGAGCGCCGCGAGGTTCGCGAGCCACACGAGCGTCGGCAGGTCGTCCGCGAGCGTGTAGTCGATCGGCTTCTCGCGGCTCGCGATCGTCGCCGTGCGCACCCACTCCGGTCGATGCGCGGGCGCGTGCTTCTGGAAGAACGACTTGCCCTCCACGCCATCGGGCCATCTGGTCACGGTCAGCGCCCGGCCTTGCAGGTGCGCGAGTAGCACCGGTGCGATCTCCCGATAAAAATCGATCAAATCGCCCTTGGTGAACCCCGTCTTCGGGTAGAGCACCTTGTCGAGGTTCGTCAGCTTCAGCTCGCGCCCCTCGACCGTCGGGCGCGCCGGATCCTCGCGCACCACGTCCCCCGCGTCCTTGTCGTCGCGAAGCCCCACGTACACAGGGTGACGCAGGCTCCCCGCCTTGGTCCAGTGCGCGAACTCCACCTCCACCACCAGGCGCGGCTCGCAGAACACCGCCTCGCGCGGCGGCGTCTCGCCCGTGGTGAACGGCGAGTCCTCGCGCGCGAGCGGCCCGAGCAGCGCGGACAGGCGCTCCAGCTCGCGCTCGTCGAAACCGCTGCCAACGCGCCCCGCGTAGCGCAGCACGCCGCCCGGCTCGTGCACGCCCAGCAGCAGCGCGCCGACCGTCTCCCTCCGCTTGCCCTTCCCCGGCATCCATCCGCCCACCACCAGCTCCTGGCGCTCGAAGCTCTTCACCTTCACCCACTCGCCCGAGCGCGACCCCGGGCGGTAGGGGGAGTCCAGGCGCTTGGCCACAACCCCCTCCAAACCCTGCTCCGCGCTCGCCGCGAGCAGCGCAGCCCCTCCGCCGACGGTGTGCTCCGGCGTCTGCCAGTGCGGGCCGTTCAGCCCCATCGCCTCCAGCAGGTCGCGCCGCGCCTCATACGGCTGGCCCATCAGCGAGTGCCCGTCCATCCACAGCACGTCGAAGATCACGTACGTCACCGGCGTGTCCTTCGCCTGCCGGCGTGCCTGCGCCCGCGTGGGCGTGTGCATCCGCCCCTGCAGCGCCGCGAAGCTCGGACGCCCCTCCTCGTCGAACGCCACGATCTCGCCGTCGAGGACCACGCTGTGCGAACCGAGCGCGTCGCCCAGACGGAAGAGCTCCGGGTAGCTGTCGGTTATGTCTTTTAGGGAGCGGCTTTCCAGCCGCAACTCGCCCGGTTGGCTGTATGCGAGAGCGCGCACCCCGTCCCACTTGATCTCGTAACCCCAGCGGTCGTCGTCGTGGGGGATCTCACCGGAGCGCGCGAGCATCGGCGCGATCTTGCTCGGCATCGGCTCGCGGGTGGGGTCCGCGGGCGGGTCCATGCGGTGGATCATCCAGTTCTTCGGCTGCTCGTCCTTGTCGATCGGGAAGAGCGCGTAGCGGGCGCTCTCGTGCTGTCCGTGCAGCGCCACCTCCACCTTGCGCGGTTCCCACTTGAGCGTCTCGTACGTGCCGCTGTCCCAGATCGAGATCGTCCCCGCGCCGTACTGCCCCGCGGGGATCTCCGCTTCGAAGTCGAGGTACTCCAGCGGATGGTCCTCCACCGCCACCGCGAGGTGGTTTTCCTTCGGCGCGCGCGGCAGCCCCTTGGGGATCGCCCACGACGCGAGCGCGCCGTCGCGCTCCAGGCGCAGGTCCCAGTGCAGCCGCGTCGCGTGGTGCTCGTGGATCACGAACCGCGGCAGACCGTCGCCGCTCTGGCGCTCGCCGGGCTCGGGCTCGGGTGTGGCGCTGAAGTCGCGTTTGCCGCGGTAGTCCTTCAGGCTGGCCTTCCGCTGGGTGCGCTTCGGTGCCGTAGCGGCTCCTACCAGCAGGGTTCGTAGCGTTCGCCGTTCAGCGCGAGGTTGAAGCGCGCGCCCATGATCCCGGCCGCTTCGTCGGCCGCGCAGAACCTCTTCACCGACAGCTTGTACTCCGCGTTGAGCACCGGCTTGCCAGCCGCGAGGTAGGGCTTGTAGTCCTGGCATTCGCTGTACTGGTTGCACTGCTCGCTCAACGCTCCGTCGAAGCGGCGGTTCAGTTCATTGGTCTGTTCGCCGTCGTTCTTCTGCAGCACCGCCATGCCCAGCGCGTGAGCCTCGCTCGCGATCCACCTGTTGAAGGTGAGCTGCTGTTTCGCCGTCACCGGGAAGCCGCTCTTGTTGGCGTACGCTTCGATGTTGTCCGGCTCCAGCGCGTCGAAGCCCTTTTCCTCACACATCTCCAAGCGCTTCGTCATGATCGGCTCGAGCACCTTCAGCTTGCGGATGTCGAGCCATTTCTCGCCAGGCCAGCCGTTCGAGCGGCCGAGCACCGACGCCGGGAACTCGGAGTAGTCGGGCCGCCAGTTCTCCGCGGTGCCGACGTCGATGTAACAGATCACGTGCTTGCCCTGTTCGTGCAGGGCCGTCACCTCGGCCGCGGTGGTTTCGAACCCGTCGATGTCGTACGCCGCGACCGGCACGTCGGTGGGGGCGGCGCCCTGCAGCTGCCAGTACCACGTCAGGTGCTGCGGCGGTGTCCACCAGCCGCCGCCCGCGTGTGCGTCGGCCAGCGAGGTGGCGGCGAGCACGATTGCCGCGGACGCCAGGAGAACCCGTGTGGTGCGGCGGATGTCCACCTACCGCTTGGCGGCCGGTTTCTTCGCCGCGGGTTTCTTCGCGGCGGCGGCCGGCTTTTTCGCCGGTGCTTTCTTGCCCGCCGCTTTGCGTCCCTTGCCCGCGCCCGTGCCTTCGCGTGCGCGCACCGCGTCGAGGCTCGCCTTCAGCGCGCTCATCAGGTCGGGCGCCGGCGCGGCCACCTCTTCGGGCGTGGGCTGCACCGCGATCTGCTTGCCCTGCGCCTTGCGCTCGATCAGCGCGAGCACGTCCGCGCGGTAGGTGTCGCTGTACTTGTCCGGTTCGAAGTCGCCCGCGAGCGAGTCCACGAGCTGCTTCGCGATGTCCAGCTCGCGCTCGGTCGTCTTGACGTCCTTGGCATCCGCGATCTCGTCCACGCGGTCCGCGGGCAGGATTTCGTCGGCGAAGATCATCGTCGCCATCCCCAGCGCGTCGCCCATCGGGCGGATCGCCACGAGCTGCTCCTTCGAGCGGATCACCACGCGCGCGATCGCCACCTTGCCCGTCTCGCGCATCGCCTCGAGCAGCAGGCGGTAGGGCTTCAGGCCGCCGGGGCCGGGCGCGAGGTAGTAGGGGTGGTCGTAGAACACGGGGTCGATCTGCGACAGCTCGACGAAGTCCTCGATCTCGATCGTCTTCGTCTTCTTCGGCTGCAGCGTCTCCAGCTCGCCCGGCTCGATCACCACGTAGCGGTCGGGGGCGATCTCATAGCCCTTGACGATCTCCGCGTACGGGACCTCCTCGCCGGTCGTCGGGTCGACGCGCTTCTGCGCCACGCGCACGCCCGTCTTGCCCCAAAGCTGGTGGAAGCGCACCGTCTTGCGGTCGATCGCGCTGTACAGCTTCACGGGTACGGTGACCATGCCGAAGCTGATCGCTCCGGTCCACATCGCGCGGGGCATCTGTCAAGTGTTACCACGTAGGAACCCGCACAGGCAGCGCTGCAATGCGCCTGCCGAGCGGGCTCAGGCCTGCTGGGGCGCCTGCGGCATCGACGCGGGGAGCAGGTCGCTGGGGGCGTCCATGTCCTTCTCGCCCGCGGTGAGGCGCGCGGAGTAGATCGACGGCGCGCCGAGCACGCGCGCGAGCACAGTCGCCTCGACCACCGCGAGCAGCACAGCGACCATCAGCGAGTCCCCGTGGTGGGTGAGCTCGAGCAGCAGCACCACCGCCGCGAGCGGGCCCTGCATCGCCGCGCCGAGCACCGCCGCGCCGCCGATGATCGCGTAGCCGCCGAGCGGCGCGCCGGGCCAGATCTGCGACCACGCCTCGCCGAGCAGGCCCCCCAGCAGCACGCCGAACGCGAGCGTGGGGGTGAAGAGGCCGCCGGGCGCGCCGCTGCCGAGGCACGCCGCTGTGGCGAGCGGCTTGAGCACGAGCAGCACCGCCAGCAGCGCCACGCTCAGGCGCGCGACGAGCGCGAGCTGGACGATGTTCTTGCCGTTGCCGAGGATCTGCGGGTAGGCGACCGCGACCGCGCCGAGCGCGGTGAACACCACGATCGGCGCAGCGAGCCGCATCCACCCCGACGGGCGCACCGCGTGGGCGAGCGCGATCAGGCGGATGTAGCCGACCGCCGCGAGGCCCGCGATCGGCCCCACGATCAGCGCCCACACCACCTGCGAGGCATGGATCGTGTAGGTCGGGATCGCGTACGTGGGATGCGTCGGCAGCGCGATCCACGCGACCGCGGTCGCGATCAGCGAGGTCGCGAGCGCGGGCAGCACGAGCGGCAGCGTGAGCGTCCCCAGCAGCACCTCGAGGGCGAACAGCGCGCCGCCGAGCGGCACGTTGTAGACCGCCGCCATGCCCGCGCCCGCGCCGCACGCCACGAGCAGGCGGCGCTGCCAGTCGGGCAGCTTCGCCCAGTCGCTCAGCGCGCTCGCCACCGCCGCGCCGGCCTGCTGCGGCGCGGCCTCCCGACCGAGCGACGCGCCGAGACCGACGATCACGATCGAGTGGACCGCGCGCGCGAGGCTCGCGAGCAGCGGCAGGCGCGCGTCGCGCAGCCAGATCGCCTCCGAGATCTCAGCCGTGCCGCGGCCGGCGAGAAGAAGCCCGCCCCCGCCGGCGACCACGCCGCCGATCGCCAGCACCACCACGCGCCTGGTCGCGGAGGCGCCCTGCACGCCTTCGAGGAAGTCGCCTATGTGGTAGGACCACGCGAGGTGCTGGACGCCTTTGAGGAGCTCCATCAGCGCCGCGCCGCCGAGGCCCGAGCCGATGCCCACGAGCACCACCAGCATCCAGAACCTCACGCCGTAGGAGGCCACGATCCCGCGGCCCGGCACGTTCGGTTGAGGGTGCGGTCGCGTCACGCAGACGACAGTCTTACGCGCGCTCCGGCCGCGGTTGTTGCCAGTATGCGCGTAGCGGGCCAAACTGGCCAGACAGCCAGTACTATCCGCTGGAGCATTCAAAGGCGGCGATCACGGAGGTTGGGCATGGCGACGGTTGGGCGCGACATCGAGAGTGTGGAACTCACCGAGGAAGAGCTGTGGCACGACGGCCCGCCGCTCGAGGTCTTCAAGCAGATGCGCAGCGAGTGCCCGATCCACTGGACGGAGAGCTTCGAACTGTTCCCCGAGGAGGAGGGCTTCTGGTCGGTGACGACCGCCGACGACGTCCACACGGTGAGCCGCGACTTCAAGACGTACTCCTCAGAACGCGGCGGCGTGCTCGTCGCCGCGGCCGGCTTCCCGCTCGAGCTCGCGCAGGCGATGTTCATCGGCATGGACCCGCCCAAGCACGACCGCCTCAAGGCGCTGTTTCAGGCGGGCTTCACCCCGCGGCGGATCGCAGCGCACGAGGACGCGATCAGGGCGATCGCGGTGAAAGTGCTCGACGGCCTCGAGGGACGTGACACATGCGACCTCGTCAGCGACGTCGCACAGCCCGTCGTCTCGCGCGTGATCGGCAGCTTCATGGGCATCGACGAGAAGGACGACGCGATCTGGGCTCGGCTGATGAACTCGACGCTCGGCGCCGCCGACCCCGACCTCAACCCCGACGGCTTCGAGGGCGCGATCGAGAAAGACCTCCCCGAGATCTTCGAGCGCTGCAGGGCGCTGATCGCCGACCGCCAGGCCAACCCCACGGAGGACCTCACGAGCGTGCTCGTCCACGCCGAGGTCGACGGGCAGAAACTGGAGGAACACGAGATCGTGATGGGCTTCTTCCTGCTGATGGCGGCCGGCAACGACTCCACCAAGGCCACCTACTGCAGCGGCATGCGCGCGCTGATGGAAGACCGCGACCAGATGCAGCTGCTGCTCGACGACCCCTCGCTGATCCCCAACGCCGTCGAGGAGTCGCTGCGGATGTTCCCCGCGTTCGCCCACTTTCGCCGCACCGCCACGTGCGACACCGAACTGCACGGCCAGAAGATCAAAGAGGGCGAGAAGGTGGTCATGTGGTACGTCTCCTCCAACCGCGACGAGACGCGCTTCGAGAACCCCGACACGTTCGAGCTGCGTCGCAAGGAGGAGCACCAGGCGTTCGGCGCCGGCGGACGCCACTTCTGCCTCGGCACCGCGCTCGCGCGCCTCGAGCTGAAGGTGATGATCGAGGAGACGCTCAAGCGCTACCCCAACATCGCGATCGACGGGCGGCCTGCCGCGGTCGAGTCGCTGTTCATCAACCAGCTGAAGACGCTGCCGGTGCGGCTGGCCTAGCTCGCCGGTGCGGCCGACTGCGGCGAGGCGCAGAAGGCGCACTTGCGCGCCGCGCGGGGAATCTCACTTAGGCACTCGCTGCAGGGCCGGGTCTCGGACTCCACGTCCACTCCGGTCTTGCGGCGAGCCATCAGCGCGTTGACGGGCTGGACGACGAAGAAGAACACCGCTGCGGCGATCGAGACGAAGCTGATCACCTGGTTGATGAAGTCGCCGTAGAAGAAGCGGCTGTTGTGGATCGTGAAGGACAGCCCGCTGAAGTCAGGCTTGCCGATGATCGCCGCCACGATCGGCGTGAGCAGATCGCCCACCAGGGCTTTCACCACCGCCCCGAACGCCGCGCCGATGACGATGCCGACGGCCAGGTCGACGACGTTGCCTCTGAGCAGGAAGGTCTTGAACTCCTTGACCATTACGCCCACCCCATGCTACTTGGCCGTGTGGCGGGGATCGCTTGACCTGCATCGGCGCGTCGCCGCTTGCCGGTAGCGTACGCGCCGTGATCGTCGATCGTGCCATTTACCGTGACGGCCGGCGCGTCGTGGGGCTTCGGGATCTTGCGGAGATGGCCGCGAGCTGTGGGGCTGATGGCGGGATCGCGTGGATCGGCTTGTATCGCCCGAGCGCGGAGGAGTTCGCCGAGGTCGCGCGTGAGTTCGCGCTGCACGAGCTGGCCGTCGAGGACGCGGTCAACGCGCATCAGCGTCCCAAGCTCGAGCGCTATGGGGAGACGCTGTTCTGTGTTCTGCGCCCGGCCCGCTACATCGACAGCACTGAGACGGTCGAGTTCGGCGAGGTTCACGTCTTTGCCGGTCCGCGGTTCGTGATCACCGTTCGTCACAGCGAGGCCCCCGATCTCGGCGATGTCCGTCGCAAGCTCGAGGCGCGCCCGGATCTCCTCCAGCGCGGCAGTGTCGCGATCCTGCACGCCATCATGGATCGCGTGGTCGATGACTACGGCCCCGTTGTCACGGGCGTCGAGAACGACGTTGACGAGATCGAGGACGAGGTCTTCAACCCAAGCGCCGACGCGTCGCGCCGAATCTACGACCTGACTCGTGAGGTCATCCTGTTCCAGCGCGCGGTTAAGCCGCTGGTGGGGATGCTCGACCGGCTGATGAGCGACGCGGAGGTCGATGAGGAGGAGCGTCGGTATCTACGTGACGTCCAGGATCACGCGCTGCGCGTCCAGGACCAGGCCGACGGCTTTCGTCAGCTGCTGCAGAACATCCTCAGCGTCAACCTCACGCTGGAGACCAAGACGCTCAACGAGGTATCCAATCGGCAGAACGAGGAGGTCAAGAAGATCTCCGCTTGGGCGGCGATTCTGTTTGCCCCCTCCGTGGTCGGCACGATCTATGGCATGAACTTCCACAACATGCCCGAGCTCCACTGGCACTACGGCTATGCCTACGCGCTGGTCTTGATGGTCGTCGTGTCCACGATGCTCTACGTCGTGTTCAAGCGTCGCAGCTGGATCTGAGGCCGTCCGAACCCCAGCGGGCGGCTCGCCCGTCCCGTCATGAGACTTGTTCACTACCTGAGCGTTTTCATCCCCGTTGCGCTGGCTCTTGACATCGCCGGCGCCTCTCCGGTGCTCGTGTTCGCCACCTCGGCTCTCGGGGTCGTGCCGACGGCCGCCATGATGAGCGAGGCGACCGAGCAGCTCGCCGCGCGCTCGGGGCCGGGTATCGGCGGGCTGGTGAATGTCACGTTCGGCAACGCCCCGGAGCTGATCATCGCGATCTTCGCTCTTGCGAACGGGCTGCAGGAGGTCGTCAAGGCATCGCTCGTCGGATCGATCGTCGGCAACTCCCTGCTCGTGCTGGGCGCCGCGATGCTGGCCGGCGGCTGGAAGCGCACGCGACAGACCTTCGATCGCACCGCGGCGCAGACGCAGACGGGGATGCTGCTGCTCACGGTGGTCGCGCTCGTGCTGCCCTCGGTCCTCGAGCTCGCCCACCACGCGAGCCTCCCGCGCGTAGCCGAAGTGCGCCACGTGTTCGCGCATGATGTCGAGCAGGTCTCGGTGGTGGTCGCTGTCGTGTTGGTCGCGACCTACGCCGCCGGGCTGTTCTTCTCGCTCAGGACCCATCGCGACCTGTTCAACCCAGAGGGCGAGTTGGAGGACTCCTCGAGCCTGTGGTCGATACGCCGATCCATCGGAACGCTCGCCGTAGCCGGGGCGCTCGTTGCGCTGATGAGCGACATCCTCGTCGGCTCGATCGAGCACGCCTCCAACGACATCGGGCTCTCGCAGTTCTTCGTCGGCGCGTTCGTCGTCGCGATCGTCGGAAACGCCGCCGAGCACTACGTCGCCGTGGTCGCCGCGGCGAAGAACAAAATGAACCTCGCCGTCAACATCGCGATCGGCTCCGCAGCGCAGATCGGGCTGTTCGTCGCGCCCGTACTCGTGCTGCTCTCCTTCGCGGTCGGCCCATCACCGATGGCGATGGTCTTCAACGCATATGAGATCGCGGCGCTTCTGGCGGCCGGGTTGGTCGCGACGGCGCTGGTATCCGACGGCGAGTCAACATGGTTCGAGGGCATCCAGCTGCTCGCCCTCTACGCCGTGATCGGCGCCATCTTCTACGCAGCGTGACGGCAAAATGGGCGCGGCGGGTGCGGCTACGCTGAGCTAGACCCAGCTCAGCGTGTCCTGATCCCAGTACGACAGGCAGCCGCCGTCGTCGGCCAGAAGCGGGTCGACGAACTCGATGACGCTGGCGATGAGCTCGGTCCAGTGTTCCGGTGGAGATGAGAGGTACGCCATTCGCTGGACCATTGCGGCATAGGGTTGCTGGCGGTCTGGCATGTTGGCTAGTGCTTCTGCCATCGGGATCACGGCCTGTCGGCGGTGTTCAGCGACCCCCCGGATGTGCCGGCGGAGCTCAGTGGCGTCGAGGCGATGGCGGCGGCTGGTGACCCAGAGGTCGGCGAAGTCGCGATCGCGGGTGCTGGTCTCGCGACGTTGCATCGCGGTGACGATCTTCTCGGCGAGGTTCAGCGCGAGCGGGTAAGCCTGGAGTCGAACAGACGGGCGATCGAGGACCGATTCGAGTTGTAGGACGGTCAACGGCCTGGGTCGCCGAAGGAGAAGTCCAGAGCGAATGGGATCTTCGCATTGCCGAGTGTGGCAACCAGCTTGCAGCGAACGCCTTGGTAGTCGTCGTCTTCGCGCATGACCTCGGTCCTGATGCTCGCCAGGTCGAACTCGACGCCGTCGGGAGGATCTGGAGCGAGGGTGGAAATACGCGCGACAGCGTCTCGGATGGTCTCCTGATCATTGGCCACGCCGTGCGTATATATCGTGCGTATATAGGTCGGCGTCTTTGGTCATGCGTCGGATGTTGTTGGCCGCCATCAGCATGCCGCCCTTGAGGACCATGCGGTCGGCGAAGTCGGATTGAGCTAGCCGTCGCAGGAACGACTCGACGGCGTAGACAACGAGCAACCCTTGCGTGTTGCCACCGTGCTCGGCACGGGCCTTGGCCTGGAGTGCCTTGAACGCGTTACTGGCGGCCTGGTCGACGGCTGTCTGGGCGGTCAACTGAGCAGTGCCTCCAGCACTGGCTGTAGCCGGGCGCTGCCACCAAGCTCTCTCGCCAGCTCAGCGAGGCGTGCAGGGCTAGCGCCTTTCCGCGCCATATAGCGGCGGAGCGCGTGCAGAGCAACGTCACGGCCGACCCAGCGAGACATGCGCATCGCGTCGACGATCGACCGCTCGGGCGAGTAGACCCAGAAGGGCTCGTCGGCGTCCGTGCGGGCCAGTTGGCGCTCGAGCTCGAAGGTGTCGGCGTCGAAGACGTGCACCCGGGTCGCGGGTTGGTCGATGCGCGGACGGTGCGCACCACGGGGGACGGCGAGGTGGACCTGCTGAGGGATCTCGTCAGTCAGATCCCAGAAGGCCAGTGCCGAGTTGAGGCAGATGGTGCCGCTCGGAACCCGAGCCGAGACAACCGCCAGCCCGGACAGCATTCCCATACCGGCATCAGGCAGCTGCATGACGCCCCGGCCGACCGCGGAGAGCCTGCCGGCCTCGCGTAGTCGGTAGATCGTCGTACGGCTCACGCCGGCCTCCAGGGCTTCGGACACACGGAACGGCCGCTCGCCGAAGCGACCGCGCAACACTTCGATACTCGGCCGGGAACCAGATGGCATGGGACAAATCCTACACATAGATACAGATGATGTGGAGGTTTTGTTCCACATGCCCCGAAAACACGCCGAGAATTCCAGCGTCGCGTGAATTGGCTGAGCTGGACAAACGGACCTTTGGCCGAAGCTCTCGGCCGTCCGCCGAGTCAATGCCGATTTGCAGGCACTTTATGGGCGCGGCGGGTTTCGAACCTGCGACCTCTCGCGTGTGAAGCGAGCGCTCTCCCACTGAGCTACGCGCCCTGGACGTCAGAGTCTATTGGCTTCGATCGGCACCGGCCGATCGGCACGACTCGTCAGGATCCGACCCGAACCCCCGTGTGGGGGTGCAGCCGGTCGCTCGGCTCGGAGTAGGTCTGCGCGAGCGCGTCCACTTCCTGCTGGGTGAGCGACGCGCCGAACGCCGCAGGGCCGCCGAGCTTGTTGTAGGCGGCGAGAAGCTGCTTGCCGATCTGCGCGAGGCCGAAGTGGGCGTCGTAGACGGTCGTGATGTAAAGGTTGACGTTCGCTCGGGCGAAGCGCGCGGCGGTCGGCGGTCCGTGTTCGATCTGGTCGATCGCCGCGCCGATCATCCGCCAGCCGCTGTTCGCGAGGACGATGAAGTTGCGAACCTCGGCGGCGAGCCCTGCTGCGGGTCCGGCGATGGCGGTGGCCGCGGGTTCTTCGAGCAGCGTCGGCGTGCGCAGCCTCGCCGCGCTCGCGGCAGCAGCTTCGATCGGCGGTCGCGGGATCGTGCTCGGGTCCGCCGGCAGCCCGTTGACGACAAGCGGCCATGCAGCTTTCGTGGCGGCGACCTCGGCGCGGATCGGGGCTGCCGTCTTGCTCAGCGCATGCGCGACCGCCGCGAGATCTTCGCGCTCGAGTCCCTGCATCGCCTGGTGGGCTTTCGTCTTTCCGCCACCACCACAGCCGCCGAGCGCGATGGTCGCAAGGCCCAGGACGAGCAACGCCGCGCGGTATACCGCGCGGCGCATTGTGCTCCTACAGCTCTTGTGGTGCTTGGGCGTGGCCGCGGCCTACGTGCCGAGCAGGTCCACCACGAACACGAGCGGCGCGTTCGCCGGGATCGTGGGAGGCGAGCCTTTGACCCCGTAGGCGAGTGCGGACGGGATGATCAGCTCGCGCCGTCCGCCCACCTTCATGCCCGCGACGCCCTGGTCCCAGCCGGGGATGACCTGGCCCTTGCCGAGCGCGAAGCTGAACGGTTCGCTGCGCTTCCAAGAGGCGTCGAACTCCTTGCCGCCTTTGTAGAGCACGCCGACGTAGTTGACGGTCACCGTCTGGCCCGCCTTGGCTTCGGCTCCGGTGCCCACGATCAGGTCTTTGGTCACCAGCTTGGTCGGCGCCGGTCCCGTCGGCACCGTCACCTTCGGTTCTTTGGACAGCGGGCCGCTCGTCGGCGTCTTCGCGGTCGCCGTCTTCGGCGTTTCGCTCGATTTCGCGTTGGCGCCTTCGGTGGACTTGATCAGCGCGTTGTCCGCGCTGTTCTCGTTGCCGACTGTGATCGTGCTCGAGCCGCCGGAGCTGCCGCAGCCGGCCAGCAGGGCCGTCGTGCCGAAGGTCGCGAGCACGAGGCCGGCGCGGGAGTGGAGGGAAAAGCCGTTGAAGTAGGTCACGGTCGCGCAGCCTACCGGAACTTGACGGAGCGGTGGGTACGTTACGATCGGCGGCGGACCGTGCTAGGCGGGGAGGTAGCGGTGCCCTGAATCCGCAATCCGCTCTAGCGGGGCTGAATTCCCCTTCGAGGGGCTTTGGCTCCGGTCGCTCCGTCGCTCGGGGCGTCGATGGTTCGGGTCCCGCGCGGTGTCGGCTTGCGAACCAGGTCAGGTCCGGAAGGAAGCAGCCTTAAGCGATCACCGACAGGCGCAGCGGGAGCTCCCGGACCGGAGTCGTGGGCGGCGATCGGCGCCGGGGCCAGGAGTCTCGACAAGGGGTGCACGGTCCATCAGCAGCCGCATGCCGCGGCTACGTACAGCGCTGGAAGATCAGCCAGGAGCGGTTGGCGCCCTTCTCGGTGAAGCCGGGAGGAACGCTGACCGCCTGATGGGGGTCACGCGGGTCGAGCACGTAGTCGTCTTCGACCTCATTGCTCGCCGGGTCGACGTAGATGCCGGTTGCGATGTGCCCCGTCTGCAGGCTCACGACACTGCGAGGGCTCGTCTTCAGATAGAGCGCCAGCAGTGGGACGGGCGCGTGGTTGGGAACACCCACGGGCCCGCAGCGCAGGTCGATCGCGTGGTTGCGCACCAGCGCCACGAGGTCGCCTTCGATGCTCTGCTGGCGCGCCAGTTCGCCGAATTGGCGATCGGCGCTGCGGTACTGCGAGGGGGTGTACGCGATCAGCGCGAGCAGCACGATCGCGCCCTCCGCCATCCACCAGGGGCGCCGGGAGTCGCCCCGTGGCAGGCGTGTCCACCCGAACGCCCCCGCGCCGCAGAACACGCACAGGATGGCCGCCGCGAGAAACGCGTAGCGCGTGTTGATCGGCAGCCCCACGGTGGCGAACGCCGCGAACACCAGCACCGCGAGCAGGCCCGCCGCGGCCCCCAGGAGGGCACGGCTGCGCAGCCAGAGCAGGGAGAGAGCGCCGCCGATCGCCGCCCCGACGAGCACCGGTGGTCTGAGGATCTCGCCGATCCGCCTCGGGATGTACTCCGGCACGTTCGCGATCCCGGTGTAGCGGTGCAGCGTTTCGACGGTGTGCTGGGTGTTCGTCAGCGACCAGAAGGGGTGGCCCGTGATGGCGAGGTCGCTGAGGATCCACACGAGCGGTGCGGCCAGCGCAAGCAGTGTGAGCCTCGAACGAGCGACCTCTCGCGTGTGAAGCGAGCGCTCTCTCGCAGAGCTACGCGACCACCTCGGCACAAGGTCCATCAGATACAGCCAGTACAGCCCGGAGAATGCCCACGCCTCCGGGCGCAGCAGTCCGGCGAGCGCGAGCAGCGCGAGCACCGGCAGGCCGGACCCAGCCCTCCGGGCCGTGTGCCCGCGCCGGCGGGTCTCGACCAGCAGCGCGCCGAGCACCATCAGTAGGTAGGGGATGTCCACGTAGGCGCGCACGCCGTAGGAGAGCACCGGCACGCGCGTGAGGAAGATCAACGCGGCGAGCGCGCCGGCGGCTCGCCCGAACCACTCCGCGCCGAGCCGGTAGATCACCCAGCCGCACGCGGACAGCGCGAGGAAGCCGAGCGCGATCGTGACGTCGGCCACGGCGTGCGGCCCGAGCGGGGACAGCACGACCCCCAGCAGCTCCACCAGCGGGTGAGGGGTGGGGGCGATCGGCACGTCATAGGCGGGCACGGATCCGCGCGAGAGCTGCCCGCCCCACGCGAGCGCGTAGAGGGTGTCGTAGTTGACGAAGCCGACCCCCGAGATCACGCGCAGCAGCACCGCGCCCGCGGCGATCGTCAGCGGAGTGCCGAGAGTCCGCGCAAGTGCCTTCGTCGAGGTGCTCATCAGCGCGGACGCTATCCGCTCGCATCGGTTCCCGAGCCCGCTCACGCGCGCGGGTAGACTCAGGCGAACGGTGTCGACGCAGGAGCAGCCACAGGAGCAGCAGCGGTCGCTGTACCGCAGGCACCGCCCCCGCACGTTCGCCGAGGTGGTCGGCCAGGAGCCGGTCGTGAGGACGCTGCGCAACGCGGTCGAGCGCGGCAAGGTCCACCACGCGTACCTGTTCGTGGGCTCGCGCGGCACCGGCAAGACCTCGATGGCGAAGATCCTCGCGGCGTGCCTCAACTGCGAGAACGGCCCCACGATCGAGCCCTGCGGAGTGTGCGACTCGTGCGTGTCGATCGCCCGCGCCACCTCGCTGGACGTGATCGAGATGGACGCCGCGTCGAACAACTCCGTCGACGACATCCGCGAGCTGCGCGAGAGCGTCGCGTACGCCCCGGTGAGCGGGCGGCGCAAGGTGTACATCCTCGACGAGGCGCACATGCTCTCCACCGCCGCCTGGAACGCTTTCCTGAAGACGCTCGAGGAGCCGCCGCCGAACACGGTGTTCGTGCTCGCGACGACCGAGGCGAACAAGGTCCCCGCCACGGTGGTCGATCGCTGCCACCGCTTCGACTTCCACCGGCCGACCGTGGAGCAGATCGCGAGTGTCGTGCGCAGGGCGGCCGCCGCCGAGTCGATCGAGATTCCCCCGCCGGCGGTGGCGGCGCTCGCGCGCTCGGCCACCGGCAGCTTCCGCGACGCGCTCGGCACGCTCGAGCAGCTGGTCACCTACAGCGGCAGCGACGTAGCGCTCGAGGACGTGCTCGCGGTGCTCGGCGTGGCTGACACACGGCTTCTGGAAGCGACCGTGGACGCGGCCGCCCAGAGTGACGCGGCGGGTGCGCTGCGGTCGCTGGAGGAGTGCGTCGAGCAGGGGCGCGACGCCGCCTCGTTTGCGTCGGATCTGGAGGTGCGCGCCCGCGAGCTGCTGATCGTGCAGACGCTCGGCGAGGTGCCCGACGAGCTGTCGCTCACGCCTGAGGCGGACGAGGCGCTGGGGGCGCAGGCCGCGCGCGTGGATCACGCAGCGGTGGTGCGCCTGCTGGAACTGCTCGGCGAGGCGATGGAGGCTGTGCGCGCCGGAGCGGACGCCCGCACGCGCCTGGAGCTCGCGTTGGTGAAGGCCGCCAAGCCAGAGGTCGACGGCTCGATGCGCGCGCTGCTCGCGAGGATCGAGCGGCTCGAGCAGGGCGGCGCCGTCGCGGTCCAGGCGCAAGCGCCCGCTCCCCGCGTTTCCGCTCCCCAAGCTGCTTCCGCGCCTGTGGCTGCTTCCGCGGCTGAGGCTGCTTCCGCGCCTGAGCCAGCTCCCGCCCCAGCCGTCGCTGCCGATCCGCCGCCGCAGGCCCAGGCGGATCTCGCGCCCACCCCTCCAGAGGACCCGCCCGCGCCCCCCTCTAGCGCAGACGCACCTGTCGAGCGGGATCTGGAGGCGGTGTCTTCGATCTGGCCCGCTGTGGTCGATCTGGTGCGCTCTGAGAACGGGCTCATCGGGGCGTTGATCGCCGAAGCGCAGCCGGTGGCCGTCGATGGCGAGGAGCTCACGCTCGCGTTCGCCTCGACCGCGCAGTTCCTGAAGAAGAAGGCCGAAGACCCGGCGAACCGCGCGACGGTGGGCGAGGCCCTGCGCACCATCGCCGGCGGGCGCTGGCGACTCTCCTACGAGCTGCGCGAGCAGCTGGCCGCCGAGGATCGCCCGGGCGCGGTCGAGCACTCCGAGGAGGAGTGGATCCGACGCTTCATGGAGGAGTTCGACGCGGAGGAGATCGGCGGCGAGTCCGCTCAGGACGGCGAGCGCGACGTCGAGGTGGCCACCAGCAACGAGAAAGGCGCGTGATGCCCAAGCAGCCGCGGATGCCGAACATGCAGGCGATGATGCAGCAGGTCCAGAAGATGCAGAAGGACATGGAGCTCGCCCAGCAGGAGCTCAAGAGCGAGGTCGTCGAGGCCTCCACGGGCGGCGGGATGGTCACCGTGAAGATCAGCGGCGACCTGGAGGTCCGGGAGGTCAAGATCGACCCCTCGGCGGTAGACCCGGAGGACGTGGAGATTCTCTCCGACATGGTGCTCGCGGCTGTCAACGAGGCGCTGCGCATGGCGCAGGAGCTGGCCGAGCGCAAGATGGGCGGCGCGACCGCCGGCCTGGACCTGGGCGGCCTCGGCGGGCTGGGTCTCCCGGGGCTGTGAGCGACGCCACCTCCTACGCGCCGCCCGTCCAGCGGCTGGTGACCGAGCTGTCGAAGCTGCCCGGCATCGGCAACCGCACCGCGCAGCGTCTCGCGTTCCACATCCTGCGCGCCTCGGGCGAGGACGCGAACGCGCTCGCGGAGGCGATCCGCGAGGTGAAGGAGAAGATCGGGCTGTGCGAGGTGTGCTTCAACCTGACCGACGAGGCCCGCTGCCGTATATGCCAGGACCAGCGACGCGACGAGGCGCTGATCTGCGTGGTCGAGGAGCCGAGCGACGTGATCCCGATGGAGCGCACGCACGAGTACCACGGCGTCTACCACGTGCTCGGCGGTGCGCTCTCGCCGATCGACGGCATCGATCCCGAGGATCTGAAGATCGCTGAGCTGTTCGCGCGCGTGACCGGGCCGGGTCACGCCGCGGTGCGCGAAGTCGTGCTCGCCACCAACCCCACCACGACCGGCGAGGCCACCGCGCTGCACATCGCCGAGGAGCTGCGCACACGCGCGCCGGAAGTCAAGGTGACGCGCCTAGCGAGCGGCCTTCCGGTGGGCTCGGATCTCGAGTACGCCGACGAGGTGACGCTCGGCAAGGCCTTCGCGGGGCGTCGCGCGGTCTGACATATCCTGCGACCCATGCCCGACACGATCGTGATGAAGTTCGGCGGCACCTCCGTCGCGGACGCGGAGCGCATCAAGCGCGCCGCCAAGCGGATCGTGCGCAAGCGCGAAGAGGGTCACTCGGTCGTGGCGGTGCTCTCCGCGCGCGGCAAGACCACCGACGAGCTGATCGCGATGGCTGAGGAGGTGTCGAGCACTCCCGACCCGCGCGAGATGGACATGCTGCTGTCCTCCGGTGAGCGGATCTCGTGCGCGCTGTGCGCGATGGCGATCAACGACCTCGGCCACCGCGCGATCTCGTTGACGGGATCGCAGGCGGGGATCGTGACCGACGAGTCGCACACCAAGGCGCTGATCCTCGACGTGCGCGCGGACCGCATCCGCGCGGCGCTCGAGGAGGATCACATCGTGCTGGTGGCGGGCTTCCAGGGGGTTTCGCGGACCGCCAAGAACGTCACCACGCTCGGTCGCGGCGGCTCGGACACGAGCGCCGTCGCCGTCGCCGCCGCGCTGGGCGCCGAGGTCTGCGAGATCTACACGGACGTGGCGGGGGTGTACTCGGCGGACCCGCGCATCGTGCCGAACGCGCGCAAGTTGGAAACAGTGTCGTTCGAGGAGATGCTCGAGATGGCGGCCTCGGGTGCGGGCGTGCTGCAGCTGCGCTCGGTCGAGTACGCACGCAACCACGGTGTGCGCATCCACTGCCGCTCATCATTCGACGAGGAGCCGGGCACGATGGTGCTGGCGGAAGGAGAGACGATGGAGCAGCCCCTGATCACAGCGGTCACCCACTCGGTCGCGGAAGCGCGCGTGACGCTCACGGGCGTGCCGGACACGCCGGGCGCGGCGGCGCGCATCTTCGAGGCGATGGCGCAGGCGAACGTGAACGTGGACATGATCGTCCAGAACGAGCCGGTCGCCGCGGGCGGACAGGCGGAGATCTCCTTCACCGTTCCCCGCGAGGACCTGCGCGTGGCGTCCACCGCGCTCGAGCCACTCACGGGCGAGGCGTTCGCGAAGCTGACAACGCACGAGGAGATGGGCAAGGTCTCGATCGTCGGCGCGGGCATGCGCTCGCACCCCGGTGTCGCGGCGAAGGTGTTCGGCGTGCTCGCCCGCGAAGGCGTGAACATCGACATGATCTCCACCTCTCCGATCAAGATCTCGTGCGTGATAGACCGTGACAGCGTGCCGCTCGCGGTGCAGGCGCTGCACAGCGCATTCGAACTGTCAGGCGAGGGCACGGTGAGCGTGGAGGAGTCCTTCTAGGTCGAGCAGACCTCCCGAGAGCGCCGGATTTGTCACAATCCCTCCTCAACGCTCTACGTTGCTCCACTTCAAGGACGAATGGAATATGCGAACCATGAAAAGACCACGTCGATATGTGGCAAAGCATTGGCTGATGCTGATGCGTCCGGTTCTGCGCTACAGCGCCGCTCGAGACGCGTATGTTCTACGCGTCGTCGGCCGCCAGACCGGTCCGGTGCTCCGCGTCGATCGTCGTCCCCGACGGCCGCAGCCGTTCGACGGCGTCGAGCGTCGTCGTACCAGCATCGCCTAGATTGCCCCCCAACACTTGGCTCTGGCGTGCGGTAAGCCGGGGCGGTTTGCGCAAGCGCCGGCTGGACACCTGTCCAAGAACTCCCTCCAAATCTCCTACTTCCAACGGGCGTGCGGTTGTTATCCTCACGTGAAGTTAAAATGAGCGACATTGCCGATAGAAACAATTGAGATTCAGGAGTTCAACCCTTGAGTAGTGCTTTGGCCACGAAGTTGCGGACGGGTCGTCGGGGAAGCGAGCGCGCGGTGGCTGCCTCTGGCCGCGACACCGCGCGCGTGATCGTCGGTGCGGCGGAGGTGTCTCTGCTGGCAAGGGATCCACACCTCGCGGCGCGCGCCATGTGGGTTCTCCTGAGGAGCGACGATCAGGTTCGCCCGCTCGACGGCACGCCCGTAAGTCGCTGTATCGGTTGACGGCGGCCCGATCGCGACGCCCCGGCGTCGCCCGCTGCTCCCCGGTGGCGCCATTGCGATTGCCTGGGTGAGTTAGGTTGGCAGCAGCGAACAATTCTATTTACAGATATCTGCTCGCGACTGTGCGAAGTGTTCGGCTCAGCTTCGTAACGACGTGTGTCCAAGCGGCCTTTTACACCTGAAGCCTTGACCTTTAGCCTGGAATGCGCTGATATGTGACTCTGGCGATGACCATGAAGTCATCGTTTGGACAGATGTTGACCATCAGGCGGCTGAAGTATCGGGTATCGGCGAGGCCGGTGCCCAACGGGGGGACGGAGCTATGGACAGCAAAATCGCAGACCCGGGCGTAGCCACGCTTCCGAGTCGTGGGCTGGGCGTCGCACATCGCTTTCGCACGATCGGGACACTCGGCTCGAGGGTGCCGATCGCCGAGACCAGGGGGCCCGCGGCGAGCAAACTGCGCGACGCGATCTTCCGCAGGACGCTGCTGGTCGCGGACTCGCTCGCCATCGTAGGCGCCTTCCTGCTGACGATCACGGTGGCCACGAGGTCGCTGCAGCTCACGTGGGTGGGCATCGCCGCCCTCCCGATCCTCCTGGTGTGCGCGAAGGTCTCCGGGCTGTACGACCGGGACGAGGCGCTGCTGCGCAAGACGACACTCGACGAGGCGCCCAAGCTGTTCCACGTCGCCACGTTGTGCGCTCTGGTCGCGTGGCTCGCGGGGGGGCTGGTCGTCACCGGCTCGCTCGACCGTCGCGAGGCCTTGTTCCTGTGGCTCGCCCTCGTCGTTCTGCTGATCCTCATGCGCACCGCCGCGCGTGCGCTCGCCCTGCGCGTCGCGCCGGCCGAGCGCTGCCTGTTCATCGGGGACGCGGACGCCGCCAGGACGATCCGCTCCAAGCTCGCAGACCACGGGGGTATCAACGCCAACCTGGTCGCTCATCTCGACCTGGACAAGATCGAGCCGTGGTCGACGGACACTCGTTCGGCCGCCAAGCTCGCGGAGGTGCGTGAGCTCGCGTGCGACCTCGACATTCACCGTGCGATCGTCGCGCCGAGCAGCGCGGACGCGGGCGAGGTGCTCAACCTGGTGCGGACCCTGAAGGCGGTGGGCGTACGAGTCAGCGTGCTGCCGAGGCTGCTCGAGGTGGTGGGTTCCTCGGTCGAGTTCGACAACCTTCACGGAGTCACCGTGATGGGCGTCAGGCGCTTCGAACTGACCCGCTCCTCGGCGGCGGTCAAGCGAGCGTTCGATTTGGCGTGCGCGACGGTCGGGCTGCTTGCGGTCGCGCCCCTGATGCTCGTGGCCGCGATCGTCATCAAGCTCGACAGCCGCGGTCCGGTCTTCTTCCGCCAGCTGCGCGTGGGACGCCACGGAGAGCACTTCCACATCCTCAAGTTCCGCACGATGGTGCCGGAGGCCGAGTCGCTGAAGGCCTCGCTGCGCGATCGCAACGAAGCGCAGGAGGGGCTCTTCAAGATCGCCGACGATCCGCGGGTGACCCGTGTGGGCAGCTTCCTGCGCAAGTCGGCGCTGGACGAGATGCCACAGCTCCTGAACATCCTCAAAGGCGACATGAGCCTCGTCGGGCCCCGGCCGCTGATCGTCGAGGAGGACATGCGCGTCGAGGGATGGCACCGTCGGCGCCTCGAGTTGACGCCGGGCATGACCGGGCACTGGCAGATCCTTGGGCCGGCACGGGTGCCCCTGGCCGAGATGGTGGCCATCGACTACCTGTACGTGGCCAACTGGTCGCTGTGGACGGATTTCAAGATCCTGCTGCGCACCGTCCCCTACGTGATGGGGCGCCGTGGGCTGTGAGGCGATGACGTCGATCTCGATCGAGGCTCAGCCCGATGCGGAGCAGATCGCGAGCGTGCGTGTGTCGCAGGCCATCAGGCGCGCCCAGCTTGGAGATTGCGAGGCGTTCGGGTTCCTATACGCGCGCTACGCCGACGACATCCACGGCTACGTGCGGAGCATCGTCAGAGACCAGCACGAGGCCGAAGACGTGACGCAGCAGGTGTTCGCGAAGCTGATCCACGCGATCGGGAAATACGAGGAGCGTCGCGTGCCGTTCTTCGCGTGGCTCCTGCGGGTGGCGCGCAATCTCGCGATCGACCACCTGCGCGGCCAGCGGATGATCCCCGTGGAGGAGGTCAGGATGAGCGACGAGGGCAGTGGCGACCCGGCCGGCGGCAGGCCGATGGCCGATCTCCAGGACGCTCTCTCGACGCTGCCCAGCGATCAGCGGGAGGTGCTAGTCCTACGTCACTTCGCCGGCCTTTCGCCGATGGAGATCGCGGCGCGAACAGGCCGATCGGAAGGGTCGATTCACGGCCTTCACCATCGTGGTCGCAGGGCGCTCAGGGTCGAGCTGACAAGTCGCGGCGCGGCCCCGGCGACGATGTCGCCCAAACGCCCGTAGCCCGCGGCGACGCCTGTAGAGGGCGGGCGCTCAGGACGCCACGCCGCCCCGGTCGCTCACGATCCGGCCGCCTGCTCGAGCTTGGTGGCGATCAGCCCGGAGATCCGCTCGATGGAGCCGAAGTTGCTCGGCACGACGTCGGCGTCGCCGATCGCGATGCCGTACTCCGACTCCAGCCACGCCACCATCCGCAGCAGCAGCATCGAGTCGATCACATGCTGCTCGATCAGGGGCAGCTCGTCGGTGAGCTCCGCGCGAGGCCCGTCCCAGTTGGCCTCTTCGATCAGGAAGTCTCGGATCCGCTCCGCTTGTTGGGTCATGCCTGGTTGCCCCTTTGGTTGAAGCTACTGCTGCAAGGCCCGCCGGTCGATCTTTCCGGTCGACGATTTCGGCAGCTCCGGTCGGAGCTCGATCTCGTCGGGGATCATATGGCTCGGCAGCCGCTCGCGGCACAGGCGGGCGATCCGTGCCTCGGTGATCGGTGTGCCGGTCACGACGAACGCCTTCAGGCGATTTGTGATCGTCTCGTCCGGCACGGCTATCACGGCCGCCTCGACCACGCCCTCGATCGCGCTCAGCGCCGCTTCGATCTCGCCGAGCTCCACGCGGTATCCGCGCGTCTTGATCTGCGAGTCGCGACGGCCGGCGAACAGCAGCTCGCCGTCGGAGCGCCGGCGCACGAGATCGCCGGTGCGGTAGTGGCGAATGCCGTCCTCCGAGTGCAGCGCGCGAGCCGTCCGCTCTGCATCGTTCCAGTAGCCGTGCATCACCGTCGGGCCTCCGATCACGAGCTCGCCCAGCTCACCGTCGGGCGCGGGGGTCCCATCCTCGAGCTCGATCGCCGCGCTCACGCCGGGCAGCGGCACGCCGATCGGCAGCTCGGCCGTGGGCGGGTGCTCGCGCGGCACCTCGTGCCACGTGCATACGTTGGTCTCGGTCGGGCCGTAGAAGTTGAGATACCTGGGCATCGGCACCAGCTCCATCAGGCGCGCGAGGTACTTGATCGGGAACACCTCGCCGGCGAAGATCACCACGCGCAGCGCCGGCAGCGGCGTCTCCTCGAGCTCCCCGCGGAGCACCAGCGCGGTGAGCGCGGAGGGCACCGAGTACCAGACCGTGATCGTCTGCTCGGCGATGAAGCGCGTGAGCATCACCGGGAAGATCGACAGGTCGCGCGGGACGAGCACCACCGCCGCGCCGCCGTGGGCGGCCGCGAACAGGTCGAAGGTGGAGAGGTCGAAGTGAAACGGCGCGTGGCTCGAGAGTCGATCCTCCGGCGTCACACCCACCTCGCGCGCGGCCCAGTCGACGAACGCGAGGCAGTTCGCGTGCGAGAGCATCACGCCCTTCGGCTCGCCGGTCGAGCCTGAGGTGTAGAGGATGTAGGCGAGCGCGTCGGGGTCGCTCGCGACGGGTGGGGCCTCGGGTGCGAAGGCCTCGACCGCGCTCCAGGACAGCCACTCCACGCCTCCCTTCGCGTCGCGGCCCTCGGCATCGCCCCCGCCAGCGCCGGCGCCAACGATCGTCTCGAGCGGCACGCCCTGGGCGAGCAGCTCTCTGCACACGCCAGCCCTCGCGTCCGAGCTCACGACGCAGCGCATACCCGCGTCGCGCGCGATGTAGGCGAGGCGGTGCACGGGCGCCTGGTCGTCGAGCGGCACGTACACCGCGCCCGCCTTCAGCACGCCGTAGATCGCGATCACCGCCTCGATCGACTTCTCGAGCGCCAGCCCAACGCGATCTCCGGGCGCGACGCCACGGGCGGCCAGCGCAGCGGCGAGGCTGCTGGACCGCGCGTCGAGCTCGGCGTAGGACAGCTCGCGCTCCCCATCGACCACCGCGATCCGCGCGCCCCCGCTCCGCGCCGCTGCGGAGAGAAGATCGTGAACCACGGCGCTCACAGCCCGAGGTGGCGCGCGATCACGTTGCGCTGCATCTCCGAGGTTCCCGAGTAGATCCGCGAGCCGAGCGCGTCGCGCACGTCGCGCTCGAGCCCGGTCTCGGTCATGTAACCCGAGCCGCCGTGTACCTGCAGCGCGTCGAGGCTCGACTGTACGAGCGCCTCGCTCAGGTGCAGCTTCGTCATCGCCGCGTCCAGGTCGGTTGCGGCGCCGGCGTCGAGCAGGGCCGCGATCCGATACAGCATCAGGTGAGAGGTCTGCAGGCGCAGGCGCATGTCCGCAAGCGGGTGCGAGACCGCCTGGAAGGAGCCGATCGGCGCGCGGAACTGGACGCGCTCGCGCGCATACGCGACGCAACGCTCGAGCTGGCGGCGCATCGTGCCGACCGCGGCCGCGAGGATCAGGCTGCGCTCCCAGCGCATGGAGCTGTTGAAGATCGCCATCCCGCCGCCCGGCTCCCCAAGCAGCGCGTCGGCGCCCACGTGGCAGTCGGCGAGGAACAGCTCGCCAAGATGCGACGTTCGCAGCCCCATCTTCGAGAACGGCGAGCCGATCTCCAGCCCCGGCGCTCCACGCTCCACCACGAACGCGCACAGGCCCGCGAACCCGAGACGCACGTCGGTGGTCGCGAACACTATGAACAGATCGCTGTCGGGGGCGTTGGTGACGAACGTCTTCGAGCCGTTGAGCAGCCAGCCGTCGTCTGTGGGCGCAGCGGTCGTGCGCAGAGCAAACGCGTCCGAGCCCGATTCCGGCTCGGTCATGCCGTGCGCGGCGAGCAGCGAGCCGTCGCACAGCCCAGGCAGCCAGCGGCGCTTCTGCTCCTCGGTGCCGAAGTGCACGATCGGCATCTCGCACGCCCACATGTGCGCGTTCAACGAGAAGATCAGCCCGTTGTCTGGGCAGCCGTAGCCGAGACCTTCGAGCGCCGCCGCGATCGTCGTCGCCGACGCGCCGAGGCCGCCGTACGCGGGGGGGACCGGCAGGCCCTGCAGGCCGAGCTGGGCGCACTTGAGCCACTCCTCCTTGGAGAACGTCCCCTCGTGGTCGCGGCGGTCGAGATCGTGGCCGAGCTGGCTCTGGGCGAAGGCGACGATCGACCGTTGCAGGGAGCGCTGCTCCTCGTCCAGAGGGTCGGGGTGAAGCGCGATCGCGCTCTGCGCTGTGGGGTTGCTCATCGTGGGGCGGGGGCGGCGCTCGCCGGACGGGCCGGCATCAGGTAACGGGCGTAGGTCGTAAACGGACGGTAGCCGAGCCCCAGCCACACCGGAGCGCCGAGCCCCGAGGTCTGACACAGTGACAGTCGCGCGCCGAGCTCGCGGTAGCTGAGCTCGAGCGCCGCCCACAGGCAGCTCTGCGCGAGTCCGCGGCGCTCACCCGGAGGGCCGGAGCGCGGAAGTCGCTGCCCCGGCTTCGGCCGGCGGATCGTCGCGGCCTGGCAGCCGAGGGCAACCTCGTGTGTGACGAGCGTCATCGCGGCTGACAGCGGCATGTCGTCGTAGTAGGCGACGAACGCCGCCACGTTCGGAACGTCGAGACTGTCCGGATCGAAGAACACCTTCGCCGCGACCTCACGCGGCATCGACGCCATCCCCCAAGCGTCGGCGACGAGGTCGAGGTAGTCCTCGCGCGTGCGCGCGTCCGCGGCGCGCCTGATCTCGACGCCGTCCGGCGGCGGCACGTACTCGGGCAGCTGCTCGAGCACCAGCTCCGGGAGGCGCTCCAGCTCGTGCAGCCCCTGTTGTGTCGCGGTGCGCTCCAGGTCGCCGTCGCCGTGCTCGCGCGCCCACAGCGCGTAGCCGCTCTTGCGCGGCCCGAAGAAGCTGTCGGCCAGGCGCAGGACCTCCTGCGGGCTCAGGGCCTCGCTGAGGCGCAGCGCGCCGTTGCGGTAGGGGTTCGGCTGCCGGTGGGCGCCGGCGAACAGGAGAAGCCCGTCCTCCTCGGCGAGCGCGCCTCCGTAGCGCGCGAGATACCGAAGGTACTCGGCCAGCGTCAAGTCGGCCAGGACGAGCAGATCTTTGCGCGCGCTCAGCTCGTCCGTGGCTGGCGTGTGCACTGCAGTTGCCCGCGTGTCCACCGTCGCGTGATCGTAGTGGATACGTGGATGCGACGAATGTCCATTGGAGACGATTGTCCATTACGATATGTGTGTGCTAGAGGGAACTAGCTCCGACTTGTCGGTCGAGGGGGGGCCGCCGAGTGACACTTCACGTTCGCGTGAGGGGGCGGCTGTGCGGCCGCGCGAGCCCCGTCCCGAGATCTGGTTCCACCGCAAGGTCAACTTCATCTCCGCGGTAAAGGAGCTGTGGCGCTTTCGCGAGCTGACGGTCACGCTTGCCGAGCGCGATCTGCGCGTCCGCTACAAGCAGGCGGTGCTCGGTGTGGCATGGGCGGTTGTGGCGCCGGTGGTGATGATGATCGCCTTCAGCGTGCTCATCAATCGCGTCACGAAGATCAACACCGGGGGCGCGCCGTACCCGCTGTTCTCATATCTGGGGCTGCTGCCGTGGACGTTCTTCTCCAGCTCCCTGTCCACCGGCGGCCTCAGCCTGGTCTCCAACAACGAACTCCTCAACAAGCTCTACTGCCCGCGCGAGGTCTTCCCGATCGCCGCCATCGCCGACGCCGCCGTCGACGCGGTGATCGCCACGTGCGTGCTGGCGGTCCTTTTCCCGATCGAGGGATTTGCCCCAAGGGCCGAGATCTTCTACGTGCCGCTGCTCCTGGTCGTGATGCTGATGTTCACCCTCGGCGTGACGCTTGCCGTGTCCGCAATCGTCGTATACGCCCGTGACCTGCGCCTGGTGCTGCCGCTCGCGATCCAGGTGGGGTTGTTCGTCACGCCGGTCGTCTACAGCACGGGATCGATCACCAGCTCAAAACCGCTCCTGCTCTTGTTCTCGGCGATCAACCCGCTGGTGCCGGTGATCGACGGCATGCGCGCCACGATCCTCACCGGCAATGCGCCGGAATGGGCTTCGCTGGGCGTCGGCGCGGGCAGCGCGCTGATCTTCCTGCTCGGCGGGTTCCTGCTGTTCAAGCGCCTCGAGACGGGGATGGCCGACATTGCGTGAGGGAACGATCGTCGCGGAGGAGATCTGGAAGCGCTTTCGCATGGACGAGCGCCCGACCTACCTGCAGGATCGGCTCTCCGGCGTCGGCGATCGCCTGCGCGGGCGGCAGGCCGACAGCTGGCGCTGGGCGCTGAACGACGTCAACCTGCGTGCCGAGCCCGGCGAATCGTGGGCGCTGGTCGGCGCCAACGGAGCCGGCAAGTCGACGCTCTTGAAGATCGTCTCGCGTGTCATGTACCAGACGGCCGGCCGTCTCGACATGGCCGGACGGGTCGGCGCGCTGATCGAAGTCAGAGCCGGGCTCACTCCGCTGCTGACCGGTCGCGAGAACATCTACCTGACCGGCTCGATCATGGGCCTGCGCCGGCGCGAGGTCGCCCAGCGCTTCGACGAGATCGTCGCGTTCGCCGAACTGGAGCGCGCGGTCGACCGTCAGGTCAAGTACTACTCGTCCGGCATGCAGATGCGGCTCGGCTTCTCGGTGGCCGCCCACCTGCAGCCCGACATCCTGCTCGTCGACGAGGTCCTGGCGGTCGGGGACGCGAGCTTCCAGCAGCGCTGCCTGGACCAGATTCGCGCGGTGCTGAACGAAGGCACCACGCTGCTGTTCGTCTCACACGACCTGGCCGCGGTGGAGGCCACCTGCGCCAACGGGATCTGGCTGCACAACGGCGAGGTGCGCACCAGGGGGCCGATCCGCGAGGTTCTGTCCGCCTATCGCGGCGCCGTCGAGGGCGACGCCAAGGCCCGCGCCGACATCGAGGGGCTGATCAAAGTCACGAACGTCGAGGCGGTCTCCCCCGACGGAGGGCTGGCCAAGACCGGCGGGCAGCTCGACGTCAAGCTCACCATTCACAGCGACGCGAGCCATCGAGCCTGGATCTACCTCGGGGTGACCGAGGGCGCCGCCACGCCGATCTTCCTCCTGAACCCGGGACGCGAGGTGCTGCTCGAGCCGGGCGAGACCCAGGTGATGTGCACGATCCCGTCGCTGCCGCTGCCGAGCGGACGCTTCTACGTGTGGGGTGGGATCTACAAAAACTGGACCCAGGGCGACGAGCTGATCGGCTGGCAGCCGCTGACGGAGTTCGACGTCTATGGACCCGAGATGGATGCGGCCCCGCGCGCGGTTGTGCGCCTGTCGCCGATCCACGTCGACTCGAGCTGGGAGATCGAGGGGGCCTGAACCGGCCTCTGGGCCGCCGAGGCCGGTTAGGTGACGATCGCCGGAGCTTGCGCCGGGTGCGCGCCGTCGGGCGTCTCACCCGAGCTCGCGATCTCGGCTTCCCACCACGCCTGCCCGGCCGCGGGGAGCTCGTGGATCGGGTCGTAGTACTCGAATCGCCGCATCAGCGCTTCCGGATCCTCCGCGTCGACCGATGTGAGGTAGTTCTTGGTCCAGTAGGAGATCCCGCGCTCGCGGTCGTAGTCCACGATCTGGTCGACCCAGCGCTTGCCCACGTAGGGCACGTCGCACACGAGCCGCGGCGTGGCGAAGCCCGGCAGGTAGCCCATGATCGCGCGCTGGAGTTCCTGCGCCTCGGCGACCGACAGGCGCCAGTGCTCGGATGCGGGGATCATGTCGCAGAGGTAGAAGTAGTACGGGAGCACCCCGGCGCCGTCGAGCACCGCGAAGCACAGGTCCAGCAGCGCGTCCGGTGTCGAGTTCACTCCCCGCAGCAGCACGCCCTGGTTGCGGATGTGACGGACTCCGGCTTCGGTCATCGCCTTGGCGGCATCGGTGAACGTCTCCGTGACCTGCGACGCGACGTTGATGTGAGTGTGAATCGCGAGGCTGATGCCGCGGTCGAACGCCTTCGTGGCCACGCGCTCCACGCCGCTGCGCATCTCATCGGTGAGCCAGTGTTGCGGGAGTGACATCAGGCCCTTGCTCGCGAGCCTGATGTCGCGGATGTTCTCGATCTCCATCAGGCCGTCGAGGAACGCCTCCAGACGTGGCCACGGCAGGTTGGTGAGGTCGCCGCCCGATACGACCACGTCGCGGACGGTGGGCGTCTTGCGCAGGTACTCGAGCATCTGCTCGCGCCGGTCGGGGGCCTTGGTCGTGAAGTGCTGTTTGGTGACCTGCGGCGTGGAGGGCCCGACGAGGTCCATGCGCGTGCAGTGCCCGCAGTACAGCGGGCAGGTGGTGACCATCTCCGCGAGCACCTTCGTGGGATAGCGGTGTATCAACCCCTCGACCGCCCACATCTCGGCCTCGTGCAGCGAATCGCGCGACGCGCGGGGGTGGGTCGGCCAGCGCGGATGCCGATCGGACGCGGCGGGCAGCACGTAGCGGCGAACCGGGTCCGCGTAGAGCCCTTCGGTGGAGGGGACCTCTTCGGGCACCATCGTGTTCAGCACCTGGGGCGTGATCAGGATCGACATCGTCGCGTGGGTGGCCTGGTCGCGCTTGACGTCCTCGTAGAAGGAGTCCTCTACGAGGTCGCCGAGCACGGTGCGCAGGGCGCGAAGCGTTTTGATCGAGTTCGTCCGCTGCCAGCGCACGTCGCGCCACTGCGCCCTGGTGACGTCGCGCCAGCCTGGGAAGCGCCGCCACTCCGGCTCGACCGGCTCGAAGCGACGGTAGTGATACGGCTGGCGAGCGGGTGTGTCGCTCATCGTCCGCTCGCTCCGTTCACGGTCCCGACCGGGTGCGCGACGCCGTTTCCGTTGCCGTTGGTCTTCTGCGCGGGCTGCGCGGCGCCGCCCGCCGCGTCCATCGCCGCTTCGAGCGCGGGAGCGAGATATTCGATGAGCGTCGGGGCGCCGTTGCCTTTGGTGATGTTCTCGTGCGTCATGTCCGGCCCGACGACCTGGTGGAGCACCACGCCTCCACGTGCAATCGGGTGCCACGGCGTCGGCTGGTCCCCGGGAGCCGTCTGCGGGCGGAAGTAGTCGATGCGCACGTCGGAGGGCGGCGGCGAGTACATCTTCGCCGCGTGGCTCGAGGCGACGTGCACGAGGTTCCACGGCCGCCGTGGCGCCGGCAGGCCGGTCTTGCGGAGCACGTTCAGCGCGTAGTGGCCGCTGCGGAAGTAGAGCCTCGACCTGAGCCGCACCAGGCGATCGCGAACCCACACGGCTCGCTCCCTGAGGCCGCCGTCTCGGAATTCTTCGAGCTTGATGCGCCGGTTCTCCTCCTTGCTGGGCCCGCGCGTGCCCCGCGGAAAGGCGTCGATCAGCGCGACCATCCCCAGCTCCTCACCCTGCTCGGTCAGCTGCCGCGCGATCTCGTAAGCGACCACGCCGGCGAAGCAGAAGCCGCCGAAGAAGTACGGGCCGTGTGGCTGCACGCCGCGGATCTCCTCGATGTAGTGAGTGGCGAGATCCTCGATCCGCGAGAGCGGCAGCCGGCTGCCGTCGACCCCCGGTGCGTGCAGCCCGTACAACGGCACGCTCTCCGGGAAACCCTCGACGAGCGCGTGATATCCGATCAGCCTGCCGGCGACGACGTCGACCAGGAAGAACGGAGGTCGCTCGCCCTGCGTCCGCATCGGTACGACCGACGCCCACGTCTGCTTCTGCGTCGATGAGCTCTGCTCGTCGATCATCCGCGCGAGCTCGGCGATCGTCGCGCTCTGGAACAGCGACGCGAGCGGCAGGCGGGCGCCGAGGCGATCCTCGATCATCGCGAACAGGCGCACCGCGAGCAGCGAGTGCCCGCCCAACGCGAAGAAGTTGTCGGTGACGCCGATCTCCTCGACGCCGAGGATCTCGCGCCAGATCGCCACGAGTTGACGCTCGCTCTCGGTGCGCGCCGCCACGAGCTCGCCGGCCTCTTCCGCGCGGTCGAAGTGCGGCTCGGGCAGGGCGTTCACGTCGACCTTCCCGTTGGGGGTCCGTGGCAGCTCGTCGAGCGGCACCCACGCGGTCGGGATCATGTAGCCCGGCAGCAGCTCGGCGGCGAACGCGCGCAGCTCCTCCGGGCCCGGCGACTCGCACGCGTCCGCCGGGACCAGGTAGGCGATCAGGCGCGGCGCGCCGCTCTCGTCCTCCCGGTCGGTGACGGCCGCGGCGCTGACACGGGGGTGACGTTCGAGCACCGACTCGATCTCGCCGGGCTCGATCCTGAAGCCGCGGATCTTGAGCTGGCGGTCGCTGCGTCCGATGAATTCGATCGACCCGTCGGCGAGCCAGCGGGCGAGGTCGCCGGTGCGGTACATGCGCGCGTCGGGCTCGTCGCTGAACGGATCCGCGGCGAACCGTTCGGCGGTCAGCTCGGGGCGGTTGAGGTAGCCGCGCGCCACGCCGACGCCGCCGATGCACAGCTCGCCCGGGATCCCGATCGGCTGTGGCTCGAGGTTGGCGTCGAGCACGTACACGCGCGTGTTCGGGAGCGGCTGGCCGATCGGGACGAAACGCCCCGGGGGGAGATCCGCGTCGGGGGCGGGCTCGAAGTACGTGCTGTCCATCGTCGCCTCGGTCAGGCCGTAGGAGTTCACCAGCCGCGTCGCGGGGCCGAGCACGCGCTTGAACTGCGTGTACTTGTCGTTTCGCCACGGCTCTCCGCCGATCGCGAGGAACTTGAGGAAGTCGATCGGCTTGCCCTCGCGCTCGGCGTAGTCGAACAGCATCGTCGCGGTCGCCGGCACGAGCTCGGCGGCGTCCACGCCCTCGCGGGCCATCAGCGCGTACACGCTCGCCGGGTCGAGCACGACGTCCATCGGGCACAGCACGAGCTTCGCGCCCGCCGGCAGCGCGCGGACGATGTCGCCGCTGAACACGTCGAAGGAGGGGCTCGCCATCTGCAGATGGGCGCTCAGCTCGCGGAGGCGGTACTCGCCCTCGTAAGCGAAGTACACGCTCGCGAGGCTGCGGTTGGTGATCATCACACCCTTCGGCTTCCCGGTGGACCCGCTCGTGTAGATCACATACGCGAGGTCCGCGCCGCCTGAAGTGGTCGGAGGATCGTCCTCCGAGGCGCCGTCGAGCGCTCCGGGCGCGTCCAGCGTGACGAGCGCCGCGTCGGTGTGCGGGAGCGGGCCCGCCACGAGGCTGTGGGTCACGAGCACGTCGGGCTTGGAGTCCGCGAGCATGAACTCCAGTCGGTCCGCCGGGTACATCGGGTCGAGCGGCACGTAAGCGCCGCCGGCCTTCATGACGCCGAGCACGGTCGCGACGAGGTCCAGCGACTTCTGCATCAGGATCCCGACCAGCTTCCCCGGCTCCACGCCGCGCTCGCTCAGCAGGGAGGCAATGCGGTTCGCCTGCCGGTTGAGCTCCGCGAACGTCATCCGCTCCTCGCCGAGCACGACGGCTTCGGCGTCGGGTGTCCGCTTCACCTGCGCCTCGAACAGATCCTTGATCGAGTCGCTCGGCTGCGCCGGCGCCTGCGAGAACCCGTTCCACGACACGAGCACCTTCGAGCGCTCCGACTCCGACAGCATGGACAGCTGCGACAGGCGCCGCTCGGCGCCGCTCGCCGCGCTTTCGGCGAGCGCCCGGAAGTGCTCCATCATGCGGTTGACGGTCGCCGGCTTGAACAGCTCGGTGCTGTACTCCCACGTCGTGTTCATGCCGAGCTTGCGCTCGCTGACCCCGAGCAGCACGTCGAACTTCGACCAGCCCTTCGCGTGCGAGATCTCCGTGCAGCGAATGCCCAGCGGTTCGAACCGCGGGCGATTGTCCTGCCACGCGGGGTTGTGGTAGACGATCATCGCCTGGAAGACGGGCGTCTGACTGAGGTCGCGCTCGGGGTTCGTGGCTCGAACGACCGTCTCATATGGCACGTCGGCGTGCTGGAAGGCGTCGAGCGTGGTGTCGCGCACGCGCATGAGCAGCTCGCTGAAAGTCGGGTCGCCCGACAGGTCGACCCGCAGCGCGAGCGGATTGATGAAGTAGCCGACCATCGATTCGAGCTCGGTCCGGTTGCGTCCGGCGAACGGTGTCCCGATCACCACGTCGTCCTGCCCGGAGTAGCGCGAGAGCAGCGTCGAGAACAACGCGAGCGTCGCGACGAACAGCGTCGTGTCGTTGCCGCGCGCCGCCGCGTGCAGGCCCTCGCGCGACGGCATGTCGAGCATCATGCTCATGTGGTCGCCGAGGTAGGAGCGGATCGGCGGCCGCGGGAAGTCGGTCGGCAGATCCAGGCGCGAGGGCGCGCCCGCGAGCTTGCGCTTCCAGTAGCCGAGCTGCGCGTCGGCGACCCCGCCGTCGAGCCACTCGCGCTGCCACACCGCATAGTCGGCGTACTGGATGGGGAGTGTCGGCAGCGATGGCTCCTCGTTGCTCGCGAAGGCGTCGTAGAACACGCTCAGGTCACGGAAGAGGGCGGTGCGCGAATAGCCGTCGGTGGCGACGTGATGCAGGTTCAGCATCAGGATGTTCTCGTTGTCCGACAACTGGATCACGGTCGCGCGCATGATCGGACCGTTGACGAGGTCGAATGCGAACCGCGACTCGTCCTTGAGGATCCTCTGCGCCTCCGCCTCGCGCTCGTCAGAGGGTTGATCGCGCAGATCGACCACGTTCAGGTCAACCGGGGCCGTCGCTCCGATCACCTGCATCGGTCGACCGTCGATCACCGTGTAGGTGGTGCGCAGGATCTCGTGCCGCTCGATCAGCGCCTCGAACGATCGTCTGAGGACATCGAGATCCAAAGATCCCTCGAGGTGAAAAGATCCCGGAGCGTTGTATGCGACGCCGTCGTCGAACACCTGGCTGAGCAGCCACAGGAGCTCCTGCGAGTTCGACAGCACGGACGGGCTGTGAACCTCCCGGCGCGAGATCGCGTTGCGTCGCGCCACGTCCGTCCTGCGCTGCATCAGGCGCTGCTCGAGCAGCGCGCGCTGCGCTGGAGTCAGATTCTCGAGCCGCTGCGCTACGCGGGGATCCTTGCCACCGTCAACGCTCATCGCGGTTGCCTCTCTTCGAGCCACGGTGAGAGATCCTTGGCCATCCGTGCCTCCCCCGCAACCTCGCTCACATGTCCTTTGCGAGCGGAAATCTTAGCATAGGAAATTCACATCGTCGGGAGACTCGTTGCCTCTCACATGGTGGAAAACACTCACGGTTCCCCATGGTCTAGTCAACTCCCTCGACCTCCGCCAACAGGGCGGAGAGCTCATCCTCGTCGGTCGCGCCGTACAGCTCAGCGGTGATGATCGCCGCAAGCCCGCGGACCGTCGAGTGCTCGAACACGCTGTGCAGGAAAAGCTCGAGGTCGAAGGTCTCCCGCAGTCGCGAGAACATCTTCACCGCCAGCAGCGAGTGGCCGCCGAGATCGAAGAAGTCGTCGTCGAGCCCGACCCGCTCGACACCGAGGATCTCGCTCCAGATCGACGCGAGCGACTGCTCGACAGGAGTCTCGGGCGCCGCGTACGTGCGCTCCATCGCGGGTCGCGACCCGTCGGGCGGCGGCAGCGCCGAGCGATCGAGCTTGCCGTTCGCGGTCACCGGGAACGCGTCTAGTGCGACGAACGCCGAGGGCACCATGAACGGCGGCAGTCGCGTCTTGCACAGTCGCCGCAGTTGCTCCGCGTCCACGGCGCGATCGCCCACCGGCACGACGTAGGCCACGAGCCGTTGGTCGCCGGGGCTGTCCTCGCGCACGATCGCCACCGCCCCCGACACGTCCGGATGCCCGTCGAGGACGGCCTCGATCTCGCCCAGCTCGATCCGAAAGCCGCGCAGCTTCACCTGCTGGTCGATCCGCCCGAGGAACTCGAGCGTCCCGTCCTTGCGCCAGCGGACGAGGTCGCCCGTGCGGTAGAGGCGTGCGCGGGCTCCCATCGAGAACGGGTCGCCCACGAACTTCTCCGCCGTCAGCTCCTCACGGTTGCGGTAGCCGAGAGCGAGTCCGTCTCCGCCGATCAGCAGCTCCCCGGGGACTCCGATCGGCACCGGCTGACGGTTGGCGTCGAGCACGTAGAAGCGCGTGTTGGCGATCGGCCCGCCGAGCGGTATCGGTCCCTCGCCCGGCTCCAGCTCCAAGATCGAGGACCACACGGTCGTCTCGGTCGGCCCGTACATGTGCCACAGCGACGCGCAGCGCGACTGCAGCTCCTCCGCCAGCGCGCGCGAGAGCGCCTCGCCGCCGCAGACGATCTTCAGCGCGGCGCTCCCCGTCCAGCTCGCGTCGACGAGCACCTGCCACGTGGTGGGCGTCGCCTGCACGAAGCTCGCCCCGGCGCGCGCGAGCCAGTCGGCGAGTTCCACTCCGTCGAGTGTCGCCTCGCGGGGGACGATCACGAGCCGAGCGCCGCTCGTGAGCGGCAGATACCAGTCCGGCACCGAGAGGTCGAACGCGGGCGTGGTCAGGTTCGCGACGACGTCGTGCTCCGACAGGCCCGGACGCTCGCGCATGTGGGAGACCAGGTTCGCGACCGAGCGGTGTGTGATCTCGACGCCCTTCGGCTGGCCCGTCGAGCCCGAGGTGTAGATCACGTACGCGCGCTGCTCCGGGTCGACCTCGACGCCGACCGGCCCCGCGGGACGTTCCTCGATCCTCGCGAGGTCGCGATCGACGCAGATCACACGTGCGCCGCGTGGGTCGACCGCGCCGAGGAGCCGGCTCTGCGTGATCAGCGCCGGCGCCTGCGCGTCCGCGAGCATGAACTCCTGGCGTTGAGGAGGGTATGTCGGGTCGATCGGCACGTAAGCGGCGCCCGTCTTGAGAACCGCGAGCATCGAGACGAGCAGGTCGACCGAGCGCTCGAGGCACATGCCGACGAGGCTTCCCGGCTCGACCCCCGCGTCGATCAGCTCGTGCGCCAGCTGGTTCGAGCGCGCGTCAAGCTCGCCATACGTCAGCCGGTCGTGCTCGAACACGACCGCGATCGCCTCGGGCGAGCGCGCCGCCTGCTCGGCGAAGAGCTCGTGCAGGCAGCGGCGGTCGTACGGCTGCCTGGTCGCGTTCCAGTCGACGAGCATCGTCTGGCGCTCCTGGGCCGTGAGGATCGGCAGTCGCGAAAGTCGCTGCTCGGGGTCGCGCCCGACCGCCTCCAGCAGCGTCCGCAGGTGGCCGATCAGGCGCTCCACGGTCGAGCCGTCGAACACGTCGGTCGCGTGGCCGACGTTGAGGTGCAGGGCGCCGTCTGGCAGGTCGTGGGCGATGATCGACAGGTCGAAGCGCGCCGACTCCCAGCCCGGCACCGGAACCTGCTCGGCGTTCGCGCCGGCCAGTGAGCGCTGGCGCGTTCCCACGATGTCGTAGCCGAAGAGGACCTGGAAGATGGGGGAGTGGCTGCGCGCCCGCTCGGGATTGAGCACCTCGACGAGCTTCTCGAACGGCAGCTCCTGATGTGTGAGCGCACCCAGCATCGTCTCCCTGACGCGTTCGAGCAGCTCCGCGAAGCTCGGGTCCGCCGACAGATCCGTCCGCAGCGCGAGCGTGTTGGAGAAGAACCCGAGCAACGGCGCGATCTCCTCGTGGTGACGCCCCGACACCGGCGCGCCGACGACCAGGTCCTCCACGCCGGTGTATCGGTGCAGCAGGACCTTGAACCCTGCCAGCAGCACCATGAACAGCGACACGCCCTCGCGCTGCGCCAGCTCGCGAAGCGGTGCGACCTCCTGCGCGGGAACGCTCGCCTCGTACCAGGAGCCGCGGTAGCTCTGCGCGCTCGGCCGGGGCCGGTCGGTCGGCAGCTCCAGCCGATCGGGCGCTCCCGCGAGTCGTCCGGTCCAGTAGTCGATCGACTCCGTCAGCGGCTCGCCGTCGAGATGGGCGCGCTGCCACCGCGCGAAGTCCGAGTACTGGACCGCGAGCGGCGCCAGCTCGGGCTCGCGACCGTTCTCGATCGCCGTATACGCGGCATCGAGCTCGGCGAACAGCAGGCCCCCGGACTGGTGGTCGGAGGCCATGTGATGGAGCACCACCAGCAGCAGATCCTCGCCGTCGCGGACGTGCACGAGGGCGGCGCGCAGCAGCACGTCGTGGGCGAGGTCGAACGGGCGGCGGACGAGCTCGCCGAGGATCTCTCGGGCGTGGCCGTCGGGGTCCGGCAGCGACGCCCGCCGCAGGTCGGTGACCTCGAGCTCGAACGGCGCGGGTGGGCTGACCTCCTGCACCGGCGCCCCGTCGATCAGCCTGATCGTCGTGCGCACTATCTCGTGCCGCTCGACCACGTGGTCGAAAGCGCGACGCAGCGTGTGCTCGTCGAGCGTGGCGGCGATCCGGTACAGGGTCGGGACGTTGTAGGCCGAGCTGCCCGGCATGATCTGGTCCAGCAGGAACAGCCGCTCCTGCGGGAACGACAACGGCGCCGGACCATCGTCTGTGCGCCGCGTGATCGTCGTGGCGTCAGCGCGCGCCGCGCACATCAGCCCTGGCCAGCCTCGGGCTGCAGATCCTCGGCCAGCAGCCGCCGCGCCTCCTCGTCGGACATGCCCTCGAGCTCGGCCATCAGCCGGGCCGTCTCGTCGCCCTCGGAGTCGCTCATCATGCCGACGATCTCGGCTGCGAGGCTCGCGACCGTGGGATACGTGAACAGGCTGTGCAACGGCAGGTCGACGGCGAAGTCGCTGCGCACCTGCGCCACGACCTGGGTGGCCAGCAGCGAGTGGCCGCCCAGCGCGAAGAAGTCTTCCTCGACACCGACCCTCGGCATCCCGAGCACCTGCGCCCAGATCGTGGCCACGGCCTCCTCGAGCGGAGTGCTCGGCGCCACGTAGTCGGCGCCGCCGTCGGCGCTCACGAGGTCCGGATCCGGTAGCGCCAGCCTGTCGATCTTCCCGCTCGGAGTCCGCGGCAGCTCCTCCATCACGACGATCGCCCCTGGCAGCATGTATTCCGGCAGCCACTCGGCCAGATGCCCGCGCAGCCCGGCATCGTCGACGCCCTGCTCGATCGAGCAGTAGGCGACGAGCCTCATGTCGGCGCCGGCGACGACGTGGGCGACCGTGATCGCCTCGCGCACCCCGGCGTGGCGTCTCAGCGCCGAGTCGACCTCTGCCGGCTCGACGCGGTAGCCGCGGATCTTCACCTGCTCGTCGATCCGGCCCATGAACTCGAGGCTGCCGTCCGGCAGCCAGCGCGCGAGGTCGCCTGTGTCGTACACCCGCGCCCCCGCATCGGCCGCGAACGGGTCGGCGTAGAACCGCTCCGCGGTCAGCTCGGGCTCGCCGACGTAGCCTCGCGCGACCCCCGCGCCGCCGATCAGCAGCCGGCCGCTAACGCCCACCGGCGTGGGCGCCCCGCCGGCGTCCACCACGTAGCAGCGGGTGTTGGAGATCGGGCGCCCGATCGGCACGCTGGCCGGCTCGTACTCGCCCGGCCCCTCGTCGACGACGAACGTGCACGAGCCGACGGTCGTCTCGGTGGGGCCGTAGTGGTTGAGGATCGCGCAGCTCGACAGCCCGCGCACGCGCTCGACGAGGTCCCAGCCGGCCCGCTCGCCGCCGAGCACGAGCCAGCGCCGGGGCAGCACGCGGGCATCGCCCGCCGCCAGCAGCGCGCCGACGTGAGACGGGGTGATCTTCAGCACGTCCACCGGCGTGGACTGCATCAGCGCGGCGAGCGCGCCCGGGTCGCCGGCCGCCGCCTGGCTCACGAGCACGAGCGTGCCGCCCGAGCACAGCGCGCCGAATATCGACGTGTTCCCGAGGTCGGTGGACACGGAGGTCACCAGCCCGAACGACAGCTGCTCCTCGTCGGCCCCCAGGCGACGGACGATGTCCGCGGCGTAGTTGGCGAGGTTCCCGTGCGTGACGTCGACGCCCTTGGGGGCGCCGGTGGAGCCGGACGTGAAGATCACGTACGCGCGGTGCTCCAGCCCCGCTCCGCCCTCCAGCGGCTCGGCGGGCTCGCGCTCGATCGCCTCGCGGTCGCGGTCGAGGCACACGACCTCGCCCTCGAAGCCGTGCAGCCGCTCAAGCAGCGCCTCCTGGGTCACGACCGTGCTCGCTCCCGCCGCAGCGAGCTGGTGGCACAGTCGCGCCGGCGGATGCTCGTGGTGCAGCGGCACGTATGTGCCGCCCGCCTTCAGGATCCCGAGCAGGCCGACGACCATCTCCACCGAGCGGTCCGTGCACAGTCCCACGGTCACGTCCGGTCCCACGCCTGCGGCGTGCAGCCGCCGCGCGAGCCTGTTCGCGCTCGCGTCCAGCTCGCCGTAGGTGAGCGAGCGCTCGCCGTCGGTCACCGCCGTGCGCCCGGGAGTTGACCGGGCGTGGCTCGCGAACAGCTCGTGCACGCACTCCGCGGGCGCCGGTGCGCCGGTGTCGTTGAACTCCCGCAGCACGCGTGCTCGCTCCCGCTCCGAAAGCAATTCGATCCCGCCAAGCGCCGCGCTGGGGTCCGCGGCGGCCGCGGCGAGCACTCCGCGCACACCCTCGGCGAGGCCCTCGACCGTCTCGCGCCGGTGGCGTGCGGGGTCGAAGGCGAGGCTCACCGCGAGCCGCTCGCCGTCGGTCCCGCACATCGCGAGCAGGCGCAGCTCGGGTCCGGAGCACACCATCGCCTCGATTCGCACGCTCACGCCCTCGGGCTGTGCGAGCGCGAGCGGGTACTCGGCGAAGCCGATGTCGAGCCCCCCGCCGTCGGCGGGTGCGTAGTCCTGCCTGACGAGCGCCTGCTCGCGCGCCTGCACCACGTCGGCGAGCGCCTCGGCGAAAGTGCGCGAGCCCTCGACGCGCACGCTCACGGGCACGGGCCGAGCGAACGTGCCGACCGCGCCATCCAGGTCCGGGTGCCGCCGCTCTCCGGCGAGATATGCGCAGGTTGACTCCTCCTCGTTGGAGTAGCGGGCCAGCACCGCGTGCCACGCGGCCTGCACGGCAGCGGCTGGGCCGGCTCCGTAGCGGGCCGTCTGCTCGCGCAGCCCCCGCGCGAGCGCCTCGTCGATCGCCACCACGACCTCCTCGAGCGGCTCCGAGACGTCCTTGCGCGTGAACGGGAGCGCCGGCGCGGCTGCGCCGGCGTCCTGCGCCCAGAAGGCGCGCGCGGCGGCGGCCTCCTCGTCGTCGGACTCGCTCAGCTCGTGCTGCCACGCGGCGAAGTCGGCGTACTGCAACGGATCTTGCACCAGCTCGGTCGAAGCCAGCACGCCCGCCACCTCGCCGAGCACGAGCGCGGCCGACGCGCTGTCCGCGCACAGCGCGGAGATCGTCAGCACGAGCGCGAACGCCTCTCCGTCCGTCGTGAGGATGCTCGCGCGTACGAGCGGACCCTGGTTCGTGTCGAAGGGCGCCGCGAGCTCCGCCGCGCGCACCTCGGCCAGCCGCCGCTCGCGCTCCGGCGCTGCAGCGGTGTCCACCACGAGCGTCTCGACGTGCGGGTCGAGGCGCTCGGCGACGACCTGCAGCGGTACGCGCAGCCCCGCCTGCGCGGCGAACGTCGTGCGCAGGATCTCGTGCCTTGCCACGCACGCGCGCAGCGCGTCCGCGAGCGCGCCCGGCTCCAGCGGGCCATCGATCGACAGCACGCCCTGCACTCGCGCCGCGGGCCCGTCGGGCTCGGCTTCCCAGACCCGCGCCTGCTGCGGCGACATGTGGAAGCTGTCGACGCTCCCTGACATTCCGTTGTCCACGTGGACGCTACCCCCGCTTGTTGAGCAATTCCATTAAAGGCGGAGGGTAACGGTTCATTTCATTACCGCAAGGGAAGATCAGCGCCGTGCACGGCGGCCGATCGAACGCCCGGCCGGCCGGCGCGAACCGCGGCCGTGCTCTAGTGCGAGCGCGAGTACGGGCTCGTCGGGATAGCGGACTACCTGCTCGAGCATCGCCCGCAGATCCTGCTCGAAGCCGGCGACCGTCGAGCCGTCGAAGAGGTCGCGGTTGTACTCGAAGTAGCCCGCGAGCGCCGTCGGGCCCAACTCGAGCTCGAGCGCCAGGTCGAAGCGCGAGAACCCGATGTCCACGGGCAGCGGCTCGACTGCGATCCCCGGCAGCTCCAGCGCGGGGCGCTCCGTCGCCTGCGCGCGGAAGTTCACCTGGAACAGCGGGTTGTAGGAGGGGTCGCGCCGCGGCGCGAGCTTCTCGACGACCTTCTCGAACGGGAGGTCCTGGTGGTCGTAGGCTCCCAGCGCCGTCGCGCGGGCACGCGTCACGACCTCCCGGAACGAGGGGTTGCCGCCGACCCGCACGCGCAGCGCCATCGTGTTCGTGAAGAAGCCGATCAGGCTCTGCAGCTCCAGGTCGTTGCGGTTGGCGATCGGGCTGCCGATGACCACGTCCTCCTCGCCGCTGAGCCGGTACAGCAGGACCGCGAAGGCCGCCAGCATCGTCATGAAGAACGTCGCGCCCCCCTCACGACCGAGCGCCGCCAGCGCGTCGCCGAGCTCGCGCTCGAGCACAAAGTGCACATGCGAGCCCTCGTGCCGCTGCAGCGCCGGCCGCGGTCGGTCGGTCGGCAGTCGCAACAGCTCGGGCGCGCCCTCCAGCGCCGTGGCCCAGTAGGTGGTCAGTCGCTCGAGCTCCGCCCCCTGCAGCCGTCCGCGCTGCCACACCGCGAAGTCCGAGTACTGGATCGGAAGCTCCGGCAGCTGCGGCTCGCGGCCGGCGCACGCGGCCGCGTAGCACTCCGCGAGCTCTGAGAACAGCACCCTGTCGGAGTGCGCGTCCGCCGCGATGTGATGCATCACGAGCAGCAGCACGTGGTCCTCGCCGCCGAGCTCCACGAGCGTCGCGCGCAGCATCAGGTCGGAGGCGAGGTCGAACGGTTCGCGCGAGAGCTCGCGCAGCAGCGGCTGGAGGGCGTCGAGGTCGTCGACCGCGGTCACGCGCAACTCGAACGACCACCGCTCGAGCACGACCTGCACCGGCTCGCGATCGCCCGAGAAGACGGTCCGCAGGCTCTCGTGGCGCTCGAGCACCGTCTCGAACGCCCCGCGCAGCACGTCCACCTCGAGCGGTCCGCGAAGCCTGAACGCCCGCGCCCCGTTGAACGCTGGGCTCTCCGGCTCCCACTGCTGCAGGAACCACATCCGCTGCTGGGAGAAGGACAGCGGCGCGGGGCCGCTCCCCTCCCGGCGGGGGATCGTCGTGGCGGCGCCCGCCGCCTGGCGTCGCTGTTGGAGCGCCCGTTCGAGCAGGGCGCGCTTGGCTGGCGAGAGGCCTCCGACGTCGGTCATTCGCGGAGGCTAGAGGCTAGGACCAGCCGAAGTCGATGCCTGTGAGCTCGCGCAGCCGCTCGTTGTGTGGGCTGAAGTACTCGCGCAGCCGCGCGCGGGTCTCCTGGTCCATCGGCTCGTAGGACCCGGCGTTCAGCGTCGGAAGCTCTCCGTTGCTGTGAGGCGGGAGCCCGAGGTGCTCGTGGATCTGCTCGAGCGTGCGCTCCGGCGCGGCGACGACGTCCTCGAACTTGAGGAACAGGAACTGCTCGCGCGGGAACACCTCCAGCCATCGCTCGAGATGCTCGGCGTAGCGGCTCGTCCGCAGGTAGCCCCACCGGTAGACCCGCCAGCTGTGGTAGCCGGGTTCCCTGATCTCGCGAGCCTCCTCGCCGCGCAGGCGCTCCTCCTCGCTCGCGATCGCCTCCTCGAAGGTCTCCAACGGCTCCGATCCCCTCCTGCGGAAGTAGTGGTACTGCGAGTACGAGCGGTCCGCCGGGTCGCGCAGGCACACGACCAGCCGGGCGTTCGGCACCAGCTTGGCGGCGCGGCTCGGCGTCCAGTAGTGGGCCAGGTAGGAGGCCGTCGCCTCGCCTGAGATGAACGGGCGGCCGTGCTCGGCCGCGAACGCGTCCCGCTCGCTGGCGTAGGGGAAGTAGCACCGGTACCAGTCGGCGCGCCGGCCGTAGTTCATGTTGAAGAAGTGGATCTCCTTTTTGGTCGGCGCGACGAATGGGTGTTCGATCAGCCAGCCGTGCATGCTCGTGGTCCCGCACTTGGTGGACCCGACGATCAGGAAGTCGGGCAGCAGCCGGCCGCGACCCGGGTTGCGGCGGGCGAGCGTACGTCCCGCGTAGTAGACGCCCTTGAGCGAGTCGTAGGTCGAGCGCGGCACCGCCCGGCGGATTCGCGCGTCGATCGTGTGCCTGTTGATCCGCTGCACGTGGAAGCTCCAAGACCCGCCCGTGGGTGCACTACCGTGGCCGACGAGCAGCAATTCGGCGATACTACCGAGGCTGTCGCATGCTACCGCGCTCGCTGTTCCCCCCGCGAATCCCCGGTCCGCGCGCCCGCCCCGCGGGTGCGCCGCCGCTCGCCGGGATCGATCCGCCGCTCTTCACGCCGCTGCCCGCACGGCCATTCGCGGTGGCGGTCTCCCCGGACGGGGCGCGGGCGTTCGTCTCGATGCCACGCCCGGATGCCCGCGGGCTGCTCGTCCTGACGCCCGGCGCGCCGTGGCGCCTCGAGCGGGTGCTGTGGCTCGATCCGGCCGTCGTCCCGAGGGGGATGACGACCGATCGGGCCGGGCGCTATCTGCTGGCGGCCAACAGCGCCGGCGGCCTGATCGTCGCGCAGGCCGATGCGCTCGCGGCCGGCTCGCCCGATCCGCTCGTGTCGGTGCTCGAGTCGCCGTCGACCGGCTCGATGCAGGTGATCCTCGACCCGGACGACCGCTTCGCGTTCGTCACCGACGAGCACAGCGCCACGCTGTCGGTGTTCGACTTCGAGGACTCGCTGCGCTCGCCGGCTCCGCGGGCGCGACTTGTGGGGCAGGTGCGGACGCCCCCGGCGCCCGTCGGGCTGGCCCTGACGCCGGACGGCGAGCATCTGCTGATGACAAGTCAGGGCAGCGGCGAGCGCGGGATGCTGTCGGTGCTCGCGACGCGCGACGCCACGCACGATCCAGCCCGCGCCGTCGTCGCCTCGGTGCATGCCGGGTGCCAGCCGGTCCGCGTGGCGATCGCTTCCGAGGTGGCGTGGGTCACCGCCCGCGGCAGCAACTCGGTGCTCGCGTTCGACCTCGAGCGGCTGATCTCCGGGGCCGGGCGTCCGCTTCGCGCGGCCGTGCGGGTCGGCGCGGCGCCCGTTGGGCTCGCGCTGCTCGATCGGGGCTCGACGGTGGTGGTTGCGAACTCCAACCGCTACGGGCCCGACGCGGAGCAGCCGCAGACGCTCTCGGTGATCGACGCCGATGCTGCGCTGAAGGGGCGCAGGGCACTGGTCGGGAGCGTCCCCGCCGGGGCGTTCCCGCGCGAACTGGCGCGCCTGCCGGACGACCGCGGCGTGCTCGTCACGAACGTCTTCTCCCAGAATTTGCAGGCGATTTCTGTGTTACCCTGAATGACTTGCGCTGGGCGTAAAATCTCGAACGGATTCGTAATGGCAACGTCCCGACCGCGCCCACCGGAGCAAGCACGCGACCGGGGGCGCAACCTCACCGGAAAGTCGCGAGTTCACCAGCTGTTGCAGCAGCGGTTGCCTCCGGCTGCGTTCGAGCTGGCGGTCGGCGGCTATTACGGCCTGCGCCGAGCCGCCGGACGGGGCCCCGGCCGCGGTCGGGTGCTGCCGGACTTCCTCGTCGTCGGCGCGGCCAAGTGCGGCACGACGAGCCTGTTCGACTGGATCTGCCTGCACCCTCTCGTCGCCCGCCCGAGCACGAACGGGCAGCAGCGCAAGGAGCTGCTGTTCTTCGACTACAACTTCCACCGCGGCGCTGACTGGTACCGGATGCACTTCCCGCTGGAGGTCGAGCGCGACGAGTTCGAGCGCGAGCACGGCCGGCCGTTCGTCACGGGCGAGGCCACCGCGTCATACCTGACCGGCCACTGGGTGCCGGGGCGGGTGCGGCAGGTGGCGCCCGATGCCAAGTTGATCGTGACGCTGCGCAACCCGGTCGACCGCGCTTACTCGGCGTTTCAGATGTCGCGTCGGGAGCGGCTCGAGGAGTGCGAGAGCTTCGAGGAGGCGATCGCGCTGGAGGAGCAGCGGCTCGCCGGCGAGCTGGAGCGCGTGCGCCGCGATCCCCGGTACAACCCTCCGCTGCCGCCGCCGTTGGGCTATTGGTCCTACCTCCACCGCAGCCGCTACGCGGACCACGTCGCACGCTGGCTCAAGGTGTTCCCACGCGAGCAGATCCTGTTCCTGAGGTTCGAGGACATCGCCGCCGACCCGTCGGGCGAGCTCGATCGGGTTCACGACTTCCTCGGGCTGCCGCCGCATCGCGGCGGCGAGCTGCGCAAGCTCAACGCCGCCGACTACAGCGGCATGAACCCCAAGACGCGAGCTGAGCTCGTCGAGCACTTCCGGCCCTACAATCGACGCCTGCGCGAGCTCACGGGGATCGACTTCGGATGGGATCGGTGAAGCCGTGACGGCGCTCGAGCCAACGCTGCTCTCCTCTCCTGCGACATCTTCCGAGCGCGAGCTCGCGGCGATCTGGACAGAGCTGCTCGGGGTCGCGCCGGCCGGAACGGAGGAGGACTTCTTCGCCGCGGGCGGCGACTCGATCCAGGCCGCGGCGCTCGTCGCTCGCGTCGGCTCTCGCCTCAATGTCGAGCTTCCGCTGAGCGAGTTCGTCGAGTGCCCCACGATCGCGGCGCTGGCCGGCCGGATCGACGCCGCCCGGGCGCGGGGAGCCACGCCCATGGTGTGGCCCGCCACGGAGGACGGTGTCCCGGCGCGCTGCTCCTACGCTCAGGAGCGCTTCTGGTTCATCGACCAGGCCAGCGGCAGCAACGTCGTCTCGAACGTCTCCTGGGCGTTGCGGCTCGACGGCCCGCTCGACGTGCCTGTCCTGGAACGCGCGCTCGCCGAGCTCGCGCTGCGCCACGACACCCTGCGCACGCGCTTCGAGCTGCGAGACGGCGCGCCGGTGCAGCTCGTCTCGCCCGAGTCGGAGCTGGCGTTGGAGGTGGCCGAGGCCGGCGACGAGGCGCAGGCCGCCGCCCTCGCCGTGGCCGCGGCGCAGACGCCGTTCGATCTCAGCCGCGGGCCGCTGCTGCGCGTGCAGCTGCTGACGCTGGGGCGTGACGCCAACGTGCTGCACTTCATCGCCCACCACATCGTCTGCGACGACTGGTCCAAGGGTGTGATCCAGTCCGATCTCGCCGCCATCTACACGACGCTGCGCGCGGGCGAGGAGCCCGCGCTCCCTCCGCCGGTCCAATACCCCGAGTACTCGCGCTGGCAGCGCGAGCGGCTGAACGAGGAGGCCCTTCGCTACGAGCTCGAGCACTGGAGCGCGCGACTGGCGAACCCGACCGCGCTTGAGCTCCCGGGCGACCGGACGCGCCCGCCCGCGCCGAGCATGCGCGGCGCGCGGCTGCGCACCACCGTCCCGCCCGACGTCGAGGCGGCGCTGCGCGCACTCGGCCGCGAGGCTGGCGCCACGTTCTTCATGACGATGCTCGCGGCGCTGCAGGCCTTCCTGCACCGCTACACGCGCCAGGAGGATCTCGTCGTCGGGACCGCGGTCGACAACCGCGGGCGCGTCGAGCTCGAGCGGGCGGTGGGCCTGTTCACGAACGTGCTCGCGCTGCGAGCGGACGTGTCCGGCCGGCCGACCTTCCGCGAGCTGCTGTCCCGGGCGCGGGCGAGCACGCTCGACGCCGTCGCCCACCAGGAGCTGCCGTTCGACCGGCTCGCGGCCGCCGCGCCCGAGCGCGACGCCAGCAGGCACCCGATCTTCCAGGTCTTCTACGAGTTCATCGTGCCGGCCCCGCTGGAGCTGCCGATCCCGGACCTCCACAGCGAGCCGTTCGAGGTGCCCAAGCAGACCTCCGAGTTCGACCTCGGCCTGTATCTGGACGAGCAGCGAGGCGGGCTCGAAGCGGTGTGGGAGTACAGCGGCGACCTGTTCGAGCCGGCCACGATCGAGCGGATGGCAGGCCATTTCATCCGCCTGCTCGAGGGGATCGTCGCCGATCCCGACCGCCCGATCGACGAGCTCGCGCTGCTCGACGACGCGCAGCGCCGACAGGCGCTGTCCGGGGCCGACGCGACCGGCGCTCCGCTCCCGGAAGCGTGCATCCAGGAGCTGTTCGAGGGCCATGCCCGGCGCGCCCCCGACGCCCCAGCGCTGGTCGCCGGCGAGGAGCGCCTCAGCTACGGCGAGCTGAACCGCCGCGCGAACTCGATCGCTCACCTGCTGCTCGAGCTGGGAGTCGCGCCCGGAGACGCAGTGGGCCTGTGTCTCGAGCGCTCGGTGGACCTCGTCGCAGCGATGCTCGGGATCCTCAAGGCCGGCGGCGCATACGTGCCGCTGCACCCGGACCATCCGGCGTCCCGCCTGCTCGCGCAGCTCGACACCGCGGGAGCGCGGATGCTGATCGCGCAGGCGCCGCTCGAAGGGTTCGCCGGCACGCTGCTCTCGCTCGAGCGCGAGGGCGAGCGCCTCGCCACGCTCCCGGACACCGACCCCGAGCCCGCGGTCGGACCGGACGACACGGCCTACGTCCTCTACACGTCGGGATCGACGGGCACGCCCAAGGGCGTGGCGGTCACGCACCGCAACCTCGCCAACTACACCGCGCACATGGTCGGGACCCTCGGCGAGGACGGGACGACGAGCGGCCTGCACTTCGGCTCGGTCTCGGCGGTCAGCACCGACCTCGGCAACACCGCCATCTTTCCGGCGCTCGCCGGCGGCGGCTGCCTGCATCTGATCGCCACCGACGTGACGACCGACGGCGCGGCGTTCGCCGCTTACACAGCCGGCCGGCCGCTCGACGTGCTGAAGATCACTCCGTCGCACCTCGCGTCGCTGCTCGACGCCGCCGCCGGCGAGGCGATCCTGCCGCGCCGCTGGCTGATCCTGGGCGGCGAGGCGCTGAGCTGGGAGCTTGCGCAGCGCGTGCTCGCCCCAGGCGGGCCACGCGTCGTCAACCACTACGGGCCGACCGAGGCGACCGTCGGCTGCTGCACCTACGAGCTCGACCTCGATCGGCCACGGCCGCCGGCGGCGACCGTGCCGATCGGCCGACCGATCTCGAACGCGACCGCCTACGTCCTGGATTCGCTGATGCAGCCGGTGCCCGTCGGGGTGGCGGGCGAGCTCTACGTCGGCGGCGCGGGCATCGCCCGCGGCTACGTCAACCAGCCCGCGCAGACCGCGGAGGTGTTCGTCCCCGATCCGTACTCCGACGAGCCAGAGGCGCGGCTCTACCGGACCGGCGACCTGGCGCGTCGCCTTCCGGACGAGAGCCTCGAGTTCCTCGGCCGGGCCGATCAGCAGGTCAAGATCCGCGGCTACCGGGTCGAGCCGGCCGAGGTGCAGGCGGTCCTGATGCGCGAGCCCGGCGTCCGTCAGGCGGCTGTGCTCGCCACCGGCGACGGCGACAGCAGGCGGCTCGTGGCGTACGTGGTCGCCGACGAGGGCCAGGTCTCGCCCAGCTCCCTTCAGGAGGCTCTCGCTCAGACGCTGCCCGCGTACATGGTCCCGTCGCAGATCGCGACGCTCGACACACTGCCGCTGATGCCAAACGGGAAGCTCGACCGCGCGTCGCTGCCGAGCCTCGAGGTTACCGTCGCCGCCGCCACGCGGACCGAGCCGCTGAGCGAGCTCGAGACGCAGCTTGCCGACATCTGGGCGGAGCTGCTCGAGTGCGAGGTGGGGCCGGAGGACAACTTCTTCGAGGCCGGCGGGCACTCGCTGCTGGCGATCCGGCTGATCGCGCGGATGCGCACCGAGCTGGGCGTCAAGCTGACCCTCAAGGCGCTGATCGAAGCGCCCACGATCGGCCAGTTCGCGGCCAGGATCGAAAGTGTCCGGGGAGCGGCGCCGCCGGCCGCCGACGCCTCGGCCTCCCCAGCACCGGCGGCGGCGCCTAAGCCCGCCCCGACGGTGCCTCGCGTACCGAGAGACGGTCCGCTGCGCTGCTCCTTCGCCCAGGAGCAGTTCTGGCTCGTCGATCAGCTCACCCCGGGAAGCTCCGCCTACAACTTCTCGTGGCCGATGCGTCTTGAGGGCCGGCTCGACTCCGACGCGCTCGGCAAGGCGGTGGCGGAGCTGGTCCGCCGCCACGAGGCGCTGCGGACGCGCTTCATCGCGACCGACGGGCAGCCGATGCAGATCGTCGAGAAGACGGGCACGGCCGCGCTCGAGCTCGTCGACCTCGCCGGCGAGCCCGATCCGCAGGAGAGCGCGCGGCGGCTGATCGAGGAGCAGACCGCGACGCCGTTCGACCTCGCGCGGGGGCCGCTGCTGCGAGTCGTGCTGATGCGGCTCGGCGAGCAGGACCACACCCTGTTGATCGTCGTGCACCACGTCGTCTTCGACGGGGTCTCAAAGGTCGTGCTGTACCGCGAGCTCGGCGAGTGCTACGACGCGTTCGCGGCCGGCCGCGAGCCGTCGCCGGCTGAGCTGTCGATCCAGTACGCCGACTACGCCGAGTGGCAGCGCTCGCAGCTCGATCCCGAGCGGCTCGAGCGCGAGCTGGCGCACTGGCGGGAGCAGCTCGAGGGCGCTCCGACTGCGCTCGAGCTGCCCACCGACAGGCCCCGTCCCGCCGTGTCGAGCCTGCGGGGCGCTCGCCACCGCCAGCCGCTGAGTAGCGACCTGCGCGGGGCCCTGGACGCACTCGCCCGGGGCGAGGGCGCGACGTTCTTCATGGCCGTGCTGGCCGCGTTCGAGGTGCTCCTGTACCGCTACACCGGGCAGGAGGACCTGCTCGTGGGCACGCCCGTCGACACGCGCACGGCGCGCGAGCTCGCGCCGGTGATCGGCCCGTTCATCAACACCGTGGTCGTCCGCGGCGAGCTGTCGGGCTCGGCCGGCTTCCGGGAGCTGCTGCGAGGCGTCCAGCAGCGCACGGTCGACGCGCTCGAACACCAGGAGCTCCCGTTCGAGCGGCTCGTCGCCACGCTCGCGCCGGAGCGCGACCTCAGCCGCCACCCACTGTTCCAGGCGCTGCTGGCGCTCAACCCGGCGGAGACCGGACTCCGGCTCGAGGGCGTGAACGTCAGCGACCTCGACCCCGCGTGGTCGGGAGCGCGCGTCGACCTGTTCCTGATCCTCGACGATCTGCCGCAGGGGCTCGAGGCGATCTGGGAGTACAGCAGCGACCTGTTCGAGCCGGCCACGATCGAGCGGATGGCGGGCCACTTCGTCCGCCTGCTCGAGGAGATCGTCGCCCACCCCGACCGGCCGATCGACGACCTTGCGCTGCTCGGCGAGGCCGAGCGCACCCTGCTGCTGGAGGAGTGGAACCGAACGGAGGCGGAGATCCCGCCGCAACGTCTCGAGCAGCTCGTGGCTGAGCAGGCGCGGGCGACCCCCGACCGGGTGGCGGTGCGCTTCGACGAGCGCGAGCTGAGCTACGGAGAGCTCGACGTCCGCGCCAACCGGCTCGCGAACCGGCTGCTGGCGCTGGGGGCTGGTCCGGACGAGCTCGTGGGCGTCTGCCTGAACCGCTCCGAGGAGCTGCTCGTGGCGCTGCTCGCGACGTTGAAGACGGGCGCGGCGTACGTTCCGATCGACCCCGGGTTCCCGCCGGCGCGCCAGGAGTTCATGCTCGCCGACGCGCAGGTGCGCGTGCTCGTGACCGAGGAGCCGCTGCTGGCGAGCCTGCCGGCGTCCGACGCGACGGTGCTGTGCGTCGATCGCGACGGCGGCGAGGTCGCGCTCGAGTCCACGGACCCGCCGGCCCACGACGCCGGCGCCGAGGACCTCGCCTACGTGATCTACACGTCCGGGTCGACCGGCAAGCCGAAGGGCGTCGAGATCCCGCATCGCGCGCTCGTCAACTTCCTCTGCTCGATGCGCGAGCAGCCCGGCCTGGTCGCGGAGGACGTGCTGGTGGCCGTCACCACGCTGTCGTTCGACATCGCCGGCCTTGAGCTGTACCTCCCGCTGATCACCGGGGCGACCGTGGTGATCGCCTCGGCGCAGACCGCCGCCGACCCGCGGGCGCTGGCGCGGCTGCTGGAGTCCTCCGGTGCGACCGCGATGCAGGCCACGCCGACGACCTGGCGGATGCTGATCGACTCGGGCTGGCCCGGACGGGCGGACCTGAAGGCGCTGTGCGGCGGGGAGGCGCTCCCGCCCGCGCTTGCCGACGAGCTGGTCGGGCGCGTGCCCGAGCTGTGGAACATGTACGGGCCGACCGAGACAACGATCTGGTCGACGTGCGCCCACGTGCGGAGCCCGGGCGAACAGCCGACCATCGGCCGCCCGATCGCCAACACGACGCTCCACGTGCTCGACGGGCGCGGCGCTCCCGCTCCGATCGGCGTGCCCGGAGAGCTCCTGATCGGTGGCGCGGGGCTCGCTCACGGGTACCGCAACCGGCCGGAGCTGACCGCCGAGCGGTTCGTAACCGACGAGCCCGGCGGCGAACGTCTTTACCGGACCGGCGATCTCGCCCGCTACCGCCCCGACGGGACGGTGCAGTTCCTCGGTCGCCTCGACCACCAGGTCAAGCTGCGGGGCTTCCGGATCGAGCTCGGGGAGATCGAGGCCGTGCTCGGCGGCCATCCGGCGGTCGCCGGCGCCGCGGCGATCGTCCACGACGGCCCCCAGGGCGAGCCCTCGCTGATCGCCTACGTGGTCCCCGACGGCGAGCCCGCCGACCCGGAGGATCTGCGCCGCTTCCTGGGCGAGAGCCTTCCCGCCTACATGGTGCCGGCCACGATCGTGACGCTCGAGCGGCTGCCGCTCACCCCGAACGGCAAGATCGACCGCAAGGCGCTGCCCGCGCCCGAGCTGCCGTCGTCCCGCGAGGACCAGTACACGGAGCCGCGCGACGCCACCGAGGCGGCCGTCGCGTCGGTGTTCTGCGAGGTGCTCGGCGTGGATCGCGCGGGCGCGCACGACGACTTCTTCGGGCTCGGCGGGCAGTCGCTGCTCGCCGCGCGGCTCGTCAGCCGGCTGGACGCGAGGTTCGAGATCGAGCTGCCGCTCCGCGCCCTGTTCGAGGCCCCGACGGTCGCGGGGCTCGCGGCCCACATCGAGGCGCTGACAGCCGCGCCCCAGGCCCCGCAGACGCCCGCGCCCGAGCCGCTCGTGGGGCTGGACGCCAGCCCCGAGCCTCCGCCGCTGCTCCCAGTCGCTGGCGTTCGACCGGCCTCGTTCGCGCAGGAGCGCTTCTGGTTCATCGACCAGATCGGCGCGGGCGCGGCGTACAACATCTCCTGGCCGCTGCGCCTGCGGGGAGCACTCGACGTGGTTGCGCTAGAGCGCGCGCTCAACGAGATCGTGCGCCGGCACGAGATCCTCAGGAGCCGGTTCGCGGTCGAGGACGGCCGGCCCGTGCAGGTGGTCGAGCCTTCACGGCCCGTCAGCCTCGAGTTCGTCGACCTGAGCGGGGAGACCGAGCGCGAGCGCGAGGCGCAGAGGCTCATCGACGAGCGGACGCAGGCTCCGTTCGATCTGGCGGAGGGGCCGCTGATCCGCGCCTCGCTGCTGCGCCTGGAGCCCGCCGAGCACGTCCTCCAGGTCGTCGTCCACCACGCAGCAGCCGACGGAGGGTCGAAGGTCGTCTTCTTCAGGGAGCTGGGAGCGCTCTACGGCGCCTATCTCGACAACCGCCCCGCGGCGCTGCCCGAGCCGCCGATCCAGTACGCCGACTTCGCCCGGTGGCAGCGCTCGACTCAGCAGGGCGAGCGGCTCGAGCGCGAGCTGGCGCACTGGTCGAGGGAGCTCGACGGCATACCCGCCGGGCTCGAGCTGCCCTCCGATCGCCCGCGGCCCGAGGCGGCCACGCTGCGCGGAGCGTGGCTGCGCACGAAGCTCGCCGACGACACGCTCGAACGCCTGGGCGGGCTCGCCCGCACAGAGGGCGCGACGCTGTTCATGGTCATGCTCGCCGCGTTCGAGGTGCTGCTGCACCGCTACAGCGGCCAGGAGGACGTGGTCGTCGGAACCCCGGTCGACACACGCGGGCGGGCCGAGCTGGAGCAGCTGATCGGGCCGTTCGTGAACACGCTCGTCCTGCGCGGCGACCTGTCCGGCGCGCCCAGCTTCCGCGAGCTGCTGGACCGCGTGAAGCGGCGCACGCTGGACGCGATCGAGCATCAGGAGCTTCCGTTCGAGCGACTGGTGGAGGCGCTCGCGCCGGAGCGGGAGCTGGGCCGTCACCCCCTGTTCCAGGCGCTGATCGCGCTGAACCCGCCCGAGCCGGCGATCGAGCTGCAGGGGCTCGAGGTGGAGGAGCTCGACACCGAGAAGACCGCTTCGCGCGTCGACCTCACGCTGCTGCTCCAGCAGCGCGAGCAGGGACTCGACCTGATCTGGGAGTACAGCAGCGACCTGTTCGAGCCCGACACGGTGCGGCAGATGGCCGACCGCTTCCTGTGTCTGCTCGACTCGATCGTCTCCAGTCCCGAGCTGCCGATCGACGAGCTCTCGCTGCTGCGCGAGGACGAGCGGCAGCCGGCGGGGATCGAGGAGGGCGAGCGGACGTTCCCCGTGTTCTGCCTGCACGAGCGCTTCGAGGAGCAGGCGCGACGGACGCCCGACGCGGTCGCGGTTCGCCACGAGGACGAGTCGCTCTCCTATCGCGAGCTCAACGAGCTGGCCAACCGTCTAGCGCACCGCCTGCGCGCACTGGGGGTGAAGCCGGACGCTCTGGTCGCGCTGTGCCTCGAACGCTCGCTGGATCTCGTGGTAGCGGTGCTCGCGGTGCTGAAGGCCGGCGGCGCCTACGTCCCGCTCGACCCCGAGTACCCCGCCGAGCGGCTCGCGTTCGTGCTGAGCGACTGCGACGCGGCCGTGCTGGTCACGCAGGAGCCCCTGCTCGACCGCTTCGTCGAGTCCGCGCCGGCGACGGTCGTGTGCGTCGACCGCGACCGGACGCTGATCGAGCGAGAGAGCGCCGAGGACCCGTCCCCGGCGGCCCGGCCCGAGAACCTCGCCTACGTGATCTACACCTCGGGGTCCACCGGCCAGCCGAAGGGCGTGCTCGTCGAGCACCGCAACGTCGCGCGCCTGTTCACCGCCACCGACGCCTGGTTCGCCCCCGGCCCGCAGGACACCTGGACCCTCCTTCACTCCTACGCGTTCGACTTCTCCGTCTGGGAGATCTGGGGCGCGCTGCTGCACGGCGGCACGCTCGTGGTGGTCCCAGCCTGGACGGCCCGCTCGCCGGACGCGCTCGCGCGGCTGCTCGTGAGCGAGCGCGCCACGGTGCTGAACGTCACCCCGAGCCTGTTCATGACCGCGATGGACGAGCTGCTGGCGGTCGGGGACGATCTCGGGCTGCGTCTGGTGATCTTCGGCGGCGAGGCGCTTCACACCCGCCTGCTGGCGCCGTGGTTCGAGCGCATGTCGGACCAGCGGCCGCAGTTGGTGAACATGTATGGGATCACCGAGACGACCGTGCACGTCACCTACCGGCCGCTCACCGCGGCCGACGCGCGGCGAGACGGAAGTCCGATCGGACGGCCGATCCTCGACCTCGACCTGCACGTGCTCGACGCGAAGCTGCAGCCCGTCCCGTCGGGCGTGGCCGGCGAGCTGTTCGTCGGCGGCGCCGGAGTGACCAGGGGGTACCTCAACCGGCCGGAGCTGACCGAGCAGCGGTTCATCGCGAGCCCGTTCGGCGCAGGACGGCTGTACCGGACCGGCGACCGCGCCCGCTGCTCGGCTGGCGGGGAGTTGCTGTTCGAGGGCCGCCTCGACGACCAGGTCAAGATCAGGGGCTTCCGGATCGAGCTCGGCGAGGTGCAGGCCGCGCTCGCCGCCGACGCCGAGGTGGCGGAGTGCGCGGTGATCGCCGACTCGGAGGGCTCCGGCGACACGAGGCTCGCGGCGTACGTGGTGCCCGCGCGCGGCGATGCGGACCCGGCGTCGCTCCGCGCGGCCCTGCGCGAGGGTCTGAGGGACAAGCTGCCCGAGTACATGGTGCCGTCCTCGTTCACGCTGCTGGAGTCGCTGCCGCTGACGACGAACGGCAAGCTCGACCGCAGAGCGCTGCCCGCTCCGGCCGAGGACCGCGCCGCCCACGAGCCGACGCCGCCGCGGACCGAGCTCGAGCGCGAGCTCGCCGAGGTGTGGCGGGAGCTGCTCGGCGTCGAACTGGTCGGAGTCGACGACGACTTCTTCGAGCTCGGCGGCCACTCGCTGCTCGCCGCCCAGCTCGCCGCGCGGGTGAGGGCCAGGGTCGGAGCGAGCCTGTCGGTGCGGGACGTGTTCGAGGAGCCAACCGTCGCCGGGCAGGCGCGGCGGATCGAGGCTGCGCGCGACTCAGGCCCGGACCCGGGAGAGGCCGCACCCGCTCCCGCGATCGGCGCGCGGCGCGCGGGCGAGGCGTGGCCCCTGTCCTCCTCTCAGCAGCAGCTGTGGCTGATCGACCAGTGGGATCCGGGGGCGCCGACGTACAACGTGTCGATGGCGTTCCGCGTCCGGGGAGCACTCGACCTCGACGCGCTGCGCTCGGCGGCGGCTGGCGTTCTCGCGCGCCACGAGGCGCTGCGTACGGTGGTCGAGGTGCGCGACGACCAGCCGGTGCCGGTCCTGCTGGAGGGCCCGCGTCTGGAGCTCGAGACGATCGACCTGAGCGGGCGCTCGCAGGACGAGGTGCTCGAGGCGGTGAGCAACCTTGCCCGCCGCCCGTTCGATCTCGCGCGCGACCCGCTGCTTCGCTGCTCGGCGATCCGCACCGGCGAGGAGGATCGAATCCTGCTGATCGAGACCCACCACATCGCGTTCGACGGACTGTCCGAGCGGATCCTGCTCGACGAGCTGGCCGCGCTCTACCGAGGCCGGACGCCGCCCGAGCTGCCGCTCCAGTTCGGGGACTTCGCGTCGTGGCAGCACGACTGGCTTGGCCACGAGGAGGCCCGGCACGAGCTCGACTGGTGGCGCAGGCACCTGGCCGGAGCGCGCACCTCGATCGAGCTGCCGGTGGACCGGCCGAGGCCGGAGGGTCGTCGCTTCACCGGCGCAAGCCACGACCTCGCGCTGCCAGGGGATCTCGCCGCGGCCACCCGCCGCCTCTGCCGAGAGGAGGGCGCGACGCCGTACATGCTGATCCTCGCGGCGCTCGCGACGCTGCTGTACAGGGTCACCGGCCAGGACGACGTCCTCGTCGGCAGCCCGGTCGCCAACCGGATGAGCCCGGAGCTCGAGGCGCTGATCGGGTTCTTCTCGAACACGCTCGTGTTCCGCGTGCGGATGGGCGGCAACCCGACGTTCCGGGAGCTGTTGGACCGGGTCCGGGAGATGGCGCTGGACGTCTACGCCCACCAGGGCGTGCCGTTCGAGAAGATCGTCGAGGCGGTCGCGCCCGAGCGCGAGCCGGGGGTGAACCCGCTGTTCCAGGTCAACCTCCGGGTGAGCACCGCCAGCCGCCCGGCGCTCGAGCTTCCGGGCCTGGAGATCGCGCCCCTGAAGGTCGACAGCGGACTCTCCCGCTTCGATCTGGCGCTCGACGTCGACGTCCTCGAGGACGGGGTCTCGGGGTACTTCCGCTACAACCGCGACATCTTCGAGCCGGCGACGATCGCGCGGCTGGCCGAGGAGCTCGCGGCCTTCCTGGGCGACGCTCTCGCCGAGCCCGACCGTGCGCTGCTCTCGTTCGACCTGCTGGGAGAGTGGAACGAGCGGCGCCCCGCCGCCGGCGGCCTGCGGGGCTTTCGCGCTCGGGGTCGGGGAGACGGAGGAGCCGCATGAGCGACTTTCGCCTCTCTCCCCAGCAGGCGTTCCTGCTCGGACGCGGCCCGTCGGCCGAGGTGTCCCAGATCGTGCTGGAGCTCGAGGCAGGTCCCGCGGGCGACGAGCTGCGGGCCCGGCTGGAGGCGCTCGTGCACCGCCACGAGGCGCTGCGGACCACCTTCGTGACGCCTACGGGTGCGCGCGCTCCGGTGGCGCAGACGATCCACGACCGCCTCGAGCCGGGATGGGACACGGTCAGTGGCGGCGAGGATCCGCTGGCCGATCGGGCGGCGCGCGAGGGCGTCCTCGCCGGCGAGGCGGCCCGCGTCGATCCGGGGCACGGTCCGAGCATCCGCGCACTGCTCGTCGAGCCCTCCGATGGCGGCAGAGCCCTGCTGCTGACCGCGCTCGCCGCGAGCGCCGACGCCCGCTCTCTGGTCCTGCTCGGCCGCGAGCTGCTTGCGGCGGCGACCCAGCGGTCCGGAGGAGACCCGATCCAGCACGCCGACTACGCCGAGTGGCGCCACGAGCTCCTGAACGGCGACGATCCTGACGCGGCGCGAGGCAGCTCGTTGTGGGCCTCGGCGGTCGAGGAGATCCGTCGCGAGACGCTGCTGTTCGGCGCGCGCGCGCACCGCGGCGGCGCGCGCGCGAAGGTGTATGTCCAGATCGATCTCGACCCTCACGACCGCAAGCGCCTCGACGATGCCGCGGCGGGCGCCGAGCTGTTCCTCGACGCGGCGTGGCACGCGCTGCTCGCTCGCCTAACCGGCGCCACCGAGCTGTTGACGGCCGAGCTCGTCGACGGCCGATCGCAGCCCGACCTCGAGGATGCGATCGGTCCGTATGCGCAGGTGACTGCGATCAGGCTCTCGATCGGGGCTGACACCCGATTCGTCGAGCTGATCGACCACCTCGCTCGAGTCCGCGCGGACGCCCGCAGGTGGCTCGACTACGCCGTCGAGGCGGACCTCGGTCGCGTGGTCGACGCCGCGACCGCCGGCTTCGACGCCGTCGCGGCCTCGTCCGACGCGGCCGTTCCTTTCCTCTCCGCCAGCGCGACCGGATGCCCGATCGAGCTGCGTTGGCTGGGCGGCGGCGCCCTCGAGCTGCGCTACGACTCGACCATCTACGACGAGCGCGACGCCGAGGACATCTCGCGTCAATTCACGACACTGCTCGGTGCAGCACTTACCGATCCCTCGCAGCCGCTCGGCGAGCTGCGCCTGCTCGACGACGCCACGCGCGCGGAGATCTACGCCATTGGTGGCGGCGAGCAGCCGGCCGGCGGATCCGACTGCGTGCACCACCGCTTCGCGCGCCAGGCGGCGAGCACCCCCGATCTGGTCGCGGTCGCGGGGGACGGCGTGGCGGTCACGTTCCGGGAGCTGAACGAGAGCGCGAACCGGCTCGCCCACCACCTTCTCGACCTGGGCGTCGAGCGCGATCAGCCGGTCGGGCTGTGCATGCGCCGCTCGCCGGCGATGGTCGGCGCCCTGCTGGGCGTCATGAAGGCCGGCGGCGGCTACGTGCCGATCAACTTCGCGCACCCGCCGGGCCGGATCGCGCACCAGCTCGCCGAGGCGGGCGTTCGCGTTCTCGTGACCGAGGCCGAGTTGGTCGAGCACCTGCCCGAGCAGGACACGACTACGGTCGTGTGCGTCGATCGCGACGCCGAGCGGATCGCGACGCGTCCCTCCGAGGATCCGCCGCGCAGCTCGCGGCCAGCGGACCTCGCGTACGTGATCTACACGTCCGGCTCGACCGGCCTGCCCAAGGGCGTGGCGGTCACGCACGCCAACCTCGACAACTACACCGCCGCGATCGTGGAGCGACTCGGCGCGTCGGAGGCTATGGGGTTCGCGCTCGTCTCGGAGATCAGCACCGACCTCGGCAACACCGCGGTCTTCCCGCCGCTCGTCACCGGCGGCTGCCTGCACGTGATCGACAACGAGACCGCGATGGATGGCGGCGCGCTCGCCGCATACGCCGCGGAGCACCCGATCGACGTCGTCAAGATCACCCCCACCCACCTGCGAGCGCTGCTCGCGGCCGACGAGCGGGTTCTTCCCCGGCGCTGGCTCGTAGTCGGGGGAGAGGCGCTGTCGTGGGAGCTGGTGGAGCGGATCGAGGCTGCCGGTTCCGGCTGTCGCGTGCTCAACCACTACGGCCCGACGGAGACGACCGTCGGCTGCTGCACCTTCGAGGTCAAACCCGGCGCGCAGAGGCCGCCATCGGCCACCGTGCCGATCGGACGTCCTCTCCCCGGCGCCCGCGCGTACGTGCTCGACGCGCAGCTCGAGCCTGTGCCGGTCGGGGTCGCCGGCGAGCTGTGCGTCGGCGGGGCCGGAGTGGCCCGCGGGTATGTGAATCGGCCCGATGAGACCGCCGAGCGGTTCGCCGAGGATCCGCAGGGCGGGCGCATGTACAGGACCGGCGACCGCGTGCGCTTCCTGCGCGACGGCTCGATCGAGTTCCTCGGACGCCTCGACCACCAGCTCAAGATCCGCGGCTACCGCGTCGAGCCCGGCGAGATCGAGACCGCGCTGGCGCGCCATCCGGCGATTCGCGAGGCCGCCGTGGTGCCGGTCGGCGACGGAGACGGGGACCCCCGGCTGGTCGCGTACTTCGTCGCCGCCTCAGAGCCGTCGCTTGACGATCTGCGGGAGTTCCTCGCGCAGTCGCTGCCCGAGTACATGCTGCCCTCCCGCTGGGTGCCGATCGGCGCGTTCCCGCTGACTCCAAGCGGCAAGGTCGATCGTCTCGCGCTCCCCGATCCAGACTCGGTGCAGTCGCAGCGGCGGGTGGAGTTCGTCGCCCCGCGGGACGAGGTCGAGACCGAGATCGCGGCGATCTGGTCTGCGCTGCTGGGGGTCGAGGACGTCGGCGTGCTCGACGACTTCTTCGCGCTCGGTGGCCACTCCCTGCTGGCGACACAGGCGATCATGCGGATTCGTCGGGTCTACGGCGAGATCCCGCTGGGTGCGCTCTTCAACTCGCCGACGGTGGGCGCGCTGGCCGACGTGATCCGAGCACGGATCTCTGCCGACGCGCCGTAGACCTTCCGCGGCGTTCTCCGCTATCGCAGGGTGAACGGCTTCGTGACCACGACGGGCGATCCGCCCGTCGGAGTGAAGGTACCCCGGCCCGTCAACTTGATCCGGCGACCGTGCTTGAGCAGGCTCTTGCCACGCGCCGTGAGCTTGAGCGCCAGCTTCCACACGCCTTTCGTCGTGATGGTGGCCTGGCCGCTCGCCACGAGGATCGGCTTGGCGCTCGCGAGGTGGGCCCCCTTCGGAAGCTCGTACCAGGAGATCGCGACTGGGCCGGCGGCGGGCGCGTCGAACGTCACCTGATAGCCGCGGTGCTTGCGGACCGAGGCGATACGACCCGCCTTCCCGATGGGCAGCAGCGCGCCCAGCAGCGCCGCCTGGATCTGGGCCGGGTTGGGCGCAGCTTCGCCGCCGCCGGAGCCACCTGAGCCGCCGCCCGATCCGCCGCTGCCGCCTGTCCCGCCACCGCCTGTCGATGGCGTCGTGACCGTCCAGTCGTAAGTGGCGGTGTTGGTGTTGCCGGCGGAGTCGGTGGCCTGGACCTGGAAGCTGTGGGCGCCCGCGCCGAGCGCTGTGTAGGACTGGCTGGTGGGAGTGGCGCACTGCGTCCAGATGCCTGAGTCCAACTGGCACTGCACGGTTGCGACTGCGTCGTTGACGGAGAAGGCGAAGCTCGCTGATGTGAGAGCGGTCGGGTTGGGGGGCTCCGATTCGGCGGCGATCGTCGCTTCGACCGGTTCGGGATCGAGTGTGATCACGGACACCGTGCCGGTCAGTTCTGGGCCTTCGGGCTGCAGCGCGAAGGGGGGGAAGGGGGTCTGGTGCTGCGTCGAGAGGTTGGTCGAGGTGGCGATCACGTGGCTGCCCGTCGGATCGAGGTCGAGCCCGGTGGTGGAATGAAGGTGCGCCGGGTCGCTGTAGCTCGCGAGCAGTCGCGGGCTGAGCGGGTTGGAGATGTCGATGACGGCGATGCCGGCGGCTTCGGAGGCGGAGACGAACGCCATGTTTCCTCGCACCCGGATCCGGTAACCGCCTGCGAGCGCGGAGTTCGCGAGGAACCCGACGACCTTCGGTTCTTTTGGGTTGCTGATGTCGACAGCAGCCAGCGGCCCGTTCGATTTCTGGTTGATGACGTACGCGTAGCTGCCGCTGATCGCCACGTCGACGGGGAACGTGAAGTGCGTGGTGTCGTGCAGCGAGGTGACGAGCTTCGGTTCGACGGGGTTGGCGATGTCGACCACTGTGAGGCGGTCCTGGTAGGCGGCGGTGAGGTACGCGTAGGTGCCCGAGATCGCGACAGCGGTGACGTGGCTGAAGGCTTCCGGTTCGGCTTCGCTACGCAGCGTGGCGACTATCTTCGGCGCTTCCGGGCCGGCGATTTCGATTACGTCCAGGGCGTTGCCCACGGAGGGGTCCGGGCATGGCTGTTCTTTTCCGAGGGTGAGGCATCCCTGCGAGGCGACGTACGCGTAGTTGCCGGACACGGCGATCCCGTAGGCGCCGAACAGGCTGTTGGGGTCGCGCACCGAGCCGACGATCGTGGGTTTGGCCGGGTTGGTGTGGATGTCGAGAATCGTCAGGCTGTTGCCCGAGCCGTCGTCGTTGCTTCCAGAGACTTTGGCTTCGTTGCGGTTCTTCGAGACGACGAACGCATAGCCGCCGGCGATGTTGACCGTGTCCCCGTTCTCCAGTTCGTTGCTTGACGCGCTCGACCCCACGAGGAGCGGCGAGGAGGGAAGCGAGATGTCGATCGCGCTGAGCCGGCCAGCGAAGTAGTCGGTCACGTACGCGTAGATACCTTCGACCGCTACGGAGTCGACGCCCGGAAGCGTCGCGGAGTCGCTCACCGAGCCGGCGAGCACCGGGTTGACAGCCGCCTGCGCGGACACGGGCGCGAGCAACACCGCGGCCGCGACCAGAGTCGCCCAGCGCGCCGTGATCCAGACCGTCCCTCGAGTCCCGCGGAGGGTCACAGCTACCGCTCCAGGTACTCCTGCAGCCGCTCGGCGACGAAGCCGACGGCCGGCTCCTGCATCACCTGACGGTTGTTGTCGTGCTCGCCGGGCACTGCGTAGCTGATGACCGTGCCGAGCGACTCCCAGCCGAGCGTCGGGTCTTCGTAGAGCTCCTGCCCGTAGAAGACGAGCAGCTCCCCGGGGTAGGGGGTGGGGACGTAGCTTTTCTCCGCGTCGCTGTGCAGGTTGAAGAAGAACTCCTCGCGGTCGCGCTCGGGCACCGGGCGGCCGAGTGAGAGCAGCAGCCGCGTACGCGGTGTGCGCGTGTACCGGTAGAAGCCGCTCACCAGTTTGTGAGGTTCGACGATCGCCCGCGGGAGGCGCGCGATCAGCTTGAACGGCGCCAACAGCCTCCGCTTGCGTCGGCGGGCGCGACGGACGTGCGGCGGGGGCATCGGCTCGCGCGAGCGCTTCGCGCGCCAGCTGGGCTGGTTGGCGTAGTAGCCCCACTGTTTGACCCACAGGGGGCTCGGACCGTTGAACATCGCCACGAGCTGCACGTCCTCGCCGGCAGCCAGGAGCTGCTGTGCGATCTCGAATGCGACGATCGTGCCGAAGCAGTAGCCGGCGATCAGCCACGGGCCGCCCGGATGCACCTGGCGCATCTCGGTGATGTAGTGCGACGCCATCTCCTCCACTGTCCGCAGCGGCGAGCTGCCGCCGTACAGCCCGCTCGACTGCAGGCCGTAGAACGGCTGCTCCGTTCCGAGCCGGCGAGCGAGCCGATGCAGGTGCAGGATGGTGCCCGCTCCGCCGTGGATGCAGAAGATCGGCGGGCGTGAGCCGAGCGGCTGGATCGGCACGAGCGAGGTCCAGCGCGAGGAGTCCGCGCCGGCCTCGATCAGCTTGGCGAGCGCCTCGATCGTGGGAGCCCTGAATATCGCCCCCAGGGGCAGGCTGTCGCCGAGGTCGCGCTCGATCGCGGCGAACAGCGTCGCCGCCACGATCGACGAGACGCCGAGGTCGAAGAAGTTGTCGGTGACGCCGATCGGGTGGATGTCGAGCTCGCGTTCCCAGGTCGAGACCAGTCGGCGCTCCAGGTCGGTGCGAGGGGCGATCAGCTCGTGTCCGCTGGAGCGTTCGCGGACCGGCTCCGGCAGCGCCTTGCGGTCGACCTTGCCGTTGGGCGTCAGGGGGAACGCCTCGAGCGTGGTCACGGTCGAGGGGACCATGTACGCGGGCAGCGTCTCGCCCAGGTACCCGCGCAGCTCGTGGGCCGGCAGCGCCTCTCCCCGCGCGGTTACGTATGCGGCGAGCTCCGCCTCGGCGTCGCTGCCTCGGGCTACGACGACGGCTTCGACGATGCCAGGGTGGCGCGCGAGCACGGTCTCGATCTCGCCGAGCTCGATGCGAAAGCCGCGCACCTTGACCTGGTGGTCGATCCTGCCGAGGAACTCGACGTCCCCGTCCTCTCGGTAGCGGGCGAGGTCCCCCGTCCTGTAGATACGCGCTCCGGGCGTGTCGTCGAACGGGTGCGCGACGAATCGTTCGGCGGTCATCTCGGCCTGCCCGCGGTAGCCGCGGGCGAGTCCGTCGCCGCCGATCCACAGCTCGCCGGCGACCCCGACCGGCACGGGTTGCATCGCCGCGTCGAGGATGTACAGGGTGGTGTTCGCGATCGGGCGCCCGATCGTCAACGGCTGGCCCTGTGTCGTCACGCGGTCGCAGGTCGACCAGATGGTCGTCTCGGTCGGCCCGTACATGTTCCACAGCTCGAGGCCCGCGTCGACGAGGCGGTCGGCGAGCGCGACCGGCAGCGCCTCGCCGCCGCACAGGGCCTTCAATCCCGGCCTGCCGACGAGGCCGCTGTCGACGAGCATCCGCCACGTCGTCGGCGTCGCCTGCATGACGGTCGCCTGTGAGCGGTCGAGCAGCTCCGCGAGCGCCCGCGGGTCCTCCGCGGTCTCGCTCGGGGCGATCACCACCCGCGCCCCCGTCGTCAGCGGCAGGTACAGCTCGAGGCCCGCGATGTCGAAGGAGAGCGTCGTCACGGCCACGAGCACGTCCTCGGCGGTCAGCCCCGGCCGCTCCCTCATCGTGGTGAGGAAGTTCACCAGCGCGCGGTGGGGGATCTGCACGCCCTTCGGGTTGCCCGTCGAGCCGGACGTGTAGATGACGTAGGCCAGCTGCTCTGGGTCGCCGGCGACATCAGGGGGGGTGCTCGGCCGTTGGGCGATCGCGCTCCAGTCGGTGTCCAGACAGACGACGTGAGCGTTGCCCACGGGCAGGGAGTCGCGCAGCTCCTCCTGCGTGACGATCACCGGCGCTTCGGAGTTGGTGAGCATGTACGTCTGGCGCTCGGCCGGGTAGGCGGGGTCGATCGGGACGTAGGCGCCGCCCGCCTTGAGGATCCCGAGAAGCCCGACGACCATCGCGGTCGAGCGCCTCGTGCAGATGCCGACGAGCACGTCCGGGCCGACGCCGAGGTCGAGGAGGTGGTGGGCGAGCTGGTTGGCGCTCGCATCGAGCTCCGCGTACGTGAGCCGCTCCTCGCGGCACTCGACGGCCACCGCGTCCGGTGTCGCGGCCGCCTGTTGCGCGATCAGCTCGTGCAGGCACGCAACGGGGTAGGGGGCGGCGGTGTCGTTGAGCTCGATCAGCAGCCTGGCGCGCTCCTGCTCATCGAGCAGTGGCAGTGCGCCGACGGCGATGCCAGGATCGGCAAGCGCCGCCGCGAGCAGGGTGCGCAGATGCCCGACGAACCTCCCGTTCACGCCCGCGGCCTCGCCGCGGAGCTCGAGCTCATCGCCGCCGGGGCTGGCATACAGGCAGGGCTCCGGCAGCGGGCTGTCAGCGGGGCCTCTGCCGACGGCGACCACGGCGTCCGTGGGGCCGTGGCCGTTCTCGCCCTCGACCCCGCCTTCGAGCGCCTCGCGCACCTGCTCCAGGAGCTCGGAGAATGCGAGCTCTCCGTCGAGGCGGACCGGGAGCGCGCGCGGCTGGGCCGCCCCGCCGGGGGCGTACCCGACGAGGACCTCGGAGCGGTCGCTGTAGCGGTGGAGCAGCGCCGCCACGCCCGCGATCAGTTGGCAGCCGAACTCGTCCTCCCGCTCGGCGGGTTGCGTGATCTGTTCCGTGGAAATTGCCCTTCGCCTCCGTGCCCGAAGATGATCCGATGCGGTGCGATGCCCCGGTACCCCATCCGTCCGCGCATCCTGCGCGATCCGTCCCAATCCTGGCCAAATGGTACCGGATGTCATTACTATTCGTGCGTGGTGTTGGCCGTCGACATGGGGGAAACCGTCGTGGGAGCACCGGACGAGCCTTGCGTGCCCACGACCCTGCCCGCGAACGAGGTCCACGTGTGGCGGGACTCGCTGTCGCGGCCGCCCGCGGAGGTCGCCCGGCTGCGGACCCTGTTGGCGCCGGATGAGCGCCGCCGCGCCGACCGTTACAGGTTCGAGCGCCACCGCTCGCGCTACGTCGTCGGCCGCGCGACGCTGCGTTTGCTGCTCGCGCGCTACCTCGATGTCGGGCCCGGCGAGATGGAGATCGGCTATGGCGAGTTCGACAAGCCCTACCTGGCGGGCGGACCCAGCTTCAACCTCTCCCACTCGGGGACCGTCGTCCTCTACGCCTTCGCGGCCGCCGGCGAGCTCGGGATCGACGTCGAGCTCGACGACGCCGGCTTCTCGAGCGAACGCATCGCCGAGCGATTCTTCTCCCCGTCGGAGGTGAGCGTGCTGCGAGCCCTGCCGGCAGACGCTCAGCCGCGGGCCTTCCTCGCGTGCTGGACGCGCAAGGAGGCATTCATCAAGGCGCGCGGAGACGGGTTGAGCTTGGCACTTGACAGTTTCGATGTCACACTTTCGCCTGACGCCCCCGCCGCGCTGGTGCGCACCGCGTGGTGCAGCGAGGAGCCGGGGCACTGGAGCATGGAGGACTTGAGTGACAGTCGGGCCGGATACGTAGCGGCAGTGGCGATGCGCGGCAACGGATGGCACGTGGTCGAACGACAGATAGAAGACACGATCGAGGGCGGCATGCCCGGACAGGAGCAAGGATGAGCGCAGAACAGGAGCCGTCGGGTGCAATGGGGGGCCTGAGGGGCATGCGACGCAAGGCGGTGGAGACGACGGAGCTGGTGCAGACCGGCTTTCTGCCGGGCAACGAGGGGCGCCTGCCGTTGGTGATCACACCGGCGGTCGACAATGTCGATCTCGCTGCTTGGTGTGCGAGTCACCTGGAGGACGTCGAAGGTCATCTGGACCGTCACGGGGCGATTCTGTTCCGCGGCTTCCCGCTCGCGGGCGCCGAGGACTTCGAGGCCGTCGCGTCGACGATCGCCGGCGATCTGTTCGCCGAGTACGGCGACCTGCCGCCCGAGGAAGCAGGCCAGAAGATCTACCACTCCACGCCCTACCCGCCGGACAAGATGATCCTGTTTCACAACGAGAGCTCGCACTTCTCCAGCTGGCCCCTGCGGCAGTTCTTCTTCTGCGTGGTCCCGTCTCGGGAGCAGGGTGAGACGCCGCTGCTGGACTGCCGGGAGGTCTACGAGAAGCTCGACAGGGAGATCGTCGAGGCGTTCGAGAGCAAGGGCCTCGTGTACGTGCGTAACTTCTCCGAGGGCGTCGACGTGCCGTGGCAGGACTTCTTCCACACCGACGACAAGGCAGCCGTCGAAGACACCTGCGCCAAAGCCGGGATGACGTGCGAGTGGACAGAGCTGGGCCTGCGCGTCAAGCAGCTCGCGAAGGGCGTGCGGACGCACCCTCGCACGGGCGAGAAGCTGTTCTTCAACCAGGTGCAGCTGCACCACATCGCGTGTCTGGACGAGGAGACGCGGACGGCGCTGCGCCAGCTGTTCGACGACGAGGACCTTCCCCGCAACGTGTACTACGGCGACGGGACGCCGATTCCGGACGAGGTGATGGACCGGATCGGCGAGGTCTACGAGGAGCTGTGCGTGGAGGCTCCCTGGGAGGCGGGCGATCTGATCGCGCTGGACAACATGATCGTCGCGCACGCTCGTCGCCCGTTCGTGGGCGAGCGCAAGATCATCGTCGCGATGGGCAAGATGCAGCACGCCGAGGATGTCGCACCTGCGGCGGCGTAGGCAGGACGTGCACCGGTCGCGCGGGTCCTGCCTGACCTGCGCGACCGGCCGGAGCGCCGGGGGCGGCGGTTACGGAAGCGTTCCGCCGCCGAAGTTCGTCAGCCTGACCGCGCCATCCCGGGCGGTGAGGTTGAGGTAGCCGGCGCCCTGGTAGGTGCTGTCGGTCGCCGACAGGATCCGTGTCCAGGCGCCGGCGTCGAATCGCCACAGCTCCAGTTTCGTGCCGATCGCCCGGAGCAGCAGCTGATCGCCTGGGTTGAGCGTGGGGCCGTTGACGCTCGCGAGCGTGATGCTCGTGGTCCCGTTGACGCGGCAGATGATCTTGTACTGATCCGCCTGGCTGGAGCGATAGATGTAGTACGCCTGGTAGCCGCTCGCGTTGGCCGCGCCGGGGTTCTGGAAGCGAAGCCCGAGCACGACCGGGTCCTGATCGAGGTTCGGCTTGACGGCCACGGTGATCCACACCTCGCTGTTGGGGCCGTACGTCTGGGGGTTCCAGAAGTCGGCGTTGCTGCCTGAGCGTCCTGTGATCTGCTGTTTTGTGACGAACAGATCGTTGGTGGAGCTGGTGCTCGAGACGAGCATGTGCGTCCAGTTGGGGCCCGGCGGTCCGGTGTTGTCCGCGCGCGCGAAGTTGTCCAGCAGCGGCGTCTGCGGTCCCGCCGCCGAGGCCACGACGCCGCTGGCGGTCGAGCTGGCCGCTGTGGAGCCGGCGACGTTGCTCGCGGTCACCGTCACGATCAGCGTGGAGCCGACGTCAGCGGAGAGCGCGGTGTAGCTCGACGCGGTCGCGCCCGCAATGGCGGCGCAGCTCTGCCCGAGGCTGTTGCACCGTTCCCACTGGTATGCGAGCGAGGGCGCCGGATAGCCCGACCAGGAGCCACCCGAAGCCGTCAGCGTGGCTCCCTCCGTGGCGCTGCCCGAGATCGACGGCGGCGAGACGCTCACGGGCGGTCCGGTGACGACGGCGCTCACGGCCGAGCTGGCCTGTGCGGAGCCGACGCCGTTGGACGCCTGCACGATCGCCGCGACCGTGGAGCCGACGTCCGCCGCTTCGAGTGTGTAGGTGGAGGCGTTCGCGGCGGCGATGGGGTTGCAGTTGGCGCCGTTCTGGTCGCAGCGCTGCCACTGGTAGGCAAACGTCGGCGCTGGGTAGCCCGACCAGGAGCCGGGGGATGCCGACAGCGTCTGCCCCTGTGTGGCCGACCCCGAGAGCATCGGGGGGGAGGTGATCGCGGGGGGCCCGGTGACGATCGCGCTCGGGCTCGACGTTGCTTGCGCGGAGCCGGCGCTGTTGGACGCTTCCGCGACCACCACGATGGTCGAGCCCGCGTCTGCGGCTTCGAGTGTGTAGGTGGAGGCGTTCGCGGCGGCGATGGGGTTGCAGTTGGCGCCGTTCTGGTCGCAGCGCTGCCACTGGTAGGCAAACGTCGGCGCTGGGTAGCCCGACCAGGAGCCGGGGGATGCCGACAGCGTCTGCCCCTGTGTGGCCGACCCCGAGATCGTCGGTGGGGAGGTGCTTTCCGGTTTGGCGGTCACGACGGCCGTCTGGCTGGATTCGGCGAAGGCCGAGCCCGCGCTCGTGGTGGCGGTCACCTGCACCCTGAGGGTGAGCCCCATGTCGGCGGCTTCGGGTGTGTAGCCGGCTGAGGTCGCGCCGGTGATGGGCCAGCAGCTCATGCCGTTGACGTCGCAGCGCAGCCACTGGTACGTGAACGTCGTCGGAGAACCCGTCCAGGAGCCGGTGGAGGCGCTCAGGGCCTGTCCGACGGTCGCCGATCCGGAGATTTCGGGGAGTGACGTGTTGGCCGGTGCGACGACGGTCCAGCTGTAGCTGGCGGTGACGGCTTTTCCGGCAGCGTCCGCAGCCTGCACGACGAACTTGTGGGAGCCCGCCCCGAGTGTGCTGTACGCCTGGCTCGTTGGGGTCGTGCACGGTAGCCAGGAGCCGCTGTCGAGCTGGCACTGCACCGTCGAGATCGCGTCGTTAACAGAGAAGCTGAAGTTCGCGGAGGTTTGCGCGGTCGGGTTGGCCGGTCGCGAGGCCGCCGTGATGCTCACCGCGATCGATGACGGATCGAGGGTGATGGCTGTGACCGTCCCGGTCAACGTGGGCCCGCCCGTCTGCAACGCGTACGGCGGATAGAGCGGCTGGCTCTGAGTGGAGAGGTATGGAGAGCTCGCCACCACATAGCGTCCCGTCGGGTCCACGTCCAGCCCGGTCGTCCTGTGCATATGGGTGTCGTTGGCGACTGTGGCTGCGATCCGCGGGCTCAGCGGATTGGAGATGTCGACCGCCGCCACGGTCGCCACCCCTGACGCCGACACATACGCAAAGGCCCCGTGCACCCGCACCCGATATGCCCCGTTCAACGTCGAGCTGGCCACTGACGTCACCACCTGGGGATTGGCCGGATTGCTCACATCCACCACCGTCAGGCGCCCGGGTGAGATCTGATCGGTGACGTACGCGTACTGGCCGCTCACCGCCACGTCCACCGGGAAGTTCAGGTTCGTGGTGTCCTTGAGCGACGCGACGATCGTCGGGTTGAGCGGGTTGGAGATGTCCAGCACGGTCAGGCGATCCTGGCTGGCCGCGGTGACGTAGGCGTAGTTACCGGAGATCGCGACCGACGTCGCGTGCCCAAACGCGCCTGACCCGGTCCACGGCGCCGGAAGCGCGTTGTTGTGCAGCGCCGCGACGATCGACGGCGACGCCGGATTGCTGATGTCGATCACCGCGAACGCGTTGCCCACCGAGGAGTTCGGACACGGCTGACCGCTCAAGCAGCCCTGTGCGGCGACGAACGCGTAGTGACCCGAGACCGCCACGCCGTAAGCGCCGAACAGACTGTTGGCATCTCTCACCGAGCCGACGATGGCGGGAGACGCGGGATTGGTCGCGATATCGAGGATCGTGAGGCTGTTCCCCGTCCCATCGTCATTGCTGCCCGATCCACTCGGACCATTGCGGTTCTTCGAAGCTACATAGGCATAGCCGCCGACGATGTTGACCGTGGATCCGTTCAGGAGCCCGTTGCTGGCTTCGCTCGAGCCCGCGATCGTCGGCAACGCCGGATTCGAGATGTCGATCGCGGTCAGCCTGCCCGCGTAGTAGTTCGTCACATACGCGTAGTGGCCCGCCGCCGCCACCGACGTGGTGCCCGGCAGCGTCACCGAATCGCTGATCCAGCCGCTCACCAACGGATTCACGACCGCCTCGGCACTCGCCGGCCCGAGAGCCATGGTCGCCGCGATGGCGACGATCACCGACCATGAGCGCAACAGACGCCCGATGAGCGAACTCCTGCCATCGGCCGATCCCTGCCGCTTACAACTCTCCACCGCCGCCTCCGTGCCTTCTCGATGTCGGTGCTGCCGCCATTCCAGGGCTTCGAAGGCAAATCGTAGCGCAGGCAATTGTCATTGACTAGGGCTTGCAAGCCGCCGCGCAACGACTGCTCCAGGATTAATGTCCAGAGTTGGGGCCCGAAGCTCGATGTTCGTCGCGGGTGCTCCGATGAGCACTCCATAGCCACTCGCAGCCGGCCGATCGGGGGGCACTCCGAGGCGCTGCCGTAGCCCACGGGCCCCAAAAAGGAGTCTCATGTCAGTGCTGTCAGCTCGGCGCTCGTCGGCGGCCAAAGGCCGCTCGCTGATCATCGGTGCAATCTTCTGGTGCATCCTCAGCCTGACGCTGATGGCAAGCGCAGGCTCGTCTCGCGCGGCCGGCGCTCACACGTCAGCGAAGGCGAACCAGCGTGCGAGGTCCGCTGCATCACGTAGCTCGTGCGTCCCGGCTGGACGTCGTCGTGCGCGGCGGACCGCGGTCAAGCCATGCAAGGCCACGGGGCACAAGCGGTCGCAGCTCAGGATCTCAGTCGGCAAAGTGCGTCGAAAGAAGCCCGCGACCGGCGCATCGGGGCAGGCGCAGTTGCCCACGACGCTGGTCGGAGCGACGCTTCCGAGCGAAGCGACTCCTCCGGTTGAACAGGCTCCGCCAGCCGAAAAACGGGTTCCACCGGTAGCCCCTCCGGTCAAGGCGCCTCCCGTCGAAGCTCCGCCGGTCGAAACCCCGCCCGTCGAAACCCCACCGGCCGTCGAAACCCCACCGGCCGAACCCGCTCCATTCCGCTTCTTCGCTCCGACGAGCTTCTGGAACGAACCGGTTCCTGCGGGTGCGCTCCTGGACTCGAGCTCCGCCTCGGTGGTGGCTGCGTTGAACGCGGAAGAGCTGGCTGAGCAGAGCGCCAAACACGGCCCCGCGATCAACACGACGAGCTGGTCGGTGCCGATCTACACGGTGCCGTCCGGCCAGCCGACGGTCACCGTGTCGCTCGTCAACCACGTCGCGGCCTCGTTGCAGTCGGCGTGGAACGCGGTTCCGCTGCCGGCAAACGCCCAGGCGGCAGCCGGAACGGACAAGCACCTCGTGGTCTGGCAGCCGAGCACGGACCGGATGTGGGAGTTCTGGCGTCTGGAAAAGGTCGGCGAAGCGTGGAGCGCGTCGTGGGGCGGAGCGATGCAGGGCGTGTCCGGCAGGGGAGGTGTGTACAGCTCCGAAGCGTGGCCGGGTGCGTCGAGCACGTGGGGTGCGTCGGCGTCATCGTTGCCGCTCGTCGGCGGGCTCATCACGCTCGAGGATCTCGAAAAGGGCAAGATCAACCACGCGCTGGCGATTTCCATTCCGAACGTGCGCGCGGGCGTTTACGCGTCGCCGGCTCAGCGCACGGATGGCACGTCGGCAGAACCGTCCTCGTTGCCCGAGGGTGCGCATCTGCGGCTGGATCCGACTCTCGATCTTTCGTCGCTGCATCTGCCGCCGCTGACGTTGATGATGGCCGAAGCCGCTCAGCGCTACGGGATCTTCGTACGGGACAAGGCGTCGAACCTGGCCTTCTACGCCGAAGATCCCACGCCGACCGGCAGCAACCCTTACTCGGGCTCGCACGGCTATTTCGAAGGGCAGTCGCCATCGAAACTGCTGGCCTCGTTCCCGTGGAGCCACCTCCAGCTACTCAAGATGGAACTGCACTGAACCACATAGGTGGAACTGCGGTGAACTGCGTCGCTGTATAGCGGTGTACATGTAGGCTGCCGCGATGATCGTTGCTCTGGGGGCCGCGGCTCGTTCGTGCCTGATCGCGCTCGTGCTTCTCGCGAGCGCGGGCGCCTCCGCGTCTCCGGCCGACCCCTTCCGGTTCTTTGCTCCTGGAAGCTTCTGGAACGCGGTGCCGCCGGCCGGCGCCCCGCTGGATAACGGCTCCACCGCGGCGGTGGCCGCCCTGAGGAAGATCGAGCTGGCTGAGCAGAGCGCCAAACACGGCCCTACGATCAACACGACGAGCTGGTCGGTGCCGATCTACACGGTGCCGTCCGGCCAGCCGAAAGTGCCCGTGACGCTTGTCAACAACGTAATGGCCTCGTTGCAGTTGGCGTGGAACGCGGTTCCGCTGCCGGCAAACGCGCAGGCGGCTGCTGGGGGGGATGAGCAGCTCGTGGTCTGGCAGCCGAGCAGGGACCGGATGTGGGAGTTCTGGCGTCTGGAAGAGGTCGACGAAGCGTGGAGCGCGTCGTGGGGAGGTGCGATGCGCGAAGTGAGCGCCAACTCGGGTGTGTACGGCCCCGAAGCGTGGCGGGGCGCGTCGAGCACGTGGGGTGCGTCGGCGTCTTCGTTGCCGCTCGTGGGTGGGCTGATCACGCTCGAGGATCTCGAAAAGGGGACGATCAACCACGCGCTGGCGATTTCCGTTCCGAACGTGCGCGCGGGCGTTTATGCGTCGCCGGCTCAGCGCACGGATGGCACGTCGGCAGAACCGTCGTCGCTACCCGAGGGCGCGCATCTGCGGCTCGACCCGACTCTCGACCTCGCGTCGCTGCACCTGCCGCCGCTGACCTTGATGATGGCCGAAGCCGCTCAGCGCTACGGGATCTTCGTGAGGGACAGGGCCTCGAACCTGGCCTTCTACGCCCAGGACCCGACACCGACGGGCTCCAATCCCTACCTGGGCGTAGGCGGCTATTTCGAAGGGCAGTCGCCATCGAAACTGCTGGCTTCGTTCCCCTGGGGCCACCTCCAGCTGCTCAAGATGGAACTGCACGCAACCTCATAAAGGCCGAGGCGCGGCGCTAGAGTTGAACGTGGATGGCCAGCTCGCACGCCGAACAGCAACTCATCCTGCTCAGCGCCGGCACGGCTGCCAGACGGCGGGCGATGGGAGAGCGCGCCGAGCGGCTGGTGGCGGACGTGGACTGGCCACGACTCGCCGAGACGCTGCGCCTTCGCAGGCTGCTCCCCACACTCGGTCCACGCATCGTCGAGCTCGCGCAGGGACGTGCGAGTGACGATTTCGGCGCGACGGTGGAGCAGGCGATAACGGCAGGGCGTCGGCACGGAGCCTTCCTGCAACTCGTATCCCTGCGCGCCATCGCCATGCTCGCCGACGCGGGGATTCGCTCGGTCGCACTGAAGGGGCCGCTCTTGGGCGAGGCCATATACGGCGATCCCGGACGGCGTCCCTCCAGCGACATAGATCTGCTGGTCGCACCGGAGCAGCTGCAGGCGGCGGTGGAGGTGATACGCCGGCTCGACTACGGTGCGCCGACCGATTACGTGGACGACCGTGGTCTGCCCCTGCTGCACCTGATGCTTGTCCACGAGCGGGAAGAGCTGCCACCGGTCGAGCTCCACTGGCGCGTGCACTGGTATGAGGAGAGCTTCGCGCGCGAGCGGCTGCTGCCGGCTGCCGTGGAGCCCCTGGGCCGCTGGCGCCCCGCGCCTGCCGACGAGCTGACCGGCCTGCTGCTGTTCTACGCGAGGGATGGCTTCGTCGACCTGCGCTTGGCGAGCGACCTGAGCGCCTGGTGGGACATCCATGGCGCCGACCTGCCCTCCGGCGCGCTCCAGGAGCAACTGCGCGCCTATCCGGCGCTTGCGCGCGTGATCCCGGCTGCGGCCAGGGTGGCCGAGAAGACGGTGGGCCTGCCGGCGGCGCAGATCATCGGGGGCATTCCGAGGCTGGGTGTCCGCCAACGCATGGCTGTGCGGCTCGCGAATCCCAATCCGCACTCGAGCCGATCGCAGCTCTTCGCCGACATCGGCCTGATCGACGGGCTGTTGATGCCACATGGTGACTTCGGTGCGTTCGTGCGGCGCCAGGTGCTGCCTCCACCCGAGGTCTTGGATCAGCACGCGCGGCACGCCGCGAGACGACGAGCCAGAACGCCCCTGGGCCGCGGCGCGGGCGTGCTGGGGCGGTATGGGCTGACCATGACTCGACTGCTGCGCGCCCCCGAAACGCTGCGCTGAGGCTCACTGCGCCGAGCGTCGACTCCCGTCGAGCGCCGCCGCCGAGTACAGCTTTCGTAGGCGAGCGTCGATGGTCTCGACGCTTCGCGTCTCCAGGCAGAACCGCCGGCCGCGTTCGCCCATGGTCCGCGCGAGCTCGGGGTCGGCCAACAGGTCCGTGAGGCGGTCGGCGAGGCCGATCTCGTCATCGACCGGGACGAGCACACCGCCTCCCTCGCCGGCGAGCTCGGGGATGCCTCCAACCGGTGTGCTCACGAACGGCCGTCCCAGGCTCATCGCCTCCGCCAGGACCATCGGCATTCCCTCCGCGCGCGAGGGCAGAGCCACGACCCGGGCGCGTCGCAGGATCTCCTTCATCTCCGCCGGATCGGCCGGCGGGCGCACCACGAGGCGCTCCGTGTCGGGAGGCGCGAAGTCGCCTGCTGGGCCTGCCATCAGGCAGCTTGCTTCGGGGCGTCTTTGCGCTACCAGCTGCCATGCGCGAAGCAACACGTCGGCGCCCTTGCGCAGGCCGATCTCGCCGGCGAATACGACGAGCTCGTCGGTCTGGTCCGCGGGCAGGAAGCTGTCGTCGACGAACACGGGATTGGGCACGATCTCGGAGTGAACGTCGGGCGCGCGGCGTCTGACCACATCGAGCACTTCCTGGTCCAGGCAGGTCACGAGGTCGGCGCGTCTCAAGACAGCGGAGACGAGTCGTGGGTGCTTGCTCGCGAAGGGTACGAATGACGCACCGTGAATCGTGGCGACCGTGACGAGCCCTCTCCTGTCTGCCAGTGCGACCAGTGCCCCCTCTCGGAGGAAGGAGCCTCTCTCTGAGAGATGTATGTGGGCCACCTGGCCGGCGGGCATCCGCAACAGCGCCCGAGCCGAAGCGGCGAAGAGACGAGTTGTGGCCAGGAGCGACCGCGGGCTCCAAGTCGCATGGAAGTCGACGATGTCGCCTCCGATCCCGTGCTCGGTGAGCACCCGGATCACGGTGGCCATGCCGCCGACGGTGGCCGGATCCGGCCCGAAGTGACGAACGACCAAGCCGCGTGTCACACGGCTCGCGGGATCGGCGCTCGCTTTGTCGCGATGCCAGGCAAGCTCAGGGCGGCAACGACGATCAGCGCGGCCGCGTAGCACGTGGGGCTGTTGAGAAGCGTGTTGTCCGCGAGTGAGTTCACGAGACAACCGGCGATGACGGCGAGTCCAAGCGCCGGTGCGTTGAGCGTGCCCGCACCCAATGTGCCGTCGATCTTTCGCATGCGGAAGAAGCGAAGGATCAGCATTGTCAGGCTCGCGAGCAGGATCATCAGACCGACGACGCCGGTCTCGACGAGGTATCGCAGATATTCGTTGTGGGGCAGGAGATAGTTCAGCCGATTCTTGGCGGTGCTTTCGGTGGTGGTCGTCGTGCCAAGTCCTCGGCCCACGACGGGGGATTTTTCCCACTCCGGTAGGAGTGTCTTCCACCTATACAGACGCGTGTCGAGCGAGCTGGTTGTTTCCCCGCGATCGGCGGCCGCGAGGCTTGTCGACGACTCGCCCGCGACGCGCTGGGAGCCGAGTGGCGTCGCGAAGAACACCAGGACGACGGCCGCCGCGATCGCGCAGGGCACGAGCTTGACTCGGAAGGAACCGGTGTGCAGCGCGCCAAATGTGACCAGCATCGCGGCCAGGGTCAGCAGGCCGTCGATGCTGAAAGTCGCGACCAGAGCTGCTGCGAACAGTGTCACGAGAAGCGCGTCGGATCGCCGTTTCCCGCTGTCGAGGTACAGCCAGAGCGAGGCTGTGGCCGCGATCGCAAAGAACATCGCCGCGCTGTTCGGATGTGCAAACGTTCCGTTTGCCCGGATGTTGTTCGCGACGAGCTTGCCTGTGTGCGTCGCGAGCTGGTAGAGGGCGAGGATCGCGGGAGCGAAGCCGATGAGCTGAACCAGACGAGCGGCGGTGGGAACGTTCACTGCGCCACGTGCGTTGTACACGATCACCGCAAGCGCGAGGACCGAAACCTCGCGCACACCCTCGCGAAGCGTCTCGGTCGATGCGCCGCTGGTGTTCAGCGCTATGGCTGTCCATACACACAGCCACACCCCAGCCACGACCGTGGGCACCATGCCGCGGCGACGGCGCAGCAGCAGACCCACCGCCAGGAGGATGAACAGCACGGCGATCACTCCCGACAGGTTGAGACTGCCGGAGTGACGGCTGTCCGGCGCGGAGCGGTCGTCGTTCAGCACGCGCACGAACAGCATCGCGCCGAGAAATGGCACCAGCAGGAGGTTGAGACCGCCCGCCAAGCCGAGCCCACGACGCCACGTGGACAGACTGGTTCGCTGTGATGGCCAAGCGCTCATCCGGGCACCTCTGCTTCTTCGGGCCACCGGCAAAAGGCCCCCTCTAGACATATACGAGGTCGGGTAGTCTACAGGTCAGTGGCTCCCGTCAACCGTGTCAAGGAACGACTAGAGGCAGGCGAAACCGTGTTTGGCACGTGGCTTCAGACCGCGTCGCTCACCGTGGCCAACATCCTTGCCCACAGCGGGATGGATTTCGTGACAGTGGACATGGAGCACGGTCCCGCCAGCTTCTCGGAGGCCGAGGCGATCATGTACGCGGTGGAGGCGGGGGGCAGCACGCCCATGATTCGCCTCGGCGACGGAAGCGCCCCGAATATTCTGAAGGCTTGCGATGTTGGGTGTCAGGGCATTCTCGTCGCCCACGTGCAGACCGCGGATGAGGCCGCGGACATCGTTCGCGCGATGCGGTTCGCGCCTGAGGGGGAGCGAGGCATGGCCCCGTTCACCCGCTTGCACGACTGGTCCGCCGAAGATCTCGCACGGAAGTTGGCTGACGCCAACCGCTGGCAGCTGGCGGGCATTCTGGTTGAGGATCGGGTCGGCCTCGAGAACCTCGACGACATACTCGCGGTCGACGGGCTCGACCTCGTCTACCTCGGTATCTACGACATATCGCAGGCCGTCGGCCTTCCTGGGCAGGTCGATCACCCCGCGGTGCTGGAGACCGTGTCGTCGGCCGTGAGCCGTATCAACGACGCGGGCAAGGCGGCGGGGGCGGTAGCGCGTGACGCCGACCATCTCAGATGGCTCCTGAAAACCGGATTTCGCTATATCTCCTATCTCTGCGACACCGCGCTGATCACGCAGCGGGCGCGAGCTGTGAGAGCCGACTTCGAGGAGATCGTGCGCAATGGCTGATTCGAGCGAAATCCTTCGCGTGGGCGTGGCCGGCTATGGAAGCACCGGGCAGATACGGCGAAAGCACATCGACGCCCATCCACGCATGCAGACCGTTGCCGTGTGCGATCGCACCGTGGCCACGGCGGGTGAGACGGTGGATGGCGTGCGGATGTGGACCAATTGGGAGCAGCTCCTGGAGGAGGAGCTGGACGTGCTGTTCGTGTGCCTCTGGAACGACATCGCTCCGACGGTGGTGATGGAAGGCCTCAAACGCGGTCTGCACGTTTTCTGCGAGAAGCCACCCGGTCGCACGATCGAGGATGTCATCAGGGTTCGCGAGGTGGAGCAGGCCCATCCTCAGCTCAAGCTCAAGTACGGGTTCAATCACCGTTACCACCAGTCGGTGCGCGACGCTCTCAAGATCATCCAGAGCGGCGATCTCGGCGCTGTGGTGGATCTACGTGGCGTGTACGGAAAGTCGAAGATGATCCGCTTCGATCAGGATTGGCGGACGAAGCGAGAGATCGCCGGTGGGGGGATCCTCCTCGATCAGGGGATTCACATGGTCGACATGATGCGCCTGTTCGCCGGTGAATTCGTGGATATTCACTCCCACATCTCCAATGCCTTCTGGTGTCATGACGTCGAGGACAACGCGTATGCGCTGATGCGCACCGCGGATGGAATCGTCGCCATGTTGCACTCGTCGGCCACCCAGTGGCGGCACCGCTTTGGGCTCGACATCACCCTCAAGGAGGGCGGGCTCTCGCTCTCGGGGATCCTGTCCTCGTCCAGGAGCTACGGCGCTGAGACCCTCACCGTGGTTTACAGGGGCAACGACGATCTCGGCGATCCCCGTGAAGTGACGACCCGCTACAACGAGGACCAGTCTTGGCACGACGAGATCGAGGAGTTCGCACGGGCGATCATCGCCAACCGCGAGATCCGCCACGGGTCCTCGCTGGAGGCTCTCAAGACCATGCAATTGGTGTACGACATATACGCCGCGGACCGAGACTGGGCGGCCCGCTGGCTGGAACCCGCGGAGGCGCTGCCGGGGGGAGCGCGGTGAACAACGTCGAGCGGCTCTTTCACGAGCATCCGGAGGCGGTTGACTTCGCCGACGGTTATCTGAGCTATCTGAGCCACGTGTTCGCGCGGATCGATCGCGACGCGATCGCGGCGTTCATCGATGTGCTGGAGCGCGCGCGCACCTCGGGTGGGACCGTCTTCTTCTGCGGGAACGGCGGCTCGGCGGCTACCGCGAGCCATTTCCAGAACGACCTCACACGGTGGCGCACGAACCCGATGAGGGTCGTGAGCTTGACCGACAACGTGGCCGTCATCACCGCCCTCGGGAACGACTACGGCTACGAGCGCATCTTCGTGATGCAGCTCGAGCCGCTGCTCACCGAGGGCGACGTCGTCGTGGCGATCTCCGCGTCGGGCAACTCGCCCAACGTCGTGCAGGCGATCGAGTTCGCCAACGAGCGCAATGCCACGACAGTTGGACTCACAGGTTTCGACGGAGGCCGGCTCGGCGAGCTCTGCGGCATCCACGTCCACGTACCGTCGGCGCGAGGAGAGTACGGGCCGGTCGAGGACGCGCACATGGTGCTGGACCATCTCGTCATGTCCTATCTGTGGGAGAAGTGGGCGCGCGAGGGCAAGGACGACACGTGAGCGAGCGGGACCCCACGCCCGTGGCGGTCACCTCCCGCTCCTTCTCCCGCAACGAGGTTCTCCGAGCTGAGACGCTCGCGCGCTACGAGCGGGTCAAGTTCAACGACGAGGGCCTTTCGCTCGACGGAGACTCCCTGGTCGACTTTCTCGCCGGCCACCCGCTGGCGATCACCGCCCTGGAGAAGATCGACGACGAAGTCCTCGAGCGCCTCCCGGACCTCGAGGCGATCTCGAAGGTGGGAGTGGGGATCGACATGATCGACCTCGAGGCGATGGAGCGTCACGGCGTGCGCCTCGCCTGGTCGCGCGGAACCAATTCGCGTTCGGTATCCGAGTTGGCGCTCTCGTTCATGCTCGCGCTTCTGAGACATCTGCCGTCCGTCACGAAACTGGCGCGTCGGGGAGAGTGGCGCCAGGTTCAGGGCAACACGCTCACCGGTCGAACAGTGGGCATCGTTGGCTTTGGGCATGTGGGACGCGACCTTGCCGGCCTGCTGTCCGCCTTCTCCTGCCGGGTGCTCGCATATGACGTCGCGGCGCTCGCGGACCTCCCCGCCCACGTCGAGCAGTCGAGCCTGGAGTCGCTCCTGGCCGACAGCGAGATCGTGACGCTGCACACGGTGCTCAGCGAGGACACGCGGAACCTCCTCGACCGGGAGCGGATCGACTCGATGCGTTCGGGTGCGCTGGTGATCAACACATCGCGGGGGGGCTTGGTCGACGAGGAGGCGCTCTACGACGCGCTGTCTTCGGGGCATCTGGCCGGCGCCGCGCTGGACGTGTTCTCGAGTGAGCCGCCCGGGGATCATCCTCTGCTCGGCCTCGATCAGGTGATCGTCACTCCTCACATCGGTGGGAGCACCGCAGAGGCGGTTCTGGCGATGGGCAGGGCCGCGATCATGGGGCTGGCCGAGGCGACTCCCGTCCGGGAGTTGAGCGGCGGCTGATCGATCGGGAGAGTCGGGGGTTAGACGCACGCGGCAACTCAGGGGGTATCGTTCGCGTTCCAATGAGCCGAACTTCCCAGCGATGACCGTGCGAGCGGTTGCCAAGGCAGCGCTTCGTCGCGTTGGATTGGAAGATCAAGCCAGGCAGCTGTTCGCAATGCGGACTGCGCATAGCCGGCGCGGGCTGCGTGACGATCGCCAGCTCGGATATTTCATGACGGCAACCCTGAGGCACGATTCCAACTGTGTGGATGTCGGCGCTCATAGAGGCGCGGTGCTCGAGCAAATGGTGAGACTCGCCCCCGCAGGTCGCCACCTCGCCTTCGAGCCAATCCCTACTTTTTGTCAGACCTTGTGCGAGCGGTTTCCAAAGGTGGAGGTACACGGTTGCGCTCTCGCCGACGTCGATGGTGAAACGACGTTCCACGTCGCGGAGAACCCTGAATTGAGTGGGATTCAGCAGCGCGAATGGCTGAATACCGGCTACGACTCGATCGAAGTGCCGGTGCGTACCCTCGACAGCGTCGTGGCTGCCGACCGGCAGGTCGACTTTCTCAAGATCGATGTCGAGGGAGCTCAGGTGCTTGTTCTTCGTGGTGCCGAGCGCATCCTCTCGACCGACCGTCCCGCAATCTGGGTCGAGCATGGCGCACGCTCGGCCAGCGCTCACGGCACGGAGTCACATGAGCTCTGGGAGATCCTGAGCCTGCACGGGTACCGCATGTGGACGGCTGACGGCGAGGGTCCTCTGGACCTGCCGGCCTTTCTCTCGTCGGGTAGGGACAAGCCGATGTGGACGTTCATGGCCCACCGCTAGGTCTCACCCACCACGTCAGCCCTAGACCGGCGTGAGAGGCTCCTGTGGAGCGGGCGGAGAGAGCAATTGGCCAGCTTCGCGGTCCACGAGCAGGATGGCGTTCTTCGGCTCCACGCGACCGGCTGGGATGGTCGGATCGGACGCTGCAAGCCTACGGCACATCTCGGCTTTCGATGGCCCGACGGCCAGCCACAGGAGCCTCTCCGCGCGGTTGATGAATGGATAGGTCATGCTCATCCGCGCCAGACCGTTGAATGCATCCACGCACCAGATCCCACGATCTGCGATTTCGAGGATGGGGTCCCCCGGAGCCAGCGAGGCGGTGTGGCCGTCGTCGCCCAGGCCCAGCTGGAGAATGTCGAGCGCCGCCCCGTCCGTGACGCGCAGCAACTCGTCTTCGTAGCGTCGGCAGGCCGCCACCAGATCCTCGCTCTCCACCGGCATCGGGTGAACGTTCTCGCTTGGGATGGGTACGCGCTCCAGAAGGCAATCCGTGAGCTGCGTGAGGTTCCGGTCGCCGTCGCCGGCGGGCGCGACGCGCTCGTCGACCTGGAATATGTGCACTCGGCTCCATGGCATGGGCAGCGCAGCGAGCTCGCGGAACATGACCTGAGGGGTGCGTCCTCCGCTCACGCCGAGCGAGTAGCAGCCTGGCCGAGTCGCGAGCGTCTCTTCGCAGTGATCGAGAATGAGTTTCGCCGCCGATCGCGCCAGATCACGCGCATCGACGAAGCTCCTGACCTCCATGAAGGAAGGATATCCGCGACCGCGCTATGCGATGATGGGGGTATGGACAGCGAGCGCCAGCCCAAGATCGCGGCGATCGTGCCGATGCGGCATTTCAGCCGCCGCGTGTCTGGAAAGAACTATCGGATTCTCGGCGACAAGCCGTTGTATCGCTACATCGTCGACACGCTGCTGTCGGTGCCGGAGATCACCGAGGTGATAGTCGACACCGACAGCGATCTGATCATCGAGGATGTGGAGCAGCACATTCCTCAGGTCCGGATCGTGCGGCGTCCGGAGCATCTCCGCAGTGAGATGCAGGTGATGAACGAGATCCTGCTCAACACGGTCACGCAGGTGGAGGCGGATTACTACCTGCAGACCCACAGCACCAACCCGCTGCTGAAGCGTGAGACGATCAGCCATGCGATCGCGATGTTCCTCGCCGCGCGCGACACCCACGACTCGCTGTTCTCCGTAACGCCTCTCCAAACTCGCCTGTGGACAGCGGACGGTCGTCCGCTGAATCACGATCCGGACCACCTGATCCGCACGCAGGATCTCGAGCCGGCGATGGAGGAGAACTCGTGCATCTACATCTTCCGGCGCGACATCCTGGAGGCACGGAACAATCGCATCGGCGCCCATCCGCTCGTGTTCGTCATGGATCCGGCGGAGGCGATCGACATCGACACCGAGCTGGACTGGCGGATCGCCGAGGCGACGCTTGACCTTGCGGAGAGCCCGACGGCGTGAACCTCAACGATCCGATCGGCAGCGCGGATCACTGGCTGAAGTGCTTCCATCGCGCGGCGGAGCGCGCCACCGAGGAGCTCGATCGTCGCCCGGACATCGATTCGCGTCTGCGCGAGGTCGGAACCGTCGGTGCCGGAGGGGACCGCACTCTCGAGATAGATGCGCTGGCCGAGGACGCCGTGTTCGACGAGCTGGATGGGCTTGCCCGTGAAGGGGCCTCTTTCACCGCGGTGTCGGAGGAGCGGGGCGTGGTGACCTATGGCACTGGCGAAATGCGCGTGGTCATCGACCCGATCGACGGCTCGCTGAACGCCAAGCGAGGTCTGGGCCACTGCGCGATGTCGATCGCGGTGGCGGATGGGCCGACGGTCGAGGACCTGGCGTTGGCGTTCGTGTGGGATTTCGGTACGCGCGAGACTTTCCACGCGGTGCGCGGCGGTGGGGCGTTCTTGGACGGGGCGCGGGTCGAACCGCTCTCAGAGGAGCGCCTGACCGAGGATGGGCGGTTGGAGCTGCTGTGCGTCGAGACGAGCGACGCGCGACGGACGGCGGAGATGGCGGCGCCGCTCGCTGAGATCGCGTACCGGTGGCGCATCCTCGGCTCGATAGCGTCGGCGATGTGCCAGGTGGCGACGCCTCGGGCCGACGCGATGGTGAACGTCACGCGCTGCCGTATCGTCGATGCGGCGGCGGGCGCGCTGATCGTCCGCGAGAGCGGAGGGGTCGTGCGATTCGAGGCGGGCGAACGCGTACCCCTGGACCTGGCGCAACGCACGTCGCTGTGCGCCTCGCGCACTCCTTCGCATGCCGGCAAACTGCTAGCGTGCCTTGCCGCTGCCTGATGTAATCACCAGCCGACGATGACCGTTAGCGATCTGAACATCATGCGTATGCCTCGCCGGTTTGGTGGGGGACGCTCACCCGTCGGCCTCGGTGTTCTAGGGATCGCAAGCGCCGGCGTATCCGTCGGCCTGGGCGCCCTCGTTGCCAGCGAACACTACTCCAAGGTCGTCGAGGGCCTGCTCGTCTTCATAGCGCTCGTGATGCTGATATCGCGCTTCGGGCTGGGCATCTGGCTTGCCCTCCTCGTACTCGGCAGCATCGATGCCCTGCCCGGATCCGAGCTCGAGACCATCGAAACGCCGCTGCTGCACATCTATGTGACGGATACGTTGATCGTGGTCCTGATACTCACCCTTTTGGCTGACAACTATCGCGACGACTTCAGGCGCCTCGTCGATACGCCCGTGCGTCGCATGCTCTGCATGTGGTCAGGCGCGCTTGTTCTGCTTTGGCTGGTCACGGTGGCGCGCTCCTATGGATGGGCGGAAATCCCGCTCACCCACGCGATGGACTTTGGGCGAGACTTCCTGTTCTTCGCCCTGCTGCTGCCTCTCTTCGCGGCGACGCTCTCGCGGGCGCGTGTACGACTGGTGATGCTGGCCACGTTGGCGGTCGGCGTGGTAATGGTCGACGTCACCGAGATCCTTTCCACCGTCACCCACAAAGCGTTGACATTCTGGGTCCATGCCCAGAAGCGCACGGTTGAAGGTGCCGGTATCACGCGCCTCTACGTGAGCTCCCAGTACCTGTCGGTCGCCGCCGCGATGCTCGGCGTTGGGCTGCTGCTCCTGGCGCGGGACCGGAGGCTGAGGCTGCTGGGAGCTCTGTTGGCACTGCTTTCGATAGCCGCGGTGGCGCTGGAGCGCACGCGAGCTCAGTATGTGGGCGGCATTGTCGGTCTGGCCGTGGCGCTGATCGTGTGGTTGGCGATCAATCGAAACGCGGCTCGCCTCAGCAGGCGACGCGTGGCTCGGCTGTTTCTTGGGCTGACCACACTTGGCGTGGTGGTAGCGCTCGCCGGTCCCCCTCAGATAACCAACAACGCGCTGAGCGGCATCGAAGAACGATTCTCCTCGGTGATTACAGCTCTCTCGTCGAACAACTCAGCGACGTCCACGGTGGCGTATCGCGAGAAAGAGGCATCGGGGTTGGAGCAGGTGCTTGGATCGAAATGGGCCTTTGGGCTCGGCTTCCTCGACCCGAGGAGCCATTACATCGTGAGTCTCCGAAGAGGCTCCATTCGCAACGGCGACGTGGGTGTGCTCAACGCCGTGATGACGATGGGCGTAATCGGCGCATTCCTCATCTACTTTCCACTCGTGTTCATACTGGCTGGTCTGATCCGGCGCGCCGCATCTGGTCTGGAGCCGCCACACGAATCGTGGATCACGTTTGGAGTTGTCGCGTGGATCGTGTCGTCGCTCACCTCGTCGGTGACCCTGGTGAGTCTGTTTGGGGCTCCGGGCCTTTGCATCGCGGCATTGACGCTGGCCATCGGGACGACATGCATGACGCCCGAGCTCGCCGACGCCAAGCAGCGAATCGCGCGACGGCATGCGCTCAGGGCGCCGCAGCCAGCCTCTTGATCTGCTCAGCGATCAGACGACTTGGTGGACGCAGTTGAAACGCAGCCTGGTGGCAGTTGTCCTCTCCTACGGTGACGGCATGCAGTGCCTGGGGCTGCTCGCCGACCTTGCCGCGCACCCCGATCTCGACGCCAGTCGAGTTGTCGTGGTGCACAACCCAAGTCGTGCCGGTGAGGTTCTGCGATTCACCGACGACGTGCAGGCAACGATCGTCGAGAACCCGTCGAACCTCGGCTACGCGGGTGGTATGAACGTGGGGATCGCGCGAGCGCTCGATCTGGAGACTGAGTCGGTGCTCTTTCTCACGCACGATGTTCGCATCGGCGTCAGCGACATCGATGCGCTGTGCGATGCCCTTGCATCCGATCGGCGATTCGCCGCCGTCGGGCCGGTTCTGTCATCGCCCGATGGCTCGGTCTTCTCCACCGGCATGACACGTAGTGGGCTGCGAGTGAAACACCGTGCCACGCGCCGACCGGAAAGCCCGCTTCAGCCCTGGGAGTGCAACGGCTTGGACGGATCTGTGATGCTGTGGCGTGCTTCCGTGCTTGCAGAGCTCGGAGGGTTCGATAGCCGGTTCTTCATGTACATGGAGGATGTCGAGCTTTGCGCTCGCGCCGCACGTGCCGGCTGGAAGGTCGGCTCGGTCGACGGCGCGTTCGCGGTGTCAGTCCCGGGCGGACCGCAAAGGAAAGCCGCTCACGCGTACTTGAGGGCTCGCAACGGCTTGGAGTGTGCCCGTGGTCAGGGGGCTCGATATGTTGCCCTCGAGGCGGCGGCGCTGCTGCTGGATTACTGGAGGCACACTCCGAAGCCAGGCGGTAGTCGCTTCGGACAGCGCGATTTTCATCTCGCCGCCCGGGCGTTTCGCCGTGGTGCAACGCTTGGCATCCTCGATTTTCTCCGCGGGCGGTGGGGGCCTCCACCTGCTCGGCTGCTGGGCGAAAGCGATATCGGCTCCACAAGCGCCAGCTAGCGCTCAGCCTCTCTCGAACGCTATTTGGTGAGTCGTCGACTCGCGAGGCCAACCAGCGTCTCGGTGTACGACTCGCACACGGCCTCCCACGAGTAGCGCTCGCGAATGATCGAACGACCGCGCTGCGCCATCTCCTCTTGCAGCGATCCGGATCCCGTGACAGCCTGAATTCGGTCGGCGAGCGCGCGGGCGACGTGCGGAAACCGCTGCTCGGGGTAGGGCAGCACCTCGGCGTTGAACGGCGTGTCCAGTGCCAGGGTCGGCGCTCCAGCGCCGAGTGCTTGCAGCAGCGCCGGGTTCGTACCGCCGACCGAATGGCCATGTACGTATACGGTGCTGTGTGCCCAAAGCTGGGTGAGAAGCCGTTGATCGTCGACGTGGCCGAGCCACGAGACACGTCCCGCCGCCTCCAGCTGCCGCAGACGTCCTTCGATCGGCGAGTCGAAGTTGGCGCTGCCCACGATCACCGCCTGTGGCGCCTCATCGCCCAGCAGCTCGAGCGCGTCCAACGTCAGGTCCACGTTGTTCTCGGGCGCCAGACGAGCGACAACCAGCAGATAGGGCTTGACCCCAAGGCCCATGGCGTCCAGCCTGTCGCGGCCCACGTCGCTCAGCACCGAGGCGCCGTACGGGATGAAGGTCGAGTCACGACCGAAGATCTTCTTCCAGACGTCCCCGATCGCGCGAGAGTCGCAGATCAGCGCGTTTGCGTTACGAGCGGTCATCCATGCCCCCGCCCGAAACGTGGCGCGGCCAAGGCGGCTCCACTTACCGCGCTCCCACTCGATTCCGTCCGTGTTGACAGCGAACGGCGTGCGAGCCAGACGAAGCATGGGAAACCAGAATCCATTGGCGATGTTGAGAACCAGTATCGAGTCGAAGCGGCGAAAGCTCGCATCGAGCGTCGCGGTCATGCCAAAGGAAAGCGTCGAGAAGGACTTGGTATCGCGTCCCGGCGTTGCGATGCATCGCACGTCCTCAGTGATCGAAATCCGCCGACCGTCGTCGCGCGTGCGGCAGTAGACCGTGACTTCGTGCCCGGAGCGGACCAGGTGCGGAGCCAGGTGTCGAACGAGGGTCTCATAGCCCCCATAGGTGCTCGGAAAGCCACGGCTGCCGATGATCGCGAGCTTCATGGAAGATGGGGAGGGAACAATGGGATGACGAAGCCGTCGTTGCTGGCTGACCTAAGGATGAGAGACCGCGGATCCTACCGCGCAAAGGCTCTTAGGTCGTCTGCCGCCGCCAATCGTGGTGCGGCCGTCGACGGCATACCACGTGGCCAAACCCCGTGATTTCGGATGCCTGGACTCGTGCTCGACCCACCCGGCAAGCCCCATCGATGGCCAGCCATGGCGCACTCCTGGATGGCTTCGGGACGGATCGTGGATCGCGTGTCGATCCGCACCGGCGACAGCGGGCAGCGATCGCCGGCCGGCCGCGCATGAGCTCGGGATGAGCGGCCGCAGAGGCGCGTCCGACTACGCCGACGACCCGCCAACCACATATCGGGTCGCGATGCGGTTGCTGTCGTGTGAACGGGCTCGCGTCCTCTGTGAGCACTGTTAAATAAAAACACCCTGAAACAGATGGTGATACCATCGCGCTCCATGGGGCGTGTGAGAAGGACCGGTTAGACGAGTGCCTCGTACGAACGCATGAGGGTCCTGCTGCAGGGACGCTCATCTCGAAGTATCGCCGTGAACCCGGGAGGGGATCAGGTCCAGCTCGACGCCACCGCGGATGCGCTTCGAACTACAAAGGGCGTCGATGCACATGTCTCGGCCGAGGTCGCCCCGGATCTAACCGGCTTCGACGCCGTTCACCTATTCGGGCTGGTGCGGCCGCAGGAGACCTGGATGCAGGCGAGGAATGCGCATCGGCAGGGCAAGCCGATAGTTCTCTCCACTGTTTATTGCGACGTTTGGGAGTTTGAGCGAGTGGCGCGCACGGGTCCTGTGGGTTGGATCGCGCGTCACTCCAATCGCGATATCATGGAGGCATTGAAGGCGGCGGGTCGCGGGCTCAACAGTCGCGAGTGGAGCAGCGGCTCGACAGCGCTGTTCATTCGGCGCTTCACGCGTATGCAGAGAGAGTTGATAGCGATGTCGTCCTCGTTGCTGCCGAATTCACACTCCGAGTGGTTGCGTATAGCCGACGATCTCGGATTCGACCGGACCGATGGGCGCGTGACCGTCGTTCCGAATGGCTTCGACGCCGACGCTTGGAATTCCGTCGCGGTCGGCGGATCTCCTCCGGACCATCTCGCGCAGCTCGAGAATTGCGTGCTGTGCGTCGCTCGCATCGAGGGCAGGAAGAACCAGTTGAACCTGATAGAGGCGGTCCGCGACACCGACATGACACTCGTCCTCGCCGGTCCGGCGACCGCGAATCAGAGCCGCTATGTTCGACGGGTCAGGGAAGCGGCCGCGTCGGCAAGCAACGTACACATGCTTGGAGAGGTCACAGCCGAGGAAAAGGCCTGGCTCTACGCGGTGGCCGGCGTGCATGTCCTGCCGAGTTGGATGGAGACGACGGGGCTCTCTTCACTGGAAGCCGCGGTCGCCGGCTGTGCGATCGTCGTCTCACCGAATGGCGATACCCGCGAGTACTTCGTCGATGACGCCGAGTACTGCGACCCCGCGGATCCGTTGTCGATCCGTGCGGCGATCCTCAGGTCGCGCGAACGTGGCCCGAGCCCCGAGCTCATGCGCCGCATTCGAACCGAGTACACATGGGAGCGGGCGGCCGATGCCACCTACCGTGCGTATAGCGACGTCATCGCCTGACCTTCCGCGCGCAGAGCCAGATCAGGCACTCACGACAGCTCGCGCAGCGGCTTGCCGCTGATCACGTCGTCGTAGGCGACCTTTGGGAAGATCGTGAGCTTGCCACCGACGGTAGCGTCGACGATGACGCGTCCGGCGCGCTCGTAAGCGCGTCGTGTCTCAGCGTACGCCGCCTCCATCTGCTGCCAATCTGGCAGCTGCCACTTGACGCCCTTGCCGAAGTAGCCGGGCGTGAAGTGATTCGGGTCATCGCCATGAGATACGACCACCGCCGGTCGCAGGTCGTCGGCGTCCTGCGGAAGCGTCTCGGCAGCAACGATTCCCGTCTCGACGAACGCGTGATCCACGCCGATGAGGATGACCTCGGAGAAGCCGAAGTAATAGGCAAGCTGCATGGAGAAGTGGGTCACGGTCGCACCTTCGTAAAAGCCCCAGCGAGTCGGGTGCGTGCCGAAGTGCGGCCCGCGACGGGCCAGGAACGCCGTCACGGTTCTCGGCAGATCCTGAAATCTTGCGTACTTGTGGCTCATGAACACCTCGCACGGCGTTTGGGCCATCTCCTGTCCAAACTGTTCAATTATCTCCACTGCAATCGCAGACAGGAAGGTCGTATGAAATCCGAGATCCTCGAACGCGAGGTAGATTCGGTTGGCCCCGAAAGTGTATTCGTCCGCGAGTGGAGACAGGTCCATGTTCTTCAGGCTCGGCCCATTGCCGATGATGAACGCACGCTTGCCCCAATGGCGATCGCGCATGCCGACCAGACGCTGCGCCGATTCCCTGCCCCAAGGCGATCTCAGGTACGACGACAGGAGAAACGAATCGTCGAATGCTCCTCCGACGCGCGCTGGAAGCTCGGAGCCGACGGCCGCGCGGGCTACACCCGCTACTTTCTTTCTCAATGTCATCAGCGGTCAGACCTCCGGTGGCTCGCGGGTGCGCGTTGGCAAGCTCCGGCCCTGTCGGCGGAACTGGCCACGTAGGCTAGCGAGTCGCGTCCCGAGCAGCCTGCTCCCCGGGGGCCGTCGTCTGCGTGAAACGTGTGCAGTCGATGGGTTCCCGTGTACCCTTATCGGCGATGATGACCGGGAAGACCGTGATCGGCATAGCAACCGGTGGACGCCACGAGGAACTTCGCCGGCTTCTCGACGCGCTGGCAGCCGATTACGGATATCGAGAAGATGTGTACCTGCTTGTGGTTGACAATAGCGCGGATGCCGGCTCACGTTCCGTCTTCGACGAGTGCAGCGTCGGCTTCGGGGAGCGGTGCCTCTATGTGCACGAGCCCAAGCGCGGCTACGCGGCGGCTCGCAACGCGGTGATCCGCAACGTCGACGGCGCGCGGGCGCTGGCGCTCATCGATGACGACGAGGTCCCGGAGTCCGGTTGGCTCGACAGCCTGCTCGAGGCTCAGCGCCGCACCGGAGCCGACGTGGTCGCCGGTCCCGTGATCAGCATCTACCCGCCGGGCGTCCCGGACTGGTACGAGAAGAGCGGGGTATTCACGATGGAGGCTCCGGACTTTCCGGAAGGGCATGAGATGCCCTGGTGCGCCACGAACAACACCCTGATCACTCCGCGGGTCCTGGAGGCGGTGCCGGAGGGCTTCGACGACCGCTTCAACACGATGAGCGGCGAGGACAGTCACTTCTTTCTGCTCGCTCGACTCCGCGGCTGCCGGCTCGTGTGGACCCGCACAGCGGTGGTCCGTGAGTATCTTCAGCTGGCCAGGTTCAACCGGAGGTGGATCTTCAAGCGCGCCATGCGCAGCGGGAACACGCGGGCGCTCATCGAGCGACAGCTCATCGGGGGAGCTCGGATCACATTGGTCCGAGGGTTCAAGGCCGCCGGCCTGCTCGTACTGGGATCCGCATCGGCCATCGTCGCCGCCGTCCGTCGGGACCGGGCGCTCAGCCTGCGCGCAATCCACAGGATCGGGCTCGGTTGCGGGATGGTGCTCGCATTCGTCTTCTCCGACCCATGGAAACCATAGGTTGCGCGGGAGCCGATTGCCTCAGCTCACTTGCGGAACGTCATGACAATGGCGCTCGAAGGCGCAAGCGCGACCCGAAAGGCTCCACCGAGCTTGGGAATCGCCGTTCCGGTTGATCGCCGCCCAAAAGTCACACCGCTGGTCGCGCTGATCGAGGGGCCCGTCAAACGCTTGCCCGTGGCTTTGCTGTAGCCCGACATTCTCACGGCGAAATCAGTCACACCTTCGGTGGCGAAGTTGTCGATCGCCAGGGTTGTCACACCGTTAGAGTGCGTCGTCGCATACGCGGTGAAGTCTTCTGGTGTGCCCTGTTCGCCGATATCGACTGGGATGAAGCGCCCGCCCTCGAGCTGTCGAGCGGCCAGCAGGCCAAAGTACTCCGGGCGGGGAGCGACTCGTCCGCGCGCCTCCGCGGTTCTGCTGGGCGCACACATGGGACTGAAGGAGGCCGGCGTGCAAAGTCCAAAGGAACCATGGAAGTTGAGTCCGGTGACTCCGGCGCTGGCGGCGCGCAACACCCAGTCGAAGGCCCACAGCGCGCTTGCGAACACAGGGCTTGTGGCGGGGCCGCCGCCCGTGTTGCAGGAGGTGGTCGTGTTCGTCTCACTGATGCGAGCTTCGCGGTGGGCGGCCTGGCCCGCGGCGACAAGCATCTCGAGCATGGAGGTCTCCTGCTGGCGAACTTCTGGGGAGAGGAGATCGATCGCGGTGGGCATGGCCGTGGCTTTGCAAGCACCGCGAGCGACACTGTACGTAGTGGGGTAGTAGTGCTCGGTCAGCGCCGCAAACGGCGCCGGTGAGTTTGAGGTAATCGCAGTCAACCAGCTGGACGTGGAAAGCTCTGGGCCATATAGCCGGATTCCGGGTGAGGCGGCATGGATCGCAGTGCTGTATGCCGAGAGTTCTTCGAGATAGGTGCCGACGCTGTAGGAGCTGTCGCGGAGGCCGATCGAGGGAGTGCTGTAGCCATTGGGCTCGTTCCCGATCTCGATGCCCAGTAGACGCGAGCCCACGACGTGCCTCGCGACGCGAGCCTCGCTTGCCGCTCGCGTGGGGTCGAAATGGCCGAGGTCGACGCCGATGATCGCCCGCCAACCGGTTGCTTCCAACAGCCTGCGAAGGGCGCTTAGATCTGAAGGGGTGATCACGTTTGTGGCCCACGCTGGCGCTGCTTCGCGGTCGCTGGTCCACCACGAGGTGTCGAGTGAATTGCCGCCGATCCGAAGCACTCCTGGACCGAGCAGTCGCATGAGCGCTACGAGCGACCTGTGGCCGGCGCTCATGTTACGGGTTGTGAGCTGGGCGACCTCCACGGACAGGCCGATTGCGCCTGACACGAATCTCTTTCCCGGATGCGCGGATTCGACGGTCAAAGTTACGCGCCGCGCGGCGCTCTCGGTGGCGCGATGGGTGTGGTCGAGACCTCGTACCGGTGCGTGAGCCAAGCGGGCGGATCGAGACCCGTGCGGGAGCGCCACGCCGAGGCTTGACAGCAGCAGGATCATCGCCGCGGACGCGACCACCAGTGCTAGTGAGGCTCGCAGGCGAGTCCGTAGCGCTGAATGACGCTCAGGTTGCGTGAGCACGAAGGATTGCGTAGATGCGAAGAATATGACGATTCACAACGGCACGCGCCGTTTGACAAGAGCGCATTGTGTGGCTCGAAGGCGCTCGGGCAGGAGCGTGAGGCGTTGCGACGTGCTTGCTGTATAGTGCGCCGTCCGGTATTGTACGGAACTTGCACATGGATGCGGCGAGTAGGATGACCTGATGGGCTCTGAGCGGCCAAGCCTAAGTATTGAGCAGGTTCTGGGCGTCCTTCGACGTCGCGCGTCATGGATCTTGCTGTGCGTTGTTCTCGCCGCGGCGGCGTCCTACGGCTTCTCGAAGCAGCAGACCAAGAAGTACAAGGCGACCGCTTCCGTCTCTTTCAGCAACAACCCGCTCGGTCAGCAGATCGCCGGCCTATCTTCGGGCGGCGGCAGCAACAACAGTGTGCTTGTTCAGCAGGACAACGACCTGGAACTCCTCAGTCTTGGCGACATGGCGGCGAAGACCGCAAGTCTGCTCGGGCATGGCTTGACCGAGGAAAAGGTCAGCTCGATCGTGAGCATAAGCGGCAAAGGAGAATCGAGCATCTTCGCCGTCGCGGCGACCTACACGTCTCCGGGGGCAGCCGCCGAGATCGCGAACACCTACGCGCGGCAGTTCGTCAAAGAGCAGCAGACCGCCAACCGTCAGTTCTTCAAGTCCGCGCTTGCGCTCGTCAAGAAGCAGCTGTCTGCATTGTCACCGGTGCAGAGGATCGGCTCAGACGGACTTGATCTCGTGAACCGCGCTCACACGTTGGCCCTTCTTGCCGCCCTGGGCTACAACAGCGTCGAGTTGGCCCAGGAAGCTGGGGTGCCTACGAGTCCGTCCACCCCGAAGACCAAAAGGAACACCGGATTGGGCGCGGTCTTGGGCTTGTTGCTCGGCCTGGGCATCGCCTTCCTCCTGGAGCGCTTCGATCGTCGGATCAGGGAGCTCGAGGAGCTGGAGGAGATCTATCGCCTGCCCATGCTCGGCATCGTCCCGAAGAGCGCTGCGCTCGCACGATCCGCTACGCACGATGGGAGGGGCAAAGGCGCAGCTCTGCCGCCCGCGGAGGCGGAGGCGTTCAGTCTGATCCGCGCTCACCTGCGGTTCTTCAACGTGGATCGAGACGTGCGCACGATCGTGATCGCATCGCCTGCGCCAGGCGACGGCAAGACGACGATCGCTCGCCATCTGGCCGAGGCGGCTGCAAGATCGGGGTCGCAGGTGCTGCTTCTGGAGGTGGATTTGCGGCAGCCGACGCTCGCCAGGCAGTTCGGCATCGACGCCGGACCAGGCCTCGCCGGCGTGCTGATCGGCGCCATCTCGATGAACGAGGCCACTCAGTCGGTGGCGGTGCAGGCGCCTTCTGGCGAGGGCGTCCAGGGGCGAACGCTCGATGTGCTCGCCGCCGGCACGGTATTGCCGCCCAACCCGGGTGAGCTGCTCGAGAGCCACGCAATGAGCGTCGTGCTTGAGCAGGCAAAGTCCGTATACGACCTCGTCGTCATCGACACGCCGCCTCTCACCGCGGTATCGGATGCGTTCCCGCTGCTCATGAAGGTCGACGGTGTCGTCATCGTCGGCCGAGTCGGGCGCAGCCGGCGCGACGCCGCGGAGCAGCTCCACCAGGTTCTCTCGAGCAGTGGCGCGCCGCTGCTCGGAGTCATCGCCAACGGCTCGAAGTCGGGCAGTCTCAGTCCCTACCCCGGGCCCGGGGGAAGTGGCAAGTCGTCTTCTGCCGTCGCCTCGGTCAACGGTGCCTCTTCGTCATCCGAGCAGCTCACCCCGAGCGCCAGGATCTGACTCGACGCACTTTCGGAGCCCGTCGGCTCAAGGGCAAATTCCGCCTGTAGAGGGCCGGTCCGGTTGTGAGACGACCGCGAATCTCGTCAGGTCGTCGTAGAGGGCGACAGCCTCGTCATCTTCGACAAGATCTCTCCAGTCGTCGGTTCGCGATCTGACGAGGCGATCTTCAAAGAAGTTAGCCGCGACGTCGTCGCTGTAGCCGTGGTGACGTGTGCAGCGAATCACCTGATCGGCGAAGTCGGGGCTATCGAATAGCGCTATCGGACAGTCATGGCTCTGCGCAAAGCCCAGCAGCGCTCGGTTGTAGGTCTTCCAGAGGGCGATGGCCTGCCGGTTCGTCATCGGCTCGCCACGCCGCACCAGCGATTCGGCGACATCGATCGGGTTCCGAACGGTCGCCATCGGATTGATCGACACGCCATCCCACAGATCGAGCATGAGGAGCATTCTCGGGTCCTTCAATACGCATCGTCTCCCGGCGCACTGACTGATGATGCGGTTTCGATCCGCCATGTGGGCCTTGAGATATTTGACCGCGGTCTTTGGCGGTTCGCGCCACGATGACGCGTTCACCTGAAGCACTCGGTTAGTAAGCGCCGTCAGCTCGACCGGCTCGCGTGTGCCCCGCTTGTTGTCGCCGGTCCCGTCGGAGGCGACCGTTCCAGGCACCGTGAAGCCAAGGTCCTCGAGAATCCCGACGGCCGCAGACGTGCCGCTCCGGTGCATACCGAAAACGACGAGAACGGGGTCGTGTGGTGGGGCATCGGACTTCGGGGCTCGATACCGCAATCGCCACGCAGCTCGCTGCAGGGCATATCCAGAGAGCCGTAGCCGTTCGTTGAGCGAGGTGGGCTGGTCGGTATATGGAAATGAGCCTCGTGGAGACTGCACGGGCTGCGGCATCAAACCGGATCCCGGCCGGGTGCTCCCGTGGCTACAGTCGTTGCGGAGCGGTAGTAAGGGTTGGTTTGCTCCAGCTGCGTGATGGTGTCGAAAGCGTTCAGGTGGCCGTCGAGAATCACCATTACCCGGTCGCACATGTCGAGCGTAGACATGCGATGCGCGATGATGAATAGCGTGACCTTGTGCTTGAGCGCGGTCAGGGACTCCTGTATGAGGACCTCCGAGCGTGGGTCGAGTGCACTGGTGGGCTCGTCCAAGATCAGGATTTCCGGTTGGGCGGCGAGTGCACGCGCCAGACAGATCCTCTGCTGTTGTCCGCCTGAGACCGCGTCTGCTCGAGGCCCGACGATCGTCTCATAGCCGTTCGGCCAACTCGCTATGTCCTCATGGATCCGGGCGAGTGTGGCAGCCCGAATCACAGCGTCATCGTCGAGGTCGCGGAAGTACCGTATGTTCTCCGCCACGGTCGCATGCACGAGGCGGGGTTCCTGCGGTACATATGCAACGCGCGAGTGCCAGTCGTCCTGACGGAACTGCTCGACGGGTACGTTGTTGATGAGATATCGCCCCGCGTCTGGTGCGCGCAGGTTCAGCAAGATCTGGACCAGCGTCGACTTTCCTGCACCTGATGGACCGATCACACCAACGGCCTCGCTTCCACGGGCCTCGAAGGTGATATCGGACAGCACGGGCCGGCCTGGTTGGTAAGCGAACGACACGTGCTCGAACTTCAAGGTCAGCACTTTCTGCATCGGCAACGAGCCGCTTGCTCGACTGCTTGCCGAATAGCGCTGCTCGGCCTCATCCAGGCGCTCGATGAACGGGGCGGCCTGACGAACGAATGTGTAGGAGCCCTGGATCTGCTGACCGTAGAGGCCGGCCCGCACGAGCAGCAGGACCACCGCTCCCAGCGATGCCACGTGGCTGCTTCCGGCCTCGTACAGAACGCCAAGACCCCCAACGAGGACCAGGTAGACCAAGCTCTGATAGACGTTTGGAATCAGGCGGGCGACGAACTGTGTGCGAAAAAACAGATCCTGAGCGATGGCGACGAAGCCATTGATGCGGCTGCGCTGAGCGTCGGCCACCCCGAATACCCGGGTCTCTTCGATCACCCGATTGGCCTCGCTGACCCCACCGGCGTAGGACATCTGCGCCTGCGACAGCGACCTCGAATGCCGAGCGCCCATTGCGTTTATCGGTCGCAGAAGAGAGAAGAGCAGGATGGCGGCCGCGAGTACGACGATGGCGGCCACGATGTTCAGGGCCAGCGCCGAGACGACCAGAACGGCGAAGGTGAAAAGCGAGGAGATCAACGTCGTCGCCTGGAGCGCTCCCTGGCTGGCCTGCATAATCTGACTTGTCATGATCTCCTGCAGATGTCCCTCGCGGTCGCGCGACTGCATCTCCCAGGAGGCGTCGGTGAAAGACTCGAACATGCGTCTACGCAGGCGCCCCTGCACTTCGGCGGCGATGCGCGCGGGAAGCCACGAGATCAATACTTGAAGCGCGATGCGAACGACGGCTAGGGCGAACGCGATGGCCAGCAGGGCGCCGACCGACGCGTTTGCATGCAGCGGCCCGATTTCAAGATGAACTCGCGTAACCCTGTTGACGAGTGTCGTCGCCACCTGGGCCACGATCGCGAGGACGCCGGCTTCGGCGAACCCCGAGATCACCGAGCCGATCGCCAGTGCCACGATCGACCGGCGCCGATCGCCGAGCAGCGGGCGCAACTGCGACCACACCGACAACCGCAGTGGTGTTGTCACAGGTTCGGACGGTCCAAGAGGTCTGGTTCCGGGATCCACCCGCGAGCGGAACGCAGCCCATCTCTTGCGGCCAATCGTGTCGTCAGCCATGGATCACGTCTCCGAACTCTGCCGTATTCGAGGCGATCCGCTGTCTTGCGCATGTAGCCATCCGTTAGCTCTGAGGTTACGTCATCCGCTTTGCACGATGATATTGGCCGTGCACAAGGAGAATGTCAACTGAACAGAGCAGACAGTCGTAGTCTACGGTATCTAGGCTGGGCTCAGCCCTTCCACCCGCGTCGCTTCGGTCCGGCGCTGGAGCGGCTCCCCGGACGTCAGTCCTCCGAGGTTCCGAAAACCTCACTGCTTCCATGACGAACGCGGTGTCGTAGTGCGGACATCATCAGCAGGAGGCCAAATGGCAGGCCGTTCATGATGTAGCGCCGCGCGAGGCGACGTGTGGGTTCTTGGCTGAGGCGATACGCCCACTCCAGCCCGAGGCGGCAGATCCAGGCCGGTGGGCGCGACAGGTCCCCTGTCGCATAGCTGAGACTGATGCCCACGCCGAGGAACGATGCGCCTGGCAGGGAGCTGCGCAGGGAGCGAATCAGGAGATCCTGCTTCGGAAACCCAAGCGCCACGAACACGACATGGGGCGCCGTCTCGACGAGTTGACGCTGAATTCGGTGTAGCTCCTGCTCGTCGCTCTCAAAACCCACGGGAGGACAGGTCGTGCCCACGATGTCGAGATTTGGATAGCGGTCCTGGAAAACCTTCGCCGCTCGCTCGGCGACGCCGGAGTTGCCGCCGAGGAGAAAGAGCGTCTGCCCGCGGGCGCTCATCGCGTCGCACATGGACCAGACCATGCTCGACCCGGACACGCGTTCCGGGAGCGGCGCGTCGGCGAGACGGCTCGCCCAGATCAGCGGCATCCCGTCGGCGACGACCATGTCGGCCTCGTCGATCAGGCTCTTGGCGATCGGTTCGCGACGGTAGCGGCGGAGATGATCGAGGTTTGCGGTGATCGTCCAATGCCCCAGGCCTGCATCGGCCGCGTCGAGGATCGTCCGCACCGCGGTCTCTTCGGTCACGACCGCTATCGGCGCTCCCATCAGGCGCACGTGCCGCTCGGGCCCGGCTGATACTTCATCGGTTGAGAATCCGGGTATCAAGGTCTGAGCCGTGGAAGGCGGGTCGCTGTTAGCACGCGGCGATGGCGATACGGTAGCCAGCGCACTGGAGGGGCGCCCCCGGCTTGTGAGCATGCCTACGATCGTCTGCACGCTCCAGCGACTCAACCAGTGCGAAGATTCTTCCAGATTCCACGTGTGGAACCACTCTACGACCTAATCCGCACCTATCGCGTCACGGTCGACGTCTGCCCCACCGGTTCCCCTCCCAGCGCCAGGATACCCATCCCCAGCCCTCGCTCCGGATCCAGGATCAGGCCCACCGCCTCGTTGCGGGAGCGCACGCCCAGCTTGCCGAACGCCGACGACAGGTGGCTCTTGACCGTGCTCTCCGCGAGGAACAGCTGTGCTGCGATCTGGCTGTTCATATAGCCCATCACGACCAGTCCCAGAATCTGCTTCTCCCGCGAGGAGAGAGCCGGCGGCTGGATCTGGCGCCAGTGGTCGCGCGGCACGCAGGCCTGGCCGGCCTGCACCGCCTGCAGGCATGGGCACAAAGCCGTGTCGATGTCGTCCAAGAGCACCACGCCGGCAGCTCCCGCGGCCAGGGCGGAGCGCACGGCCCAGCGCTCGATGTCGGCGCAGACGATCACGATCGGCGTCTGCACGAAGTGCTGTGCAAGCGGCTCGACGAGTCCCGCTGGCGCAGAGGCCGTGTCCGACCTCCAGAGCACGATCGCCGCGAGACACTGCCCTTCGCTCTCGTCGAGCAGTTCCTCCACGCTGTCGAAGACGGCGATCTCCAACGCCAGCCCGCTGAGGCTCTCCGCGATCCGCTCGCCCGGTCCGTCGCCGACGACCAGCGCCACCCGTCCTCGCGCTACCTCCGCGTTCGGCGCCTTCCGTGTCGCGATGTGGGTCCTGGACACAGATGACTAACGGTGGGCCTGCGCTCAGACTTGCGAAGCTCGAGCTCGAGCCCGCCGATCTCAGCCGATCTCAGGTAGAGACTCCTCCGGAGAGATGTGAAGGATGCCGGGGCCCAGGCCGCTCTCTCGGTCGAGGATCAGCTCGGCGGCCGCGCTGCGGGACTTCACGCCCAGCTTCTGAAACGCCGAGGAGAGGTGGTTCTTGACGTTGCTTTCGCTCACGAACAGCTTGCGTGCGATCTCGGCGTTGGAGAAGTCCAGGACGATCATCGCCAGGATCTGACGCTCGCGTGGCGACAGGGGAGGCCTGTCGACGATCTGTCGGATCGCCTTGGGCATCACGCACTGCCCGACCGCTACGGCCGCGAGCGTCGGCATCAGCGTGTGCTCGATGTCGGCGACCATCACCGCGCCCTCCAGGCGGGCGGCGAGAACGCGTGCGCCCCGCGGGCTGGGCGTGTCCTTCAGCACGACCACCAGGGGGCCGTTGTGCTCCTCGCGCACCGTCGAGAGGCTCGCGATCTCCTCTCCCGTCGCGCTCACCCAGCCGAGCAGCCCGATCTCGCTCGCGTCGGAGCTGCCGCGCTCGGCGTGGGTTGAGCCAGGTATGAGGGCCTGCACCGCGGGCCAGATCGTGGCTCCGTCCCCCAGCAGCGAGACGTGGTAGTCGGGAGAGCCGCTCATCTACTCATCAGCGGACTTGTCTCCATGAGCAGAGGTCATTAAAGCGCACATGTCGGTCGGTCCCGCGGGACCGACCGACATGTGCCAAGGTCTATCCGTCCAGCTCGCAGCCTACGGCGTGGAGAAGGTCAGATCCTTTTTCGGGGTGTGAATCGGGAAGGCGGCGTCGGTCGATTCGCCTTCGTGACTACCCGCGGTGAGTTCCGCGAGGTCCCCGTGATCCTCGATCCTGGGGCTCTCGTACGTGGGGGTGTCCTTCTCCATGAGCTTCCTTCCTTAGGTAGGTAAGAGGGGGAATGATAGGGACGCTCCCGTGGAGCGCAAGACCCGAAAAAGTACCGGGTCCGAATTTGCTCCTATCCGCGACGCGCAGCCCCTTCGAGCAGTTCGCACGGATACTCCGGGCGCTCGAGCGCCCGGAGCCACGCGTCGGCCAGGCCGACGTGCCACAGTCGGCGAGCGGCCCGACTGTCGCGAGGATTCGAACCTTCCCGCAAGAGCTGCTCCAGGGTCTCGGCTCGGACGAACGCGCGCACCGGCGCATCGTCGCGGGCTGGGCCGTCGGCGAGCAGGGTTCCGTCGGCTGCGAGCCCGGCGGGCAGCAGCGCGGTGAAGAAGCTCTTCGCGTGGCGGGTGCGTATCGCCTCGGGGATGTGGCCGGCGAGCGCGTCGCGCAGCAGCGCGCGGTCGCGAACCGGGTCGAACTGCATCTGAGGGGGAGTGGAGAGCACCGTGCGCAGCAGATCGACGTCGAACTGGAAGGGATGGCGTCCATCGACCCGCTCGTCGATCGCCTCGCGGCGAAAGTGGGCCGACACGCCGAGTTTCTCGCCCGCCTCGGTCAGGTCCTCCGCCAGCGATCGCCACCACACAGGGCCGTCGAGCCGTGTTCCCCGCTGGTCGTCCACAAGCTCGAGGAGGGCCGATGCGTCGGTGGGCAGCAGCAGCGATCCCGGCGAGCCGGCGGCTCTCGGGCGCCGTTTCAGGCCCGCGGGCACCAGGCGGCGGACGCCGTACACGCGAAGCGCTCGTAGGCGCATGCGCACGTCCGCCTCGGCCCCGACTTCCGGGATGCGCCGGGTGAGCCTCCAGGCCGCGAGCGCCCTCCCGCCGCGCAGCATGTCGGCGATCAGATAGGGCGCGAATCCGAACAGCTCATCGCCTCCCTCGCCGTCGAGCATAACGTCCACGCCGAGCCGGCGGGCGCTCGCCAGCAGCGGCTTCCACACGAACAGGTTCGGCGTGGCCGGCGGAAGCTTCCAGCGATCGATGTGCTCGAGCGCCGGCGCCAGGATCGAGGCTCGATCGTCGAAGGGAACCAGCTCGACGGGCATGCCGGTGTGACGCGCCGTCGCCTCGATCAAATCCCGCTCGTCGGTCTCGGGGTGGGTGGGGAAGATCGCGCCGAGCGCGAGCGCTCGACTCACGGAGCCCTTCCGCGCCGCGAGCCCCGCCGCCACGCAGGCCGAGTCGAGGCCGCCGCTGAGACGCACCGCGGGCTGGTGCGCTCCCTGGGCCGCTCGCTGCACCGCGTCAAACGCCGCGGTGCGCAGACGTTCGGCCGCCTCCTCCCGCGATCCGGAGACGACGCCCTCGTAACAGGGGCGCCAGTAGGGCTCGATCGTCATCCCGTCCACGGCGAGTAGGACCCTGTGTGCCGGTGGGATGCGCGCGATGCCCTCGAACATGCTGCGCCCGGCGGGGACGCTGCCGCGCTCGATCCACTGCGCCAGCGCCAGACGATCGGGTCCGGGGGCGCTCGGCAGCAGATCCACGATGACGCGCTCGTGTTCTGCGAACAGAGCTCCGCCGCCCATGCGAGCCTGCACCAGCGGCCGGCCGCCGAGCTGGTCGCGCACGATCGTCGCGACCCCGCGTTCGCCGTCGTAGGTCACCACGACGAACTCCCCGCGAAGGAGCTCGCAGGCGCCTGGGCCGAGCCGCGCGTGCGCTCGAGCGATCACAGCGGGCACCCCCGCGGTGGGGGGCAGGCCGAACCGGTCGCGCAGCGCGTCCGCGTTGCTCAGCCGTCCGGAGATCCAGCAGCGCCAGCTTCCGTCGACGTCGCCCTCGGCGCCCACGACCGCCAGCTGCCCGACGCGCTCGGGCGTATCGCCGGCACGCCTCGCGCCAAGCTCGAGCAGCTCGACCGATCGCTCGCCCCACGCTGCCGCGAACATCGATTCAGAGTTCCAGCGTGTGCTCGATGAGATTGTCGGCCAGCTGCGTGGCGTTCACGTCGGGCTGGACGCGCAGGCGGTAGATCCGCTCCGTGGCGGCAAGGGCGACCGCCAGGTCGAGATGGCGGACGAGGCGCTCGGGTGTGCGCACGGACAGGTTGAAGGTGCTCGCGAGCAGCGCGAAGGGGTCGACCGCGTCGATGCGCTCGACGAGAGGGCCATCCGCGGAGCGCTCCAGCAGGAACAGCTCGCCGAATGGCGCCGGCGACGCGTTCAGGCTGGGGCTGTAGCGCTGCTTGCCGAGGAAGCTCGTGGCGGGGCCGAGGGCCGTGCGCTCCCGCGTCGAGAGACGATCGTGCTCGGCGGCGCGCAGTTGCAGCAGGGCCGCGCCCGGATGGGCCAGCAGCTCGGGGCCGCACTGCTCGAGCGCCACCGTGTCGTCGCTCAGCAGCGTCGCTCCGTGGCGCAGCAGGGCCGCCGCCAGCGAGGACTTGCCGGCCCCGGGCGGACCCGTGAACAGCGCCGCCCTGCCTCGCAGCACCACGCCCGAGGCGTGCAGCACCTCGAACCCCCTCAGGGTCGCCGCAAGCGGCAGGGCCTGGGCGGTGAGGAGGGCGGTCCACTCCGAGCTTCCATCCTCCGGGTCGCAGATCACCTCGGTCCCGTCCAGGGCGATAAGGATCCGCGCGAATCCCGGCGCATGCAGGAGGTAGCCGGCGGGAGGAGCGAAATCGACGGTGAGCAGTACCGCGTCCCCGTCGCGCAGCTCGCGCACGCGTCCGGCCGCGTGCGCGGCGACGCTCCAGCGTCGCGAGAGCTCTCGCGGATCGAGCCTCACACGCGTCGATGGCCGCGAGTCGCAAGGAGAGGCCGGGTGCCCAGGGGCGGGAGCGTCCGGGTCGCGGGCGCCGTTAGCATCGAGCTGAGCGATGCCGGGGATATCGATGCTGGGGTCGACTTCGAGTCGAAGGCCAAACGCGGCGCCGTGGGCCGCTTGCTCGCGGACCGGGCTGTCGGGCGCCTCAGGCTCGATCTGCATCCACCGTCTCGATCAGCCCGCGCTCGAGCAGCCCACGGGTGAGGGCGAGCAGATCGCTCTGGATCTGCTTCTGCTCGAGGCCGTACTCGCCGGCGAGCACAGGCGCCGCGTCACCGATCGTGGACGCCGCCTCGAGCGCCTCGAGCATCCTGCCCGCGGTGGGGTTCAGTCCGTGGTATCTGCCCGTCCTGAGGTTGAGGACGACCGTCTCCGAGACGAAGCTGCGATGGACGACGTGCTGGGGCAGCCGCGCTCGCGCTTGCAGGAGCTGTTGGTCGGAAAGCTGGGACATGGTCGTGGTATCGACGTTTTTGTCGGTCATCTCAATACTCGGCAATCGTTCCGGAGCGTTGACCGTAGCGAATCGATGCGCGCAGCAGCATGAGGCCGGCGGGTAGCAACACGGCGCAGAAGCCCACCAGCTTGAGCAGCTCCACCCCCGCGGGGTGAACCAGCGGTGTGTCGATCAGCAGGTGGCGCAGCAGATCGGTCGCCGGTGTGAACGGCTGCACGTCGGACGCCCAGCGAATCCACCCCGGCAGCACGGCGGTCGGGAAGTACAGTCCGCCGACGATCGCAACGCCGGCGACGATGAACTGGGTCGCGCTGGATGCCTGCTTGAACGCCATCACCAGCGCCACGAGGAAGAACGCGAACGGCATGAATGCGAGCGTGCCGAGCAGCGCCACCGGAATCGCGAGCACCGCTGTGCTCGCCAGGGGAAGCCCGAATATCACCGCGGCCAGTGTGAGCATCAGGATGCCGCTGAAGAACGCGTTGATGAGGGGAAACAGCATCGTGCCGAGTATCCCGTTGATCGGCCCGTGGGCACTCACGAGGAAACGCTCGATCGTGCCCGAGATGAGTTCCTGTCGCACCGTCACCGGCATCACGCCCATGGATATGGTGAGGATCTGGACGATCACCAGGCCCACGATCACGAACCCGAAATAGCCGCCCGGAGAGTGAATGCTCCTGGCGGTGACGAGATGGCTGATGTAGTAGAAGAGGGTGATCGAGAACAGCGGGCCGAGGAACTGCGCGACGAGCTGGCTGCGGTAGCTGGCGAACAGGATCGCGTCGCGGCGGATGATCCCCCACATGGCTTCGCACCACAGGGCCACAGGACTCATTGGATTTGCTCCAGGCAGCCCTCGGTGAGGGTGTAGCTGGCGTCGCACGCGATCACGCGATCCTCGCCTCGCGGCGAGCACCACAGCACCGTCGAGCCGCGGCTCGACGCCCGCGCGATCTGCTCGTTGAGCAGCCGGTAGCCATCGTCGTCGAGCGAGTTGCGCGGCTCGTCGAGCAACACCACCCGAGGTTCGTGCAGGAACGCCATCGCCAGCCGGATGCGCTGGCGCTGGCCCATCGACATGCGGTCCACGCGGCGTGTGGCGAACTCCATAAGTCCGAATCGTTGCAGACTGTCGGCAACCAGCTCGGCGCGTCGCTCGCGGGGCACATAGGCCAGCCGGCCCCAGTAGTCGAGCTGCTGAGAGACGCGCATGCGCGCCTGTAGGCCACGGTCGCCCGCCGACAGAAAGCCGATCTGGCGTCGGTAGAGGCCCCCCCTCGATGCCGGCGTGAGCTCGCCGATGCGTACGGTCCCTCGCTGTGGCAGCAGGATCCCGGCGGCGAGCCGCAGCAGTGTGGTCTTGCCGACGCCGTTGCGACCGCCGACCCACGTGACCTCGCCCGCGCGCAGGGTCAGGCTGACGTCGTCCAGCACCGGCGGCTTGGGGCCCTTCCACCGGTGGTGCAGACCCTCGAGCTCGAGGATCGGCTCGCCCGCGCCGGCGGCGGGCGGCGGATCGGAAAACGGGGCTGACACCGAGGAAGCGGACATCGAAGGAGAGCTTTTCACAGCTCAGCCGCCAGGAGCGTGTCTGCGAGGACGCTAGGGGGGGTGTCGAGGTTGGCCGACAGTCGCCACAGCTCCACGCTCGAGGCGATCGTGCTCGCGAGCTCGAACCGCGCTCGCTCGCGCTCGGGGAGGCGGGGGAAGCGCAGCAGCGAGTCCAGCAGCGGGCCCAGCTGGCTCTCGATCCTCTCCAGCGACGGCAGCGCCCCGGCCCCCTGCGATTCGGGCCGTCGGTCGAGCACGACCAGCGCCTTCAGCGGCAGCGGCTCGGGGTGCACTGGAACCGCGATCCAGCGCTCGTCGCCGATCGAGAGGATCGTCGCTCGGGGGTCGGCGTCATCACGCGCGCGAATCCCATCGGCGGGGACGGTCATCAGCGGGGGAGCAGGATGGGCGAGAGGGGCCTGGGCTCCACGGGGCTCCAGCACGAGCACGTCGTCCGCCATCAGCGCCAGCCCGCGCCCGAGGAGCTCCGCGAGCAGGGTGCTCTTGCCGCCGCCGGTCGCCGCGGCGATCGCGATCGCGCCGTCAGGTGTGGCGATCGCGCCCGCGTGCAGCGCCTCATAGCCCCGCAGCAGCGCGACCGTGAACAGCGCCGAGTCGAGCACCACCCGCCACCACGAGGGATCGGCGGGGTCCGACGGTGCGCACCGCAGCACGCTCGCGTCGGCCCGGAGGTGGTGGACCGCTCGGGTCTGCGCCGACGGGACGCCGCTGGGATCAGGTGGCGCGCCGTGCACGAAGCGATGATCCCCCTCGGCTCCTCGCTCCACCACGAATGGGGCGCCGTCGATCTCGCCCGCCCAGCCGACCGCCTCGAAGCCGGACCAGCTCTCCTGGATGGCCTGGGGGGTGACGGACAGGAGCCGCAGTTCGGGCTCCTCGCGCAGGGGTCGTGCCTGCCACGCGCCCGGGGGGGGCGCATCGCTTCGTAGGCTGAGGCCGAACGCGGCCAGGCCCGGCTGGGGCACTGCGTGCGTCAGAGCTCGACCAGTCGGCCGAAGGACTCCGTGCCGGGGTCCAGCACCGCGATTCCGTCGTGCTCGACCCACGCGTGCGCGAGGAACTCCGGATCCGCCTGCGCTCCGATCACCAGCTTCGCCTCTATGCCGCGCCTGGCGAGCAGACGTGTCAGCACGAGCGAGCGGGCCAGGCAGCGGGTGTCTCCGGGGACGTGCGCGAGCAGACGCGTCACCGCATGACCGAGACGGTAGGCCTCCGCGAGCGAGTTCGTGGCCGAAGGCGCGGTCGACGGCGATCGCGAGCGCAGGGCGGCCACAACGTCGGCGATCGGGGCGCGGCGCAGCGTGCGTCGCGCCTGCACGTATGCCGCGAGTATCTCGATCGCGAGTCGCGCGCGGGCCGGGTGGCTCAGGCGCTTTGGGCGTGCGCTGCGGGCTGCTGCGATCGTCGGGACCGCAGCAGCGCAGCGAGGCTCAGGGCTTGGGACTGCCATCGGCGGCCCTGTGACGCGTCAGCCGAGTTTCTTGGGGTGCGATTTTTTGGCTTTCTTCGCGCACGTGTGGTAAGAGCGGGTGGCCGACAGATGGTGCCCGAGGACCGTCGTCGCCGCGATCTTGATCGTGAACTTGCCAAGCGGGAAGCCCTTGAGGTTGATCGTCGCGACGATGTAGTTGCCCTTGCGCGCCGTCCTGATTTTTTTGCCCTTGATCGATACGAGCACCTTCTTGAAGGGGTCGTATTTCGGGTCGAGCAGGTGGATGCGGAAGAGCCTCGCGCTCAGGCACTTCTTGCTGCTCGGCAGCGACAGAGTCTCTTTCAGGCCGGCGGTGCCGGAGTTCCCGGTGGGCAGGGGAGCGATCAGAGCGGAGCTCGTGCAGCCATAGCTGGCGCCGACGCCCGGGCTGCCGGACGGGATGCTCGGCGTTCCGGTACCGGGGCGGCTCAGGCATACGCGCAGGTAGCGCGACCCGCTGGCTTCTTCGACCACTCGCCACGCCGTGGGTCCGACGAACGTCGGGTCTTCAGTGCAGTCTTCTCCGGATGTCGTGCTTTTGAACCACTGGTGGGAGCCTAGGTAGGAGCCGTCCGGTTGGAGGGTGATTTCTTTCCAGATCTTCTGTCCGGCGGGGTGGGTGCAGGTCGCGAACTTTGTCGGCGAGACGACGACGCCTTCGAACTTCCCGTTGCCTTCCGGCTGGATGGCGATCTGGCCGCCGTTGAAGGACCAGATCCCTTCGATGTTCGTCGTCGCAGCTGTGGCTACGCCGGCGGTGAGCAGGAGGATGGTCGCGGCGATCGCCAGTAGCAGCGATGAGCGGCGCCTTGTGCGTGTGGGAGTGTTCTGAGTTCTAGGCATTGCTCTATCAACGCGGGGCCGATTCGATTCTTCCACGCATCCGAGTGGGGGCTCGGGGCCGCTCGCTTGTATGCTCGGTTCGACGCATGCGCAACTGCATCATCCTCGGCTCGGGCCGTAGCGGGACGAGCATGCTCGCGGGCATGTTGCACGGCGCCGGGTATTACATGGGCGACCAGCTGCTCGAGCCCACGCCCGCAAACCCGAAGGGCTATTTCGAGAGCCAGGAGGTCAACCTCCTCAACGACGAGCTCATCGCGTCCATTGTGCCCGTCAGGCCGCGAGTGCCGCTCGGATGCCTGTTCCCCTGGCGACTGCCGGCTGGCCTGCTGTGGTTGGCGAGCATCGACGCCGACGTGCAGATACGTCCGAGCCCCGAGCAGCTGAGTCGCATCCGCGGGCTCGTCGCCAAAGAGCCGTTCTGCTTCAAGGATCCCCGCTTCTGCTACACGTTGGACGCATGGCGTCTCGCGTCGGAGGACGTCGTCTTCCTGTGTGTGTTTCGAGAGCCGGGCCGCACGGCGACGAGCATGAGGCAGGACGTTCGCGACAGGCCCTACCGCGGTTTCTACCTGACCAGAGCCCGTGCGCTACGGGTGTGGACGTCAATGTACGAGCACGTGCTCCAATCATCAGGACAAGACGGAAGATGGCTGTTTGTCCACTATGATCAGATCCTCGACGGCAGCGCGATGGCTCGCATCGAAAGCGCTGTTGAGGCCGGGGTCAGCAGCAGCTCGATCGATCCCAGCCTGAAGCGCTCTCGCGACGACTCAAGCCATCTGCCACAACGTACGATCCAGGTGTATCAGCGACTGTGCGAGCTTGCCGGAGCGAACTGACCCCACATACTGGCGCTTTCGAGGACCGTGACCACACAGCAGCAGACAGCAACGACGCTACCGATCTGCGTCATCATCCCGGTCTACAACCGCGCGCATCTCCTGGAGCGCGCCATCGGGAGCGTCTGGGCACAGAGACCGATGCTTCCGGCGGAGGTCCTCGTGGTGGACGACGGATCCGACGACGACACGCCTGAGGTGGCAAAACGGTTCGGGGCCCGGATCGTCAGCCATCCCGAGAACCTGGGTCTGGCGGCCGCACGCAACACCGGGCTGCGTTCGACGTCGCAGCCGTGGGTGGCGCTCCTGGATTCCGACGACGAGTGGCTGCCCGGCCATCTCGCCCACCTCTGGCGCATACGAGACGACCACGCGCTCGTCGCCGGCGCGGCTCTGCGCTGTGGTGTCAACCCCAACGACGACCGGTACCACGGTCCGAGCGGCAAGAAGCCGAAGATCCTCCACTCCGGCGATCAGCTCGTCGTCCCCGAGAACATCATTCCCGTGAGCGCTTCGATGATCAAGCGCGAGGTCGCCATTGAGGCCGGTGGCTTTCAGGCTCGGCACGGCGTCACCGAGGATCTGGACCTCTGGCTGCGCGTGCTCGCCAACCACACGGCCATCTGCTCCCCGGAGGTCAGCATCATCTACCACATGCACGGCGAGCAGATGTCGTCCGCGCTGTCGCAGATGCTGCTCGGCCACTATGCGGCGGGCGAGGCTCACAGGGTGCGGACCGACGGGTCGCGGATACCGATTCGGCGATGGGAGGGCGCCTCGGCGTTCTACAACCTGCGCGACGCCCAGCTGTCCGGCGAACTGGGGCGGATGATGCGATGGGGGCTCTACATCCTCGCTAGGCCCTACCGCCTGAGGGGCTCGCTCGAACTGGTGGCGCAGCGCTACAACGGGATCCGGCGCGCCTCTGCCCTGCGGGCGGCTGGCGTCGGGCCGAATCGCCGTGGGAGCGAGAGGGCGTGAGGCCTGCCGGGGGCGCCCCGGTGCGCACCGCCGCGTCGATGCGATCCCGGGCGACGTAGGCCCGCGATCAGCTCTCGAGCGACTGCTGCAGCTTCTCCAGCACCCGCACCACCCGTAGGCCGCTGTGTCCGTCCGAGCGAGGCGTGGTCCCCGTGCGGATGCACTCGAGGAAGTGCTCGCACTCGATTCGCAGCGGCTCGACGTTGGGGATGCGCGGCGAGAAGGTGTCGCCTGAGCGGGCTATGTACTCCCCCCACGAGCGCGTGTCCTCGTCGAAGCCCTTGTCGTAGATCGTGAGCTTGCCCTCGATCAGCATGTCGTCGAACGTCGCCATCCGGCGCGCGCCCACCACGGTGATTCGCCGCTCCTTGTGCGGATCCAGCCACGAGAGGTGCAGGTGCGCGACGATCCCCGAGGGGAAGCGCAGGTAGCAGAACACCACGTCCTGGATGCCTTCTCGTACGTAGGAGGCGCCGTGCGCGGTGCACTCCTCCGGCTCTTCGCCGATCAGATGCAGGGCGACTGAAACGTCGTGCGCGCCGAGGCTCCACAGCGCGTTCTCGTCGGCGCGCAGCTTGCCCAGGTTCAGGCGGTTGCCGTATATGTAGTAGAGGTCGCCGAGCTCTTCGCCGTCGATCAGCTCCTTCAGGCGCGCCACCGCCGGGTGGTACTCGAGCAGGTGGCCGACCATCAGGATCCGCTCCGCGTCCGCCGCGGCCGCCACCGCACGTTCGGCGTCCGCCGCGTTCGTGGCCAGTGGCTTCTCCACGAAGCAGTGCTTGCCGGCGCGCGCCACAGCGATTGCCAGCTCGGCGTGCGTGGGCACGGGCGTGGCCAGGATCACCGCGTCGAGCTCGCCGTCCTCGAGCAGGTCCTCGAGCCTGCCGGTCGGGCGCGCGTTCGGGAAGGAGCGCGCGAGCTTCTCGCGCGCCTGCTCGGAGGCGTCGCACAGCCATGTCAGCTCGCAGCCGGGAATCGAGCCGAAGTTGCGCGCGAGGTTCGGGCCCCAGTAGCCGAGGCCGACCACGCCGACGCGGATCGGGGTCGAGGCGTCGCTCATGGAGATACTACAGCTGGCATGGAGGGGTGGCGCATCGCCTCATAGTCTCCCGTCTGCGGCGGCGGGATGACAGCCAGTCGTGCCGGACGAACGAGGGGAAGGACAGGGGGCCCTTCCCCTCGTAGGTCTCATCGGGCCGTCTCAGACGGCCATGAGCCGGCGAGCGCTACCCGTCGGTCTCCTTCTGGGTGGGCGTCGTGAACGGACCGCCGACCGTCCACTCCAGCGCGCCTTTCTTGTTGTAGACGTGCAGCTTGATCGTGTCCGGCCCGGTCGACCCGGCGTCCTCGATCTCGACCCGGAACGTGTAGCCCGGTTTGGCATGGCCACCGGTGACGAACGTCCCGATTCCCTTACCGCTGATCGCGTTGAACTGATTCCCATTTGACGGAATGGTCGAGTTCTTGAAGCACCTCGTCGACGTCAGCGACGTCAGCCTGAGGAGCCTGCCGTTGCCTCTGACCACGAGGTGCTCCGGCAGTTCAAGGTTGGAATTCAGTAGGTCCTCCGCGTACAGCGTGTGATGCGTCTTCGTGTCGGTGAACGGGTCGGCCTTGCTGCCGCCTGTCATGGAGCAGCCTTCCGTCGAGGCCACCCAGTGCTTCACGGCCGTCGCCGACTGCAGAGAGCCGGCGGCGTCGACGAAGCTCGCCTTGATCGTGTCTTCGCCGGCGCCGTTGTCGTCGTGGTAGGTGAACGCGACGTTACCGGAGGAATCCGTCACGCAGCCGAGCGGCGCACACGTGCCGCTCACGCCCGCGTTCTGCCCGGTCACCGTGAACGTGACCGCCTGACCGGCGAGCGGGGAGCCGCCGCTGGTGAGATGGGCCGTCACGGTGTGACTGGTCCCGGCCGGGTTCGTGGCTTCGAGCGGCGTCAATTCGATCTGTTCCGATTTCACCACGATCTTAGATCCCGCGATGAGGATGTAAGCCTCGCCGCATGCTTCCAGCCCTGTGTTGGGATCGACACCGCAGGTCGGATGGCTGGTGGTGTCGGTCGCGACTGAAAGCGCGCTGAATTCAGTTGGGAACGTCGGGAAGGACTCGTGTACCGAGCATTCCCAGCCCTCGAGGCTTTCGGTTGTCAGTTCCGAAAACGCCGGATTCGACGCGATCAGCGAGACGTTGCCACCGCACGGCGGTTCCGAGTCGATCGTCCACGAGCCGGGACCGCCATTCAGCGCGGTCGCGATTTCGAGAACCTGGGGAGCCTGGCTTATCTCTCCCGCGCACGAGGCGTCGTAGTACATGCCCGTGCTCCCGGACTGGGCGCTCGCGAAGCCGATGCCCTCACGGATGATCGTGCCTCTTGCGCCCGGTGCTTCGAAGCTGCCGCCGTCGTGGAATACCGGATCGGTACCCACGATGACCCTGTTGCCCGCAGACGTTCTGCCGCCGGCGAGTCCCAGCACCACGGGGCCATAGGTCGAAGCGCTTGCGATGAGGCCGGGCGGTAGCGTGCTGCAAGTCGGGTCGCCGGCGATCAGGACTTGATATTCCCCGAATTCGGCCTGTGTCATGGAGCCCCAGGTCGCGTCGCTGACCACGTTCACTTCAAATCCCTGTTTCGCGGCGATCATCGCCTCTTGGCTTTCTGCGCCGCCGGTCACCGTCGCTTCGTCGATCAAGGCTTTCGGTGGCGTCGCCGAAGCCGACGACGCCATAAACGAGCTCATCGCGAACAGCGCCACGATGCAAGCTCCGATCAGCCTGCTGCGTCTCATATCCATCCCTTTCCAGTACGTTGCCCCCCGCGCGGGCCGCGCGAGCAGGCGCAAGAGTACAGGATGTTGGAACTTTTTGGTTACGCTGATGTGACTGGAGCAGCTACAGCGCTGCGATCGCCTCAACACACCGCTCCGCGGCGTGGCCGTCGCCGTACAGCACCGGACGCTCGGCCGGAGCGCCGCGCTCGAGCGCCGCGAGCGCCGCGTCCGTGTCGAGGTCCACGAGGATGTTCCAGCCGGACTGGACCGTCTCGACCCACTCGGTGTTTGCTCTGAGGGTCACGCAGGGCACCCCGGCAAGGTACGCCTCCTTCTGGACGCCGCCCGAGTCGGTGAGCACCGCGCGGGCCTGGCACACGAGCGCGCTGAACTCCGCGTAGCCCAGGGGCCCGGCCAGGCGCACTCCGTCGCTCTGCTCGAGCCGTGCCAGCAGCTTGGCGTCCCGCAGGCGCGCGCGGGTGCGTGGGTGCAGCGGGAAGAGGACCGGGCCTGGAAGGGCTTGGATGAGCTCCACCAGTCCGTTCAGGCGCTCGGGATCGTCGACGTTGCCCGCGCGGTGGGCCGTCAACAGCAGGTAGTCGCCGGGGCTGAGGCCGTACGCGGCGGGCACGCCCGCGTCGGCGCGTGCGGCTGGCTGCCAGCGCATCGCCACGTCGACCATCACGTCGCCCACCACCTCGACCGTGCCTGCCACCGACTCCGCGCGAAGATTGTCAGCGGCGGTCTGCGACGAGCACAGCAGCAGCTCGGCGAGGTGATCGCTGAGCACGCGGTTGAGCTCCTCCGGCATCGAGCGGTCGAACGAGCGCATCCCCGCCTCCACATGCACGACCGGAACGCCGACCTGCGCGGCCGCAAGCCCCCCCGCGAGCGTCGAGTTGGTGTCGCCGTAGACCAGCACCGCATCCGGCGCGATCTCCGCCAGCAGCGGCTCCAGCGCGGCGAGCATCCGCGCGGTCTGTGCGGTGTTGCTGCCGCCGCCGATACCCAGCTCGCGGTCCGGGCGCGCGAGCCCCAGCTCGGTGAAGAACACCTGCGAGAGCGAGTCGTCGTAGTGCTGGCCGGTGTGCACGAGGATCTCCTCGTGGCGCTCGCGCAGCGGTCCGGACACCGCGGCCGCCTTGATGAACTGCGGCCGGTTGCCTACGACGGTGAGGATCTTCACGCGCTCAGCCTATTTGGCCGCGCACACAGGGGCCCCGTCCAGGTGGCCCGAGGCGTCCCTCAGGCCGCCGCGCCCACGACCGACGTGGACCAGTCGATCACCGCCGTCGGTCGCACCACGTGGCGGTTGAGGCCGATTTCCTTGGGGTCGAGGCCGAGCGCCAGGCCCACGAGCTGGGGCAGGTGCAGCACCGGCATGTTCAGCTCACGGCCGACGACACCAGCCGCGGTCGGCTGCTGCAGGTCGAGGTTCAGGTGGCACAGGGGGCAGGGGGTCACGAGGCAGTCGGCTTCCGCGTCGACCGCGTCGCCGAGGTGGCGGCCGGCCTGCTTGAGCGAGGCTTCCTTGTTCATGGTGATGATCGGGAAGCCGCAGCACTTGCGCATGCCCGCGTACTCGATCACCGTGCCGCCGAGTGCCTCGATCACCTGCTCGAGGTAGTGGTCGCGCGGGTTCTCGTCGTCGATGCCGAGGCGGTTGCGCGGGCGGACGATGTAGCAGCCGTAGAAGGGGCCGACCTTGAGGTTGCTCAGCGGCCGCTTGACCCGCGCGGTGAGGTTCTCCAGGCCGAACTCCTCGACCAGCAGCCATAGGAAGTTCTTGTTCGTGAGGCCCGTCTCGTACGTGAGTCCCTCCGCGGCGAGCGTCGTGTTGACGTGGTCGCGGTACTCCTTGTTCGCGTCCAGGCGCTCCTGGCACTCGCTCTGCGCGCCCTGGCAGGTGGAGCAGATGTTCATCATCATCGCCGCGCCGTCGACCTGCTGGGCGAGCGCGAACGTGCGCGCGTTGAGCGTGTCCGCCAGCTCCTGGTTGTGCTCCGCGATCACGCCCGCACCGGTGCAGCACGCGCGGTCCAGTTCGACCAGCTCGATGTCCAGCAGCGGCGCGACCTTCGCCATCGAGCCGTGCAGCTCGGGAGTGAAGCCGCGGCTCACGCAGCCGGGCCAGTAGGCGACCTTCATCAGTTGGCGCTCCCTTCGGGGCTCGCGGCGACGGGCTCCGGGGCCTCGTCCTCGCCGACGATGTACAGGTTCAGCTCGTAGCGCTCCTCGCGGCTCTCGACCTTGTCGTAGATCGCCTTCACCGCCTTGAGGTCGCTGCTGGGGATCTTGTGCGGTTTGAGGATTCCGCCCAACGTCATCTTGCGCCGCAGCAGCCCATAGAAGGCGACCGGCAGCGAAGCCAGCAGCTCCTTGCCGGCGGCCGGCGCGAACTTCCCGAACCACGAGGCGCCGCCGTAGGAGCGCGGCACCAGCTCCGCCTCCCACAGGATGCCGTTGTCGCGGATCAGCCCCGTGAACGCCGCCTCGTGGCGCTCGCCGTTGTTCTGATCGACGATGTGGTGGTCGGAGATCGCGATCCGTCGCAGGCGCATGATCTGGCCCATCGGGTTGACGTCCTTGGGGCACGCCTCGACGCACTTGAAGCAGTGTGTGCAGTCGAAGATGCCCTGGGGGTCCTGGGCGAGGTCGTTGAGGCGCTCGAACTGCTCGTCGTCGCGCGGGTCGCCCACGAAGCGGTAGGCCTTCGCGAGGGCGGCGGGGCCGATGAAGCCGGGGTCGACCTCCATCGCGAGGCAGTCTGAGACGCACGCGCCGCACTGGATGCAGCCCATCGCCTGGGTCACGTCGACCATCGACTCTTTCGAGACGATGTACTCGCGCTCGGGCACGGGCTGCTTGGCGAGCAGCCACGGCGTGACGCGCTGGATCTTCTTCCAGTGAACAGCGTCCATGTCGACGACGAGGTCCTTCAGCACGGGCATGTTGCCCATCGGCTCGATCTCGATCACGCCGTCCTTCGCGCTGCGCTTGGCGGCGTCGAGGTGCGTGTGGCACGCGAGCGCCGGTTCGCCGTTGACGCGGATACCGCACGATCCGCAGATCGCCTGGCGGCAGGAGCAACGCACGCCGATCGATCCATCAAAACGGTCTTTCGCCTGCAGGATCGCCTCCAGCACCGAGCGGTGCGGAGCCAGTTCGACGGTGTGCTCGTCCCAGTAGGGAGCCTCGCCGGACTCGGGGTCGTAGCGGCGCAGTCGGAGGGTGAACTGCTCGGGTGGTTTGTCGTGCGCTTCGGCGGGCATCAGTATTTCCTCTCCTCGGGCTGCCACTGGGTGATCGTGACCGGCGAGTAGCTCACCTCTGGGCCGTCTTGCCCCAAGGTGATGTCGATGTGCTTGAGCCACTCCTCGTCGTTGCGCTCCGGGTAGTCGGTGCGGAACTGCGCGCCGCGCGACTCCTTGCGCTCGATCGCCGCGACCACCGTGGCCTCGGCGCAGTCGACCATGTAGCCAAGCTCGATCGCTCCGAGCACGTCCTGGTTGAAGACCGTCCCGCGGTCGTCGATCCAGGCGCTCTGAGCCTCCTCTTTGAGGCGGCCGATCGTCTCGAGCGCGCCCTGCAGCCCGGCCTCGTCGCGGAACACGGCGGCGTGTTTGTTCATCAGCTCGCCCAGCTCGTTCTTGATCTCCGACACTCGCCTGCCGTCGTGGGAGCGGGCGATGATCGAGTCGATCCGGCCCGCGTCCTCGCGCAGCTGCGGGCGCGTGTCCACGTCGGGCATGCCCATCGACGCGGCCCGGTCGGCGGCGTGTTCGCCCGCGCGGCGGCCGAAGATGAGTGTGTCGAGCAGCGAGTTCGCGCCGAGGCGGTTGCCGCCGTGCACCGACACGCACGCGACCTCGCCCGCCGCATACAGGCCCTCGATCGGCGTGCGCCCGTCGACGTCTGTCTTGACGCCGCCCATGATGTAGTGCTGGCCGGGGCGGATCATGATCGGTTCGCGGGTGATGTCCACGCCGGCGAAGTCGCGCCCGAGGTTGACGATCTCGCGAAGCGCCTCCAGCGTGCGCTTGCGCGGCACGACCGTCACGTCGAGGTAGATGCCCTCGCCGTTGGGGCCCACGCCGCGGCCCTCGTTGATCTCGATCTGCTCCGCGCGCGAGACCACGTCGCGGGAGGCGAGCTCCATCTTGTTGGGAGCGGATTTCTCCATGAACCGTTCGCCGTTGGCGTTCAGCAGGTGCGCGCCCTCGCCGCGCGCGCCCTCCGTGATGAGGATGCCCGTCTCCACGAGGCACGTGGGGTGGTACTGGACCATCTCCATGTCCATCAGCGGCGCGCCCGCGCGGTATGCCATCGCGATTCCGTCGCCGGTCACGATCAGGCCGTTCGTCGTCGGCTTGTAAGCCTGGCCGGCGCCGCCACACGCGAGGATCACGTTCTTCGCGGTGAAAGCCTCCATGCGCCCGGTGCGGATGTCGCGCGCGAGCACCCCGCAGCAGCGGCCGGACTCGTCCTTGAGCAGCGAGGTCGTGAACCACTCCTCATACCGTTCCACGGTCTCGTGGTGCTTCATCAGCTGCTCGTAGAGCACGTGCAGGAGGGCCTGCCCGGTGATGTCGGCCACGTAGGCGGTGCGCTTCATCGAAGCGCCGCCAAACGCGCGCAGGTCCATCTCGCCCTTGTCGTTGCGGTGGAACGTCACGCCCATGTGCTCCAGGTCCATGACCTCCTTGGGCGCCTCCGAGCACATGATCTCGATCGCGTCCTGGTCGCCGAGGAAGTCCGAGCCCTTGACCGTGTCGTACGCGTGCGAGCGCCAGTCATCGTCGACGCTGATCGCCGCGTTGATGCCGCCCGCGGCCGCCACCGAGTGGGAGCGCACCGGGTGGACCTTGCTCATGATCGCCACGCTCGCGCCCTTCTGAGCAGCGGCGAGCGCCGCGCGCTGTCCCGCGAGACCGGCCCCGATGATCAATACGTCGTTTGCTGGCATGGCTCCCTGAGGTTGATTGGGCTAAGGGGTTGCGGGCGGGACTCTATAACGCGGGGGCGTTTGGGCTCTGAGTGGCGGTGGGGTGGGGAGCTGGGTTGCGCGGATGACGTGGGCTACTCGACATCCCGCGGCCAGCCATCAGGCGCGCTGGGCGTCAGGACGGTCCTGCTCGCCCTCGCCGCAGCCATCCCCCTCAACCACCAGCTCAGCCGCCCAAGCAGAGCACTCGTCAACTACTGCGCCTGACTCCCGTGGAATCGATCATCTAAGCGCGACGGCTTGAGGCCGCCCGGAGCGCCGTCACCTTGCCGACTCGCTCGACGACAGCTAGCTCACCTGCATCAATCAGCTCGCCGATGAGACGATGGGGGCCAGCGGACTTGTCGGTGGAATCGTCGAAGGCGACCGCGGCGCCCGCGACCAGGTGAGGGTTCCATGCATCCCAGTCGCGCCGAACCCCCTCGTAGCTGTGGTCACCGTCGATCCACAGGAGTCGCACCGGCATTTGCCAGCCGGGGGTGATCACCTCGCTTGAGAGATTAACCAATCGCACGCGCTCGTATGCTCTCGAGCTCAGCATGGTCCTAAAGAAGGCGGCTCGGTCTGCCGGGCCGAAGACGCCTCCGAAGACGCCCTTGAACGGCTCGTGGGGCTCGATAGCGAAAACTGGACTTGAGCCGGCGCCCTGGGCGAGGGCTACTGTCGAGCGTCCGCGGTAGCTGCCGACCTCAACGATGCATCCTGCCGGGTCGTCCTTCTTGGCGAGACGCAACAGCAGATCGGCCTCATCCAATGAGATCATCCCTGGCGCGCGGTCCACGGCGCGAAGAGCTGGAGGTACGCGACGCCACCTGGAAGTCAGGACGGTTCTAGCTGTTTGAACCACAGGCAAAGCATAGTGATCCCTGCATGTGTTCGGGCAGGCAGAACTGCGAGACGTGCCTCAACCGACCATGCCGGCCCGTCCCACCGGCCGCAGCGCCTGCCGAACTTGAGCCAGCGTGACGACCCCCTGCAGCACACCATCGGCGTCTACAGCCACCATCGCGCCGAGCCGGGCTATGCCCTCGGCGCGCAGCAGCGATTCGAGCGGCATCTGTTCTCCGATGCGCACGGGCATGTCCTCCTCGAGGACGTCGGTGACCGGCAATGCCGGCCTGCCGGCGGCGATCTCGCTCTCGACGCGCTGCTGGCGCACGACGCCGAGGAAGTGGCGCGCGGGGTCGACGACAGCGAACCACGGCCAGCGGTAGCGAAGGAAGAACTGCTCCTGGGCGTCGAGCAGCGTGAGGTCCGCCGAGATCGTCACGGGCTCGCGGTCCATGATGTCCGCGACGGTGATGTGCTGGATGCGCCGGCCGAGCGCGCCCTGCACGACCGCCGCGCCCGCGGATTGGTAGATGATGAAGGCGAGCATCAGTGTCATCAGGGCGAGGAACGAGTCGCTGCTGGTGAGCGTCCACAGGCCGAGCGCGCCGAGCGCGAGCGCGAACGCCTGTCCCGAGCGTCCCGTGGCGAGCGTCGCGCGGTTGCGGTCGCCGGTGAAGCGCCACACGGCGGCGCGCGCGATTCGTCCGCCGTCGAGCGGGAACGCGGGCACGATGTTGAAGATGAACAGCGCGGCGTTGATGAAGCCGAGCCAGCCGACGAGCGCGAGCGCCGGCGTGGCGATCACGGCTTCGTTGGTGAGCGATGCGACGTGGGTGAAGCTCCCACTGCTCGCCAGAAGCGTGCCGACTCCCAGGCATAGGCCGAACAGCACGAGCGTCACCAGGGGCCCGGCGGCGGCGACCTTGAACTCCTCGCCGGCGGTCTCCGGCTCGCGACGCATGTGCGAGAGCCCGCCGAAGAACCACAGATCGATGCCCGCGATCGGGATGCCCAGGCGCCTCGCCATGAGCGCGTGTCCCAGCTCGTGCAGGATCAGCGAGGCGAAGTAGCCGAGCGCGCCAGCCACGGCCACCGCGTAGGCGGTGCTCTGCGATCCGCCCAACAGCCGGTGAAAGTATTCAGAGAGGTAGTAGATCAGCAGGAACAGCACCACGAACCAGCTGGCGCTGACGCCGATGCGAATGCCGAAGACGCGGGCTAGCTGGAAGTTGGTGCGTTTGGGCATTGACTCAATGGTAGGCCGGCGGGTCTCTCGACCCGCCTACTACTGCGGAAGGCCGCGGGCGATGATCGAGTCGAAGTCGACCCACGCGGGGAGCGTGCCGTACTCGAGGCCCGCATCCCGGGCGACGCGCGACGCGCAGAACGCGTCGGCCACCGCGGCGGGGGCGTGGCGCACGAGCAGCGAGCCCTGCAGGCACACGGCCATCGATTCGACCACCCGTCGCGCGCGGGTCTCGAGCGTGCTCGGGTCTGAGAACTGGTCCTTCAGCGACTGCACGCGCGCGTCCAGGCGCCCATCGGCGCCTTGGGCCAGCTCGACCTCCGCGAGGAACACCTCGAGCGAACGCGGTGAGCGCGTGAGCGCGCGCAGCACGTCGAGGCTCATCACGTTTCCCGAGCCCTCCCAGATCGAAGCGAGCGGCGCCTCGCGGTAGAGACGGGGCATCCCCGACTCCTCCACGTAGCCCACGCCGCCGAAGCACTCGAGCGCCTCGAACGCATGGTTCGGCGCGCGCTTGCACGTCCAGTACTTGCCGACCGCGGTCGCGAGGCGCTTGAACAGCTGCGCGTCGCTCTCGTCCTCGCCGGCCTGCGCGTCGGCGTGCGCCTCGTCGTAGGCGCGCGCTAGACGCATCGCGAGCACGGTGCTCGCCTCGGACTCCACGCACAGGTCCGCGAGCACGTTGCGCATCAGCGGCTGGTCGATCAGCAGCTTGCCGAAAGCGCTGCGGTGCGCCGCGTGGTGGGTCGCGAGGACGACCGCCGAGCGCATCCCCGCGGCCGCGCCGATCGCGCAGTCCAGGCGCGTGTGGCCGACCATCTCGATGATCGTCGGCACGCCACGGCCAGGCTCGCCCACCATCCGCGCCCACGCGCCGTGCAGCTCGATCTCCGAGGAGGCGTTGGAGTGGTTGCCGAGCTTGTCCTTCAGGCGCTGGATGTGAAACGCGTTGCGCGAGCCGTCCGGGAGGATGCGCGGCAGCAGGAAGCACGAGAGGCCGTCGTCGGTCTGCGCGAGCACGAGGAACAGGTCCGACATCGGCGCCGAGCAGAACCACTTGTGGCCGATCAACTCATACTCGCCCCCGGCTCCGCCACCGCCCAGCGGCTTGGCGAACGTGGTGTTGGCGCGCACGTCCGAGCCGCCCTGCTTCTCGGTCATCGCCATCCCCGCGATCGCCGACCCCTTCTCGCTCGCGGGGATCGAGCGTGGGTCATACGTGGCGGCTGTGATCAGCGGCTCCCACTCGGCGGCGAGCTCGGGTTGCGCGCGCAGCGCGGGGACCACGGCGAAGGTCATCGTTATGGGGCAGGCGAAGCCTGCCTCGGCCTGCATCGCTGTCATGTACATCGCGGCGCGCGCCGCGTGAGCGAATGGCTCGTCGCTCGTCCACGGCAGCGAATGCAGCTCGTGCTCCACACCGAGCTGCATCAGTTTGTGCCACGCGGGATGGAACTCGACCTCGTCGATGCGGTTGCCGTAACGGTCGTGGGTGCGCAGCACCGGCTTGTTCTCGTTCGCCAGGCGGCCCCACTGCTGCTGCGGCTCGCCGCCGACGATTCGCCCGAGCGCGGACGCGCGCTCGATCACCCACTCCGCGCCCTCCCGTGCGACAGCCTCCACGAGCGGCGTGTTGCTCGCGAACACGTCCACGCCTTCGAGCGGCGGGGGCTGGTTGAAGACCGTGTGCGTCTGCCACGGCGCTTCCCCGTGCGCGGGATGCGAGGCGGTGGCCATGCGTCTAAGTCAAGCAGATGGCGCCGAGGCCGTAGTCGCCTGGGCGATAGCATCGGCGGCCCGGACCGCCCCCACCCGAAGGACCGACACACATGGCCAAGATCAAGGTTGAGAACCCCGTCGTCGAGCTCGACGGCGATGAGATGACGCGGATCATCTGGTCGTTCATCAAGGAGCAGCTGATCCTCCCCTACCTGGACGTGGACCTGAAGTACTACGACCTGGGCATCGAGAGCCGCGACGCCACCGAGGACCGCATCACCGTCGAAGCGGCCGATGCGATCAAGCTCTACGGCGTGGGCGTGAAGTGCGCGACGATCACCCCCGACGAGGCGCGCGTTGAGGAGTTCGGCCTGAAGGAGATGTATCGCTCTCCAAACGGCACGGTGCGAAACATCCTCGGAGGAGTGATCTTCCGCGAGCCGATCGTCATAGCCAACATTCCCCGACTCGTACCCGGCTGGACGAAGCCGATCGTGATCGGACGTCACGCCTTCGGCGATCAGTACCGCGCCACCGATCTGGTGGTGCCGGGCGAGGGCAAGCTGACGCTCACCTACACCCCGGCCGACGGCTCCGAGCCGATCGAGCTGGACGTGTACGACTTCCCGGGCGCGGGTGTCGCGATGGCGATGTACAACCTCGACGACTCGATCCGCGACTTCGCTCGCGCGTCGCTGCGCTACGGGCTGGACCGCACCTATCCCGTTTACCTGTCGACGAAGAACACGATCATGAAGCGCTACGACGGCCGCTTCAAAGACATCTTCGAGGAGGTCTACGAGGCCGAGTTCAAGAGCGACTTCGAGGTCGCCGGCATCACCTATGAACACCGCCTGATCGACGACATGGTCGCCGCGTGTCTGAAGTGGGAGGGCGGCTATGTGTGGGCGTGCAAGAACTACGACGGCGATGTCCAGTCGGACACCGTCGCACAGGGCTTCGGCTCGCTCGGGCTGATGACGAGCGTGCTGATGACCGCCGATGGCAAGACGGTGGAGGCCGAGGCGGCGCACGGAACAGTCACGCGCCACTACCGCCAGCACCAGCAGGGAAAGCCAACTTCGACCAATCCGATCGCGTCGATCTTCGCGTGGACGCGTGGCCTAGCCGCGCGTGGGCGCATGGACGGCACACCGGATGTGATCGGCTTCGCGGAGACGCTCGAGCGCGTTTGCATCGAGACCGTCGAAGGCGGAAAGATGACCAAGGATCTGGCGCTGCTCGTCGGCCCCGATCAACCGTGGCAGACGACGCAGGAGTTCCTCGCGTCGATCGCCGACAACCTCACCCAGGAGATGAAACTGTGAGCAACCCAGTACGAGTTACCGTCACCGGCGCCGCCGGGCAGATCGGCTACAGCCTCGTGTTTCGCATCGCGAGCGGGCAGTTGCTCGGCCCCGGCCAGCCCGTCGATCTGCGCCTGCTCGAGATCCCGCAGGCGATGGGCGCGCTCGAGGGCGTGGCGATGGAGTTGGTCGACTGCGCCTTCCCTCTGCTCGAGAACCTCGACCTGCACGACAACCCAGGCGACGCTTTCGACGGCGCGAACATCGCTCTGCTGGTGGGCTCGCGCCCACGCACCAAGGGTATGGAGCGCGCGGAGCTGCTCTCGGAGAACGGCAAGATCTTCACGGTCCAGGGCAAGGCGCTGAACGGCCACGCGGCGTCCGATGTGAAAGTTCTAGTGGTTGGCAACCCTGCGAACACGAACTGCCTGATCGCGATGAACAACGCGCCCGACGTCCCGCGAGAGCGCTTCACAGCGATGCTCCGCCTCGACCACAACCGGGCGGTTGCGCAACTCGCCACCAAGCTCGCGGTTCCGGTCTCCGCGATCACCGAAATGGGCGTGTGGGGCAATCACTCCCCGACGATGTACCCGGACCTGTTCCATGCGAAAGTCAACGGTCATCAGGCGGCCGGGGCGGTCGACGATCAGGCCTGGATCGAAAACGACTACCTGCCGAACGTGGGCAAACGCGGAGCCGCAGTCATCGAGGCGCGGGGCGCCTCGTCAGCCGCCTCGGCGGCCAACGCGGCGATCGACCACGTACACGACTGGGTCGCCGGCACCAACGGCGGCTGGGTGTCGATGGGCGTTCCCTCCGATGGCTCCTACGGCGTGCCCGAGGGTCTGATCAGCGGCTTCCCTTGCACGTGTGCGAACGGCGAGTACTCGATCGTCCAGGGCCTCGAGATCGACGCCTTCTCCCAGGCCAAGATCGACGCCACCGTCGCAGAGCTCGTCAGCGAGCGCGACACCGTCTCGAGCCAGGGCCTGATCTAGGGGCGGGCTCCACGGTCGGGGAGGCTCAGCAAGCAGCCTCCGCAAAGCAGATTCAGGGCAGTTGCAATACAAGAAGAGGGGCGCGGTCATTACGACCACGCCCCTCTTTCGTTCAGCTGATCCGCAAGCTCCCTAAATCAGGAGGGAAGTCCGACGGATCGGAGACGCTGACAAGGACGCAGGATGCGTGGTGTGCTTTGCACACGAGCATCCGAGGACGCCGCCAGCGGCTTCGAGACTAGGACTTCGGGTGCCAGCCACGGCCTTTCTTCTCCACCTTTGCTTCCTGCTCGAGTCCGGGCAGCACGCGGTAGAGGTAGTTCTGCTTGATCCCCATCTTGGCTGCAAGCTCGGGGATGCTGATGCCAGGCTGTCCCTGCACGAACGACAGCGCCTCGGCGGCACGCGTGCCGCTGCCTTTGCGCCGTCCGGCGCGACGGCCTGCTTTTTTCGCTGCTTTGGGGGCTTTCGGTGCTTTGGGGGCGGCTGCCGGTTTGGCAGTTGCACGATTGACTGAGCCGCGCGGACGTCCGGGTCCACGGCGGCGAGGGGTAGCGGTGGGAGCGACCGCAACCGCGGTGCTCGAAGAAGCTGCTGGTCCGCCAACGCCTGCGAGAGCTGCCGCGGCGGCCTCCAGGCGGCTGTACTCGTCGACCAGGGGCTTCAGCTCTTTCAGCCGAGCAGCGATCTCCTGGCGCTTCTCATCAAGAAAGTCGGTCACGGTATGAATCCTCTTCACTAGATTTGATGCAACGGCGTCACATCTTTTGAGGCTTGACCTTACACCAATTCCCTGATGTTCACCGTTCGAGGCGGGCGCGCAGTCGATCCAGTGTGCGCCTGGCCTCACGCTCGGGCATGCCACCGACGAGCGCACGACTGACTATCGCACCCACCGGTCCAAGTGGAGGACGGAATTCGTTGCGATAGTCAAAGCGCGTGCCATCGCCTGTTGCCTCGAGGGCGTATTCGCTGCGCGCATGCGACCTTGCGGGCCCCCGTCCCTCCCATATCGCCAGCTCATTAGGACGGCACTCGACGAGCTTCCAGTGAACCTCGAGGCTGACGCCGCGCATGTGGATCTGCTGATCCATCGTGTACCCAACGCGCAGCGGTCCGCCGTCGGCGTGCACGAGCTTGCGGTGAATGGTGACCCACTCACCCAGGGACGCGGGGTCCATGACGAGCGCCCACACCTGCTCGGGTGGAGCTGCGATCTCGATCGAGGCTGTGACGAGGCTCATGTGGGCTACGGCCGCGCTTCGGCCGACGCAGAACGGTAGCGGGGTGTGCGGGACGTCGCATCGGCGTGACTCATCAGCGGGCGGCCAGCGGCTCGCGCTGCTCCCACTCGGCGAGCGCGTGTTCGACGGCTGAGTCAAACGAGTGCAATCGCACGCCGAGAAGCTCGTCGGCGTGATCTTCGGCCGGCAGCAGGTCGCATTGCAGGCCCTCCATCAGTGGCACCACCAGCTCCGGGTCCTCGCTCGCGATAGCCGCCGCGACTCGGGCTGCGACCGGTGTCAAATTCACCCTGAACCTCACCGCGGGGCGCCTTACGAGCATCAGATCGGCGATCCGGGTGAGCATTTCGCCGTAGGTGAGGGTGTCGGGTCCGCCGATGTCCAGAGAGCGTCTCGTCGGTTGCGCGGTGGCGGCCGAGACGAGCATCTCGATCACGTCGCGAGCGTCGATCGGCCTGGTGCGAAAGCGCTGCCACGCGGGTAGTGTGAGTACCGGAAGTCGCTCGACCAGATGCACCAGCAGGCGAAACGAGCGCGACCGCTCGCCGATCACAATCGAGGCGCGCAGGGCCAGTGAGTCGGCGATAGCCGCCGAGAGGATGTTCTCAACCTCCACGCGGCTCGCTAGATGCGCCGAGGTGAGCTCGCGCTGTGTGGTGGCTTCTGTGTGCTGCTCCTCGCTCCGCGGGACGAGGCCCCCGAGATACACGATGCGGCGCACGCCCGCGCGTGCCGCGGCGTCGGCGAACCTCTCCGCCGCGACGCGCTCGCGCTCGACGAACGGCGACGCGTCGGCAGGGGGGCGCTCCATCGAGTGGATCAGGTAATACGCGACCTCCACATCCGCCATCGCGCGATCGAGCCCCTCGCCGGTGAGAGCGTCGCCGGACAGGACCTCGACGCGCTCCGCGTCGACGTTCGGGGTGCTGAAGGCAAGTGCCTCGCGGATACGTCGCGGGTCGCGGCCGAACGCGCGCACGACGTGCCCGTCGGCGCAGAGACGGGGGGCGAGCAGCGAGCCCACGAAGCCGCTCGCGCCGGTTACCAGGACGCGCATCCCCTCCATGATGACGCGATCGCGTCAAACGCCCGGAAAGTGCGGCGGGACCGGGAGGATTGTCACAGCAAAGTGACTGGATCTCGCCTATTTCCGGGTAGCGATTGTTTTCTCTGCGATTTGCGGAGTGGGTCGCCCGAGTCCCTTGAGCGGTGCTCGCAATCCTGCTTTGATCGCTCCCGTCGAGTCCATCCCACTCTCTCAGTTCGGGGGCAGGTATAGGTGCCGAGTACAACGAGCAGGCGTGCTCCCAAGCGAGCCACGCCCAAAGTCAGCTGCGATCAATGCTTCTTCCGGGTCAATCTCCTGTGCGCCCTGGAGCTGGAGGAGCCGTGCGCGACGTTCCGTCCCAACGAGGCCCAGTTGCGTCCGCCGCCACAGCTGCGCTTCGTGTTCCGTCAAGAGCGCCGCACGCGAGCCGCGTGGGCGTTTCCCTCCGCGCAGGAGCAGGCCGCACTGCACGCATAGCGGTGTCGCGGGCGCGCTAGCTGGGTATATTGAGCTTTCGACCCGCAAAGCTTCCGGCAGAGGTGGTGGCAGACATGGCAGCAAAAGACAGGTTGGGCAAGGCTGGGGAAGCCGCCCAGAACAACCAGTACCTGCAGCGCCTGATCGAGGACGAGGAGCTCCGCTCGAGCCTGTTCTCCGCGTATGACGCCGCGCGCAATGCTTACTCACGTGTGAGCAACGGCAAGCCCGCCGGCTGGGCCCTGCTCGACGACAGCAAGTTCCACGACGAGCTCAAGAGCGCGGCATCCGCGCTGCGCGACGCATCGGGCGCCCTGCGTGAGCCTCCCAAGCAGGCGCGTAAGCGCCGTGGCGGTCTGGGCCGCTCGCTGATCCTCTTCGCGGTCGGAGCGGTGCTCGCGCTGGCTGTGAGTGAGGATCTGCGCTCGAAGGTGCTCGATCTGCTGTTCGGAGCCGAGGAGGAGTTCGACTACAGCTCGACCACCGCCCCGGCGACGCCCGCGCCGGCAGCGGTAGTCGGTAGCTGAACTCGAGCCTAGGGGGCAGGGATGAGCATCTTGGATGCCACTGCAGTGGAGGAGGCTGTCGCGCCTGAGAGTCAGACGCGTCCTGGCGCCGCTCGCTCGCTCTCGGGTGAGAAGGCGCAGCGGATCATCGATGCGATGCGTCGCAGCGTCGCGCGTCGTGGCACCGCGGGCTCGACCTTTGAGCACGTCTCGCGCGAGGCGGGTGTCTCGCGAGGGCTGCTGCACTACTACTTCGGCACCAAGGAGCAGTTGCTCGTGGAGGCGGTGCGGCGCGACTGCGAGCTGCGCCTGGAGCGACTCGAGCGCCAGCTGTCCACCGCCAAGACGGCCGAGGACTTCATCGGGTTGATGGCCAAGAACCTGCAGGACACCGTCAGCGAGGACCCCGAGTTCGTGACGTTGGTGTTCGAGCTTTTCACCATGTCGCGTCGCAACGAGGACATCGCGGTGGAGTACGCGGGCTTGATGCGACGCACGCGCGAACAGGTGGCGGGGATGCTCGCGGCCGCTCAGAGCGAGGGGATCCTGCGGTTGCACGCCGAGCCGGAGGCCGTCGCGGAGATCCTGTTCTCGATCGGCGACGGGTTCGCGCTGCGAATGCTTAGCGAGCCCGATCGCGACTTCTCGACGACGATCCAGGCGGGCATCGTGTGCGCGGGCGCGCTGCTCACCGATTGACGGCTCCTATAATCGGCCTCCATGCCGATATACGAGTACAGGCGCCCGGACGGCACCACCTTTGAAATACAGCAGTCCTTCAGCGAAGACGCGCTGACGGTCGACCCGGACACCGGGGTGCCGGTGGAGCGCGTTCTTCACGCGCCCGCGGTTCACTTCAAGGGCAAAGGCTTCTACAACACCGACTACGGCACCCGCAACCGCCAGCGCGAGACCGCCGCGGCGGCCGAGAAGTCCTCCTCCGAGAAGTCGACGTCGTCGGAGAAGTCCTCGAGCGAGAAGACATCCGACAGCTCCAGCTCCACCCCATCGTCGACCTCGTCGGAGAGCAAGAGCGACAAGAGCCCCGCCAAGGCCAAGGAGTCGAAGCCCGTCGCGGCCAAGGGCTGAGCTCGCAGCTCAGCCGCTCATGAAGCGCGCGACCGCCGCTCGGCGCGCGCTTTCTGAAACCGTCAAGCCATCTCCTCCGCCGGGCAGCGTCATCGCTCCGGTCGGTTTGAGCACGCGCGTCGGCGGTGTGCCCGAGATGGCAAGCGCTCCAAACAGCCCGAGCAGGGTGGAGCCGCTCATGTCCGAGATGATCGCCGGCGGCGCATTCCATGCGATCAGCGGCAGACGCAGGAAGCTCGAGGGCGAGAGCAGGCGGCTCTTCATACCGTTGAACAGCGCCTGCTGGTGTTCCTCGCGCTGGAGGTCGGTCTCGTTGGGTGCGCACAGGTTCTCCCGCGTGCGTGCCAGCGCGAGCGCCTGCTTGCCATTGATGTGGTGTGTGCCGGCTTTCAGTCGGAGCGTGTAGCCGCCGTTGCTGAAGCCGCCGTCGAGCTTCGACACCACACAGCCGCCCGTGTAGCTCACACCTCCCATCGCGTCGATCAGCTGCGGGAAGTTTTCGAAGTTCACTTCCACCAGGTGGTTGATCGGTATGCCCAGCCAGCGCTTGATCACCGAGATCGACTCGGCCGGCCCGCCGAAGGCGTGCGCGGCGTTGATCTTCTGCAGTCCGTGCCCCGGGATTTCCACGACGGTGTCGCGTGGGATCGAAAGGCGAGCGGAGTGCCCGCCGCCCGTCCGGATCAGCATGATCGTGTCCGAGCGTCCCGGGCCCGACGTTTCCGCCCCTGGTTCCTTGCTGTTCTTCTGGCGCCGATCCGAGCCGAGCACGAGGATGTCGTTGACCGACGTCAGCGGATAGCCCGCCGGGTCGAGCACGCTCGCGACATCCCCCGGCGGAGAGGTGCGGTTGAACTGCGAGCTGAGCAGGAACAGCACGAGCGAGAACAGGATCCAGAGGAGGGCGAGGGAGAGGAGGCTGAGAGCGATGCGTTTGGGCGTGGTCCACCGACGCCAGCCGACGCGGCCCAGCTTCGGACGGCGGCGCAGCCGGCCGATCCGCTTCGGTTCGCTGGCCGGGGAAGGCGCTCTCGGATGACCTCGCGGGGGTGCCTGCGGATCGCTCGTCGCGGCGCCCAGCTCGTCTTCCTCGCCGCCCAGCAGCCTCCGCCGTGCGCGGTAGCGGGTGTACTGCGGCGGCTCTTCGCGGTCGGGGGCCATCGGAGGGACCCTATATTTGCGAGATGAACGGCACCGAAACGCCGGTCGGACGGTTGGTCGTGTGCCCCACGCCGATCGGCAACCTCGAGGACGTGACGCTTCGCGTGCTCGCGACGCTCGCCGAGGCGGACATGGTCGCGTGCGAGGACACCCGCCACACGAAGGTGCTGCTCGACCGCCACTCCGTGCGCGCGCGGACGATCAGCGTGCACGAGCACAACGAAGGCGCGCGGGCGCAGGAGCTCGCGGCGCGCATCCGTGAGGGCGCGGTGGTGGCGCTGGTCTCGGACGCGGGCACCCCGCTGGTGTCCGATCCCGGCTTCGCGCTCGTGCGCGCCTGCCTGGCCGCGGGGCTTCCGGTCGAAGTGCTGCCGGGGCCGAGCGCCGCGATGACCGCGCTCGTCGCCTCGGGCCTGCCGGGCGAGAGCTGGCGCTTCGTCGGCTTCCTGCCGCGCGCCCGCGGCGAGCTAGGGGCGCTGCTCAGCAACGCATCGGACACGCTCGTCGCGTTCGAGTCCCCACGTCGCCTCGCGGCCACGCTCGCGCTGCTCGCCGCCGGTGACCCGCAGCGCCCCGTCGCGGTGTGCAGGGAGCTGACCAAGCTGCACGAGGAAGTGCGCCGCGGTGGCGCCGCCGAGCTGGCGGAGCACTACCGCGAGCACCCGCCGCGTGGCGAGGTGGTGCTCGTCTGCGGCGCCGCGCCCGCTGGTCAGGCCGACCGTGGGCAGGCGCTGGAGGCGCTGCGCGAGCTGATCGACGCCGGCGCCAAGGCGCGGCCCGCGGCGGCTGCGGTGGCGAGGCTGACCGGGCTGGGGGCGAACGAGCTGTACCGGGAGCTGCTGAGCGGAGAGAAGGCGTCTACACGGTAGGTGCTAAATCGTGTAGAGTGCTGTCGATGAATCAGGCGACCACACGGCTGAATGTGACTTTGGACTCCGAGCACGCGGCCAAGCTCTCCATGCTGGCGGAGCGCACGCACGTTCAGGAGGGAACCCTGGCCCGATCGCTACTGTCGAGCGCACTCGACGAGGCCGATCCCGATCCGCGTACAGTGACGGCGCTGCTCGAAGGCATTCCTGGAGCGGTCGAGAACGCCCAGCTCGGTCTGCAGCAGGCCAGGGAAGGCAAGACCGTCCCACTCGACGCGCTCTTGTCGTAGCAGGGAGCGTGACGCGCGTAGAGCTGAGCCTTGCGGCGAGCGAACAGCTCGAGCGGTTGATCGTGACGCACAGCCTGCCCGCGAACACAAACCCGCGCGTTGGACGCTCGCTGCGTCTGCTGGAGCAGTTTCCGTCGATGGGGCGCCATCTCGGAGGTCAACTTGAGGGCTTCCGTTTCATTCTCGGCCCGTGGCGGTGGCTGCTGATCGTGTACGCGTATGAGGAACCCGCGGACCGCGCGCTCGTGGTGGACTTCCAGGATGCCCGCTCGTCGACCGCTGTGACCTCGCTTGCAACCCGCCCTGGCAACCCCCGCTAGCGTGAGAGCCGGCCCATGTCCTTCTACGTAACCACCCCCATCTACTACGTCAACGCCGCGCCCCACCTCGGGCACGCGTACACGACGATCGCGGCGGATGTGATGGCACGCCACCACCGCCAGCGCGGCGAGGAGGTGTTCTTCCTCACCGGCACCGACGAGCACGGCGAGCCGGTGGCGGACGCGGCGCACGCGCTCGGCATCGAGCCGCAGGAGCTGGCCGACCGCAACGCGGAGCGCTTCAAGGCGCTCGCACCGCAGCTCACCGCCAGCAACGACTTCTTCATCCGCACCACCGACCCCCAGCACGAAGCGAAGGTGCAGGAGGTGCTCTCGCGGGTGCGCGACAACGGCTTCGTGTACATGGGCACGTACGAGGGCTGGTACTGCCCGCGCTGCGCGGACTTCAAGGCCGACAACGAGGTCGAGGAGGGCAACCGCTGCCCGATCCACCACATCGAGCTGACGCGCGAGCAGGAGGACAACTACTTCTTCAAGCTGTCCGCCTTCCAGGAGCGCCTCGAAGCGCTGTACGCCGAGCGCGAGGACTTCGTCGCGCCGCGCACGCGCTACAACGAGGCGCTGTCGTTCATCCGCTCGGGCCTGCGCGACGTGCCGCTCACGCGCCACAAGCTGACCTGGGGCGTGCAGGTGCCGTGGGACCCCGAGCACGTGTTCTACGTGTGGTTCGACGCGCTGCTCAACTACTACTCGGCGCTGTCTTACGCTAGGGAGGGCGAGGACATCACCGACCGGCTGTGGCCCGCCAGCTACCACCTGATCGGCAAGGACATCCTGCGCTTCCACGCCGTGTACTGGCCCGCGCTGTTGATGGCCGCTGACATCGAGCTGCCAGAGCACGTGTTCGTGCACGGCTTCCTGCTGATGGACGGCGAGAAGATGAGCAAGTCGCTCGGCAACGTGCTCGACCCGTTCGCCGTCATAGAGCGATACGGCCCGGACGCGTTGCGCTTCTACCTGCTGCGCGACGTGCCGTTCGGCCAGGACGGGTCGGTGTCCACCGCCGCGTTCGAGCTGCGCTACGAGAGCGAGCTCGCGAACGAGCTCGGCAACCTCGCCAGCCGCACGATCGGGATGCTCGCGCGCTACCGCGACGGCGCCGTGTCGGCGGGCGATCTCGACCCGATCCTCGTGGAGTCCTTCGCCGGCCTGCGCGAGCGGGTCGCCGCGCACGTCGACCGCGCGGAGCTGACGCTCGCCCTCGAGGAGATCTGGCAGCTGGTGAGGCGCATGAACCGCTACGTCGAGGAGCAGGCGCCGTGGGTGCTCGCCAAAGACGAGGCGCGCGCGGAGGAGCTCGACCGGGTGCTGCGCACGCTCGCCGAGGGGCTGCGGACGGTGACGGTGCTGCTGTGGCCGTACCTGCCCACGAGCGCCGAGCGGCTGCTCGACGCGCTGGGTGCGCCCGACCTCACGTTCGCGGCGGGCGATCTGGGGGCCGGACGGATCGAGCGCGTGCAGACGCTGGAATCGCTGTTCCCCAAGGAGCAGCGGTGATCGCCGGCCCGTCCGCCCGATGATCGACTCCCACACCCACCTGCACCTGTGCGAGCCGTCCAACGCGCAGCTGGTGGAGGCAGCCGTGGCCGCAGGGGTGACGCGGATGGTGACCGTGGGGATCGACGGCGCCTCCTGCCGCGCCGCGCTCGCCGCCGCGGAGGACTTCCCGCAGGTCTACGCCGCGATCGGCCGACACCCGAACGCCGCCAAGGGCTTCGACGACGCCGACCTCGCTGAGCTGCAGGCGCTCGCCGCGCACCCCCGCTGCGTCGCGATCGGCGAGACCGGCCTCGACTTCTACCGCGACACCGTGCCGCCGCGCGCCGACCAGGACCGTGCGTTCGCCGCGCAGATAGCGCTCGCGCGCGACACCGGCAAGCCGCTTGTGATCCACACCCGCGCGGCCGAGAGCGAAACGCTCGACCAGCTCGCCGTCGAAGCGGACGGCGTGAGCGTCGTGATGCACTGCTTCTCGATGCCCGAGCGGCTCGACGAGTGCGTCGCGCGCGGCTACGCGATCTCCTTCGCCGGCAACGTCACCTACAAGAACGCCGCCGACCTCGCCGTCGCCGCCGCGCGGGTCCCCGAGGAGTTCCTGCTGATGGAGACCGACGCTCCATACCTCACACCCCAGGTGGTGCGAAAGGAACGCAACCAGCCCGCGTTCGTCACGCACACGCTCCAGTTCGTCGCACAGCTGCGCGGCGTAGCGGTGGACGAGCTGGGCGCGACGGTCGAGCGCAACGCGGCCCGCGTGTTCGGTTGGGCATGAGTGTTGTGAGCGACGCGCCCGTGCAGCCGAGCCTGCGCCGGATGCGCCAGTTCGGCGTGCGCCCCGACCGCGACCTCGGACAGAACTTCCTCATCGACTCCAACATCCTCGGCGTGATCGAGCGCGCCGCGGAGCTCGACCCGGAGGATGTCGTGCTGGAGATCGGCGGCGGCCTCGGCGTGCTCTCCGAGCACCTCGCCGAGCGCGTCGCGCACGTGCACGTGATCGAGATCGACGAGCGCCTTCGCGAGCCGCTGCAGGACGCCACCGGCGCGCACGCGAGCGTCACCGTGCACTGGGCCGACGCGATGACGTTCGATCTCAGCACGCTCGACCCGGCTCCCGACAAGGTAGTCGCGAACCTCCCCTACGGCATCGCCGCGGGCGTGCTGCTGCGCACCGTCGAGGAGCTACCCGGGGTTCGCCTGTGGGTGGGGATGACGCAACGCGAGGTCGGCGAGCGCCTCGCGGCCTCGCCGGGCAGCAGCGCCTATGGCACGCCGTCGGTGCTCGCGCAGCTCGTGTGCGAGGTGCGGGTGCTGCGCGCGGTGCCGCGCACGGTGTTCCATCCGGTGCCTAACGTGGACTCGGTGCTCGTGGGGATGTATCGGCGGCCGGAGGGGAGCAGCTCAAGGGCGCTACGCGCGCTCGTGAGCGGCGGCTTCGCTCACCGGCGAAAGACGCTCGTCGGGTCGCTCGCGCTGTCGCAGGGAGGCTCGGCGGCACTCCCGCCCCGCTCGCGAGAGCAGGTTCGCGAGGCGCTGCTGGCTCTCGGCCAGCCCGCGGACGTGCGCGCCGAGCGCCTCAGCCCGGAGGACTTTCGCGCGCTGGCGGGCCTGCTGGAGCTATGAGCGTCCACCGCGCGCTGGCGCCCGCGAAGGTCAACCTGGGGCTGTTCGTGGGCCCCAAGCGCGCGAGCGATGGCCGGCACGAGCTGGTCACGGTGATGCAGTCGGTCTCGCTCGCGGACGAGCTGACGCTCCAGGACGCCCCCGCGGGAGCGGAGCGCGACGAGGTTCTCTGCCCGGGCGTGCCCGGCCCGCCGGAGGAGAACCTCGCGGCCGCGGCGCTGCGCGCGTTTCGCGCGAGCACCCGCTGGGCGGCGCCCGCACAGCGGCTGACGATCAACAAGCGGATTCCCGTGGCGGCGGGGCTGGCGGGCGGCTCGGCGGACGCCGCCGCCGCGCTGCGTCTCGCCAGCCACGCGTCTGGTCTCGGAGACGAGCGACTGCTGCGCGAGCTGGGGGCGCAGCTGGGTGCGGATGTGCCCGCGCAAATCGCACCCGGGCGCTGGCTGGCGACCGGCGCGGGCGAGCGCCTGCTCGAGCTGGCCGCCCCGACGAGCGATCTCGGGGTGCTCGTTCTGCCCGCCGCCACTGGGCTGTCAACGGGGGCGGTGTACGGAGAGGCTGACCGCCTTGACGCTACCCGCACCGGCGCCGAACTCGAGGACCTGCGCCTGAGTGTGAGCACCGCGCTGCGGGACGGGGCGGCGCTCCCGGCAGCGGAGAACCTGCTCCACAACGACCTCGAGCGTGCCGCGGTGTCGCTGTGCCCGGAGATCGACGAGCGGCTCGAGCTGGCGCGGAGGGCGGGCGCTACGGTGGCGCTCGTGAGCGGGTCCGGTCCGACCGTGCTGGGGCTGTTCGCCGCCTCGGACGCGGGCGGGCGTGACGGCTTGGAGCTCGCCGAGCTGGCCGCTTCGAGCCTGCACGGGCCGGGGGTGGCGCCTATCTGTGCGACACCGGTAGACGCGACGTTCGGGCGTTGCGTCACAATCCCTGGCGGAGACACGTGATGAGCAGAGCGGCGATCAACGAGTTGGTGGCAGGCGGAGCGGGCGCGATCGGCCTGGGGCTGTACGCCGGCCTGATCCTGAGGCCGGCGTGGATCTCCTACACGCGCCTGTGGGAGCGGCTCGCCGCGACCGTGCTCACGCTTTACGTGCTGGCCGTGCTCGTCGGCGTAGGGGTGGCCGCGGCGCTCGCGGCCGTCTACTTCTGGGGCTAGGGCGTGTCAGACCTCGCGGCGTTGGACGCGATCACGGAGGCAGTCGAGTCCGGTGCCGGGCTGCCTGAGGTGGTGCGGGCGGCCGCGCGAGCGCTGGACGCGAGCCTCGCGGTGACGGACGCGTGGGGCGCGACACTCGCGGTCGCCGCGCGGTCCCCCGCGGAGGAGCGGGCGCTGCTGTCGCAGGGCGAGGGCGTCACGAGCGCGCCTCTGCGGGTGGCCGACACGGTCGTCGGCACGCTGCACATGCGCGTCAAGGCCGACCGCTCAGAGGGCGACCAGCCGGCGCCGATGCACAGGCTGCTGCTGACGATGATCGCCTCGGAGGTCGAGCGCGTGCGGGCGCCCGAGCGGGTGTCGGAGACCGCCTCGGCGGACTTCCTGCGCGCGATTCTGCGCCGCGAGCTGACCGGACGCGAGGAGCTGCTCGCGCGTGCGAAGGACCTGTCGCTGGCGCTGGAGGAGGGGGCGAGCATGATCGTCGCGCGCGCCAACCCGCAGTCGCCCACCGACGAGGGCTGGCGCGGTCGCGTGCGCGCGGTCGCCGAGCGCGGCGCGCGGGCGGTCACCAATCGCTCGATCGCGGCGCTCTCCGAGCGCGAGGGCGTCCCCGGCGCGGAGGTGCTCGTGCTGGTGCCTGGCGGCGAGGAGGCCACGGCGGCGCGCGCGGCCGAGGCGGTGCTGCAGGAGATGGAAGCGGCGCTCGCCGGCTATACGTTCGCGCTCGGGCGCAGCCGCATCACCGAGGACCCCGCCGATCTGCCGCGCGCGGCCAGCGAGGCGCTGCTGGCGGCGAACGTCGCCCAGGGCTCGCGCGACGGCACCGCGCTCGCCTTCGAGCAGACCGGCGCCTACCGCCTGCTGCTGTCGGCGATGAGCGAGAACCCGAGCGAGCTGCAGCGCTTCTACGCCGAGACGGTCGAACCGCTGGTCGCCTACGACGAGCAGTACGAGACCGACCTGGTGCGCACGCTCGAGACGTTCCTCGAGGCCGACGGCAACGTCGCCGGGACCGCCCAGCGGCTGTTCACCCACCGCCACACCATCTATTACCGACTCGAGCGCGTGCGCGAGCTCTCCGGTCTCGACGTCAGCTCCAGCGACGGGCGCGAGAAGCTCAGCCTGGGTCTGAAGTCGATGCGCGTGCTCGGCATCAGCTCCGCCGGCGGGCCCGCGTCGGAGGCCGGCGCCGAAGGCGGGCGCGTGCCCCGCCGCTCCGGCAGACGGCCCTAGAAGCGCGTTCTAGAAACGGCGCACGCCGAACTCGAACGCGTACGTCGCGCCGCGGTGGCCCACCCGCAGCACGCTCGGCACGGCCGGCGTGACGGCCACGCCCGCGTCGCGGTATTGACTGCTGAGGATGTTCGCGCGGTGCGGTGGCGAGGCCATCCACGCGGCCACGATGTGGGCTGGTGTCGCGAGGCTGCCGGTGCCCCACGCGATGTTTTGCCCCACCGCCACCGCTTCGGTGTGTGCCGGGTAGCTCGTCCCCCCGACGAGCGCCAGCGGTGTCTGCCCCGAGGGCCGGATGTCGGCGAAGTAGTCCCAGCGCACCATCGTCACGACCTGGCTCGAGGCCACCGAGCCGAGCGCGCCGTTGGCGTGTAGGGCATGCAGCCCGTGGGCGCGGCGTATCTGGTCCACCAGACACAGGATCGATTTGTCGATCGCGGCCGCGTTCCTGGACGTGGGGTGCAGATTGGCGTTGAGGCAGCCCGTCCGCCTGGCGGCTGCGGCGGAGCTGACGGGTGCGAGCACGCCGAAGCAGGCCAGCGCGCATGCTGCGAGCGCAACCAGCCGCCTGCTCCCCGATGTCTGCGTCACCGCTGACAAGTGCAAAGATGCTTGCAGGTCGAGGAGACGCTCGTGTTACGTCGAAGTTGCCGCGTCCGTGCCAAGGGTGCCGGTTGCCCGCTTGGCGACGCGTCCAAACACATACCGCGCCAGGATCTATCCTGTAGCTCCCCTTGGGGGGTCGTCCAACGGCAGGACATCAGGTTTTGGTCCTGAGAATCGGGGTTCGAGTCCCTGCCCCCCAGCTGCAGTCCCGGAAAGGCGTCCAGCGCGACCGGCCGTACGCCGCAACTGAACTAGCATCCCCCCGGTGAGCGCCCCCATCGTCTTGATCCTGGCGGCCGGCCGGGGTACGCGGATGCGCTCGAAGACGCCGAAGGTTCTGCACGAGATCTGCGGGCGGGCGATGGTGCTGTGGCCGGTGACGGCGGCGCTCGAGGCGGGTGCCGGCAGGGTCGTGGTGGTGGACTCGCCGGAGCGGGCGCTCGAGGGCATCCTCCCCGAGGGCGTTGATCTGGCCGTGCAGGAGCAATCCGACGGCACCGGTGGGGCGACCGCGGCGGGGATGGCGAGGCTGGGCGACGTGTCCGACCAGGACGGCCCGGTGGTGGTTCTCAGCGGGGACGTGCCGCTCGTGAGCGCCGAGGCGATCGCTGAGTTGATCGAGGCCCACAGGGGCGGCGGCGCGGCGGCGACGATGGCGAGCACGATCCTCGACGATCCGACGGGCTACGGGCGGGTGGTGCGCGACTCCGACGGCGCGGTGGAACGGGTGGTGGAGACGAAGACGCAGGGCGACTCGACCCAGGCCGAGCGGGAGATCGGCGAGGTCAACACAGGCATCTTCGCGTTCTCCGCTCGCGCGCTGCGCCAGGCGCTCCCGCGGCTGACGGCCGACAACGCGCAGGGGGAGCTGTACCTGCCGCAGGTGCTCGACCTGTTGAGGGCCGACGGCGCGAGCGTGGCCGCGCACGTGGTGGAGGACGAGCGCCTCGTGCTGGGCGTGAACGACCGTGTGGCGCTCGCTCGTGTCCGTGCGCTGGCGCAGGAGTCGATCCTCGAGCGGCACATGCTCGCGGGGGTGACGATCGTGGACCCCGCCTCGACGGTGATCGACGTGGACGTGGAGATCGGCGCAGACACCGTGATCGAGCCGTTCACCACGATCAGGGGCGGGACGAGGATCGGCGGCGAGTGCACGATCCGCCACTCCTACCTGGTGGACTGCACGCTGGAGGACGGCGTGAGCGTCGGCCCGTTCGGCTACCTGCGCCCGGGGACGGTGCTGCGCAAGGGCTCGAAGGTGGGCACGTTCGTGGAGGTCAAGAACTCCGACATCGGCCCCGGGGCGAAGGTGCCCCACCTGTCCTACCTCGGCGACGCGGATGTGGGCGAGGGCACGAACCTGGGGGCGGCGACGATCACCGCCAACTACGACGGTCGCGCCAAGCACCGCACGACGGTTGGTCGCGGCGTGCGCACGGGCGTCGACACGACGTTCGTGGCCCCGGTCACCCTCGGTGACGGCGCGGTCACGGGCGCCGGTTCGGTGATAGTCGAAGACGTGCCCGCGGGGGCGCTGGGGATCGCGCGCGAGCGCCAGCGGAACATCGAGGGCTACGCCGAGCGCGGCGCGCCCGCGGCGGGCGACACGAGCGGATCCACGTCCGGATGATCATTTCGCACACGGCCTGTTTACACTCCCTGGGGAGATGAGCGCGATCGACACGCGCACCGAGTCGCGGGCAAGCCTGCCGATCGACTACAACAAGCGGCTGATGCTGTTCAGCGGGCGGGCCAACCCGCAGCTGGCGGTCGACATCGCGGACAAGCTCGAAGTCGACCTCGGGCCGGTGACGCTGAAGACGTTCTCCAACGGCGAGGTGTACTGCCGCTACGAGGAGTCGATCCGCGGCGCGGACGTGTTCATCGTGCAGTCCACGTGCGGCAACCCGCAGACGGGTGTGACGGCGAACGACTCGCTGATGGAGCTGCTGTTCATGATCGACGCCGCCGTCGGGGCCTCTGCGCACCGCGTGATCGCGGTCACGCCGTGGTTCGGCTACTCGCGCCAGGACAAGAAGTCCGCGCCGCGCGAGCCGATCTCCGCGCGGCTCGTGGCGCGCATGATCGAGGCGGCGGGCGCCGATCGCGTGCTCACCATGGACCTCCACGCGGGGCAGATCCAGGGCTTCTTCCAGAAGCCGGTGGACCACATGACCTCGCTATTCATGCTGACGCAGTACTTCGCCGACCTCGGCCTGCCCGACCTGGTGGTTGTGGCGCCGGACGCCGGCAGGGTGAAGCTGAACAAGAAATTCGCGTCCAAGATCGGCGCCGAGCTGGCGATCCTCGACAAGGAGCGCCCGGCCCAGCAGGTCGCGGAGATCGGCTACGTGATCGGTGACGTGCGTGGCAAGACGGCGGTGATCGTCGACGACATGATCGACACCGCCGGCACGCTCGCGGCGGCCGCAAAAACCGTCAAGGAAGAGGGCGCCGCGCGCGTCTACGCCGCGGCCACCCACGCGGTGTTCTCCGGCAACGCGTTCGAGAACCTCCAGACCGCGGGCTTCGAGGAGATCGTCGTCACCGACACCATTCCCGTCGCCGCCAAGCGCCCGGACAACGTGCGCGTGCTGCCGTGCGCGGAGCTGTTGACCGACTCGATCCGGCGGATCTTCGTCGACGACTCCGTCAGCGAGGTCTTCGGCGGCGAGAACCAGCTGTTCTGAAACGCGTCGTTCTGATCGCATCGGCCGTGCTGCTGTTCTTCGCGATCAGCGGCGTGCTGGCGCGGTTCCTGTCGATGGAGAACGCCGAACGCGACGACGACGAGGCGTTGATCCAGGCGCAGGCGAAGGGAGACGCGAACGCGATGATCTCCCAGCTGAGCGGCTGCCGCGAGAACCCCTCGTGTGTGGCGGAAGTGACGGCGCGGGTTCACAACACGCGCCTGGTGCGCCCGGGCAATGTGAAGATCCTCCAGCTGACCTCGCCGACCGCGTATTCGCTGACCGGATCGACCGGCAGGACGCGCCTCGCGTGGACGGTGATCGGCACCCTGCCGGTGGTGCAGTGCGTGCTCGTCCGCCGCACCGGCAACTTCCTCACGGGCATCCACGTTTCGCTGCTCTCCGTGAGCGCGCCCATACCGAACGAAGGCGATTGCTAGAGTCTCATCTCCCGTCATGGCCAGCACGACTACAAAGCTCAGTGTCAACAGCCGCTCCGCGGAGGGCTCGCGCAGCGCACGGCGCCTGCGTCGCAGCGGCCGGGTGCCCGGCGTGCTCTACGGCGGCGACGGCGAGCCGATCGGCTTCGACGCCGACGAGCGCGAGCTGCGCCACGCGCTCGCGGGCTCCGGCGCGGTCCTCGACCTGAGCATCGACGGCGGCAAAGCGACGCCGGTGGTGCTGAAGGAGTCCCAGCGCGACCCCGTGCGCGGCCAGACCACACACGTAGACCTCCTGCGCGTCAACCTGAACGAGAAGATCCACGCGGTCGTGCCGATCGAGCTGACCGGCGCGGATGACTCGCCGGGCGTCAAGCAGGGCGGCATCCTCGAGCAGATCACCCGCGAGCTGAACGCCGAAGCGCTGCCGACCGCGATCCCCGAGTCGATCCCCCACGACGTGAGCGCGATGGAGATCGGCGAGACGATCCTGCTTTCGGCGCTGACGGTGCCCGAGGGCGTAACGCTGCTCGACGACCTCGAGGAGACGGTCGTGGCGACGCTGCTGCCGCCGCGCCTGCAGAGCGACACCGCGGATGAGATCGAAGCCGAGACCGAGCTCGTCGGCGAGGCCAAGGGCGACGCCGACGCAGGGGACTCCTCTAGCGAGGAGTAGAACCGCTGCGACGCCCCTTCGGTGGCGGTGGCGGAGCCGTCGACTGGCTGATCGTAGGGCTGGGCAACCCCGGTCGGGAGTACGCGGGAACGCGGCACAACGTCGGCTTCATGGTGGCGGAAGCCCTTGTGGAGCGATGGGGGCTCGGCAAGGGTAAGGACCGCTTTCGCGGTCGCCTCGCGGAAGGTCGCGTGCAGAATGCCTCATCCCCGGGTACTGCCCCACGGGTGGCGGTCCTGTGCCCTCAGACGTTCATGAACGACGCCGGACGCTCCGTGGGTCCGGCACGCGGCGCGTTCAAGCTGCCACTTGAGCGCGTGCTCGTGGTGCACGATGAGATCGACCTCCCGTTCGGCGACGTGCGCACCCGCCTCGGCGGCGGGCTGGCCGGCCACAACGGGCTGAAGTCGCTCAAGCGCGAGCTCGGCAGCCCGGACTTCATGCGCGTGCGGGTCGGCGTCGGCCGTCCCGACTCGACCGACCCGGAGATCGTCTCCGCATACGTGCTCGGCCGCTTCCGCGAGGATCGCGCCCAGGTGCGGGAGCTGGTGGACCGCGCGTGCGAGCACGTGGAGCGCGTGGTGCTGGGGCAGGACGACGAACAGCCGCAGGGGGCTGGCTAGATGGCGACGAGCACCGGCGCGCTGCGCTCGCTGTTGGGTCTCGTCCAGGACGACGAGTCGACGCTGAAGCTCGCGCGCGAGGGCGGCCACGCGTTCGTTTCGAGCGCCCTGCGCCCCTACACGATCGCCGCCCTCTCGGAGATCGACGAGCGGGCGCGTGCGCGCCCCACGCTGGTGGTGGTGGGCGACGACCGTGCGGCCCGCGACATGGCCGCGGACCTGCGCGCGTGGCTCGCGCCGCGACGCGTGCGCTACTACCCCTCCCGCGGCGTCGCGTACGAGTCGCACCTCGCGCCCCCCGCGCACCTCGTCGGCCTGCGGGTGGCGGCGCTCGACGCGCTGCTCGGCGCGAGCGATGGGGCGGGTGCGGGTCCGCACGACGGCCAGCCGGTGGTGGTGGTGAGCGCGGTGGCGCTGTCGGAGAAGGTCCCCGACCCGCAGCTGCGGCCGCACTCGTTCACGCTGCGCGTGGGCGAGCTGCTCGACCTGGAGGAGTGCGCGGCAGAGCTCGTCGGCGCGGGCTACGAGCGCGCCGACCAGGTCGAGGAGCGCGGCCAGTTCGCTCTCCGCGGTGGCCTCTTGGACGTGTTCCCCGCGACGGAGGAGCGGGCGGTGCGCGTGGACATGTTCGACGTGGAGATCGAATCGCTGCGCTGGTTCTCCACGTTCACGCAGCGCTCGCTCGGCGAGGTCGAGGAGGTTGAGATCGCGCCCGCGGCGGAGCTCGCGATCGAGCACCGCGAGCTCGCCGAGATCGCAGCCGCGACCGGCGCGTTCACGAAGAGCGAAGGGCAGGACTCCGAGCGCCCGGACATCGCGGAGCTACTGCCCGTGGAGCGCTTCGGCGCGCTGCTCGACCTCGTGGGCGAGGACGCGCAGCTGATCGTCGCCGCGGAGGAGGAGATCGCACCGGTGCTGAGCGACCATTGGAGCGACGTGTGCGCTGCGTTCGGCGACGAGGACGCGCACCACCTGTACGTGAGCCCCGAAAGCATCGAGGAGACGCTGTCGCAGCGCACGCGGATCTGGCTCTCGGCGCTCGCGAGCGGCCAGGAGATCGAGCTGCGCGCGCAGTCCGCGGACACCGCCGCTCGCTCGCTCGCGGAAGCGGAGCCGCAGCTCGAGAAGCTCGTGCGCTCCGGCTATCGCACGGTGGTGGCGTTCCCGCGCCGCGGCGAGGGCGAGCGCGCCGCGTACAACCTCGGCCGCATGAAAGCGACGTGGCTCGCCGAGGACATCGACGCCGGTCACCAGGTCATAGAACCGTCTCTGCGCTTCACCACCGCGTCGCTGCGGGAGGGGTTCGTCGCGCCGCAGCTGAAGCTCGCGGTGTTCCCCGAGCACAGGCTGCTGCGCCGCCGCCGCGCTCAGCAGGACCCGGGCCCGGCGGGTGGCGGACTGGGGGGCGTGCGCAGGGGCGCTCTGCGCTCGTTCACCGAGCTGCGCACGGGCGACATCGTGGTGCACGAGGACCACGGCGTGGCGCGCTTCGCGGGCTTCGAGACGCGCACCGTCGCGAACGTCACCCGCGACTACCTTTACCTGGAATACCAGGGCGACGATCGCGTGTTCGTGCCCACCGACCAGCTGGCGAAGATCTCCCGCTATGTGGGCGCCGGCGGCGATCACCCGCCGCTGAGCAAACTCGGCGGCACGCGCTGGGACACGATGAAGGCGCGCGCGCGCCGCGCCGCGCAGGAGCTGGCGGGCGAGCTGTTGAGCCTGTACGCGGAGCGCAAACGCCGCAGCGGCCACGCGTTCGGGCCGGACTCCGACTGGCAGCGCGAGTTCGAGACCCGCTTCCCGTTCACCGAGACCGCCGACCAGCGCGACGCGATCGAGCTGGTGAAGGCGGACATGGAAGCGCCGCGGCCGATGGACCGGCTGGTGTGCGGCGACGTGGGCTACGGCAAGACGGAGGTGGCGCTGCGCGCGGCGTTCAAGTCCGCGGAGGCGGGCAAGCAGGTGCTGATGCTCGTGCCCACCACGATCCTCGCCCAGCAGCACTACGGCACGTTCGCCGAGCGCCTCGCCGACTACCCGTTCACGCTCGAGCACGTGTCGCGCTTTCGCACCGCCGCCGAGCAGAAAGAGGCGATCAAGGGGTTCGCGGACGGCCGCGTGGACATCCTCGTGGGCACCCACCGCGTGCTCTCCAAAGACGTCCGCGCGAAGGACCTCGGCCTGTTGATCGTGGACGAGGAGCAGCGTTTCGGGGTCAAGCAGAAGGAGCTGTTGCGCCAGATGAAGCTGAAGGTGGACGTGATCGCGATGTCCGCCACGCCGATCCCGCGCACGCTGCAGATGTCGCTCGCGGGGCTGCGCGACATCTCCGTGATCGAGACCCCGCCGGAAGGCCGCCGGCCGGTGAAGACGTACGTGGGAGAGTACGAGGAGGAGCTGGTCAAGCGCGCGATCGAGCGCGAGCGCGAGCGCGACGGGCAGGCGTTCTTCCTGCACAACCGCGTGGAGTCGATCGAGGAGACCGCCGAGCGCCTGCGCGCGCTCTGCCCAGGGGTGCGTTTCGCGGTCGCGCACGGGCAGATGGGCGAGGGCGAGCTGGAGGCGGTGATGATGGACTACCTGCGCGGCGGCGCGGACGTGCTGGTGTGCACGTCGATCATCGAGTCCGGCATCGACATCCCGCAGGCGAACACGCTGATCGTGGAGCACGCGGACGCGTTCGGCCTCGCCCAGCTCTACCAGATCCGCGGGCGCGTGGGCCGCAGCCGCGAGCGTGCGTACGCGTACCTTCTGTATGACTCCGCGGCGGCGCTCACGCCCGAGGCCGCGCAGCGGCTGTCGGCGCTCTCGGATCACACCGAGCTGGGCGCGGGCTTCAAGATCGCGATGCGCGACCTGGAGATCCGCGGCGCGGGCAACCTGCTCGGCGACGAGCAGTCGGGGCACGTGGCGGCGCTCGGCTTCGAGCTGTACATGCAGATGCTCGACGAGGCGGTCAAAGCGGCCGAGCCGGAGATCGAGGGCGAGACGCTGCCCGAGCCGGTGCGACTCGACGTGAACGTCGACGCGTACGTACCCGCCGACTACGTCCCCTACGAGCAGGCCAAGATCGAGATCCACCGTCGCGTCGCCGGCGCGCTCGAGGTGGCCGACGTGGAACGCCTGCGCGAGGAGCTAGAGGACCGCTTCGGCGAGCTGCCCGAGCCGGTTCAGAACATGCTCGCGCTGCAGCGCGCGCGCATCAAGTTCGGCGAGGCGGGCGCGCGCACGGTGAGCTTCCACGGCGACCGGCTGACGGTCGTCCCGATCGAGCTCGACTCGACGCGTGCGAAGAGATTGCGCGAACAGCTGCCGGGCGCTTTGTATGAATCGAGCCGCTCACAGGTGTCGATGCGCGTTCCAAAGGACGGGACCGAGCGCTTCCCCAGTGTCGTGGCCGCGGCGGACGCGCTGCTGGCGATCGTGCGCGAGGCCGCGTGAGCGGCACTTAGGAACTCGTTAAGCACGACTTCGCAGCTTTCCGCTAGAGTGCCCGCGTCGTGACCAAGTCCCTCCGTTTCCTCTCGGCGCTAGGCGCCGTTTTGTTTGCCCTCGTGGGTCTCTCCGCGTGCGGTGGCGGCATCCCCGGCGACGCCGTCGTGCAGGTCGGCGGCAAGTCGATCACCAAGACGACGTTCAACCACTGGATGCAGGTGGCCTCGGCGTCGACGGCGGCGAGCGGCGGCAAGCCCGTCGTGCCGGAACCGCCAAGTTACTCGGCCTGCATCGCACACCTCGCGGCGACCGCTCCGAAGCCGGCGAAGGGGCAGAAAGCTCCCACCACCGCACAGCTCAAGACTCAGTGCGAACAGCAGTACAAATCTTTGCAGCAGCAGGTGCTCGGTTTCCTGATTTCCTCCCAGTGGGTCATCGGCGAAGCTTCCTCGCTGGGAGTGAAGCTCACGGATGCCGAAGTCCGCAAGCAGTTCCTGAAAATCAAGAACCAGCAGTTCCCCAAGGCTGCCGAATTCGAAAAATTCCTGGCCACGTCAGGTCAGACCGTCTCGGATCTGCTGCTCCGCATCAAGGCCGTCTCGCTGCTGCCGCAGAAAATCGAGGCGAAGATCGTGAAGGACAAGGGCAAGGTCACCGAATCTCAGATCGCCCAGTACTACGAAAAGAACAAGTCGCGCTTCGGAACACCGGAAAAGCGCAGCGTTCAGATCATCCTCACGAAAACCGAAGCGGCGGCGAAGAGCGCGAAGAAGGAAGTCGAATCGGGTAAGAGCTTCGCGAGCGTGGCCAAAAAGGTATCGATCGATCCGACGAGCAAGGCGAAGGGCGGCCTGCTGCCGGAAGTGATCAAAGGCGAGGAGGAGAAAGCCCTCGACGCGGCTATCTTCTCCGCTTCGAAGAACGCCCTGAGCGGACCTATCAAGACCCCGTTCGGCTTCTACGTGTTCGAAGTGAAGGGCATCACCGCCGGCCAGCAGCAGCCGCTGTCGAAGGTGAAAGCCTCGATCAAGCAGCAGCTCACAGCCACCCAGCAGCAGACGGCGCTGACTAGTTTCGTGAAGGCGTTCAAGAAGAAGTGGACCGCCAAAACCGACTGCCGCGCTGGCTACGTCGTGACCGACTGCAAGCAGTACAAAGCCCCGAAGACGGCTAAAGGCGCGTCTTCGACGGGCACGACCGAAGCCGGCTAGAGCGTCGTCCGCTACGCCGGCGTCGACGAAGTGGAAGGATCCGCTGAATGAGTCAGATCGTGCGCATCCACGCCCGCCAGATCCTCGACAGCAGGGGTAACCCGACGGTCGAGGTGGACGTTGCCCTGCAATCGGGCGCTCAGGGGCGCGCGGCGGTACCGTCAGGCGCCTCGACGGGTGAGTTCGAGGCGACGGAGCTTCGCGACGGCGGCGAGCGCTGGCAGGGCAAGGGCGTCTCCCGCGCGGTGGCCAACGTCGACGGTGAGATCGCGCAGGCGCTGACCGGCGCCGACGCGGCCGACCAAGCCGGCTTGGATCGCGCGCTGATCGAGCTCGACGGTACACCCAACAAGTCCCGCCTCGGCGCGAACGCGATCCTCGGCGTGTCGCTCGCGGCAGCCCACGCCCAGGCAGCCGAGGAAGGGCTCCCGCTGTGGCGCTATCTCGGCGGCGACGGCGCGCACGTGCTGCCGGTTCCGATGATGAACGTGCTCAACGGGGGCGCACACGCGGACAACAAGGTCGACTTCCAGGAGTTCATGGTGGTTCCATGCGGCGCGCAGAGCTTCTCGGAGTGCCTGCGCATGGGTGACGAGGTGTTCCACGCGCTCAAACGCACGCTCCACGAGCGCGGACTGGGCACCACGGTTGGCGACGAGGGCGGCTTCGCGCCGGACCTGAGCTCCAACGAGGAGGCGCTGAAGATGCTGATCGAGGGCATCCAGGCCGCCGGCTACACGCCAGGCGAGGACATCGCGATCGCGCTCGACCCGGCGACGAGCGAGATCTACCGCGACGGCGCGTACGTGCTCGAGCACGAGGGGCGCACGCTGAGCGCTGTGGAGCTGGCCGACTACTGGGCCGACCTCGCGTCGCGCTACCCGATCGTGTCGATCGAGGACGGCATGGACGAGGAGGACTGGGACGGCTGGAAGGCGCTCACGGACCGCCTCGGCGCGACCGTGCAGCTGGTGGGCGACGACCTGTTCGTGACCAACACCGAGCGGCTGCACCGGGGCATCGAGGCGGGCGTGGCGAACTCGATCCTGATCAAGGTCAACCAGATCGGCACGCTCACCGAGACGCTGCAGGCGATCGCGATGGCGCGCGAAGCCGGCTACACGGCCGTGATGAGCCACCGCTCGGGCGAGACCGAGGACGTGACGATCGCGGACCTCGCGGTGGCGACCGGCTGCGGGCAGATCAAGACGGGCGCGCCCTCGCGCTCGGATCGAGTGGCGAAGTACAACCAGCTGCTGCGGATCGAGGAGCAGTTGGGCGACGCCGCGCGGTTCCCCGGGCGCGCGGCGTTCGGCGGGCGTTAGCAATCACGCGGCACCCACCGGCAGGAGGTTCGCGCCGGTGCGCGAATCGATCAGTGGATGCCAGCCGCCTCAGCAGCAGCCCCGCGCGGCAAGCGCGCCCCCCGCTCGCGCTCCAACGCCCCCCCGGCTGCTCGCGTCGGAGCGAGGATACGCTGGGACCGGCTCGGGAAGGCGGCGATGCTGTGCGTGTCGGTCGCGCTCGTGTACCTGTATCTCAGCGCCGGCATCCACATGCTCTCCACCTGGCGTCAGTCCCGTCACGACAGCGCTGTGGTGGCGACGATGCGCCACGAACATGCGCTGCTTCTGCGCCAGCACGAACTCCTGAGCAAGCAGGCGACGCTCGAAGCGGAGGCGCGCCAGCTGGGGATGATGAAGAAAGGCGAGCAGCCATACATGGTCGGCTCGCTGCCCGACAACTGAGCGGGAACGCCGCCGCCGTGCGGGGCGCTGCTAGCCTCGCCGAGCGAGTGTCCTTCGAGAACGCGATCTACCAGTGGCAGCAGGGCGAGCGTCGCCTGCAGCGGGCTCCGTCGGAGCGTGTGCAGCTGCTGGAGCGGGTGATCGACTCGATCGTGGCGGAATTGCGCAGGCGCCTCGGCGGTCGCTTCTCGGCGGCGGAGCTCGTCGAGCTGTACGGCGCGGGGACCGGCTGGTGCCTGCAGGTGGCGATGAAGCTCGCCCCGGCGGATCCGTGGGCGTGGGAGGCCGGCCTGGTGGCCGACGCGGCGTTTGGACGCTACCTGCGCGAGGCGAGCGACTACGCAGGCGGGAGACTCGAGATCGGGACTTAGCGCCGCCCCAGTGGTGCTGCTAGTCGGTCGACTCGTCCTCGCCTGTGCGCCGGATCACGATGCGATCCTCTTCGACCGTGACCTCGACCGGCCGGTGACCGGCCCAGTGCTCGGCGTAGATCGGGTTGTCCTGGATGGCGGGGTCTAGCCACAGCCCGTAGCCCTCCTCGCCGTGGTCGAACGTGCCCTCGAGCGGCCCCGTGTTGGCGCCACCTGAGCGGCGACCACGCCCGCCACGACGGCTGCGACGACGGGGTTTGGCCTCTGCGGGCTCCTCGGCGTCCTCCCCGGCCTCCTCAGCCTCTGCGCGAGCGCGCTCAGCCTCGGCTTCTGCCGCTTCGAGCTCGGCCGCGATCAGCGCGTCGTCCTCGGCCCGGAGGTCGATCTCCTCGGGGTAGTCGTTCGTGCCCGCGCCCTCGGGCGACTCCTCGTCGCTGACGAGCTCGTTCTGGCGCTTGAACTGCTCGATGTCACGGACCGTGACCTCGAGCTGGTGGGCGACCCAGGCGTCGGTGCGACCCTGGCGGACCCAGGCGCGAATTTGGTTGAGATGCGGGCGCAATGATTTACGGGGCATGAACGGTCCGGGAGACTAGCGTAAAGCGCCCCGGCGGGGACGCGGTGGTTCCAGGGCATAGCGCTCGCGGGGGTTGAGGGTGCGTGCAAGTACTTATTTAGGATCGATCGGTATCGCGTTCCCCCGGTCCTGTGACTATGCTTGGCACACCGGCGGTGGGGGCTAGCGCCGGGTCGCCAATCGGCAAGAGGAAAGGTGCACCCAATGCTGGTTCTGACACGCAAGTCCAACCAGAGCATCATGATCGGGGATGAGATCGAGGTCTCGGTCCTGTCGGTCATGGGCGAGAAGGTGCGGATTGGCATTCAGGCGCCCCAGAAGGTTCCGGTGTTCCGTAAGGAGATCTACCTCGAGATACACCGTGAAACGGGCGCTGTGACGGTCAGCGAAGACGGCCACGCGGGCGAGCACGCGGCGAAGGTGGACGAGTCGCTGCATCAGCTCGGCGACAGCGCCTGACGCGCCCACAGCGGCGCCTGACGCGCCGCGGCGACACCCCGGCGGAGGCCTTCAGCCGAGCAGCAGGTAGAGGGTGCGAAACATCACCACGGTGACGATCACCGCGGTCATGATCAGCGTGAGGACGAGTAGTCCGAAACGTACAGAGCCACGCTTGTGCCGCTTGTCGACCTCGCGCTTGAGCGCGCGCTGCTCGGCGGTGCGCTTGAGCGATGCCCGCCGATGACGGTCGAGCGAGATCTCCTTGACGAACGCCTTCTCCCAGTCGGCAAGGCTCTGGCGCATTTTCATGGCGCTCACGCCGATTGACGTCTAGGACGCTTTGGCGCGCTCGTACACGGCGATGAAGCGGAGGAAGTTCTCCGCGATCTTGCGCGCGCCGGCGCTGCGCTCGATCTTGCCGTCGACGTATGCCTTGAGCGGGTCCCACCAGATCGAGCGGCCGATGGCGAAGCCGACGAAGCCCTCGACGGGCGCGGCCTGGGTGAGCCAGTGGTCGACCTTCGCGTCGTCGGCGCCACGGCCGAGGACGACGCACACGACGCCGTCGCGCCCGCCGGCGCGAGTCTGGGCGGCGAGCATCTCGCAGTCGGAGCGCTCGTCGACGCCCTCGATCTTCCAGATGTCGACCTCGATGCCGGCGTCCTGGATCTCGACGATCGCGCGACGCATCAGCTCGGGGCGCAGCTCCGCGTCGTAGCGGTCGCTGTCGCCGCCGACCGACGCCAGCTGGGCGTCCTCGGCGGGCACGAGCAGCTCGAACAGGAACTTGCGGTCGTGCCCGTGCAGCCAGTCGGAGAGCACCTTGAGCTTGCCGAGCTGGACGCGGTTCTCCTCGGCGTCTCCGTCGGGGTTGTAGCGGACGAGCACCTTTGTGAAGTCCGGGTCGAACTTCTCGATGTGCGCGCCAAACTCCTCGTCGTACTGGAAGTCGAACATGGGCTGACCGGAGCGCTCGGCCGGCATCGCGACCTTCAGGCCTCGCTCGCGCGCCTCGGCGGGGACGGTGGAGCCGAACTGCTCGTCCACAAGCACGCCCGCTGAGGATGCGTCGGCGCCTCCGCCGATGGCCTGCAGCATGCCCTCGAAGATGAGGTGCTTGGCGTCGGCGATGATCGCGGTCTGCTCGGCGTCCGGCTCGCCCTCGATCCCGAAGAACTTCTTCTGGAAGGAGCCGCGGTGGTCAAACGCGAGGATGTACAGCTTGTGGTCGTATCCGAGGTTCATGGGGATGAGTATTCCAGAGGGGCGCGGGGGGCGGGGTCGAGAGGTCCTTAGAATGGATCGACGATGACCTCCGGTGCTGATCTGTTCGTGGTGTGCAAGCAGTGCGGATCAGAGGTGAGCCCGTACATCACCGAGTGCCCGTACTGCGGCAACCGCCTGCGCCGTCGCGCGCCGAAGCTGCCGCGCGTGAACGCGCCCACACGCCCGGCTGCAGGGCGCGGACGGCTGGGATCGTTGATCGGCGCATCGGCGCGAGGTGGAGCCGGTTCCCGCGCGCGTCCACGACGCTCGTCAGCCCCTCGCGGCCTGGGTCGATGGGCGGCCTCGCGCCCGTACGCGACGATCGCGCTGGTGGCGGCGGGCGCCGCGATGTGGATCGTGTTTCACGCCGAACCGAGCGTGTATCTGCACATGGCGATCATCGGGCCGATCAACGGGGACTGGTGGAGGCTGTTCACGAGTGAGTTCGCGTCTCTATCCGGGACGTACACGTTCGTGGCGTTGCTCACGCTCGCGATCTTCGGCTGGCTGACGGAGGCGCGACACGGGCCGGCGGTGGTGCTCGCGCTGTTCTTCGGCGCTGGCGCCGCGGGGGCGCTGGTGGCGGACGCCGTCTACACGATCCCGTTGGCGAACGGCGCTAACGCGGGGGCGCTGGCGCTGCTGGCGTGCTGGGCGGCTCCGGACCTGCGCGCGGCGCGCGAGGCCTCCTACTACGAGGGCGACCTGCTCGGCGCGGGGGCGATGGCGGCGCTGCTGATGGCGATGCCGTTCGCGCTGGCGTTCTCGGAAGCGAGCTGGCTGGCGGGCGTGGTGGGCGCGGCGATGGGCCTGCTGGTGGGGCTGGGGATCAGCCGGATGGGCGCCGCGGATGAGTAGGAGACCTATGATGGTGGGCAGATGTCGATGACCCACGCGGTGGTGCTGATCGAGGCGGAGCGCGATGCGCTGTCGACGCTCGGGGGCGCGCTGGCGGAGATCGAGGGTGTGGCAGAGGCGTACTCGGTGACGGGCGAGTGGGACTTCGTGGCGATTGTGCGAGTGCCCCACCACGAGCAGCTGGCCGAGGTGGTCACGGGCCAGATCGGGGCGCTGTCGGGCGTGGCGCGCACCCAGACGATGGTTGCGTTCGCGGCGTATTCGCGCCACGACCTCGAGTCGATGTTCTCGATCGGCGAATGACCCATCGCTAGCCAGATGGCCGCGGTACCGATGAAGGCCGAGTACGGGCCGACGCTCGGTCGGCTGCTGGCGCCGCGCTGGCACGCCGCGCGAGGCGCGACCCGTGCGGTGGTGGTGGCGGGCGGCGTGGGGTTGCTCGCGGCGGTGGTGGCGCTGGCGCTGACGCTGGAGAACGCGCACTACTCCCACGGTGGGCCGGTGCCGTTCGGCTTCAGCTACCGCGGCCTCTACCGGGTGACGCCCGATCCGGGCGGCTTCGTGAAGGTGCAGAGCCACGACTCGGACGGCGCGGTGAAGTACTCCTTCGCGGTCGATCCGCTGCGCCTGCCGCGCTACTCGGGCGAGCTGCTGGGGGAGCTGCCGGTGTTCGCGAGCAGCTACATCGCGACGCTCGCGCGACGGGACAGGGACTTCGTCCTGCGCGGCGAGGGCAAGGCGCGGGTGAACGTGAACCTGACGGGCTACCAGGTGCTCTACACCGCGACGGTGGACGGCCGCGAGGTCTACGGGCGCGACGTGCTGCTCGTGCCGCCGCGCGGGGGCGCGCGCGAAGGCGTGGCGGTGGTGATGCTGACCTCGACGACCGCGACGAAACAGATCGCCTCCCCGCAGGAAGTGGCGACCACGGGCGTGCTGCTGCGCCCGCTGAAGACGTTCGCGTTCGGTTAGCTGGAGGGAACGCCGGTGGCGGGGCGGCCGTCGCTCGGAGAGCGGGTGCCGCCGGTGCTTGCGCCGCCGCTCGAGGGCGGGGTGGGGTTGGGCACGGGCACCGGTTCGGCGCTGGGCAGCTGCGCGGGGGGCGTGGCGGGGGTGGTCGCTGTGGGCGGCGCTGGCGTTTCGGTGGTGCTCGTGGGTGGGGCGGGCGCTGGGGTGGTGGCGGTGGTGGGCAGCTGGGTGGTCTCGGTGGTGACCTCGGTGACCTGCACGGGTGGCTGGCTTTCGGGTTTGGCGGTGGGCGCGGGTGTCGTCGTGGCCGGCGTGACGGTGGCGGGAGCGGGTGTGACGGGCTTGGCGGCCTGCTTGAGCGCGCGTGCGTGGAGGGCGCGGCGTCGGGCGAGGGCCGCGGCGGCGAGCCTCGCGTGCGCGGCCGCTCCGGCGGAGGCGGGCTGGGCGAGCTCGTGGACGACGACGGGTGCGGCGGCGTAGCGCGTGGCGCTTGCGTAGGTGGCGCTCGCCGCCTGTGAGGGGTGGCGATGGGTGGCGGAGGAGTGGTCGGCGGCGGCGACCCCGGCGGTGACGATCGCGGCTGCGGCGAGCCCGGCGACGGCCTTGGTGGCGAGCGCTCCGGCGCCCGCGGTGACGAGCCCACCGGCGAACCCGACCCCTCCGGTGGCGGCGGCGCCCGCGCCGACGGTGGCGGCGGCGCCAGCGGTGGCACCGGCGCCCCCCGCGACGTGCGCGCCTCCGGCGGAGGCGGTGGAGCCGAGCTTGGCGAGGATGACCTTCTTGAGGATCAGCAGCGGCCCGACGGGCAGGATGGCGGCGAGCGCGTGGTTGTTCTGCTTGAGGTGCTTCTTGAAGCCGAGGCAGCGTTCGCAGCCGCGCACGTGGCGGCGGGCGGGGGTGCTGAGCTTGGCGAGGCCCTCGGCTGCTTCGCCGAGCTCGAGGCGGACCTCGTCGCAGCTGAGCTTGCGCGCCTCGGCGGCCTCGGCGAGCGAGATGCGGGCGCGCACGAGCAGCGACTTGACGGACGGCACGGTGGTCTCCATGGCGTCGGCGATCTGTTCGTAGGACAGCGCGTCGATCTCGCGCAGCAGAAGTGCGGTGCGCTGCGTCTCGGGCAGCTCGTGGACGTCGGCGATGAGCTCGCGGAAGCTCTCGCGGCGCATGACCTTGTCGCCGGTGGAGAGACCGTTGTCGGCGAAGTGGATGTCCATCGAGTCGACGCCGACGGCGGAGGCGCGACGGAGGTGGTTGAGGGAGCGGTTGCGCGCGATGCGATAGAGCCACGGGCGCACGTTGATGTCGCGCTCGTCGGCGAGGACGGCGTTGAAGGCGGCGGCGAAGACCTCCTGGAGGACATCCTCAGCGTCCTCGCGCGAGCCGAGCATGTGCCGGCAGAAGGACAGAAGCCGCGACTGGTAGCGGGAGCAGAGCACCTCGAAGGCGGCGTGTTGGCCGCGGCGGGTGAGCGCGATGAGGCGCTCGTCGGACTGCAGGCGCAGCAGGGCAGAGGGGCCTCGAAGGCCCGGGATGCTGCTCGGATGTTCTAGGGCGGAAACCTCCATGCGTATCCCATCACTACCCCTGCTTGACCTTAGAGACACGGTAGCAGCGGAGAAGTTGCGGTCTTTCCCCCGGATTCTCGCGTGGGAGCGCCCGAATAGACTGGCCCGGCGCCCCGCCCGGGTGGCGGAATGGGAATACGCAATCGACTTAAAATCGGTGGCCTCGATTGAAGGCATGTGGGTTCGAATCCCACCCCGGGCATCTCTGTGGTCTGTGGAAATGGATAGAGTCGCGCGAATGTCAACCGGTGCGCAGGAGATCGAGACCTACCACGGCGGAAGGCTGGTGGCGCGCCGTCTGAAGGCGCACGGCGTGAGCAAGCTGTTCACGCTGTCGGGCGGCCATCTGTTCTCGATTTACGACGGCTGCCGCGAGGAGGGGATCGACATCGTGGACGTGCGCCACGAGTCGACGGCGGCGTTCGCGGCGGAGGGCTGGGCGAAGGTGACGCGCGAGCCGGGCGTGTGCGCGCTGACGGCCGGCCCGGGCGTGACGAACGGGATGAGCGCGATGGCCTCGGCGCAGGCGAACCACTCGCCGATCGTGGTGCTGGGCGGCCGCGCGCCGGCTATGCGCTGGGGGCAGGGCTCGCTGCAGGAGATCGACCACGTGCCGTTCGTGGCGCCGCTGTGCAAGTTCGCGACGACGCCGACGGCGACCGACGAGATCCCCGACCTGATGGACGACGCGTTCGCGGCGGCGGTTGCGCCGCACGGCGGAGCGGCGTTCCTGGACTTCCCGATGGACTACGTGTTCATGGACGCGCCCGAGCCGCCGGTGGGACGCGAGCCGGCGCCGGTCCCGCAGTCGGCGGCTGGGGACGCGATCGAACGCGCCGGGGCGCTGCTGGCGGGCGCGGAGCGTCCGGTGATCATGGCTGGGACGGACATGTACTGGGGCCGGGGCGAGCTGGAGCTGCTGGAGTTGGCGCAGACGCTGCGCATACCGGTGTTCCTGAACGGTCTGGCGCGGGGGTGCGTGCCGGCTGATCACGAGCTGTTCTTCTCGCGAGTGCGCTCGCAGGCGCTGAAGGGCGCTGACGTGGCGGTTGTGATCGGCGTGCCGATGGACTTCCGCCTCGGCTTCGGCGGCTCGTTCGGTGAGGACACTCAGATCGTGGTGGTGGACTCGACGGAGTCCGAGCGTCCGCACCCGCGGCCAGTGGCGGTGGAGTGCTACGGCGCGATCGGGCCGACACTTGCCGGCATGCAGGCGGCGGCGGGCGCGAAGGCGCTGGCGAGCGAGAGTTGGATCTCGGAGCTGCGCGCGGCGGAGCTGGAGCGGCGCGAGGGGGAGCGCGCGGAGTGCGAGGACGGCCGCTCGCCGCTGCACCCGATGCGGCTGTATGCGGAGCTGGCGAAGGTGCTGGACCGCGACGCGATCGTGATCGGCGACGGCGGCGACTTCGTGTCGTACGCGGGCCGCGTGATCGACAGCTACCAGCCTGGGTGCTGGCTGGACCCGGGGCCGTTCGGCTGCCTGGGCACGGGGCCTGGATACGCGCTGGCGGCGAAGCTCGCGCACCCGGAGCGTCAGGTGGTGATGATGGTGGGCGACGGCGCGTTCGGTTTCTCTGGCATGGAGTACGACACGCTGGCGCGCCACGGCGTGAACGTGGTGGGCGTGATGGGCAACAACGGCATCTGGGCGCTGGAGAAGCACCCGATGGAGTTCCTGTATGGGTATTCGGTGGCGGCGGACCTGCGCCCCGAAACCCGCTACGACCAGGTGGTGGAAGCGCTGGGCGGCTACGGCGAGCTGGTGAACCGTGCGGAGGAGGTGGGCCCGGCGATCGAGCGGGCGTTCTCCTCGGGCAAGCCTGCGCTGGTGAACGTGCTGACCGATCCCACGGTCGTCTACCCGCGCAAGTCGAACCTGGCGTAGAAGGGTTTTGACGGGGCCGCCTTCCGGCGGCTGCTCGGTTCGCGGTGTGGCGGTCAGGCGGCGGCTTGGCCCACACCGGCGAGGCGCAGGGCGCCGCCGTAGAGGATGTCGTGCTCTGAGACCTCGACCTGTTCGAGGTCGAACGCGCGCATCGCCTCGGAGAGCAGGATCATGCCGGCGACGATGGTGGGCGCGCGGTCGGGGTTGAGCCCGACGACGCTGCGGCGGTCGTTTTCGTCCATGTCGGCGAGGCGCGCGAGCAGCATTTCGACGGTGGCGAGCATGAGCGGGTAGCCGTGGACGCGCTCGGGGTCGTACGGGTCGAGCTCCTGGTCGATGGACGCGGCGGAGGTGGCGGTGCCGGCGACGGCGATGGCTCGCTTGACGGGTGCGCGCTCGTCGGCGGGCAGGCCGTCGAGGAACGTGGCGCGAACGTCCTGGGCGAGGTTCTGCAACTCCTCGGGGTCGGGCGGGTCGGAGTGGATGTGGCGCTCGCTCATGCGGACGACGCCGGCGTGGAGGGAGACGTGGAAGCCGGCGGTGCGCCCGACGCCGACGACGAACTCGGTGGAGCCCCCGCCGATGTCGATGACGACGGTGGGCTCGGTGGCGGCGGGACGGCCGGACATGGCGCCGAGGAACGTGAGCTGCGCCTCCTCCTCGCCGGAGAGCACGCGCGCGTCGAGGCCGTAGTCCTGGCGCACTAGCGCGGCGAACTCGGCGCCGTTGGACGCGTCGCGCACGGCGGAGGTGAGCACGGCGATGTTGGCTTCGCATCCGTGTTCGTCGATCTCGGTGCGGTAGCCCTCGAGCGTGGCGAACACGCGGTCGCACGCCTCGGGGGAGAGGGCTCCGGTGGCGTCGACGCCGTGGCCGAGGCGGGTGACATTGGAGTGGCGGACGAGCACCTCTACGGCGTTGCTGGCGGCGTCGACATCGGCGATGAGCAGTCGCGTGGAGTTGGTTCCGATGTCTACGACCGCGACGCGCACGGCGGGGATGGTAGAGGTGTGGGCATACAACGGCGAAAAGGGGCTGAGATGAGCGAGCAGGGAGCGGGACGAGTGGCGCTGGTGACGGGCGCGAACAGGGGCATCGGCAGGGAGGTGGCGCGCCAGCTGGCGGGGCAGGGCTACGAGGTTCTGGTGAGCGCGCGCGACGGCGCGAAGGCGGAGGCGACGGCCGCGGAGCTGGCGGCGGAGACGGGCGCGATCGTGAGGCCGGTGACGCTCGACGTGTCGGACCCGGAGAGCATCGCGGCGGCGGCGGAGAGTGTGAAGGCGGACCCCGGTCGGCTGGACGTGCTGGTGAACAACGCGGGCATCGGCAGCGACTTCGGCGTGTCGGGCACGGCCCCGGACTTCGACGCGATCCAGCGCGCGCTGGACACGAACTTCTTCGGTGCGTATCGCGTGACGGTCGGCCTGCTGGAGCTGCTGCGCGCGAGCGCGCACCCGCGGATCGTGAACGTGTCGAGCGGGATGGGCGGGATCACGGAGATGGGCGGCTGGTCGCCGGGCTACCGCGTGTCGAAGGCGTCGCTGAACGCGATGACGCGGATCCTGTCGACGGAGCTGAAGGATGCTGGCTTCCTCGTCAACTCGGCGTGCCCGGGGTTCGTGGCCACCGACATGGGCGCCCCGATGGGAGCGAAGAAGTCGGTGGAGGACGGCGCTGCGGGCATCACGTGGCTGGCGACGCTGCCGGACGACGGGCCCACGGGCGGGTTCTTCCGGGACGGGGAGGCAATCGCGTTCTGAACGGAGGATGACGGCCGCATGTGCGGTTCTTTGCTAGAACATAAGAAGCGACGCGGGGTGGAGCAGTCTGGTAGCTCGTCGGGCTCATAACCCGAAGGTCGCAGGTTCGAATCCTGCCCCCGCTATGAACGGTTGCGCTACCGACGCAGATGGAAGCTCCGCGGTACCCGCGCTTCGGCTACCGCCTCCGTGACCCTCGTGGACACGCCTTGTACGCTGGCAAGCACGTGGCTGTTCGCTGGACTGATGAGTACGGCGACTTGACGGTCGTCGGGGGTATGCCTTGGGACGTCGAGGGCAATGAGGTGCTGATCATGACCCCCTCAAATCGGCCGGGCGCCTATACGACCAGGATCCCTGTTGACTCGATCATCAGTGTGGAGGTCATGGCATACGACGCCATCGTGCGTGAGGGCTGAAGACCTTGCGATCACACACAACGTCTTGGCTCAGCAAGCGTGCTGAGTTGAGTGCCCACCCTCTTGGTGGTCGCTGGGCTTGAGTGAACACGCCAACTCCGCCGCGCGCCCCTGACTTCGACCTGCCACGCCGGGGACGGCGTAGAGGCATGTCGACCCAGCTAAGCACCCGAGACAAGCAGGCCCGCTGGGGCGGGGCTTGCGGTGTCTCGCGGATTTCAGAGTCAAACTCAGAGTCCGAAGTCCATAGAGGGCCGTCTACTGCTTCGGTCGACGCGCCGAAGGGCTCTACAATTGAGAGCATGTCGACCCACCGCGCAAACGTCACCCAAGAGCAGCACCTTGAGCTCCCGGTCGAGGAACTCCTACGTCGTGCACGGCCGCTGCCTTCGCACGATGAAATGGTGATCGAAGATCTCACCGCGGAGGAGGGCGAAGCCTTCTTCCTAGCTGTGGAGTCGTGAGTCCGGGCGGGCTGCGCGGGCCGATCGTCATCGACACGGACGTCTTCAGCGCAGATCTCGTCCCGCGATCACGCTTGACAGAGCTCTACGCTCCGATCGTCACCGGGCGGCCGGCATTCATCTCGTTTCAAACTGTCGCCGAGCTGCGCTACGGCGCGCTTCGTCGTGGCTGGGGCGATGCGCGGATGCTCAGGCTCGAAGCGAAGATCGCGAGGGCGGAGATCGTGCACACAGGGCCAGAGCTCGTCCTGATCTACGCCCGGCTCCGGGCCGACTGCGAGGCGCAGGGCCATGCTCTGGGCCAGCGCGAGCACAACGCCGATCGCTGGATAGCGGCGACCGCGATTCGCCTCGGGGTGCCGCTCGTCTCCAACGACGGGATCTTTCGAGATGCGCCTGGGCTGGAGCTCGAGACGCTCGCTCTTCCGTGATGCCTGGATGCCAGCCATCTGAGAGGCGCGCGTGCGGTGCCCCTTCCGGGTCAAGGAAAAACCAAGGGAAGGCCCAGAAACAGCCGCAAACGAGAGCCGCCGATTCCGTCGAAAACCGCTATTTAGAGGGCAGAACGTGGTCCAGCCGCAAACAGCCGCAAGCGCCCGGACGGTCTCATAACCCGAAGGTCGCGGGTTCGAATCCCGCCCCCGCTATGCGAAGAAGCCCCGCGAAAGCGGGGTTTTTTAGTTAGGTGTGCGGATCGCTCGAACGTGGCTTGGTAACGGGCGTTCGGCTAGGGAAAATGATGCTAATCAAACTAGCTCTTAGCATCATTCTGCGGTCATTAGCGCTATCAGAAGCTTTATCAATCTCGCTCCACAGACGCCGGTCGTTGCGTGGGGAAGAGTGAAGCGATGCCGCCGACCGCGGAAGGCGAAGCCGCGGCATGGGCCTTGCCACTCCACAAGCGTCGCCGTGCGTTTAGGTCCCGCGTGTGTTATCGGATCTGATAACATTAGAGTATGCGGCCTGCGCTGAATGACGTCCTGGACAAGGCTGCGCGCCTGCAGGAATTGGTCCCTGGCGCAGCCTTGGTCGGGGGATCGGCCGCGGCGTTCTACGCTCACCATCGGGAGTCGCAAGATCACGACCATGTCGTCACGGATCTGGGAGAGCGTTTCGACTCGATCCTCGAGAACCTGGAGGCGCTCGGGGATTGGTCGACCGCCAGAGCCCAGCCTGGGAAGATCATCTTGGGCGAACTTGGCGGCATCGAGACGGGGGTCCGGCAACTGCTTCGCAGCCGGCCCTTGGAGACCGTTGAGATCGACGTGGACGGCAGGCATCTCGTCGTGCCAACCGCCGCGGAGATCCTGCGGATCAAGGCATGGCTCGCGCTGAGTCGCAACCAGACCCGCGACTACCTCGACATCGCAGCTCTCGCGGATAGCATCGGACTCGACGACGCGGCTGCCGTCTTGCGAGACATCGACGATTACTACGCCGACATCAACCGCCGTCCAGAGGCGGTATCCACACAGCTCGTGAGGCAGCTGGCAGACCCACGACCGCGAGATGCAGAGGTCACGACACAGCTTGCCAGCTACAAGGCGCTCGACATGCGCTGGCACGAGTGGTCAACGGTCAAGGCGGTCCTTTCAGAACTCGCGGAGGCGATGGTGCGGTGACGATGCAATTTCGCAACCTGGACTTCGATTCCGACGCCCCGCTGGACCTGTGGCCGGCCGAGGCAATCGAGACAGTCATGGACCGTGGCTCACTATCGGACTGGCGTCGTCTCGCTGATGCGATCCGGCAAAACCCCTGGGGTCCCGCTGCGCGCACAGCTGAGGCCGTGGCTGCTTGGGGCGAGCACTATGGCGTCGATGCGCTGATGATCAATGTGATTCGTCACGCCCGTGAAGACATTGCCCAGCGAGGACGAGCCGAGTACGCCGCGCAAATCCGCTCGTGGCGCGCGCAGGCAGGGATGACGCTACGCCAGTTCGCGCTCGCGGCTGGCACTTCGGCTTCTCGGCTATCCGACTACGAGAACGCGAAGGTTGCCCCGACCACAGATGTGCTCGGCCGCCTCAACCATGTCGCTACGCATCTGCGTGACTCATAGCCAAGCGAAGGGCTTGCCGGATCGTTCACTACGCATGACCCCACAAGCAATCGCTGCTCGTCCGTCGCTGCATTCTCCATCGCTATCCGGTCCAAGACGTGTCATCGAGCTGTGGCGTCTCGCCGAAGCTCTCGGCGTGCCGTACCATCCACGCAGCCACGTCGCGACACGGCGCCGCCCACAGCTCGCGGTCGTCCACCGCCGCTCGCACGTGGGCGAGAACGTCGCGCACGGCATCGAGCTCCAGCTCGATCATCCAAGTGTGTAACACCAGCGTCGCGTGTCCACCATCTGCGATCGCGTCATCCACGCTCTGCAGCAAAGCCGCGCACACCGCGTCCGCGCCGCCCGCCTCGCTGTCGCCGGTGACATGCTCGCGCAGCGCCGCGAACGTGGGCAACACGTGAAACGCGTCCACCGCGGGCCACGCGAACGGCAGCACAACCACACCGTCGATGCCCGCCGCGCTGCCCGCCGGAGAGCAGTGGCGCAGCCCCCGGCTCTCGAGCAGCTCGAGCGTCCTAGGGGTGAGTCGTCCACCCGGTGGGCGAAACCCAACGACCTCGATGTCGATCTCGCGCAGCGCCGCGAGGCCCCGGTCGAGGTTCGCGGCCTCCGCGTCGGCGTCGAGCGTCGACCAGTCCTCGTGGCACCACGCGTGGTAGGCGACCTCGTGTCCCGCGTCGTCGATCTCGATCAGCGCGTCGGGGTAGGTCTCAGCGTTGACTCCCTCGATGAAGAACGTCGCGCTCAGCCGAGCAGCGGCCAGCGCGTCGATCACGATCGGCAGCGCGGTGGTGACGGAGTAGTGATCGCCACGCGGCTCGTCCGCGGCTCGCAGTCCCAGCTCGATCTCGGCGGCCTCGCCGAGGTTGTCGACCGTGATCGACACGGCCGCGCGGGCGCCTCCGGGCCAGACCGGGGCGCCACTCATCCCGTCGGCGCTTCCCGCTCTTCGCCATCGAGCAGCGCGGCGCTCCAGTGCTCCGGGTCGCGACGCGCCTGCTCCTTGGCCCACCTGAAGTGGTGGCGCGCGGACTCGAGCAGCAGCGGCGCCGTCGCGATCCCCGCGATCGTGTACTTCAGGTGCTCGCGGCGGGTCTCCAGCAGCACGCTCCCGACGCCCCCGAACAGCCACGCCCACAGCAGCGCGTTGTAGTACGGCATCTGCTCCGGCGTGAGGCCCTCGGCCTCGTCGAGCCACGGCAGCGCTCCCCAGCGCAGCGACCACGGCCAGTCGGCGAAGTGCACTCCCATCCCCGCGATCGCCACGCCCGCGTTGAACGCGAGCAGCGGACCGTCGCGGTCGTTGCCGACCAGCGCGCGCGTGAAGCCCACCGGGAGTGTCACGCTCCACAGCACGTTCGTCGCCCGGCGCCCGATCCATGGCTCGAGGAACACCCCCACGCCCGCCTTGCGCTCGAAGCCGTTGTGCGCCGCCGCACCCAACGTCGCGAGCGCGTTGAGCGGCTTGAAGACCCTCACACCGTTGATCGTACGACGCTCAGCTCTCGAGCGCCTCCGACGTCTCCAGCCACGAGGTCTCGAGCGTTTCCCGCTCGCTCGCCACCTGCTCCAGCTCTCTCTGAAGTTGCGCCAGTTGCGCATGGTCGGATGCGTTGGCCGCCATCTGCTCGTTCAACGTCGTCTCGCGCTCCGACAACTGCTCGATCGCTCGTTCAAGCCGCTTGAGCTCGCGCGCGGAGCGCTGGGCCTCCTTGCGCGCGGCACGGATCTGCGCGCCCGCGGGAACGCCGTCGGCTCGCGGCGCATCCGTGCTCGCCGCCGCCTCCTCGGCCCGTCGCTCCTCGACGTACTGCTCGATCCCGCCGGGCAGGTGGCGGATCCCGCCGTCGGCGGTGAGCGCATACACGTTGTCGCACACGCGCTCGGCGAAGTAGCGGTCGTGGCTCACCACCACGAGCGTGCCCGGCCAGCCGTCGAGCAGGTCCTCGAGCGCGGTTAGGGTGTCGATGTCGAGGTCGTTAGTGGGCTCGTCGAGCAGCAGCACGTTCGGCTCGCCCATCAGCAGGCGCATCAGCGCGAGGCGCCTGCGCTCGCCGCCGGACAGCTCGCTCACGATCGTGCGCGCCTTCTCGCCGCGGAAGCCGAAGCGGTCGCACAGCATCGCCGCGGTGATCTCCTGCCCGTCGCTGAGCGTCGCGTGGCCGCGGACCTCCTCGAGAGACTCGAGCACACGCAGGTGCTCGGGGATCTCCACCGTGTCCTGCGAGAGGTGTGCGACGCGGACGGTCGCGCCCCGCGTCACCCTGCCGGACGTCGGCTCCATCTCGCCCGCGAGCAGCTTTACGAGCGACGTCTTGCCCGACCCGTTCACGCCCACCACCGCCACACGATCACCGGGGCCGAGGCGCCACGTCAAGTCGTGCAGCACCTCGCGCGAGCCGAGCGTCAGCGACACGTCGACAGCGTCGAGCACCTTGTCGCCGAGGCGCGAGGTGGCGAAGCGCAGTAGCTCCGTCTGGTCGCGCGCCTGGGGCTCGTTCTCGATCAACGCGTTCGCCGCGTCGATGCGGAACTTCGGCTTGCTCGTGCGCGCCGGCGGTCCGCGCCGCAGCCACGCGAGCTCCTTGCGCAGCAGCTGCTGGCGGCGGCCCTCGCGCGCGCTCTCCTGGCGGTCGCGCTCGGCGCGCGCGAGCACGTATGCGGCGTAGCCGCCCTCGTACTGGTGCACCGCGCCGTCTGACACCTCCCACGTGGACGTGCACACCGCGTCGAGGAACCAGCGGTCGTGGGTCACCACGAGCATCGAGCCGCGGCGGGCGGCGAGGTGCCGTGCGAGCCAATCCACGCCTTCCACGTCGAGGTGGTTCGTCGGCTCGTCGAGCAGCAGCAGCTCGGGTGGGTCGAGCAGCAGGCGCGCCAAAGCGATGCGCCGACGCTCGCCGCCCGACAGTCCAGCGATCGGCGTGTCCATCCCGTGTGCGAACAGCGACAGCGCCATGCCGCCCATCAGGCCGTCGAGCACGTCACGAAACGCGCTGTCCGCGGCCCACTCGTGCTCCGCGCGTTCGCCCACGAGGACCTCGCGGATCGTGCGGAGCTCGTCCAGCTCGTCGCGCTGCCCCAGCAGCGCAACGCCCACGTCGCCCGTCCGCGTGAGCGCTCCCGTGTCGGGCTCCTCCACGCCGGCGATCAGCCGCAGCAGCGTCGACTTGCCGCCGCCGTTCTGGCCCACCACACCGATGCGCTCGCCGGCGGAGACCCCGAGCGTGACGTCGTGCAGCACCGAGCGGCTGCCGTAGCCCTTGGCCACGGACTTGAGGTTCACGAGGTTGCGCGGTGCGGGCATCGGGTGCCCCATCCTCGCCGATCGACACTCGCACTACGATCCACGCGATGAGAGGCCGGCGACACAGCCTTTGGGTTCGGACGCTCGGTCTCACGGCCGCGCTGCTGGCGAGCGGAGCGGTCGCGACCTCCTCGGCGCCCGCCGCCGCGATCCCAGCCGCTACGTCGCCGTTCTCGGGCACCGCGCTGTGGATCAAACAGGTGCCATCGCAGTCCACCCCGCAGGCGCTCGCGGCGCAGGCGACCCAGAGCGGCGCGCGCACGCTGTTCGTGAAGGCCGCCGATGGCTCCACGCCCGATCCTCAGTTCACCCCCGCGCTCGTAGCCGGGCTGCGGGCCGCCGGGGTGTCGGTGTGCGGCTGGACGTTCGCGTACGGGCAGAGCCCGCTCGGCGAGGCCGCCGCCGCGGTGGCGGCCGTACGGTCGGGAGCACAGTGCCTGGTGGTAGACGCCGAGGGTCAGTACGACAAGCTCTACGGCGCGGCGCAGCTGTTCGTGAGCAGCCTGCGCTCGCAGCTCGGGCCGCGCTTCCCGATCGGATTGGCGGGCCAGGCGGAGGTCCTGCAGCACCCCACGTTCCCCTACTCGGTGTTTCTCGGGCCGGGCGGCTTCGACTTCGACATGCCGCAGATCTACTGGCGGGAACTCGGTGTGAGCGTCGACGCCGCATACGCCGCGACGATCGGATCCAATGCCATCTACGGCCGCCCGATCGTCCCAGTCGGGCAGATCTTCGGCGCGCCGGCACCGACTGCACTGGCGCGCTTTCGCGCTCTTGCCCGCGCGTACGGCTCCCCCGGCGCGAGCTTTTTCGATCTCGACGCCGCGCTGCCGGAAGCGCTCGCGGCGCTCGCCGCCCCGGTGGTGAGGCTCGCGCGCCGACCTGTCGTCGCGCCGACGCTCCACGCGGGAGCGGACGGGGATGAGGTCGTGTGGGCCCAGGAGCTGCTCGACGCTGCCGGTGCGCATCTCCCTGTAGGTGGCTTCTTCGGCGCCCAGACCGCACGTGCGCTGGCTCGCTTTCAGGCGCGACACCGCCTGCGCCCCAACGGGGTGCTCGGCCCGGCGACGTGGAGGGCGCTGATGCGCCTGCGCCCCCGCGAGCCGTCGTGGGCCGGAGGGCCGCCCGACAGCGCCCGGTAGCCCATAGGGCGCCCGTCCACCAGGTCGAATAATCTGCCCTCGTGGTCGTCGCGGTCGCGTTCTACGACGTCGTGCTCTGGGTGCACATCACCGCCGTGATCGCCGCGTTCGGAGCGCTGTTCGCCTACCCCGTTTTCCTCGCGGTCAACGCAAAGGCGCCGCTCGCCCAGCGGGCCAACTTCCACCGTCTGCAGATCGCGTTCAGCAAACGCGTCACCGGCCCGGTGATCGGCGTGGTGCTGCTCGCCGGGATCTATCTCGCCAGCGACCACCATCTCTGGTCTCACACGTGGGTGGTGGTGCCGTTCGTCCTGCTGCTGGTGATCGCGGGCCTCGGGGCGACGGTGCTGCGCCAGGGCGAGAAGCAGCTGATCGCCTCATCCGAGGCGGAGGACGAGCCTGCCTATGCGGCCGCCCTCGCGACTGTCCAGACGTGGACGTTCGTGACGATCGCGCTGATCGTGATCACGGTGTTCTTCATGGCCGCGAAGCCGTTCGGCTAGGGAGCCGTCGCGCCCGCCGGGAGCGTCACACCCGCACGATCACCTTGCCGGTGTTGCCGCCGGTGAACAGCAGGTTGAGCGCGTCGGGCGCGTGCTCGAGGCCGTCCACGATGTGCTCCGCGGACTTGATCTTCCCGGCGGCGAGCCAGCCCGCCATCTCCGCCTGACCCGCGGGGAAGCGGTCGAAGTAGTCGAGGATGATGAAGCCCTCCATCCGCCCGCGGCGGATCAGCAGCGACAGGTAGTTCGCCGGACCGGTGGGGCGCCCGTCGTTGTTGTAGCCGGAGATCGCACCGCACAGCACCACCCGGCCGCGCATCGCGAGCTGCGCGAGGCACGCGTCGAGGATCTCCCCGCCGACGTTGTCGAAGTACAGGTCGATCCCCTGCGGCGCCTCCTCGCGCAGGCGCTTGGCGACATCCTCTGACTTGTAGTCGATCGCCGCGTCGAAGCCGAGCTCGTCGACGATCCACGCGCACTTCTCCGAGCCGCCCGCGATCCCGATCACCTTCCCCGCGCCCTTGATCCGTGCGATCTGCCCGACGGTCGAGCCGGTCGCGCCGCCCGCGCCGGAAACCACCACCACGTCGCCCTCCTGCACGCGGCCAACGTCGAGCAGACCGAAGTAGGCGGTCATGCCGGTGATGCCGAGCACGCCGAGCGCCGCGGTGGGGGACACGCCCGCGGGCAGGCTCTGCATCGTCCGCGCTCCCTCGTCCGCGATCACGTAGTCCTGCCAGCCGGTCATCCCGAACAGCAGCTCGCCGAGCTTGTATTGGGGCGTGTTGCTCTCGATCACCTCGGCGATCCCTCCGGCGCGCACCACTTCGTCGATCGCGATCGGAGGCAGGTAGCCGGGCGCGTCGTCCATCCACGTGCGGATCGTCGGGTCGATCGACAGGTAGCGCACGCGCGCGAGCGCCTCGCCAGGACCGGCGACGGGAATGTCGGTCTCCTCCATGCGGATCGTCCGCTCGTTCACCATCCCCGACGGGCGCTCGGCCAGGACCAGACGACGATTACGCTCGCTCACTCGGTGCTCCCCTCGTTGGTTGGTGTGGCATGGCGCTCGCGCTGGACTCTCGCGATCCATCCGCCCAGCGCGCTCAGAAGCATCCCCGCGATCGCGGTCACCACCGCGAGCAGCGGCGGGAAGCTGCCGAGCGAGACCAGTGCGTGCGTGCCGACGATCGCGTGCGCGACGAGGAGGCCGACGCCGTAGATGCCGCCGGCGACGAGTCCCCGGTCGGCGCCGCCCCAGCCGTCGAGGTGCTCGAAACCCGCTACGACGCTCGCGACGGCCACCACCGCGGCGTATCCCCAGTAGGCGCCGCTCGAGGCGCCCACGAGGACCCCCGCGACCGCGCCGGCGATCGCCGGGATGACGCCGCCGATGACGATCTGCGCGGGACGCTCACGGTCGCGAAACAGGACAGGCTGGTACATCGGATCCCCTCCTCCAAGAGTGGTCTCCAACACTACCGGACGGGTTGACTCCTAATGGCGTGGCCGTGGCTTATTGGCAGGTGGGTTGCGGCGGAGGTCCTGCCAGAACTGGCGGGGCTTGCACGACGCGACCAGCGGCGCGCCCGCTGTGCGAATCGTTTCGGCGCCGGCGACGTACTCCATGCACGGGCTGGATTTCGAAGCTGGGCATTCCCCGCCGGGCGTCGAGGGCACATGGGGACGGACGGCGACCGCGACCGGGACGGTGCAGCCGCAGGCGCCGGTGGCGAACGAGCATTCGGGACGCGGCGTGGCCGACGGATGGGTCTTGCGTTCGATCAGCTCCAGCAGCGAGCGGGGGATGGCCGTCGCGCGAGCGTGGCCGGTCTGGGCGTGGCGGGCGGTGGCGTGCCCGCTGCTCACCGCGGCGAGCGCGCAAGCGATCGCGAAGCAACCGAGCAAGACAAGCACCATGCGCCTCACCGGTCCAGGATAACCCGGTAGACGCGGTCGCGCACCACCTAGCATTGCCTCATCTTCCGCCTCTCCGTCCTCGACCAGTCCCCGATCTCCCAGGGCTTCTCCGGCGCGCAGGCGCTGCGCAACACGCTCGAGTTGGCGCGCCTGACCGACCGCCTCGGCTACCACCGCTACTGGGTCGCCGAGCACCATGGCGGGCCGATGCTCGCGGGGCCGAGCCCGGAGGCGCTGATCGGGCCGATCGCGGCCGCGACGAAGCACATCAGGGTGGGCAGCGGGGGCGTGATGCTGCCGCACTACAGCCCGTTCAAGGTCGCCGAGACGTTCAGCCTGCTCGCCGGTCTGTTCCCCGGGCGCATCGACCTCGGGCTGGGACGCGCCGCGGGTACCGACCCGCTGACCACGTACGCCCTGCAGCGCGACAGGCGCCAGGCGACACCGGACGACTTTCCCCAACAGCTCGAGGAGCTGTTGGGCTATCTATATGACCGCCTCCCGAGTGACCACCCGTTCGCGCGGCTGGCGAAGATGCTCCCCGGTCTCCCGGAGCGTCCTGAGCCGTGGCTGTTGGGCTCCTCGCCGCAGAGCGCGCTGTGGGCCGCGGAGCTGGGACTGCCTTACGCGTTCGCGGACTTCATCAACCCGCGCGGAGCGGAGATCACGGCGCTCTACCGCGAGCGCTTCGCCGAACACGAACACGAGGGCCTGCACCCGCGTACGGCGGTGGCGGTGTGGACGATCTGCGCCGAGACCGACGAGGAGGCGCGGCGGCTGGCGGCGAGCGGGCGGATGACGTTCACGCTGCTGCGCCGCGGGCAGCTGATCGCGGTGCCGCCGCCCGAGGAGGCGCTGCGGTTCCTCGAAGCCGACGACCGCTCCGCCGCGGGGCCGCGCTCGGAGCGACGCGCGGTCCTCGGTGCGCCGGCGACGGTGCGCGCGGAGCTCGAGGACGTGGTCGCCCGCTACGGCGCGGAGGAGGCGATCATCGTGTCGATCACCTACGACCACCTCGCGCGCATGCGCTCGTACGAGCTGCTCGCCGAGGCGTGCGGGTGCGAGTCGCGCCCATAGAGGGCTCATGCACGCCGAGCGACTGACCGCGCAGATGCTCGCCGGGCCGCCGGCGAGCGACCCGGTGGAGGTGACACGCAGGCTGCTCGCGGTGCAGGGGCAGGACCCGCGTGGAGCGCGGCTCGCGATCCGCGCGCGGAGCACCGGCCTCTCAGCGGCGGACGTCGATCGCGCGCTCACGGAGGACCGCTCGCTGCTGATCACGTGGGTGAACCGCGGCACTCTGCATCTGCTCGCGAGCGAGGACTACCCGTGGCTGCACGAGCTCACCGCGCCGACGCTGTTCACCGCCGCCGCGAGGCGCCTCGCGCAGGAGGGTGTCACGCCGGACGCGGCCGATCGCGCGGTGGCGGCGGTCGAGAGCTCGCTGGCCGAGGAGGGGCCGCTGAGCAGGCTGCAGCTGCGCGAGCGGATCGACGCCGTGGGTGTGCGCACGGAGGGGCAGGCGCTGGTGCACTTGCTGCTGCTCGCGACGCTGCGCGGGCTGACGGTGCGCGGGCCGATTGTGGAGGGGCAGCACGCGTATGTGCTCGTGCGCGACTGGCTAGGGGAATCCGCGCCGGTCGATCGCGAGCGCGCACTCGCGGAGCTCGCCCGCAGGTATCTCGTGGGTCACGCGCCGGCCGACGAGCGCGACCTCGCGAAGTGGGCGGGCCTGCCACTGCGCGACGCGCGCGCAGGCCTCGCCGCGATCGCGTCGCAGCTGCATCAGCGCGAGGACGGGCTCGTCGAGCTCACGGGTAGCGGTGCGCCCGCACCGCTACCGCCACCGCGCCTGCTCGGGTCGTTCGAGCCGGTGCTGCTCGGATGGCGCTCGCGCGCGGCGTTGCTGGGCGCGCACGAGCAGCGGCTCGTCACGAACAACGGCATCTTCCGCCCGTTCGCGATGGTGAACGGGCGCGCGGTCGCCGTGTGGAAGCTGTCGGCTGGGAAGGTCACCCTCGAGCCCTTCGCGCGGATCGCGGCGAAGGACGAGGCGGCGCTGCAGGCGGACGCCGAGGATGTCGTCCGCTTCCTCTCCCGTTAGCCGGGGATCGCCACCCTCAGGATTGGGGCGCTCGTCGGGCTCGGGCTGCCACCGAGCGGCTCGGCGGTGACGAGCACGCTGCGCACGCCGCGCAGGCTGCCGGGGATCTGCACGTCGGCGCTACCCGCTCTCGTGACCGTGAACAGCGCGTCGGTGGGTCGTGGCGGAGCGCCCGGTCGATCGAGCCAGAGCTCGTAGACCTCGCCGAACGGCGGCTCGGACATCCGAGATATCTCCAGCTCCGTGCTGTGTCCGACACGTCGGAGCGAAACCACGGGGGCGCTTGCGCGCGCGCCGCTGTTCGGCGTTCCGGCGGGGTTTCCGCTTCTCAACGATCCGACCAGCGCAAGTGCACCGCTGAGCGCGAGCGCCGTGCAGACGAGGCCGCCCCCGGTCTGCATCGCACGCCGTCCGCGCACCGGCTTTCCCGGATCGCCATTGCCGCCGGCCGCCGCCAGTACGCGTCGACGAAGAGAGCCTGGTGCGATCACCCGCTGCGCGGGCACCTGAGCGGTGCTGCAAGACGATCGTGTCGAGCGAAGCATCGAGTTCCCTACGCACAGCGCCCCGCGGTGGATCACTCCCGCGCTCAATCGCCGGCGACGCGCGCAATTAACACTCTCGATTGATCCGTATTCGCGCTGACGGCGTAGTCACACCAAGCAAGGCTGACAGGGGGAGGTTTCCTCAGCCGACCTGCCAACCCCAACATGGGAGAGTCATGACTTACACGATCAACCTGGATGAGGTCGATGTTGACGGTGCGGTACGCGAGGCGGCGGACGACGTGTCGGGTGACACGCGACTGAGCTTCCTCAAGAAGGCCGGTGTCGCGGGCGGCGCGGCGATGAGCGGCGGCGCGACTCTGTCAGTGTTCGCGCCGAGCGCGTTCGCGGCAAGTCACGGTCGCCCGCCGGCGAAATTCGGTAAAGGTGACATCGGCATACTCAACTACGCGCTCACGCTCGAGTATCTCGAGGCGGCGTTCTACAACGGCGCAACCGCGGCGAACCTGCCGCTTAGCGCCCAGGCGAGCGCGTTCCTGAAGGTGGTCACCGCCGATGAGAACGCACACGTCGCGTTCCTCAAGAAGGCGCTCGGCAAAAAAGCCGTCGCGTCGCCGAAGTTCGACTTCAAAGGCTCCAACACCAACGCCGAAACGTTCATGAAGACCGCACAGGTCTTGGAGAACACGGGCGTGCACGCCTATTCGGGGCAGGCCCTCAACATCAAGTCGGCCACGTACGTCAAGGCAGCATTGTCGATCCTTACGATCGAGGCTCGCCACGCGAGCGTGATCGGGCTGCTGAACGACCCGACGGGCAAGGAAATCGCACCCGACGGCCCGTTCGACACACCGCTCACGGCGTCGAAGGTGCTCGCCGCGGTGAAGGCCACCGGCTTCGTCGTCTGAGTGCACGTGCGATTCCCGACAAACACGACGTGGAGGTAGTGAAGATGTCAAGTGCAACCAGTGAGGACACGGCTCCGCAGCCGGCTGGGATCGTCGAGCGACTCGTGCGCGACGATCTCGACCGAAAGCGGTTCCTGAAGGTGGTCGGAAGCGCAGGCGCGGCGAGCTTCGGCGCGTTCGTGATGGCGGCGTGCGGCAGTTCCAGCAAGACCGCCTCGACGGCAGCGGCGCCGACGACGACGTCGACCGCCACGACCGGCGGTGGCGGTGACATCGCGATCCTCAACTACGCGCTCACGCTCGAGTACCTCGAGACCGCGTTCTACGAGAAGGTGATCGCGGCGGAACTGTTCAGCGGCAAGGTCGGAGGTCTGCTCGAGGACTTCGGCCGTCAGGAGGCATCGCACGTGGTCGCGCTGAAAGCGGCTGTCAGCAAGCTCGGAGGCACGCCGGCCACGAAGCCGAACGCGAAGTTCCCGATCACGAGCGCCACACAGGTGGCCGAGCTCGCCTACACCGTCGAGAATCTCGGCGCGTCGGCGTATCTCGGGCAGGCGGCGAACATCCAGAGTCCCGAGGTCCTGGCCTCGGCGCTCGCGATCCACTCCGTCGAGGCGCGCCACGCGGCGACCCTCGGCACGCTGGTCAAGAAGTCGGTCTCTCCGGACGGGGCGTTCGCCAAGCCGGCTGACATGTCAACTGTGCTGGCGGCCGTCAAGCCGTTCCTGGCCTGATCGCTGCTGGAAAAGGAGCACGAAAACGATGTCCGACAAACAACTCACACATTCGAGCCGCGCTGCGCTCGCCAATCCCGAGCTGGCCTCGCTGGAGGTGCACGGCATGACGCGCGGGAGCTTCATCCTGCGTGGCGCGCTCGCAGCGGGAGCGTTCTACGGAACCACGGCGGTGACGCCGTTCGTCTCACAGGCGCTCGCCGAAACCGGTGGGGGTGACGTTGACATCCTCAACTTCGCGCTCACCCTCGAGTACCTCGAGGCCGACTTCTACACGGTCAAGGGGAGGTCGCTGAAACTCAGCGGGCAGGCGAAGGCCTACGCGCAGCAGTTCGGCGAAGAGGAGGCAGAGCACGTCACGGCGCTGATCGCCGCGATCAAACAGCTGGGCGGCACTGCGGTGAAGAAACCGCAGTTCGTGTTTCCGGCGAGCAGCGAGAGCTCGTTTCTGGCGCTCGCCTCGGTGCTGGAGAACACCGGAGTGGGCGCCTACAACGGCGCTGCTCCCTCGCTTCAGAGCAAGCAGGTGCTTGCGGCTGCCGGCGGGATCGTGCAGATCGAGGCTCGTCACGCGGCGGCGATCGACCTGCTGATCGGCAAGAGCCCGACGCCGACCGAAGGGTTCGACACGCCGCTCACCAAGGCGCAGGTGCTCGCCAAGGCGGGGCCGCTGATCAAGGCCTAGCAAGTGAAGCAGTGGAGGGGTCGCGGGTGATCCGCCGGCGGCCCCTCCGCGTAATACCAACCAGAGTCAATCTCAGGAGGCAACACCAATCATGGGTCTCGACAATCCAATCCACATCGCATTTCTGCTGATCCTGCTGCTGCTCGTGTTCGGCGCCAAGCGCCTGCCGGAGATGGGCAAATCGCTCGGCACCGGAATGCGCGGCTTCAAGGACGCGCTCAGCGGTGAGAGCGAGCCGGCGCCGCAGATCGCACACGAGCCGCAGGCAGTCGCTGTGGCTCCTGTTCCCGCCGAGAAGATCGCCGCCTGATCATGGCGGTTGCCGTCGGCAGGATCGGGCACGAAGATCGGGTCAGCCTGGTCGACCATCTGCAGGAGCTGCGCGGCCGTCTGATCATCTCGCTGGTCGCGGTAGCGGTGACGTTCGCGCTGTGCATGTGGCAGAACCACGCGCTGTTGAACATCATCAACGAGCCGCTCTCGCACGAGACGCAAAAGCAGGTGAAGGCGGGCAACGGGCCGCTCGGCGCGACGTACACCGTCCAACAGAACGCGCGTGCGCTCGCCACCGAGCTGCAGGTGGTGGTGGGCGTGCTGGGGCGGCCCGGCAGCGGCGCCTCGCCCGCGGCCCGCGCAGCACTGGCGCCGGTCGCACCGCAGCTGCAGCGCCAGATCGCGAGTCTCTCGGCTCCGCCGCAGGGCAACAAGCCGGTGACGCTCGGGATCGGCGAGCCGTTCACCACGACGATCGGCATCGCGCTGATCTTCGCGTTGATCCTCGCGCTCCCCGTGATCCTGTACGAGCTGTACGGATTCCTGCTGCCGGCTTTCAGTCCCGAGCAGCGCAGCGTGACGACGCCCCTGATGCTGGCGATCCCGTTCCTGTTCGTGGCGGGTGTGCTGTTCGGGTACTTCGTGGTGCTCCCGGCGGCGGTGCGCTTCTTTCAGAACTTCAACAGCGGCCAGTTCAACGTGCTGGTGCAGGCCAACCAGTACTACCACTTCGCCGCGGTGACACTGCTGGCGATGGGACTCGTCTTCCAGGTTCCCGTCGGCATTCTCGCGGCCACTCGCGCGGGAGTCGTGACGACGCGCCAGCTGCGCCACAACCGCCGCTATGCGATCCTCGCGTGCGGCGCGGTGGCGGCGTTCCTCCCCGGCGATGCGGTCACACTCGTCCTCGAGACGGTTCCGCTGTACCTGCTGTTCGAGCTGAGCGTTCTGATCGCCAGGTTCATCGAGCACCGCGAAGCCCGCCGGACGGCCGCAGATGCACTCCGATGACCGCGACCGCCGGCTCCGCTGGCATCGGTGGGAGGATCCTCGCGCGTGGATGAGTGATCCAAACGCGGGTATCTGCCGTAACCATGACGAGCATGTTCAATCCCTTGCGTCCAGCTGCTGGTGGAGGAGATTCGGTGGAGCGGCTGCGCGTGCTCGCGGACGAGGAGCTCATGCAGCTCGTTTACAGGAGCCGAGCGGACGCGTTCGAGGTCATCTATGACCGTCATGCCGACGCCGCCTTCTCGCTCGCCCTGCGCATCTGCGGCCAGCGTGCGCTTGCCGAGGATGTCGTGCAGGAGGCGTTCCTGTCGTTGTGGCGCAGCCAGGCGCACTACGACCGCGGCCGCGGGAGCGTGCGCACCTGGCTGCTCGGCATCGTGCACAACCGCGCGATCGACGCGTTGCGCAGACGCGCAGTGCGCGAGCGCGGGATCGTCGACGAAGAGGGACTTGAGGAGCGAGTCGCCTCGCCCGAGCGCACAGACCTGGAGTTCGCGCGCCGCGAGGAGGCGCGCCAGGTCCGCGACGCGCTCGAGCAACTGCCCGGGGAGCAGAGCCGGGTGATCGAGCTCGCTTACTTCGGCGGTCTCACACACGTCCAGATCGCGTCGATGCTCGACACGCCGGTGGGAACGATCAAGGGCCGCATGCGTCTCGGTCTTTCGAAGATGCGCATCACGCTCGGCGACCCGGCGGAGGCGGCGCGATGAGCCCCGACGAGATCGACATCCACATGGACGGCTGCGGCGTGGACGCCGCGCCATACGTGCTCGGATCGCTCACCGACCAGGAGGTCGAGACGTTCAAGGCCCACCTCGCGACGTGCGCGGTCTGCCGCGAGGAAGTGGCCGCGCTGCAGACGATCGTGTCGACGCTGCCCGCCGCAGCCCCCCAGGTGCAGGCGCCCACGGAGCTCAAGCAGAGGGTGCTCGCCACCGTGCGACAGGAGGTCAGCCTGCACGGGGGCCCGGCCACATCAGGCGGAGCAAGGACCGGACGCAAGCCGTCACGGTCGTGGCTCGGATGGCGCCCGGCGCTCGCCGGTGTCGGCGTGGCGGCGGTCGTCGCGGTGGTTCTCGCGATTGCGCTTGCTCCGGGAGGAGGCGGCGGCGCTACGCGCACGATTCAGGCCGAAGTGCTCGCCCCGCGCGCGAGCGCGACGTTGCGGGTGAGCGACGGTCACGCCGAACTGAACATCGCCCGCATGCCGCAGACGACGCCCGGCCGCGTGTATGAGGTGTGGATTCAGCGCAGCGGACCGCCGCAGCCCACGAACGCGCTGTTCACCGTCAGCCGCGCAGGCGACGCCACCGTCGGCGTGCCCGGAGCGATCGCCGGCGTGAAGGTGGTCATGGTCACCTCCGAGCCGCGAGGCGGCAGCGCCGTCCCTACGCGCTCGCCTGTGATCGTCGCGCACGTCAGCTGACAGCGGTCACGAGCAGCTCCTCATCGCCCACGCGCACCGTGTCGCCGCGAGCGAGCTGGCGCCCGCGTCTGTCCTCGCGCTCGCCGTTGACCCACACGGGCTCGGTCGCGAGCAGCGCCTTGGCCTCGCTGCCGCTGTCGATCAGTCCGGCGAGCTTGAGCAGCTGACCGAGCCGGATCTTCTCCTCCCTGATCGGGATCTCGCGAGCCATCCGAGGAATCTAGCGCCCGGAAGAAGACGGCCGCTCGGAATGCGCTACTGTCGCGCTCAGCGATGGGCGAGCGAAGCGAGTACACACCGGGAACGTTCTGCTGGACCGACCTGAGCGCCCCCGACCAGGCCGCCGCGAAGGCGTTCTACACCGCGCTGTTTGGCTGGAGCGCGGTCGACATGCCGGTCGGCGAGTCGGTCTACTCGATGATGCAGGTAGACGGCAAGACGGTCGCCGCGATCTCCCCGCAACCCCAGCAGCAGCGCGACGCGGGTATGCCCGCGATCTGGAACTCCTACATCTCGGTCGGTAGCGCCGACGCGGTCCTCGAGCGCGCGAAAGAGCTCGGCGGCTCGGCGCACACCCCCGCCTTCGACGTGTTGGACGCCGGTCGCATGGCGGTCATCCAGGACCCGCAGGGGGCGTACTTCCTGGTGTGGGAGCCGCGCGCGCGACCCGGCGCCGCGCTCGTGAACGCCCCCGGCGCGCTCGTGTGGAACGAGCTGCAGTCCCCCGACCTCGACGCCTCCGCGTCCTTCTACGGCGACCTCTTCGGCTGGGACGTCGCCCCGTTCGAAGGCATGGCGGATCGCTACCTGTCGATCAAAAACGCGAGTGCGAACAACGGCGGCATGCGCGAGCTCGCGCCCGGCACTCCGCCCAGCTGGCTCGTTTACTTCGGCGCCGAGGACATCGACGCGGCGCTCGCCAAGGTGCAGGAGCTCGGCGGCTCCAAGTTGGCCGGCCCGATCGACATCCAGATCGCGAAGATCGCGGTCGTGCAGGATCCGCAGGGCGGCGTGTTCGCGCTCTACGCGGGCGCGCTCGAGCCCTAGCTCCGAGCGCTCGGCCGCATCGCGCCGGCCGCCGGGTCGACGATCGGCGCGGGATAGTCGCGCGGAGAGCAGCGACGAGGCAGCAGCCACGGCTCGTGGACAGCGGCGCCCGCGATCGCCTCCAGCTCCGGCACGTAGCGGCGCACGTAGTCGCCGCGAGGATCGAAGCGCTTGGCCTGGCGCAACGGGTTGAGCACGCGGTTGGGGCGCGTGTCGTTGCCAGTGCCCGCGACCCACTGCCAATTTCCGACGTTGTTCGCCACGTCGGCGTCCACGAGCAGCCGCGCGAAGTGCGCGGCGCCGATACGCCAGTCGAGGTAGAGGGTCTTCGTGAGGAATGACGCGACGATCATGCGCGCACGGTTGTGCATGAACCCCTCGCGCGCGAGCTGGCGCATGCCCGCGTCCACGATCGGATAGCCCGTAAGCCCGGCGCGCCATGCTTCGCTCGCGTGCGCGTCGATCCGCCATCGGTCTCCGCGCGGTCGGTAGTCGGCATGTGTCATGTCCGGACGGGCGGCGAGCACCTGGTGGTGGAAGTCGCGCCAGCAAAGCTGGCGGGCGAAGCCCTCCGTGGATGGCGCGTGCGCGTGAGCGCAGGACGACGCACGCTCGAGCACGGTGCGCGCCGACAGGCAGCCGAAGTGCAGGTACGTGCTCAGACGCGACGTGCTCGCGCCCGCGAGGTCGTCGTGGCCCTGCTCGTAGCCGGACAGCCCACCGCGCAGCCAGCTCGTGAGCTGCTTGCGCCCGGCGCTCTCGCCGCCCTTTGCCAGCACCGGAGAGGGCGGCTCGCGTGTCAGGTTCTCGAGTGCAGGAGGAGGCGGCGCATCCTGCAGGCTGTGCGGGACTGGGATGCGGTGCGGCGTGGACGCTTTCGGACGAAGCTGTGCTTCGCTCCACACGCGCCAGTACGGGGTAAAGACGCGATAGTGATCGCCGCCGCTCGGCACGAGCTCGCCCGCCGGCACGACCGTCACGCCAGGAAACGTGCGCAGCGCGACGCGTGCGTGCTCGCAGCCAGCCGCGAGGCGGGCATGCCTTCGTCGTGCGTACGGAGTGACGTCCTCGCTCACGCAGATCGCCGACAGGTCGAGCTCGCGCACGAGACGCAGGGCCTGCTCGACGACATCGCCGCGGCGCACGAGCAGACGCGCGCCGCGCACGGCCAGCGAGTCGTCCAGATCGCCCAGGCAGTCGAGCAGGAACGCGAGCCGGTTGGGCGAGCCGCACGGCCCGCGCAGCAGCTCGCGGTCGAGCACGAACGCGGGCACCACCACGTCGTACTCGCGCACCGCGGTCGCCAGCGCCGGCTGGTCGCGCACGCGCAGGTCGCGCGTGAACAGCACCAGGGCGCCGCTCACTCGGCGAGGGCTCTCCGGAGAGCCTCGTCGAAGGACATCGGCACGATCCCGAACGGCGCCGCGCCCGAGGGGTCGGTGACGATCGTCTCGGTGGTGAGGCCCTCGACGAGCGGGCGTGCGACGTTCACGTCCACAGGCGTGACCAGGCCGAGCCACAGCGCCGAGAGCCAAGGGGTGATGAACGGGACGGGCAGCTTGGGGCGCACGCGCACGCCCATCGCGATGGCCATCCGGTCGAGCATCTCGCCGTAGCCGAGCACGTCCGGGCCGCCGATCTGGACCTCGCGCCCGAGCGACTGCGGCACGTCCGGAGCGAGGCGGAGATACTCGATCACGTCGTCGATCGCGATCGGCTGGGTGGAGATCTTCAGCCAGCTGGGGGCGATCATCACGGGCAGCCGTTTCACGAGGTAGCGCAGCGTGCGGTAGGACTCGCTGCGCGCGCCGACGACCATCGCGGCCCTGAAATAGGTGAGCGGCGGTCCGTCGGCGGCGAGCGCGAGCGCGGTCCGGTGGCGGCTCTGCAGGTGCTTGGAGACGCTCTCGTCGCCGAGGCCGCCGAGGTAGACGATCTGCTTCACGCCGTCGCGCTTCATCGCGCGCGCGAAGTTCGTCGCTCCCTTGAGCTCGCGCTCCTCGAAGCCCGCGCCGCCGGCCATCGCGTGCACGAGGAAGTACGCCACGTCGATCCCCTCGCCAAGGCCCTCCAGGCTCGCGGCGTCCATCACGTCGCCCCGGCGGATCTCGCAGCGCTCGTGTTCGAGACCGCGTGCGCGGTCCGGGTTGCGCACTAGACAGCGCACGTCCTTCCCCGCGTCGAGCAGCGCCTCGGTGAGGCGAGTGCCGATGAACCCCGTTGCTCCTGTGACGAGCGCCTTCTGAGCGATACGAGGAGCTTAGACCCGCGGGACGCTGCCGGTGCCGTTGCGCCGGTCGGCCATGTCGGGGCCGGTGGTGGTCGTCATCGCCTTCGCCGCGCCGCCGCCCATCACACGGCGCACCAGCCCGGGCGCGAGCACGCGCAGCGCGGCCGCGAGCTCGTACGCGCGCGGCACGTAGCGCTCGGCCTTGCGCCCGATGCCCGCCTCGTAGATCGCCTCGGCGCCCTTCTCGGGCGTGGACACGGCCCAGCGTGTCCACGGCTTGGACGTGAGCTCCGACTGCGGGAAGCCCTCCGTGGAGATGAAGCCCGGCAGCACCAGGCCGACGTGCACACCGTTGGGGCGCTCCTCGGCCCACAGCGCGTCCGACCAGCCCGCGAGCGCGAACTTCGACGCGCTGTACGCGCCGGAGCCCGCCCGCGAGACGCGCCCGGCGGTGGAGGAAACGTTCACGATCGCGCTCGGCGCGCTCGAGCGCAGCAGCGGCAGGAGCGCCTCGGTGAGGCGTATCTGCGCGTCGAAGTTGATCGCCATCGTGCGTCGCACGTTCTCGTAGCCGCCGTCGGCGAACGTCGCGCGCCACGCCGCGCCGGCGTTGTTGACGAGCAGGTCGAGGCGCCCGTGGCGCTCCTGTACGTGCTCGCGGATGCGCTCGGGGGCGTCCTCGTCGAGCAGGTCCACCGCGACGAAGCTCACGCGCTCCTCGCCGAGCGACGCCGCCAGCGCGCGCAGGCGCTCCTCGCGGCGGGCGACCAGCACGAGCGCAGCGCCGGGCTCGCGTGCGAGCCGCTTCGCCGTGGCTTCGCCGATCCCGCTGGACGCGCCGGTGATGAGCATCACTGTTGGCATTCACCGATAGCCTCTCAGATCGGCGAACACGATGAGCATGTCCAAGTCCAGCGGCGCCACCAACGCCGCATCTCCCCGCAAGCGCGAGGCGCTCGAGCTCTTCAGCGGCCTGCCGCGGAGATACGACGCGCTGTCGGCCGCGCTCAGCTTCTGGCAGGACCCGCGCTGGCGGCGCGCGTTGGTGGACGAGATCTCGCCGAAGCCAGGTCAGCGCGTGCTCGACGTCGCCACCGGCACGGGGATGGTCACGGCGGAGCTGCTGAGGCGCTGCGGCGAGTGCACGGTCGTGGGGATCGACCAGAGCGCGGAGATGCTCGGCGCCGCCCGCGCGCGTTTCGCGAACGACCCGCGCGTGGAGCTGGTCGAAGGCGAAGCCGAGGCGCTGCCGTTTCCCGACGAGAGCTTCGACGCGCTCACCGTCACCTACCTGCTGCGCTACGTCGAGGACCCGCGCGCGACCATCAGCGAGCTCGCTCGGGTGCTGCGCCCAGGCGCACGCATCGCCTCGCTGGAGTTCGGCGTGCCGCCGCTCGTTCCGGCGCGCTGGGCGTGGCGCTTCTACACCGCGGTGGGGCTGCCGGTTCTCGGACGGCTCGCGTCGCGCGAGTGGATGGAGGTGGGCCGCTTCCTCGGCCCGAGCATCCGCGGCTTCTACGAGCGCCATCCGATCGAGCGGCTCGTGGCCTACTGGCAGGACGCGGGCCTCGAGGACGTGCGCGTACGCCGGATGAGCCTGGGCGGCGGCGTGGTGATGAGCGCGAGCAAGCGCGGCGATGCGCGCGGGGCCTGAGCGCCCGGCGTTCTACGCGCTCGGGCGGGGACGCGCGAGCGAGCTGCTCACGCTGCTTCACCCGCCCTACACCGCCTGGCACCTCAGCTACTTCGCGCTCGGTGCGGCCGTCGCGCCGAAGCTGCACGTGGATCGCCTGCTTTGGGGTCTCGCCGCGTTCGCGCTCGCGGTGGGCGTGGCGGCGCACGCTCTGGACGAGCGCCACGACCGTCCGCTGCGAACCGGCTTCTCCGATCGCACGCTGGGTGTGCTGGCCGCGTTGAGCCTGCTCGGGGCGGTCGCGATCGGTGTGGGCGGCGTGATCGTGGTCTCTCCGTGGCTCGCGCCGCTCGTGCTCGTGGGCGGCGCGTTCCTGCCTGCCTACAACCTCGAGCTGGTCGGTGGCCGCTTCCACAGCGACCTGTGGTTCGCGGTCGGCTGGGGCGGCTTCCCGGCCTTCACCGGCTACTTCGTCAACGCGCAGGAGATCGCGCTGCCGGGGCTGCTGATCGCTGCCGGCTGCACCGCGATGAGCGTCGCCCAGCGGCGGCTGAGCTCTCCCGCGCGCGAGCTGCGCAGACGCACGCTCAGCGTCGAGGGGGTGCGTACGCTCAGCGACGGTGTCACCGAGCCGCTGTCCGTGGCTGGCCTGCTGGCTCCACTGGACGGCGCGCTCGCGGCGCTGTCGCTCGCGACCGTCGTCACCGCGTGCGCGTTGGTGGCGGCGCGTCTCTGAAGGCTGCTGTCCGCTCAGCCCGCGAGCAGGTGCGCGCCCGCGCCGGGGTGCACCTCGTGCGCTTCGTCTGGCCAAGCCACACCAGGCGCGAACAGCGCGAGGACACTCCCCCCGAAGCCTCCGCCGACCACCCGCGCCCCCGCTGCGCCCGCCTGCATCAGGCGCTCGACGGTTGCCTCGACCGCGGGGGTGGAGACCTCGTATAGGTCGCGCAGGCTCGCGTGGGAGGCGCTCAGGAGTCGTCCGACCGCAGGCAGGTCGTCAGCTTGCAGGGCCGTGACAGTCTCGCGCACGCGCTCGTTCTCCTCGATCACGTGGATCGCGCGGCGGTCGAGCGGGGGTGGTAGTCGCGCGGCCTGCTCGGTGGAGGCGTCGCGCAGCGATTCGACCCCCAGCATCACGCAGGCGCGGACGCACTCGGCCCTGCGCTCGTTGTAGCCGGAGCTGGCGTGAGCGTGTCGCTCGCCGGAGCTCAGCACGACCAGATGCCAGCCGTCGAGCGGGAGTGGCACGGGCTCGACGTCGAGCGTGCGGAAGTCGATCAGCAGCGCGCTGTCGGGTGCGCCGTGGAGGCAGGCCAGCTGGTCGAGCAGGCCGGTCTGAGCGCCCACCCAGTCGTTCTCCACGCGCGAGCACAGCTGGGCTATCTCCAGCCGATTCAGACGCCCGATCCTGCCATCCGATTCGGCCGGTTCGCCATTCCCGCAGCCGAGCTCGGTCAGCGCGAGACAGAGCGCGACCTCAAGCGCCGCGGAAGACGAGAGCCCCGCGCCTCGTGGCACCTCGCCGCCGATCTCGAGCGTCGCGCCGCCGAGCGGGACTCCGGCACGTCCGAGCTCCGCCACGACACCTCTGAGATACGCGCGCCACCCCTGCGCGTGAGCAGCGGGCTCCTCGAGCGAGAGCTCGTCGCGCTCGTCCAGGTCGCGTGCGTGGGCGAGGATGCGGCGATCCTGACGGGCCTCTCCGCGGACGGCGATGCCGTCGGCGATCGCGAACGGCAACGCGAGGCCCTGGTTGTAGTCGGTGTGCTCGCCGATCAGGTTCACGCGCCCGGGGGCGAACGCGCTGCAGGTTCTAAGCGCCACTGGCGATCGCCTCGCGGAGCGTCGCGGCAGACTCCTCCGGAAGTACGTCGGAGATGAACGTGCCGGCGCCCTGCTCGGAGCCGGCGAGGTACTTGAGCTTCTCCGCGGTGCGCAGCGGCGGATAGAACTCCACATGCAGGTGGCCGCGTCCCGCGGGCGGCGCGGTGGGCGCCTGGTGGACGGCCATCACGTATGGGAACGGCCGATCGAACAGGGCGTCGTAGCCGAGTACGAGCTTCTGCAGACCCGCGGCGAGCGCGCGCAGATCCTCCCCGTCGCAGTCGGAGAGGCTCGGGCGATGCTCGCGCATGACGATGTGCGCTTCGTACGGCCAGCGTGCTGCGTGGGGGATGTACGCGACCACGCGCTCGCTCTCGAACAGCACCCTCCGCCCGTCGTGCAGCTCTCGCTCGAGCAGCGTGCAGGGTGCGCAACCGCCGAGACGAGCGTCCGCGGCGAGCTCGAGCGCGGGCGCCGGAGGCAGCAACGGGTAGCCGTAGATCTGCCCGTGCGGATGGTGAAGCGTCACGCCCACCTCCACGCCGCGGTTCTCGAAGATGAACACGTAGTCGATGTCCGCGCGCGCTCCGAGCTCTTCGTAGCGGTGACGCCACACCCACATCAGCGCCTCGGCGCGCTCCGGTGCGAGCGTTCCGAACGACTCGTCGTGCTCGGCGGTGTAGACGACCACCTCGGCGGCGCCGTGCGGCGCCTCGAACGCGGGGAAGCGGTTGTCGAACACAGCGATCTCGAATGTCCCTCGCGGAATCTCCGTGGGCGGGTCACCGGGCTTGGTGGGGCACAGGGGACAGCGGTCGCGCGAGGGCAGGAAGGTGCGATCCTGGCGATGGATCGCGTAGTCGACCTGCTCGCCGCGCAGCTCGTTGAAGCGCAGCTCGCTCACGTGCGCGGCGGCCGGACAGAGGTGTAGAGAAGCAGCGCGCGGCCGTCGTCTTTGCTCAGCCGCTCGAGCTCGAGCGGCCCCAAACGCTCACCCGGCTGCGCGCTTTCGCCCGCCGTGTCGCGCTCGCTTTGTTCCCTTGGGCCGGCGGAGGGCGCGGCGGCGGGTTTCCCAGCCATCGTCCGAGGGTATACCCACACGCAGTGAGGGCTACGCGTGGATATGAACGCTCCGGACGGTCTGCGGGTTTTCCGCAGTCTGAACGCGGAGTTTCCGCAGAACTGACCATTGACTCCGGCCGCAACAGGGGAGAAGGTAGCAGTGACGCTGTGACGATTAGTCACGGCCACTCGAATAGAGGAGGCTCCGATGTCTGAGATCGACCATCCGCAGGATGTGGGGGATAGCCTGCGGCAATCCGATGGGTCACGATTCGCCTGGCCCGAGATCGACCGGCGCTCGTTCCTGCGTCGAACCGCATTGACAGGTGTGGCCGCGGGCTCGGTGAGCACCATCCTCAGCGCATGTGGCTCGGGGGGCGCGAGTTCCACCAACGCCAGTGGCGGTGGCGGTGGCGGTGGTGCATCGGGCGTGTTCGGCTCGAGCAAGAAATACAAATTCGTGTTCGTCAACCACGTGACGACGAACCCGTTCTTCACTCCCACGCAGTACGGGGCGGCGGACGCGTGCAAGCTGCTGGGATGTGAATACCAGTGGACGGGCTCGGAAAACAGCAACGTCAGCCAGATGGTCAACGCTCTCAACAGCGCCGTGACGAGTGGCGCCGACGGCATCGCGGTCGCGCTGATCGACCTGCACGCGTTCAACGCACCGGTCGAAGCGGCTATCAAGGCGGGCATACCGGTGGTCGCCTACAACGCGGATGCGGTCGGCAACGGTCGGCTTGCCTACATCGGCCAGGACCTGTTCAAGGCCGGCGAAGAAATGGGCAAGAGGATCGTCGCGGCCGTCGGCTCAGGTGAAGTGGGGCTGTTCATCGCGACTCCGGGCTCGGCGAATCTGCAGCCGCGCATCGAAGGCGCCGAAAAGGCGATCAAGGACTCAGGCAAGCCGATTACCGCGAAGACGGTCGCGACCGGCGCCGCGGTGGCGCAGGAGCAGCCGGCGATCGAAGCCTGGTATCTCGGGCACAAGAACGCGAAGGGAATGTACGCGGTCGACGGTGGCAGTACCGAAAGCCTCGCCAAAGTGATGCAGAAGCTTGGCTTGGCGGCCAAAGGCGTCAAGGCGGGTGGGTTCGACCTCACCGAACAGACCCAGAAGCTGCTGCAGGAAGGCAACATCGAATTCACGATCGACCAGCAGCCTTATCTGCAGGGGTTCATCCCGATCCTGCAGCTGTACATGTACAAGGTATCGGGCACGCTGACCGGACTGGCCGAAACGGACACCGGCCTGAAGTTCCTCGACAAGACCACCGTGGACCCGTACGTCAAAACGAAATCCCGCTACGAGGGAACCTCCTCGTCGGTCGCGGCGATCGCCTGATCGCTCAGTAGTAGGCGATGGCCAGCGTGGCAGAGGACCCGGCTGCTCCCTCCCCGCCCTCGGGCGGGGCAGGGAAGGCAGTCGCGGGGCCCCACACGGCATCGCCCGGGAAGCGGGTGCTTGAGCGTCTGCTCTCGCTGCGCGAGGGCAGCATCATCGTCGTCACGATCGTCGTCGCGGTCTACTTCTCGATCAACACGAGCACCTTCCTGACGGGTGCGAACTTCAAGACGGTGCTGCCGTACTTTGCGCCGTTCGCGATCCTCGCCGCGGGCGAGGTGTTCGTGATGATTCTCGGGGAGATCGACCTGTCGATCGGGGCGATGTACATGTTCGCCCCGATCGTCTTCTACAAGCTGGACACCGCCGGCCTGGGTCTGGCGCCGTCGGTGATCCTGGCGCTGTTGGTGTGCATGGTGGTCGGATTGGCCAACGGTGCGTTCGTCTCGATCGTCGGAGTGAGCTCGTTCGTGACCACGCTGGGGATGCTGTTCACCTTCGAGGGGCTCAGCCTGATCATCTCGCACGGGCAACCCCAGTCGACGCCTGGGGCGCAGATCCATCAGACGACCGTGCAGGTTCACCACGTGGTCAATGGCCATAGCATTGTGCTGCCCGAAACGGTCAACCACATCAGCACGTTCGCGAAAATCTTCGGCGGCGGGGTCTACTCTGAGCTGATCTGGGCGGTTGCGATAGTGATCGTGCTGCAGGTCGCGCTGACCTTCAGTCGCTGGGGCCTGTACACGGTGGCGATCGGATCGAACAAGCTCGGCGCCGCTGAGGCGGGGGTCAAGGTCAAGCTGGTGACGATCCGCAACTTCGTGCTCTGTTCGCTGACCGCGGGTCTCGTCGGGATCTTCGAGGCGGTCCGCTCGCAGACGATCCAGCCGGACCCCTCGGGCCCCAACAAGATCCTCCTGCTCGCGATCGCCGCGGCGGTGATCGGTGGCACGTTGCTGGCGGGAGGCTCGGGTACTGTCGTCGGCGCCCTCATCGGCGCGCTGTTCCTGGGGGTCCTCGAAGACGGCTTGATCCTGCAAGGAGTCAATGCGAACTATCTGCTGTTCTACATCGGCCTGGCGATCGTTGCGGCGATGACAGCGAACGTGTACGTCGGTCGAGTGCGCAGGGGGCACGGGAGTGGCTGACGTGCAGGCATCCACTCCTGGAATAGTCGGCCCGGCATCGGCGCCGGACGATGTGCTGCGCGTCGAGCACATCTCCAAGCGCTTCGGCCCGGTCACGGCGCTGCGCGACGTGAGCCTGCACCTGAAAAAGGGAGAGGTGCTGGGCCTGCTCGGCGACAACGGCGCGGGCAAGTCGACGCTGATCAAGATCCTGTGCGGATTTCAGAAGCAGGACGGGGGCAAGATGTTCCTGCACGGGCAGCCGTACGAGCCTAAGAGCGTCGACGACGCCCGCGCACATGGCATCGAGACCGTCTACCAGGACCTCGCGCTGATCGACGAACTGTCGGTCTACCACAACCTTTTCTTGCGCAAGGAGCGCGTCCACCGGCCGATCCCGCTGCTGGCGAACCGTCAGATGAAGCGCGAAGCGCGCAAGGCTCTGGACGAGATCGGGATCAACATTCCGCGGATCGACGTATCGGTGGCCAGGCTGTCCGGCGGCCAGCGCCAGGCGATCGCGGTGGCGCGCACGGTGAACTCCGACGCGGACATCATCCTGCTCGACGAGCCGCTCGCGGCGATGGGAGCCAAGGAGGGCGCGATGATCCTCGACCTCGTGGCGCGCCTGAAGGCGGAGGGGAAGGTCTCGATCATCATGATCCTCCACAACTACGTCCACGTGCTCGAGGCTTGCGACCGCGTGAGCATGATCCAGGACGGCGCCATCGCGCTCGACAAGCCGACCGCTGACACCTCGGTCGACGAGCTCACCGAGATCGTCGTCAACGAGTACCGGCGAGCGCGGACCGCGGCCCACGAAGCGGAGGCCGCAGTGAGAAGCGGGGGCGTCTAGCTGTAGTTCCTAGGAGCGTTCGTCAGTTGTGAGCAGCTGCTCGATGTAAGGGCCGAGCAGTTCTGAGATCGATGCGGCGGTCATGCTGGCGGGGCCCTTGGGCAGCGCGGCGTAGCTGATCGCGAGGCGCACGAGGCACTCGCTGAGCAACTGTGCGCCTGCGGGCTCCACGCCGGGCCAGCCGTCGAGCATGACCGCGGTGAGACGCTCGGAGGTGCTCTCCACGATCGGCTTGCCCTGCGTGGTGAACAGCGCGAGCAGCTCCTCCGCGCCTTCGCCGTGAACGATCGTGCGTACGAGCGGGTTCTCCGCGGCGGCGGTGAGGAAGACGTCGAACGCGGCTGCGAGCGCAGCGGCGGGATCGTCGAGATTGTTGGTGACCGCGTCTTCGACGGACGCGAGGAAGCTGGTCGCCTCGCGCATCAGCAGCAGCTGCGAGAACTCCTCCCGCGAGCCGAACTCCTTGTAGAGGGTCTGGCGGCTGACCCCCGCGGCGAGCGCGATGTCCGCCATCGTGATGTCGGCCCAGCGGCGTGTCTGCAGCTCGTGGCAGGCGGCGTCGAGCAGCGTGTTGCGCAGCAGCTCGCGGGCGGCGACGGAGTAGGGCTGACGCTGCTTGACGGCCGGCACGCGCTCAACCGTAGCGGCGCCCGGCGCTCCCGGCGTCACGACTCCGGCCCGTCGCGCTCGAAGTCCACCTTGTCGCGCACCCCGCAGTCCGGGCAGGCCCAGTCGTCGGGTACCTCGCTCCACGGCGTGCCGGGCGGGAAACCCTCGCGCGGGTGCCCGCGCTCCTCGTCGTAGAGGTAGTCGCAGGCGGGGCAGCGGTAGCTGCTCATGCCGCCGCCCGGTAGCGGCTCAACGTCCTCTCGCGCAGGCCCGGCCTGATGTTCGCCAGCTCCAGCTGACCCCGGTAGTGCTCGAGCACGCGATGGTCCATCACCACTCGCCACAGGGGCGGGACGATCGCGAGCACGATCATGCCCGCGTAGCCGGTGGGCAGCTGCGGAGCGTCATCGACGTGGCGCAACGCCTGGTAGCGGCGGATGGGGTTGGCGTGGTGGTCGGAGTGGCGCTGGAGGTGGTAGAGCAGCACGTTGGAGGCGGCGCTGTTGCTGTTCCAGCTGTGCTCTGGGCGCGTCCGCTCGTAGCGCCCGTCCTCGCGCTTCTGGCGCATCAGGCCGTAGTGCTCGAGGTAGTTGACGACCTCCAGCAGCGAGAAGCCGAACACCGCCTGGATCAGCAGGTAGGGCAGGACGACCACGCCGAAGATCGCGACGAGCGCGCCGAACAGGACGACCGTCATGCCCCACGCGTTGAGGATGTCGTTCCGGGGGCTCAGCATTGAGGTGCCGACACGGCGCAGGCGCACCCGTTCGAGCTCCCACGCCGAGCGCAGGCTGCCGAGGATGGTGCGCGGCAGGAAGCGGTAGAAGCTCTCGCCGAGGCGGGCGCTGGCGGGGTCCTCGGGCGTGGCGACGCGCACGTGGTGGCCGCGGTTGTGCTCGATGAAGAAGTGCCCGTACCCGCTCTGGGCGAGCGCCACCTTGCTCAGCCAGCGCTCGAGCGAGTCGCGCTTGTGTCCGAGCTCGTGCGCGGTGTTGATCGCCACGCCGCTGACCATCGCGACGGTCAGCGCCAGCCCGACGTTCTCGAGCGTGGACAGGTTGCCGCGGGACCACATCCAGCAGGCGAAGACCAGGCCGGCGTACTGGATTGGGATGTAGAGGTAGGTGCACCAGCGGTAGTAGCGGTCCTGTTCGAGCCACTTGATGACGCTGTCGGGGGGGTTGCTGGCGTCAGCGCCGATCGCGAGGTCGAGCAGCGGGAAGATGCCGAAGATGAGCACCGGTCCGTAGAACCAGAACACGCCCAGGCCTGTGAGTTCGACGAGGCCCCAGGAGAGGAACGGAAGCGTGGGCACGACCAGGCCGAGCAGCCACGCGTAGCGCTTCGGGTCGCGCCAGACCGCGTCCGTGGGCTCAGCATCGGCGCCAAGCGATTGGACGGCGGCGGGTTGTGCGCTGGCTGCTGCGGGTGTGGACATGGGCTGGCGACCTCCTCTGTTGGGGCACGGCCGTTTCGCGCCGCACTTTACAGCGATACGCAGTCGTGTCAAGCAAAGTTACACACTGGCCGCAGTTGTCCTGCGTCGTGGGTGCGCCTCGCAAGACGGCGTGCACGGCTTTGACGGCCGGTACACTCGACTGGGCCGGTGTTCGAATTCGGAAAGCTCGTGAGGTCCTGATGGGCGCAGCTTCGGTAGACGTTGGCGCTGCGGCGCGTGGCAGGCGGGTGCTTCCGATCGTGGCCCTCGGCTTGGCGATCGTGCTCGTGCTGCTGGTGGGCGGCGCGTACCTCTACGACCACTCGCGCAGGGACGTGATCGCCAACGGCGTGCGCATCGACGGGGTGGCGGTGGGCGGCCTGCACGCGACGGCCGCTCGACAGAAGGTGGAACGCGACCTCGTTGCGCCGCTGCAGGGACGACTGACGGTCCGCTCGGGCGCGCACAGCTGGACGCTCGAAGGGCGTCAGGCGGGCGTGCGGGTGGACGTCTCCAACATGGTCGCCCAGGCGGTGAGCGCGAGTCGCGGAGGATCGTTCCTCTCCCGGGCCGCGCGTGGAGTGTTCGGCGGCAGCGTCAAGCACGAAGTCCCACTCGTGATCAGCTACTCCCACGCGGCCGTGCGCGCCCTCACCGCGAAGGTGCGAGCCGCGGTCAACCGCCCGCCGCGCGACGCCACCGTGCAGCCGACGGCGAGCGGGCTGAGCGATGTGCGCGGCCAGACGGGGCTGACCGTGGACAGCACGAAGCTTGGGGGGCGCATCGAGTCGGCGCTCGTGGGGGCGACGACGAGCCGCACCGTCGCAGTGCCCACCCTCAAGGTGCAGCCGAAGGTGACCACCGCGGAGCTGGCGGCGAAGTACCCCGCGTACATCGTGGTCGACCGCGCGACGTTCCGGCTGAAGCTCTACAGCCACCTGAAGCTCGCGAGGACTTACGAAATCGCGGTTGGCATGGAAGGCCTGGAAACGCCGGCCGGCCTGCACCACATCGAATGGAAGCAGGTCAACCCGCCGTGGTACGTGCCCAAGAAAGCGTGGGCGGGCTCGCTGGCGGGCACCGTCGTGCCGCCCGGGCCGGGGGACCCGTTGAAGGCGCGCTTCATGTCCTTCGAAGGCGGCGCGGGCATCCACGGGATCGACCCGAGCGAGTACTCCTCGATCGGCCACGACGCCTCGCACGGCTGCGTGCGGATGCGCATCCCGGACGTGATCGATCTGTACGCCCGCACGCCCGTGGGCACGCCCGTCTACATCATCTAGCGCGAAGCGGTCGCTTCCAAGCGGTCGCGGCGCGTCAGGAGGCGCCGGGCGGGCGGCGCGAGGCCAGGTATTCCTGGTTCTGGCGGCGCTCTCCGCGAACCTGCACGGCGATGTACACGACGATGATGTTGACCACCACGCCGATGCCGCCGAACGTGGCGATCAGGCCGACGTCCTTCGTGAATGCTTCGCTGGCGGCAAGGATCATGCGGGCAGCCTAGCAATCGCGGAACGCGTCGGTATCGTAGCCTTGGTCATGCCGCCGTCGGTCCTCGCGATCGGCGCACATGCACCCGGAGAGGTGCCGGAGCGGTTGAACGGGCGCGACTGGAAATCGCGTAACGGGGGTAACCTCGTTCGAGGGTTCGAATCCCTCCCTCTCCGTTTTCACTGGGTTTGAGGTCGTTGCTCGAACTCAGACGTGGCGTTGTGGCCGGCGTATCGTCCAGCGAGTCACGAGGAGGAGACGATGTCTGACGCAGTCGCGGGTCTTGTCGGGGGTGTCGTCGGGGGAAGTCTCGGAGTTCTGGGCACGACTGTCAGCGCCTACTACGGTCCGCGCCGGCTCGAGCAATGGCGACAGGATCGACACGACCAGCCGAGAAAGCTTCTGCTGAGGCGCATGCTCGAAGACAACCGATTCCGGAACGGTCGAAGTCTCGAGCGACTGATGATCGTGACAGGCACGGAGCCAGAGGAGTGCCGGCGACTGCTGATCCAGATCGGTGCGCGAGGAATCCTTTTCCGAGGCGGCAAGGAGGGCTGGGCGCTCATAGAGAGAAAGCCGCTGGCAGGCGACTATTCGTCCGACGCATCCCCGGACGCTTGAGGAAATTGAGCTCGAATATGGCGCCAGGGTGTTCACGCGGGTGTGAGCGATACTGACCGTTGTGCCTGCTCGCCTGGCGTCAATCGTCATCGCGCTCGGCCTCGTCCTGGCAATGGTCCTCGAGGGGCAGAGTGCGGGCGCGCGCTCGGGCGCCTCGAGTGCGGCGACCTGGGGAAGCCCGCAGGTGTTGGCGCCAGCTTCGCAGTCTGCGTTCGACCCCCAGCTCGCGGTAGCGGCGGACGGGCAGACACTCGCCGGCTGGTTCGACGGGCCACCTCCCAGCATCTGTGCAGCGATGGTTTGTCCTCACGCATCTCCCTGGAGCGGCTCGGAGGTCGTTCTCGATCCGGGCACCGTCGACGGGGGCTTCGGCACGCCGGTGGTGGTGAGCACTCATGGAAGCGACAGCCCGGAGGGGTTGCAGCTCGCCATCTCGGGGGCGGGGGTCGCCTACGCCGCCTGGGAACAGAAGAGCGGTCCGTGGGTGATCTCGAGCGCGAGCCGTGGGGGTTCGTTCGCCAGCCCCCACACGCTGTTGCCACGCGGTGTCAGGCTGCCGCACTTGGTGCGGAGTCCGACGGGACCGGTCGCAGCTGTCTGGTCAGACCGCTCCTCGCAGCTGCACTACGCGCTGTTGCGTCCGGACGGAACCCTGGGGCGAACGATCACCATGGGCCGGTGGAACGGCTCGGCCGAAGGGATGCCGTTCGCCCTGAACGACCGCGGCGAATTCGCGGCTATCGACACCGTCGGCACGACTCCGCAGGCTCCGCTCGTGCACGTCTGCAACGCCGCCGGACGCTGCTCCCGGCCGCACGAGATGCGCTTCGGCGACATTCCCGCACAGGTCTACGAGGAAAACGCGATCGCGCTGTCCGACGACGGGACCGTGACGGTGCTCGCCGCCTTCTCGAAGCCGCCAAAGCATCCTGCACCGAACACGCCGTTTGGACTATGGGCCGTGGTGCGCCGTCCAGGCAAGCATTGGAGCGCTCCCCAGGAGCTCTCTCGTGGTGGCGATGAGCCGATAGCGGTGGCCGACGGCAATGGCTCGGTGACGGTGCTCTTCGATCACTCCTGGACGTCCCGTCCTCGCTTCCTCGGCAACCGGCTGGAAACCTCGACGCTGCCCGCCACAGGCACCAGCCTGACGCGACCCACCATCGTGCGAGGCCTGGAAGCACCCGAACCCTCGACGCTGGTGGCCAACAACGCAGGCGCCTACCTGATCGTGGGAATGCCTCGGGAGCCGGAATCCGTCGCCAACGCAAGCATCGTCGCCGTGAGCGGCAGCGCTGGTGGTCTCGGCACTGCGCAACTCGTGGTCTCAGGTGAAGTCTCCGACCATCCGCCGCGCGCCGGCATCGATCGCAAGGGCGACGCGGTGGTCCTTTGGGATGAAGACAGCGCGTCAGGCCCACACGGTGTCTTCGCCGCGACGCTTCGCGCCGAACCGTGACCGCCGTCTGAAGGCGAGTATCAGCTCGCGTTAGGCGTGCGTTCGTGCGATCTTGTGCGCGATGAGCCGCTCCGGTCGCAGGCATCCTCGGCAGCAACGCTCGCGAGAGATGGTGGAGCGGATCGTCGATGCGGCGGCCCGCGTCCTGGAGGACGTCGGCTATCAGCACGCGTCGACGAACCGGATCGCAGCCGCGGCGGGTGTCAGTCCCGGCAGCGTGTACCAGTACTTCACCGGCAAGGACGAGATCTTCGCCGTGGTCGTCGAGCGGCTCGGAGTCCGGTTCGCCGAGAGCATCGTCCCGGTGCTCCGTCGCTCCGCATTGGAGGATCCGGCGACGAGGACGCATACGGTCATCGACGCTGTGCTCGCCGCCCTCGAAGCTGAGGCGCGACTGCTGCGGGCGCTCGTCGACCGCATCCCCACGCTCGAGCAGCAGAAGGCCGCGACTGCGATCCGGGGTCGCGTTGGAGAGATGGTCTACCAGTCGCTGGCATCGACGCCAAGCGCGCTGCGCCACGACGACCTCGACCGGACCACCTGGATGATCGTCGAGCTGGCTCAGCACCTGCCCGTTCGCTACGTCCTCGACCAACCGCCGATTGCCCGCGAGGCCTTCATCGACGATCTCGCCCAGATCATCCTGGGTGTCGCGTACGTCGCTTGAGTCGCGCCAGAGGGCCGACTTGGGCGGGGCTCAGCTGCCCTCAGCTGCCGCCGGCATCTGCGCTGGCAGTCGCTCGGTGGGGTTGGTGCGCCGCGCGCCGCCGCGGGTTCGGGCAGCGCGAAACTGAAGCGTCGCGATCAGGTGGTCGTTCAGTCGATCGTTGGCCAAACGCAGGCCAGCCTCTGCGGCAGGGACGGCGCGGCGCAGAGCTTCACCGATCCGGATCGCGCCCCTCAGCGCAGGAACGGTGCGACGGGACCGGCTGGCGGGGAACCGCAGGCGCTCCAGGTGGCTGTCGGGCAGGTGATGCCAAGCGAGCTCGCGCTCCATGCTTTCCAGCAGCGACGCCGAGCGGCGCTCGAGCCGACTCGTGGCTCCGACGTGCGTCGAGCCGAGCGTGGCCGCGACCAGTGCGATCGAATCCTCGTCCGGCGGATCACGCGTCAGCTCGATTAGCTCGAGCAGTCGAGCGGACTCCTGCTCGCCGTCAGGGTTGATGTTCGCCGGCACCCCGATCAGGTGGCCGACGTAGCGCCATAGCGCGTAGACGCCGTCGAGCTCCTCTGCGCTGAACCGGACCCCTAGCAGGCGCAGCATGCGCAGCGGCAGATGGCAGAACTCGAGCACCGTCATCGCGGTGTCCGCCTGATTGATCGGTGCGCCCCACGCGGTGTCGTCCCAGCGCCCGGAGGCGCGTAGCGCTCGCCGCACCCGGGCGTGAACCAGCCGCACCCGCACCGTCGCGTGCCATGCGGCCGCATCGCGACTGAGCTGCCCTGGGCGCACCACGGCGAGTGTCCAGGTGCCGGTCTCTGTGAGTCGACGCAGGGCTGCCTCGGGCTGGCGCAGCTCGCCTGTCCAGGCCAACGGCTTGACCGCCGAGCCGCTGAAGTAGCCCCAGTAGAGGGACTGCTTGGTCGCGATTCCATACGGGACGCCGCAGCGTCCGAGCGCGCGAGCGCCGCGGTCGATGCGCGCGAGATCGACCTCGAACGGCGGAGAGGCGAGATCCGCGAACAGCGCGCGCAGCTCAGCCGGCGCGTCCGGGGCGGCGTCGATGCCGGCCGTCAGCGCATGCTCGAGCACCAGTCGTCCGCGCTCACCGAGCGCATCCAGCGCTTCGAGCGCCGCGTCGCCGAGCTCGTCGGATGTGGACAGCGCCTCCACGTAGTCTCGGGCGAGCGCACCGAAGCGCTCCTCGGCCTGCTCGCGGTTACCGTAACGCGCGGGTGCGGGTGAGGTGGACACGTCGAGAACATAACGCGAGTGTGAGCTCGCGTACTACTCGCGTATTGATCGCAGTCAGTCCTCGCCTGGCGGTGCCCACAGATTGATCCCGCCCTCGTGTGCGTGACGGTCGATCTGGGTGAGCTCGTCCGCATCGAAGTCGAGCCGCGAGAGCGCCGCGATGTTCTGCTCGAGCTGCTCAACGCTGCTTGCGCCGAGCAGCGCCGAGGTGACGCGCTCGTCGCGCAGCACCCACGCGATCGCCATCTGCGCGAGCGACTGCCCGCGCGCGGACGCGATCTCGGTGAGCGCACGCACGCGCGCGAGGTTCTCCTCTGTGAGTAGATCCGCGGAGAAGTAGTTGCCGCTGCGCACGCGCGAGTCGCTCGGGATCTCGTTGAGGTAGCGGTCGGTGAGCAGGCCCTGGGCGAGCGGGGAGAAGACGATCGCGCCGACGCCCTCCTGACCGAGCACGTCGAGCAACTCGCCCTCGATCCAGCGGTTCACCAGCGAGTAGGACGGCTGGTGGATCAGCAGCGGGGTGCCGAGCTCACGCAGGATGCGAACCGCGTCGAGGGTGCGTTGCGGTCCGTAGGAGGAGATGCCCACGTAGCGGGTGAGCCCTCGTTGCACCGCTGTGTCGAGCGCTCCCATCGTCTCTTCGAGCGGCGTGTCGGGGTCGAAGCGGTGCGAATAGAAGATGTCCACGTGGTCGAGGCGCATCCGCTGGAGGCTCTGCTCGAGGCTCGAGAGCAGGTACTTGCGAGAGCCCCACTCCCCATAGGGGCCGGGCCACATGTCGTAGCCCGCCTTGGTCGAGATCACGATCTCGTCGCGGAAGGGGCGGAAGTCCTCGCTGTAGATCCGCCCGAAGTTGATCTCCGCGCTCCCGTACGGCGGCCCGTAGTTGTTCGCCAGGTCGAAGTGCGTCACGCCGAGGTCGAACGCGCGGCGCAGGATCGCACGGCTGTTGGCCAGCGGGCGGTCGTCACCGAAGTTCTGCCACAGCCCCAGGGAGATCGCCGGCAGGCGTAGGCCGCTGCGTCCGCAGCGGCGGTAGACCATCTCTCCGTAGCGCTCGTCCGCCGGTACGTAGCGCGACGGGGCGAGCTTGGAGTTGAACGCCATCGGTCGAGTATTGCAACTCGCCGTCTGGCGCTCAGGTCGGGCCCGTCACCGGCTGTCGAATCACGGTCTTGAGCTTCTCGGGAGCGGTGCGCCGGGGGTCGCCGAGGTAGATCTCGTGATGCTTGCCGCGCAGACCTCGGCCGCTCTCGGCGATGAACGCGTGCAGCCGTTCGATCGTCGGGCCCTCCGCCGAGTACGGGCCGACGTGCATGATCTGCGCCGACGGTCCCTCCTGCCAACGCTCCAGCCGGAGCTTCGCAGCGGCCGGCAGCGACTTCTTGGCGGTCGCGCTCGCGAGCGCCTCCTCGAGGAGATCCTGCATGACCTCGTCGGGCTGCATGATCATCGCCGTCCAATCCCAGTCGGACTTCTCCGAGACGTCGAACCTGGTCATGTCCTCCACCCACCACAGCCCCTCGAGCGGCATCACGCCGTAGTCGAACCCGCCCGGCGAGCGCTTGATCGTGAACTTGAGCGTGTAGGAGACGGTGTACAGCGCTTCGATCGCCTGCGTGTACTCCGCCGCTGTGTTCGGGTCCCCGTGCCCGTCGACCATCAGGAACGCCAGCTCCGGCACGTCGACCAACGCCGGCTCGCGCCCCGCCTTGTAGAGATCCCTGTACTCGCGCTTGAAGTCGACCTTCGTCGCCGGCATCGCTCTCAGCCTCCGCTTCGCGTCGTGTTGGCCAAACCGTACGCTCGGCAGGTGAGCGGGGAATCCGTACGTTCCCCGCGGCCGAGCCGGTAGTCGGCCCGCCTGCGAGAGCGGCTTATGATCCGGCCATGTCAACTCTCACGAATTACGAGCTCTCCGACGGCATCGCGACGATCACGATGGACGACGGCAAGGTCAACGCGCTCTCGACGAGCATGCTCGCCGACATCGCAAGCCGGTTCGATCAAGCCCAGGCCGACGAGGCGGTCGTGATCCTGACGGGCAACCACAAGCTGTTCTCCGCTGGCTTCGACCTACGCTGCGAGATGGAGCGATGGCCGGAGATGCTCGCGGCTGGCGCCGGGCTGGCCGAGCGGATGCTCTCGTTCCCGCGGCCAGTCGTCGTGGCATGCCCTGGCGCCGCGATCGCGATGGGCGGCTTCCTGCTGCTCTCCGGCGACCACCGGATCGGGGTCGAGGGCGACTACGGCATCGGCCTCAACGAGGTCGCCATCGGTCTCACGCTCCCGTGGTTCGGCATCGAGATCGCCCGCCACCGACTCACGCGGCCTTACTTCGACCGCTGCACCGTCACCGGAGCGATCCTCCCGCCCAGCGAGGCGCTCGCGGCCGGCTTCCTCGATCAGGTCGTCCCGGCGGGCGAGCTGCGGACAGCCGCGCTCTCGGTGGCTGGCGCCCTGACGACAGTCGACGCCGCCGCCCATGCTGCGACCAAGCTGCGAGTTCGCGAGCGGGTGTTGCGCGGCGTGAGGGACGGCATAGAGCGGATCGCCGATCCAGACCGGGAGATGTAGCCGACCAGGCTCAGACGATGTCGACGGGCGTGCCGAGCGTCAGTCGCGGCGCGAGTCGCGCGATGTCCGCGTCGCGCATCCGGATGCAGCCGTGCGACGGGTCGCCCGGGATCAGCTGCGGTTCGCCGAAGTCGCCATGGATGCCCACCACGCCGCCTCCCGGCCAGTCGGTCAGCGTGGAGTAGTCCGACGTGCCGAGCGCGTAGGGCCAATAGGGGTTGCTGCGGTTGGTGAGGCGAAAGCGCTCGCGGATCCAGAAGTGACCCGGAGGGGTGGGGGAGCTCGGCTTGCCGACGCCGACCGGCGCCTGGAAGCGCCGGCGCCCTTTGTAGTAGGCGGTGAGTTGTCGCTTGTGCAGGCTCACCACCACCAGCCAGTGCGTCACGTGAAAGCCGCCCAGATCTTCACGTTGCACCCATCCGGTCCGTCCGTTCGGGCGTCCGGGGACCCGCAGCTCGACCCACACCTGTCCCTGCGTGTCGGTGTGTCTTGCGAGCAGCAGGTAGACCTCGGGGAAGCCGTCCTCGGTTTCCAGGTGGATGCTCGCAAGCCTCCGCGCGTGTGCTTCCGGCTTCGTGTAGATCGGCGCGCTTTCGACGGGGTGCGCCCACGTGGTCAGCGTTCGCTCGTTGGAAAGACTCACGTCCGCCGGTGGGCCGGATGCGGGTGGCGCCGGCTGTTGTTCCGGCGGAGCCTGCGTGGGTGGCGTTGCGGGTGTTTCTGCGTTTGCGAGCGGCATGCCCACCTGCAAGAGCACAAACGCGAGCCCGCATGCCGCGAGCGCCACTCGTGTTCGTCTCAGCATCGCCGGGCCCTCATTCCTGTCCACGATTGTGAGGCACCGGCGCGGGCGACGGTCGCTGCTTGCGACCGCTGCCCGCGCCAACTGCCTTCCTGCCTCGACTCAGCCGGTGAACCTGGGGCTCACGGTACGCGCGGCGCAGCGCGCCAGCGTCTGGTGAATCGTTTTGGACGGCGTTTTGCTGGACGCCGTGAACACCACGTGGATCGACAGGTGGTGCTTGGAGCCCGCGCGCAGGCCGATGCGGAGCGCGAACGCTCCATGGGTCGACTTGAGCAGCGTCTTGACCTTGTGACCGTCGAGCGTGAACGTCACGGACGCGATCGAGCTGCCCCGAACCGACGCGAGGTAGCCGGTCTGGGCGACGCAGCCGCGAACACCGGCTGCGTGTGCCGAGCCTTTCGGCGCGACTACTTCTTTCGTGCCGAGGACGGCACCGGCCGGCGGGGGCGTGGTAGTCACCACGACCGGCGCCGTGACCCATGTCTCCTGGGCCGTGGCGTGCTGTACCGATTCTCCCAGCGTGACGCTGGCGTTGATCGTGTCGGTGCCCACGCCGTTGGTGTCGGGGTAGGTGAACACGACCTTGCCGGCGCCGTCGGTCTTGCATTCGGGGTCGGCTTCGCCGCTCGGATACGTGCAAGTTCCGCTCACGCCGGCGTTCTGGCCGGTGACGGCGAAGCTCACCACGGTGCCGCCGACGGGTTCAAGCGAACCGGCCATCGGCCGGACGCCGGCCGCGCGGGCCGAGGGGATCTCGAGTGTTTCCTGCACCACCGTCGCCGTCACCGCGTGGGTGCCGCCTGCGACGTCGCTGTGCGTGACGGGTTCGAGGCTGAGGTTCGGCGAGCTGACGATCACGCCGGTTCCGGCCACGAGCACGTAGGCCTGACCACAGGCCGTTTCTTTGGTGCTCGGGTCTGTGCCGCACGTCGGTCTCGTTTCCGTGTCCGTCGCCACGGCCAACGCGTTCCAGTCGGTCGGGAAGGCGGGGAACGTGACGTGGTCCGAGCACTCCCAGCCCTGGATGTCGGCGTCGGTCAGAGCCGTCGGCCCAGTTTCGAACGCGGGGTTGGAAGCGATCTGCTGCACGCTTCCGCCGCACGGCGGATCGCTGTTCTCGGTCCAGTGCCCTGGGCCCGTCGTGGTCAGCTGATCCAGCACGGAGACATCGAGGCCCGAGTCGTCGCAGCTGGTGTCGTAGTAGACGCCGGTCGCGCCGGGGATGGCGCCCGCGAAGGCGATGCCGTCCTGCACCAGATGCTCCGCTCCGGCTGTGGCCGGTTCGGCCGGGTTCGTCGGCGAGGCTCCGCCTCCGCCGTACTGGTAGTGGTCCTCAGGGTCGGTGCCGACGAGCGCGCGGTTGCCCGAGCTGCCCATGACGACCGGCGCCCACGTTCCCGCGCTGTTGTTGGCCGACACAGCGGTGTCGCCGCAGTTCGGGTCGCCCACGATCAGCACCTGGTATTTCGCGAATTCGGCAGCCGTCATTGCTTCCCAGGCCGATCCCGAGACGACGGTCACCGAGAACCCCGCGTTTTCGGCGGCGAACTGCTCGAGGCTGATCGGCGTTTCGCCCTTCGTGATCCCGTCGCTGGTCGTGACGGATTCTTCGTTGATCAACGCCGTGTTGGCGGTGCTGGTGGCACTCGCGATTCCCGGCGCCGTGGCGGCCGCCAAGGGCACGCTCAGTGCCGCAAGCGCGGCTGCCGATACGGCAGCGCGCCGTAGAAGTTGCATCGTCGACTTCATGTCTAACCCCCCAGAGGTGACAGTTGGTCGTCGCCCATCCATGGCGACAGATTTGTGATTGTTACGCGGCTTGGATTTCGCGCGTCCCAGGCAAAGACATCAGTGTCTCCCGTAGCCCGGAGCACGGCAACCGCACTTCAGTCGCTGGAAGGTAGCGAAACGAAGGCGTTTTTACTAGGGCTGGAGCCGCCGTGCCAGATTCGGGGGTTCAGCCCCCGCCGCGGCCCATCCCACGACGCATCCGATGTACGCGCCGCATCTCCTGTACAGCCTCGTCGTGTCCACCCAGAGCGCTCGAGGGACCGTCGCCAAGGAGTTCGACGTCGAGGCGCTTGCGCACGAGCTCGCCCGCGATCGCGTCAACCCTCTGCGCGCCCGCTCCGGGACGGGAGCTGACGGCGCGCTCGAGACGATGTCCACGGAACAGCAGCCCCACACCGTCGTCGAGGGCCCAGCCTCCGGGCAGCGTGCCGTCGCGCACGCCCGCCAGCCACACGGGCAGGCGCTCCGGCTCGCCGTCGGCGTGGACCGTGAGCGAGCCGTCCAGCAGCCCCAGCCCGTCGATCGCTTCCGGGGGGCCGCTGGAGCGCGTGACCCCGGCCTGGAACCAGCACATCGCTCCGGCGCTCAGGCCCGCGAGGACGGTGCCCGCGCGCCAGGCCTCGAGCAGCAGCTGGTCGAGGCCGTGCGCCTGCCAGATGGCGAGCAGGTTGCGCATCGAGCCGCCGCCCACGTACAGGATGTCCTGCTCGAGGACCGTCTCCTGCAGCGAGCGAGTGGTCTCGCGCAGGCGAAACAGCGACAGGTGTTCGGGCACGCAGCTGCGGTCGGTGAAGCGGGCTTTGAAGGCGTTGATCTGCGCGGTGGTGTCGCCGGAGGCCGTCGGAAGGAACAGGATCCGCGGCACGGTCGGCCTCGCCAGCGACAGCACGTAGTCGTCCAGCAGCGGGTTGTTCGGCTCCATCGTGAAGCCACCGCCGCCCATCGCGAAGATCACCCGCGAGTCGATCGGCACGGCGGGCAGCTCACTCACGCGGCGACCCGCTGACGTGGGGAGCGAGCCGAGCCGGATGCGGACATGGAGCGCCCGCGGCTGGGCCCCGGTTCCGCCGCGGGCGCGTCCACGCGCGGTGCGGGCGCGCCGAGGTAGGAGACCTCGAGCGGCGTCTCGCGCACGCCGTTGCCGCTCGCTTCCACGTGGTAGGCGCTGCCGTCGGGGCGTGAGCTGACCGCGCGCTCGAGCAGTGTGCCGTGGAAGTGCAGCGCCACGCCGTCCTCCACCGCAAACCCGGGGCGCATGCCGTCGGCGACCGCGCGGTGATACTCCGCTCGGCGTGCCGGCTCGGCGTCGTAGTGGACGCAGTTCGAGTAGGGCAGGAGCCCGAGGCCGCGCACCGGTCGAGGGTCGCCGTGGAAGGCGCTCAGCGCCTGCTCGAACCAGCACAGCGATCCCGCGGATGGCCCGCACAGCACGATCCCGCGCCGCCACGCCTTGCGCAGGATCGCGTCGAGGCCGTGCGCTCGCCAGGCGCCGAGCATGCTCAGCACGTTGCCTCCGCCTACGTAGATCAGATCCTGCGAGAGCAGGTGGCTGGCTAGGTCGTCCTCGACGCCCCCGGTGCCCTGGTCGCGGCGAAACAGCGACACGTGACTCGCCTCGCATCCGGGAGAGAACCGACGGTAGAAGCGCACCACGTAGTGGTCCGCGTCGCCCGATGCTGTCGGCAGGAAGCAGACCCTCGGGCGCGGGTTGCGCAGCAGCGAGAGCACGTAGTCGTCCAGCAGTGAGCCGTCTTTCTCCATCGAGAAGCCGCCACCACCGAGCGCGACGATCTGGGGAGACGTGGATGGCATCTACTCACTCCGCTCGGGCCGGGAACATGGGCGTGCAGCTACGGCAGGTTGCCCGAACTGAGCGCTCCCAGCTATGGACCGGCGTCCCAATACCGCAGGCGCGCTGATCGACATTCGCCCAGGTGGGATCGTTGCTGATCCTTTCGTGCAACCCGGGCGACGGCGTCGAGGCTCGTAGAGTGTCGGGCGATGGCCGCCCCGGGGAACGACCCAACGACACGATCCGCGAGCACGTCGGCGATCTCGCTGCACGGCGTGCGCAAGCGCTTCGGAGAGATCGTGGCGGTCGACGGTCTCGACCTCGACGTGCCCCCGGGCGTGTGCTTCGGCCTGCTCGGGCCCAACGGAGCGGGGAAGTCCACCACGATGCGGATGCTGACCGCGCAGACGCTCGCGGACGAAGGCGCGATCTCGGTGTTGGGTTACGAGCTGCCGCGCGAGTCCAAGCAGTCGCGCCTGGAGATGGGCGTCGTACCGCAGCTCGACAACCTCGACGTGGAGCTCACATGCAGGCAGATCCTCACGGTGTTCGCGCGCCTCTATCGCGTCCCCCGCGCGGAGCGCGACGCGGCGGTCACGCGGGCGCTGGAGATCGCCAACCTCGTCCCGCGCGCGGAGACGATCGTGCGCGAGCTCTCCGGCGGGATGCGCCGCCGGCTGCTCGTCGCGCGCGGGCTGATCCACCGCCCGCGGCTGGTGCTGCTGGACGAGCCCACCGTGGGCCTCGACCCCCAGATCCGCCAGGAGCTTTGGACGCTGATCGACGGTCTGCGCGCCGAGGGAGTGACAGTGCTGATGAGCACCCACTACATCGAGGAGGCCGAGCGCCTCGCGGACACCGTCGCGGTGATGTCCGCCGGGCGGATCATCGCGCAGGGCACGCCCGCGGAGCTCGTGAGCGCGCACGCCGGCGAGCAGGTGCTGGAAGTGTATGGGCCGCCCGACCGTCTGGCGGAGGTGAGCGAGCTGGCGAGCGCCAACGACTGGTCGAGCAGGCGCAGCGGACCCGCGGTCGCGATCATGCGCGCCGAGACGCTGGACGGACAGGCGCCCGAGGGTGTGCGCAGGCCCGCGAACCTAGAGGACGCGTTCGTGGCTCTGACGGGAGAGGAGATCGAGTGAGCGCGGAGGTACAGACGGGGCAGACGGTCGCGGACGGTGCGCGTCGCGTGGGTCGCCTGGAACCAGCCGCCCTCGCCGGTGTGATGAGCCGCGACGTGGCGATCTTCGGCCGCTACTGGAAGGCGACGACGTTCTCCTCCGTCGTGCAGCCCACGATCTACCTGCTCGCGTTCGGGCTCGGTTTCGGGACGCTCGTGAAAACCATCGGGCACGTCAAGACCGTGCAGTACGTCGCGACTGGGACAGTCGCCACGGCTGTGCTGTTCTCCTCGGCCTTCCCCGGCATGTTCAACACGTTCATCCGCTGGCAGTTCCAGCGCACCTACGACGCGATGCTCGCGGCGCCGGTCGACGTGGAGGAGCTGATCACAGCGGAGGTGCTGTGGATCTCTCTGCGCGCGGGCGTGTATGGGATGGCGCCGCTGCTGGTCGGATTCGCCTTCGGGCTCCCGCCCGAGCCGGGGATGCTGCTGGTGCCGCTGGTCGGCTTCGTCACCGGCTTCGGCTTCGCGGCGTTCGGCGTGACGGTCGCCGCGATCGCGAAGACGATCGACAACTTCAACTACATCACCAGCGCGGTGCTCACGCCGATGTTCCTCGTCGCCGGCACCTTCTTCCCGGTCTCCACGCTGCCGGACGGCGTGCGCCAGGTCGCGCAGGTGAACCCGCTCTACCACTGCGTCCAGCTCGTGCGCGACGCGTCGCTCGGCGGCCTGCACTCGGCCGACCTCGGTCACGCCGCGGTGCTCGTGGCGTTCGCGCTGATCATGTGGCGTCTGGCGATCTCCCAATTGGGCAAACGCCTCATCGACTGACGGCCCACACGGTCGCTTAGGCGATCTTCAGCTTTCTCACACGCTGCTCCTACAACCGCCGGCGATGCTCTCTCGCATGAGCTACTCACCGCAACCCAACTCGGGCGCATCCGCCGCGGCCGCGGTGGCCCCCGCCGCCGCCACAGCCGACTCCGCGCAACTTCGATCACGAGCGCAGGCGCTCGTGCGGCGCGCTCCGCGTCCGGAGCTGCTGGGAGTGATGGCGCTCGCGGCGGTGCTGAACCTGTGGGCGCTCAGCCGCAACGGCTGGGCGAACGCCTACTACAGCGCGACTGTGCACTCGATGAGCTCCAGCTGGCACGACTTCCTGTTCGCGTCGCTGGACAAGGGCGGCGTGATGACGGTCGACAAGCCGCCGCTCGCGCTGTGGGTCCAGGCGCTGTCGGTGCGCATCTTCGGCTTCCACTCGCTCAGCATGCTCGTGCCGCAGGCGCTGATGGGCGTAGCGAGCGTCGCGCTCGTGTACGACCTCGTGCGGCGCCGCTTCGGCCGCGTGGGCGGGTTCGTCGCGGGTCTCGCGCTCGCGCTCACGCCGATCGCGGTGGCGGTCTCCCGCCACAACAACCCCGACGCGCTGCTCGTGCTGTGCTGCGTGGCCGCGCTTTGGTGCTCCGTCCGGGCGCTGGAAGGCGGCCGGACGCGCTGGCTCGTAGCCGCCGGCGTGTGCGTGGGCCTGGGCTTCGAGACGAAGATGGCCGTCGCCTTCGCGGTCGTCCCAGGCATCGTGGCGGCGTGGCTGTGGATCGCGCCGGCGGGACGCGGACGGCTGCACGCGCTGCGCCAGCTGCTCGCGGGCGGCGGCGCGATGGTGCTCGTCGGCGGCGCGTGGCCGGCGCTCGTCGAATTGACCCCGGCGTCTCAGCGCCCGTGGATCTCCGGCACGAGCGACAACCGCGTGCTGTCGCTGATCTTCGAATACAACGGCGTCGGCCGCGTCGACGGTCAGGCAGGCGGTCCGGGAGGGGGCGGCGGCAGCATGTTCGGCGGCACGCCCGGCCCGCTGCGGCTGCTCAACTCGGCCCTCGGCGGGCAGGCGAGCTGGCTGCTCGGCTTCGCGCTCGTGGGCGGCCTCGGGATCCTCCTCTCCACGCGCCTGCGTCGCTCGGATTCGCGTACCGGCTGGTTGCTGTTGGTGGGCGGAGCGTTCCTCACGACCGCGGTGCTGTTCAGCGAGGCGAGCGGGATCTTTCATCCTTATTACGTTTCTCTGCTCGCGCCGTTCGTGGCAGCGCTCGTGGGCGCATCCGCCGCGCAGCTGATCGACGGCAGGCTCCCGGTGCGGATCGTCGGGCCGCTCGCGATCCTCGCGGGCGTGGTCGTGGAGCTGGTCGTTCGCGGCGACTACCCAGAACAGCTCCGGTGGCTACCCGCGGTGCTGATCGTGGTCGGCGTGCTCGCCGCGATCACGCTGGTCGCCTTCGGGACACGCGAGATACGGATGGCGGCCGTGGGCGGGGCGCTCGTCGCGCTGCTGATCGCTCCGTCGGTGTGGGCGTTCGACACGCTCGGTCACGCCACCAGCGGCACGTTTCCCGCAGGTGGGCCGGCGTCGGTGGCCGACGGCGGTGGTCCAGGCGGCGGCTTTGGTGGATTCGGCGCCCGCGGCGGAGCGCGCAATGGCGCGGGCAGCGTCGGTGCAATGCCGCAGCTGTTCGGGCCCGGCGGATCGTCCTCGACCTCGTCGGGGTCTGCGTCCGGCGGCGCTCAGGCCGGCGGTCCGCCCGAAGGCGGCGCCCCTCCCGCCGGCGCGTCCGGCGCGACGCCCACCGGCGCCCCTCCCGCCGGCGCGTCCGGCGCGACGCCCACCGGCGCCCCTCCCGGGCTCCCTGGTGCGGGCGGCTCGTTCGGTGGTGCGCCGGGCGCCGGTGGATTCGGCGCCGGCGGGCCCGGCGGCGGCTTCGGCGGCGGTTCGATCAAGCAGGCCCTCGCGTATGTGAAGGCGCACGGCGGCGGTACGATCGCGGTGTCGAGCCAGTCCAGCGCGGCGTCGGCGATCCTCGAAGGCGCCACCAACGTCGCGGGCATCGGCGGTTTCTCCGGCCGTGAGAGCGACGTGAGCGTCGCGTGGATGGCACAGGAGGTCAGCGCGGGCAAGATCCGCTGGGTGGTCGGCGAACAGAGCGCAGCCGGCGGCGGCTTCGGCGGACGCCTGCCAGGCGACACGCGCACGGGCTCGAAAACGGCGATGGCGGCCGTCGAGTCGGCGTGCACGAAGGTGACGCTCCCGGCGAGCACCACCGCGGCGAGCGAAGCGATCGCCGGCGGTGCGACTAGCGCAGCGACGGGCTCGGCGGCGAGCACCCTCTACGACTGCCAGGGCCGTGCGAGCGCGCTCGCGCACGCCTAGCGGGACAATCAGCCCGTGAGGATTCTGGTTGTGGACGACGACCGCGCGGTGCGCGAAGCGCTGCGGCGCACCCTCACACTCGCCGGCTACGACGTGGATCTCGCCGAGGACGGCGAGCAGGCGCTCGAGCGAGCGGTGCAATCCGTCCCCGATGCCGTGGTGCTCGACGTGGGTCTGCCGGGCATCGACGGGCTGGAGGTGTGCGCGCGGCTGCGGCGGCTGGGCAACCGCGTGCCGATCCTGATGCTGACCGCGCGCGATGCGGTCGCCGACCGAATCGACGGCCTGGATGCGGGAGCCGACGACTACATGGTCAAGCCGTTCGACGTGGGCGAGCTGAAGGCACGCCTGCGCGCGCTGCTGCGCCGCGCGAATCCCGAGGCGGACACGGACGCGCTTGCGTTCGCCGAGCTGCGCCTCGACCCCGATCGTCACGGCGCGCAGGTGGGCGAGAGCTTCGTGGAGCTCACGCGCACCGAGTACCAGCTGCTCGAGCTGCTGATGCTCAACCCGCGCCGCGTGCTCTCGCACAGCCTGATCTACGACCGCGTGTGGGGCTATGACTTCGGCCCGGCGTCCAATGCGCTGCGTGTGTACGTGGGCTATCTGCGGCGCAAGCTCGAGGATGCGGGCGCGCGCGAGCTGATTCACACGGTGCGCGGCGTGGGCTACGCGCTGCGTGAGCCGTGAGCAAACGACCCAGGACCATCTGCCGGCGATGACGCTGCGCACGCGGATCGCGGCGGTGGCGAGCGTGTCGGTGGCAGTCGCGGTGCTGGCCGCTGCGATCGGCCTGTACGTCGCGGTGCGCTCGGATCTGCGCGGCGAAATCGACAGCGCGCTGCGCGCCCGCGCGCGGGCGTTTGCGCAACCCCTCGCCGCTGGGCCGTATGGGGGCGGACCGGGAGCTGGACTCGGCGCCCTCCAGCCCGGCGGACCGCAGCCAGACGGCAGCCGGCCGGACGCGGACCGCTCCGCCGCGGGAGGCGCGCGGACGGGCGGCTTTCCCGGCAACGTGCAGCCGGCGCCGTTCGGAGCGGCGTCGGGCTACGTGCAGTTCGTCTCGCCGCAGGGACGGGTGTTCGTGCCGGGCGGCCAGGGAACTTCGCCGACGCGGATCGTGCTCACATCCTCGGACCGTTCGTTCGCGCGCTCGGGCAGCGGCAGCAGCCTGACGGACAGATCGGTCAAGGGGACGCACCTGCGCGTCCTCACCGTCGGCACCGGCGCGGGCGGCGCGGTGATGATCGTGCGTCCGCTCACGGAGGTGGAACACGAGCTGGGCAGACTGCTGCTGATCCTCACGCTGATCGGCGCGGGCGGGATCGTGCTGGCCGCGTTGCTGGGGACGCTCGTCGCCCGCACGGCGCTCGCCCCGATCGCGCGGTTCACCCGCAGCACTGAGACCCTGACGGGCGACCTCGACCTGTCCAGACGCCTGGAGGTGCGCGGCCGCGACGAGCTGGGGCGCCTGGCGGAGAGCTTCAACGGCACGCTCGACGCGCTCGAGCGCTCGGTCGGCGCTCAGCGCCAGCTGATCGCGGACGCCAGCCACGAGTTGCGCACGCCGATGTCCTCGCTGCGGGCGAACATCCAGATCCTCGGCGAAGCGGAGAGGATGGGGGCGCAGGAGCAGGAGAGCCTGCGCTCCGACATCGTGGCCGAGCTCGACGAGCTGACCGCTCTGGTGGGCGACGTGGTCGAGCTGGCCAGAGGCGCGGCGCCCGAGATCGAGGCAGAAGACGTACGTCTGGACGAGCTCGTCGGGGGCTCAATAGAGGCCGCCCGCCGTCGACGCGGAGATCTCCACTTCGAGGTTCAGCTGGAGCCCACGCTCGTTCGCGGTCAAGCCGACCGCATCGCAAGGGCGGTCTCCAACCTGATGGACAACGCCCGCAAGTGGAGTCCCGCCGGCGGGACCATCGAGGTCGAGCTGGCCGACGGCGTGCTGAGCGTGCGCGATCACGGGCCCGGCTTCGCGGAGTCCGACCTGCCCCTGGTGTTCGATCGCTTCTACCGCGCGCGGGACGCACGCGGCCTGCCCGGCTCGGGTCTGGGACTCGCGATCGTCCGCCAGGCCGCGGAGGGGTGCGGCGGCTTCGCGGAGGCGTCCAACGCGCCCGGAGGCGGGGCGCTGCTGCGCGTGGGATTCGGGCCGCGGTTGCAGCTCGACATTGCCGGTTGATGGCGGCGCGCCGGCGCGCGAAACGCGCTAAGTTCGATCAACTCGCATTTCAGCCGGGAGGCGTATGCTGAAGCGGAGGGATATAGGGGCTTGACTGCAGGAAATACGCAGCGTTCGTCTAATACGACGAGCGAAGCCCCGCAACTTTGGGGATTTGGAGGAGTCACAAGAGGGTAGACGGCAGGTGCACTGGTTCTATAGGGAGGTTGGCATGGGGTCTCGCGTTCGTTCTTTGTTCTTCGCGCTGCTGGTTGGTGCGCTTGTTGGGATCTCGGCGCCAGCCGCGCTCGGTGCTGTGGGCATCGAAAAATTTGTGGCGGTCAACTGCCAGGAAGGGTTTGAAGAATGCGCTGAAGAAAGCTTCGGCCCCTACTCCATACCCAAGGAACCCACCAAAGAAGAAGCCGAAGAAGCCGGCTACACCCAGGCCGGTGGACACGTGCCCTATGGCGTCACCGACTTCAAGGTGACAACGGTGGGGGAACTCGCCAAAAACGAACAGGTGCCGACCGGTGTGGTGACGCACATCAGAACCGACGTCGCCCCGGGTCTCGCGACCAATCCGTTTGCCACCGAACAGTGCACGATGGCTCATTACGACGGCTCGGCGAAAGAAGAAGAAGCGATCCCGGGCACAGGCTTCTATGCGAAACCCACTTGTGGAGCCGAAAGCATCATCGGCGAAAACAAGGTGACTGTCTACGCAGGGCCTGCCGGCGACGTGCCGATCACAGGCAACGTCTACAACCTCGTGCAGCCGGAAGGTCTCGCGTCGGACTTCGGCGTGGCGCTCAAACTCCCGATCCCGCTCACCAAAGGCGCGCTCGAAAAAGCGTTCGCGGAAAAAGGCCACCCTCTCGGTAAACCCACCGAAGAATTCCTCGAGGAACAGCAGTACTACGCCCACACCTTGATCGAAGGAAACGTCGAATGGGGTCAGGAAGCGAAGGGCACGAACCAAGGCGACTACCACGACTACTTCGAAATCGACGTCTCGCCGGCGCTGCCGCTGATCAGTTCGCGTCTGGTCTTCTACGGCCGCAGCGGTGAAGGCGACTTCGTCACGAACGCGACCAGCTGTCCTGGACACAACACCACGACACTGCATCTGACCGAAGCGGGAGGCACTGCAACCCAGGCCTACACCAGCCCGGTCAGTCTCTCTGGATGCAGCGCAGTGCCGTTCGCACCGACCTTCGCCCTCACCCCGGCGACGACCGCGTTCGACCAGCCCGACGGGTTCACGACCGAAGTCGGCGTACCTCATCAGACGGGCGAAGAAGAAATCGACAGCTCACAGCTGAAAGACGCGACCATCAAGCTTCCGGAAGGCATGACGCTGAACCCGTCGGCCGCCCCCGGGCTGACCGCGTGCACGCCAGCCGAAGCACGGATTCACAGCTCGCAGGCCGGCATCGGATGCGCGAAAACCGCTGAGCTCGGCACGGTCAACCTTGATGTCCCGACGCTGCCCGATGGATCTCTGAACGGCAAGATCTACCTCGGCGGCCCGGAAGACGAAAAAACGCATGCGCTGCTTCCGATCACCGGGCCTCCGTACACCATCTACGTAGACGCGGAGTCCAAGCGCTATGGCGTGTCGGTGCGCATCAAAGGCGAAGTGACGCCCAACGAAACCACCGGGCAGCTCACGACGGTGTTCTCGGAAAACCCCGAACAGCCGTTCACGAGTATCGCGCTGCAGTTCAAGGAAGGCGCGCTCGCGCCCGTCGCCAACCCGCTCACATGCGGGAGCGCTACTAGCGAAATCAGTCTCGTTCCGGTCGCGAAACCATTGACGTCAGCCGTCCTGAAAGACGCGTTCACGGTCGACAGCAACGGCGCCGAAGGCGCCTGCGCATCGCCGACTCCGTTCGCGCCGACTCAGGGCACCGCGACACAGGTTCCGAGCGGAGGAGTGCACACGAACTACACGTTCGCCCTGCAGCGCAACGACGGCGAACAGTACCTCTCCAAAGTCACGACGACTCTCCCCGCGGGCCTCGTCGGCGCGATCCCCGCGGTGGCGCTGTGCACCGAAGCTCAGGCGACGGCCGAAAGCTGTCCGGCTGAAAGTCTGATCGGGAAAGTGACGGTGTCGGCCGGCGCGGGCCTCACGCCCGACACGCTCACGGGCTCGGTCTACATGACCGGTCCGTATGCGGGAGCGCCGTACGGGATGTACATCTCCGTGCCGGTCGTCGCCGGTCCGTTCAACCTCGGCAACTCGATCACGCGCGCAACGGTCAACATCGACCCGAAGACGGGTCGCGTGATCGTGAGCAGCACGCTGCCCACGATCGTCAAAGGCGGCGTACCCGTCCGTCTGCGCAAGCTGAGCCTGGAGATCAACCGTCCGGGCTTCCTGACGAACCCGACGAGCTGCGGTTCGCTGGCGACCGAATCGACCGTGACTGGGCTCGGCGGCACGAGCGTGAGCCTGTCCACCCCGTTCCAGGTCGAAAACTGCTCGGCGCTCGCATTCAAACCGTCGTTCAAGGCGGCCACGAGCGGGAACCCGACCAAAGCGGGCGGCGCGAGCCTCGAAACGACGATCGCCCAGACGGCAGGCCAGTCGAACATCAAATCGGTGGTGGTGCAACTGCCCAAGCAGTTGCCGTCGCGTCTGACCACGCTGCAGAAAGCGTGCGGCGCGGCGACGTTCGACGCCAACCCCGCAAGCTGCTCGCCCGAATCCGTGGTCGGCAGCGTCCGGGCGACCACGCCGGCACTGCCTGGCAAACTCCAGGGCGTGGCCTATCTGGTCGGACACGCGGGGGCGGCGTTCCCCGATCTCGACCTCGTGCTCGACGGCGACGGCGTGCGCGTGATCCTGGTCGGAAACACGGACATCAAAAACGGCATCACCACGACGACGTTCGCCACCACGCCTGACGTGCCGGTGACGAGCCTCACGGTGAACCTGCCGATGGGCCCGCATTCGGCGCTCGCGGCGTTCGGCAGTCTGTGCGCCAAACCGCTCGTGATGCCGACGACGATCGTCGGGCAGAACGGCGTGACGGTCAAACAGAACACGATCATCAATCCGGTCGGCTGCGGCGTGAAGATCGTCGGGCACAAGGTCATCGGCAACACCGCCTACCTCACGGTCCAAACCCCGTCCGCGGGCCGCGTTAGCGGCAGCGGAGCGGGCGTGGGCACCGCCTACCGCCGTCTCGGGAAGGCCTACAAAGCGGCGACCGTGAAGCTCTCCCTGAACCGCAGCGGACTGAGCCGCCGCAAGCCGTTCAAGGTGCGCCTGCGCGTGGGCTTCGTGCCCACGAGCCACAGTCGCAAGCCCTCGACGGCATTCGTGACGGTCACGTTCCGCTGAGCGCTTTGCGCTGAAACGATCCTCTTGGGGGGCGGCCTATGCCGCCCCCCAAGTAGTTTCGGTCCGAGCCTCGAGGTTGTGTCTTTTCGGCGTACGTAGCGGGTTTGTGCTCGCCAATGACCACCCCATGCCGTAGATTGACCCCATGGATGTCGTAACGGGTACGGATACCTCGTCGTCTGTTGGCGTCGATCGCCTGCTTGCAGGCATCCGCCGTCTGACAGCGCTGGCCGACAGCGCGTCGGACTCCGACACGATCTACCGGGCGCTCGCCGGCGAGCTGCTGCTGGCGCCGGGTGCGGAGGAGGTGCACGTGCACCATCTCGTCAGTACCGGCGAGGAGGAGCTCGTGACCGTGTACGTATCCGAGGGCAACGGGCGTCTCAGCTACCTGACGCCGCGCGCCGAGCGCCCGCCGGGGGTGAGCTGGGTGGCGAGCACTCAACAGAGCTTCCTCGCAACCAGCGCCGCGGAGTTCGCCGCGAGCGTGCCGCGGCTGGCGGAGACCGGCACGGTGAGCTGTGCGCTGCTGCTCCCGCTGGCCGAGCGTGGTGAGGTGGAGGCGGTGGTGGTGATCGTGCGTCGAGTCACCGGTGTGCTGACCCCCGCCGCGGTGGAGCTCGCCACCGGCCTCGTGGAGCACGCGGCGACGACGCTCGCGCTGGTCCGCGCCCGCGCCGAGGCGGGCACAGACGCGGTCACCGGCTGCATGAACCACCGCGCGATGCGCAGGCGCCTGGACGAGGAGATCGGGCGCGCGATGCGCACCGGCGGGCCGCTGTCGTGCCTGCTGATCGACCTCGACGACTTCAAGCTCGTCAACGACCAGCACGGCCACCAGGCCGGCGACGCGATGCTGCGCGGCGTCGTGCAGGCGCTCGTGGGCGAGTTCAGGGCGTTCGACCGCGTGGCCCGCTATGGCGGCGACGAGTTCGTGGTGATCCTGCCGAACGCCGAGCTGGAGAGCGCCGCCGCCGCGGCGAGCCGCGCCCTGGAGCATCTGCGCGGCATCCCCGCAGGATCGGGCGGGATTCGACGCGGGATCCTCGCCGACAGCGGCATCGGGCGGGGCGTGTCGGCCTCGATCGGCGTCGCGCAGTGGCAGGCGCCGATGGGCACCGACGAGCTGCTCGAGGCGTGCGACGCGGCACTGCTGCGCTCCAAGCGCCAGGGCAAGGGGCGCGTCACGCGCGCCTCCGAGCTCGTCGTCTGACGCGCCCACGGCGCCGACGCTGAGGTCGTGACGGCGACTCTGCGAGACTGGAAACTCGACCTGTAGACCGCGGATCGCCGGGAGATGCCCATGTCTGAGAACAGCTTTGGAGCGAAGGACAAGCTCGAGGTCGGAGGGCAGGAGTACGAGATCTTCCGTCTCGACGCGCTGCAGCAGCGTTTCGACGTGGCGCGCCTGCCGTTCTCGCTGAAGGTGCTGCTCGAGAACCTGCTGCGCACCGAGGGCAACGGCTCCGTCACCGCGACCGACATCGAAGCGCTCGCCAGCTGGGACGCGGCCGCGCAGCCGAGCAAGGAGATCGCGTTCACCCCCGCGCGCGTGCTGATGCAGGACTTCACGGGCGTCCCGGCGGTCGTGGACCTCGCGGCGATGCGCGACGCGATGGCCGAGATGGGCGGCGACCCGGCGATGATCAATCCGCTCGCGCCGGCGGAGCTGGTGATCGACCACTCGGTGCAGGTTGACGCGTTCGGCACGCGCGACGCGTTTCGCTTCAACGCCGAGCGCGAGTTCGAGCGCAACCAGGAGCGCTACGCGTTCCTGCGCTGGGGGCAGGGCGCGTTCGACGACTTCGCCGTCGTGCCGCCGGACACGGGCATCGTCCACCAGGTCAACCTCGAGTACCTCGCGCGCGTGGTCTTCCCCAACGAGAAGACCGGGCAGGCCTACCCCGACACGCTCGTGGGAACCGACTCGCACACCACGATGGTCAACGGCCTCGGCGTGCTCGGCTGGGGCATCGGCGGGATCGAGGCGGAGGCGGCGATGCTCGGCCAGCCGATGTCGATGCTGATCCCGCAGGTGCTCGGCTTCCGCCTCCACGGCCAGCTGCCGGAGGGCGCGACCGCGACCGATCTCGTGCTCACGGTCACGCAGATGCTGCGCGAGCGCGGCGTGGTGGGCAAGTTCGTGGAGTTCTACGGCGCGGGCGTCGCGGCGCTGCCGATCGCGGACCGCGCGACGATCGGCAACATGTCCCCCGAGTTTGGCTCCACCTGCGCGATCTTCCCGATCGACCGGGAGACGCTCGGCTACCTGGAGCTCTCCGGCCGCACGAGCAAGCAGATTGCGCTCGTCGAGGCTTATGCCAAGGAGCAGGGCCTGTGGCTCGACGAGCGCTCCGAAGAGCCCACGTTCTCCGACACGATCGAGCTGGACCTCGGGACGGTTGTGCCGAGCATCGCCGGTCCCAAGCGTCCCCAGGACAGGGTCTCGTTGAGCGACGCGCAGGGCGCGTTCCGGCACGCGCTCGAGGACTACGTGCCGAGCAACGGCGAACAGCCCGACGCGCAGGACGAGGCCGTCGCGGAGTCCTACCCCGCGTCGGACCCGCCCGCCAACGGCGCTCCCGGACACGCCCAGCCGCCCGGCTCCCAGCCGACACCCGCGCACGCGGTCGCCTCGACGCTCGCCGCTTCCCAGGCCGGGGCGCAGGTGACGCTCGACGGCGATAGCTTCCAGCTTCGCCACGGCCACGTGGTGATCGCGGCGATCACCAGCTGCACCAACACGTCCAACCCGTCCGTGATGGTCGCCGCGGGCATCCTCGCGCGCAACGCGCTCGCGCGTGGGCTGCGCTCGAAGCCGTGGGTCAAGACCTCGCTCGCGCCGGGCTCGAAGGTGGTCACCGAATACCTCGACCGCGCAGGGCTGACGGAGCCGCTCGAGCAGCTCGGCTTCAACCTCGTGGGCTACGGCTGCACCACCTGCATCGGCAACTCCGGCCCGCTGCCGCAGGAGATCTCCGAGGCTGTGAGCGAGGCGGACCTTGCGGTTGTATCGGTGCTGTCGGGGAACCGCAACTTCGAGGGGCGCATCAACCCGGACGTGAAGATGAACTACCTTGCCTCCCCGCCGCTGTGCGTCGCCTACGCGCTCGCGGGCACGATGGACATCGACATCGTCAGCGACCCCATCGGCCAGGACGAGCACGGTGAGGACGTCCACCTGCGCGACATCTGGCCCTCCGCCCAGGAGGTGGCGCAGACGGTCGGCGAGGCCGTGCGCGCGGACATGTTCCGCAACAGCTACGGCGAGGTGTTCGCCGGCGACGAGCGCTGGCGGAGCCTCGAGACCCCCGAGGGCGAGCGCTTCGCGTGGGCGGAGGACTCCACCTACGTGCGCCTGCCTCCGTACTTCCAGGGCATGCCGGCGCAGCCCGACGTGGTCACCGACATCGAGGGCGCGCGCGTGCTCGCTCTGCTCGGCGACAGCGTCACCACCGACCACATCTCACCGGCCGGGTCGATCAAGCGCGACGGCCCCGCGGGCGCCTATCTGCAGCAGCAGGGAGTCGAGCCGAAGGACTTCAACTCCTACGGCTCGCGTCGCGGCAACCACGAGGTGATGATGCGCGGCACGTTCGCAAACATCCGCCTGCGCAACCTGATCGGTGGCGGACAGACGCTGCCGGAAGGGGGAGTGACTCGCTACCTCGCCGATGATTCGAACCCACCCACCTCCCCCGAGCAGATGTCGATCTACGACGCCGCCATGCGCTACATGGCGGCGGGCATCGACCTGGTGGTGCTGGCGGGCAAGGAGTACGGCTCTGGCTCCTCGCGCGACTGGGCGGCCAAGGGCACGAAGCTGCTCGGCGTGCGGGCCGTGATCGCGGAGAGCTACGAGCGCATCCACCGCTCCAACCTCGTGGGCATGGGCGTGCTGCCGCTGCAGTTCCCCGACGGGCGGAGCGCCTCCTCGCTCGGGCTCACCGGCGAGGAGACGTTCTCGATCGTGGGTCTGGCGGACGCGATGGCCGACGACGGCTCGCCGCCGCGGGAGGTGCGCGTGAGAGCGGAACGCTCCGACGGCGAGCCGGTGGAGTTCGACGCGCGCGTGCGCATCGACACCCCGCGCGAGGCGGAGTACTTCCGCCACGGCGGCATCCTCCAGTACGTCCTACGCGCGCTGCTCGCACGATGAGCGACGAGCGCGCACCGAAGATCCTGCTCGACCTGCTCGCCGCGCGCGGGCCGTCGGGCTATGAGAGCGCCCCCGCGGGCGTGTGGCTGGAGGCCGCCGGGAAGTTCGCGCAGACCAGCAGCGACGTGGTGGGCACGCCGCTGGCGATCGTCGGAGCGAAGCACGGCTTCGAGGTCGAGCCGCGGCGGCTGCTCGTGATGGGCCACATCGACGAGATCGGCCTGATCGTCACCCACATCGACGACGAGGGCTACCTGTGGTTCCGCGAGGTTGGCGGCTGGGACGCGCAGATCCTCGTGGGCCAGCGCGTGGTCCTCGACACGCGTGAGGGCCCGGTGAAGGGCGTGGTGGGCAAGAAGCCGATCCACCTGCTGCGCGACGAGGAGCGCAAGAAGGTCGCGGAGATCCGCGACCTGCACATCGACATCGGCGCGAAGGATGGGAAGCAGGCGCGCGAGATGGTCCGCACCGGCGACGTCGCCGTGATCGACGCTGCACCAGAGGCGCTGCCCAACGGGCGCCTCATCTCACGCGCCCTCGACAATCGGCTCGGCTCGTTCGTGGCGCTGGAGGCGGCGCGACTGGTGGCTGAGGCGGGCGGAGCGCAGTGGGAGCTCGCGTCGGTGGCCGTAGCCCAGGAGGAGATCACGTTCGGCGGCTCGCGCACCAGCGCGTTCTCGCTTGAGCCCGACGCGGCGATCGTGGTTGACGTGACCCACGCGACCGACGCTCCGGGGATCGACGTCAAGGAAGCTGGCAAGCACGAGCTCGGTTCGGGCCCCGTGATCACCCGTGGCTCGACGATCAACGAGCGCCTGTTCGAGCTGCTCCACGAGACCGCCGAGGCGGAGAAGATCCCCTTCACGGTCGAGGCGTCGAGCCGAGCGACGGGCACCGATGCGGACGCTGTGCACCTCAGCCGCGGAGGGGTGCCCACCGCGCTCGTGTCGATCCCGATCCGCTACATGCACTCGCCCGTCGAGCTCGTCCAGCTCGAGGACGTCCATGCGTGCGCGAAGCTGATCGCCGCGGCCACGCTGCGGCTGGAGCGCGAGCAGGCGTTCAGCTGAACAAGAGGCCCGCTGGGCCGCGGGGAGCACCGGACTAGAAGTGGATCTGGAAGTGCGCGGCGGTGCGGGTGCGGTGGTCGATCGGCTTGGGTAGCCCGCCGGGAAAGGAATACGGTTCCTGTTCTGCTTCCTGCTTCGCCTTTCGTTCTTCTTCGCACCTGGTGTCGCACGGGAACGTGACGACGCCACAGACCATGCCGCCACACGGTTGCACGCGTTCTTTTTCTTCGCGTTCTTTCTTTTCTCGTTCTTCGCGTTCGACTTCTTCTTTGGTGGGTTCTTTAGGGGCGACTGTCCCTTTGACTTCGCTTTCTTTGGTCACTTCCCCATACACGCTGCGTCTGACGTAGCAGGGGTACGCGGGGCTGCACGGCGGCTTGTGCGGGACTGCGTAGATGACGCCCCCATAGGCGCCTTCTGGGCACCAATGCTTGGTGGTCGATGCTGCCGGGGTGAGGGTGAGGTGCACGGGCTTGTTGCCGTGCGGATAGCCGTAGGCGGTCATGCTCATGTTGCTCGAGACGGCACAGGGCGGCGGGTTCTTCAGCGAGTAGTGCGGGTAGTTCTCGAGGACGAGCACGGCGTAGTAGTAGCCGCCGCGCGGCAGGTGGCCGCGGGGGTGGAAGCTGACGGTGACGTTGCCGCTGGTGTTCACGTGGCGAGGCGTATGAACCGCTACAGGGCTGGACTTGCCCGCCGCCGAAACGCTCGCGAGGCATGCGACGACAAGCGCGAGAGCGCCGATAGAGGCGATGCCGAGCTTGCGATGCATGGGCCAGACGCTCTCAGGCGCTGGCGAGCTCGCTGAACGCCGCGACCTTGTAGACCTCGCCGGGGCAGCCGCCGAGCACGAGCATCTTCAGGCCCTCAGGGCCCGAGTGCACTTTGCGCTTGGTGCCGGCGGCGATGCGCACGAACACGTCCTTCACGAGATCCACGCGCTCGCCGTCGATGTCGATCCAGCCCGACCCGTCCAGCGCGAGGTAGACCTCCTCCTGCCCGTCCTCAGCGTGGTCGTGTTCGGGATAGCCGTCATAGCCGGCGGGCATCCTGATGATCTGCATGCCGAACGAGGTGACCCCCAGCTCGGCGCGAGCCTTGATGAAGCCGCCTCCGTAGGCAGCCTCCATGTCGTTGATGTGCTTCGCGGTGTAGTCGGCCATGTCGAGGATCCTAACTGCTGGGAAGCGGGATGACGAGCGCGAGCTGTCGCGACTGTGCGAGCACAGTCCCGTCAGGCGCCCAGATCACGCAATCCTCGTCGAAGAACCCTTCGTGGAGCACGCCGGTGGTCGAGCGGGCGAAGCACAGTTCCTCCGGATTGGGCATCGCCTCGTCCGGCTGGGCGGTGCGGAAGTGGATCGTGAGATCGACCGTCGGCGAGACCGCCGGATCGGTCAGGCGGATGAACGGCGTCGGCAGCAGCGCGTCACAGAAGAAGGCGAGCGCGAGCGCGTCGATCGGTCGGGGCTGGACGAGGCCGAGCCAGGCGCCGAAGGCCATCGGCTCGTCTGAGCCGCTGAACGGGGCAGCGCCGATGCGCGGCTGCAGCAGCAGGTGGCGTGTGAACAGCGGTGCGCCGTGATTGCCGTGGAAAGGCTCCCGTGCGGGATCTGGCGCTGCGACCTCGGGCATCGGCAGCTCCGTGACGTCCTGCGCTTTCCACGGCACCGAGAACGCGGCCAGGGCGAGCGCGACGAGCTTGCCGTCCTGCTCCATACGAGAGGAGAGCGTGCTCAGCGAGCGCCCCGAGCGCTCGATCGACGTGCTGATCGTGACCGGGCCGGGATCGGGGGCGCGCGCGTAGTGGATCGTCAGCGAGCGCGGCGAGCGCGCGGGGTCGGCGACCGTCTTGACGAGCGCGCGCAGCAGCATCGCCGCGAGATAGCCGCCGTGCGGGCCGCGTCCGGCGCGCCACTCCGGCGAGACGTCCGCGGCGAACGCGAACGCCGTGCCGTCGTGCGACTGCTGGCGCACGGCCGTGTCGCGGTCGAACGCGCCGAGCGCCGGCGCGGCGCCCGGCTCAGCCACGAACCAGCCGCTTGTACGTGATCCGGTGCGGCCGGTCGGCCGCTGCGCCGAGCACCGAGTGGCGGTGCTCCTCGTAGGCGTCGAAGTTGCCCTCGAACCACGTCACCTGCGAGTCGCCCTCGAACGCCAGCACATGGGTGGCGATGCGATTCAGGAACCAGCGATCGTGGGAGATCACCACCGCGCAGCCGGGGAACGCCAGCAGCGCGTCCTCGAGCGCGCGCAGCGTGTCGACGTCGAGATCGTTCGTGGGCTCGTCCAGCAGCAGCAGGTTGCCGCCGCTGCGCAGCAGCTTGGCCAGGTGCACGCGGTTGCGCTCTCCGCCGGAGAGCTTGCCGATGCGCGCCTGCTGGGAGGAGCCTTTGAAGTTGAAGCCCGCGGTGTACTGGCGCGAGTTGACCTCGCGGTCTCCCACCTGGATGTGCTCGTAGCCTTCGGAGATCTCCTCCCACACGGTCTTCTCCGGGTTGAGCGAGTCGCGCGACTGGTCGACGTAGGCGAGCTTCACCGTCTCTCCGAGCTCGAGCTTGCCGCTGTCGGGCTGCTCCTGGCCGGTGATCATCCGAAACAGCGTCGTCTTGCCGGCGCCGTTCGCGCCGATCACGCCGACGATGCCGGCGCGCGGCAGGTCGAAGGAGAGATCCTCGATCAGCAGACGGTCGCCGTAGCCCTTGGAGACGTTGGTCGCTCTCAAAACCTTGTCACCGAGGCGCGGTCCGGGCGGGATGTGGATCTGCACCTCGTCGAGCTTCACGTTGCGCTCTTCTGCGATCAGCTCCTCATACCGAGCCAGACGAGCCTTGGACTTCGTGCGTTTGCCCTTGGGATTCGTCCGCACCCATTCGAGCTCCGCCGCGATCGTGCGCTCGCGCCCCTTGTCCGAACGCTCTTCCTGGGCCAGACGGGCCTGCTTCTGCTCGAGCCAGCTGGAGTAGTTGCCCTGGTAGGGGATGCCCTTCCCGCGGTCGAGCTCAAGGATCCAGCCGGCGACGTTGTCGAGGAAGTAGCGGTCGTGGGTGACCGCGACGATCGCGCCCTTGTACTCCGACAGGTGCTGCTCCAGCCACGCCACCGACTCGGCGTCGAGGTGGTTGGTGGGCTCGTCCAGCAGCAGCAGGTCGGGCGCGCGCAGCAGCAGGCGACACAGCGCCACGCGCCGGCGCTCGCCGCCGGAGAGCTTGCTCACGTCGGCATCCGGTGGCGGCAGGCGCAGCGCGTCCATCGCGTATTCGAGCTGCGTGTCGAGGTTCCACGCGTCGGCCGCGTCGATCTTGGCCTGGACCTTGCCGAACTCCTCTTCGGTCTCCTCGGAGTAGTTGGCGGCCAGCTCGTTGAAGCGGTCGAGCAGCGCCTTCGTCTCCGCCACGCCGTCCTCGACGTTTTCCTTGACGTTCTTGCTCTCGTCCAGGTGCGGCTCCTGCTCGAGCATGCCGACGGTCGCGCCAGGCGCGAGCGCGGCCTCGCCGCGGTACTCCTGGTCGATGCCCGCCATGATCCGCAGCAGCGTCGACTTGCCCGCGCCGTTGTAGCCGAGGACGCCGATCTTCGCGCCCGGGTAGAACGCGAGCGTGATGTCGTCGAGCACCGTTTTGTCGGGCGGGTGCAGCTTGGACAGCCGGTGCATCGTGAAGACGTATTGAGAGGACATCCGCACGGAGGATAGAGATCGACAGAAACCCGCCCCGCCCTCGCTAACGTTCCCGTGTCATGCCCACCACCGTCCTCGACATCGAGCAGCACCTCCTCCTGCTGGAGCTCGAGGCGCCGTTCAACAAGCGCGACGTGCAGCTCGCGCGCCGCAAGATGGCCAAGCGCTGGCACCCCGACGTCGCGCCTCAGGGCCGCCAGTTCGAGCACGAGCGCCACCTGAAGGCGATCAACGAGGCGGCCGACCAGCTCGAGCGCCTCGCGGAGGGCTCGCGCGGCGGGAGCGTGTCGCGCAACGCGGTCAAAGTGAGCGCCGCCGCCGCTCGTCGCGAGCGCGAAGAGGCGGGTCGGCGTGCGTATGAGGCCGAGCAGCGCGCCCGCGCGCACGCCAAGGACCGGGCCGAAAACGACCCGTTCGGCGCGCGTGTGCCCGACCACTCGGTCGTCCACCGCTACGCCCGCTGCCTGACCTATCCCGAGTGGGGCGTCGGGACTGTCGCGGGGATCTACTTCTCAACCCACCCCGCCGCCGAGGGCGAGGAGGTGCAGCAGTGGGCGCGCGTGAAGTTCAGCCACGGCGTGCGCACCGTGCCCGCGGGGAGCATGAAATTCGTGGACTTCTCAAAGCCTGACCCGGGCGAGGAGCGTGTCGAGCGCTTCCTTGTCGCCGCCCAGCGCGCGATGGCCGAAGGCGAGTACATGCTCGCCGCCCAACGTCTGATCTACGCCCGCGACGCCGAGCCGCGCAACGTGGCGGTGCTGCGTCTGATGACGCTCGCGTTCTGGAACGCGGGCAAGCTGGAGGAGGCGGCGAGGGCGGTGCGCGACTGGGCGCGCGTGGACGGCCGACGCCCCGCGCCGCATCGCTTCGCGGCGAGGATCTACGAAGACATCGGAGCGATCGACCTGGCTGAGGAGGCAGCGGAGCGCGCGGCCAAGCGCGGGCCCTCCGACGCGGGTGCGTGGGAGCGGCTGGGGCGTCTGCGTCTGCAGCTGCAGGATCGCGAGGGGGCTCTGCAGGCATTTCGCAAAGCGGTCGAGCGCGGGGCGGGCGACGAGGTGCGCGAGCTGATCGAGCAGGCGTTGGCGCTGGAGCCGAGTGTCGGCTAGCGGCTACAGCTCTCTCAGCGCGTCTGGCAGATTGGGAACTGCGCTGTAGACGTGTTTGTGCCCTCGCTTGCGTCGGCGCAGCAGGCCTTTGCGATGCAGGTACATCAGATCGGAACGAGCTGTCTCTTCAGCGACTCTGTGGCTCGCCGCGTGTGAGCGGTATGTGTACGCGCTGCTCGGGTGGCGGATCGCGTCGGTGAGGAGTGACAGCTGGCGGTGGTTGAGATCCCCCGTGTCCTTGACGAGCTGCTCGACATGTTGCACTTCCCTTACCTTGCGCTGTAGGTACTCGTGTAGCTCCTCGACCGCTCGCCTGATGATGTCGAGCTGGTGGAGGATGAAGTAGGTGGTGTCGCCTTCGTCGGTCTCCGTGAGTAGGAACGCCTTCGTGTACTGGGCCGGCGCTTTGCGCAGAATCCGAGAGATCGACAGGTACTCGATCAGCCAGTAGCCGTGAGTTCGCATGTGCCAGTAGAACAGGGCTCGTGCGGTGCGGCCGTTTCCGTCCAGGAACGGGTGATCGTAAGCCAGCCAGAAGTGCAGCAGGATGCCGCGTATCACCGGATGGAGAAAGGTTCCCGGGTCGTCTTCTGGGCGGTTCGCAAACGCGCACATCGCCGCCAGTCGGTCGGGCAGCTGATCGGCTGGCGGCGGCCTGTGGATGACGGTCCCGTCGCTCGCGTCGAGCACGACGACCCGCTCTTCGTCAGGCGTCTGCAGGCGTCCGGCGGCGGTTGGATCGTCGAGGGTTTCCTCCGTGAGGATGCGCTGGAGCGTCATCACCAGCTCGGGGGTCAGCTGCTCGCCCATCCCATCGCGCATGAACTCCAGCGCTCGATAGTTGTTGAGGATCATCCGCTCGCTGCGATCCTTGGGTGGGCGTCCGGTGCGCAACAGCTCCTTCGCCACGCCACGCGAGGTTGTTGCCCCCTCGAGTTGACTCGAGCGGATCGCCTCCTCCATGAGAGAGCTGACGAGGTAGTGGTGGCGTGCCTGCTCGTCGGCCGTGACGACCTCGCCCATCGCGATCTCGCCGCTGCAGTGCTGGTCCACGTAGTGCAGCAGTCGCTGAACGCTCGACGGAGTTCCGTAGGTGAAGGGCTGTCCCTTTGCGTCGAGGAGCGGCAACTTGGTCAGAAGGGGGCCGCGTCCAAGCTTCACTCCGAGCCACCACTCGTGAGGCGTCAGGTCCCCCGGCGGCTTGAGATGTCGAAGCTTGTCCCAGTGGAGATACTCCCGTTCGGCTCCGTCGACAGCCGCGGTCCTGAGGGCGGGCATGAGCCGGTCGGGGTCAAGCTCCGCGAGGATCTCGGGATACTCCGGTGGCGCGGCTACGTACATGGTCATGCTCAAAGTCCCAATCAATTCCCAGTAAGCCCCAGAACTGGGAGTTTAGCAGTAGCTCCCAAATCTGGCGCAATTGGGAGCTGGTTGGGAGTTGGCCGCCTAAAGAATGTTCACAGCCCGCGAAACCACCAACCCGAGCGTGACCAGCGACACGATCGACTGAACGCCCATGATGCTCTTCGCCATCGGCGTGAGCGGCATCGTGTCGGTGGGTGAGAAAGCGGTGGCATTGGTGAGCGACACGTACAGGTAGTCGATGAACTTAGGGCGCCAGTCGAGGGGCTCGATGGTGTCGTCGGACATCTGCGGGAACAGGAAGTCGGGAGCCTTGTCGTTGCCGGCCGCCCGTTTGCCGGGGCCGCCGCGATCGATCTCCCAGTACCACAGCCCGAAGATCAAGAAGTTCGTGAGCCAGATGAGGATCCCCGAGATGATCAGCTGACGGCCGTTGCTCGTGTTCGTGCTCAAAACGTTGTGATGCAGCAGGAAGTGGGTCAGCTCGACGAGCGAGAACACGTTGGCGGCGCTGACAAACGCGGTGAGCGAGAGCGCGGCACGGCGGCGAGCGGTGTGTTCGACCTCCAGCTGGCGTGGCGTGGCCATGAACATGCCGAACAGCAGGGCGCCCTCCAACGCGGGGATCAGCCACGATGGTCCGATCGTCAGCCGAGGGGGCAGCAGCAGCTGCAGGCCGATCGCCGCGAGAATCGTCGCCTGCGCCGGCCAGAACGGCTCTGAGGCCCCGGGCGGCGGATACACGCGCTTGGCGGAGGGTTCCGTGGCCACGAACCGAGAGGCTAAGGGGCCGATCGGCCGGCACGGGCGCGTCGCCCGGCGAGAGCGAGGCGCGCGATAGCCTGAGGGGCGATGGGCATCGAGAATCCGGTCCACCTGCTGTTCATCGCGATCGTCGCGCTGGTGGTTCTCGGCCCCAAACGCCTGCCGGAGCTGGCGCGCGCGCTCGGCCGCGGCATCCGCGAGTTCCGCGAGGCGGTGAGTCTGGAGCCCGACGCTTCGCCGCAGCTGCCCGCCGAGTCGGGCGAGCAGGCGCCGCCGATCGCTTACGAGTCGACGGCCGCCGGCCCGCCCGCTGTGGAGCCCGCTGTTGATCCGGCCGAGTCTGTACGGTCGGGCGATGCGCCTGATAGTCGCTCGCTGTGAGGTCTCCTACGTCGGTCGCCTGACCACCACGCTGCCCGAGGCGGTGCGGCTGCTGATGCTCAAGCCCGACGGCACGTTCATGGTGTGGGCGGACGGCGGCGGCTCGAACGTGAAGCCTCTCAACTGGATGGTCGCGCCGACGGTGCTCGAGGAGGAGACCGACGAGCAGGGCGCGCTCACACGGCTGACCGTGCGCAAGCAGCGCGAGGAGGATCGCCTCGAGATCACGATCGCGGAGGTGCTCTCCGACATCGAGCACGAGCTCGACACGCTCGCCTCGCTCGAGAAGGAGGGCGTGGAGCGCGAACTGCAGGAGCTGCTCGCCGACGCGCCCGAGTGGTGCGGGGAGGGCCTGCGCCTGGTCAAGCGCGAGTGGCCCACCGACATAGGCCCGGTGGACCTGATGTGCAAGGACGTCGAGGACGAGTGGATCGCGGTGGAGATCAAGCGCATCGCGACGATCGACGCGGTCGAGCAGCTCACGCGCTACCTGCAGCGCATCCGCCTCGACCCCGCGCTCGGCTCCTGCCGAGGCGTGCTCGCAGCGCAGACGATCAAGCCGCAGGCGCGCGTGCTCGCGGAATCTCGCGGGATCGACTGCGTGGAGGTCGACCTGGCGGTGCTGCGCGGCGAACGCGAGCCCGACCTGCGCCTGTTCGCCGCCTGATCCTCGCGCCCGCGGGTAGGCTCTGCGGTGTTCCCTTACTAGGAGTCCCTCGTGACCGCAGACGCCGACGACCAAGTGCCAGACGAGCAGCCTGTCCTCACCGAGCGACGTGGCAGCGTTCTTCTCATAACACTCAACCGCCCCGCTGTGCGCAACGCGGTGAACGCGGCGCTCGCCGCCGGCGTGGCGGGTGCGCTCGATGAGCTCGACGGCGACGACAGCCTGTCCGCGGGGGTGCTCACCGGCGCGGGTGGATTCTTCTGCGCGGGGATGGACCTCGGCGCGTTCGTCAAGGGCGAGTCCGCGTGGTTCGGCGACCGTGGCTTCGCCGGCATCACCCAGCGCGCCTCGCGCAAGCCGCTGATCGCCGCGATCGAGGGCTTCGCGGTCGCGGGCGGGATGGAGATCGCGCTGTCGTGCGACCTGATCGTCGCCGCGAAGGGCGCGAAGATGGGCATCCCCGAGGCCAAGCGCTCGCTCGTCGCAGCCGGCGGCGCGCTGCTGCGGATGCCGCGACGGATGCCCTACCACGTGGTCATGGAGCTGGCGCTCACAGGCGACGTGCTGCCCGCCGAGCGCTTCCACGACTTCGGCCTCGTCAACCGCATCGCCGAGCCCGGCACGGCCGTGGACACCGCCCTGGAGCTGGCCGCGACGCTCGCCAAGAACGGACCCCTGGCGCTGATCGCGACGAAGCAGATCCTCCAGGAGCAGTTCGACTGGTCGAGCGCCGAGATGTGGGAGAAGCAGGGCGCGATCTCCGGCCCGGTGTTCGCCTCCGAAGACGCCAAGGAGGGGTCGTCCGCGTTCAAGGAGAAGCGCGACCCCGTCTGGAAAGGCCGCTAGAAGCCGCGGCGCTTACGCTTGCGCTGCTTGCGGATCGCCAGGAACCGCTTCCACAGGGCCCACATCTCAGCGCTCGCCCGGCTGCTTTTTCGGGAACTGGGAGATCGGCTGGCGCAGGTCGATCGCCGCCGTGACGATGCGGTTCTGTTCTTTGGCGTGCGCTGCGGGGTAGCCCTCGCCGGGGCTCGCGCGCTCGGGGCGGCCGATGTAGCCGAAGTGCATCTCCGTGGGCATGATCTGCATCAGGCGCGGGAACATGTGCGCGCGGGCGCCCATGTTGCGCGGCTCCTCCTGGACCCACAGCACCTCGGTGAGGTTGGGGTAGCGGGCCATCAGCGCGAGGATCTGCTTTTCGGGGAACGGGTACAGGAGCTCGACGCGCGCGACCGCGAGGCCGGGGTGCGCGGGGCGGTCGGGGTGCCCGACGAGGTCGTAGTAGACCTTGCCGGTGCACAGCACCAGGCGCGTGACCTGATCGTCCTGCGCGCCGGGCTCCGCGAGCACGGGTTGGAAGCTCGTGTCCTCGGCCATGTCGGCGATCGCGCTCGCGGCCTGCGGCAGGCGCAGCAGGGACTTGGGCGTCATCACGACGAGCGGGCGCTGCTTGGCGATGCGCGCCTGGCGGCGCAGCAGGTGGAAGTACTGCGCTGGGGTGGTGGGGCTCGCGACGCGGATGTTGCCCTCGGCGGCGGCGCGCAGGAAGCGCTCCAGGCGCGCGGAGGAGTGCTCGGGGCCGGAGCCCTCGTAGCCGTGCGGCAGCAGCAGCGTCAGTCGCGAGGTCTGCCCCCACTTGGCGAGGCCGGAGATGATGAACTGGTCGACGATCACCTGGGCGCCGTTGACGAAGTCGCCGAACTGCGCCTCCCACAGCACGAGCGTCTCCGGCGCCTCCTGGCTGTAGCCGTACTCGAAGCCCATGCACGCGAGCTCCGAGAGCGGGCTGTTGTGCAGCTCGAGCGGCGCGAGCGCGTCGGGCAGGGTCTGGATCGGGCAGACGGTCTGGCCGGTCTTGGCGTCGTGGAGGACCATGTGGCGCTGGCTGAACGTGCCGCGCTCGGTGTCCTGGCCGGTGAGGCGCAGCGGCACGCCCTCGGTGAGCAGCGACGCGAACGCGAGCGCCTCCGCGTGGGCCCAGTCGATGCCGGTGGTGGTGGGGTCCTCGGCGGTGAGCACCTCGCGCCGGCGCTCGAGCTGTTTGACGAGCTTGGGGTGCACGGTGAACCCGTCGGGCACGCGCAGCAGCTGCTCCCCGAGCGCGCGCAGGCGCGCCTCCGGCACCGCTGTGTCGACCTCGGGGCTGGGCGAGCGGTCGAGCGTGTACTCGCCGGTGCTGTGCTCGCCGCCGTGCTCGGTCGCGGCGGCGATCTTCGACTTCAGCCGCTGGTGCAGCAGCGTGAGGTTGTCCCACACCTCCTGCGCCTGGCGCTCGACCTCCTCCTGGGAGACGACGCCTTCGGCGACGAGGTGGTCGGCCCACAGTTCGGACACGCGCTTCTTGGACTTGATCTTCGCGTACATCTCAGGCTGGGTGTAGGCGGGCTCGTCGGACTCGTTGTGGCCGAAGCGGCGGTAGCCGATCAGGTCGATCAGCACGTCGTGGCCGAACTCCTGACGGAACGCGAACGCGAGGCGCACCGCGCTGATGCACGCGCGCACGTCGTCGGCGTTGACGTGGATGATCGGCACGTCGAAGCCCTTCGCCAGATCTGAGGCCCAGCGCGTGGAGCGCGCGTCGTCGGGGTCGGTGGTGAAGCCGATCTGGTTGTTGGTGATGATGTGCACAGTGCCGCCGACCTTGTAGCCGTCGAGGGCCTGCAGGTTGAGCGTCTCCGAGACGACGCCCTGGCCGGGGAACGACGCATCGCCGTGGATCACGATCGGCACCGCCGCGTTCGTGTCCTGGTGGGCGTGCGGACCCTTGCGCGAGGTCTGCGCGGCGCGCGTCGCGCCCTCGACGACCGGCGAGACGTACTCGAGGTGGCTCGGGTTGGACTCGAGGTTGACGCGGATCGTGCCGCCGGCGGGGAGCTTGTAGGTGCCCTGGGTGCCGTGGTGGTACTTCACATCGCCCGTCCCGCCCTGGGGGATCGTGGTGACCGCCTCCAGGGTGGAGGCGCCCTCGAACTCGCCGAAGATCGTGTCGTAGGGGCGCCCGAGGTTGTGCGCGAGCACGTTCAGCCGCCCACGGTGGGCCATGCCGATCACTACCTCGTGCCCGCCGTGCGCGGCGGAGAGCTGGATCAGCTCGTCGAGCATCGGCACCGCCATGTCGAGGCCCTCGATCGAGAACTGGTGCTGGCCGAGGTAGGCCTTGTGCATGAAGCGCTCGAGCGCGTCCACCTCGACGAGCCGTTTCAGCAGCGTCCGCCGCTCGTCGCTCGTCAGCTCCTGGCGGTAGGCGCCGGCCTCGATGTGCTCGCGCAGCCACACGCGCTGGCGGTGCGAGGCGATGTGCTCGATCTCGTACGCGATCGTGCCGCAGTAGGTCTCGCGCAGGTGCGGCAGCGCATCCGCGAGCGTCGCTCCGGGCACGTACATCTGGAAGATCCGCGCGGGGAGCTTCGCCTGGATCTCCGGCTTCAGGCCGAGCGCCTCGGGGTCGAGGCCCGGGTCGCCCTCAGGCTCGGAGCCGAGCGGGTCCAGGCGCGCGGCGAGGTGGCCGTGGCTGCGTACGCGGCTGACGAACTGGCTCGCGGCGTGCACCGCCTGCAGCATCTCTTCGCCGCCGGAGAAGACCGCCGCGCCGTCGGCGGAGGTGGCGCTTGCTGCGGACGCGGCGGCAGCCGCTGCCGGGGCGGGTAGCGCGGGGACCGGCCCGAGCTCGACGCCGAGCGCCGCGAAGACATCGTCGTAGAAGGCGTGCTCGCCCTGCAGGTATTCCTCGATGCGCGCGAGGAAGCGCCCCGACTCCGCCCCCTGGATGATGCGGTGGTCGTAAGTGGAGGTCATCGTCATGACCTTCTCCGCGCCGATCATCTCGCCGATGTTGCCGAGGCCGACGGGGTAGGCGATCGAGCCGGTGGCGATGATCGTGCCCTGCCCCACCATCAGGCGGGGGACCGATGCGATGGTGCCGAGGCCGCCGGGGTTGGTGAGCGTGATGTTCGCGCCCACCAGATCGTCCGCTGTGAGGGAGTTGGTGCGCGCCTTCTCCACGAGCGCGTCGTAAGCGTCGAGGAACCCGTCGAAGCTGAGGCGCCCGGCGTCGGAGATCACGGGGACCATCAGCGTGCGCGAGCCGTCCTTCTTCTCCACGTCCACCGCGAGGCCGAGGTTCACCTGGCCGTCGATCACGCGATGGGGCTTGCCGTCGACCTCGTCGAAGTGGTTGCCCATGACGGGCATGTCCTCAGCTGAACGCGCGATGGCATACGCAATGAGGTGGGTGAAGGAGACCTTGCGGGGTCCAGACTTCAGCTCGCGACGGCGCGCGTCCAGCACTGTGACTGTGAGCGTGCGGAAGCTCGTGGCGGTGGGGATCGAGCGCGACTGGTCCATGTAGCGCGCGAGCGCCGCCGCGCCTCCCTTCATCAGTTCCGAGCCGGCCGCGACCGCGGGCTTGCCATTGGCGGCGGCGCCGTTGGTCTTGGCAGCGCCGTTGCCGGCGGCAGCGGAGAGCACGTCGGCCTTCACGATCCGTCCGGCGGGCCCGCTGCCCTCGACGTTCGCGAGGTTCACGCCCTCGACGTTCGCGGCGCGCGCGGCCACCGGGGAGATCTTCGTGCCGTCGGGGATCTCGGTGGTGGATTCGGCGGTTGGTGTCGCGGCTGCGCCTCCCTCGGCGGCAGCGGACGAAGTCCCATCTCCAACAGCCGCGCCGGCCCCGTTCTCACCGGGCGCGAGGCGCGCGATCACCTGGCCGACGGTGACGGTGTCGCCCTCCTCGACGAGGATCTCGACGACGGTGCCGCTCGCGGGCGAGGGCAGCTCGAGGTCGACCTTGTCGGTGGAGATCTCGACGATCGTGTCGTCGACCTTGATGAAGTCGCCGACCTTGACATGCCATTCGAGGAGTGTTCCCTCGGTTACAGACTCCCCAGCGGCAGGGGTGACCACGTCGATCGTCTGCTGACCCGTGGTGCCCGTTGCCATCGGTTCCTCACTCTAGCGCGGCTGGCGCTGGCGCTGCTCGCGGATGAACTCATAGCTACCAAAGAACGGCCCTATGCCTCCCAGCACAGCGACCGCAACGGCAAGCCGCAGCGAGACCACACGCAACCGCGCGGCGGCGATGCACGTGAGAGACATGGCGATCCAAAGCAGCCCGTGACTGAGGCCGAGGACGAACGTGAGCGGCTCGGGGTTGCCGGCGGCGAAGGCGCAGACGAGAAGTGCGAGATACACGCACGAGTGTGTGAACGAGGCCCACTTCAGTCGTGTGAAGCTGAGCGGCCCGGCGCTCGCGCGCAGCTGTGCGCTCACTCCGCCGACAGCCAACGGGCCATCCTGGCCAGCGGTTCCCCGGCCTCGGCGGGCCAGTCGTCGATGTCGGCCGGCCACCAGGCGAACTCGTCGTGCTCGTGGTCGGGTGTGACGGTCTCGTCGACCCCCTCGGCGAGCCACGCCTGCCCGACGAACATGACCATCTGGTGCGGCAGTCGCAGCAGAGCCTCCCCGCGCACGCGCGCCGGCACCACCGACCACTCCTCCTGCAGCTCGCGCACGAGCGTGTCGGCTGGGCTCTCGCCGAGGTCGACGGCGCCACCGGCGCCGAGCGCCCAGCGTCCCGCCCACGAGGACACCCACGCGGCGCGGCGGCCGGCCAGCCAACGTCCGTCGGCGGAGCGGGTGACGCACAGCGCGGCGACGCTGCTCGACGCGTCCTCGGGGACCAGGCGCAGCGCCCAGCGCAGCGGCTGCAGCTCGATCGAGATCCCGCCGTTCTCGGCCTGGTAGCTGACGAGGCGCGCGGCGACGCCGTCGTGGCTCGGCGATCCGCGGTCCTGGAGCGCCTTGATGGCGGCGTCGGCGGCCTCGGTGTGGGAGGGCGGCGCCTGGAAGGCATCCTCGCGCCAGCGCGCGTGGATCTGCTCGATCGCCCACGGGCCGCGGGCGAGGATCTCGGGCGCCTGGCTTCCGTTCTCGGCTTGCTCGGCCATGTAACGGAAGGCTAGTGAATGTGCGCGTCGCGACGGTGAAGGCGGTGAGAACGCCGCTTGCGCATACACTCGCGCACTGTGAGCGGCCGGCGGCGCAAGCACTGGGGGTGGGGGTTCGAGGACCAGCAGCCTCCGCTGGAGCAGGTGCGCGAGCAGGCGGCGGCGCTCGGCGCGCACCTGGGGATGGAGCTGGGCGAGGCGGAGCAGCCGGTGGCGCTGGAGGCGCTGACGCTCCCCGAGCCGCGTGTGGCCGCGCCGGCGGCGCTCGCGGAGATCTGCTCGCAGGACGTGCACGCCCGCGCGACGCACGCGCTCGGCAAGTCCTACTCCGACGTGGTGCGCGGCTTTCGCGGACGCTTCGACCACGTACCGGACGTGGTGGCTCGTCCTCGCGACGAGATCGATATTGAGAGGGTTCTCGAGTGGTGTTCGGGGGCTGGTGTGGCGGTGATCCCGTTCGGCGGTGGAACGTCGGTCGTGGGAGGCGTGACGCCGGACGTTGGCGGCGGCTACAACGGCACGGTGTCGCTCGACCTGGGCGCGCTCGATCGGGTGCTCGAGGTGGACGAGGTCTCGCGCGCGGCGCTGATCCAGGCGGGCACGTTCGGCCCGAGCCTCGAGTCCCAGCTCGGCGAGCGCGGATTGACGTTGCGCCACTTCCCGCAGTCGTTCGAGTTCTCCACTCTGGGCGGCTGGATCGCGACGCGCGCGGCGGGGCACTTCGCGACGGTGTGGACGCACATCGAGGATCTGGTGGAGTCGGTGCGCGCGATCACGCCGGCGGGCGCGTGGGAGTCCCGGCGGCTGCCGGGCTCGGGCGCGGGGCCGAGCCCCGACCGGATGCTGGTGGGCTCGGAAGGCGCGCTGGGGGTGATCACGCAGGCGTGGGTGCGCGTGCAGCCGCGCCCCTCGCACCGCAGCTCGGCGGGCGTGCGCTTCGAGAGCTTCCACGCGGGGGCGGAGTGCGTGCGCGCGATCTCGCAGTCGGGGCTGCATCCGTCGAACTGCCGCCTGCTGGACGCGGGCGAGGCGGCGCTGACGCTGGCGGGGGACGGATCGCACGCGCTGCTGGTGCTGGGCTTCGAGTCGACGGACCACCCGGTGGACGAGTCGATGGCGCGGGCGCTGGAGCTGTGCGCGGAGCACGGCGGCAGGACGAACGAGAGCGGTGGGGGCGGGGGTGGGGGCTCGGGCGGCGACGCGGTGGGCTCGTGGCGCGAGGCGTTCCTCGGCGCGCCGTTCCTGCGCGACACGATGGTCGCGGCGGGCGTGCTGGCGGAGACGTTCGAGACGGCGGTGACGTGGGATCGCTTCGCTGCGTTCCACGAGCGCGTGACGGCGGCCGCGGAAGACGCTTTGCGCGAGGCGTGCGGCGAGGGCGGGAAAGTGTTCTGCCGCTTCACCCACGTCTACCCGGACGGCCCGGCCCCCTACTTCACGGTGCTCGCGCCGGCGCGCAGGGGCGAGGAGGTCGAGCAGTGGGCGACGGTCAAGCGCGCTGTGTCCGACGCGCTGCTCGCGGAGGGCGGGACGATCACCCACCACCACGCGGTGGGGCGCGATCACCGGCCGTGGTATGACCGCCAGCGCCCGGAGCCGTTCGCGCTGGCGCTGCGCGGGGCGAAGGCGGCGGTGGACCCGGCGGGGATAATGAACCCCGGCGTGCTGATCGACCCGCTTTCATGAAGGTCGCGATCCTCGGCCCCGGCGGGGTGGGCGGGCTGCTGGCGGGCGTGCTCGAACGCACCGGCACCGACGTGGTGATCGTGGCGCGCGAGTCGACCGCGCAGACGATCTCCGAGCGCGGCCTGCATGTGGACAGCGTGATGTTCGGCGAGTTCCTCGCACACCCGCGTGCGGTTGCTCGGCTGGAGGAGCCGGTGGACGCGCTGATCGTGGCGACGAAGGCGTCGGGCCTGGCGCCGGCGCTGGAGCGGATCGCGACCGAGCCTCCGTTGGTGCTGCCGCTGCTGAACGGTCTGGACCACATGGCGGTGCTGCGCGAGCGCTTTTCTCCGGAGAAAGTGCTCGCGGGCGCGATCCGCGTGGAGGCGGACAGACCGGCGCCGGGGGTGATCGTGCACACGAGCCTGTTCCTGCTGGTGGACATGGCGGCGGGCGAGGAGAGCGCGCGGGCTGGGATGGAGGCGCTCGAAAAGGCGCTCACGACGGCGGGCGTGCCGGTGCGCACGACGAACTCCCAGGCGCAGGTGATGTGGTCGAAGCTGGTGCGGCTGAACGCGCTGGCGTGCACGACGAGCGCATACGACAAGCTGCTCGGCGAGATCCGCTCGACCCCGGAGCTGCGCGCCGATCTGGAGGGCGCGATCGCGGAGGCGTGCGCGGTCGGCCAGGCGGAGGGCGCGGCGGACGTGGATCCGGCGACGGCGATCGCGGAGCTGGAACTGGCGCACGACACGCTCGGCAGCTCGATGCAGCGCGACATCGCCTCCGGGCGCACGCCGGAGCTGGACGCGATCCCGGGGTCGGTGCTGCGTGCGGGCGCGCGTCACGGGATCGAGTGCCCGACGATCGAAAAGCTGGTGGCGAGGATCGAAGCGCGGATTCAGGCGGGCGCTTCGCGGTCGTGACGTAGGACCTCGAGCAGTTCGGAGTAGGGGCCGACGAGGTAGGCGTCGTCGTCGGGCGCGAGGCGCGTGTCGCGCCTTGGCGGGTGCTCGAGCGCGACGGCGCTCGCGGCGCGACGGATGGCGGCGACGCGGATCGAGGCGGGCAGGTCGACCATGGCGAGTCCGTCGAGGCCGCCGCCGGCGCTGACGCGCAGGCGCGCGAGCAGGAACGGGTGGTTGCCGACGTAGAAGGTGAACAGCACCTCGAGGCCGAGCGCGGCGCCGACGAACCACGGCGCGGCGATCGCGGAGGTGGACCACACGTGGCGGAAGCCGAAGCTCTGCTCGAGGCGGTGGCCGAGCTGACGGTCGAACACGCGCAGCACGACGGGCACGTCGGTCCAGCGCTCACCGAGACGGTCGCGCACGGCGAGCCCGGTCTCGATGTTGGTGAGGTCGTCGGAGGTGAGGATCGCGACGGCGGCGGCGCTGTGCAGGTTGATCGACTCGAGCGTGCGCGCGAGCGTGGCGTCGCCGATCACGAGTGGAACTCCGAGCGAGCGCGCCTCGCCGAGGTAGGGGTTGCCCTCGGTGCGCTCGACCACGACGACCTCCTGCCCCTTGGCGAGCAGCCCCTCGAGCACCTGCATGCCGACCGCGCCGAGACCCACGAGCACGACGTGCCCGCGCATCCCGGGGATACGCTCGCGGCCGAGCGACTGCGCGATGCGGCGGCTGACGAGCGCGTTGGTGAGCAGCGCGAACAGCGTGGTGACGAGCGTGGTGCCGGCGACGATGAGGAAGATCCCGAACGCCTCGACCCACGTGGGCTGCCCGGAGAAGGAGAAGTCACCGAAGCCAACGGTGGCGACGGTCTCGACGGTGAAGTAGACGGCGTCGAGCAGCGGCAGCCCGCCGGGGTGGTGGTAGCCGAAGTGCAGCACCAGCGCGGAGACGACCAGCAGGCACAGGCCGAGCGCGGCGGCGATCCGCAGCGGCCTGTCGGCGATGCTCGCGACGCTCCTCGCGGCGCGCGTGACGGCTCCCCGTGCGCGCATGGGCAGGCCGGCGATCTCGCCGGCGCGCTCGTGGCGGTGGCTGAGCCCCGCGCGGTCGAGCTCGTCGTGCGTGCCGAGCAGCGTGACGCGGTCCCTGGCGTGGACGGGCTGGTCGCGCCCGGGACAGGCGATGAGCTCGTCGTGGGCGTCGGTGACGACGCCGATCGGGGCGAGGCTGCCGTATAGCTCGCGCAGCGTGCCGTCGCGCGGGGCGATGGTCTCGACCGCGACGAAGCTGGTGTCGCCGATGGCGATGTCGCGCGCGCGGCGACCGACGCACGCTTCGACGACCGCGGGGGCGAACAGCGCGGCGACGTCGAGCACGCCGACGGAGCCGAGCACCTCCTCGACGGCGTGCGCGACAGCGGGGTTGTCGAGGTCGGCGACGACGCGCACGTCGGGGCGCAGGTCGCGGATCAGCAGCATCGTCTCCAGGGTGCGCAGGTCGGTGCTCTCGGCGCACACGACCGCGGAGGCGCCGAGGATGCCGGCGTCATACAGCGGGTCGCTCAGGTGCGCGCTGCGCGGGAGGTGCGGAATTCCCCAGCCGCGCACGACCCGCACGACCCGCTCGTCGGACTCATCGTCGAGGACCACGACGCGTGTGCCGGCGAGGTGCAGCTGCTCGACGGTGCGAAGCGCGACCGCGCCGAGACCGCAGACGATCACGTGACCGACCCACTCGCGAGGAGACTCCTCCGAGCTCTGGGGCTGGACGGTCAACTCCTCGGGCACGTCCTGGCATTGTCCGCGGCAGCGGCCGGGCTGGCGTTGGCCCGGCGTCCAAGATCGGGGCGGCTAGTGCTCTTCGAATGGAGAGCGGCCGGGCGAGCCGGGGGAGTACGCGGGGATGGCCTGCGTGGCGATCGCCTCGACCGCCTGCTCCTCCGCCTCGCTCAGCTCCTCCTCGTGATCGCCGTCGCACAGCACGCGGAAGTTGCCGGTGACGCCGCTGTCGGCGTGGATGGTGATGCCCGGCAGGATCTCCTCGCCCTCGTCGAGCCCGAGGCGCTCGAGGTCGAAGTGCGCGAGCCCGATCCCAAACGCGGTGTGCGTGGGGTTCTCGCGGTCGTGCGCCGCAACCGCCTGGGCGAAGCGCTCGAGGTTCTTGGCGATCTTGGCTGTGTCGGCCATCGCTTTCGGAGGGTAGCGCGGCGGGCTGTAGATTGGCGCGATGCGTGCACGTCTGCGCTTGGCGCTCTCCCTGCGTGTCCTGCCCGCGCGGGTCGCCCTCTTCTACTGGCGCGCGCAGCGGCTGGCTCGCCGAGACGACGACCGCTTCAGCCTGGCCTCGGCGGCGCGGCCCGCGGAGCTGGCCGAGCTGCTGAGCCTCGCTCGTGGTCGCGGGGCGGTCGTGGAGCTGGGTACGGGAACGGCATGGAGCGCGATCGCGCTCGCACTCGACGACCCGGTGCGAAGGGTCATCAGCTACGACCCTTGCGTGCGGGTCGAGCGCGAGGGCTATGTGGTTCTCGCTGGCCAGGGCGTGCGCGAGCGGATCGAGCTGCGCGAGGAGCCCGACAGCAACGGGCCGCACGCGGGCGATGCGCCGGTGGAGATGCTGTTCATCGACTCACATCACGAACGCGAGCCGGTGGTGAGCGCCTTTCGCGCGTGGAGAGACGCGCTCGCACCGAACGCGGTGGTGGTGTTCCACGACTACGGGCACCCGGACTATCCCGGCGTGGCGGAGGGGATCGCGGACATGGGGCTGAGCGGGGTCGAGAACGGGGGGCTGTTTGTTTGGCGGGTGGCGGCTGGGGGTGCGGTCGAGGCTGCTCGGTGAGCGATAGATAAGGCCCGTCGAGCACTACGATCTCAGACTGGAAGACAAGCCATGAGCGACTACCACATCAACCTCTTCTACAGCGAGGAGGATGCGGCCTACGTGGCCGACATCCCCGCTTTGGAGGCGTGCTCGGCGTTCGGTGCCACGGCCGAGGCCGCTCTCGCAGAGGTTGATCAAGCCAAACGTGTCTGGCTTGATGCGGCCAAGGAGGCTGGCCGTCCGATCCCTGAGCCGCGATAGCCGGTCGACGAGGAAGGCGCGAAGTCCCAACCGTTCCGACAACGTTGATCCATAGGATGGGGCATCTGTGAACGCAGAGCGACTACACACGGCGGCGAAAGCTCTCGTGGCCGAGACAGACGGGACCGCGGGCCACCTGCAGGAGCTGCGCAGTGCCGTGCGGCAGGCTGCGAATAACCCGGGCGATGGGGCTAGTCAGCAACAGGTCGCCCCGCTGCGTGACGCGCTTTTCAAATGGCTCGACCGTGCGCCTTCGGAGGAAATGACTGCTCTCGAACGCGAAGCCCTCAAGGAGCTCAACGTCGAGCCCCTCTTGGGCAATCAGCTGCGCAAACGAGTCGAAACGGTCTTCAGGCGCAACGGGGTAACGCCCTCGATGGCCGCCGACGAACTGGACGAGCTGGTGGCTGCGCTCGAGGAGCTAAGGGGATCGCTTGGCTATTTGATCCAAGCGTTCGCCTATTTCAGCATCGGTGCTGACACGCTCGAAGCGGGAGAAGTTGAGGTTAGTGTTCTTGTACCCCGCGGTGCCGTTCACGAGGGCCTTGCCGCGCTCGGACAAGAGTTCATCAGCATCAAGAAAATCATTGACCCATTTAGTGAGCTACTAACCGGTTCTCGTGACGACGTGACGGTGAGGACGATCGCGTCGTCGGAGTTCGAGATCTTCGTAGCGCTCGCACCGGTCGTCGCTGCGCATTTCGCTAAGGCCGTCGAAACCGTTCTTAACATCTACGAAAAAGTCCACAGCATCCGAAAAGCCAGCGAGGAACTCGAGAAGACGGGCGTTGAGCCTTCGGTGGTGGCGCTCCTTCAGGAGCAGGCCAAGACGATCACAAGAAACGAGATAAACGTCTTTGTCGAGAATCTCCTCGGCGAAATTCAGATGGATGACGAGGCACGCCGGAACGAGCTGCGTATTGACCTAGCAAAGCAGCTCGTGGAGCTAGCGACGCGGCTCGACCACGGATACAAAGTCGATCTTAACGCGGCGGCTTTGCCTCTGCCTGCTGCGGGTGAGTCCGAGCCAAGCGGTCGGCCCGCCCAACGAGCCGCAGTCGAAGAGGTCATCTCGGCGCGAGGGCGACTGAAGGCGTTTAAGCTTACTGGCAAGCCGATCCTAGCTTTGCCGGAATCGGCGAGTTCGGAGGGCCAAGCCAGCGAGGGCGAGGTCAGCTAGGCCAGCGTTACATTGACGGCTGCTCGATGAACTCGATCCGACACCCGTCAAGGTAGTTACCAGTTTGCAACTCGTCCGACGCCCCGGCTGACCTGTGGCGGATTCAGGCCGTCTCGATCAGCTCGATTCGATGCCCCTCGCGGTACCGAACCGATAGGGCAGCGGCTCCAGCTGGATTTGGACGGAAGTTGGTACGTTTGCGCGATGCACGTGGGCATCAAACCTCTTGACTCCCGTGGCGAGTACCTTGTCGACCTGCTGGAGGATGGATACGCAGCCCAGTTCGCCGGCCGAACTCCTGACGGGGTGTGGCTGTTCCTCGGGGACTTTCCTCAGGCGCTCGAGCTGTACCAGAGTCGCCTCGCCGTCGTGGAGCCCGAGTGGGCCGAGCACGTTGAAGCGCGACTTTATGACTGAGGAGCGCAAGAGCGTCCGCCGAGCGGGCGTCCGGATCTCGCTCTCGATCTAAGCTTGAGTCTCCAGCCGCTAATCGGACGAGGGATTTGTCTCAATTAGCTCGATCCGATACCCGTCCGGGTCTTTGACGAAGCAGAGCCGCGAGCCGCCCTCGCGGATCGAGTACGGCGGCTTCTCCGGCTCGATCCCCTGCTCGGCGAGCTTGGCGAGGGTCGCATCCAAATCCTCTGCAGTGATCGCGATGTGGCCGTAGCCGCTGCCGATCTCGTATGAGTCCACCCCGAAGTTGAAGGTCAGCTCCAGGCGCGGCATGTTGCCGTCGCCGGGCTGGTTCATGAACACGTTCACCGCCTCATCGCGGATCGGTATGCGTCCGACCTCCTCGAAGCCGAGGGCTTTGTAGAAGGCCACCGAACGGTCGATGTCGGTAATGCGATAGCAGGTGTGGATCAGAGCCATCCGCGAAGTGTAGGGCGGGGGCGCGTCGCCTGTGGCCGCTGCGTTTCGTCTCAAGCGATTCGTAGCGTGAGCTTCCGCGTGTTCGAACGGAGGTTGCAGTGCGTGCCGAGCTCTTCATATCGCACAAGCTGGGAGACATCGTTGGCGTGCTCGAAGCCGCCTATGGCGAGAACGACCCCACGGCTCGGGATGAGAGCAAGCTGGCGCGGGAAGGGGTGGGAAGCGTGGCAGGGATGAGATACGCCGGGCGAGCGCCTGGATTGATCGTGATGGCTTGGACTAGGCCGGGTCGCGTCGAGATCTATGTCGAGTCCTCAACGGGTCGCCTACGAGTTGCAGGCCAGAAGGTGTGGGAAGTAGTCCGCGAGACCGGAACGGAGCTGAGCCCCACGCTTCAATCCTTGATCCTGTTCGACCCGGACGAAAACGACGTGGTTGCCGAAGCGGCCATCGGCGTAAGGCAGCGGATCGTGGGTGACCAGCTCTTCGTCCCGATCATCACTGGGATCGTGACAGTGATCGTCCTGGTGGTTGCGCTTGCCCGAGGGGCTTCGCAGGAATTCCTCTACGGGTCGATCACAGCGCTCGCAGTTGCCATACTGTCGTTGGGCCGTTTGGCGATGATTTTGCGGAGTAAGGAGTTGAAGTGGCGGTGATCGAGAGACTCAGAAAGCTCGTCGGGCTCGAGACGCACGATCGGGTCGTCGATGTCATGGCCGATGTCTTGCGAGGCAAGCACTGGACGGTCGACCGCGACGCACACTTCGGGGCCGCACGCCCTGACATCGTCGCCCATGATCCCAGTGGCGCAACCTACGTGATCGAGGTCAAGGCCGGGACAAAGCGGGGGTATCTGGGCGTGGTAGCTCAGGTCGAGCACTACAAGAGCTTGATGGCCGATGCGCTCGGACGGGAGCCAACCGCGATCCTCTTGCTCACCGACGATGCTCCGATGGAGCTCGATGAGATCGCGCAAAGCGCCGGTGTCGAACTGATACGCGCGAGTTCCGGGAGCCCCGCTGCTGTACGTGCGTCCCTTGCGACGCTCCCAGTCGGCACCGTTGCTGCCTGACAGGCTCAAGCGGCTGAGCGCCGCGTGCGCCATCTAGACTCCCCGCCGTGAGAACCCTGATAGTCGGCCACGGCGGACGCGAGAGCGCGCTCGCGATGCGGATGTCCGAAGACAGCGAGCTGCACGCGTTCGTGGGCCACGAGAACCCATCGATCGTCGGCTATGCGGCCGCGTCCGGCGGCAGCCACCAGGTCGGCGACGTCTGTGATCCAGCTGCGGTGGCGGCGTTCGCCCGCGCCCGCGACATCGACATCGCGATGGTCAGCGCCGACGAACCGCTGCAGGCGGGCGTGGTCGACGCGCTGCTCGCGCAGGGCACCCATACGGTCGGTCCCACGCGAGCGGGCGCGGAGATCGAGTGGAACAAGGCTTTCGCCCGCGAGCTGCTCGCGGAAGTTGCGCCCGACGCCGTGCCGATGCTGCGGATGGTGCGAAGCGCAGGAGACTTGGACGACGCAATGGCGGCGTTCGGATCGCGCCCGGTCGTGGTCAAGCCCTCTGGCCTCACGGGCGGCAAGGGTGTCAAGGTGATGGGACCGCACCTGGCCAGCCACGAGGACGCGAAGGCCTACGCGCTGGAACTGCTCGGCCGCGACGGCGCGGGGGACTCGGTGCTGATCGAGGAGAAGATCGTCGGCGCTGAGTTCACGATCCAGGCGATCAGCGACGGCCACACGGTCGTTCTTCCGCCATCCACGTACGACTTCCCGTATCGCTTCGAGGGCGACGAGGGCCCGGGCACCGGCGGGATGGGCTCGTTGACGGTGGGCTGCGACGTGCTGCCGTTCATGACCGACGCCCACTACGTGGAAGCCTGCTCGATCATCCGCGCCGTCATCGAGCGTCTCACCGCGCAGGGGCGCCACTTCACAGGCGTCATGAACAGCGGCTTCTTCGCCACCGCCGACGGCGTGAAGGTGATCGAGTTCAACGCGCGCTTCGGCGACCCGGAGTGCATGAACATCATGAGCCTGCTCGACGGCAGCTGGCCGGAGGCGATGAAGTGCATAGCGCATGGCAGGCTCGCGCTCGCCAACGTGGTTGTGCGCGAGGAAGCCTCGCTCGTGCTCTACCTCGTATCGCCCGACTACGCCCTGCGCCCCGGCCCCGCGTACGACTTCACACTCGACCGAGCACGGATCGAAGGCGAAGGCTGCAACGTGTTCTTCTCCTCCGCCATCCAGACCGGCGAGAACGCCTACCGCACCGTCGGCACCTCGCGCGCGGTGGCGCTGACCGCCACCGCCCCCACGCTCGAGCAGGCGCGGCAGCGGGTGGTGCAGAGCGCCGCGACGGTACCCGTGCTGGAGTGGCGGCGGGACGTGGGGGAGATGAGCTACCTGGAGGGGCTGAAACAGCTCGTCGACGCCGGGAGCGCGCCTGACGCCCAGCCGCTTCTGCCCAACGCCGGCTGACGGTTTCATGCAAGGATGGCGCCATGCTCGTCGAGCACGCCACCCACCCGCAGTTCGTGTCCAACACCTACCTAGTCGCCGACGGCGAGGGCGGGCCGGCGTTCTTCATCGACGCCGGAGGGCCGGTCGAGCCGCTGATCAAGACCGCTGAGCGCCTCGAGATCACACCAACCCACATCCTGCTCACGCACCACCACTTCGACCACGTCAGCGAGGTTGAGAAGCTGCGCAAGCGCTGGCCGAAGATCGAGGTGCTGATCAGCTCCCGCGAGGGTGAGCTGCTCGCCGGAACGGTCGAGGAGGGCAAGAAGAAAGACACCGCGGCGAAGATGGGCACGATCGAGGCCGGCCAGTCGCTGCGCTTCGGCAAGCTCGAAGTGCGCGCGCTGCACACTCCCGGACACACCGGCGGGATGCTGTCGTTCCTCGTGGGCGAGCGCAAGGAGCCGCCCACGACCTCGGTCGCCAGCGGCGGCACCGGTCGCCCGCGCACGAGCACCGCTCCCGGCGGCTTCACCGGCGCCGGCGCGGCCGTCTTCACGGGCGACACGCTGTTCAAGGACTCCGTCGGCGGCGTCAAAGCGCCCGGTCACACCACCTACACCGACCTGCGCGACTCGATCATGGGCACGCTCATGGAGCTGCCTCCCGACACGGTCATCTACCCCGGCCACGCCGCCGAGACCACCGTCGCGCGCGAGTGGGACCACAACGCGTTCATCCGCGTCTGGCGCGGCCTCGATCCGGAGGGGTCGGAGCCATGCACCGCGCTCGGCGAGCCCGCCACGCTGGTGCTGCTCGGCGCGGACTACGACGGCGGCACCAAGGCCTGGATCCGCTGGCCGGACGGCTCCGACGACATCGTGCCCGGCTCGCGCGTCGAGCGCTCCACGTGAGGGTGGCCGCACGCAGTTCGTAGCATTCAACGCATGGCGCGTGAGAACGAGAAGATTCCGACCTCACGTGTGAGGCGCACAGCCACCGTCGCCACGCTCGCCGCCAGCGAGGCCGTCAAGCAGTTCGGCACCCGCGCCGCGAACGTCACGCGCGGCGAGGAGGCCTCCGAAGAGGCGATGGCCCGCCGCCAGCTCGAGACCGCCAAGCAGATCGTCGCGGTGCTCGGCACGATGAAGGGCGCCGCCATGAAGCTCGGGCAGGTGATGTCGTTCCTCGATGTCGGGCTCGTCGCCGAGGAGCACCGCGACGAGTTCCAGCGCGAGCTCGCCAAGCTGCGCGACGCCGCCCCAACCGTGTCGTTCAGGCAGATGAAGCGCGTCATCGAGGAGGACCTCGAAGAGCCGATCTCCGAGGTGTTCGCGTCCTTCGACGAGGAGCCGATCGCCGCCGCGTCGATCGGGCAGGTCTACCGCGCGAAGCTCAAGGACGGTCGCGACGTCGCCGTCAAGGTCCAGTACCCGGGCGTCGCCACCGCCGTGCGCGCGGACATGCAGAACCTGGACATGATCATGCGCCTGCTCAAGCGGATGACGCCGGGGATGGACGTCAAGGCGATCACCGAAGAGATCAAGGAGCGGATCGTCGAGGAGCTCGACTACGAGCTCGAGGCCCAGAACCAGCGCTCGCTCGCACGGATCTTCGCCGGCCACCCGTTCATCGTCGTCCCCGAAGTCGTCGGATCGCTCTCACGCGAGCACGTGATGGTCAGCGAGTTCGTCAGCGGCGTCGGCTTCGAGGAGCTCAAGACCCGTCCCCAGGCCGAACGCGACCGCATCGGCGAGATCGTCTTCCGCTTCTTCCTCGGCTGCCTCTACCGCCATCGCCAGTTCTCCGGCGACCCGCACCCGGGCAACTTCCTACTGCTCGACGACGGTCGCGTCGCGTTCCTCGACTTCGGGCTGTTCAAGCGCATGGACGCCGAGCCGGTCGAGCTCGAGCTCGCCTGCCAGCGCGCCGTTGCCGAGGGCGACGCCGCCAAGCTGCACGAGCTGCTCGCGCAGTCCGGCTTCCTGCCCGACCCCGAGAGGGTCGACCCCGACAACCTGCTCGCGTTCATCCGCGACGCCATCTGGTGGTACACCACCGCCGATGAGGTCGTCGAGCTCAAACCCGAGATCGCCACGCAGGTGATGATCGAAAGCTCAGACCCCCGCTCCACCCACTTCCGCGAGATGCGCCACCAGGACATGCGCCCCGAGCACCTGTTCGGCCGGCGCATGGAGATGCTCACGCTCGCCGTGCTCTCACAGCTGCACGCGCGCAACAACTGGCACCGAATCGCACGCGAGTGGATGTATGGCGACGCGCCCGTCACCGACCTCGGCCGGGAGGAGGCCGAGTTCTACGGGCGCAGCGGCGTCAGGGCCGCCAGCTGACTCCGTCGCACGCTTTCACACGCACGCCACGCTAGACGTTAGTTTGTCTCTTGTCTCGGCATATCAAGCCAAGCAAGGGGGAGTGTGGGGATGACCCGTATGAGGACGGCGACGATCTGTCTCGTGGCGGCGTTTGCCACGTGGGCGGGCACGGCGAGCGTTGCGATGGCAGTGCTTCCCGAAGTGGGGCGATGCGTGAAGGTGGCAAAGACGACGGGCGAATTCAAAACCGCCGGCTGTACAGGTGGGGTGGCGGCGGGGGGATCCTACGACTGGCTCGCGGGGGCGGGCGAACACAGCGGATTCATCGTCAAGGCGGGCAGGACGAAGGTCGAAGCGGGGCCGCTGGGGTCGATCGAATGCGCGAAGGGCCAGGGCACGGGGACCATCACCAGCCCGAGCACCGACGTCATTTCGGTGACGTTCTCCAAGTGCGCGAGCGGCGGCAAACGCTGCACAAGCGAAGGCTCGCCGACGGGGGCGATGCAGGTCAGCAATTGGAAGAGCATCTGGGTGGATCGCAATCAGGAAAAAACGGGATTGCCTCCGATCCAGGTGCTCGTGCCCGGCGAGTCCTCGGTGGTCACGTCGGGCAGCTGCGAAGGCACCGCCTTTCGCATCACCGGCGCGGTCGTCGGGTCGGCGGGCGGCAACGTGAACAAGATGGCGAGGACGAACACACTTGCCTACGTAGTCAGCGAAGGGGTTCAGGGCCCGTCGACATACCTATCGCGAGAAGGCGAAGTGCTCGCCGCCACGCTCGAGACGGAAGTGACCATCGCACCAGAAGTGCTCTTCGCCACCACGCTCACGTCTGTGTGCACCAACAAGTACGAAGAAAAGCTGGAGGTCAAATCAGAAGCGTAGGCACCCCGAGCTAGAGAACCTGGATCTGGAACAGGCTCGTCGTGCCCGGTCGCCCGGACGGCAGTCCCGCGGTGATGCCGACGCGCTGCCCGCGTCGGCACCAGCCGAGCTCCACCACGCGGCGCGCGGCGTCCGCGATCAGCGCCTCGGTCGTCTCGTGGCGCGGCATCGACGCCGCCTGCACGCCCCACATCAGGCCGCAGCGCCGCACCGTCTCTTTGCCCGGCGACAACGCGTAGATCGGCACCGTCGGCCGGTGCGCGGAGACCAGACGCGCCGAGCGCCCCGACAGCGTCGGGATAACCAACGCGTCCAGGCGCAGCTCGCGCGCCGCGTCGCACAGGTTGTGCGCGATCGTGTGCGCGGGGTCTGATTCGGTGCGCCGCACGCGCGACTCGTTCCAGCGCTCATACGGCGCGATCGACTCCGCCTGCACCGCCACCGCGGCCATCATTTCCACCGCCGCCACCGGATACGCGCCCACCGCGGTCTCCTGGGAGAGCATCACCGCGTCGGTGCCGTCCAGGATCGCGTTCGCCACGTCCGCCACCTCCGCGCGCGTCGGGCGGGATGAGCTCACCATCGAGTCGAGCATCTGCGTCGCCGTGATCGACGGGCGCGCCATCAGTCCGGCGAGCTCGAGCAGCTGCTTCTGAACGAGCGGCACCTTCTCGATCGCCAGCTCGATCCCCAGGTCGCCGCGAGCGACCATCACGCAGTCGGACGCTTTGACGATCTCCGCCGCGCGTTCCACCGCCTGCGGCTTCTCCATCTTCGCGATCAGCGGCAGGCGCGTGTGATCGCGCACCGATTCCACGTCCTCGGGCTTCTGCACGAACGACAGCGCCACCATGTCCACGCCGATCGACTCGCCGTGGCGCAGCAGCTGCAGGTCCTCCTCCGGCACAGCCGGAAGCGACGCCACCGGGCCCGGGATGTTCAACCCCTGGCGCGAGGCCACCGCGCCGCCGATCTCGATCTCCATGTCCACCTCGCACTCCGCCGCGCGCACGCCCACCACGCGCAGGCGCACCGAGCCGTCGGCGAGGTACAGGATCGAGCCCTCCTCCACCGCCTCGGGCAGGCCGGCCCAGGTGATGCTCATGTGCTGCGCGTCGCCTTCGAGGTCGTCGCTGCCGCAGGAGAACGTCAGCTTCTCGCCCGGGGTCAGCTCCACCACGCCCTCGCGCAGCGGGCCGATCCGCAGCTTCGGGCCCGGGAGGTCCTGCAGGATCGCCACCGGCCGGCCCACCCGCCCGGCCGCGTCGCGCACGCGGCGCACCGTCTCCGCGTGCTCCTCGAGCGTGCCGTGGGAGTAGTTCAGTCGTGCCACGTCCATCCCCGCCTCGATCAGGCGCACGAGCGTCTCCGGCTCGCGCGAGGCGGGGCCGATGGTGGCGACGATCTTGGTGCGGCGCATAACAGCGCACGGTAGCGATAGGCGGGCGTGATCGCCGCGCGGCGTGGATATCGTTGGCGCGCGTGCCTCGTCGCCTGTTCCGCCTGCTCGTACTCGCCGTCGCAGCCTCCTCGACGCTCGGCACCGCGCTGCTTGCCGCTGTCGCCGGTGCGGCTGCGATCCCGACGACCGGCTTCCTCTCGGCGCCGACCGACCAGCTCGCCGTGCCGGGCATGCTCGCCGGAGGGGAGATAACCCCCGAGGGGGACGTCTACACCGGCTGGGCCGAGTACGAGCTGCGCTTCGGGGCGCGGCTTCGGCAGTGGAACCAGCCGACCCGCACGCTCCCCGACCCGTCCATCCCCGAGCTGTCTAGCAGCCTGTCCGATGGGCCGGTGACCTACACCCAGACAGTCTTCGCCGTCGCGGTCGCCGGCCGCCCGGTTGCCTACGACACGGTGACCGCCGTCAACCGCTCCGCCGCCCCGCGCGAGGCGCAGGTGGAGATGGCGCTCGCCTACACCCGCGGGCGCCAGATCCGCGGAGCGCACGGGCTGCCGACCGGCGCGTATCGATACGAGCGCCCAGTCAGCGGACAGCCGAGCGGCTACTACCAGCAGGCGGGCGAGGCCTTCTCACCCGCCTTCGCGTACAGCGCCGCCGGACGCGACCTCGACCGCTCCGGACTGCTGCTCGCCCGCGGCCCCGCCGCCCCGAGCCGGCCGTTGCGGGCCTCCTCGGCGAACACACCCACCGCCACCCACGACGCGAAGGTGTTCAGGGCTCTCCTGAAGGCCCACGGGCGGGTCAGCTACACGTGGCAGATACCGCTCGAACCGCCGCCAGCCGGCGGCGGCGCCGACAGCGCGCTCGACGCCGTTTCCCTGAGCAGCGCCCGCGTCGAGCTTGTGCGCGACTGGAGCGCCGAAGAGGCGGGGATGACGCGGATCGACGTGCCCGAGCGCCGGGTCGACGACGCCTACCGCGCCGCGATCTCCGAGATCCTCTCCTCGCGCTACGTGTCTCCCGCAGGCTGGGTGCAGGGCACTAACAAGCTGCAGTACCAGGCGTTCTGGATCCGCGACGCCGCGCTTCAAACCCAGGCGCTCGACCTCGCCGGGCTGCACACGCAGGCGGAGGAGAACCTCGCGTTCCTCGACACCTTCCAGCAGTCCGACGGCCTGTTCATCAGCCGTACCCAGCAGTACGACGGCTTCGGCCAGGCGCTGTGGGTGCTCGCCCAACACGCCCAGCTGACGCAGAGCACGGCGTTCGCCGCCGCGCAGCTCGGCCGCATGGAGTCGGCGATCGACTGGCTCTCCGCGGTGACTGCGATCGATCCGCTCGGGCTGCTCCCCGCGGGGACCCCCGGCGACGACGAGCTCGCCTCGGGGCACATCACCGGCGACGACCTGTGGGCTGCGGCGGGGTTGCGCTCGGCGATCGCCGACGCGACCTTGGCTGGCCGCACCGATCTGGCCGCGGCGTGGCAGGCGGTGGACGGGCGCTTCGAGGCGTCGCTGGACGCGGCGATCGCGGCTGCGGTCGCCCGCGCGGGACACATCCCGCCGGTGCTCGACGCGGCCGGCGGGCAGGACTGGGGCAACTACTACGCCGCCTACCCCGTGCAGGTCCTCGGCGCGAGCACGCCGGCCGTCAGGAAGACGGTGGCGTGGGCGCGCTCGCACATGGTGCAGGGCCTGCCCACGTATGACAACGGCAAGAGCCTCCACGACTACCTCGGCTTCAGCATCTTCCAGACCGAGCTCGCCGCGGGCGACCGCTCCGACGCGGTCGCGGGGCTCTACGCGGAGATCGCGCACACCACCTCGACCGATGCCGGCTGGGAGTGGGACATACCGCCGTTCGGCCGGCGCGCGACCGCGGTCGACCTCGCCCCGCACGGCACGTTCGCCGCCGACTACGTCGCGCTGCTGCGCAACCTGCTCGTCGCCGAAGGCGCTGGGGGCGGAGTGCGCCTGCTGAGCGGCGCGAGCCCCGCGTGGCTCGCGCCGGGGCAGCACATCACAGTCACCGACGCGCCCACCGGCCGGGGCGCGATTACGTTCACCGAGCGTTCCACCGCGCGCGGCGAGATGCTCACGTGGCGCGGCTCGCTCGCGCCCGGCACCGCGCTCACATGGACGCTGCCGCCGTGGGCGCGGCACGCGACCGTCGCGGGCAGGCCGGTGAGCGGATCGACGGTGACGCTGCCGGGGTCATCCGGGACGGTGACGGTCACGTTCGCCGGCCGCCGCCCGTCGCAGTCCTACGCCTCGACGGTCGCCGCGTTGAACACCGCCTATCGCGCCCACCATCGGTCGGCGCCGCTCGTGCCGGCGACTCACTGACGGGCGGCGCGCGCCGCGGCTCTTACCATGGCCCCATGCCCAGGCCGTCGCGACCGATGCCCCGCGTGGGCGCGCCCGCTCGCATCGCGCACTTCGGCGGAGGGTTCGAGCAGGGCGTCGTCGTCGCCGTGAGCGAGGAGGGCCGGCGGGTGGAGGTGCGCGGCGAGGACGGGGAGGTGCTCGCGTTCGTGCTCAGCCCCGCCACCGCGAGGTTCACCTCAGCGGACAGCGCGCACGGGCCGCGGCTGGAGCTGCTCGGCGAGGGGGCGTGACGGGGCCGGTCAGGGAGCCTTGACGTCGGGAAAGTGCTCCGCGCAGTGCTCGCGGATAGCGCCTCGCACCCACGCACGCTCCTCACTCGACGCCATACGAAAGCGCGTGAGCAGGTCGCGCTGGCGTTCCACCGGCACGCCCGCGATCTCCCAGCGAACCGCGAGCCGCTCGAACAGCAGCTCGAGCGCCCGCTGCCACGCGTCCTCCTGCGTGGCCGACGGCCGGCTGGCGATACCCGAGAGCTCCTGCGCGTACGCCAGCCGCGAGCCGGGGGTGAGCGAGCCGCGCAGGCTCAGCACGTTGCCCTCGGCGTCGGTGTAGTCGCTTGCCGGCGCGGTGAGCTTCTCGCGCCGGCGGCTCTTCTTGGCCACGCTCGGCTCAGCTTGCGTCCGCGGCCCGTTCGAGCTGGCCGCGCACGTCTCCGGTGACCGGCTTCGCGTGCCCCGGCCACGCCGCGGCTGGCTCCAGGGCGGCGAGCTTGCGCATGCTCGCGCGCGCTTCGTCGGTGTCGAAGTTGTAGGTCGCCTGGGGCAGGTGCGGCGCGCTGTTGCGGCCCCACATGTCGACGGTGTAGAAGCAGTCGGTGCTGAGCGCGAGGCGGTCGGACTCGCGCCAAAGGGCGATCAGCCCCGGCGCGTGCCCCGGCAGGTGGATCACCTTGAAGCCCGCCACGTCGTCGCCCTCCTCGACGGTGCCGGCGATCTTCACCGGGCCGCCGTCCCACGCGTAGCGGTGCAGCAGCTTGTGGGCCTGGCGCAGCGGCGTCGGCAGCCCCGCGAGACCCTGCGGCCAGTAGCGAAAGCCGCCGCTGCCTTCAGCGTCCTGCACCTCCGCGGGGTGGCAGTACACGGGCACGCCCAGCCCTGGCGCCGCGCCGCGGTGGTCGGTGTGCCCGTGGCCGAGCACGATCCTGCGGATACCGCCGAGCTTCGCCCCGGCGCTCGCCAGCGCGCGGGTCATCGTGCGGGCGCCGGCGTCGAACAGCGTCACGCCGCCCTCATCCTCGATCAGGTACACGTTGCAGCGCCCAGGTTGCCCCTGAACGACCCACACGCCCTCCGCGATGAGCTTCGCCTCGCCCGCGCCGAGGTTGGCGGTGAGACGCGTTTTCGCGTTGAACGCGCCGATCATGCGCTGCTCCGCGGTCGAGCCCTGCGGCGGCATCATCCCGATCTCGCGCGCGAAGGTCATGCTGTCGCTGAACGCGTCGTTGCCGTGGATGAACCCGTCGCGGACGGTCAGCAGGTCGAAGCCCTCGAGCTCGATCGGGTGGCCCGTGGGGGCGACGCCCGAGAAGCGTCCGGGCCCGGCGAACGTGCCCGTCAGACGCCACTGCACGCCGCAGCGATCGTCCTCCGAAGTCGTCGAGACGACCTCCATCTTCAGGTCGGGTATCGCCGCGAGCAGGGTGCCGATGAACTCGCGCACGCCGTTCGGCGCGAGCACGTCGACCTGGCCGCGCACGTTCTCGCGTCCGCCGTCCGCCCACAGCGCGACCGCCGTGTCCAGATCGCGGGCGTCGATAGCCGCGAAGTAGCGCCGTGCGACCGCCTCCGCCTTGCTCCCCGAGATCCGTCTGCGGGTGGGGGCCAGCTGCTGCATGTTCGCGGCGACCTCCTGCACCTTGGTGCTCGCGTCGCTCGCGCTCTCCCGATCGGCCATACCGCCTCCTTTACGCCGCTGAGGGCCGTTAGTCTAGTCTGCGGCGAGTGGCCGATGTGACGAGCAGGCGGGAACGGATGCCCGCCCACCCCCGTGGCGAAAAGGTGCAGCCCGGCGTGTTTCGACTGCGCCTGCCCCTGCCGTGGCCCGGTGTTCCCCACTGCAACGCGTGGGCGGTGGCTGACGGAGACGGCTTCGTGCTGTTCGACACCGGCATGCACCAGCCGGACTCGCTCGCGAACCTCGAGCGGGCACTGGCGATGTGCGGCCTGCGCCTGGAGGACGCGAAGCTGATCGTGTGCACGCACGCCCACTCCGACCACTGCGGCCAGGTGCCCACGATCGTCGAGCGGGCCGGGTGCGAGGTGTGGATGCACCCCAACCACGAGCACCTCACGAGGATGGTCGAGGACCCCGACGCGGTGTTCGACCGGCGCGTGGAGATCGCGCTGCAGAGCGGCGTGCCCGAGGAGCCGCTGCGCCGCTACGCCTCCGAACGCAGCTCGCGCGGGACGGGGATCGCGGGGCCGATCGAGCCCGACCGCGACCTGCTCGCGGGCGTGACGGTCGGCACGGACCTCGGCGAGTGGGTCGTGTATGAGACACCGGGGCACGCGCCCTCGCACGTGTGCCTGTTCCAGCCCGAGCGGCGCCTGCTGATCTCCGGCGACCACCTGCTCGGGCGCATCTCGTTGTACTTCGACTACGGCTACACGCCCGACCCCGTGGGCGAGTTCCTCGACTCGCTTGGCGTGGTCGAGAAGCTCGGCGCGCGCCTGTGCCTCGCCGGCCACGGGCGCACGTTCACCGACGTACACGCCCACATCCAGGGCAACCGCAAGCTCGTCGAGGAACGGCTCGCGAGCGTGCTCGCCGCTGTTAGAGACGCTCCGTTGAGCGCGTTCGAAGTGGTGCCGCACGTCTACGGCACCGCGCTGTCCACCGACAACGCCCACTGGCTGCTGTCGAAGATCCTCGGCTACCTCACCCACCTCGAGGCGCGCGGCGAGGTTCAGCGCGTCCCCGGTGAGCCCGAGCGCTGGACTGCATAATCCCCGGATGCGCATCGACGAGATCATCGCGGCGGACGGGCCGACCTTCTCCTTCGAGTTCTTCCCGCCCAAGACGGAGGCGGGGGAGGAGAACCTGCGCGCGGCGCTCGCCGAGCTGCGCGGCCTGGACCCGTCGTTCGTGTCCGTCACCTACGGCGCCGGCGGCTCCACCAGGGGCAAAACGATCGAGATCGTCAAGCGCATCCGTGAGCAGTACGGGCTGGAGGCGATGGCGCACTTCACGTGCGTGGGAGCCACCGTGGCGGAACTGCGCGCCACCCTCGACGAGATGCAGAGCGCGGGTATCGACAACGTGCTCGCGCTGCGCGGCGACCCGCCGGCGGGGCAGGAGCAGTGGCGCAAAACGGAGGGCGGCCTCGAGTACTCGCGCGAACTGGTGGAGCTGATCGCCGCCGACTACC
>CAZPQW010000002.1:0-239507 GCA_964588985.1 uncultured Solirubrobacteraceae bacterium
CCGCGTTGAAGAAGTTGAAGCCGAGCGCGCGGTCGAGCAGCACGAAGAACTGCGAGGCGGCGATGAACGGCGTCGCGATCACGACCAGCAGCGAGGTCGAGAAGTTCGCCCACACGAGCAGCGGCATGCGGAAGAAGCTCATGCCCGGCGCGCGCATCGTGATGATGGTCACGAGGAAGTTGAGCGCGGTCATGATCGAGGACGCGCCCGCGAACTGCACGCCGATCGAGAAGAACGTCTGGCCGACCGGCGCGGTGTCCGACAGCGGCGCGTACGCGGTCCATCCGTCGGCGAACGCCCCGCCCGGCGCGAAGAAGCTCAGCAGCATCATCGTGCCCGCGAGGGGCAGCAGCCAGAACGACAGCGCGTTCAGGCGCGGGAAGGCCATGTCCGGGGCGCCGATCATCAGCGGGATCACGAAGTTGCCGAAGCCGGCGAACACGGGGACCATGAACAGGAAGATCAGCAGCGTCGCGTGGACGGAGAACAGGCCGTTGAACGTGTTCGCGTCGACGAAGTGCGAGCCGGGCTGGGCCAGCTGCGCGCGCATCAGCATCGCGATCAGGCCGCCGACGAGCAGGAAGAAGAACGAGTTGACGAGGTACTGCACGCCGATCACCTTGTGGTCGGTGTTGATGCGGAAGTAGTCCTTCCAGCTGGTCGCGCCGTGGCCGGAGTGGTCCTCGGGGCGCGTGGGGCGTCCGGCGGCCCAGTAGAACCAGTAGTCGAAGCCGCCGAGGCCGATCAGGAAGGCGAGCGGAACGGCGATCAGCGACACCGACAGGATCGCTTCGCCGGAGATGTAGTGGTGGAACGTGGCGTGCCCGGTGGCCATGCGCACGATCCACGTGATCGCCGTCGCGAGCGCGACGCCGCCGAGCATCATCACGCCGGCGCGGTAGAAGCCCGGGGCGCGGAATTTGGCGGTCATCGGCGTGTCACCTGCGAGTCGGTCATCGGTCGCTCCACATTATCCCGTAGGCCCGCCGGCCGTTGAGCCGGTGCTGCTGGTCGTCGCGCTCAGCTGGCTTTCGATCCACGCGTGGAACTTCGCGGGTGTGACCACGTGCACGGTGGAGCGCATCAGCGAGTGCCCGAGGCCGCACAGCAGGTTGCACACGACCGGGTAATCACCCAGCCGGTCCGGTGTCGCGCGCCAGTGCGTGGTGATCCCGGGCACGACGTCCTCCTGGATGCGGAAGGCCGGGATCCAGAACGCGTGGATCACGTCCTTGCTGCGCATGTTGAAGTACACCGATTCGCCCTCAGGCACGTACAGCTCGTCGCTGTTCAGCGGCTTGCCGCCGGTGACCGACGGTGGGTACTGGTAGGACCACGCGAACTGTTCGCCGGTCACGCCGATCTGGATCTCGCGCGCGGGTTTCTTCTCGTTGTCTTTCAAGATCACGAACGAGTATCCGACCAGCCCGATGATCAGGATCGTCGGCAGCGCCGTCCAGAAGACCTCCAGGCGCGTGTTTCCGTGTATCGGGGGACCGTCCTTGAGCTCCTCGCCCGGCTTCATGTGGAACTGCCACACCGAGTACAGGACGACGGTCACGACCATCACGAAGATCGGGACCGACGCGATCACGAGCACGTGGTAGAGCGTGTCGGTGTTGCGCGCCTGCGTGGATGCCTGCGCGGGGAACCAGTGGATCGCGTAGCTGATGGCGATGCCGATCGCCGTGGCGAGCAGCGCCGCCAGGCCGGCGACGACGAGCGAGCGCTGTTTGCTCACGAGCGTGCGCTCCGGGCGGCCGGGTTGAAGTTCTGTGCTGCGAGCCTCTCCATCGGGGCGTGATCCTAATGCCTTCGCCCACGGACCGCTCGGACCTTGACGTCCGGGCCCTCAGCGACTACATTGAGGCAATAGTTGCAAATACCCGTGGGGCCGCTTGCGAAGGCGGCGGAGCGGGTATCCGATGAAGGCGATGCAGCGTCCGGAAGGCGTGTGAGCTAAGGCGATGCAAGTCCACGAAGGCATGAGTCGGATGGTCCTCACGGTGGGACCTGGGCACACCCTGAGGGCGGTTGCGCGGCTGATGTCGGAGCGGGCGGTGGGCGCGGCGGTGGTCATGGACCCCGACGGAAACGGCCCGGGGATCATCACCGAGCGCGACATCCTCATCTCCGTCGGGGACGGACAGGACCCCGACCGCGAGTACGTCGCCGAGCACCTCACACGCGATGTGGTCTACGCGGCGCCGGACTGGTCGCTGGAGGAGGCCGCGGCGGCGATGGTGCGTGGAGGTTTTAGGCATCTGATTGTCCTCGAGCAGGCTGAGACGGTCGGCATTCTCTCTGTGCGCGACGTGGTGCGCTGCTGGACGGAGGATGGAGCGATCTGCCCAGTGCCTGCCAGGGTGGCCGTGGGGTAAGGGGTGGCACGACCGCTTGGGGAGCGGGCGTGCCAACGGCCACTGCGAACGGGCGCGATTGAGGGGTCGCGCCCCACGCACCGCAGCGACGTCGGTCGCCGCCGTCAGGCCATTGCGGCGGCGGCCCGACGCGCGCGGAGCGCGCCCAGGGCTCCGAGAGCTGCCACGGGCGCCGCGAGCAGCGCCTGAGCGCACAACATCGCTCCGGTGCGCTCTCCCACGGGCCCGCTGCTGAGCATCGCGGCCTGATGCGCCTGCACGAGCAGATCGAGCGCATACGCGACCAGTCCCACGGTGACGAGCGACATCGCGAGAGCCAGCGGAAGACTGGCGGCGGAGGCCCGCCGCAGCGCGCCGCTCGAGACCTCCACGCGCGCCAGCACCAGTCTGGGGGCGACGGCGCACACGATCGCGCACACAATGCCGCCGAGAAGCCACGGCACGCTCGCGGCGAGGACGAAGTCCAGGGGAAAGCGACCATCCCTCGACGGCGCAGCGGAAATCAGCAGGCCCATAAGGCCGCGGAACAAGACGACCGCCACCGCGGGAAGCGCGAGCAGCGCCGCGAGCCTGAGGTCGCGTCCGATATACGCGCCGCGGAGCGCCTGCCAAACCAGCGGCAGTCCGCCGATCGCGATCGACAGCGCGCCGAGGATCGCTCCCGCGAGGATGGCAACCCTCGCGATCGCGAGCAGCGGGTGGTGGGAGGCCGCGAGCGAGAACGGCCCGTCCTCGGTCTCCTGCTGGAATCCCGCGCCCAGCAGCGACAGTGCGATCCAGCAGCAGAACACGCCGCACACCGACAGGCGCGCCCGCACGGCCGGGGCGATGCTCGTCCGCCATCTCGCCTGGGGCCGCAGGTGGGCGTCGGCGGCCCCCGCCAGCAGCGAGACCAGGCTGCGCGCTCCGGGCGGGTCGTCTTCGATCAGGGCAGTGATCTCGACGCCGTAGCGTGCGCGCCACTCGGCTGGATAGAGACTCACGAGCAGCGCGCCAACCCGTCCCCGGACGTGCGATGGACGCGCGCTCACGCGTGAGACCCCGCTGCCCGCAGGCGCGTGAGGCCCGTCTGCGCCACGGCGGAGATCGTCGTCAGCTGCGCCTCGAGCGCGCGCGCGCCGCCGGCAGTGATGCGGTAGGGACGCCGGCGTCCCTCGGCCGGAAGGGCCTCGATCATGCCCAGCTCCTCCAGGCGCGAGAGGACGCCGTAGAGGGTGCCCGGCCCGAGATGCACACCCGCCATCTCGTCGATGTCGCTCACCATCGCGTAGCCGTGCTTCTCACCCCCGGCGAGGCTCGAGAGAACCAGGACCGAGGGGTCGGACCAGCGTCCGAGATCGTCCAGCTTCGATGCCATCGCGCCTCCGATGCTCGCCTGTTAGTACGTCAGGCGATGTATCGTATCACGATGTAGTTGGCTCAGTGGTCGGTGGGCGCGTCGAGCGGGAGCTCATCGACTTCCCGGCGCGTATCTTTGATCCAGCGCACGAGGCAGCCGATCGTCAGCAAACCGCCCGCGATCGTGACCTCGATGAAGGTCGTCACGCCCACGAGCAGCAGCGTGATTCCGAGCGCGGTCAGCAGCGGGAGGATCGTGGGGCCCGGGAGGTGGATCTCCTCGCCGACGGGCGGTACCTGCGGGTCGAGCGAGCTCATGACACGTACACCGCGGCCACCACGAACGTGATGCCGAACATGAACATGCAGATCGCGGTCACGATCAGGCCGGTACGGATGTTCTTGCGTGCGAGGCGTCTTGTCATCATCGGCGGGGTCGCATTCTATACGTGGGCGTCCAGCACCATCGAGCAGAACAGCAGCGCGAGGTACGCCAGGGAGAACAGGTAGAGCTGCAGGGCCGAGCGGCGGTCGGCGCGGCGGTAGAGCCGGATCGCGCCGCCGATGAAGCCGAAGCCGAGCAGGATCGAGGAGACGGCGTAGGTCACGCCGAAGCCGCCTGCGCAGAACGGCAGCTGGGTGACCGCGTAGAGCAGCACCGAGTAGAGCAGGATCTGCTTGCGCGTCTCGTCCTCACCCCTGACGACGGGAAGCATCGGCACGCCGACCTTGCGGTACTCCTCCTTCATCAGCAGCGACAGCGCCCAGAAGTGCGGCGGGGTCCAGAAGAACACGATGAAGAACAGGAACACCGCGGCGCCGCTCACCGAGCCCGTGACGGCCGCCCAGCCCACCAGTGGGGGCACGGCGCCCGCTGCGCCGCCGATCACGATGTTCTGCGGCGTGCGGCGCTTCAGCCACACCGTGTACACGAACACGTAGCCGAGGAAGCCGGAGAACGACAGCGCCGCCGCGAGCGGGTTGACCGTCAGCGACAGCTCCAGCAGCGACAGCGCCGCGAGCGTGCAGCCGAACGTCAGAGCCGCCCGCGGGGAGATGCGGCCGGCGGGAACAGGTCTGTTGGCGGTGCGCGCCATCTGCAGGTCGATGTCGCGGTCGAACCAGTGGTTCACTGCGCCCGCTCCGCCGGCGGACAGGTAGCCGCCTAGGCACGTCAGCGCGACCAGCAGGGGAGAGGGGTCGCCGGCGACGTACATCGTCGCGATCGTCGTCAGCAGCAGCAGCGACTGGACCTTCGGCTTGGTCAGCTCGACGTAGTCGCTCAGCAGTTGGCGGGTCCGTGGGGCGAGCCCGAGCGTGGGCGTGTCGAGCGCTGGTACGGCGCCAGTGGGCGGCGCGCTGCTCACGACCTACACACCGACCTGCGTCGCCCCGGTCGGGACCGTCGCCGCGCCTGACGCGCGCGCGCCGCTGCCGCGTCGCTCGATCTCTCGACGGATGTCCTTCATCGGCTCAGCCGAGCGTACCAGCGGGGTCACATCGAAGTTGTTCTCCGGCGGAGGGGAGGAGGTGAACCACTCGAGCGTGTTCGCCTTCCAGGGGTCCGGTCCCGCGATCGTGCCCACCTTGAGACTGCGCGCGACGTTGACGATCGTCACGAGGATTCCGGCGGCGAGGATGAACGAGCCGCCGGTGGAGATCGCGTTGTAGAGCCCGAGGTGGCCGACGTTGTCGTACTCGTATACGCGACGCGGCATGCCGTCGAGGCCGATCACGTGCTGGATCAAGAACGTCACCAGGAAGCCGACGAACATCAGGTAGAAGCTGAGCTTGCCGAGGCTCTCGCTGAGCATGCGGCCGGTGATCTTCGGGAACCAGTAGTAGATCGCCGCGAAGATCGTGAACACCGCGCCGCCCATCAGCACGAAGTGGATGTGCGCGACCACGAAGTAGGTTTCGTTCAGCTGCCAGTCGACCGGGAAGATCGCGAGGAACACGCCCGAGATCCCGCCGATCAGGAACAGCGCGATGAAGCCCACGCAGAACAGCAGCGGCGTCTTGAATTCGATCGTGCCGCGCCACAGAGTCGCGATCCAGTTGAGCATCTTCACGCCCGTGGGCACCGCGATCAGGAACGAGCTGAGCATCACGAGCACGAGGATCGCCTCGGGGATTGGCGCGGTGAACATGTGGTGCGCCCACGTGAGGAAGCCGAGGAACGCGATCGCCACGGTCGAGGCCGCGATCGCCTTGTAGCCGAAGATCGGCTTGCGCGCGAACACCGGCAGGATCTCCGAGACGATGCCGAAGCCGGGGAGGACCATGATGTAGACCTCGGGGTGGCCGAAGAACCAGAACAGGTTCTGCCACAGAAGCGGCGAGCCGCCCTCGGTGGGGTCGAAGAAGTGCGTGCCGAAGTGCCGGTCGGTGAGCAGCATCGTGACCGCGGCGGCGATCACCGGCAGCGCGAAGATCAGCAGCACCGAGTAGGTGAGCATCGCCCACACGAACAGCGGCAGGCGTCCCCAGCTCATCCCACGCGCGCGCATGTTCGCGACCGTCGCGTAGAAGTTGATCGCGCCGAGGATCGAGGACAGGCCCGTGAGGTGGATCAGGTAGATCCACGCGTCCTGGCCGCCGGCCGGTGAGTACAGGGCGTTGGACAGCGGCGGGTAGCTCGTCCAGCCCGCTTCCGGCGGGTTCCAGAAGATCGACGCGTAGAACACGATCCCGCCCGCGAGCAGCAGCCAGAAGGAGAGCGCGTTCAGGCGCGGGAATGCCATGTCGCGCGCGCCGATCATCAGCGGCAGGAAGTAGTTCGCGAGCCCCGCCATCATCGGCACCACGAACAGGAAGATCATCGTGGTGCCGTGCATCGTGAACAGCTGGTTGTAGACGACGGGTGTCACCAGCGTGTTGTTCGGCGCGCCGAGCTGCAGGCGGATCATCAGCGCCTCGACGCCGCCCAGCAGGAAGAACACGAACGTCGTGACCATGTACATGATCCCGATGCGCTTGTGGTCGGTTGTGGTGATCCAGCTCGTCCAGCCGCTCGCCTCGCGCTCGGCGCGGTGGGCGCTCACCTGGGGGATGGGGGCTACGTAGGTGGCCATGTCGTGCGCTGGTCTCCTGATCTTCCTATGGGTTTTCGACCTGGCCGGCGCCCGTCTGCGCGTCCAGTTTCGAGCGCGCTTCCTTCGCGGCGGCATTCGCTTCGGCGATCTGCTGCTTCTGGCGCGACAGCCACGCGTCGAATTCGGCGGGCGGAACGGCGTGGACGGTGGCGATCATTCGTGCGTGGCCACGGCCGCACAGCACGGCGCACTGGCCGTGGTAGTAGCCGGGCTTGGAGATCTTGAACCACGTGTAGCTGTGGTAGCCGGGCACCGCCTGGAACTTGCCGCCGAGTTCGGGGATCCACCAGGAGTGGACCACGTCGGCGGAGACGATGTCGAGGCTCACGGTCGTGTTCGTGGGGACGACCATTTCTTCGTAGGAGTAGGGCGCGCCCAGGCCGTCCGGTTCGGTGGCGCCGGGGTAGATGTACTGCCACAGGTACTGGCGGCCGATCACGGTGATTTTCAGCGCTTTGCCGTTCGGGGGCAGCTTCTGGTCGGCGCTCGCGTACAGCAGGCCGTTCTGCTCGGCGAGCTGGTCGCCCGTGGCGCCCGAGTTGGGCGGGTTCTGGATCGAGGAGAGCTTCGCGAACGTCAGCACCGCGAGCGCGATCAGGATCAGGGCGGCGGCGCTCGTCCAGCCGATCTCCAGCCGTGTGTTACCGCGGATCTGCGCGGCCACCGCGCCCTTGCGCGCACGGAACTTGATCAGCGCGTAGATCAGGCCACCCTCGACCGCGAAGAAGATCACGAGCGCGATCACGAGCGTGATCTTGTAGAGGTTGTCGATCTGGTTCGCGTTCGGCGAGCCGCCCGACAGCGGGGTGAAGAACGCGAGCGTTGTGGAGACGAGATGGCCCAAGGCGGCGGGGATTCTATTCAGCAGCGGACGGGATGCGCTTAATGACCTTTGTCACGAGGTTTTCAGCGCCCTGAGAATCGGGTCTGACGCTTTTCCACGAACGCCATCGCGCCCTCCAGGAAATCGTCGCTGCCAGCCATCTCCTGCTGGATCTGCGCCTCCAGCTCGAGCTGCTCGTCCATGCGGGTATACAGCCAGTTGTTGAGCTGGCGCTTGGTCCCCGCGTAGGAGCGCGTGGGTCCTCCGGCGAGCCGCGCGGCCAGCGCGGCGGTCTCGGACGCGAGCTCCTCGTCGGCGACCACGCGGTTGATCAGCCCCCACTCGAGCGCCTGTCTCGCGGGCAGCTTCTCGCCGAGCATCGAGAGCTCGGTCGCTCGCGCCATGCCCACGCGGGTCGGCAGGAACAGCGACGAGCCGCCGTCGGGAACGAGTCCGATGTTGACGAACGCGAGCAGGAAGTACGCGCTCTCGCTCGCGACGATCAGGTCGCAGCAGAGCGCGAGCGAGCAGCCGATGCCGACGGCGGGCCCGTTGACCGACGCGAGCACCGGCTTGGGAACGTCGCGGATCGCGCGCATGATCGGGTGATATCGCTCGGTGAGCGCCTTGTACACGTTCGGGCGGCCGTCCGGGGTTACCTCTCCGCCGCTCACGTCCTTCAGGTCCGCGCCCGAGGAGAACGCGCGCCCGGCGCCCGTGATCACGATCGCGCGCACGCTCTCGTCGGAGGCCGCGCCGTGCAGCGCGGAGAGCAGGTCCGCGCCGAACTGCGCGTTCCACGCGTTCAGCGCTGACGGCCTGTTCAGCTCGATGCTCGCCACGCCCGCGTCCACACCCATGTTGACCGTCTCAAGCTCGATGTTCGACTCGCTCATGCTCTCCTCTCCCGGTGAGAGATCGTGATCGGACGTGCCCGGCGCGGGAGAACCCGACGCTTGACGCGTTGATCCTATGGTGTACGAGATGCAACGTCCCGTGATCGGCATATGCACCGCCCTGGAGCGCGCCCGCTGGAGCGTCTGGGACCAGCAGGCCGCGCTGCTGCCGCTCAGCTACCTCGAGGCCGTGCAGCGCGCTGGCGGCCTCGTCGTGCTGCTCCCGCCCGACGATCGGCTCGCGGAGGACCCCGACCAGGCATTGGACCTGATCGACGGCCTGGTGCTCGCCGGCGGCGCCGACGTGGACGCTGCCTCCTACGACCAGACGCCCCACCCGGAGACGGTCGACACGGTGCCGCGGCGCGACGCGTTCGAGATCGCGCTGGTGCGCGGCGCGATCGAGCGGGAGCTGCCGGTGCTGGGCATCTGCCGCGGGATGCAGATCATCAACGTGGCGCTCGGCGGCACGCTCGTGCAGCACCTACCGGAGCTCGTCGGCCACGGCGAGCACCGGCGCGTGCTCGGCACGTTCGACGGCTCAGAGCACGATGTGAAGCTCGTCGAGGGATCGCTCGCGGCCGCCGCCGCCGGCGAGCTGACCCACACGACCAAGTCCCACCACCACCAGGGCGTGGACTGCCTCGGCGAGGGGCTGGTCGTGACCGGACGCTCCACGCTGGACGACTTCCCCGAGGCGATCGAGATGGATGGGAGCCCGCCCTCCGGGCCATCCGATCATCCCTTCGTGCTCGGCGTGCAGTGGCACCCCGAGGCGGACGAGACGAGCCGCGTCGTCGGAGCGCTCGTGCAGGCCGCCGCGCGCACGGGAGTCGCATCCACGCGCGAGTAGCGTCCTCATATACTCCCCGCGCAGTGCGGCTGCGCAAGGCGATCAGAGCAACCGCATGGGGGGTCGTCGCGGCTGGTGTTGCGGCCCCGCTGCTTCGAAAGCGCGTGAATGCTCCGCCGCTCGTGCTGCAGACGATCGCCTACGCCGCGCCCGTCGCGCTGTGTGTCGCGACGCCGCGTTCGCGCACCCGCGACGTCGCCACGTGCTCGCTGCAGATGTGGGCCTATCTGGCGGCGTACAAGTCGCCCCACGACGACCCCGACGCGCAGGAGCAGCGGGTTCGCGTGCGCTACCCGATCGTGATCGACCGGCTGTTGGGCTTGGGCGAGCTGCCGTCGGTGCGTCTGCAGCGCTCGCTCGGCCGCCGCGGCCCGGACGGCGTGCAGGACTGGCACGCGCTCGACCGCGTGCTCGTGTGGGCGCACTGGAGCTGGTTCTTCGTACCCCACGGAACGGTCGCGTACACGCTGATCCGCCACCCTGCGAACTTCAAGCGCGCGGCGGCGATGACGTACGCGGTGTTCAACCTCGGTGCGAGCGTGTACTGGCTCGTGCCGACCGCGCCTCCGTGGTACGCGGCGTCGCTGGAGGCGAGCGAGGAGCACGAGCCGCCGGAGGTGCGACGGCTGATGGTGGAGTATGGGGAGTTCTTCTGGAGAGACGGCTGGGGCTCGCTCTACAGTGTGTTCGGAGGTAACCCCCTGGCTGCGATGCCCTCTCTGCACTTCGCCACATCCGCGATGGCCGCTCTCCTGCTCGCCGAGGTGGGGCCGCTCGCGGGTGCGCTCGGATTCGGCTATACGGCGACACTCGGTTTCGCGCTCGTGTATCTGGGGGAGCACTACGTGATCGATCTGATCGCCGGCGCCGCGCTGACGGCGGCGGTGCGTCGCCTGGGTCCACGTGCGGGACCGGCGCTGGGACAGATGGGGAGGGCCGTGGCGGCGCTGGAGGCGATGGCACACGAGACGAGCTGAGCGGGAGGAGGTGAGCACGAGCGAGATGGTGTGGGGCGAGGTAGCTGGGGGGAAGGGCGAGGGGCGCGATGACATTCCCGTGTCCGCGTCGAGCGCTGCAGAGGAGGAGATGCCGCGTGTGCTGCTCACGCGCCGGCAGATCGTCGCGTTCGGCTTGTTCATCCTCTCCGCGGTCGGCTTCATGTACTTCGTGCTGCCGAAGCTCGCGGGCATCGGCAAGACCGTGCACCGGCTCGAGGGCGGCAACACGTGGTGGATCGCCGTCGGCGTGGTGTTGGAGCTGCTGTCGTTCGCCGGCTACATGGCTCTGTTCCGGTCGGTGTTCGTCACCAAGACGCATCCGCCCGGGAGGATCGGCTGGCGGGCGAGCTACGAGATCACGATGGCCGGTGTGGTGGCGACGCGCCTCTTTGCGACAGCCGGCGCCGGTGGGATCGCGCTGACCGCGTGGGCGCTGCGTCGCTCCGGGATGGCGCCGCGACTCGTGGCGTGTCGCATGGTCGCATTCATGGTGCTGCTGTACGTGATCTTCGCCGGCTCGCTGCTGCTCGACGGCATCGGCCTTGGCACCGGGCTGTTCCCGGGGGGCGGCTCGTTCGCGATCACGATCGTCCCCGCGATCGTCGCCGCGATCCTGTTCGCCGTCGCGGGCGCGATGGCGCTGCTGCCGGGAGACCTCGAAGGGCGCCTCGGACGGTGGGGCGCCGGCTCTAGCCGCCCCGCGCGGTGGGTCGCGCGCGCGGTCGCGGCGCCGGCGCTCGTGGCGAGCGGCATCCGCACCGCGATCGACCTGATCCGCGAACGCGACCCGGGACTGCTGGGTGCGGTCGCATGGTGGGGCTTCGACATCGCGGTGCTGTGGGCGATGTTCCACGCGTTCGGCTCAGCCCCGCCGTTCACGGTCATCTGGATGGCGTACTTCGTGGGCATGCTCGGCAACCTGCTGCCGCTGCCGGGCGGCATCGGCGGGGTCGAGGGCGGCATGTTCGGGGCGTTCGCCGCGTTCGGAGTGGAACTCCAGGTGTCGCTCGCCGCGGTGCTTGCCTACCGCGCGATCTCCTTCTGGCTACCCACCTTCCCGGGCGCTGTCGCGTACTTCCAGCTGCGCCGCACGGTGGCGCGCTGGCGCGATGAGCAGGGCACACTTCCGGCGAGCGTGATCGAGCGCACAGGCGTGCTTCAGAGCTCCTGAGTGATACGCTATACAAAGTAAAGTGACTATGGAGACTTGAGATGAGCGACATCGAGAACGTGATCATCGTCGGCAGCGGGCCGGCCGGCTACACCGCCGCGCTCTACACCGCGCGCGCGAACCTCAACCCGCTCGTGATCGAGGGCTTCGCGTGGGGCGGGCTGCTCCAGCAGACCACCGACGTGGAGAACTACCCGGGCTTCCCCGAGGGTGTGATGGGTCCCGAGATGATGCAGAAGTTCCGCGACCAGGCCGAGCGCTTCGGCGCGCGCCTGCTCACCGACCAGGCCGACCGCGTGGAGCTCTCGAACGAGCCGGGCGGCGTGCACAGCGTGTGGGTGGGAGACACCGAGCACCGCGCGCGCACCGTCGTCTTGGCGATGGGCGCGGAGCACAAGAAGCTCGGCGTGAGCGGCGAGGAGGAGCTCTCCGGCCGCGGCGTGAGCTACTGCGCGACGTGTGACGCGGCGTTCTTCCGCGGTGCTCCGACGATCATCGTCGGTGGCGGGGACTCCGCGATGGAGGAGGCGATCTTCCTCTCCAAGTTCTCGTCGAAGGTGATCGTCGTGCACCGTCGCGACGAGTTCCGTGCCTCGAAGATCATGCTCGAGCGGGCGCGTGCGCAGGAGAACATCGAGTTCCTCACCCCCTACCGCGTGGACGAGTTCGTCGCGGGCGACGCCGGCACGCTCGGCCACGCGAGGCTCGTCAACACCGAGACAGGCGAGGAGCGCGAGGTTCCCGTGTCGGGCACGTTCATCGCCGTCGGGCACGAGCCGCAGTCGGCGCTCGTGCGCGGGCAGATCGACGTTGACGAGAACGGCTACGTGTCCACGAAGGGCAAGTCCACGCTCACCAACCGCCCCGGCGTGTTCGCCGCCGGCGACCTCGTCGACCACACCTACCGCCAGGCGATCACCGCCGCCGCCTCCGGATGCCAGGCAGCGCTCGACGCCGAGTGGTACCTGCGCGACACGCCCGGCGTGCCGGTGCCGGCCGGGATGTCAAAGGGCGATCCGGCCGAAGCGCAGTGGGCTGAGCCGGTGGCCGACGCTACGGCGTAGCGGCCTTACGCCGCGCTGCTGTAAGTGATCGTCTCCTGCATCTGGATGCCGAGGGCGTCGATGATGCTCTGCAGTCGATCTAGGTTCACGCCCGAGTAATGGTTGGCCTCCCAGCGCTGGATCTGCTGCTCGGCGACGCCGATGCGTGCGGCGAGTTGGCGTTGGGTTAGTTTCCCGGCGATGCGCGCTTCTACCAGCGTGGTGGGCAGGTCGTGCAAGGAGGTGATCTCGCGGCTGGTGATGTGTCCATCGCGTAGCTTCTCGTAATGGTCGATCTGCTCGCGCAACGTTTCGATCCAGCTGGCGATCGCGTCGTGCATAAGCTGGGGCATACCTGGGTCGATGTTGGGGGGTAGATCACGTGGGTCCCGCGCGTCGTGGGCGATTAGGCTCTCTTCGAAGCGGGCGAGATCGGCCTTGGTGCTCCGGTACTGGCGCTGGTTTTGGAGGATCATGGGAGTCCCGTCAGGTCGATGGCGATCATGCCCTTGGGTTGCTTCGTGATGGCGTCGCGTTGGAAGTAGTCTCGAAAACGCATGCCGCCGGGCTCGGCCACCCAGTCGGCGGGATAGAACTCGCCGCCGTAGCGTGCCTTCTGTGCAGCGCATTTGTGGCTGAAGTCCTGTAGCTCGGGGTCCAAGCGGTCGAGAGCTACTCCGGCGGGCTCCCAGCAGGCGTCGAAGTCGCCGGGGTGCTCCTCGACGGTGATGAAGCTGCCGTCGAGATACGCGGTGTCACAGCCTGCGGACTTCAGCGAGTGCAGTGCGTCCAGCAACCCGTCGAGCAGATCTCGGCGATGCGTGCTTGTCGCGTAGCGAGTCACGATCTCGGTCCAGGTCGCGTTGTGGATGCCGGGCGGGAGGATCCCGCGTGCATCGAATTCCGGAATCATAACACAACGATATGATTGGGTTGAGACGATACTCTCGGGCGGGGGTCCCTTGACCTCCTATGTGGGTGACGCTCAGCGGCTGGAGTCGAGACGCGGCGTCAACGCCCCCTCCAGCTCCAGCAGCCACCGCTTGCGGTCCAGCCCGCCGCCGTACCCGCCGAGGTTGCCCCCTGTACGCAGCACGCGGTGGCAGGGGATCACGATCGGGATCGGGTTGGAGCCGAGCGCGTTGCCCGCCGCGCGCGAGCCGCGCGGGCTGCCGGCTTCGGCGGCGACCTCGGAGTAGCTGAGCACTCCGCCGTAGGGGATCTCTGAGGTCACCTGCAGCACGCGCTGTCCGAACGGGCCGATCAGCGACCAGTCCAGGTCCATGTCGAACTCGCGCCGGCGCCCGGAGAAGTACTCGTCCAGCTCGCGCAGCACCGGCTGCGGCGCGGAGGGCGCCTCGACGATGCATGGCGAGAGTCGCGTGGCGAGGCGTTCGAGGACCGCGTCCACGTTCTCCTCGGGGAACGCCAGGCGCACGAGCCCACGCTCGGTGCTCGCCGCCAACAGACTTCCAAACGGCGAGTCCACCGCCGCATAGCTCACGTCCACGAGACCCTCCTCAATTGCTCGTTGTGCCACGCGAAGCGCGGCCTGTTCTGCGGCGCGGCTCATGCCGTCACAGCCTTTCTCAGCTTCGCCAGACCCTCGTGCAGCGAGCGGCGCGCCGCATCCTCCGAGCAGCCGATCGCGGCGGCGATCTCCCGGTGGGGGAGATCGGCCATGAAGCGCAGCGTCACAGCCGAGCGCTGGCGCTCGGGCAGCTCCCCGACCGCGTCCCATAGCTCGCCGTCGTGCTCGGGCATAGCCGTGGCCGCTTCCTGCACGGCCGCCGGCTCGGCCACCGGCAGCGCCCTGCGTGCCCGACCACGGTGCGCGTCGAGTGCCTTGCGGTGCGCGATCGTGAGCACCCACGCGCGCAGGTTGGAGTCCGCGCGCAGGCGCGGATAGGCGCGTAGTGCGGAGATGAACGTCTCCTGGAAGCAGTCGTCTGCCTCCGAGCGTCCCACCGACGCCACCAGGAAGCGCCACACCACCTCGCGCTCGGCGTCGAGGAAGCGCTGGAAGGGGGGAAGCGTTGCGCTCACGAGGGTCTAACGCGCTCCGCGCCCGAAACGTGAGATCGGCTCAGCTCTCGTACTCGAAGAAGCCCGCGCCCTCTGCGCGGCCAAGGCGGCCTGCGGCGATCAGCTTGCGAAGCGCGGGCGCCACCCGGTAGCGCTCCTCGCGGTACTCCTGCCACAGCGCTTCCAGCACCGGGAGCACATGATCCAAGCCGATCGTGTCCGCCCACTCGAACGGGCCGTGCGGGTGGCTCAGCCCGAGCACCATCCCCAGGTCGATGTCGCGCGCCTCGCCCACGCCCTCGCCGAGCGCAAACGACGCCTCGTTGATCAGCTGGCACACGATCCGTCCCAGCACCAGCCCCGGCGCGTCGCCCACCCACGCCACGTGCTTGCCCAGCGCCGCGAAGAAGCGCTCCGAGCGCTCGGCCGCGACAGGGGAGGAGCTCTCGTTGCGCGTCAGCTCCACCAGCCTCGCCTCGCTCAGCGGCGGCAGCGCGTGGAACCCCACCGCGCTGCCTCCGGGGTCGAGCGAGCTCAGCGAGCCCCTCGCGCACAGCAGCAGGCGCGCTCCTCCGGGCTTCGTCTTGTGCGTGCCGCGGCGATCGGGCCTGCCGCTCACCGTGGGCTGCTGCTCGCCATCCCGGCGCGCAGGGTGGGCGTCGCACTCGATCGCAAGCGACGGCAGCGTCCCCGCGCTGGGCTCGTGCGGCCCGCGCACCTCATAGCCGGCTCGGGCGGCCGCGTCGCGCAGTTCGTCCGCCAACACGCCGTCCCCGGAGATCACCACCACGCCCTCACCTGCGATCGAGCCCTCCTCGATCGGCGCGGGGTCCTCGGGGCGGTAGGAGGTGCCGCCGGTTCTCTGCCCGTCGGGGTAGGCGTAGTAGCCGCGGCCGCTCTTGCGTCCGTGCAGGCCCGCCGCGACGTAGCGCGCCGCGATCATCGACGGGCGCCAGCGCGGCTCGCCGAAGCTCTGCTCGAAGAAGCTCTTGGAGATCTCGAAGCCCGTGTCCACGCCCACGAGGTCCATCAGCTCGAACGGGCCCATGCGAAAGCCGCCGTGCATGCGGCAGATGCGGTCGATCGTCTCGACGTCCGCGATCCGCTCCTGCAGCAGGCGCAGCGCCTCCAGGCCGAACGGCCGGTTGCAGCGGTTCACCAGGAACCCCGGCCCGTCGAGCGCGCGGATCACCGTCTTGCCCATAGCCTCGCCCGTCGCGTGCGCGATCGCCAGGGCCCGCTCGCCCGACTGCTCGCCCGCCACCACCTCCAGCAGGCGCATCACCGGCGCGGGGTTGAAGAAGTGCATGCCCACCACCCGCTCCGGGTCGCTCGCCGCGGCCGCGATCGCGGTCACCAGCAGCGAGGAGGTGTTGCTCGCGAGCACGCACTCCGCGCTCACGACCTGCGACAGGCGCGCGTAGATGTCGTGCTTGAGGTCGATCCGCTCGGGCACCGCCTCGATCACCAGCTCACACGGGGCGAACGCGTCCAGCGAGTCCACCGTCTGCAGCCGCTCCGCGCTCGCGGCCGCCTCCTCGGTGCTCAGCTTCCCGCGCGCCGCTTCTTTCTCCAGGCCGTCGCGCGCCCGCGCGAGACCGCGATCGAGCGCATCGGGGATCGGGTCGTGCAGCAGCGTCTTCGCGCCCGAGCGCGCCGCCAGTTGTGCGATGCCGGAGCCCATCGTGCCGGCTCCCAGCACGCCGATCACAGACGCCGCGCTACCCGAGCGGCCGGCCGTGCCGGCCTTGTCGATATCCGTCACGGCACCAGCGCGTTGATGCCCGTCATCGCCCGTCCGATGATCAGCTTCTGGATCTGGGAGGTGCCCTCATACAGGGTCGTCACGCGCACGTCGCGGAAGTAGCGCTCGACTGGGTGGTCGTCCACGTAGCCCGCGCCGCCGTGCACCTGGATCGCCGTGTTCGCGCACTCCACCGCCGCCTCCGTTGCGTGGAGCTTCGCCACCGAGGTCTCCAGCGTGTTCGGACGGCCCAGGTCCTTCAGCCAGCCCGCGCGCCACACGAGCATCCGCGACGCGTCGGTCTTCAGCACCATGTCCGCGATCATCCCCTGCACCAGCTGGAAGCTCGCGATCGGCTTGCCGAACTGTTCGCGCTCCTTCGCGTACTTCACCGACTCCTCCACGCAGCCCTGGCACACGCCAACGCAGCCCGCCGCCACCGAGTAGCGCCCGGAGTCCAGCGATGACATCGCCACCTTGAAGCCGTCGCCGATCGTGCCGAGCAGCTGATCGTCTGAGACCTCCACGTCTTCGAGCGCGATCGACGCCGTGTCGGAGGCGTGCAGGCCCATCTTGTGCTCGATCGGGGAAGGTTTGAAGCCGGGCTGATCGGTGTCCACGAGGAAACAGCCAAGGCCCTTGTAGCCGAGCTCGGGGTCGGTCTGGGCGAAGATCAGCGCCACCTTCGCGTAGTTCGCCATCGAGATCCACATCTTCGCGCCGTTGATCACCCAGCCGGTGTCGGTCTTCTTCGCGCGCGTCTTCTGGTTCGCCGCGTCGGAGCCCGTGTCCGGCTCTGTGAGGCCGAAGCAGCCGAGCCACTCGCCCGATGTGAGCTTCGGCAGGTACTTCATCTTCTGCTCCTCCGTGCCCCACTTGAGGATCGCCGAGCACACCAGCGAGGTCTGCACCGAAACGACCGTGCGCACCGATGAGCAGCCGCGGCCGATCTCCTCGACCACGAGGCCGTAGCTCATGTAGTCCAGGCCCGCGCCGCCGTACTCCTGCGGCACGATCGCGCCGAGGTAGCCCTGGTCGGCGAGCTTCTTCACGATCTCCAGGTCGAAGTGGTGGTTGCGCGCGTTTTCGCGCGACTGCACCACGATCTCTTTGTCGGTGAACTCGCGCACCGTCTGCTTGATCAGGCGCTGCTCGTCGGTCAGTTCGAAGTCCATGCGGTCTCTCCAGCCACTCGGATGTTGTCAGCTACTCGGGGGTCTTCAGCTGCTTGGGCGTCTTCCAGGGAGCGTTTACGCGCCTCTCGATCTCCTCCGCGATGCCCTCGATCGGCACCCGCTCCTGTGCGAGCGAGTCGCGATCGCGCAACGTCACGGTCCCGTCCTCGATGCTCTGGTGGTCGATCGTAAGACACAACGGCGTTCCTATCTCGTCCTGGCGGCGGTAGCGCTTACCGATCGAGCCGCCCTCGTCGTACTCCGACTGCACCCGCTTGCGCAGCGCCTCGTGAACCTCGTGCGCGAGCTCCGGCTGGCCGTCCTTCTTCACCAGCGGCAGCACCGCCGCCTTGATCGGCGCGAGACGCGGGTGCAGCCGCAGCACCGTCCGCTGCTCGCCGTCGCCCGCTCCCTCGTCGGAGACCAGTTCCTCGTCGTATGCGTCCACCAGGAACGCGAGCGTCGCGCGGTCCGCGCCCGCCGCCGGCTCGATCACGTGCGGGACGTAGCGCTCGCCGGATGCCTGGTCGAAGTACTCGAGCTTCTCGCCGGAGAACTCCGCGTGCTGGGTGAGGTCGAAGTCGCCGCGGTTGGCGATCCCCTCGAGCTCCTGCCAGCCGATCGGGAACAGGTATTCCACGTCGGAGGTGCCCGAGGAGTAGTGCGACAGCTCGTCAGGGTCGTGCGCGCGCAGGCGCAGGTGGTCGGGACGGATGCCCAGGTCGACGTACCAGCGCTCGCGCTCTGACAGCCAGTGCTCGAACCATTTCTGCGCCTCTGTGGGCGGCACGAAGAACTCCATCTCCATCTGCTCGAACTCGCGCGTGCGGAAGATGAAGTTGCCGGGCGTGATCTCGTTGCGGAACGACTTGCCCACCTGCGCGATCCCGAACGGCGGCTTCTTGCGCGAGAACTGCAGCACGTTCTTGAAGTTGATGAAGATGCCCTGCGCGGTCTCCGGGCGCAGGTACGCGGTCGCGCCGGACTCCTTCACCGGGCCGATCGTCGTCTCGAACATCAGGTTGAAGTCGCGCGCCTCCGTCAGGTCGCACTCCTCCGTCTCGCCCGGGTGCTTCGACGGTTTGCGCCCGCACGGAAGCTCTGAGAGGTGATCGGCGCGGAAGCGCTGCCCGCACGTCTTGCAGTCGACCATCGGGTCGGTGAAGCCCGCCAGGTGCCCCGAGGCCTCCCACACGCGCGGGTGCTGGAGGATCGCCGAGTCGATCGCCACTATGTCGTCGCGCTCCTGCAGCATCGCGCGCCACCACTCGTTCTTCACGTTCGACTTCAACAGCACGCCGTAGTGGCCGTAGTCGTAAGTAGAGCCCACGCCGCCGTAGATCTCGGAGGAGGGAAAGATGAAGCCGCGCCGCTTGCACAGGGCGACGATCTTCTCCATTGTCACGGGCTCGCTCATCGGCGCCGCATGCTATTCGAGTCTTGGGGGGTTACTCTCCGCCACCGTGGCGCGCGTGCTGATAGTCGGAGGTGGTTGTCCGGGCCGGCAGCTCGGCGCCGGTCTCGTCGCGGACGGGCACGCGGTGCGCATCACCACGCGCTCCGAGGACGGACGTGCGGCGATCGAGTCCAGCGGCGCGGAGTGCTGGGTCGGCACGCCCGACCGGCTCGCCACGCTGCGCGGAGCCCTGGAGAACGTCACGCTCGTGTTCTGGCTGCTCGGCTTCGCGGTCGGGTCGGACGAGGAGCTGCGCGCGCTCTACGGCCCGCGTCTGGAGCTGTTCCTCACCCAGGCGATCGACACCACCGTACGCGGCTTCGTATACGGCGCGCGCGGAACGACCGTCGCGGAGGACGTGCTCGCCGACGGGGAGCGCACGGTGCGCGCGATCACCGAGCGCAGCTCGATTCCCACCGCGTTCCTCACCAGCGACCCCGCCGACGTGGACGGCTGGCTGGCGGAGGCGCAGGGCGCCGTGGGCGCGCTGCTCGGTGGCGGATGATTCGCGCCTGAGATCAAGCCCGCCGGCCGGATGGCCGATGAGATCTGGCTATGGCAGACGAACGCTCTCGCTACGGCTTGATGGTCTCGGCCCTCGGAGCGATCCTGCTCGCGATCTCCGTGTTCCTGCCCTGGTATGGGATCAGCTTCACCGCCGCGGGAATCGCCGCCGCGCAGCAGATCAGCCAGCAGGTCGTCCAGGAGTTCGGCAACGCGACGCTGCAGTCCTACACGAGCGGCCTGCACGCGAATCTCGCCGGGCTCGCCGGGCACCAGTTCGCTGCTGTCAGTGCGCACCAAGTCTTGAAGTACATGAACGTCACGCTGCTCGTGATCGCGGGCCTCGCGCTGCTCGACGTGATGCTGCCGCTCGCGCGGCCGCTGCCGTCGATGCCAGACGGAGCGGGAGGGTCCGCCGTGCTGCTCGGCGCCATCGCGGCGGTGTGCGTGGTGTTTCGGATGGTCGACCGGCCGGTGCCGGTCGAAGGGCTCATGTCGCTGTCGCTGCGCGAGGGCGCGTGGCTCGCGCTGCTCGGCTCGATCACGATGGTCCTCGGCGGGATGTGGCCGCGCGTCACGACCGCACCGGCGAGCTCCGAACCGAAGCTCCAGGACAGCTGGTCAGCCCTCTCGGGCTGGACCCCCAGCGCCTGATCTCGTCGGCTGGGACGTCGGATCGAGGGGACTCCGGGGCGCGCGCTCCGGGGCGCTATCCTGATCTGTAATCCCTATAAAGTCGATCCGGATTAGATCTGGAAGGATGGACATCAATGACGCTGCAACTTGGCGACGTAGCACCGGACTTCGAGGCGGACACCACCGAGGGTCGCATCAAATTCCACGAGTGGATCGGCGACTCCTGGGCGGTGCTGTTCAGCCATCCCAAGGACTTCACCCCCGTCTGCACCACGGAGCTCGGGTACATGGCCAAAGCCAAGCCTGAGTTCGACCAGCGCAACGTGAAGATCATCGGCCTGTCCGTCGACGCGCTCGACAACCACGAGGCGTGGGCGAAGGACATCGAGGAGACCCAGGGAACGGCCCCGAACTACCCGATCATCAGCGACAGCGACTTCAACGTTTCGAAGCTCTACGGCATGCTGCCCGCGAGCACGTCCGGCGACCCGCTCACGCGCACGCCCGCCGACAACCAGACGGTGCGCAACGTGTTCGTGATCGGGCCGGACAAGAAGGTCAAGCTGATCCTCGTCTACCCGATGACCACCGGGCGCAACTTCGACGAGGTGCTGCGTGTGATCGACTCGCTGCAGCTGACCGCCAACCACAAGGTCGCCACGCCCGTCAACTGGAAACGCGGCGAGAAGGTCATCATCGCCGGGTCGGTTTCCAACGACGAGGCCAAAGAGACCTACCCGGACGGGTGGGAGGAGCCCCGCCCCTACATCCGTCTGGTCCCAGAGCCCGTCTAAGCAGAAGAAGGTAGGCCGAAGCCGTCGGGAGCGGCCGTCTGCAGCCACTCGAGCAGATGCTCGAGGATGCGGGCGGTCGCGCCCCAGATGAGGTGCTCGTCGACCACGTACGCGTCGGTCTCGAAGCTGATCCCGCGCCGTTCGATCTGCGTGCGCGTGCGGCCCGCCCGGATGGCCGACAACGGCAGCTCGAGCACCGCGTCGACCTCGCGCTCCGAAGGGCGCCACTCGACGCCCGCGGGGATGGTGCCGACGAACGGATGGATCACGTAGTTGGTCACGAACGTCGAGGTGGGGGGCAGCTCGCCGATCAGGCTCACGCGCTCGCGCTCCAGGCCGATCTCCTCCTGCGCCTCGCGCAGCGCCGTGTCCGTAAGGGTCGCGTCCTCGGGGTCCCTGCGCCCGCCGGGGAACGAGATCTCGCCCGCGTGGCGGCGCAGGTCCGCGCGACGACGGGTGAGCACCACGTGGGGTTCGGCGACACCTGCGACATCGCTGAGGAACAGCGGCACGAGGACCGCGGCCGGAACCTGCTCGGCGGTCGACTGCTCAGGCGGCCAGGTGAACGCGCTCAATGCGCTCCTGGAACATGACCTCGCCGTCGAGCGCGCGGTGCACCGGGCACTTCGCCGCGATCACGCGCAGGCGCTCCACCTGCTCGTCGGGGAGGTTCTCCGGCAGCCGCATCACGAGCTGGAACTTCGTCGGGCATCCGCGCTCGGCGGGGCTGTACTCGACCGCCACCTCCACGTGGCCGATGTCCCACCCCTTGCGGGCCGCGTACATCTCCATCGTGATCGCCGTACACGACGCGAGGCTCACCGCGAGCAGCTCCTGCGGGTCCGGTCCCATGTCGTCTCCGCCCACGTCCAGCGGCTCGTCGACCGTCAGCTGATGGTCGCGCACCTGCACCGTGTGTCTGAACGTCCCGCCATCGCGCCGCGCGGTGGCCTTCATCCGTGTGAGCCCTTGCGTTTCAGCCATTTCGATCCCTTCAATCGATCCTGCGTCCCTCGCCAGCGATGATATCCCTCGTCCCGGCTAGGACAGGGGATTGAAAAGCAGGCCGGTGAGCAGCTTTGGGTAGAAGAACGTCGACTTCGGCGGCATGTTCTCGCCTGCTGCGGCCACGTCGCGAACCTGCTCGACCGGCATGGGACGCATGAAAAAGGCGGCATCGAACTCGCCCGAGCGGACCTTCTCGAGCGCCTCGGCGGTGTCGCGCGCGTAGAACAGGCCGTTGAAGTGCGAGATGTCATCGTCGCTCAGACCCAGGGCATTCTTGAGCACCAATGTCTCCAGCACTCCAGTGTCGAGGTGACGGTAGGGCTCTGAGTGCCCGGGGAGCGCGGCGTCGGCGATCGCCTGGTCTTTGAGTGTGAGCCTCAGCGCACGGCCGTTGCGGCCGTCGATGTAGCCGAGCTGCATCGGGCCGCCGGAGTCCGGCTCGGGCGCGATCTGCTCGACCGGGATCTCGGAGATGTCGAAGTCGCGCTCCAGCGCATCTTGGAGGGCCTCGTAGCGGGCGTCGTCGAGGCCGCGGACGAGCCGGTGGGTGGGGAACACCGTCAGGCCCGGGTCCTCCAGAGCGACGAGGCACATGAGGATGTAGTTGTGCTCGCCCGCGCCGCTGACCTCCTCGGCGTAGGTGCGCATCGTCTCGTAGCGGTGGTGGCCGTCCGCGATCAGCAGCTCCGCGTCGCGTGTCGCGGCCTGCACGGCGGCGATCGCCTCGGGGTCGGTCACGCGCCAGATGCGGTGGACGGTGCCGTCGCCGTCTGTCACTTCGCCCCACGGGGCCGAGGCGGTCGCCCGTTCGAGCGCCTGCCAGGCGGCCTGGGTTGGGTCGGAGTAGAGCGAGAAGATGGGGGAGACGTTCGTGCGTGTCGCGCGGGTGAGGCGCAGCCGGTCCTCCTTCGGGCCGGGGTGCGTGCGCTCGTGCGGACGGACGCGGCCGGGGCCGTACTCCTCGATTCGCACGCGGCAGAAGAAGCCGCGACGGGTGCGGGATTGGCCGTCCGGCCCGGTGTAGTCCTGGGTGTGCGCCCAGATCGCCGGCTCATCGTCGCGGACGATGGCGCCCTGCCGCTGCCAGCTCTCGAACAGCTCGCCCGCGGCCGTGTAAGGGTCCTGCTGGTTTGGCTCGGCGTTGGGGAGGTCGACGGCGACGACATTGAACGGGGAGCGCTCGAGCAGCTCGGCGCGCTGGGTCATGTCGATCACGTCGTAGGGGGGCGCGACGACGCTCGAGATCGGCCCGACGACGGCGGGGTCGTAGTGGAGGGCGCGCAGCGGTTGAACGTCGGCCATGGGCGGGGGCGGAGGCTAGCAGTCGGGAGGGCCGGCGCCGTATAGCAGTAGACTTACCGGTGCGTCGGGGCGTGGCGCAGCCTGGTAGCGCGCGCCGTTTGGGTCGGCGAGGTCCCCGGTTCGAATCCGGGCGCCCCGATACTTTTGTCTGCGAATGCAGGCGAACAGTAATGAATAGGGGCGAGCAGGCCCGCGGATTAGCTCGGCAAGGTCGCGGCGGCATGCTCAAGATCGCGGCGATCTATGACGCGCTCGACGAGGTAACCGGCTTGCTCGTCGGTGTTAAGTGTTTGTAGCTCGGCTTGCGTGATACATCCAGAAGGAGCCCCGCCGGCTCTACCGACTGCTCGGCGGCTCGTCTGCTTCGAGTTCCGTGCGTACGTCGGCGAGCGACACTGTTTCGCCGGCCGCCAGCTCGCGGTCGGCGGTGGCCATGCCCTCGATGAACTCAGGGGCGTGGGCGAGAACGAAGTCCTCGAACTCTGCCGAGTCGACCGGGAGCATGTAGACCACAGGCCGACCACGACGCGTGACCAGCGCCGGCTCCTTGCTCTGCTCGATGTCGTTGATGATGGAGCTTGCGTGTCTCGCAAGCTCGCGTACGCCGATCGTGCTCATATCGGTTCCCTGGATGTGCGTATCAATGTACACACAAGAATAGCACCCGGGTGAACTCCGCCTGCCCAACAGTTTCCTGTACGAATGTTACGTATGGCATACATCGGGCTGGCGCGGCGCGAAGCCCGGCATGAGGCGCGCGTGGCTGCTGCAAATCTGCCGCAGACGTCCGAAAAACCGCATTCCCAAGCCAACTTGAACCGATCGCCCCGATTCTCACATTCGAAGCCGGTCGAGTCCCTCGAGGATGAGATCGAGCCCCCACACGAACTCGACGGCGTTGTCGTAGCCGGACTCGGGGAGCTTCGTCGCGATCTCGACGAGGTGCGGGTAGTCCTCGAGCGCGTCGATCGTCCGGGCCCTGCGCTGCGCGGCTTCCCCGGCGCTGGCGGGGGTTTCGAGTCCCAGATCCCGTTCCTGCAGGGCGAAGCCGTAGATGTAGGCGTCCTGAAGCGAATAGGCGTGGATCGCCATCTCGAACGAGAAGCCCGCGCCCCGCAGGCAGCCCATCACCGCGTTGTGGTTTCGCAGGTTCGCCGGCCCCGGGCGCCGCGACTCCATCATCCCTATGGCCCATCCGTGGCGCTTCAGCGCATCGCGCGTCGAGATTGCGCGGCGCCGCATCGCGGAGCGCCAGTCGAGATCCCCGGATGGGAGCTCGATCTCGCCGAAGACGATGTCGACCATGCCGTCCAGGAGCTCCTCCTTGTTCGCGACGTGCTTGTAGAGCGCCATCGGCACGACGCCGAGCTCCTGTGCGAGCCCGCGCATGCTGAACGCGTCCAGCCCCGCCTCGTCGGCGAGGGCGACGGCGGCCTGGAGTACTCGGGCGCTGCTCAGTGGTTGGCGGGTCGCGATCTTCTGTTTCGTCATCGGCCTTGACAAGTGTACACCGTACACCTATAGTTCCCGAAACGAGTGTACGCCGTACACCTCACTGAAAGGCACCTCATGGACCCCGACGCGCCGTATCCCGTCCAGTACTCCGTCGACTACCCGGACCGGCCGCTCAACCGCCTCACCACCTTCTTTCGCCTGTTCATGGTCATCCCGATCGGCATCGTGCTCGCCCTTCTCGAGGGCAGCGTCTCCGCCTACGGTGGGAGGGCCGGCGGGACCGCCAGCGCTGTCGGCCTGGTCGTGCTGCCCACGGTGCTGTTGATCCTCTTCCGGCAGAAGTACCCGCGTTGGTGGTTCGACTGGAACCTCGAACTGATGCGCTTCTCCGCCCGCGTCGGCGTCTACCTGACACTGATGGAGGATCGCTACCCCTCCACCGACGAGCAGCAGGCGGTGCACCTCGAGTTTCCCTACCCGGACGCGCGCAACGACCTCAACCGCTGGCTGCCGCTGGTGAAGTGGCTGCTGGCGATTCCGCACTATGTGGTGCTGTTCTTCCTCTACATCGCCGCGTTCTTCGTCGTGATCGCCGCGTGGTTCGCGATCCTGTTCACCGGGCGCTTCCCACGCGGGATGTTCGACTTCCTCGTCGGCGTCGGTCGCTGGACAAATCGGGTGGTCGCCTACGCGCACGTGCTCGTGACCGATCGCTACCCGCCGTTCCGTCTCGCCCCGTAGGTTCCCGTACGGGAGCCGGCGGGCGATGGCCGTGATTGGGCCACAGATAGGTCTGATCACGGCTCCGCGGAACTGTTAGGGTCATTTGTCGTGAGGGCGGTACCCGATGCCATTGCGAGGTACCGGCGATCGGTGGCTGTCGTCACGGCGTCATTCGCACTGACGCTGCCGGGAGTGGCGGTGGCTCTCTCCCACCCGAAGGTGCGCGGCGGCTATTACGCCAGCCTCGTCGGAGTCCCATCCGCGGGCGTGTCGTTTCATGTGCGCGGGCGTGGAAAGCTCCCCGATCTCACGCTCGGCTGCGAACCGGCGACACCGAACGTGTCGGCATCCACCGTCGACATAGCGGTACATGCGCCGGTCTTGACGCTGAGCAAGACGGGCCGTTTCTCCTACAGCGGTCCCGCTGAAGTGACCGAAGACTTCGCGGGCGCTCCGAAGATCGGCACGACGACCCTGACCATCAGCGGATACCACGTCAACGGCCCTGTGCACCACTACACCTTCGAGGGTCGTCACCTGCAGGAGACCACCGCCTTCAAGGGCACGGCCGGCAGCCCAGCCTGCGCGCCGACGAGTGCCACGAGGTTCATGCTGTTCGGCCCGGTTCCGGGCGAGTAGCGCCGGTATCGTCGAAGCTCGCTGCCGGCCTCGGTCATTGCCGGTCTACGGTGCTCTGACGCGGGGGCCGCCCGCTGGCACATATCCAGCTAGTAGAAACTGTCGGATATTGGATAGATTTTGTTGATCGTCGGATGCAAAACGCGCAAGCATCGGAGATCATTCGAAGTCGGATGTTCAACACGATCGCGACCTGACGATGGCGACAGATCCCGCACTCGACAGACTCCGAGAAATCAAGCACATCGTGGTGCTGATGATGGAGAACCGGTCGTTCGACCACATGCTCGGTTACCTGAAGCACTCGGAGATGCCGGACGTCAACGGCCTCGACGGGACCGAGACGAACCCAGACCCCGCGGGCCGGGAGTACCCGGTGTTCGAATGGCCCCTGCAGGACACGGTGTTCCACCCCGCGTTGGATGAAACGGGGAAGATCCTCGACCCCTGCCACGGAAAGCCATGCGTGGCGCAGCAGATCGCCGGAGGCAACCGTGGCTTCATCGAGAACTTCCTCGCGACGCGCAAGGACAGGAACGGCGATCACGTGGATCTGCCGCCCGCGTACCACGCGTTTCCGATGGGCCACTACGGCAAGCAGCACCTGCCGACATATGACTTCCTCGCGCGCAACTTCTGCGTGTGCGACTCGTGGCACAGCAGCGTGCCGGGAGACACGTGGCCGAACCGGCTGTTCGCGCTCGCCGGGCTCGAGGTCGATCGCGCCGCCGAGAGCCTGCTCGAGCGGCTCGCCGATGATGTCAGACACCTGATCCCCGCGTTGAAGGAAGCGCCGATCTTCGACGTGCCGACGTTCCCTCGTGAGCTGGGCGAGGAGCAGTGGCGGTGGTACTCGCAGGACCCGGCGACGCTACGAGCGGCGGACGCTCATTACCGCGACTTCACCGACATCAAACGGGGGAACTTCGCGTTCTTCGATCGCCAGCGCCTCGACCTGCTCGAGAGGGCGATCGGCGCGGCAATTGTGACGCCGGACAGCTTCCTCGACGATGCGGCGAGCGGCCGGCTGCGCGACGTGTCGTGGATCGACCCGAACTTCATCGATCTGAAAGTGCTGCACCCGAACTCCGACGACGATCACCCGCCGTCGGACATCCGCGCGGGGCAGGCGCTCGCGCTGGAGGTGTACGAAGCGCTGCGCAACAGCCGCGACTGGGAGGAGACCCTGTTCGTGATCGTGTATGACGAGCACGGCGGCTTCTACGACCACGTGCCACCTCCCGAGCTGGGGTTCGACGACGGCTCGGGCTACAAGACCTACGGCGTGCGCGTGCCTGCGCTCGTGATCGGACCGCGTGTCGCCAACACGGTCAGCCATGACCTGTTCGACCACACGAGCCTCATCAAGACGATCCTCACGCGGTTCGCGCCCGATCCCGCCCGCGCGATCGCCAACATGGGACCCCGCGTTCAGCACGCCAGGCACCTCGGTGGCCTTCTGGAGCCGACAGCACGCACCGACATCCCCGACGCGGAGGACGCCCGCAGGCGGATCGCCGAATGGCAAGTGCAGGCGCGCGCGAGCCGACGCGGAACGGCAGGCGGACCGTCGGCCGCGCTCGACGGAGCCGGCCGGCCGTTCTCGCTCCACGACTTCCAGGAAGACTTCGCACGGTTCGCGCTTCTGATGCGCCACAACGGTCTGCCGTGGGGAGAGCCCTAAAGGCTCTCGTGGCTCGGCTACGCCTCTCGTTCGGTGGGTGTCAACGCGCCTGACGGGAGCCCGCGGAGCCCGCCCCGAATCCGTGTTTTCGGTCTCGCGCGAAGCGCGTCTGCGTCGCCTCAGGTCCGTCCGTGGCCCCTGGCACCCTGTTCAAGCCAGCTATCCCCACCCGCCGATCTGGACCGCGCTATGAACCACAGAAGAGAACCGCACGAGGGCTCATGGATCTATGTATCTCTGCCGCAAGGCGAGCCGCTCGCGCTCGGCGTCATGGACGCGTGTCGACGGCATGGCTGGCCGGTCGTGGCGGCAAGCGACGACCCCGCGGACCGCAGACTGCAGGCGCTGCGACTGGCGGACGCGTGCATCCTCGACATCTCCGGCGAGGGCCCCGATGCCGGCGCCGAGCTCGCAACCGCGCTGCGCGAGGGACGGCCGGTGATAGCGCTGCGCGGTGCCATCGCTCCGTGCTCGCCGTTCCTCGAGGACATCGCGCGCGAGTCTTCCCTCCTCCGGCAGCTGAGCTGCGACGACACCGAGGAGTGCTTGACCGCGCTCGACGGCGTGCTCGCAGACCACGCCTGGCAGACGCAGGTCGCGCGGGCGGCGCCCGGTGGTTGAGCCCGGCACGCTCCTGACGCTCGGGCACTCGAATCACACGCTGGAGCACTTCGTGGAACTGCTGCGAGCACACGACGTGAAGGGCGTCGTCGACGTGCGCTCGTGGCCGGCCTCGCGATACGCGCCGTGGTTCGACCGTGACCCTCTTCAGCGAACGCTGCGGGACGCGGGGGTGCGGTACCTATTCCTCGGCCGCGAGCTCGGCGGACGACCCGATGAGGAGGATCTCTACGACGAGCACGGTCACGTTCGCTATGACGCACTCGCTCGCTCTGAGGAGTTTGGGCTTGGCCTACAGCGCCTGCGCTTCGGAGTTGAGACGCTGCGGCTCGCGGTCGTGTGCGCCGAGGAGAACCCCGAGCATTGTCACCGCCGTATGCTGGTCGCGCGCGTGCTGTTCGAGGAGGGGATGCCTGTCCAACACATCCGCGGAGACGGTCGGCTGGAATCGGAGCGTGGTTTCAGGCGGCTGGACTCGCTGTTCGAGGAGCCTCTTCCATGGAGATCTACAGCATCGGTTTCACGAAGACGACGGCCGAGAGCTTCTTCGCTCGCCTGAGCGCCAGCGGCGTGCGGCGTCTGCTCGACGTACGCCGCAACCCCTCCTCACAGCTGTCCGGTTTCGCGAAGGGCCGAGATCTCCCGTACTTCCTGCGCGAGCTCGTGGGAGCTGAGTACGTGTATGAGCCGCTGCTCGCGCCGAGCGACGAGATTCTCGCGGCATACAAGCGCCGAGGCGAGATGCCGTGGCCGGAGTACGAAGAGCGATTTATCGCGCTCCTACGCGAGCGTGAAGTCGAGCGCCGCCTCGATCGCGACGCGTTCCTCACGCCAACCGCGCTGCTCTGCTCGGAGGCCACACCCGAGCGCTGCCATCGTCGCCTCGCGCTCGAGTACCTGGCGGAGCACTGGGGAGGCTTTCAGATCACCCATCTCTAGACGCGGGACCATGAAATTGGCCGCCTCGAGCTCCGCCGTCGGAATAGCCCTTGGCGATGCCCGGCGAGCGAATCCTCACAATCGCGAGCTCCCGCAAGCTGGGCGGCTACTGCGTCGCGGGCGTCTCGCTGCCGGATCGTCGCCTGGTACGCCCCGTGTCGCCGTTTGGCAGCGGCGCGCTCTCCGCTCGCGAGTGTCGGGTGCTCGGGCACGCTCCTCGCCTCTTGGATGTCGTGAGCTTCGAGCACGTTGGCCCCGCCGCCGATCCCGCGCAGCCGGAGAACCTCGTCATCGCCGAGACGCCATGGCGGCTGGCTGGCAGGGCCAGCTCCGATCGGGCGCTCGAGATCCTGCTCGGCGTGGTCTACACCGGGCCGACGCTGCTCGTCAACCACGGACGCGCTGTACCCGCGCACGTCGCCGCCGCTGGTTTGAAGGCATCACTCGTCCTGATCGAGCCCGTCGACCTTCGCTTTGGGCACGGACCTCGGGCGGCCGCGCACACGGGCAGCCCGCGCGCCCTGTTCCGATTCGGCGGGCGGGCGTGGAACCTGCCGCTCACCGACTTCGACATCGGGCCGAGGCTGCTTCGGCTACCCGAGGGCCTGCACGGGTGGGCTGACCTCGGGCTCGACCGGCCCAAGTGCACGCTGCTGACCGTCAGCCTCGGCTCGCTCCACGAGGACTGGCACCACAAGCTCGTCGCGGCCGTCCTGCGCTTCGACTAATGGCTGTCCCGCAACGATCTCGCCTCCTCCAACGTCGGCTGCGCGTCCGTCCCGCCAGCGCCCCGGGTGGAGAGCGTCCCGCAAGCGCACGCCAGCGCGAGCGCGTCCTCGACGCTCTCGCCCGCCGCAAGCCCCGCAAGCAGCCCGGCGTCGAACGTGTCGCCGGCGCCGACAGTGTCGACCGGCTCGATCCCACCCGGCGCGGGCGCGGAAATCAGTCCGTGCTCCGCCTCCGCAGCGATCGCACCGCCCGCACCGAGCTTGACCGCCACGAGCGACCCCCGACCGGCCAGCTCCTGCGCCGCCGCCGCGGGATCCTCCAGCCCCGCGATCCGACAAACCTCGACCGCGTTGGGCAGCAGCAAGTCGACGTGGGGGAGGAGCTCGCGCAGCCCGCCGTTCCAGCCCCCCGACGGGTCCCAGTTCGGATCGACAGACGTGCTCGCTCCGGTGCCGCGCGCGGCCGCTAGCAGCCCCGGCAGCCCAGCAGCGAGCCCAGTCTGCAGGAAGTACGACGCGACGTGCACATGCCGCGCCCGCCCGAGCAGCCCCGTGTCGACCCGCTCAGCGCTCATCGCCCCGATCGCCCCCGGGTAGGTGAGGATCGCGCGGTCCTCGCCTCTCGCGAGCACGACCGTGACGCCGGTCCGCAGCGCCCCGTCGACGACGACCCCACTCGTGTCGACACCACGCTCCTGCAGCGAGCAAACCATGAACTCCCCGAACAGGTCATCGCCTACGACCCCCGCGATCGCGGTGCGCAACCCGAGCCGTGCGGCGGCGCAGGCCATGATCGCCCCCGAGCCGCCGATCGTGAGTCCGGCGTCGCCGACGAGCCGCTCGGCCTGCCCGAACACGACGTCCAACTCGGCGTCGGCGAGCACGAGGTCGGGGTTGACGTCGCCGAGCACGAGCACGTCGAGGTCGCGCCCCGGTCGCTGCTCCCCGAACCTCATCAACGCACCGCGAGCCCGGTGGCGGCGTCGAACAGGTAGATGCTGTCGGGGTCGACGCTGAGCTGGATGAGCGAGCCGACCTCGGGGCGCGCCTGCGGGTCGAGTCGCGCGATCGCCTCAGCACGGCCGCCGTCGCGCGCCATCAGGACCGCCTCGCCTTCCTCCTCGGGCAGGACGCTCGCGAGCTCGGCGGCGACCAGCCCGTGGACGATCACCTCGTCGCCCATCGGCTCGACCACCATCACCTCGAACCCGAGCGAGGGCATCCCCTCGCGGGCCGGGCGCAGGCACTCGGGGCGCACCCCGACGATCACGTCTTTGTCCGACACGCCAGGGCACGGCACGACGAGGTCACCGGCCGTCGCGAGCCCGTCCCGTGCCCGCCCGCGCAGCAGGTTCATGGGCGGGCTGCCGATGAAGCCGGCGACGAACACGTTGGCGGGCCGGTCGTAGACGTCCTGCGGCGCTCCGAGCTGCTGGAGCCTGCCGTCGGCGATCACGGCGATGCGGTCGCCGAGCGTCATCGCCTCGACCTGATCGTGTGTGACGTACACGGTGGTCACGCCGAGCTGTGAGTGCAGTCGCTTGAGCGCGGCGCGCATCTGCACGCGGAGCTTCGCGTCGAGGTTCGACAGCGGCTCGTCGAGCAGGAACACCGCTGGCTCGCGCACGAGCGCGCGCCCCATCGCGACGCGCTGGCGCTGCCCGCCCGAGAGCTGCGCGGGACGGCGCCCGAGCAGCTCCTCGAGGCTGAGCATCTCCGCGACCTCCTGCACCCGTTTTGCGATCTCGCGCTTGGGCATCTTTCGCTGGCGCAGCGGGTAGGCGAGGTTGCGTGCGACGGTCATGTGCGGGTAGAGCGCGTAGTTCTGGAAGACCATCGCGATGTCGCGGTCGCGCGCGGAGAGATCCTGGACGGCGCGCTCGCCGATGCGGATCGTGCCCGAGGTCGGCTTCTCGAGGCCCGCGATCATGCGCAGCGCGGTCGTCTTGCCGCAGCCTGAGGAGCCGACGAGGATCATGAACTCGCCGTCTGCGATCTCGAGCGACAGCTCGTCGACGGCGATCGCGCCGCCCGGGAACGTCTTGGTTATGTCCTCGAGCGTCACGCTGGGCATGGTCTGCTCTCCTGCTCGGTCATTGCTTCACCCCGGTGAAGGCGATCGATCTGACGAACCAGCGCTGTGCGAAGAGGAAGATCGCGAGCATCGGGATCAGGCTCATCACGGTGCCGGCCATCAGCAGGTTCCATTCTGTGCTGTGCGCTCCCTGGAGCGTTGAGAGGCCGAGCTGTAGCGGCGCGTGGGAGGCGCTGTCGATGATGATGAGCGGCCAGAGGAAGTCGTTCCACGACCACATGAACTGGATGATCCCGAGCGTGGCCAGGGCGGGGAGCGAGAGCGGCAGGACGATCTTGAAGAGGATCCCGAGGCGGGAGGTGCCGTCGATCCGCGCGGCCTCCTCGAGCTCGATCGGCAGCGTGCGGAAGAACTGGCGCAGCATGAAGATGCCGAACGCGCTGCAGAGGTTGGGCATGATCAGGCCGCCGACGCTGTCCACGAGCCCCAGTTTCTTGACGATCAGGAACGTGGGTATGAGGATCACCTGGAAGGGGACCATGAGCGTGGCGAGGAACAGCATGAACAGCAGTTCGCGCCCGAAGAAGCGGATGCGCGCGAAGGCGTAGGCGGCGAGGCTGCAGAACAGCAGGTTCCCGGCGACGGTCGCCAGCGAGTACATGAGGCTGTTGAGGAAGAAGTGCCCGAACGGGACCGAGTTCCACGTGGCGGGGTAGTTGGAGAAGTGAAGCGTCGAGGGAGTCAGCACCGGCGGGAAGCTGCTCGCCTGCTGCTTGGTCTCCAGCGAGAGGATCACCATCCACACGAACGGCACCAGCATGATCGCCGCGACCGGCGCGAGGAAGAGATGCCAGGCGCTGAAGGGCAGGCGCGCGCGGCTCTTCCCGCGCGTGTGGGGGAGGGGCGGGAAGCGCTCGGGTGTGGCGGGGGCTATCGAGTGGGCGGAGATGGCTTCCTCATGAGCTGTAGTGGACGCGTCGACGGCCGACCCAGAGCTGCAGCAGCGTGACGAGCAGGACGGCGAGGAACAGCACGTAGGCAATCGCCGCGCCGTAGCCGGCGTTGAAGAACTGGAAGGCCTGCTGGTAGAGGTAGTAGACGATCACGGTGGTCGAGCCGAGCGGGCCGCCGCGCGTGGTGACGTAGATCTCGTCGAACAGCTGCAGCGCGTTGATCGTGGACCACACCACGAGGAACAGCGTGGCGGGGCCGAGCAGCGGCAGGACGACGCTGCGAAACGTCGACCAGCTGCTCGCACCGTCGATCTCGGCCGCCTCCAGCAGGTCGCCGGGAATCCCCTGGAGCGCGGCGAGGTAGATGATCACGTCGAACCCGAGCCAGCCCCACACGGTCATCGCGACGATGCAGTAGATCGCCTCGCTGGGGTCCTGCAGGAACTGCTGCTGGGGCAGCCCCACGAGGCTGAGGAGGTAGTTGACCAGTCCGAACGTGGGGTCGAGCAGCCACAGGAAGACGATCCCGGTGGCGACGGTGGAGGTGACGAGCGGCACGAACACCGCCAGGCGGTAGAAGCGGATGCCGCGGATCTTGCGGTTGAGCGCGACCGCGAGGCCGAGCGCCCCGATCATCGACACCGGCACGAACACGGCCGTGTAGAGGAGGGTGTGGCCGATCGCCGAGCGGAACGCGGCGTCTTTGGACAGCGCCCGGTAGTTGGCGAGGCCCACGTAGTGCGCCGGTGCGATCAGGTTGTTGGCCTGGAACGACAGCAGCAGCGACCAGCCGATCGGGACCAGCGCGAACAGCGCGATCAGGATCAGGGCTGGGGTCACGAACGCCCAGCCGGCCACGTGCTCGGATGCGATCAGTCTCCTCGTCAGGGCCGGACGCTTCGCCTCGGCGGCCCGGCCCTGTGAGGGGTGCATACGCACGTTCATCCAGCGAGCCGCCCCGTCATTCCGGCACGGACAGCATCCCGTTCACCTGCTGGGCGGCCTGGCTCAGCGCCTGCTGCGGCTGAGCCTTGCCCAGCAGCACTCCCTGGACCGCCTGGCCGATGACCGTGGAGATCTTCGGGTAGAGGGTGGTGACCGGCCGCGACTGCGTTGCGTTTGCGAGGTTCTTCACCCACACCGCGATACCGGGGAACTTGCGCGTGTAGTTTGCGTACCCTGGCAGCTTGGTGACCGATTCCCTGATCGGCAGGTCCCCGGTCATGGTCGACCACTTGAGGTCCACGGCCGGGGAGGTGAGCCACTTCAGGAACTCCCACGCCGCTTTTTCGTGCGCGGCCCCGTTGTTGAACATCACCCAGTTGTCCGGCCCGGAGATCGTCTGGTGGTTGAGGTCGGCCGGCAGGATCTGCACGCCGTAGGGCACCTTCGAGGCCGCGATCGTCGCCAGATCCCAGGGCCCGGTCCACAGCATGCCGATGTGCCCTGAGGTGAACAGGCCGAGGTAGCTGTCGCTGCCGTTGTCGAGGTAGATCGAGTGATGCTGGGCGAGTGATTGCAGCAGCGTCAGCGCCTTGATGCCGGCGGTCGAGTCGAAGGCGGCGTGCTTGCCGTCGGGGGTCAGGATCGCGCCCCCCGCCTGCCAGAGCATCGCCCAGTAGCGCCAGACGGTGTCCTCGCTGGCGTCGTTGACGTAGGCCCAGCCGAACTGCTTGCTCGCCGTGTTGGTGAGCTTTATGGCGGCGTTTTCGAAGTCGCTCCACGTCCAGTTCGCGCTCGGCGGAGCGAGCCCGGCCTGGGCGAACAGCTGCTTGTTGTAGACGAGCGCGAGGTTGTCGACGAGCGCGGGCACGCCGACGATCTTGCTCCCCACGGTGGCGACCTTGCGCTCCGAGGGCCAGAAGTCGTTCCAGTCGAAGGCGGGGTCTTCGGCGAGCTTGTTGAGCGTGACGACCTGTGGGTTGGTGGCGATGTTCGGCGCCCACGACCCGTACAGGTAGGAGATGTCGGGCGGCTTGCCGCCGGCGATCGCGGCGAGGACCTTCTGCAGCGCGTAGTCGCTGTTGCCCGAGAACTGGGCGTTGACGGTGATGTTGGGATGGGAGGCGTTGAACTCGGCGACGAGCGTCGCGATCGATTTGGCCTCGATTTCCGTGTCGCCCTCCCATAGCGTGACCGTCACGTGACCGTTGCCGGCCGAGGTGCTGCTTGAGCTGCTGGACCCGCCGCAGCCGCTGAAGGCCAGAGCGCCGGTGAGGAGGATCAGGAGTGTCGGGACTACGCGTTTCATCGTTTCTCCCTGTGCGTCGGCGTTAGCCCAGCACGACGGACCTTGTCAGGTGCTGGGGGTTGTCGGGGTCCAGACCCTTCGACTCGGCGAGTGAGACCGCCGCGCGCTGCAGCGTGACGAGCTCGGCCATCGGGTCTGCTGCGGCTTGCACGACCGTTGCGCCGGTGGCGCGCACGTCCTCGGCGAGGTTCGGATCGGGGGTGGAGAGCATCCACACGAGCGATGCCTGCCCGGCGACGCTGATGGGGCCGTGGCGGTACTCCATGGCGGGGTAGGACTCGGCCCACGCCTGTCCGGCCTCGCGGAACTTGAGCGCGGCCTCGGCGGCGAGGCCGACGGTCCAGTGGTGGCCGAGGAAGACGAAGTGCTCGAAGTCGGCGGGGTCGACGGCGAGTGGCGCGGCGAGGCCGCGCTCGGCGTCGGCGAGCGCGGGGGAGAGGTCGTGGCCTGAGTGGGCGCGCAGCAGCGCGAGCGCGGTGGTGGCGAACCGTGTCTGCACGATCGAGGTCTCGTCGGCGAAGGGCAGCACGATCGCGTCGTCGGCTGTTTCGAGCACCGGTGTGCGGGGCACGGCGGAGACCGCGACGGTGCGGGTGTCGACGGGCAGCGCGGCGAGGCAGCGGACGACCTCGGTGGTGGTGCCGGAGCGCGAGATGGCGAGCACGGTGTCGTAGGTGCGCGCTGTGGGCATCTCGGAGGCGACGAACGCGTCGGTCTCACCGTGGCCGCTCTCCTCGCGGATGGCGGCGATGGCCTGGGCGATGAAATAGGAGGTCCCGCAGCCGACGATCGCGACGCGCTCGCCGGGGGCTGGTAGCCGCTCGGCGACGCTGGGCAGGGCCTCGATCGCCTCGCGCCAGGTCTGCGGCTGGCTGAATATCTCCCGCTCAGTGACGCTCATTTCTGCACTATATACGCATAGATCGATCAAAAAGCAACAAAAAGCCAGGATATATTTGTTCGGCTGTGTCGCTTTGCGCCTAGACTGAGCGCCATATGCACCAATCTGAGCGTCTCGGAAAGATCCTCGAGCGGCTTTCGCTCGACGGCAGCGTGAGCGTGGTGGAGCTCGCGCGCTCGCTCGATGTGTCGGCGGCGACGGTGCGCCGCGACCTGGTTGCGCTGGAGAGCCAGCGCCTGCTGGATCGCACGCACGGCGGCGCGGTGCCGCAGGGCGTCCTCTACGAGCTGCCGCTGCGCTACAAGGCCAACCGCCAGCCGGAGCAGAAGCGGCGGATCGCGCAGGAGGCGGCCAGCCGGGTGCTCGATGGGTGGGCGATAGGCCTGACGGGGGGGACGACGACGACGGAGGTGGCGCGCGCGCTGGTGGACCGCCAGCGTCTGACGGTGGTGACGAACGCGCTGAACATCGCCTCGGAGATCGCGGTGCGCCCGAACCTGAAGCTCGTGGTGACGGGCGGCGTGGCGCGCTCGGAGTCCTACGAGCTGGTTGGTCCGATCGCGGAGAAGAGCCTCGAGGGCCTGAACCTCGACATGGCGTTCCTCGCGGTGGATGGGATCTCTTCCCGCGCGGGTTTGACGACCCACCACGAGATCGAGGCGGGTACCGACAGGGCGCTGATGGCGCGCGCGGATCAGGTGGTGGTGGTGGCCGACAGCTCGAAGATCGACCACGTGGCGTTCGCGCGCATCTGCGAGCTCTCGGAGGTGGACGAGCTGATCACCGACGAGGGCGCTGACGCGGCGGCGGTGGCGGCGATCGAGGAGGCCGGCGTGCGGGTGACGATCGTCTCGTAGATCTCAGGGACGGATGCCCGGCGGCAGCAGCGCGCCGTGGGCGTCGATCAGCTCGTCGACGAGCTCGTGGATCTGGCCGATGGTGAGCGTGGCGGCGGCGTTCGGGTCGAGCATCACGGCCTGGTAGACGTGGTCGCGCCTGCCTTCGAGGGCGGCGAGCACGGTCAGCTCGACGACGTTCATGAACGTGCGGTTGAGCGCGGCGCACTGTGGCGGCAGCTTTCCGATAGCGATCGGGTGCACGCCGTCGCCGTCGACGCGGCAGGGGACCTCCACGCACCACCCGTCGGGCAGGTTCTCGATCAGCCCGTCGTTGCGCACGTTGCCGTACTCGATGCGCTCGGTGCCGGTGGCCATCGAGTGTATGTAGCGCGGCGCGAGCTCGCCCTCGTTCAAGACCTCGAGCGGCTCGCCGGCGGCGAGCTTGCGCTTTATCTCGGCGTACTCGTCGAGGTTCTCGTGGGAGCGGCGGATGTACTCGTCGACGGGGATATTGTACCGCTCGATCTGATCGTCGTGGCGCATGAACCACGGCAGGTACTCGGCGGAGTGCTCGCTTGACTCGGTGGGGAAGTGCCCGAACTGGCGGTATAGCTCGACGCGCACGCGCCTGCCGAGGCCGTCGGGGTCGCGGGCGATCGCCTCGTCGAGCAGCGGGTAGAGGCTCTTGCCGTCGCGCTCGAACCTGAGCACGAACGCCTGGTGGTTGACGCCGGCGGTGAGGAAGTCGATCTCTCCGACAGGCACGTCGACGATCTCGGCGATCTGTTCGTGGGTGTTCTGCACCGAGTGGCACAGGCCGACGACGCGTGTGCTGCGCCCGCTCGCCCAGATCGCCCACGGCAGCATCGCCATCGGGTTGGTGTAGTTGAGCAGCGGCGCGTGCGGGCACACCGCGGCCATGTCGTCGGCGATGTCGAGCAGCACGGGGATGGTGCGCAGCCCGCGGAAGATGCCGCCCACGCCGAGCGTGTCGCCGATCGTCTGGCGCAGCCCGTAGCGCTTGGGGATGTCGAAGTCGCGCAGCGTGGCGTCGAAGCCTCCGACCTGGATCTCGTTGATGACGTAGTCGGCGCCGTCGAGCGCGGCGCGGCGGTCGAGGTGGGCCTCGATCCGCAGGTGGGCGCCGGTCGCGCGGTTGGTCGCGGCGGCGATCAGCTCTGCGGTGGTGAGGCGCTCGGGGTCGATGTCGTGCAGCACGACGGTCGCCTCGGCGAGCTCGGGGAACGCGATCAGGTCGGCGAGGAGGATCCTGGTGAACTCGACGCTGCCGGCGCCTATGAGGACGATACGTGGGGAGAACATGATCGAGATTGTTCTCTTTCCGCTAGAAATTTGCAAGAGTGAGCACGACTGTGAGCACAATAACCGGATCGAGCGCGATGATGTACCGACGATGATCGTCTGTGTCGCAGGGAACCCCTCCGTCGACAAGCTGTTCGAGGTCGAGGAGCTGGTGCACGGAGAGATCCACCGGCCTGACGCCTTCCTGTCGCTGCCCGGCGGCAAGGGCATCCACGTCGCGCAGGTCGCGACGGTGCTCGGCGCCGAGGCGCTCGCGACAGGGATCCTCGCCGGCCACACCGGCCGGTGGATCGCCGATACGCTCGCGGCGGAAGGCGTTCCGGCCGAGTTCGTGTGGGGCGACGGGGAGACGCGCTCGAGCCTCTCGGTCGCCGATCGCGCCACGGGACGGCTGACCGAGTTCTACGAGGACGGCATACCGCCGCGTCCGGAGGAGTGGTCGGAGCTGGTGCGGATCGTCGAGGGTCTGATGGGGCGGGCGAGCTGGCTCGCGCTGGCGGGGTCGCCGCCCGCGGTCGACGGGGAGGGTGAGAGCTACTCGAGCTTGATCGCCGCTGCGCACAGAGCGGGCGTTCCCGTCGCCGTCGACTCGCGCGGGGCGGCGCTCGCGCAGGCGCTCGAGAGCGCTCCCGAGTTGATGAAGATCAACGTCCACGAGGCCGAGGAGCTGCTCGGCCGGGCGGTCGAGGGCATCGAGCAGGCGCAAACGGCGGCGGTCGAGATTCGCTCTCGCATCGGCGGTGAGGGGCACGCGTGTGTGATCACGCTCGGCGAGCGGGGCATGGTGCTGGTCGATCCGGCCGGTGATGCTTGGCACGGCGCGGTCGCGGTGCGCGGCTCCTACCCGGTTGGCAGCGGCGACGCGTTCCTCGCGGGGCTGCTCACGGCGCTGAGCCGCGGCGACTCCTGGTCACAGGCCGCGGCCCTCGCCCTGGGAGCCGCGGCCGCGAACGCCGAGGCTCCCGGGGCGGCTCGCCTGGAGCCGGAGCGGGCGCGGGCGCTGGCTGGCCGCGCTGAGATCCGCACACTCAGTGAAGTTCCATCTTGAGCAGCTGGAGCCGGCTCCAGGGGAAGGACGCTGTGATCTGCTGGGCGCCCTTGCCTTCGAAGTATCCGCTGGCGCCGATGTACGGATTGCTCCCCGTGGGAGTCGGATCCTGCGCGTAGAACGTCACGTTCGAGGACTTGTCCCTGACGACGATCCCGTAGCGCTGCGCGGCTTCGGCCAGCATCAACGTCAACCTGGGGAGATGCAACGAAGCGAGGTTGAGCGTCGGGTCGAGGCGCAGATGCGCTCCCTCCGGCAACGACGTCGGTTCGGTGGACGTGCCGTCGGTCCGCTGCGCGGGCCAGGCAGAGACTCCGGTACGTGGGCTCGGAACCGCCATCGCCAACGCGTGGTTGATCTGCCCCGTTGCGAGATCCTCCAAGGTGATCAACCCTCCGACGATCGGGAGTGAACAGGCGCTCGCGCCCCACAGTTCGCTGGCGCCGAGCCAAGCCGTGGGAGAGTATGCGCCCGAGCTCTGGCTCACGTTGGCCATCGCGCCACCCCAACGAGCGGTCGGACCGGTAGCCGTCCGGGCGAAAGCCCAGAACTCCCACATGCGGTCGGTCGAGGGCTGCCAGACCACCAACTGGCCATCGCCGCCTTTCGCGGGTGACGCGTTCGCTGGGAGCGGGACCGCTGTCCACGCGGCCTGCAACGGGCTGGTCAACGCGTTTGTCCTGTTGAGTGCCACCTTCACCAAAGGCTGCCGAGCGGGCACCGTGTAGATCGGGACGGACCATGACGTGGTGTTGATGTTCACGCCTCTACCTGCCGCCATGGATTCTGCGATCTGGCGATTGAGGGCGCCGACGATTTCAGTTGAGGCGGGATCCAGCGGCACGGCGCCGGATACCACCTTGTTCCAAATGCTTCCAGCGCCGAAGAATCGGAATGGACTGGAGGATGCCTGTGCGATAGGCGCCGACGCTGTTGCCAGGGCAAGAGCTGTGACTACCAAGATCGTGGTGCTGAAGACTGATAGGCGGGTTCGAACCGCCGACATGCGGTGCGCACGTGACATGGGAACTCCTTGCATATGGCAGGTGTATGTCGGAGAAACACCTGCGGGCGGGAACTTGTGGTGCAAGTATCGTTTCGCCGCTCAAGTCAGATGAGGCGAGTTGGAGAACGCTGGACGTTTGTCACCGCCGGCGTACCGCGAAGCCGGTCGGTCAGGTCAAGGCCGCGCTGCGTTGGCTTGCGCGCAAGCGGCATGAGTCACAGCGCGTTGAACGCTGATCCAGACTGGGCACTGTGGCAGCTGGCCTCGACAGGCTCGCAGCCCATCGAGGCCAGACAGCTGTCGGCGAGTGCTGGGACTCGCCGTCCCTGCGTGTTACCCGAGCCCGACGGCCGTCCCGACGAACGTCCCCTGCTTGACGGCTTTGGCGGCTTTCTTCCCGTTGGGAACGCCACAGGTGGCCCCGCCGGTGAAGCTCTCCGACACGGTTCCGCTGACGATGGTGAGCGCTTCCGTGAGCGGCCCGCCTTCGAGCTTCCCTTCGAGAGGCACGCCGGGCACTTCGGTCGCGGGCACGACCAGCGACCCGTGCGAGTTGCCGAGTCCCTTGGGCGCCCATTTGACGACCAGCGAGGTCGACGTCGTGGTCGGTTCCGAGGAGATGCTCGCGAGCGTCGCGCAGGTGACTTCTTCGGTCGTGGTGAGGTGCGCCACGTAGGTTCCCCCGGCGGGTTCCTGGGGCCCGTCACAGCCCGTCAGCACGCCTTTGATCGTGATCGTCTGGACGTGCGGGGTTTCGGTCAGGCCGGGGGAGAGCTTGATCGTCCCGCTGTTCTGTTCGCAGGTCTCGGTCGCGGGAGTCCCGCCGCCTCCGCCTCCACCGGTGCCGCCGCCTTCACCGTCCTGGTTGGGGCTCGTGACTTCGAACGAGCCGGCTGCACTGGTGCCTTCGGCGTCGGTGTTCGTCACGGTGACCAGGTAGGTCGTGTTCGGTTCCACCGGCCCGAGGGCCGCGCTCGACCACGTGCCGGCGACCGTTGTCGTCAATACAGGCGGACCCGGTTTGACGGGTGTGGCGGTGACCGTGGAGGAGGTGATCAACCCGGCCGTTTCGCCGGCCAGCGTCCAGCCGACCGTCATCCGCAGGTATTCGGTTTCGCCCGCTTCGTAGAGCCCGACGTATGCGCTCACTTCGGTTGGCGCGGCCGGCGGCTGCAGCGGCGGCGTGCCCGTTTCCAGGAACGCGCTCGTGCCGACGTTGTAGATGTGGTCGCCGTGGGCGTCTTCGGCTGAGAAGGTCGTGCTGCCTTCGGCGGCGCCTTCGAGTCGAGCGAAGGAGCGGGTGTCGCCGACCCAGTCCCATGTCACGCTCGCCCACGCGGAGTAGGTCGTCGTTTTGTAGCCGCCGCCGCGACCGCTTCCGCCGCAGCGCGTCTGCATGTAGACGTTGCCCTCCGGAAGGCCGTTCGGGGCGAAGCCGGTCGCGTACACCTTCTCCTGGATGCCGCCGCAGGAGTGCCCGAGCAGCGAGAAGGCCGCGCCCTGGCTCAGAACCAGCTGGATCGGCGTTGACGCGCTGGCCGCGGGAGCCAGCGCCAGGCAGCCCAGTCCAGCGGCGATTGCGCTCACGATGGTGCGTCGGGCACTGGTCACAGACGTTCCCCTCTCACGTGGATTGCTTGCATCTGCGGGCGCCGAAGACCCCTTCGAAGACCCCCTGTCTATTAGAAGACAACCCTACAGCCGAGAAATCACGCGGACATGAGAATTTATTTTCGATCTCGCGTACGCTGTCAGGCGTATTTCGGCGTGGATGCTTGGGTCATGGACGTTTCGGGCATAGGAGATGGAACATGAGGAACGCAAGGCTGCTGGGCGCACTCGCATCGGTCTCCGTAGGCGCATTCGCCGCGGCTGGAGCGGCCCAGGCCGCGCCGTCGCGCACGGTGGTGCAGAGCAGCGCACCCGCCGCCGCCTCGGCCAACGAGGTCGCCGCGACGCCCGCGTCCACGCCGATCGAATTCAGCGTGGGCCTGCGATTGAGCGACCCGGCAGGCGCGGTTGCGCTCGAGCGCGCGGTCTCGGACCCGGGCAGCCCCAGCTTCCACCGCTACCTGACCCCCGCCCAGTGGGAGCAGCGCTACTCGCCCACGCCGGCCTCGGTCCAGGCCGTCACGGCCTGGCTGAAAGCGGAAGGCATCGCCGTCGAATCGGTCCCCCCCGACCGCATGACCGTTCACGCGAGCGCATCGGCGGCCACGATCGAGCGCGCGTTCGGCACGAGCCTCGGCGAGTTCCGCCACCAGGGTCGCGTCGTGCGGCTCGCCTCGACGCCTCTGCAGGTGCCAAGCGGGATCGCCTCGCTCATCACCGGCGTCACCGGGGTGGACCAGAGCCTCGCAACTCCAGGCGCCACCGGCGCCGACACCCGCCGTGCGGCGAAGGTCTCCGGGCAGGAAATCCCGCAGCCGCCCGGCTTCCGCAACGCCACGCCGTGCTCGCCCACGTACGGCAAGCAGCTCGACACCACCGATCCCGCGTACGGAGGCGGCTACCCCACGCCGCTGCCATACGCGGTCTGCGGCTACATCCCGGCCCAGCTCCAGGGCGCCTACGGGCTCACGCCGAAGATCGCCGCCGGGATCGACGGCAAAGGCGTGACCGTCGCGATCGTCGACGCGTACGCATCGCCGACGCTGCTGAGCGACGCGCAGCACTACAGCCAGCTCAACCAGCCCACGCAGGTGCTCGGCAGCGGCCAGTTCAGTGAGCTGCTCAGCAAGTCCTTCAGCGACATCGAACTCTGCGAAGCCAGCGAATGGTCCGGCGAGCAGACGCTCGACGTCGAGGCGGTCCACGCGACAGCGCCCGGCGCGAAGATCCTCTACGTGGGAGCGAAGAACTGCATCGGCGGTCTCTACGACTCTGTGCAGCAGATCGTCGATGGGCACCTCGCGAGCATCGTCACCGACTCCTGGGGAGACGACGGCGGGGACCTGCTCGACTCGCCGCAGTCCCGGGAAGGCTTCGACAACGTCCTGCTGATGGCGGACGGGACGGGCGTCGGCGTGCAGTTCTCCGCGGGCGACGAAGGCGACGAGTTCGCCAACCTCGGGATGACGGTCGCGGACTACCCGTCCTCGAGCCCGTACGCCACCTCGGTCGGCGGCACGAGCCTGCAGGTCGGTGAGCACGGCGCCCGCGTCGGCGAGCTGGGCTGGTCGACCTCGAAGAGCGTGCTCTGCACCCCGCTGTTGCAGCTCGAAGGCTACCCCGGCTGCAAGGCGGCAAAGCTCGGCACGTGGCTGTCGCCGGCGCCCGGCGCCTACCTCTACGGTGGAGGCGGCGGGACGAGCTACGAGTACGCCGAGCCGTGGTACCAGGAAGGCATCGTGCCCGCGGCGCTCGCCGAACGCAACAGCAGGATCACGGGCATCGCGAACAGGGTCGAGCCGGACATCTCGATGGACGCGGACCCGACGACCGGCATGCTCGTCGGCGAGACACAGGAATTTCCCGACGGCACCTACTACGACCAGTACCGGATCGGCGGGACGAGCCTGTCCTCGCCGCTGTTCGCGGGCGTGATGGCCGACGCAGACCAGGCGGCCGGGGTCTCGCTCGGCTTCGTCAACCCACTTCTCTACAAGCTGGGGGCTTCTCCCGGCTCGGCGGCCGCCGACTTCTACGACGTGGTGCCCGGCGGCAAGCAGGCGCTCGTCAGGAACGACTACCTCGACGGCGTCGACGCGAACGAAGGGACGATCACCTCGGTGCGCGTGCTCGACTACCAGGGCCGCGAGATCTTCTGCAGCGGCACGGGCAACTGCACCAAGCAGAAGGTCGCGCTCGACACGGCGCCCGGGTTCGACTCGATGACCGGGCTCGGCACGCCGCGCTCGGCGCTGATCGCGGCGCTGGCCAAACCCTGAGCGGCACAGCAGGTCGGACTGCTTGCGAGCGTTCGCACGCCGGTTGAACGCCTGTCTAAACCACCACGTCCAGATTTTGGCCCGCTGATCATGTGGGCGCTCGACACGCGCTGCAATAGTCGACATCGCCCTAGGGTTCCGCTGCCACCGCTGGCAGGTCTGGTCCGAGAGGGCGGGCCGGCACTTACATAGCCGAGCTGACACGGAGGGATAAAAGCCCGGGAGACATCGTGATCTCTCGGGCCTTTTTGCGTTGAAAGGTCGTCTTCTTGCAGCTGATCGGCAGGACAGCACTGATTCTGATCGATGTCCAAAAGGGCGAGGTGCTGCCCGGCGAGCACGGCATCGCGATCATGTCGGGCGGCGAGGAGAGGCACGAGCGCACACAGGCGCTGCTCGCGGCCGCACGGGCCGCGGGGATACCTCCGATCTTCATCCAGGAGGTCCACAAGCGCTCGCTCGTCGACTTCGGTCGCGAGCTCGACGGTGAGGAGACGATTCACTGTCTCGAGGGAGATGTGGCGACCGAGCTGGCGGACGGCATCGAGCCGCTCCCCGAGGAGTACCTGATTCGCAAGCGCCGCTACTCGGCGTTTTTCGCCACCGAGCTCGAGCTGGTCTTGAAGTCATATGAGATAGAGACGCTCGTGTTGGTCGGCGCACTCACCGACGTGTGCGTTCACTACACCTTCGCCGACGCCCACCAGCACGACTACCACTGTCGCGTCGTCACGGACTGTGTGGGCGGTTCCTCCGACGCGGCGCACGAAGCCGCGCTGTCCGCGATGCGCTACCTGCAGCGCGACTGCCTGACGACCAGCGACGAGGTGCTCGACGCGTTTGCCGAGATCGGCGCCCGGTCGAGCGTGGGTGCGCTCGCATGAGCATCATCGAGAGACGGCCCGCGCTGGAGGTGGAGGACCTCCATGTCACGTTCCGCTCTCCCGCGGGGGACGTCCAGGCGCTGCGCGGGGCGACGCTCACGGTCGGGCGCGGTGAGATCGTCGGCCTCGTGGGCGAGTCCGGCTCGGGCAAGACGGTGCTCGGGTTGACGGCGCTCGGCCTGCTGCCGCGCACCCCGCACCCGGAGGTGACCGGCACCGTGCGCCTCGACGGGGAGGACATGGTCGCGGCGAGCGAGGACGAGCGTCGCGCGCGCCGCGGCTCCTACATCACAGCCGTCTTCCAGGATCCGATGGGCTCGCTCAACCCGTCGATGCGCATCCAGGCGCAGGTCGCGGAGGCCCTCGGCGGCGAGGGCGAGGGCGATCAGTCCGAGCTGATCCACGAACTGCTCGCCCACACGGGGATCCCCGAGCCGGATGTGAAGGCCCGCTGCTACCCGCACGAACTCTCCGGCGGCCTGCGCCAACGGGTGATGATCGCGATGGCGCTCGCGCGCAACCCGCGTCTGGTCGTCGCCGACGAGCCCACCACCGCGCTCGACGTGACCGTCCAGGCGCGCGTGCTCGACCTGCTCGCCGGAGCCGCACGCGAGCGCGGGGTGGCGCTGCTGCTCGTCACTCACGATCTCGGTGTCGCGGCCCGCGTGTGCGACCGCATCGCGGTGGCGTACGCCGGCAAAGTGGTCGAGATCGGCAGGGCCGCGCAGATCCTCTCGCGTCCGCGCCACCCCTACACCGTAGGTCTGCTCGCGAGCCGTCCGCGGCTCGACGGCTCGATCGCCGGCGGGGACCTGCCGACGCTTCCGGGCCAGCCGCCCGACCCCCGCAGCCCAGCCGTGGGCTGCGCGTTCGCCGCGCGCTGCCCGGTCGCCGACGAGCAGTGCGCCGCACCCGCTCCCGTCGTGCTCGAGGAGGGGAGACGGTGCGAGTGCCACCGCCCGGGGGCTCTCGAGACGTGGCCGCTCGCGCCGCTCCGAGTGCGCAGCGGCGAGCCGGTGGGTATCGGCCATCCGCTGCACGTAGCCAACGGCTCGATCCCGATCCCCGCACTCGTCGTCGAGGACCTCGAATGTCACTTCCCGCGACCGCGCCGCCACCCACTCGCGTCCGCTCCCGAGCCGCTGCGCGCCGTCGCCGGAATCAGCCTCAGGGTCCCGGCCGCGGGCTCCCTCGCGATCGTCGGCGAGTCCGGCTCCGGCAAGTCGACGCTGCTGCGCGCGGTCGTCGGGCTGCTCACGCCCACCGCCGGAACCATCACGCTCGGCCCGGGCGCCTCGCCGCAGCTGATCTTCCAGGACGCGGGCGCCTCGCTCACGCCGTGGATGCCCGTCGGCGCGCAGATCTCCGAGCGTCTCGCGACGCTGAACGTGCCGCGCGCCGAGCGCGCCGCCCGCGTCGCGAGCACGCTCGAATCGGTCGGGCTGCCGGCCGAGGTCGCCGCGGTCGTTCCGCGCAAGCTCTCCGGGGGACAGCGCCAGCGCGCGGCGATCGCCCGCGCGATCGTCGTACCGCCCGCGCTGCTCGCGTGCGACGAGCCTGTCTCCGCACTCGACGTGTCGCTCGCCGCGCAGGTGCTCAACCTCCTGTGCGAGCTGCGCGCCACGCTCGGCATCGCGCTGCTGTTCGTCACGCACGACCTCGCCGCCGCGCGTGCGGTCGCCGACGAGGTCGCCGTCGTCAAGGAGGGCATCGTCGTCGAGCACGCCGCGACCGAGCAGATCTTCATCTCGCCGCAGCACCCGTACACGCGCGAGCTGATCGCCGCCGTTCCCGACCTAGCGGAGGCCGCATGAGCCTCGCGGTGGATAGGCGCGTGACGCCGGTGGCGGCCGTCGCCGCGGGGAAGCCCGAGTCGGTCGGCGGACCCCAGCCGCTGCGCCTGCGCCTGTGGCGCGGACGCCCGCTCGCCTCCGCGGGGAACCAACGCGCGGGGGTAGTCGCCGCATTGATCCCGGTCGGGGCGATGACGCTCGTCGCGCTCGCGGCGCCGCTGCTCGCGACGCACACCGCGACCGGCGTCACCACGATCGGGCCGCTGCACGCGCCCACCTTCAGCTACCCGTTCGGCACCGACGACATCGGCCGCGACGTGTTCTCGCGCGTGCTGTACGGGATCCGCGAGTCGTGGCTCGGCGCGATCGGGGTGATCGCGGTCGGCGCGCTCTTCGGCGGGCTGCTCGGCGCGCTCGCCGGCGCGATCGGCGGGTTCGTGGACACCGTGCTGATGCGCCTCACCGACCTGTTCCTCGCGCTGCCCGCGCCGGTGCTCGCGATCGCGGTGATCGCCTCGATCGGCCCGAGCCTGTTTCACACGCTGCTCGCGCTCTCGATCGTGTGGTGGCCGTGGTACGCGCGGATCGTGCGCGGCGAGGTGCGCGCGCTCGCGTCGCGGCCGCACGCCGAAGCCGCCCGTCTGGCGGGCGTCGGTCGCGTGCGGCTCGTGGTCCGCCACCTCGTGCCCGGGGCGCTCGCGCCGGTGATCGTGACGATGTCGCTCGACGTCGGCAACCTGATCCTCGCGCTCTCGAGCCTCTCGTTCATCGGCCTCGGTGCGCCGCCGCCGGCGCCCGAGCTCGGGGCGATGAGCTCTCAGGGGCTCGAGTACCTCTTTGGACACGCGTGGGTGCCGCTGGCCCCCGCCGCCGCTGTGGCGCTGCTCGCGCTCGCGGCCAACCTCATTGGTGATCACGCCAATCGGAGACTCGACAAAGGATGACCAGATGATCCAGCGACACCGAATCACCCTTGCCCTGATCGTCCTGATGGGCATGGCTCTCGCCGGCTGCGGCTCGGCCTCCACGACCTCGTCCACCAGCACCACGGCGAGCACCACGAGCGGCGGCAGCGACATCCTGCGGATCCCCTATCTGGCGGATATGTCGGTCCCCGACCCCGACATCTTCTATGACATCGAGGGCAACTCGGTGATCCTGTCGACCTACGAAGGGCTGCTCACATACGCCCCCGGCACCACCAAGCTGGTGGGGGCGCTCGCGACGAGCTGGACGGTCGCACCAGATCGACTCACCTACACCTTCCACCTGCATCCGGGCGTTCACTTCCACGATGGGACCGCGCTCACATCGAAGGCGGTCAAGGCGAGCTTCCTGCGTCGCCTCGCGGTCGGCCAGGCGCCGTCCTACATGCTCAAGCCGATCGCGTCGATGAGCACGCCCGACCCGCTCACGCTGGTCGTCAAGCTCAAACACCCGGTCAACCCGTTCCTCGACTACCTCGCCTCCAGCTGGGGCCCGAAGATCATCGGCCCCGAAGCGATCGTCACCCACGCCGGCAGCGACGAGGGTCAGAAGTGGCTGCAGACGCACGACGACGGCACCGGTCCGTTCCGGCTGACCGCGTTCGAACGGGGCCGCCAGTACGTGCTCACCCGCTCGGCGAACTACTGGGGAGCGAAGCCGTTCTTCAAAGAGGTCCTGATCAAGATCACGCCCGACATCGGCACCCAGCAGCTCGAGCTCAAGAACGGTGGGGTGGACGCGATCCTTCACTCCTTCCCCGCCTCCGAACTCAGCTCGCTCCCGTCGAACGTGCGCGTCGAGGAGGACAAGTCGTTCCTGCGCCTGCTCCTGTACGTCAACACGCAGAAGCCGCCGTTCAACGACCCGGCGGTGCGCGCGGCGCTGCGCTCCACGATCAACATCCCGCAGCTCGTGAGCGAGGCGTACTCGGGCACCGCGACCGCATCCACCGGCGCGTATCCCGACGGTCTGCTGCCGAGCCAGCCGCCGCTCGAATACACGCCCAGCACCGCGGCCGCGGCCGCCGGTGTGAAAGCCGCGTCGACCAAGTCCATCACCCTCGGCTACACGGCCGACGAGTCCGGCGTGCAGCGACGCGTCGGCGAGCTGCTGCAGGCGGACCTCGAAGCCGCCGGCTGGCAGGTGACGGTCAAGGAGGTGCAGCTGCCGCAGGTCTACGGCTACATCAACGACCTCAAGGCCGCGCCCGACCTGCTGCTGCAGACCAACACCCCGGACGCGGCCAACCCCGACACGTGGGCGCGGATCGTCTTCTACTCGACCGGTGGCCTGAACTTCCTCGGCTACCACGACGCGAACGTCGACCGTCACCTCGACGAAGCCGTGAGCGCCGAACCCGCGAAGGCGACCGCGCTCTACCAGCAGGTGGGCAAGGAAGTGATCGAATCGAACGAGATCTTCTTCCTCGGCGACGTGAAGAACGTGTTCGTGCTCAACAAGTCCCTCTCGGGCGTCGAGCAGATCCCGGCCTACCCGTGGACCGTGAGCCTCGCGGCGCTGAAACGGTGAGCCGCTGATGCCCACGCTCCTCGCCCAACGCCTACTCGCCCTGGTAGCGGTCCTGTTCGGGCTGGCGGTGATCGTGTTCGTGCTGCAGGCCGTGATCCCGGCCGACCCGGCACGGGCGATGGTCGGCGCCAGCGCACCGAAGTCGGTGGTGGAAGCCAAGCGCCACGAACTGGGCTACGACAAACCGCTGCCGCAGCGGTTCCTGGAGTACGTGGACCGCCTCCTCCACGGCAACCTCCAGGAATCGCTGCGGACGCGCAACCCGGTGAGCAAAGACCTCGCGACGTTCGCCCCGGCGACGCTCGAACTGGCGCTCGCCGCGGCGGCGATCGCGGGGGTGCTGGGCGTTGGGCTCGGGCTGGCGCTCGTCGGCGCGGGACGGGCGGCGCGGCTGCTGCGGATCGTGCTGATCAGCGGGGCGTCGGTGCCGACGTTCCTCACGGCGCTGCTCGCGATCCTGCTGTTCTACTCGACGCTTCACCTGCTGCCGGCGTCGGGGAGGGTGGACGACACGCTCGTGTTGCCGTCCGGGCCGACGAAACTGCTGCTGGTCGACTCGCTGCTGCACGGCGAGCCGAACCTGCTGTGGAGCACGCTCACGCACCTGCTGATGCCCGCGCTCACGCTCGCGCTGCTGCCGGCGCTCGCGATCGCGCGCACGCTTGCGACGTCGTGCGAGAAGGTGATGCGCGAGGACTACGTGCGCACGGCGCGCTCGAAGGGGTTGAGGGAGCGCAGGGTGCTGCTGCGCCACGCGCTGCGCAACGCGAGCGGCCCCGCGCTGACGATGAGCGGGCTGCAGTTCGGCCTGCTGCTCGGCGGGATCGTGGTGGTCGAGCAGATCTTCGCGTGGCCCGGCCTCGGCCTCTATCTCGACCAGTCGATCGCCTATGCGGACTTCCCCGCGATCACCGGCACGACGCTGCTGCTCGGCACCGCGTACGTGCTGGTGAACTTCCTCGTCGACCTCTCCCAGGCATGGGCGGACCCGCGCATCAGGACGGTTTAGAAATGTCCGCTGCCACAGGGGCACAACCGCTCTACCAGGACGAGCTCCCATCCGCGGGCGCTCGCTCGTGGACGTGCCGTCGCGGCACCGCGCTCACTCTGACCGACCTGGCGGGCGGGGCGAACGTGTCCGCGCTGCTCTACAGCGCAGCGAACCCGCTCGAGCGCTACTGCATGCCCGACACGCTCAAGGCGCAGCACGTCAGCCGCCTCACCGCGGGTGTTGCGCTGTATTCCGACATGGGGCGCGTGCTCGCCTCGATCGTCGAGGACGGATGTGGCTGGCACGACACCATCTCCGGCCACGCCACGGCCGAGACGGTCGCCTCGAAGTGGGGAGCAAACACGTACCAGCAGGCGCGCAACGAGTGGAGGCGCAGTGCACGAGAGGCGTTCCTCGTGGAGCTCGCAAAGCACGGCCTTGGACAGCGTGACCTACATCCAAATATTAATTTCTTCTCCAAGGTGGAGGTCGAGGACGAGGAGACCGGCGCGCTCAGTTACGTCGCGGGCAACTCTCCCGCCGGCTCGCACGTGACGCTGCGCTTCGAGCTGGACACGCTGATCGTGCTGTGGAACGGCCCGCACCCGCTCGCCGAGGAGTGGCTTGCGCGACCGGTGCGCGTCACGCTCGAGCACTTCCCGACGGCCGGCGCCGACGACGCGGTTCGCACGAGCTGCGAGGAGAACGAACGCGGCTTCGCGGTCACCGAGGCGGCGCTCGCGTGAGCGTGTCCGTGCAGAGCGAGGAGCGCTCCGAGCTCGCCGCGCGGCTCGTCCTAGACGTGCCCGCCGGCGAGGGCTTCGCGCACGAGCTCGCCGCGGGGGAGACGCTTCGGATCGTCGACCTGCACGGCAACCAGGCCGTCGACACGCTGTTCTTCGACGCGCACGACTACGCCAACCGCTACAGCGCGGTCGACACGCTGCGCGAGCAGGGCGGCGTGTACCTCGGGCTCGGCTCGCGGCTGCTCGCGCTCGACGGGACGGCGCTCGTGACGATCGTGGGGGATACGTGCGGACGCCACGACACGCTCGGCGGCGCCTGCTCGCAGGAGTCGAACGTGGTGCGCTACGGCGAGCACACCCGCCACATGCACGCGTGCCGCAACACGTTCCTCGCGCAGGCGCGCGAATGGGGGCGAGGACTCGACAAGCGCGACCTCACCGCGAACGTGAACTTCTTCATGAACGTGCCGCTCACACCCGAGGGTGGCCTGGAGTTCGTCGACGGCGTCTCAGCGCCCGGGAAGTACGTCGAGCTGCGCGCCGAGCGCGACACGCTCGTGCTGATCTCCAACTGCCCCCAGCTCAACAACCCCTGCAACGCGTTCGACCCGACCCCGGTGCGCCTGCTCTTCTGGCCGTCATGAGCGCGATCGAGGTCCTCGCGCCGGGCGCGTTCACGACCGTCCAGGACTGGCCTGGGCGCACCGGCTTCTGGGAGGTCGGCGTGCCGCCGTCCGGCCCGATGGACAGCCGCTCGCACAGGATCGGCAACCGCCTGCTCGGCAACGCCCCCGACGCGGCCGGCCTCGAGGTCACGCTGACGGGCCCGAAGCTCCGCTTCCTCGTGGACGCGACCGTCGCGATGACGGGCGCGCCGCTCGCCGTCACGCTCGACGGCGAGACAGTCCCGCAGTGGACCGCGCTCGACGTTCCCGCCGGGGGAGTGCTGTCGCTCGGCACGATCCGCGGCGCCGGGATGCGCGCGTACGTGACGGTGCGCGGCGGCATCGCGGGCGCACCGGCGATGGGCAGCCGCGCGGTCTTCTCCCCGGCTGGTCTCGGGGGCGGGCAGCTGCGCCGGGGCGAGCTGCTCGCGCTCGCCGGCGGCGAGACGCGGGGGAGCGCATCCGAGTTTGCTGTCAGCCCGCCCGCGTTCTCCAACGAGGTCAGCCTGCGCGTCGTGCTCGGCCCGCACGGCGCCCCCGAGCTCCTCACACCCGACGGCCTCGTGGAGCTGCTCGACGCGGACTGGGTCGTGGACCCGCACTCCAACCGCGCGGGGGTGAGGCTCGCCGGCCCACGGCCGGGCTGGTCGCGATCGGACGGCGGCGAAGCGGGCCTTCACCCGTCGAACATCCTCGACAGCGCATACAGCGTCGGCACGGTGATGCTCACCGGCGACATGGCGGTGATCGTCGGGCCGGATGGCCCGAGCCTCGGCGGCTTCGCAGCGTTCGCGCAGGTGATCCAGGCCGACCTGTGGCGCCTCGGGCAGCTGCGCGCTGGCGACCGCGTGAGACTGCGGGCCGTCGGCGTTCGCTACGCGGCCGCGCTGCACGCCGACGCGGAGCGCGAGATCGAAGGCGGCGGCGTGGGGCTGCGTGCGCCGGTCTCGACGAACGCCCTCAAGCCCACCGTCGAGTTCGACCGCGCCTACGACGGCGCGCACGGACTCGCGACGTTCCGCCGCGCGGGCGAGCGAGCGGTGCTGATCGAGTTCGGCGATCCGGTGCTCGACCTGCGCTCGCGGGTGCGCGCGCAGACGCTCCGGATCGCGCTCGAGGAGCTCCACATCGACGGCGTGCTCGACATCACCCCGGGCGTGCGCTCGCTGCACATCCAGCACGACCCCGACACGCTCGCCGCGGAGAGCCTGATCGACGCGCTCGCGCGCCTGGAGTCCTCGCTGCCGGCGCCCGAGCGGTCGGCGATCCCCGGGCGCACGGTGCACATGCCGCTGAGCTGGGGCCACAGCGAGGTCCTGCGGGCGGTCGGACGCTACGAGAGCGTCCGCGCGGGCGCCCCCTGGTGCCCCGACAACGTCGACTTCATCCGCCGCATGAACGGCCTGCCCGACGAGCGCGCGGTCCGCGAGATCGTCACGAGCGCCGCGTATCTGGTGCTCGGGCTGGGCGACGTCTACATGGGCGCGCCGGTGGCGGTGCCGCTGGATCCGCGCCACCGGCTCGTCACCACCAAGTACAACCCTCCGCGCACCTGGACGCCCGCCAACGCGGTCGGGATCGGGGGAGCGTTCCTGTGCGTTTACGGCGTCGAGGGGCCCGGCGGCTACCAGCTCGTGGGCCGCACCACGCCCGTGTGGCACGCCGGCGACGACCCGCCGTGGCGGCTGCGCCACTTCGACCAGCTGCGCTTCGAGCTCGTCGAGGAGGACGAGCTGGAGGAGCTGCGCAGGCTGAGCGAGCGCGGCGCGTGGGCGCCGCGGACCGAGCCGACCGCCTTCTCGCTGGTCGAGCACGAGCACTTTCTGGAGGAGCACCGCGAGGAGATCGCGGCGTTCACCGCGCGGCGCGACGCCGCGTTCGCCGCCGAGCGCGACGCGTGGAGCATGACCGAGACCGCCACCACGGCAAAGGTCGCGGCGTGAAGCTCGACATCGCCACGCTTCTCGCCGGCTACCGCGACGGCTCCACGAGCCCATCGCGCGTCGCGCAGGAGTTGATCGACCGGCTTGCCAAGCCACAGGAGCAGCAGCTATGGATCGCACGGGTGAGCGACGAGGCGCTGCGCGCGGCGGCCGCCGCGCTGGACGAGGCCGACCCGTCGCTTCCGCTCTACGGCATCCCGTTCGCGGTGAAGGACAACATCGACGTCGCCGGCATGCCGACCACGGCCGGCTGCCCGGGCTTCTCATACGCCGCCACGCGCACCGCGACGGTCGTGCAGCGGCTCCTCGACGCCGGCGCGATGCTGATCGGCAAGACGAACATGGACCAGTTCGCCACCGGCCTCGTCGGTACGCGCAGCCCCTACGGCAGCTGCTCCTCGGTGGCCGACCCGGCGCGCATCAGCGGAGGCTCGAGCTCCGGCTCGGCGGTGGCGGTCGCGCTCGGTTACGCGTCGTTCGCGCTCGGGACAGACACCGCCGGATCGGGGCGCGTCCCCGCGGCGTTCAACGGCCTCGTCGGCGTCAAGCCCACACGGGGCCTGCTCAGCACCCGCGGCGTCGTGCCCGCGTGCGCGAGCCTCGACTGCGTGTCGGTGTTCACCGGCACCGTCCCCGACGCCGCGCGCGTGCTCGACGTGGTGGCGGCGTTCGACCTGGAGGATCCGTGGAGTCGACCCGAGGCCGTGTGCGACTCGCCGCGGCGTGGACGGATCGGCGTGCCGCTCGTCGGCCAGGTCGAGCAGGAGGAGTCCGCGGCGACGCTCGCGTGGGCGCAGGCGGTCGAGCGCGCCGGCAACCGCTGGACGCTCGTGGAAGTCGACATCGACCCGCTCCTGAAAGCAGCGCCGCTCCTGTACGAGGCGTGGGTCGCGGAGCGGACCGCCGACCTCGCACCGCACATCGAAGCGGAGCCAGAGGGCCTCGACCCGACCGTCGCCGCGATCGTGCTCGGCGGGCGCGAGACGAAGGCGACCGACGTGTTCCGCGCGCAGCACCGCCTGCGCGAGCTCGAGCGCGCGGCCGCCTCGATCTGGGAGCGGGCCGACGCGCTGCTGCTGCCCACCACCGCTCTGCATCCGACGCACGCCGAGGTCGCAGCCGATCCGGTGGGGACGAACAGCCGCCTCGGGCGGTTCACGAACTTCGTCAACCTGATGGACCTCTGCTCGCTCGCGCTGCCGGGCGCGCCGCGGCCCGACGGGCTGCCGTTCGGCGTGACGCTGCACGCGCCCGCCCACCACGACCGCCGGCTGCTGGAGCTCGGCTGCGAATGGAGCTCGCAGCCGGCCAGCGTCGAGCTGCCCGGCGTCGTGAGGCTCGCGGTGGCTGGCGCCCACATGACGGGGATGCCGCTGAACGACCGCCTCACCGAGCGCGGCGCGCGGCTCCTCGGCACTGCTCGCACGGCGCCCAGCTATGAGCTGTACGCGCTCGCGAACGGCGGCCCGATCGCGCGCCCCGGCGTCGTGCGCGTCGAGGACGGCGGCGCGAGCATCGAGGTCGAGGTGTGGGAGCTGTCTCGCGCGGCGCTGGGCGCGATCGTCGAGGAGGTGCCGGGCCCGCTCGCGATCGGCCACGTCGAGATGCTCGACGGCACGCGGATCTGCGGGTTCGTGTGCGAGGGCTACGCCGTCCACGGCGCAACCGACATCACCGCCCACGGCGGCTGGCGCGCATACCTCGAGGCGCCCGTGACGACGCCGGCGTGAAAGCCCGCTACCACCACCTTCCGGCCACCCCCGAGAACGTCCACTGGGGATACTTCGACCACGCGCTCGAGCCGGTGCTGACGGTCTCCTCGGGCGATCTGGTCGCTATCGAGACGCTCACCCACCACGCGGGCGACGCGCCCGACCTGCTGATGGACGCGGGCATCGAGCGCGTGTTCGAGCAGGTGCAGGAGCGCGGGCCCGGGCCGCACCTGCTGACCGGGCCGATCGCGCTCGCCGGCGCGCGCCCGGGCGACGTGCTCGAAGTGGAGATCCTCAGCGCCGAGCCGCGATTGCCGCACGGCTCCAACCTCGCGGGGCACTGGGGCGCGCTGTACGAGGACTTCGCCAAGGAGCGCGTGACGATCTTCGAGCTCGACCTCCAGGCGATGCTCGGACGCGCGCTGTTCGCGTTCGACTGGCAGACGACCCCGCTCGTGGACTCGCCGGGGACGATCGTCGTGCCCGGCAGCGTCGCGCGCGAGGCGGCGCTTGAGGGCGTCACGATCCCGCTGCGGCCACATCTCGGGACGATGGGCGTGGCGCCCGCGGCGAAGGGGAGGCACTCCTCGGTCCCGCCGGGCGAGCACGGCGGCAACATCGACAACTGGCGGATCGGCGCGGGCGCGCGGATGCTCTACCCGGTGCAGGTGCCCGGCGCCCTGCTCTCGCTCGGCGACCCGCACGTCTCCCAGGGCGACGGCGAGATCAGCGGCACCGCCCTGGAGGCGTCGCTAGACACGGTCGTGCGCCTCACGCTGCGCTCGGACATCACACTCAGCGGGCCGCTGCTGGAGACGCCGACCGAGCTGATGGTGCACGGGTTCGGCGACGACCTCGACGAGGCGATGGGAGTTGCCGCGCGGCGCACGATCGAGCTGCTGGGCTCCCGCTTCGGGCTCAGCCGCGACGACGCCTACTCCTTCTCGAGCCTCGCGGTGGACTTCACCGTCACGCAGGTCGTCGACTCCCGCCAGGGCGTGCACGCCCGCATCGACAAGCGCTGCTTCCCCTTCGCCGGCGCGTGATCGAGTCCTGGACGTTCACCCCCGCCGAAGGCGTCCCGCCGCGGGTCGCGCCGTTCGCGCACGCGACCGCCACCGGCGAGACGCTCTACGTGACCGGCCAGATGCCGACGGGCCTCGACGGCGAGCTGATCGCCGGCGGGGTGGTCGAGCAGACCGATCGGGTGATGCGCAACCTCGCGCGCGTGCTCGAGATGCTCGGCGGCGGGCTCTCCGACGTGGCGCAGACGCGCGCCTACCTGCTGCACTGGGACGACTACGCGGAGTTCAACACCGCCTACGAGCGGTGGTTTCCCGAGCGCCTGCCGAGCCGCACGTGCGTGGGCGTGAGTGGGCTCGCGGCGGGCGCGCTCGTGGAGGTCGACCTCGTCGCGTGGCGCGCGGGAGGCTGGGCCGCCGCGCCATAGCGGTTCGGGGCTACTCGGGCACCGAGTGCGTGGGCGCCGCCACGTCCGGCGCCAGCTCCCTCAGCAACTGTGGCCACACCTCGGGGTCGTGCCCCGGGATCAGCCGGTAGCCGCGCTCGGCTGCGATCGCGTTGAGCCGGCGGATGGCGGGGAGCGTGTCCTCGGCCTGGCAGTGGACGAACCCGCCGACAGCCAGCTCGCGCTCGAAGTTCTCCGTCAGATCGCCGGCGTCGAACGCGAACACGTAGCCGCTCCCGTCGGGCATGTCGATCACGAAGCTCTGATGCCCCGGCGTGTGGCCGGGTGTGAGCACAGCGGTGATCCCGGGCGCGAGCTGTGTGTCGCCGTCCATCAGGCGCCAGTCGATGTCGGGGTCGTCGTAGTCGATCCGGAACATGCCGTGGCGCTCGGGGAAGGGGTGATCGGCGAGCCCGTACTCCAGCTCAGACCGCTGCACCCACACGGGCACGCTCGGATCGAACAGCCGCAGTCCGCCAGCGTGATCGTTGTGCAGGTGGGAGAGATAGATACGCGTGACGTCCGCGAGCCGGACGCCGTGCGCCGCGAGCGCGTGCTCCAGGGGCTCGCCGTCGCCATCGGGCAGGATCGCGGTGATGTCGTGGTTACGCCCGTGCAGACGTTCGCGCAGCGGGAGGTCGCGGATCAGGGCGGTGTTGAAGCCGGTGTCGAGCAGCGTCCAGCCGTCGTCGGTGTCGAGGAGGACCGCGGGGACCGGCTCGATCAACATCGCGCCGGATTCCTCGCCGTGGACCGAGTAGGACTTCGGCAGGCGCTCCCAGCCGAGGATCAGGGGAATCACCCTGCGCACGCTCGTCTCGCTCACACGCTGGATCTTAGGCGTGTACGCCGGCGGCGTTCGTGTCAACCTCGGACTCGGTGGGGTCTGTCACCCTGTCTGGAGGTGAACGCCCTCCCTCCCGGACCGACGGAGTCCCCCGCGGTGCAGATCACGCGCTGGCTGGTGCGCCCGATCGCGTTCATGGAGTCCTGCAGGCGACGCTTCGGCGACGCGTTCAGCGTGCGCTTCCCGGGCTTCGAGCGGCCGATGGTGATGCTGTCCGACCCCGAGGCGATCAAAGCCCTCTACACCGCGCACGAGCACGGCCTCCCGCCGGGGCGCACGGTCACGCTGCTGCCGGTGATGGGGCCGAGCTCGATCCTGCTGCTGGAGGGCGGCGAGCACCTCGCGCGACGCAAAATGATGCTGCCGCCGTTTCACGGCGCGCGGATGCGCTCGTACGAGTCGATCATCCGCGAGACAACCGAACGCCAGATCGACACCTGGCCCACTGATCAGCCTTTCGCGCTCCACCCCCACATGCAGGCGATCACGCTCGAGGTGATTCTCGAGGCGGTCTTCGGCGTGACCGACCAAGCGCGCGGCGAGCGGCTGCGCGAACGCCTGCCGATGCTGCTGCACGAGACATCCTCCACGGCTATCCAGTTCCGCTTCATCCTCGCCAGGCGCCTCGGAGTCGGCGACCCGCTGGCCCGGCTGAAGGAGATCACCGCGGGCATCGACGAGCTGCTGCTCGCCGAGATCTCAGACCGCCGCTCGGACCCCCTGCTGGACGAGCGCGAGGACATCCTCTCGCTGCTGATCGTCGCGCGCTTCGACGACGGCGGCGCGATGAGCGACCGGGAGCTGCGCGACCAGCTCGTGACGCTGCTGCTCGCCGGCCACGAGACGACCGCGACGGGGCTCGCGTGGACGTTCGACCTGCTGCTCCGTCACCCAGCGGCGCTCGCGCGCCTCACAGCCGAGGTCGATGCGGGCGAGGACGTCTATCTGCGCGCGGTCGTCAGCGAGTCGCTGCGGCTGCGCCCGGTCGTGCCGCTCGCCGGACGGCGCCTGGCCTCAGAGCTCCACGCGGGGGAGTTGAACCTCCCCGCCGGCGCGGACGTCACGCCCGCGATCTGGCTAACACACACGAGGCCGGACCTGTATCCCGAGCCGTACGCGTTCCGCCCCGAGCGCTTCGTGGAGAACCCGCCCAGCGGCTATGGGTGGATCCCGTTCGGCGGCGGCGTGCGGCGTTGCCTGGGGGCGAGCTTCGCGGAACTCGAGATGCGGGTGGTGCTCGAGACGATCCTGCGCCGCAGCGTGCTGGAGTCGGCGAGCGCGCGCGCGGAACACCCCACGCGCCGCAACGTGACCCTCTCACCGCGCAAGGGCACGCGGGTGCGCAGCCACGGACGGGTGGGCGCGCCCACTCGTGTGATCCGCGACGCGGACGGACTGAGCGCGGAGCCGGCTGGCGTCAGCTCGTAGCGGTCTGCTCCGGGGGACATCGGTGAGGCCGCGCTAGATTGAGGGCCGTGCCGAGCAGCCCCGAATCTCCCTCCGGCGCGGCGGTCAGCGTGAAAGGGCTCGTCAAGTCCTACGGCTCCGTGCGCGCGCTCGTCGGCGTCGACCTCGAGGTCGCACCCGGCACGGTGCTCGGCCTGCTCGGCCCCAACGGAGCGGGCAAGACCACGATCATCCGCATCCTCACCACGCTGCTGCGCCCCGACGCGGGAACCGCCGAGGTGGCGGGCCTCGACGTGGTCAGGGACGCGGCGACGCTCCGGGAGCGGATCGGGCTCGCGGGGCAGTACGCGGCGGTGGACGAGAACCTCACGGGCCTCGAGAACCTCACGATGGTGGGGAGGCTGTACGGCGAGACGCGCGCGGTCGCCAAGCGCCGCGGCAACGAGCTGCTCGAGCGCTTCGACCTGCTGGATGCGGCCGGCCGCGCGGCGAAGACCTACTCGGGTGGCATGCGTCGGCGGCTGGATCTCGCCGCGGCGCTCGTGGCGAAGCCCCCGGTGCTGTTCCTGGACGAGCCGACCACGGGCCTCGACCCGCGCAGCCGCCTGCAGCTGTGGGAGACGATCGAGGGTCTGGTCGCGGAGGGCACGACCGTGCTGCTGACCACGCAGTATCTCGACGAGGCCGACCGTCTCGCGACCGAGATCGCGGTCATCGACCACGGCCGCGTGCTCGCGGGCGGCACCCCGGACGAGCTCAAGGACCGTGTGGGGGGCGAGCGCCTGGAGATCCGCCTCGACGACGCGTCCTATGCGCAGCGCGCCGTCAGCGCGCTCTCCCCGCTCTGTGACGAGCCGCCCACCGTCACGGGCGATCTCGTGACCGTCGGCGTGCGCGCACGCGGCGGCGCGATCGTCGACGCGGTGCGTCGACTCGACGAGGCCCAGGTCGGCGTGGAGGACATCGCGCTGCGCCGCCCGACGCTCGACGACGTGTTCCTCGCGCTCACCGGGCACGCCGCCGAATCCGACGACGAACGCGAGGAGGCCGCGGCGTGAGGCGCCTCGTGACCGACACGCTCGTGATCGCCGAGCGCAACCTCGTGCGCCTCCCGCGCGCCCCCGAGCTGCTCGTCGCGTTCACCGTGCAGCCGATCATGTTCGTCTTGTTGTTCCGCTACGTCTTCGGCGGCGCTATCTCGACGCCCGGCTTCAGCTACGCGGACTTCCTGATCCCGGGGATCATCGTGCAGAACATCGCCTTCGGCGGGTTCGTGACCGCGCTCGGCCTCAACGAGGATCTGCACAAGGGGCTGATCGACCGCTTCCGCTCGCTGCCGATGGCGCGCGCGGCGGTGCTCGCCGGGCGCACGCTCTCCGACGTGGTCACCAATGCCCTGTCGGCGACGATCCTCGTGATCACCGGCCTGATCATCGGCTTCTCCTTCCACACGAACGTTCCGCACGTGCTCGCCGGAGCCGCGCTGCTGCTGCTGTTCGGCTACGCCTTCTCGTGGGTGTTCGCGTTCCTCGGGATGCTCGTCAAATCCGCCGAAGCCGCCAACTCGGTCGGGTTCATCGCGGTCTTCCCGCTCACGTTCATCTCCTCCGCGTTCGTGCCCGTGCACTCGATGCCGGCGGTTCTGCGCGACTTCGCGGAAGTCAATCCGTTCACGATCACCGTTAACGCGATGCGCTCGCTGTGGCTCGGAGCGCCCGCCGGCGACAACGTGTGGGGCGCGTTCGTGTGGGCGCTCGTGATCGTCGCGATCTTCGCTCCCCTGGCGGTCGCGCGCTACCGGCGCGCGGCGGGTCAATAGGGTCCCGCTATGACCTACATCCCTCCGCAGGAGATCCTCGAGCGCTACGCATCCGTCCTCGTCAACTTCGCCCTCGGCGGAGGCGAGGGGGTCAAACCCGGCGAGGTCGTCAGAGTCGTAGCGCCCGAGAGCGCGAAGCCCCTCTACGCAGAGCTGAACAAGGCGGTGTGGCGGGCGGGGGCGCACGTGATCGGCGGCTACCAGCCCGACGACGATGATCAAATAAATCTCTCTCGCGACTTCTTCGAGATCGCGAGTCCCGAGCAGCTCGACCACTTCTCCGCCCTCTACACGCGCGGTCTGGTCGACGAGATGGACCACCAGGTGTCGGTGATCGCGGAGAGCGACCCGCACGCCCTGGACTCGGTCGACCCGGCGAAGATCATGCGCAAGGGCGAGGCGATGCGCCCGCTGCTGGACTGGCGTGGGGAGAAGGAGAACGAGGGGCGCTTCTCTTGGACGCTCGGCCTCTACGGCACGCCCGCGATGGCCGCCGAGGCGAGGATGTCGGTGGAGGAGTACTGGGAGCAGATCGTGCACGCGTGCTACCTAGACGAGGAGGATCCGCTCACGCGCTGGCGCGAGGTGGGGCAGCGCCTGGACGAGACGCGCGAGCGCCTCGACGCGCTCGACATCGCCCGCGTGCACATAGTGGGCGAGGACGCCGACCTGTGGGTCAGCCTCGGCGAGCAGCGGCGCTGGCTCGGCGGACGCGGTCGCAACATCCCCAGCTTCGAGATCTTCACCAGCCCCGACTGGCGCGGCACGGAGGGCTGGATCTACTGCAACCAGCCGCTCTACCGCTACGGCAACCTCGTCAAGGGCGTGCGCCTGACGTTCGTCGACGGGCGCGTGACCGACGCGAAAGCGGAGGAGAACGAGCGCGTGCTGACCGAGATGATCGCCACCGAGGGCGCGGACCGCATCGGCGAGTTCTCGCTCACCGACAGACGCCTCTCGCGGATCACGCGCTTCATGGCCCACACGCTGTACGACGAGAACGCGGGCGGCGAGTTCGGCAACACGCACATCGCCGTCGGGCGCTCCTACCAGGACGCCTACGACGGCGACCCCAGCGAGGTGAGCAGGGAGCGCTGGGAGGAGCTCGGCTTCAACAACTCGAGCGTCCACACCGACATCGTCTCCACGACCGACCGCACGGTCACAGCTGTGCTGCGGGACGGCAGCGAACGCGTGATCTACCGCGGCGGCGAATTCCAGCTCGACTAGCCGCGCGCGCGTCCATCAGCCAGAGAATGTCCGACTCCACCGCAGAGGAGATCGAGGTCGTCGACCTCATGCACCTGGGTCACCCGCAGGTGATCGGCACGTGGCGCGTCGGCGACGTGGTCATAGACCCGGGGCCGAGCTCGTGTCTCGCGCAGCTGCTTCCCGTCCTCGAACGCCACCCGCCGCGCGTGATCGTGCTGACGCACATCCACCTAGACCACGCCGGAGCGACCGGCACGCTGCTGCGCCGCTTCCCCGACGCGGAGGTGTGGGTGCACGAGATCGGCGCCCGCCACCTCGCCGACCCCTCGCGCCTGCTCGCGAGCGCCACCCGCCTCTACGGCGAGCACATGGACCTTTTGTGGGGCGAGGTCGCTCCGGTTCCGGCGGAGCGGATCAGGGAGCTGCGCGGTGGAGAGACCGTCGGCGCGTTCCGCGTCGCGTATACGCCCGGGCACGCCTCGCACCACGTCTCCTACCTGCACGAGCCGAGCGGGCGCGCGTTCACGGGCGACGTGGCCGGGGTTCGGATCGGCGACGGGCCGGTGTTCGCGCCGACGCCGCCGCCGGACATCGACCTCGAGGCGTGGCGCGACTCGATCGAGCAGATCGAAGCGTGGCGGCCGCGGAGCCTCGCGTTCACCCACTTCGGCAGCTGCGACGACGTCGACAGCCACCTGGCCGCGCTGCGCGCCCGCCTCGACCAGCTCGAGACGATGGCGAGCAACCTCGACGAGGAGGGCTTCGCGGCGGCCGTGAGCGCCGAGTTGGCCGCTTCGAGCACTCCGGAGACGGCCGCGACATACACACAGGCGATGCCTCCCGAACAGAGCTTCCACGGGCTCGCTCGATACATGCGGGGGCGCGAAGCGTGAGATAGTTCGCAGTGTGCACTCTGGGGAGGGGACGCACGCGGGCCAGGCGGTGCTGGTTCTCGGCGAGGCGGGAGGTCTGGGGGCGGCGCTCGTGCGCAAGCTCGAGCAGCAGGGCGTCCCCGTGCGCGCGGCGCTGTCGCTGAGCGACAGCCAGACCGCCGAGATCCTGAAGCAGGAGAGCTGGAGCTCGGTTGCGGTGGTCGCACGCGATGACGTGCTCGCGCTGCGCCTCACGCTGCTGAGCGCTCACCTGCGCCCCGACCTGCCGCTGTGGGTGACGATGTTCGACCGCACGATCACCCGCGAGTTGCAGCACGTGGCGCCCGCCGTGCACGTGATCTCGCCCTCTGAACTGGTGGCCTCCGATCTGGCCGAGCACTGCATCGCGGTCGCGGGCGAGGCCGCTACGCACAGGCGCAACGGCACGCGGCTGGTTGACGACGCGCTGCGGCTGCTCGCGATCGCCGGCTGCGGCCTGCTCGCGACGCTCGTCTTCGAGGCGGTGCTGGCGATGGCGGCGCTGCACGAGAACGTGGTCGACGCGCTCTACTACAGCACCCGTTCGGTCGCGACCGTCGCCGGAACGCCCGGCGCCTCCTCCGGCTCCGCTCTATACAAGGCGCTGTCCGCCGCGGACACGCTCGTCGCGCTGGTGCTCGTGGCGGTGTTCACCGCCGCGCTCGTGCGCCGCCTCAGCCGCCCGCGCCTCACCACGCTCGTCGGCCCGCGCGCCGCTCCCGCCCGCGGGCACGTGCTGCTCGTGGGCTTCGGGCAGGTCGGCTTCCGCCTCGCGCAGGAGCTGCGCCGCCGCGGCTTCGCTGTGCTCGGCGTGGAGAGCGACCCCGACGCGCCATGCGTGCGGCTCGCGCTCGGCGCCGGCATCCCGGTGGCGATCGGCCGTGGAGACGATCGTGCGACGCTCGAACGGCTCGGCATCCGTCGCTGCGCGGCGGTCGCCGCGGTCACCTCGACCGATCTCGTCAACGTAGCCGTCGGCCTCGCCGCGAGCGATCTCGCGCCGGGGATCCCGCTCGTGCTGCGCCTCGGCGACGGAGAGGTCGCCGCGGAGACCGACTCGCTGCTTCACCTCGGGCGCATCTGCGACGCCCACAAGATCGCCGCCGAGACGCTCGCGCAGGGGCTCGCGAGCCTCGGCTCAGACGGCTAGCGGCTCGGCCTGCCTGGGCGCTGGCTGGGCGCGCGAGAAGATCATCGCGCCGTCCTCCAGCTCGCCGCGCTTGAGGCCGACGATGTCGAGCATGTAGTTCTGGTGCAGCCGCCACGGCGCCTTCGCTCCCTGCCGGGGGAACCTGTCGATCGAGCGCAGCACGTAGCCGGAGGCGAGGTCGATGAACGGCTGGTCGTCCGGCTGCGGCTCGCGCGCCTGCGGCATGCACTGCCGGTAGCCGTGTGCGTCCATGTGGTTGAGCAGGCGGCACACGTACTCGCACACGAGATCGCACTTGAGCGTCCACGAGGCGTTGGTGTAGCCCGACGTGAGCGCGAAGTTCGGCACGCCGCTGAGCATCATGCCCTTGTAGCCGGTGGTCTCGGAGATGGCCACGTCGCGGCCGTCGACCGCGAGTTCCATGCCGCCGAGCGCGAGCAGGTCGAGCCCCGTGGCGGTGACGACCACGTCGGCGTCGAGCTGCTTCCCCGAGGCTAGCCGGATGCCGGTCTCGTTGAACGTGTCGATGTGGTCGGTCTCGACCGACGCGCTGCCGTCGCCGAGCGCCCGGAACAGGTCGCCGTCGGGCACGAGGCACAGGCGCTGCGTCCACGGGTCGTAGCTCGGCTTGAAGTGCGTGTCGATGTCGTAGCCGGCGGGCAGCTGCCTTTCGAGTCCCTTGCGCAGGATCGCCTTCATCAGCTTCGGCCGGCGCTTTGAGAGCTGGACGCTGAGCATCGTCAGCAGCACGTTCTTCCAGCGCACGATCGGATACGCGATGCGCGCCGAGAGCTTGCTGCGCAGGAAGTTCGCGATCGCGTCTTCGCCGGGGCGAGACACGATGTAGGTGGGGGAGCGCTGAAGCATCGTCACGTGCGCCGCCGTCTTCGCCATCGCTGGCACGAGCGTCACCGCGGTCGCGCCGCTGCCGATGATCACCACGCGCTTGCCCGCGTAGTCCAGATCCTCGGGCCATTGCTGCGGATGCACGACCTGCCCGGAGAAGCGCTCGAGGCCCGGGAAGTCGGGCGTGTAGCCGCTCTCGTAGTTGTAGTAGCCCGTGCACACCAGCAGAAAGCCGCAGCTGATGCTCACCGTCTCCTGCGTGTCGGTGCGGGTCGCGTGCACCGTCCAGCGCGCGTCGGCGGTGGAGTACTCGGCGCGCTCGACGCGGTGGTTGAAGCGGATGTGTCTGTCGATGCCGCCCTCGGAGGAGGTGTCGCGGATGTAGGAGAGGATCGACGGGCCGTCGGCGATCGCCTTCGCCTCTGTCCACGGCCGGAACGAGTAGCCGAGCGTGTACATGTCGGAGTCCGAGCGGATCCCCGGGTAGCGGAACAGGTCCCACGTGCCGCCGATGCGGTCGCGGCTCTCCAGCAGCGCATAGGTCTTGCCGTGACAGTTGCTCTGCAGGTGGTGCGCGGCGCCGATTCCGGACAGTCCGGCTCCGACGATCAGCACGTCGACGTGTTCGAGCGGCAAGTCAGCTTCTCCAGGGTTCTCGGGCGGGCAGGGCGTGGAGTGAGGCGGGGCGTTGCACGGAAGCTTAAGCGATGTTTCGCGCCCTCCTGCCGCGCGCGGCCTCAGGGGATGCGAGGCGGCGCTGCGAACAGTTCGTTCAGGCGGCCGCTGCGAGGGTCCGCCGCTCCACCCAGCAGCGGCAGGCCGAGTGCTTCCTCGACGCTCGCGAGCACTCCGTAGTGGTCGATCAGCCGACTCTCGCGAGCTCCGCGGCGCACCGTCGGGCCCGCGACGATCGTCGCGATGTGTCCTCCGTGCGCGGCCGAGCCGCAGCAGCCGCGGTCGGAGCTGCCCTCGTCCCACGTCAGGATCAGAAACCCGTGCGGGCCGAGCTCGCCCAGCAGCGCCGGGACGGTTCGGGCGAGGAAACGGTCGCCGCCCGCGACGCCGCAGTCGTGGCCGTCGTCGCACAGGTTCGGCGTGATCCACGCATACGTGGGGAGCGTGCCCGCGTTGAGGTCGGCGGCGAGAGCGTTGAAGTCCACGAGGTGGGCGCAGCGATGCGGCGAGCCGGCGACGTCGGTGTAGTAGGCGAACGGGTTGTGCTTCTTGGCGTAGCCGCCCGCGCCCGCGCCGGGGAAGCACGTGCTCGGCTCGTCCTCCAGGTAGGCCTTCCACGAGATGCGAGCCGTTTCCAGCTGGTCCACGATGCCCGGCGCGCTGACCGAGCATTCCGTGCAGTCGGAGCTAACCCCGTGCGTGGCGCCGCTCGTCAGCGCGAGGTAGTTCGGCAGTGACGGGTGGCTCACGGCGAAGCTCTGCGTCGCGAGGCCGTAGCGGTGGATGAGCGCGTTCGCGTACGGCGCTGCGCTGTTGCCGACGATGCTCGTGTCCTCCTCGTTCTCCATCACCATCACGATCACGTGGGAGGCGGTCGAACGGGGGAGGGTCGACGAGAGCGCGAGGGGCTTGCCCGCGGGGGCGGAGCCGCATCCGAGCGCTAGCAGTGCGATAGCGATCGCGGTTGCGCTCCCGGATAGGCTTCGCCGCACGCGGGAATCATCGCATCGTGGGCGACTAACCTTCGCTGCGCGATGCCGGACCCGTTTGGAGAACAGCCGACGCCGTGGTGGCGGAGCAGCGACTGGTGGAGGAAGCAGTTGTTGGGCTCGAAGAGCGTCGTGCCGACGCGCTACTCGCGGCCTTTGGCGGCCTTCAGCGCGATTGTCGGGGCCGTGGCCATAGGGGAACATCTGGATCCGACCGAAAGGATCGTCGTGGGCGCGATCGCGGCTGGCATCCCGTCGATCTTTCTCGAGCGATGGTGGAAGCAGCGGCGGCGGTACGAGTCGGAACGGCTGCTGATCTCGCCCGACGCAGGCGATCGTGAGCCTTCGTGAACAGCTCATCCGGGTCTCACACGATCGACCTCGTCACGCCCGCCGACCTCGACGCGCTGCTGCCGCTCGTGCGCGCGTACTGCGATTTCTACGAGACCGCTCCCACCGACGAGGCGCTGCTCGATCTCTCCGGCGCGCTGATCGCCGATCCCGAGCGCGAGGGCGTCCAGCTGATCGCCCGCGACGGGGGCGCTCAGGCGGTCGGTTTCGCGACGGTGTTCTGGAGCTGGGACACCACGGAGGGCGGTCGCATCGGGATCATGAATGACCTGTACGTGGCGCCCGAGGCGCGCGGATCGGGGCTCGCGGACAGTCTGATCGCGGAGTGCGTCGAGCGCTGCAGGACGCGCGGCGCGTCGCGCCTGGAATGGCTGACGGGACCGGAGAACGTGAGAGCCCAGGCTGTCTACGACCGCGTGCGGGGTGAGCGGGAACCGTGGTTCGTATACACGCTCGCGGTGCCGCCCGCCTGAGGCTCGCTCACGCCCGCGCGCTCGCCTGCGGATCCAGGCGCGACATCGTCACGGACGCGTTCAGCTCGGACTCGGCGCCGCCCATGTAGAGCCCCTTGACCGGGGGGACGTCGGAGTAGAAGCGCCCGTGGCCGATCTTCACGTGCGTCTCGCCCGCGAGGCGGCGGTTGGTGGGGTCGGCGCTGACCCACACCGGCTCGCCGTGTCCGTCGCTGCACGGAAGCAGCGCCTCGAGCCACGCGTGCGTGTCCACCTCGACGGAGTCCGTGCCCTCGTCCTCGGGCGCCGACCACAGGTAGCCGGAGACGTAGCGCGCGGCGATGCCCCGGCGACGCAGGAGCACGAGTGAGAGGTGGACGAAGTCCTGGCAGACGCCCGCGCTCGCTTCGAGCAGGTCTTCGACGGTGGAGCCCACGTACGTGGCGCCGGGCCGGTATTCGAAGCGGTTGGGGATCATCTCGCAGAGGTGTTCGAGCGTCTCCAGCGGGCTGTCCTGCGCGAGCTCGTCGTGCATGAAGTCGAGCCCGCGAATCGCCGGCTGGTCCTGCCAAGGCAGTGCGAACTCGCCCGCGGCGTCGATGTAGGAGGAGCTTTGCAGGCTCTCCCACGAGCCGTCCGGCGGCTCGGGTGGGGAGGAGGTGACGACGCGCGCGCGCACGTCGATCGTGAGATGGTCGTGGCTGGTTGGGATGCCGAACTCGAGCACCTCGGTGCCGAAGTAGTCGAGGTGGCGGCTCACGCGCGCCTCGGGCTCGATGCGCGTGTGGAACTCGTCGCAGCGCTGCGTCGAGGTCGTGGCGGGGCGCACTCGCAGCGCGTTGAGGTTGTCGGTGACGGGGCCGTCGTAGCGGTACTCGGTTAGGAAGCGGATCGCGAAGTGCATCGGGCGCTCACCTCCTCAGCCCGGCCGCCGCGGCGCCCGCGAAGTAGCGCTCGGCGACGTCTTGGTCGATCCGTGCGAGCTCCTGCTGTGTGCCTTCGCATATTCCCGTCAACTCGGCTCCGTCCGGTAGCGCCCTGCGCTGGAAGTCTAGGTCCGCCGCCAGCCGACTCACCCGAAGGACGGGCTTGGAGTTGCGCGGCCCCGCGTCGGCGGCGGTGAACACCTCGTGCAGGGAGTCCACGCACGCGGCGACGCTGTCGGGGTACCCACGCTCGAACAACAGGAAACGCGCAACCGGGTGCGCGTTCGGCGGCGAGGTGACCGCGCGCAGGTAGGCGTGAAAGCCGCCTACCGCCTGCAGCAGGATCAGTGCGTGTCCGTCCGCGGCGGCGGCGTCGGCTGACGGCAGCGCGACGCGCAGCATCCGCAGCACCATGTCAGAGACCTCGATCAGCCCGCCCGCGTCGAGGAAGCACTTGGCCTCGTCGCGCAGCATCGAGCGGTTGGAGACCCCCCAGATCAACGCGGTGCGCTCCTTGACGTACTGCGAGGCGAGATACGGTCCCGCGGGCGCCGCCCAGCCTGGTTGACCGCCGCCGCGCAGCCCGAGCGCGGTCGTGTTGATCGCCTCCCACATCTCCGCGCTGATCACGTCGCGGACCGTGCGGGCGCCCTCGCGCGCGCGCTCGATGCTCGCGAGCATCGACCCGGGACGGTCGGCGTCGAGCGTCAGCTGCCCGAGCGCCTGGCTCGAGCGCTCGCTTTCGTCGACGTCGCCGAACATCGCCAGCAGGCCGCCCGAGCCGAAGCTCACCCCCGGCTTCGTGTCGGACGCCCCCTGCAGCTCGGCCTGGAAGACCGCCTCGACCGCGCGCGCGGTGAACTCGGCGCGCGCGAGGTTGCGGCCCAGCCAATACAGCTCGTGCGCGATCCGCGCGAGCATCAGCCGGCGGCCCGCGGAGCCGGTTGCTCCTGTTGCTGCTGGTGGTGTTCCTGTTGTTGCTGTTGCTGCTGGCCTGTCCACGCGCCGTAGCGCAGGTCGGGCAGCGCGGGCGGCTGCGTGTCGGCGATCGGCGGGCCGGCGCGGTCCGCGTCGTCGCCGTCCTCCAGCACCCACGTGTCCTTCGAGCCGCCGCCGCGCGAGGAGTTGACGATCAGCGAGCCCTCCTCCAGCGCGACCCTCGTGAGCCCGCCCGGAACGATGTCAATCCGCTCGCCGAAGACCGCGAACGGGCGCAGGTCCACGTGGCGGGGCTGAAGCACGCCATGCTCGCCGACCGTGGGGACCGTCGAGAGCCGCACCACGTCCTGCGCGATCCACCGTTCGGGGTGGGCGATGACCGTCTCGCGCATCCGCTCGATCTCCTCCTCCTCGGCGTGCGGGCCGATCATCACGCCGCGGCCGCCCGACTCGCCCGTGGGCTTGACCACCAGCTGGTCGAGGCGCGCGAGCACATGCTCGAGCTGCTCGGGATCGGAGAGCAGGTAGGTCCTGACGTTCTCGAGGATCGGCTCCTCGCCGAGGTAGAAGCGGATCATGTCCGGCACGAAGCAGTAGATCGCCTTGTCGTCGGCCACGCCCGTGCCGAACGCGTTCGCGATCGCGACGCTGCCCGCGCGATAGGCGCGCACCAGTCCCGGCACGCCCAGCAGCGAGTCCGGGCGGAACTCGAGCGGGTCGACGAAGTCGTCGTCCAGGCGCCGGTAGACCGCGTGCGCGCGCTCCAGGCCGCGGGTTGTGCGCATGTAGAGGACGTCGTCGCGGACGACCAGGTCGGAGGCCTCGACCAGCTCGACGCCCATCTGGCGCGCGAGGAACGCGTGCTCGAAGTAGGCCGGGTTCGCTGGGCCGGGCGTCCACACAACGACCGTCGCCTCGCTCTCGGCCGACGGCGCCACCGAGCGCAGCGCGCTCAGCAGCAGCTGCGGGTAGTGGTCGACGGGGCGCACGCGGTAGGAGGCGAACAGCTCGGGCACGAGGCGCGCCATCGCCGCGCGGTTCTCGAGCACGTAGGAGATCCCCGAGGGGATGCGCACGTTGTCCTCGATCACCTTCCACGTGCCGTCGGAGTGGCGCACGAGATCGCAGCCCGCCACGTGCGTGTACACCCCGCCTGGCGGGCGGATGCCGTGCACGGCGCGCGCGAAGTGCGAGCAGGACGCGACGAGCCGCCACGGCACGATCCCCTCGCGCACGATCTCGCGCGCGTGGTAGACGTCGTCAACGAAGTGGTTCAGCGCGCGGATGCGCTGCGCGAGGCCGCGCTTGATGTCTCGCCATTCCTGGCCGCTCAGCACGCGGGGCACCAGGTCGAGCGGGAACGGCCGTTCGTGCGACGAGCCGCCGCCTCCGCTGGTCTCGAACGTGATCCCCTGCTGCATGAAGATCGCGTCGCGGCGCCTGCCGGCCTCGATCATCCCCTCCGGCCCGAGCAGCCTGAGCTGCTCCACCAGCGCGCTCGCGGCGGGCCTCGGCGTGCCGTCGAGCTCGAACAGCTCGTCGAGGAACGGCGCCTGCGGACGGTACTCGCTGGCAGGCGTGACGGCCCCTGCGTCCTCGGCGGGTGTCTGGGTATGAGATATCACCGCAAGATGTTCCCGCTGCGGGCCCCTTTCAACCATCGACGGTTGGAGAAACCGAGGCGCCCCCGGCTGCTCAGCTGTCGCAACCGCCCGGCGGCGGCCGCCAGGAGCACGGAGTGGGCCCGTTCAGCTGGGCCAGCGACCGTGAAGGTCGAAGTACTCGCGCGCGGCGTCCTCGCGGTCGCGCTCGAGATCGCCGTCCGCGCCGATGCGAAACAGCCAGTTGATGAAGTAGATCGCCAGCCCCGCGCTGAGGATGCTCGCGCCGCCCTCGAGGTCGGTTTCGCTGCCCATCGCCATGATCACCACGCCGGCGAGAGAGACCACGACCGGCAGCACGTAGCGAATCGCCACGAGCGCCCAGGTGGGCTTCGGCGGAGTGGACGCTTGGTCGTTCACCGTTCCATCCTAGGACGACGCATGGTCTCGTGCGACGGCCCATCACGTCAGAGACGGGCGAAGCCAGAGTGCGGTGGATGGCTGGACTTGTGTGTAGCGTTCGTAACGATGCCCGCGCCGACCATCGATGAGATCACGCTCGCCGACGAGCCCGAGCGCTGGGCGGCGCTCGGCTTCGTGGTCGCGGGCGGGGTCTGCCAGCTCGCGGACGTGCGGATGCGCTTCGCCGGCGAGCAGGCCGGACGCGGGATCGTCAGCTGGTCGCTGCGCGACGTGAACAGCACCGAGCTGGACGGTCTGCCGACGACGCTCTCCACGCGGCCCCTGCCAGCGGAGACCGCGCCCGAGCACCCGAACGGGGTGGTCGCGATCGATCACGTCGTCGCGATGTCGCCGGCGTTCGAGCGCAGCGTGGAGGCGCTCGAGCTCGCCGGACTCGATCTGCGGCGCGTGCGCGAGGAGCCCACGCCCGCGGGCGCTCCGCGTCAGGCGTTCTTCCGACTCGGACGCGAGATCCTCGAGCTGGTGCAGGAGCCCGAGGAGGTCGTCGAGCGCGCGGGTGGGCCCGACCATCCGGTGTGCTTCTGGGGGCTCGCGCTGCTCGTGGACGACCTCGACAGCACCGTGGAGGCGTTCGGTGCGCACGTGGGCGAGCCGCGTGCGGCGGTGCAGCCGGGGCGGCGGATCGCCACGGTGCGTCGTTCGGCGGGGCTGTCGGTGCCGCTCGCGCTGATGAGCGCCGTGCAGCGGGTCGAGGCGACGTTATGAGCGACGACGTTTGGAGCGAGGTCGATCGCTACGTCGCCGACCGCCTGCTCGGCGATGACCCCGTGCTCGACGCCGCGCTCGCGGACAGCGCCGCGGCGGGATTGCCGGCGATCGCGGTGTCGCCGCCGCAGGGCAAGCTGCTGCACCTGCTCGCGCGTGTGCACGGCGCGCGGAGGATCCTCGAGGTGGGGACGCTCGGCGGCTACAGCACGATCTGGCTCGCGCGAGCGCTCGGCGAGGATGGCCGGGTGGTGACGCTGGAGCTCGATCCGCGCTACGCGCAGATCGCCCAGGCAAACGTCGAGCGGGCCGGCCTTGCCGGCCTCATAGAAATCCGTGTGGGCGACGCGCACGAGAGCCTCGCCGCCCTGATCGCAGAGGCGCCAGAGCCGTTCGACATGGTGTTCATCGACGCCGACAAGCGGAGCACGCCCGAGTACTTCACCGCCGCGCTCGAGCTGTCGCGCCCGGGCGGTGTGATCGTGGTCGACAACGTCGTGCGCGGCGGCGCGCTGATCGACGCCAACGGCCAGGACCCCGGTGCACAGGGGATGCGCCGCTTCCACGAGCAGCTCTCGGGCGATGCGCGGGTGAGCGCCACGACGATCCAGACGGTCGGCAGCAAGGGCTACGACGGGTTGACCGTCGTGCTGATCGAGGGTGGACAGCCGTGAGCGCACGCGTTCCTCACGCGGTGAGGCTGTAGGCTCGCGGGCGATGGCGCGCGATCTGAAGCTCGGCATGAACACCGGCTACTGGGCCGGCGGGCCTCCCCCCGGCGTGGTCGAGGCGATCGCCGAAGCCGAGCGGCTCGGCTACGACTCGATCTGGACCGCCGAGGCCTACGGATCGGACTGCCTCACGCCGCTCGCCTGGTGGGGCGCATCCACCGAGCGCGTCAAGCTCGGCACCGCGATCGTGCAGATGTCCGCGCGCCAGCCCACCGCCACCGCGATGGCCGCGATGACGCTCGACCACCTCTCCGGCGGGCGCTTCATCCTCGGGCTCGGCGTCTCCGGCCCGCAGGTCGTCGAGGGCTGGTACGGGATGGAGTTCTCAAAGCCGCTCGCGCGCACCCGCGAGTACATCTCGATCCTGCGCGACGTGTGGGCGCGCAGGGGGCCCGTCACCGCGCCCGGGCCCGCCTACCAGCTGCCGCGCCCCGACGGGACCGGCCTCGGCAAGCCGCTGAAGTCCTCGATCCACCCGTTGCGCGAGGACATCCCCATATACCTAGGCGCCGAGGGCCCGAAGAACATCGCGCTGTGCGCGGAGCTGTGCGACGGCTGGCTGGCGATGCTGTTCTCCCCGACCGTCTACGACGAGCTGTACAAGCCATCGCTGGAGGAGGGCTGGGCGCGCGAGGGAGCGCGTCGCGGCGCTGAGGACTTCGAGGTGTGCGCGACGGTGCCGCTGATCGTCACCGACGACATCGAGTCCGCCGCCGACGCGCTGCGCCCGTTCTACGCGCTGTACTTCGGCGGGATGGGCGCCAAGGGCGCCAACTTCCACGCCAACGTGCCGATCCGCATGGGCTACGAGAAAGAGGTCGAGGAAATCCAGGACCTCTACCTGAGCGGAAAGAAGGAGGAGGCCGGCGCGAAGATCCCCACCGCGCTGATCGAAGAGCTGTCGCTGATCGGCCCCGCGGAGAAGATCCGCGATGACCTCTCCCGCTGGCGCGAGTCGGTCGTCACCACGCTGCTCATCTCGGGCGACGCCGCCACGCTGCGCGCCGCCGCCGAGCTCGTCCTCGGCTGAGGTTCGGGCGCCCCAGGGCTCCCTTGGTTTGATCTTTAGGGCCTTCAATGGCTCGAAATGTCAATTCGTCCAGCCGTCAGCTGACTGCTGCCCATTGTGCTAGCGACCGCCGATAGGCCATCGCATGGCAACGGCGATCGCCCCATCCATCCCCCGTCCGTCGCGTCCCGAGGACGCGCCGTCCGACACGAACAGCACGTGGCTGATCGAGGGCGGCATGGACCGCGAGCGGATGCTCGACATGGACCGCCTGGTGGCGCCCGTGCGCCAACGCTCGTTCCTCGTGATCGCCGCCGCGCTGCTGCTGTGCGGGCCTTGGCTGGGGTGGTGGACGATCGTCCCTCTGGCCGTCGCGGGCGTGGTGTTCAAGCTCGCCGACGACGCCGTCGGACGGGTGACGCATCCCGAGTACCTGCTGTTCGCGGCGTGGGCGGGGTCGGAGGTGATGATCGAGGTGAGCGTCGCGCTGACCGGCGGGCCCAAATCCCCGGCGATGGCGTGGTTCGCGATTCCGATCGTGACGCTCAGCGCGCGCTTCCCGCTGCGCGGCGTGCTGCTCGGAGTGGGCGTGACGGTCGCGCTGATGGTCGCGGTCGCATTCGGCGTGGACGCGCACGCGGTGATCGTCCACCCGCCGCTGCTGATCATGCCGCTCGCACTCACGATCGCCGTCGCGATCCTCTCGACCGCGCTGATGCAGTCCGACGTGCGCCACCGCAGCGAGGCGGTCATCGACCAGCTCACCGGCATGCTCAACCGCAACTCGCTCGCCGACCGCACCGTCGAGCTCGCGCACCAGTCCGAGCGCACCGGGCAGACGGTCGGGCTGATCGTCGGCGACCTCGACAACTTCAAGCGCGTCAACGACGAGCACGGTCACGCGACCGGCGATGCGGTGCTGCAGGACGTCGCGTACATGCTGCGCAAGCAGCTGCGCGCGTTCGACCTCGCCTATCGCATCGGCGGCGAGGAGTTCCTCGTGCTGCTGCCCGGCGCGGACCTCGCGCAGACCGCCGCGATGGCCGAGCGGCTGCGCAGAGGGGTGGCCGCGGACACCGTCGGCGGCGGGCTGCGCGTGACGATGAGCTTCGGCGTCAGCGCCTCGCGGCCGGGCGACGCGTTCGACTACGCGGCCGTCTGCGCGCAGGCCGACGCGGCGATGTACGAAGCGAAGCGCAAAGGGCGCAACGAGGTGTGCGGAGGGTAGGGTCTAGGGCATGAGCGACGAGGACGCCGTGCCCCAGCAGCTGTTCGCGAACTTCCAGTACGAGATCTACGGCTACGGGCTCGCCGGCGAGAAGCCGAAGCTCCCGATCTCCGTCGCCGCGCTGCAGGACCGCGCCGCCGAAGTCATGACCCCCGAGGCGTACGGCTATGTCGCGGGGGCAGCCGGCGCGGAGCGGACGCTGCGCGCGAACCGCGACGCGTTCGAGCGCTGGGAGATCGTGCCGCGGATGCTCCGCGACGTCTCCACGCGCGATCTGAGCACGTCGATCCTCGGCACGCCCATGCCCGCGCCGGTGATGCTCGCGCCCGTCGGCGTGCAGAGCATCGTCCACCCCGAGGGCGAGCTCGCGGTCGGTCGCGCCGCCGCCGCGCTCGGACTCACGTCGATCCTCAGCACCGCGGCGTCGCACACGATCGAGGAAGTGGCTGGCGCGGTAGGAGACGCCAGCCGCTGGTACCAGCTCTACTGGCCCAGGGACCGCGACCTCGCCGCGAGCTTCGTGCAGCGCGCGGTCGAGGCGGACTACGCGGCGATCGTGGTGACGCTCGACACGTGGATGCTCGGCTGGCGCCCGCGCGATCTGCAGAACGGCTACCTGCCGTTCCTCAAAGGCGAGGGCGTCGCGAACTACTTCAGCGACCCGGTGTTCCGCGCGGCGCTCGAGGTCACGCCCGAGGAGGACCTCGGCCCGGCGATCGGGCACTGAGCCTACCAGTTCGCCAACCCCACCGTCACGTGGACGGATCTCGCGTGGCTGCGCGAGCAGACCGAACTGCCGATCGTGCTGAAGGGGATCCTCCACGAGGACGACGCCAGGCGCGCGCTCGACGCGGGCGTGGACGGGCTGATCGTGTCCAACCACGGCGGGCGCCAGGTGGACGGCGCGATCGGAGCGCTCGACGCGCTCCCGGCGGTCCGCGACGTGGTGGGCGGCGACTTCACGGTCCTGTTCGACAGCGGCATCCGCGGCGGCGCGGACGTGCTCAAGGCGCTCGCGCTGGGGGCGGACGCGGTGTGCATCGGGCGCCTGTTCATGTGGGGGCTCGCGCTCGGCGGGCAGGCGGGCGTGGAATACGTGCTCCGCTGCCTGCTCGCCGACCTCGACCTGACGCTCGCGCTGAGCGGCTACACCGAACTCGCCCAGGTGGACGCGGCGGCGCTCAGACGATCGGCCTGAGCGGGCGGGCCCGGCCGTGGCGCCCGTGCCGATGCCAGCGAGCGCCCGCGCGAAGCGCCTCACGCTGATCGCGTGCATCCTCGGTTCGGGGATCGCGCTGCTGGACGGGACGGTGGTGAACGTCGCGCTGCCCACGATCCAGCGCGCCCTCGGCGGCGGCCTCGCCGCGCAGCAGTGGGTGGTGAACGGCTACCTGCTGACGCTCGGCTCGCTGATCCTCGTGGGCGGCTCGCTCGGGGACCTCTACGGCGAGCGGCGCATCTTCGAGCTCGGCGTGAGCGGCTTCGGCATCGCCTCGCTCGGCTGCGCGCTCGCGCCGACGATCGGCTGGCTGGTGGCGGCGAGGGCGCTGCAGGGCGTGACGAGCGCGCTGCTCACGCCGGCGTCGCTGGCGGTGATCGTGAACACGTTCCCCGAGTCCGAGCGCGGCGGGGCGATCGGAGCGTGGACGGCTTGGGGGACGATCGCGGCGGTGCTCGGGCCGCTGCTCGGGGGCGAGCTGCTGGCGGTCGCCTCGTGGCGCTGGATATTCGTCATCAACGTCCCGTTCGTGCTCGCGTGCGTGGTGATCATCCGCGTGGCGATCCCGCGGGCGCCCGCGCGCGCGACCGGGGCCCGGCGCGTCGACGTCCCCGGCGCGCTGCTGTGTGCGGGCGGCCTCGGCGGCGCGGTGTTCGCGCTGATCGAGCAGCCGCGCCTGGGCTGGTCGAGCCTCGGAGTGCTCGCGCCGCTGCTCGGTGGGGCGGCGCTGCTGGGCGCGTTCGTTCTCTACGAGTCTCGAGCGAGGGACCCGATGTTGCCGCTGCGGCTGTTCGCGCGGCGGAACTTCTCGGCAGGGAACGTCGAGACGTTCTCGATGTACGCGGGGCTGGCGATCGTGTTCTTCTTCCTGATCCTCTTCCTGCAGCAGATCGGCGGCTACTCGCCGCTGAAGAGCGGCCTGACGACGTTGCCCGTGACGGTCGTGATGTTCCTGCTCTCCCGCCGCTTCGGCGCGCTCGCCGACCGCTTCGGTCCGCGCCTGTTCATGGGCGGCGGGCCGCTCGTGTGCGCCGGCGGGCTGCTGCTGTTCCAGCGCATGGGCATTCATGTGGATTACCTCGGCGACGTGCTGCCGCCGCTCCTGCTGTTCGCGCTCGGCCTCTCGCTGACGGTCGCGCCGCTGACCGCCGCGGTGCTGGCCGACGCGACGAAGGACGACGCGGGGATCGCCTCGGGCGTGAACAACGCGATCGCGCGCGTGGCTGGGCTGCTTGGCACTGCGGCGGTGGGGGCGGCGGTGGCGGGATCGTTCGTCGCGGATCTACAGAGCCGCTTGTCAGGTGTGAACCTCGGCCCGGCTGCGCGTGCTGCGGTGGCTGCTGCCAAGCGCCTTCCCCTCGGGCGCCCTGACGTCCACACCCTGCCTGCGGGCCAGGCTCGGGCGCTGACGAGCGCCGCGGAGCAGGCCTCGTTGCACAGCTTCCACGTCGGCATGGCGATCGCCGCGGCGCTCGTCGCGCTTGGCGGTATCGTGGGTGCGGCGGGGATCCGCAATCCGCAGCGCGGCGACGTCCACGCGGCCAGTTGTCCGGGCGGCGCCTTGGTGGGGGCGAGCTCGGAGGCGATATGAGTTGGCAACATTGCCTCCTCAGCGAGCGAATCTCCCAGCGGTGAATTTGACTCTGGCTTCACGGTTCAGCCCGAATCTGCCGGTCCTGGGGTCGACCGTTGCAGCTTGCGTGTAAATTCCGCTGCCGTACTTGCCTGCGAAGTGGGCTGTGCAGACCATCGCACTTCTGGATATTGGCCTACACTCTGTGCTCCGTACGACCACGCCCGGCGGTACCCGCGCGTCGATCGCTCTCTCGACTCGTTGCGTGAGCGAGGGATTGCCCGTCCTGCTGTGCCTTGTGGCGAGGTCGCTGGTGCGTGCACCAAACACAAGCGCGACGCCGACGCCACACAGTGCCGATGTGAGCATGACGGTGCGGACATGCGTAGCGCGGACACGCAACCATTGTGCGATCTTAATGACACCGGACATGGCACATTGCTCAGGCTAGCTCTGGCGCAGCCACGTAGTCTCGGGTCTTTCTGCTCCTCCGTTCAACGTGTACTTGGTGATCAGTGTCCTGTTGGTGGGTGCAAAGAAGCCCACTGCGGGGATTTTCACCGTCATGGTGCAGCTGCGCGCTTCGTTTGCGAGAAGTGTAACTTCGACCCCCGCGCATGTGGTTCCAAGTTCAAAGGTGCCAGAACCTAAGCCAGCAGCACCGAGTTCCTGTTTTGTAATCTTGAACCGTCCTGGTCCTCTGGCCCAAGCGGTGACCGCGAGTTCTCCTGATGCAAAGAATACTACTTGCGGAGGAACCGAGCCACCGGCCCCAGAGCCGCAGCCATTCGCAAGCATGCTCATGGCAACCAACGTCAGCGCGACAAGTATGTGTGGTGCGCGTAAGGCGAAGAATGGGGAAGACTTGGCATTTGACCTCATTGAATGACCCCCTATATCGGACGTCCACTTGTCAAGTTTAGTTGGCTTTCTCGTATTGGCTGAGTGAGCTTGGAGGCCGCTATCGCGGAGCCCGAAAGCCAAGACGGCGGCTCCGTGAGCATTTGTACGCCTGGAGGTGAGCTGCGTCAAGAGTCCTCACCTATCTTGACGACGTACAGCCTAGAACGAGCGTCAACCGCAGCGTAGGCCGAGAGTAGTTCGACAGTTATGTCTCCGACTATCTCCGGTTTCTTGACTGATCAAGGCCGCGTTGGTAGCGTCGCATCGTGGGGTATAAATTTCTTTGCCGCGGGGTCGGTTTCGAACTAAACAGGAGCGCTGGATTATGAGGGATCTTCGATTAGTAGGTGTGGCTGCTATTGCGCTACTTGTGCTCGGTACGATCGCACATGCTGGGGCTCACGAATTCGTTGCGAGCACGACGGGAACGCTCAAAGCCACGAAAGGCAAAGAGATCTTCACATTTGGCTCAGCAAAAGTTACGTGTACTCAGCTCTCGGTCAAAGGCAGTGTCGCGACGGCGAAAGAGCAGACTCAGAATGTTACTGTTTTACCCAGTAAATGCGAAGGATTCGGATCGGCCAAAGTAACTGTGTCGGAAGCGGAATTCTTATTCGAAGCCTCGCTCGGGGCTTCAGAAATCGGTCCGATTGTAGTGCTCACAAATGCGGTGGGGAAATGTAGCATCAAAATTGAGGGTGCGGGTGCGGAAGGCACAAGCAAAGGCGGCGAAGGCACGCTCAAATACACCAACACTGGCAAAGAAATCAAGACTACTCAGTTAGTTACCGAAATCGAGTACGAATCCAGCGGCGGCGTATGTGGTGAACCTGAAATGGCATACACGAACGGTACGATCGAAGCCGAAGGCACCGTAGAAGTCGAAAAAGGGACCATAAAATGGACATAGTCCTGGCAGCTAAATAGGCTCGCGCGCGTACTCGCGCATCGCGTCGACGATCGGTCCGAGCCTGCGTCCGCGCGCGGTCAGCCGGTACTCGACCGTGGGCGGGCTCGAGGGGATGACCTTGCGCTCGACGAGGCCCGCGCCCTCGAGGTCGCGCAGGCGCTCTGAGAGCATCCGCGGTGAGATGCCCGCGACGGCCTGGGCGAACTCGTTGAAGCGCAGCGCGCCGGTGAGCGCGGCGTAGATGATCGACAGCTGCCAGCGCCGCTCGAGGAGGTCCGCGGCCTCGCGGACCTCCATCGGGACGGGCTCACATCTAGGAGACATGCGCGACATCGCGTGCGGGCTCGAGCGCGCGGTCGAGGACCTCCTGGACGGTCATCACCGGGTGGAAGGTCATCTGCTCGCGCACCTCCTCGGGGATGTCGTCGAGGTCGCCGCGGTTGCGCTCCGGCAGGATCACGTCGGTCAGACCGGCCGCGTGTGCGGCGAGCGCCTTCTGCTTGAGCCCGCCGATCGGCAGCACGCGTCCCTGCAGCGTGACCTCTCCGGTCATGCCGACCGTGTGCTTGACGGGCCGCCCCGACAAAAGCGACGCGAGCGCGGTGACCATCGTGACGCCCGCGCTCGGGCCGTCCTTGGGGATCGCTCCGGCGGGCACGTGCACATGGAACTCGCGGTTCTCGAACGCGTGCTCGTCGATGCCGAGCTCCTCGGCGTGGCCGCGGACGTAGGAGAGCGCGATCTTGGCGGACTCCTTCATCACGTCGCCCAGCTGGCCGGTGAGCACCAGGGCGTTGCCGCCGGAGCTGCCGCTCTTCATGGTGGTGGCCTCGACGAACAGCACGTCTCCGCCGGTGCCGGTCACGGCGAGGCCCGTGGCGACGCCTGGGGTTGCGGTCCGTGCGGCCGACTCCTGGAAGAACTTCTGACGCCCGAGCGCGTCGCGCACGGTCTCCAGCTCGATCGTCACGGGCTTCCTCGCCTTGGTCTTCCTGGAGGCGATCTTCGTGGCGGTCTTGCGCAGCACCGTCCCGAGCTGGCGCTCGAGGCTTCGCACTCCGGCCTCGCGCGTGTACTCGGAGATGATCGTGCGCAGCACCTCGTCGGAGACCTCGACCTCGTCCTCGCGCAGGCCGTTGCGGTCGCGCTGGCGCGGCCACAGGTAGCCCTTGGCGATCGCGAGCTTCTCCTCGGAGGTGTAGCCGTCGAAGCGGATTACCTCCATGCGGTCCAGCAGCGGTCCGGGGATCGTGTCGGCGACGTTGGCGGTGGCGAGGAACATCACCTGGCTGAGGTCCAGCTCGACGTCGAGGTAGTGGTCGCGGAAGGAGTGGTTCTGCGCGGGGTCGAGGACCTCGAGCAGCGCCGCGGAGGGGTCTCCGCGCCAGTCGGCGCCGACCTTGTCGACCTCGTCGAGCAAGATCACGGGGTTCATCGTTCCGGCGTCCCTGAGTGCCCTGACGAGCCGGCCGGGGAGCGCGCCGATGTAGGTGCGCCTGTGGCCGCGGATCTCGGCCTCGTCGCGCACGCCGCCGAGCGACATGCGCACGAACTCACGTCCGGTGGCGCGGGCGATGGACTCGCCTATGGACGTCTTGCCGGTGCCGGGGGGGCCGATCAACGTGAGGATCGCCCCGGACTTGGGGTCGGCCTCGATTTTGCGGTCCTGGCGCAGCTTGCGCACGGCGAGGTACTCGGTGATGCGGTCCTTGACGTCCTCGAGGCCGGCGTGGTCGGCGTCGAGCACCTCGCGTGCGGCGACCGGGTCGAGGTGCTCCTCGGAGCGCTTGCCCCAGGGGACGGCGATGAGCCAGTCGAGGTAGGTGCGGATCATGCTCGACTCGCCCGTCTGCTCGCCCATGCGCTCCAGGCGCGCGAGCTCCTTGAGGGCCTGCTCCTTGACGTCGTCGGGCATTGCGGCGTCGGCGATCTTGGTGCGGTACTCGTCCGCGACCGATGCGTCGTCCTCGCCGAGCTCCTTGCGGATGGAGTCCATCTGCTTGCGCAGGAAGTACTCGCGCTGCTGCTTCTCGGCGCCCTCCTGGACGTCCTCGCGGATGCGCTTGCGCACCTGCAGCTCGGCGAGGCTCTCGCGCTGCAGCTTGACGGCCAGCTCGAGGCGCTCGGTGACGTCGAGCGTGCGCAGCAGCTCGACCTTCTGCTCGTAGGAGAGGTTGGGGGAGTAGCCGGCGGAGTCGGCGAGCGCGCCGGGCTCTGCGATGGCGCGCAGGAACGCGGAGATGCGTCCGTCGTCGCCGCGCAGCTCGAGGATCTCCTCGACGGTGGCACGGTACTCGCGCTCCAGCTCGCGGGTGCGTTTGTCCGTGGGCACGGCGTCGGGGCGCTCGTCGATCTCGACGCGCAGCTCTCCTTCGGGGCCCGTGACCGCGGCGCCGATCAGCGCGCGGTGCTCGCCGGAGATGGCGACCGCCCGCCCGCCGCCGGGGAGGCGGATCTGCTCGGAGACCTCGGCGATGGTGCCGACCTCGAGGAACTCGTTCTCGTGGCGCGGAACGAGCACCACACGCTCGTCCTCGCCGACGTCGATCGTGAGGGTGATGCCCATGTTGGGGAACACGACCGTGTCGTCAAGCGGGATGAGACGCATGCGGGGCTTCGGCACGGAAGGCTGGGTGGTGGGCTTCTCTGAGGGTGATGACATAGGTAACCGCTCCATATGAGCTTACGAAAGTTTAGTTAGTATAGCGCGGGGTGGTTGTGCGCGCAAGTAGTTTGGGGTGTATGTCGGATTTGGCTTTGTGGAGCCAAATATCGTCAGCCGGCGAGAGGCGAGTGGGCCGCGAGTACCGTCTCAAGCGATCGATAGAACCCGTGCATGGCTCAATCGATCGAGGAGCTCAGCTACGAGCTGACGGCCAACGCGCTCGCCGAGCAGGAGCGCGCGTTTTCGGGATTGAGACTGTGCGCGAGCACGGCTCTTGGCGCAGCTTCCGTTGCTGGCTCGTTCCTTGGCGCGAAGGCAATCCACGGATCGCTCGATGGATGGAGCCTCTTCGCGCTGATCTCATTCAGCCTCTGCGGAGGCAGCGCCATCTGGGTGCTTGGCCCACACGATTTCGTTTTTGCGTTCCGGGGCGAGATCATCCTCGCCGAAACCGGCGATGAGCAGGCGCAGGACATACGCGAGGCCTATCGCGCCGCCAGCGTCTGGATCGAGTCCTGCTTGGATGCGAACTCACGCAAGATCGACGACCTGTCGGTTTGGCTGACCTTGAGTTGCGTGTCCCTGGCCGTGGAGATCATCGCGTGGACACTCGGGATCATTGGGTAGGCTGACGCCATGGTCTTCAAACGTCTCAAGAGGGAAACCAGAAGCGAGCCAGCAGAACCCCGGCTGAAAGCGAGGCCTCCTAAGGGGTACTCAGCGACCCCTCCACCAGGCTTCGCGATCGTCGAGAAACGCGGCAAACTGTTTCGCGGGCGGGAACGGGCAAGCATCACGCAGGCTCATCGAAACTGACCTCGACGTTCTCCTCGTCGACGCGCTCCTCGACCTCGGCGGATGACGTGAGCGCCCGCCTGTCAGCATCCAGCAGCGGTTCGGAGAAGAAGCTCCTCGGCCATAGACGGCGAGCCCGGACGACGTTCACCTCGGCTGCGATGAGCGTGACCTGGGCACCGAGATAGAGCCAGGCGAGCATGCCCAGCACCAGGGCGAAGAAGCCTGAGGTCTCCTTGGCGTGGCGTATGACGTGGTCGACGTAGAGGCCACCGACGTGCTGGAGGATCTGCCAGAGAACTGCTCCGAATATCACGCCGGGCAGGAGATCTCTCGTCTCGATCTCCGCTGCGGTAAGCAACCTGAAGGCAGTGAAGAACAGCAGCAGATTGACGATCAGCGCGACGAGCACCCCGCCGAGGATCGCGAGGATGCCAGCGCCGCCTGCGGTCACGAACCCAGCGGCGACCGTGGAGACGATCGCGAGCAGGCCGAGGATGACCAGTAGTCCGAGACCGCGCAGCCGGGAGATCAGGAAGTTCGGCCGGTCCTTGTGGGGAACGTGCCAGACCTGGTTGAAGGCGTTCTGGCTGGCGCCGGTGATGCCAAGGCCGGCAAACAGCGATCCGACGATGCCGATCGCGAGGTCGAGACCGCTGCCTTTAAGCGAGCCGACGTTTTTCTGCAGCTGCGTGCCGATGATGGGGAACTGGCTGAGCGTCGAGTGCAGCACGCTGGCTCGAGCGCTGGGGTTGCCCTGAAGCACGAAACCGAGCACCGTCACGAGCACCAGCAGCAGCGGGAACAGCGAGACAAAGCCGTAGTAGGCGATCAGGGCGGCGAGCTGTCCAGCCTGGTCGTCGCCGAACTTCTTGATCACCGCGGCGATGAAGCTAAGCCGAGGGCTCCGCTGCTGGTGGCGATCGAGCGCGCGGAGACGGTCGGTGAGGCTCATTGGGAGGGGGGCCTGGGGATCGTGGGTGTCGACATCCACATGTGTCTACCCGAAACGAGCAGCAAACACGAAGCGCGGGCGCGAGCTGGCGCTCGGACCCAGCGGAGGAGGTGGCGCTTGTCGCTCGCGCCAGACGCGATCTGCTGCTGCGCGCGCACCGCTTCCGGCTGCGCCCCGAGGATCTCGAGGATGCTTACAGCCAAGCGACGCTCGAGCTTGTCGCGCACGCGCGCAGAGGTGGACGATTCGTCAGTCGCGACCACCTGGCAAACGTAGTCGAGCAGCGGTTTCTGTCGAGGATTCATGACCGCCGCCGGGCGCTATCCGGGCGCAGTCCGATGCAGGCGGCGCTCGAGGAAGCCACGTCGCTCCACGGCGCGAAGGAGGGTAGCGTCGACCTGGCGGACGCTCGGGCCGAGCTGGAGCGGCTCGTGATTCTTCGCCAGGAACTGCAGCGGATCCAGACGGTGGCCCGTGAGCTCAGCTACGAGCAGCGACTCGTAATCGCAACGCAGGTTGCGCTGCAGATGGGCTGCGGCGAGTTCTGCGAGCGCTACGGATGGACGGCGGAGAAGTACCGCAAGGTTGCCCAGCGCGCTCGGGCCCGGCTGCGCCGGCTGATGGTGCTCGAAGACGGAGTTGTGGGTGTCCCGTCTTCGCGCGGTGCGTCGGAACAGAAAGCAGGGACCAACCTATGAAATCTCTCCCCCCACTCATAGGCGCGTCCCCTGGGACGCCGGCGGTCGGTTCATCGGACGACCACACGGCGAGGCCCATCCGCGCGCAAGCGACCGGGACCCAGAGTTCTCCCCGCTCAGGTTCCCGGTCGCCCGCGTGCAGGCTTGGTAGTGAGGCGCGATGAGATTGCCGCGCCGTGCCCCTCGCGAGGTCTACCGACTCTTCGACGAGGACGAGTACCTAGCTGGCGCCACCTGGGAGCCGGATGTCGATGCGGTGACTGCTCGAAGCCTCAAGGACTCACTGTGGCCTCGGATTGTGAGTGCGGCAATTCTGCTCGGAACAACCGGCGCTGTCGGAGGGTTGGTCCTCCTCAACAGCCTCACTCATCTGAGAGGCTCCGGTCGCCGCGCGGGGCCGCGAATATCGTCTGCCGCTGGTCCCGCGGCTTCGACCACCGTCTCAGCCGAGCAGAACGACGCGTATTCGCACCACGGGACAACGACCCGTCGGCTGCCCTCACGTGCGAGGTCTAATCGTCGTAAACGCCGCCGCTCGAGGTTGGCGATAGCCGATACCGCAATGGCAGCGAGTTCCGCTCGCGTCACGACGAGCGTGTACGTAGCGTCCGAGGGCGCGCATCTGGCTGAGTTCGGCTTCGAGCGATGAGCAGCCACACCGAAGCAAGCGGCCTTGCATCGGCAAAGGTGAGTCTCACCACTCATCCGCTGTGGCGCATCAGACTTACGCGAGACGCGCCTCGGTATTTGTTGAGCGCACTGTCGCTGGCGGGGATCGCCGCAAGCGCCCGATTTGCGCTCGCCCCGCCGATACCGACGCTCCCAAAGACGTCGCTGCTTGCGCCGGTACCGGCAGATCGCGCGGCGGAAGGATACGCGGTGCTGTTCGCGCGCCGCTATCTGACATGGAATGCAGCAGAACCTCAGGCCAGCGAGCGTTCGCTGGAACCGTTTCTCGGGGCGGGCATGGAATCCGGTGCCGGCATCCAACTGCCCGCGACTGGCGAGCAGCACGTCGAATGGGCCGAAGTCGTGCAGGCGCGCGAACCCGCTCGCGGTGAGCACATGTTCACAGTCGCCGTGCAAACCGACACAGGAGGGCTCCAGTACCTGACCGTGGGCGTGACGCGCACACACGACGGCAGTCTGGCCCTGTCGGGATACCCGGCACTCGTGGGTTCTCCGACTGCGGTCGGAGCACAGAGTCCTCAGCGATTGCGCGAAGTCAACGATCCGACGCTGACGGTGGTGTCGCAGCGGGTGCTGCGCAACTACCTCGCGGCTTCTCCTTCCGAGCTCGCTGCCGATCTCGCGAGCGGCGCACACGTCGCGCTGCCCACGTATGCCCTGAGCCTAGAGACCGTGGAGCGCTTGGACTGGTCCACCGACGGCAGCTCAGTGCTGGCAGTGGTGCAGGCCCGAGATGGACGCGGCGTGCACTACACGCTCGCCTACGAAGTCGAAGTCGAGCGGACTCAAGGGCGCTGGGAGGTCTCAGCGGTGCAGATGGATCCAGACGCCTAGACAACCAACACCAGGAGATCAGATGAAGACCAGGCTCTTGTACCTGTCGATGGCGGCGCTTGCCGCGTGTACGTGTATATCCCTTGCACCCGTGCCGGCTGTCGCGGCGATCGGAGGCAGCACCGCCGGGAGGGCTCCAAGTACTGCTTCGGGCGAACGGACTGGCAGCTCCCTGGAATCGGCAGCGGCCAAGGCCGGGAGCACCGGGCGGGCTGTGGCGATGAGCTTGATCGGGCTGGCGTTCTCGGTAGCAGCCACCGTGCTGGCATTCCGCCGGGACTTCAAGGAGGCGGCGGGTGTATTCGCCGTGGGGATCGTTTCAGTACTGCTGGCGACGCCGGCGGGGGTGAGTCTCTTGCAGGACACCGTCACCTCGCTCTTCGGCGGGCGCTGATGGAGATTCGCTCCTACCGTCGCGTCTTTGACCTCGAGCGGCGCGTCTACAGCGTCGATCGCATGCGCCTGAACCCAGGTGGCGTGCCGGTGAGGGGGATTGTTTACTTCGTAGCGATACTCGCGGCGGGAACAGCGATTGCAAGCCTGCCACTTCTCGGTGGTGGCGTCCACGCACTGCCGTGGTACCTGCGCGATCTGGCGCTACCAGGGCTAGTCGCGACTGTGCTCAGCGCCATCCGGGTCGAGGGCAGAACCTTTCACCTGGCCGCGCACGCTCTTGTACGTCATGCGTTCGGGTCACGCCGGGTCGCGGGGGTGGGGCGCAGATCGGAACTGGGGCGACGGTGGTCCCCATCGGACATCGTATTCTTGCCGGACGGTTCCGACGCTCGGATGCGTCGATTGCGCTACACCGGCCCGGGTGCTGTGCTGGTCGCCCTCGAGTGCGAAGTGGTCAGTCGATCAAGCAGCATCTGGCCGAGAGGCGGGAGTGCAACTCTTGCGCTTCGGCCGGCGCCTCGCGCAGCATCCCTGGATAGGGCTCAGGTGATCTCGCTCGCGCCTGGCGCACGACTCCTGGTGCACGCGCACGAGCCCGATCGGCGGTGACGTGGTGAAGGCGCCGCTCGCATTCGTGCACGGTAACTGCGTGTTCGCGGCAGGCCTGGACGATGCATGGGCGGCGTTCTCCGTCGAGACGTTCTCCTACGCATGGCTCAGTGAGGATGCAAAGCGAACCCGACTGCTCGCGCTGCTCGGTGCGTTGGAGGCTGTCGAGGCAGATGTACAGGTGATGCGCGTCTGTCGACACTGGCAGCTGGAGCGCTACGTCAGCGATGCGTGCCGTGAGGGTGCGGCGCGGACTCAGGAGAGTGCGCGCAGGCGTTATGTCGAGGAGCACGCGATGCGCTTGCGGGATGTCGGGCTGGCTCAGCCATCGATCTTCCTGCTTGTGAGCTTGCGTGAGCCCGAGCGCGATGTCGCTTCCTACGTATCGAACGCGGTTGCGCAACATCCGCGCGAATGGTGGGAGGCAGCCCGCCGTGCATTGTCGATGCGCGACCAGCGCATCCTGCCCGTGTCGGAGCTAGAGCGGGTCAGGGTGCGTGCGGACCAGATCCACGCACGCCTCGAAGACTTCCTGCCGGTGCGCCCGGCGCGCGGCGTGGAGATCCAGTGGCTGATACGCAGAGCATTTTGCCGGGGCGTGGGCGAACCTGTCGTGGACGGCCTGCACGAGCCCCGGGCTCTCCTCTTCGAGCGCAACGGAAAGGCTGCACTCGCTCCGCTGGAGGGTGACGTGATGCGCTGGGCCGACAGCCTCGTGGAGCATCGAGGGCGGACGCTCAGGATCGAGTCTGAGCTCGGCATTAGCTGGCAGGCACAGTTGGTGCTGGGCGCGCTGCCGGAGCGTGTGCAGTTCCCGGGCGCTCGCGCGGAGTTGATGTTCGCGCCGCCCGAAAGCCTTCCGTTCCCGATCGACCTCTCGCTGAACGCGCGCTTCCTACCCAACGAGCTGGCACTGAGAGTCGCTCGCAGGAAGATCCAGGACGCCGACCAGATCGTGCGCGCGGAGTCAGATGGCGAGCAGGGAGTGTCCGATCTGGGCTACGAGCGGACACAAGAGGCCAGGGATCTGCTCGCGTACCTGCAAGCGTCGAGCAGGCCGCCGCTGCTGCGTGCGACGCTGGGCATTGCGGTTGGAGCGTCTGATGAGCGGGAGCTCGAGGAGCGCGTGGAGATGTGCCGGCGCGCCTACGGCGAGATACGGCTGCATCGCCCGGTAGGTGACCAGCTGCAGCTTTTCCTCCAGCACCTGCCTGGGCAGCGCACGAGGCTGGCCGGCTACGACGACACGCTCACCAGCGAGCAGGTCGCGGCGATGATGCCGCATGCCACACATGCGGTGGGCTCGAGGCGCGGCTTCTATCTGGGGCACACGCTCTCGGGCTCCAGACAGGCGGTTACCTTCAATCTCAGAGAGGGTTCTGACAGCGACCGCAACACGACGATCCTCAGCGTCGGAGCGCTCGGGTCAGGCAAGACCACGCTCGCCCAGAAGCTCAAGTACGAGGGCTTCCTGCAGGGCGCGCGAGTGATCGACTGCGATCCGAAGGGCGATCACCGCTTCCACCTGCTCGAGGACGTGGCACCGCACACGGAGTGCATGACGCTGAGACCGGATCCCGCACTGCGCGGGATGCTCGACCCACTGCGAGTGGCGCCGGAGCATCTGCGGCAGGACGCCACGGTGTCTTTCCTGCGCGACCTGCTGCCGGGGCGCGCCGAGCCAGCGTGGGAGACCGCGGTCGTCGGCGCGGTCGATCGTGTGATGAGGCGTTCGTCAGAACCTACGTGCCTGGAGGTGGTGAAGGCATTGAAGGAAGGTGATGACACCGACTCTCAGGTGGGAAAGACACTCGAGGTTTATGCACGCTCGGGGCTCACCCAGCTCGGGTTCGCGGACCCTGCAGTGAAGCTGCCGCCGATCGGCCAGCACCAGGTCACCTACTTGCCGATTCGTGACCTGCCCGCGCCCGAACCGGGCATGCGTCGCTCGGAGTACTCGCAGGCTGAGCGAGTGGGCGAGCAGATCGTCCGTCTCATCGCGATGTTCGCGATGCACATGATGGGCGCCGAGCGCGAGCGTCTCAAGTTGTTCTCGTTCGACGAGGGCTGGCGCCTGCTGGGCGACCCAGTCGGGCGCATGCTGCTCAGTTCACTTCAGCGGATGGGTCGCTCGGAGCTCGCGGTGCCGATCATCAGCACCCAGCTCGTGACAGATGGGCTGGCCGGGGAGCGAGAGTCGCTCGAGAACCTCATCGGCGCGACGTTCGTGTTCGGGATGCGCTCGGAGGCCGAGGCGGCGCGTGCGCTCACCCTGCTCGGGCTCGACCCAGATGACAGGCGTATGCGTCAGATCCTGCTCGAGCTGGACGCAGGACGGTGCCTGTTCCGCGATCACAGCGGACGTATCGAGGCGATCCAGGTGGATGTGGTGATTCCGTCATTGCTTCGGGCGTTCTCGACCACCCCGCGAGCGGAGTGATTTCGCGCTCCGTCTTGCTATCGACACGAGCGGTGGTCTGTGCGCTCATTCTCGCCGGTGCTTGCCTGGGCACGGCCACCGAGGAAGCGGAGGCAATCGAGCAGACCAACGCTCCCGGTGTCGCACGGAGTACGAGTACGCCCTCTAGCCGTACCGTCGGATCGCGCGCACCTAGTCGACCGCCGCTCACCTCGGGAGCAGAAGATGGCGCCGCCGGAGAAGGTGCAACGGTCGCTATTCAGGGAGAAGCAGATCCGCTCGTGAGCAACGGACTGGCCAGCCCCAGTTGTCGGGGCGCTCTTGCGCTCGAACTGTCGGCGAGCGACAGGAGCAACTGCGAAACCTCGGGCTTCGTGGCCGCACCCGCGCCGACCGGCAACTACGGAATCGACGTGCACATCGACACGGGGCTGCTCGGTGGCCTCAGCTCTGGCGGGCTGCTCAGTGCTGTGCAGGATCTGTTCGTGACGCCGTTGTGGATGGCGTTGGTGTGGTCGATGCACGCGCTCGTCGTGATGCTCGAGTGGTGCTTCACCGTCGACCTGCTGGACAGTGCAGCTGCCGGCGGGCTTGCCAGGGGACTGCGCCAGGCTCAGACGGCGCTCACCGACCCCTGGCTGCCGCTGGTTCTGGCGGTGGCCTCGGTGCTCGCGCTGTACCAAGGGCTGATCCGTCGGCGCGTTGCCGCGACGGTTGGAGAGGTGGTGGTGATGGTCGCGATGATGGCTGGTGGGATCTGGGTGATCGCCGATCCGACGGGCACTGTCGGCGCGCTCGGACAGTGGGCGAACCAAGCGGCATTGGGGACCCTCGCAGTTGCCGCTCGTGGCGCACCGTCGGCGCCGGGGCAGGCCCTCGGAGATAGCCTCGACGTTGTCTTCGCGTCAGCGATCGAAGCGCCGTGGTGCTACCTGGAGTTCGGGGATGTCGACTGGTGCAGGAATCCGGCTCGGCTGGAACCCGAACTGCATGCTGCCGGTCTTGCGCTCTCCGTTCAAGAGCTTGCGCTGGCCCACTGCAACGCGGAATTGTGCAGGGCCCTCGGCGGATCGGCAGCGGCGGGGGAGCACAGCGCGGAGCTGTTGCGCCATGCGCGCAGCAACGGGGCAGTCTTCCTCGCGCTGCCTGCAAACGGAGCCGCGCGCAACTCGATCAACGATCAGGGATCGCTACTGCGAACGATCTGCCGCAGCAGCGAAGCGACCAACTGCCACGGGCCGGCTGCAGCACCGGCGCAGTTCCGTACCGCGGGGCAAACCTGGGCTCGAGTTGGCGGACTGCTGCTGATCGCGGCTGGCCTGCTCGGGATGCTGCTGCTGCTCGGCTTCATCGCCGTACGGTTGTTGACAGCGGCGGTCTTCAGCCTCCTCTATCTGCTGCTCGCTCCAGCGATGGTGCTCGCTCCAGCGCTCGGCGAGGGCGGGCGCGCACTGTTTCGCAAGTGGGTCGCACAGTTGCTCGGCGCGGTGGTCTCGAAGTTGCTGTTCTCGTTCCTCCTGGGTGTGGTTCTGGCGGTGCTCGCGATCCTCTCGGACCTCAGTGCGATCGGCTGGTGGACTCAGTGGCTGCTGATGTCCGCCTTCTGGTGGGGTGCGTATGCGCGTCGTCACCAGGCGCTCGGGATCGTGGGAGGCGCGATGGGAGGCGATCACGCACGGCACCGCTCGGTGGTGCGGAGGGTCGGTGACGTGCTCGAGACGCGCAAAGCGAACGCTGCCGTCCGCTGGATCAAAGCCAGACAGGATCGCTCAGCACCCGCGGTCGAGGCGCGCCAGTGGTCCGAACCAGCAAGTCGTGCAGCGTCCAAGCCCCCTCCAGCCAGGGCCGACGAGCAGGTGACGAGGGTGCTGGAGCGCGAGCACGCAGACGCTAGCGAGCGTATGGCGGGCGCTCCGGAGCTAGAAGAGGGGATCTCGGCCATGCGCAGCAGGCTCGGGCGAGTACGCCTCGAGCGTGCCAAGGCACTCGCCGACGGCGATTGGCGCAGGGCGGCTCGACTCGGTGGTCGCAGCGAGAACATCGAGCGTGAGATCGAGCAGTCGCAGGACACGCTCGGGGACACTCGGCGGATTTCGGGGGTGGGTAGTAAGTCGTTCGCGCGCGAGCACCACGAGGAACGGGAGCGATTCCTGAATGCCCAGGCGGCGTTGCCGGGCAGTTCGGTCCGCGCGCGAAGTCGTGCGGCGGGCGAACATCGCGACTACTCACGCCTGGCTCCGCTCGCGGGATACGCGCAGCAGGGCTACGAGCAACTGGACCCTCGCGCTCAGCGTGTCGCTCGCCTGCAGATCGATCGCGAGTTGGCGTCGCGCAACGAGTTGATTGGGAGCAGGGGAGCAAGTACGACGTCAGCCACGACGCAGGTCGGTCGGCGCCCGAGTTCTAAAGCGAGCAACGAGAGCGCTCCTGAGCGGCGACCAGCGGAGCCCGAATCGAGCGTGATGCGCGATATACGCGAGGTTGCCACAGGATGCAAGCGTCAGCATGGACGGGATAACGCTTGAGCGCAGGATCGATGGTTTCAGGGCTTCCTCGACGCGCTGTTTTCGGAGCGCCGATGGCTGTGGTTGCGGCCGTGCTCATGATGTTGGGCCTGTCGTTCGTCGCGGTGGTGGCGGCGCTCGGCGGCGTATCGATGGGCATCGCGGGCACGAGCACGGCGGCGGCGAGCGATGGTGTCTCCGTGCTGGCCCAGCACGACATCCCGTCTGCATACTTGCGCCTGTATCAGGGGGCAGCGCGGCGTTACGGTCTGGACTGGGCGATCCTCGCGGGCATCGGCAAGGTCGAGTGCGACCACGGACGCGACCCCGACCCGGCCTGTGCTCGAGAGGGGGCAGAGAACTCCGCTGGCGCTGGCGGGCCGATGCAGTTCATCTCCTCTACATGGGCGACGTATGGGGTCGATGCGGACGGCGATGGACGCAAGGATCGCTGGGATCCCGCCGACGCGATATCCGCTGCCGCAAACTACCTCCGCGCCTCGGGTGCGCCACGCGACTATCGTCGCGCGATACTCGCCTACAACCACGCGGGCTGGTACGCCGACGAGGTCGAACGCTGGGCCGCGAGCTACCGTGGGCCTACGACGCCACTTGGAGATGGCGAAGCTGGCGAAGGCGCGGATCCCCTGCTTTCACAGCAGACCACGACGCCGGTGCGGTTCATCGCCGGGGAGTACGCCCAGCTCGCACCCGGAGACGGGCACGTGGCGTTGATCCCCGTGAGCGTGCCCGCGTCGATCCAGGCAATGCTGGTGGCGGGAAACGAGCTGCAGGAGCTGCCCTATGGTCCGGACGGGCATCCGGATCCACGAGGCGCTCTCGAAGAGGACTGCTCGAGCACCGTCAACTACGTCCTCTATCGCTCGGGAGTACGTCCGATCGAGGAAATCCTCAAACAGAACCCTCTCGCGCAGAACTACGTCAACTGGGGCGATCCCGGCCCCGGGCGCTGGGTGACTATCTTCGCGACCGACACCCCGACGCCACATGTCTTCATGGTCATCGCGGGGCTTCGATTGGACACGAGCCACAACGGCACCGACACAGGCCCCAGCCGAGGCGAAGACGGACCCCGCTGGCGGATCCTCGACCACATCCCCACCTGGGCGCACTGGTCCGTGCGCCACCCGCCGGGGTTGTAGGCTCCCGCCATGTCCTCCCGCAAGGTCGACTACCTGCTCATCGGCGGCGGCCTCGCGTCGGCCAACTGCGCGCGCTGGCTGCGCGAGGAGGGCGCCGACGGCGAGATCCTGCTCGTCGGGCGCGAGCTCGACCCGCCTTACAACCGCCCCGACTGCTCCAAGGGCTACCTGCGCGGCGAGGAGAGCCGCGAGGAGCCGCTGTTCCGCCCCAACGAGTGGTGGGGCGAGCAGAACGTCGAGCTGCTCACGCGCACGAGCGTCATGGGGCTCGACCTGCAGACGCGCACCGCGAAGCTCTCCACCAAGGAGGAGGTCGAGTTCGACAAGGCGCTCATCGCCACCGGCGCGAACGTGCGCCGACTGAACGTCGACGGCTGCGAGCTGGAGCAGATCCACTACCTGCGCACGCTCGGAAACGCCGATGCGATCCGCGAGGGACTAGAGGACGCGCAGGACGTCGTGCTGATCGGCGGCTCCTACATCGGCTGCGAGGTGGCCGCCTCGCTCAGCATGCTCGGCAAGCGCTGCACGATCGTCATGCAGGAGCAGGTCACGCTCGAGCGCGGCTTCGGCGAGAGCGCCGGTCGCTTCTTCCAGGAGCTGCTCGAATCGCACGGCGTGAGAGTTCACGGGGGGGACGAGCTCGAGCGCTTCGAGGGCGACGGACGAGTAGCGAAGGTGGTGACCAGGGGAGGGCTCGAGCTGGCGGCGGACGCGGTCGTGATCGGAGCGGGCGTCACACCCGACGTGCAGCTCGCACAGCGCGCCGGCCTGGAGATCGGCGAGCGCGGCGGCGTGCTGTGCTCCTCGCGCCTGGAAAGCTCCGCGCCCGGCGTGTTCGCCGCTGGAGACATCTGCGAGTACGAGTCGGTCCTGCACGGCGGAGCGGCGATGCGCATCGAGCACTGGGACGTCGCCTTCAGCCACGGCAAGACCGCCGCTCTCAACATGCTCGGCCGCGACGTTCCACACGACGTCGTCCCGTACTTCTACTCCGTGCTCGGCGACTGGGGCGAACTCGAGTACGTCGGCCCCGCATACGAGTGGGACGAGGAGATCGTCCGCGGCTCGCTCGAGGACGGCTCGTTCACCACCTGGTACCTGAAGGACGGCGTGGTCAAGGCGGCGCTCACGTTCGGGCGCTCTGAGGACCTCGACCACGCGAGACGCTTGCTCGCCGGTGGCGCCGGGTTGAGCGACACCCACCGCGCCGCGCTCGGCGACCTCGACGCCGACCTGGGCTCCGTCGGCGCGTAGCGCCGTGATCTCGGGCGTGAGTCAGAGTTGCACGACGGCGCCCTCGGCGGCGACGGTGACGGTGGGCCCGTCCTCGCCGGGCGTGTCGCGCCCGAGCCGCTGCGCCAGCTGGTCTAGCGCATCGTCGCTGCGGTCGTAGCGGTGATGGAAGAGGGCGACGGAGCGCGCGTGGGCGCGGCTGGCGAGCTCGACAGCGTAGTCGGCTACGGAGTGTCCGAAGCTCGCCTCGGCGGCGAGCTCGTGGGGAAACAGCTGGGCGTCGTGTACGAGCAGGTCGGCCTCGTGCGCGAGCTCGAGGGCGGCGGGGTGGTACTGGCCGAAGCCGTGCTCGCCTGGGCCGAGCATCGTGGGGCAGTGGTCGGGCATGTAGGCGAGCGTGGAGCGCCGGTCGCTGATGCGGTAGCCAAACGTGCGCCCGCCCTTGTGCGGGATCTCGCGCACGAGCACGGTGAAGCCCTCGATGGCGTGCTCTCCCGGTCCGACGTTGTCGAACGTCCACTCGCCCCGCAGCTGGGCGGGCCGGATGGGGAAGTAGGGCGGGGACATGATGTGCTCGAGCACGCTGACGGCGTCGCGACGGTCCTCCTGCTCGGGCAGTAAAACGGTGGTCTTGGCGTCGGGACGGTCGCCCGCGGCGAAGAACGGCAGCTCGAGCATGTGGTCCCAGTGAAGGTGGGTGAGCAGGATGGTGCCGGTGAACGGCTGGCCGTCGAGCGCGCGCGTGACGGCGCGCAGCCCAATGCCGGCGTCGAGCACGAGCGTGGGCGTGTCGCTGTTGTCATGCGACAGCGCCAGGCAGCAGGTGTGCCCGCCGTAGCGCACGTAGTCGATGCCCGGCGCCGGGGTGGATCCCCGCACGCCGCAGAAGCGAACCTGCATGCGGGAGCATTATTACCGGTGCTCAGGCCGCAATCGTCCAAACCGGCACTGGCTCGACGCGTCCGCGCACCTCGAGCTGACCGACGAGCACCAGCTCGTCGGGCGGGTGCCGCATACGCTCGCGGGTGGTGTCGGCGACGAACAGCATGTGCCCGCTGCCCTTGGTCATGCCCTCCAGGCGCGAGGCGGTGTTGGTGGTGTCGCCGAGCGCGGTGTACTCCACGCGCCGCTCGGAGCCGATGTTGCCGGCCATGACGGGGCCGCTGTTGAGCCCGACGCCCATCGCGAATTTGTGCTCGTGGCCCTGCTCGGCGATCCACGCGTTGAAGGCATCTAGGCGCGGACCGATCATCTCGGTTGCTGCCGTGAGCGCGCGGTCGGCGTGATCGGACTGCTCGAGCGGCGCGCCGAACACGGCCATGATGCCGTCGCCCATATATGAGATGAGCGTCCCGCCAGCGGCGAGGATCGCCTCGGTCATCTCGTTGAGGTAGCAGTTGACGACCTCGATCACGCGCGTGGCGGGCAGTTTCTCGGAGAAGCTCGTGAATCCCCGCAGATCGGAGAACAGCACCGTGCAGTCGCGTTCAACGGCGCCGAGGCGCAGGTTGTCGCCGGCGCTCGCCACCACCTGGTCGACGACGTCGGCAGGCACGAAGCGCGCGAACAGGTCGTGTACGCGCGCGCGCTCGATCGTCTCCACGACGTAGAGGACGGCGAGCGTTCCCAGCGTCCCCACCGCCAGCGCGAGCAGCGGGTATACGAAAGTGACGAGCCAACCGCTGTCGAAGGCGATCTGCACCGTGATCGTGAACACCACGGCCAGCGCCAGTGCGTCCAGCAGCGAACGCCACTGGCGCAGGCGCAGGCTGCTGATCGGGATCACCATCCCGAGGAGCAAGATCATCAGGATGTCGAGCCATCCGGGTGCATCTCTGAGCGGCTGGTCTGCCAGCAGCGTAGCCGTCGCGTTTGCCCAGATTTCAGGTCCTGGCATCAACACACTGCCGGTAGTCGCCGTGGCGTGCTGATCCTGGAGGATTGGCGAGGAGGCGCCGACGATCGCCAGCTTGTCGCGAAAAAAGCCAGCAGGAAAGTCCCCGCGCATCACCCTGGCGTAGGAGATCGAATGAAACGTTTCAGACGGCCCGGCGAAGTAGATCGGGAGGCTGCCGTGTTCGAACGTCGACGCCGGGATCTGGCGCCCGGTCATCACTTCGGTCGCCACCACTGGAAAGCTTCCCAGGCCGCTGTATTCGCGTTCGAAGCGACGCACCGCTCCGTCGCTGTCGAGGGTCAGTCGCACCTCCGCCGGCCGTGCTCCCAGTTCATGCAGCAACGGTTCTCCTCCGAAGATCTTCGTGCCGCCACGTGGTTTGCTGAACACGGTACTCGTGCCAAGCACGACTTTGCCGTGAGCGCGCCCGACTGCTTCGACGAGAGCGTCGTCTTCGGCTTCGTTGGTCCTCTGTGTGAATTCCATGTCGATCGCGATCGCCTTGGCGCCCGCGCGCCTGAGCCGGTCGACGACCTCGGCGTCATACCGCCGCGGCAGCGGCGATCGGAACTCGAGCCCATGTTCAGACAGTTCCTTTTCAGCTTCTAGGCTTATCTGCACGAATACGATGTTCGACGGTGGCTGCTTCGTGCCCCGGATCGAGAACCGCGCGTCGATCGTCTGCAGTTCGCTGCGCTGCAGCACTTCCGTGGCGTAGCCGAGCACGCCAATGCCGCCAGCGAGCACGGCTACGCTCAGCAGGAGGATCGTCTTGCGGCGCTGTCTGTGCGTACCGGCCATCTCAGCGCTCTCCTGTCACGATCTTCGCCCCGGGCGTGCTGATGCTATCCGCAAGAGCACCGGCTCTGCTACGTTGCCGCACACGATGTCCTCGGTCCGTGCTCTCAGGCATCGCGTGCAGGTGGGGATCGGTCTTGCGTTGGCGTTTACGGCGTGTGGGCTGGCGGGCGTGCTAGCCGTGCCTGCGACGAGCCTTGCCGCAGCGGACGCGAATTTCGTCGGCTATTGGGAAGACCCCCCGGCCCTGGGATACGCGCCCTTCACGATCACCTCGGAGAACTTCGTCACCGGCGAATGTGTCGGGACGTCGATCCCCGGCTACCTGCTCACCGGCTGCAAGGTGACTGGACAAGCTTACGAATTCGTGATCGAAACGGAAGGCGGGGGCTACAGGTCGTTCAACAAGGGCACGATCGAAGGCAACAAGGCGACCGGCTCGTTCAACGACGGCACAGAACACCAATACACCGCCACACGGCTGGTCAATCTCACCGGCACATGGGTGGCCGTGTATCACTGCGAATCAGGGGAATGCAAGGGACAGAGCTTCCCCGCGATCGACACGCTGAGCCAAGCCGAAGGCTCGAGCTCGGTGACGGGAGCAAATGAAGGCGAAAGCATCTCCGGCACGGTGAGTGGACAAAGCTTCGAATACCACAGCGGCACGGTCGGCGGATCCACATCCGAAGCGACCCTCACCGTCTCTGAAGACGGGCTGTCCTGGGAAGGCGCGTTGCAGGACAGCAACCACACCAGCGGTAAATACACCGCAACCAGGCTGCCGAGCGTATCATCGGTGAGCCCGAGCTCTGGGAGTGCGCTCGGCGGGACGGCGGTGACGATCACAGGTGGTGGGTTCAGTGCTGGCGCGACCGTGAGCTTCGGCTCCAGCTCGGCGTCGAGTGTGACGGTGAACTCCACCGGCTCGATCACCGCAACCAGCCCGGCGGGCGCCGGCACGGTGGACGTGACCGTCACGACCTCCGCCGGAACATCCGCGACGACGCCGGGCGATCGATTCACCTACATCGCCCCCGCGATCACGCCCCCCGCTCCCCTCCCCGAAGTCGCGTTCACCCCGCCGCCGAAGCTCGGGGTTACCGGCAACGTGGCGCCGGTGTCTGGCACTGTGCTTCTGCGTCTGCACGGCAGCGCTTCGTTCGTCGCGCTGTCCTCGCTGCGCCAGATCCCGTTCGGGTCGGTCATCGACGTGACACACGGCAGGGTCAGCGTCACGACCGCTGCGCCGCACGGCGGCACCCAGACAGGTGAATTCTTCGAGGGCGAGTTCGTGTTGACGCAGGGCCGCAACGGGCTGGTCGTGGCGGCCCTGACGGGCGGCGACTTCTCGGTGTGCCCGACGGCCCGTGAGCGGGCTCACAAGGCGCGAGCGAGCGCGGCGCACGTGTCGGGCAAACACGTGGTGCGCAAACTGTGGGCCAACGCGCACGGAAGCTTCTCGACGAAGGGCAACTACGCTGCGGGCGCGGTCGCGGGCACCGAATGGCTGACCGAGGACCTCTGCGATGGCACCGTGATTCGCGTCACGCGCGACAAGGTCGCTGTGACGAACCTCGTCAACCACCACCACGCAATGGTCAAGGTCGGGCACCGCTATCTCGCCAAGGCGCCCTGAGGTGTGAGCGGCTATCTGCCCATCGCCGAGCACGGGCTGATCGGCGACCTGCACTCGATCGCGCTCGTCGGCACGAACGCGACGATCGACTGGTACTGCGCCCCGCGGGTCGACTCTCCGAGCGTGTTCGGCGCGATCCTCGATGCCGGCAAGGGCGGTCATTGGCGCCTGAGCCCCGACTGTGCGGTGAGCACCACCAAGCAGCTCTACTTCCCCGACACGAACGTCCTCATCACGCGTTTCCTCACGCCCGAGGGGGTGGGCGAGATCGAGGACTTCATGCCTGTCGGGCAGACCCGCGCCGGGGGCGCTCACCGCCAGCGCGTGGTGCGTCGTGTGTTGGCGGTGCGCGGCAGCATCGGCTTCCACACCGAGATCGCGCCGCGGTTCGATTACGGGCGCGCGGCGCATGAGATCGATCGTCACGAGCACGGGGTGGTGTTCCGCACCCCGGATCTCTCGCTGCAGCTCGAGACGGACGTCCCGATCGAGCTGCACGACGGCGCCGCGCGGGCACACTTTCACCTGCAGGCCGGCGAAAGCACCACCTTCGTGCTCGAGACGCTGCCCCCTGGGTCGAACGCTCCCGCTGGGCACACCGACGCCGAGATCGCGGAGCTGTTCGAGCGGACGGTCGCCTACTGGCGCCGCTGGCTGGCGCAGTCACGCTACACGGGACGCTGGCGCGAGATGGTTCACCGCTCGGCGCTTACCCTCAAGCTGCTGACTTACGAGCCGACGGGAGCGATCATCGCGGCCCCGACCACGAGCCTGCCCGAGGAGCTCGGCGGCGAGCGCAACTGGGACTACCGCTACACGTGGATCCGTGACGCGGCGTTCTCGCTGTACGCGCTGCTGCGCCTGGGGTTCGCGGAGGAGGCGTCGGCGTTCATGCAGTGGCTGACCCTGCGCCTCTCCGACGAGCGCGACCGCGGGCACGGGTTGGGGCCGCTGCAGATCATGTATGGCATCGATGGTCGCCGTGAGTTGCCGGAGACGATCCTCGGACATTGGGAGGGATACCGGGGCTCGGCGCCGGTGCGGATCGGCAACGGCGCCGCCGACCAGCTCCAGCTGGACATTTACGGCGAGCTGATCGACTCGGTGTACCTCTACAACAAGCACAGCACCCCGATCTACCACGAGGCGTGGGAGCATCTCAGCCGCATCGTGGACTGGGTGTGCGATAACTGGGATCAGGCTGACGAGGGGATCTGGGAGGTGCGCGGGGGACGCCAGAACTTCACCTACTCACGCCTGATGTCGTGGGTGGCGGTCGAGCGCGCCGTGCGCATCGCCAACCAGCGTGGGCTTCCCGCCGAGCTCGAGCGCTGGCGCTCCGCACGCGACGCGATCTATCGCCAGATCATGACCCGCGGCTGGAACGAGGGTCGTGGAGCGTTCGTCCAGCACTACGACACCGACGTACTCGACGCGTCGCTGCTGCTGATGCCGCTCGTGAAGTTCATCGCGCCAACTGACCCCCGCTGGATTTCGACTATGAACGAGATATCTCACGAGCTCGTCTCCGACAGCCTCGTCTATCGCTACAACACGACGACCGCCGCCGCCGACGGTCTTCGCGGGGAGGAGGGCACCTTCTCGATCTGCTCGTTCTGGTACGTGGAGGCGCTCGCCCGCGCCGGTCGCCTCGACGATGCGCGCCTGGCGCTGGAGAAGATGTTCACCTACGCCAACCACCTCGGGCTCTACGCCGAGGAGATCGGCCCCACTGGCGAGCAGCTCGGCAACTTCCCGCAGGCATTCACCCACCTCGCGCTGATCAGCGCGGCGGCGAACCTCGATCGGGCCCTGGGGTAGGTTATGCCGCGATGAGTCCGGACTTCGCGGCGAGCTTCTTCAACTACGAGTCCGTCGAGGTCCACGAGCGTTCCGAGGATCTCGCGCTGCTCGCCGGCCGCCCGCAGTCCGACTGGGCGAAGGTCCTCGCCCACACCGAGACGCGCCGCTTCTCGCGTGATGAGACGATCATCTCGGCCGGTGAGAAAGACCGCGCGCTGTATCTGCTCACCGAGGGCACGCTCGGCGTGCGCCTGGACGCGGACACGGACAGGACGTTCAAGGCGATCGACGCCCCGTCGGTGGTGGGCGAGGTTGCGTTCCTGGACGGCGGTCCGCGCTCGGCGACGCTGTTCGCGATCACCGACGGCGAGCTGCTGCGCCTGCGCATGGAGAGCTTCGAAACGCTCGCGGCCCGCGAGCCGGAGCTGGGCCGCGCGATCCTGTTCGACCTCGCGCGCATCGTCACCGCCCGTCTGCGCCTGGCGAGCGACGTCATCGCCCGGACGGGGGGATGAACATGGCGAGCACCACGACGTCTGCCAACCCATTCCCGAACTACACCCAGCTTCCTCGGCGCCTGCCGATCTGGGCGTGGCACGTCGGTCGTGTGCTGAGCGTGTGCTCGGCGATCGGGCTGTGCATCCTGCTCCTCGTCAAGCCGAACAAAGGGCTGGAACTGTGGTGGAGGCTCGCGATCCCGTCGCTGCCGCTGCTGTGGCTCACCGCCCCCGGGCTGTGGCGCAACCTCTGTCCGCTGGCCGCGTCCAACCAAACCCCTCGTCTCTTCAAGCTCACCCGCGGGCTGACGATCCCCGACTGGTATCGCGAGTACGCGCCGGTGGTGGGGATGACCGCGTTCATCGTCTTGGTGGCGTCGCGCGAGCCGCTGCTGAACACGAGCGGCGTCGCGACGGCGGTATTGATCGGCTCCTCGCTCGTGGGCGCGCTGACGGGCGGCGTGGTGTTCAAGGGCAAGAGCGGCTGGTGCAGCTCGCTGTGCCCGCTGCTGCCGGTGCAGCGCATCTACGGGCAGACGCCCTTCGCGACGGTCCCCAACTCGCACTGCCAGCCGTGCGTGGGGTGCACGAAGAACTGCTACGACTTCAACCCGCGCGTGGCGTACCTCGCGGACCTCTACGAGGACGACCGCCACTACACGGGCTATCGCAAGTTCTTCGTCGGCTGCTTCCCCGGCCTGATCCTGTGCTATTTCACGCTGCCCGAGCACATCTCGGCGGCCTCCGACTACGGGCGCTTCGCGCTCTACATCGCCGCGAGCGCGGGCAGCTTCTTCCTCGCCGAGGCGCTCCTGAAGGTGACGGTCAACAAGATCACAGCCGTGTACGGAGCGGTGGCGATCAGCCTGTTCTACTGGTACTCCTCGAAGGTGCTCGCCGGCACCCTTACCGGCAGCGAGAGCACGGCATGGTTCGTATGGGGGTTGCGCGGCGTTGTGTGGGTGCTGGCGGCGGTGTGGCTGGTGCGCACGTGGCGCAAGGAGGCCGTGTTCGTCGAGCAGGCGACCGCGCCGCCGCCTGTGCGCCTCGGAGACGAGGCGCTCGATGCCGCTCGCGCGCAGCAGGCGGGCAATCCCGAGATCACGTTCGAGCCGAGCGGCCTGCGCCTGGTGGCGAAGCCCGGGGCGACCCTGCTCGATCTCGCGGAGAGCGGCGAGCAGCCCGTCGAGGCGGGCTGCCGGATGGGCGTGTGCGGTGCTGACCCGGTGTGCGTGGTCTCGGGAATGGAGAACCTGTCGCCGGTCTCCGGCGATGAGCAGGCGACGCTCGAGCGCCTCGGCTATGCCGAGAGCACACGCATGGCCTGCTGTGCGCGGGTCAATGGACCGGTCACGATCTCGCTGACGCCAGAGCGGGCGGGTGCGGTGGCGCCGAAGCGTGTCGAGGGCTTCGAGTACGACCCTGAGGTGACGCGCGTGGTGGTCGTGGGCAACGGCATCGCTGGCGTGACCGCCGCCGACCACGTCCGCCGCCGCCACCCGGACTGTCAGATCGACGTTGTCGCCAACGAGCCGTATCCGCTGTACAACCGGATGGGGATCGGTCGCCTCGTGTACGGCAGCTCGGCGATGATCGGGCTGCAGCTGCTGCCCGACTCGTGGTACGAGGACAACAAGGTCACGTGTTGGCTGAACACCTTCGCCACCAGCCTGGACCGCGAGCGCCGGGAGCTGACGCTCGGCACGGGTGAGAAGCTCCCCTACGACCGCCTGATCCTCGCGACCGGCAGCGACTCGTTCGTGCCACCGATCGAGGGCTACGGCGCGCCGGGCACGTTCGTGCTGCGCCGCGCCGCCGACGCGTTCGGCATTCGCACGTTCGCGCAGGAGCACGGCGCCGAGCACGCGGTCATCGCCGGCGGCGGGCTGCTCGGCCTCGAGGCGGCGTACGCGCTGCACAAGATCGGGCTGCACGTGACCGTGCTCGAGCGCGGTAAGACGCTGCTCTCGCGCCAGCTCGACGAGCGCGCGGCGGAGATGCTGCGCGACTACCTCGAGGGCCTGGGGCTGCACATCATGCTGGCGAGTGAGACCGCGTCGCTGCACGCTGGCGAGAGCAACGGCCGTCCGGGTCGCCTGCGCGAGGTCCGCCTGCGCGACGGGCGCAGCCTGCCCGCCGACCTGTTCCTCGTGGCCGCGGGCATCGTGCCGCTGGTGGAGCTCGCGCGCGAGTCGGGCCTGGAGGTTGCCAGGGGCGTGGTCGTGGACGATGCTCTGGCGACGAGCGATCCCCGCGTGTTCGCGGTCGGCGACGTGGCCGAGCACCGCGGGCGAACGTACGGCCTGTGGCCCGCGGCGGTCGAGCAGGGGGAGATCGCCGCCGAGAACGCGTTGGGTGGCACGCGCGCCTACGAGGGAACGGTGCCCGTCACGATGCTGAAGGTCGTCGGCGTCGACCTGCTCTCGATCGGACGCTTCCAGCCGCAGGATGGCGACACCGTGATCGCGATCGAGGACTCCGAGGAGCACAGCTATCGCAAGCTTGTGATCGCCGACGATCGGATCGTGGGCGCGATCCTGATCGCCCGCCAACAGGACGCCCCCCATGTCACCGACGCGGTCAAGGATGCTCGCGACGTGTCCGCCCTCGTGCCAGATCTGGAACGAGGCGCGTGGGACGTGCTGGCACAGGAGCCGGTCCCCGCGTAGGGCTCGTCTTCGGCCCGCTGCCCGGCTGGCTCTGAGCGCCCCCGATGGGGTAGGATCCAGACGTTCATAACGGTCGGTGGCCAAGGGAAGCCGGTGAGAATCCGGCGCGGACCCGCCACTGTGACCGGGGATGCCCACCGTTGCACGTCAGCTTGGCGTGCGGCCACTGACTCCGCCCTTCGGCGGAGACGGGAAGGCTCGGAGGGGTAGGCCCGGCAGCCAGGAGACCTGCCTCCGACCGCAAGCCCACAAGCCCTCGTGGAAAGGGGTCGGCTCCATGCTCACATCTCGTCGTATCCGTCGGACGCTCCTCGTCGCATCCATCTCGCTGTTCCTGCTCGCCTTCGGTGTCCCATCCGCGCTCGCCGCACCGACGGTCACCGTTCGCATCGAGGGCGAATCCTCGACACTCGTGCCGAAGACATCCGTCACGCTGAGCGCGCCCGAGCCTGTCAGCGGCTGCCCCGCGAACAGCGTCGCGGCCGCGATCAACCTTGCGGTGGGCGGCAACTGGGATCACGGCGAGGCCAACGGCGGCGCCGGCGACTTCACCGAAACGATCCTCGGCGAGACGCACTCGTTCACGCACGAAGCCGACACCTGGGCCGAGTGGGTCAACTACAAATGGGGCGGCGGCATCTGCACGGACCTCCTCAGCGAAGGCGACGAAGTGGTGATGGTCGCCGACCACGAGCCGGAACCGCTCTACGTGCCGACCGTCCTGCCGCTCGTCGTCGCCGAAGCGCCGGCCAGCGTCCAGGCGGGCACGCCGTTCACCGTCAAGGTCAGCGCCGTCCACATCCCAGCCGGGATGTTCGCCGAAAAAGGCGAGGGCGAAGCGCAGCCGATCGAAGGCGCCACAGTGTCCGGCGCTGGTGCGACCGCGACCAGCTTCGCCGGCGGGGCCGCGACCCTCACACTCGACACCGTCGGCAACGTCACCCTGCGCGCGACGAGGGCTGGAGACGCTCCCTCGGCGGGCTTCGTCGTGTGCGTGCACAACGGCAACGACGGCAACTGCGGTACGACGAGCGCTTCAACCACCGGATCGACCGCGGCCGGTGGCGTCCTGCCGTTCACCGCCTACAAAGGCCCGTTCGCGCTCGTCGCCCACGCCAGCGACCTGATCGACGGCCACGTCTACCCGCGCCGGCTCGCCCCACGCGTGCTCGCCGGAACGATCGCCGCCCACACCGCCGTCACGTCGGTGAGCACGGAGCTCCGTCGCCGCTATCGCGGCCGCTGCTCCGCATACGACGGCGACCGGGAGCGCTTCGTCTCGGCGCGCTGCGGCAGCGGCAGCTTCTTCAAGGTCTCGAACGGAGGAGCGTTCTCCTACCTGCTGCCATCCGCGCTCGCGCCAGGCCGTTATGTCCTCGACATCGAGGCGAGCGATGCGGCCGGCAACGTCACCACGCTCGCGCGCGGGACCTCGAGGCTCGTGTTCTATGTCCGGTAGGACGGCGCTTGTCTCGGCGCTGGCGACGGTCGCGGCGTGGGGCGCCGCGACCGCGTCGGCCGACACGCCACGCGCCGCTCGGACGGCGGCCTCGGGTCCAAGCGTGCAGGACACGATCGTGGGCGTCGGCGGCAGGGTCCTCTCGCGGACGCGCACCGTCACCGCGTCCGCGAGCTCGGTGCGCATAGGTCACAGGAGCTGCGCCGTGGCCGCCGGCACGCCGCTCGCGGTGCTGCTCGCCGTCCGCCGCGCCGGCGGTCCCGGCTTCGCGCTGCGCGACTACGGCAGTTGTGGATCCTCGCCGGCGAACTCGGGCCAGCTGTTCGTGTACTCACTCGGCGGGGAGACCAACCGTGGCCAGAACGGCTGGGAGTACGAGGTCGACGGGGTCGTCGGCAGCGCGGGCGCCGCTGACCCCAGCGGCCCGGAGGGCAACGGCCGGCGTCTGCGCGCGGGCGACCGCGTGGTGTGGTTCTGGTGTGAAGCCTACCGAGGCGGATGCAGGCGAAAGCCGTGATCGGCCGGGCCGCATCCGCGCTTGTCCTGCTCGCCACCGCGACGCTCGCCGGCTGCGGACTCGGCGCCGGGCCGGCGCCCACCGCCGTGCGGCTCGCGGTGACCCGCGACTTCGGCGCGAGCCCGCTGCCTCACGCGGGCGCCTTGAAGATCAGCGGGCAGGAGACCGCGATGAGCCTGCTGATCCGCAACTACTCGGTCGCCACCCGCTACGGCGGCGGCTTCGTGCAGAGCGTCGACGGTCTCGGCGGCGGTCAGGAAGTGGGCAGGCCGATCGACTGGTTCTACTACGTCAACGGGGTCGAGGCGAGCAAGGGCGCCGCCGCCACGAATGTCCACCCTGGCGACCACATCTGGTGGGACCGGCACGACTGGAGTCAGACCGACCACATCCCGGCGGTCGTCGGATCGTTCCCCGAGCCGTTCCTCAACGGCATCGAAGGCAAGCGCCTGCCCGTGCGGATCGAATGCTCGGTCGTCTCAGGGATCGCCTGCCGGACCGTCGCCGAGCGAATGCGTGCGCTCGACATCCCCGCGGCGATCGCCGGGGTCGGCATCGGTGGCGCCGCCGCCACGTTGCGCGTGCTCGTCGGGCCGTGGTCGAAGGTGGCGGGCGACCTCGACGCGCGCTCGATCGGCGACGGGCCGCGCACGAGCGGCGTGTATGCGCGCTTCTCGTCGGATGGACGCACGCTCACGCTGCTCGACGAGAGCGGCGCCTCGACACGCGCGCTGTCGGCCGGCGCCGGGCTCGTGGCGGCGACCCGCCGCGAAGGAGACGCGCCCGTGTGGGTGATCACCGGAACCGACGAAGCCGGCGTGAATCTCGCCGCCGGCGCGTTCAACGAGGGCGCGCTGCGCGACCGCTTCGCGGTGGCGCTCACAGCGGGCGAAACGCTCGCGCTCCCGACACAGGCGCCCAAGTCGTGAGCGCGCTCGCGGGGGTCAGCCGCATCGCCTACCGGCGTCGCGCGAGCGCGCTGCACGCCACCCGCGCCCCGATCGTCGCCGCGTTCGGCGCCGCGCTCGCGAGCTCCGCGCTGATCGTCGAAAACCCGGTGCTGCTCGGGGCGCTGCTCATGGCCGTGCTCGTCGCCGCGTTCGCCGCTCGCATCGGTCGCCAGATCCTCGCCGCGGTCCGCGTGACCGCGCTGCCGGTGGTGGCGCTGATCGTGCTCGTCAACGTGCTCGACAACCGCGGCGGGCTGACGGTGTTCGCGCGCCTGGGGGACTGGGGCGTGCTCGGGCAGGTGAACCTGACCGTCGAGGCGGTCGTCTACGGGCTCGTGATCGCGCTGCGGCTGCTCGTCGTGATGCTCGCGTGCCTGCTCGTCGTGTGCGCCGCGGACCCGGACGAGCTGCTGCTCGCCTGCCGGCGCATCTCGCCACGCTCGGCGCTCACCGCGACGCTCGCCACGAGGCTCATACCCGTGCTCGGCAGGGACGCGATCCGGCTGGCGGAGGCGCAGCGCTGCCGTCCGGACGGCGGGGCGCGGGGGGTGCGCGGCAAGCTGGAGATCCTGCGCGCGACCGTCGGCGGAGCGCTCGACCGCTCGCTCGACGTGGCCGCGGTGCTCGAGATGCGCGGCTACGGCGCGCGCAGACGAATCCCAGCGGCCCGACGAGCCCTGTCGCGACACGACCGCGCGTTCGCGGTCTCCGCGGTCGCGGTGCTAGGCCTGTCGCTGCTCGCGCGGCTCGACGGGACCGGGGCCTTCCGGGAGTTCCCGCTCGTCCACTTCTCCGTCGATCCCTGGACGTTCGTGCTCGCCGGCCTGACGTTCGCGGTCGCGCTCGCCCCGTTCCTCGACAGGCGGGGGATCGAGCCGTGAGCGTCCTCGCCTTCGAGAACGTCAGCTACAGGTACCCGACAGCCGGCAGCGACGCGCTGCGAGACGTGAGCCTGTCGCTCGCGGCGGGCGAGTTCTGCGTCGTCGTCGGCCTCTCCGGCTCGGGCAAGTCGACGCTGCTGCGTGCCGCGGCCGGTCTCGTGCCGCACTTCCACGGCGGCAGCTTCGCCGGCACAGTCACCGTCGGAGGTCTCGACACGCGCGAGCACACCCCCGCCGAGATCGGCGCGGTGGTTGGCACTCTGTTGCAGGATCCCGAGACCCAGATCGTGATGAACACCGTGCGCGCGGAGCTGGCGCTCGCGCTCGAGAACCTCGGCGGCAGCTCCGCGAGCGTCGCCAGGGGGGTGGAGGAGACCTCGCTCGCGCTCGGCATCGGCCACCTGCTCGACCGGGCGACGGGCGAGCTGTCCGGCGGCGAGCTGCAGCGGGTGGCGCTCGCCGCGGCGCTCGTCGCGCGCCCGTCGCTCGTCCTGCTCGACGAGCCCACATCGCAGCTGGACCCCGTCGCCGGCGACGAGCTGATCTGGCAGCTGCGCAGGCTCAACCAGGAGGCCGACACCGCGGTCCTGCTGATCGAGCATCGCCTCGAGCGCTGCCTAGCAGCCGCAGACCGTGTGGTCGCGATGGCCGACGGCGCGATCGTGTGCGACAGCGACCCGCGTGGCTTCCTCGAATGGGCCGCCGAGAGCGCGCCGACGCTCCAGACGCCAGGCGCGCGGATGCTCGACCTCGCCGGCCTGCGCCCGCCGCCAAGCGGGGTCAAGCAGGCGCGCGCGACCCTGCGCGCCAACGGCCTGCTCGGCGACGAGGACGACGCGCCGACCTCGCCGCCCGCATCGAGCGTCGCGGCCGGTCCTCGCAAGCGTCTGTTCCAGCGCGCCGGCCGGCTGCTCGGCAAACGCGACGGCGGTGAGACCCCTGCGCTGTCGCTGCGCGGCGTGTGGCACGAGATCCGCGACGGCCCCGCGATCCTGCGCGGCCTCGACCTGCGGCTGCGCCCCGGCGAGCCGGTGGTGCTGATGGGGCGCAACGGCGCGGGCAAGTCCACGCTGCTGCGCCACGCCGCCGGGCTGCTCGCGCCGACCCGCGGGAGCGTCGAGCGCAGCGGCCGCGTGGCGCTGCTGCTGCAGAACCCCGGCGACTACTTCCTGCACGAGCGCGTGGACGCCGAGACGACGCCGGCCGCGCTCGAGCTCGCCGGCCTGACCGAGCTGGGCGCGCGCCACCCGCGCGACCTCTCCGGCGGGCAGCGACAGCGCCTCGCGCTCGCGATCGTGCTCGGGGGCGAGGAGCCCGCCACTGTGCTCGCGCTCGACGAGCCCACGAGGGGCATGGACAGGATGGCCAAGCACGTGCTCGCGGGCTGGCTCTCCGAGCGCGCGGCCGCGGGGCTCGCGGTGATCGTCGCCACCCACGACGCGGAGTTCGCCGCGGAGTTCGCCACCCGTGCGGTGCTGCTCGCGGACGGGCGCGTGATCGCAGACGGCCCGATCGAGGAGATCCTCTCCGGCGGCTGGTACTTCACCACCGAAGCCGCCCGCATCCTCGACGGGGCGGACGGCGTGCTCGGGCCGGAGCAGGGAGCCGCGCTGCTGCGCGCGCGCCTCGCCGGGGATTCGCAGCCGGCCCGCGAGCACGCGGCCGAGGAGGTTCGCTCGTGAGCTGGCAGCTCGCGTCCTTCGCTCTCGTGCTGCTCTCGCTCGCGGTCGCCTTCTGGTGGTATGAGCGCGCGCAGCCCACGCCCAAGCTGCTCGCCCTGCTCGCGACGCTCGCGGCGATCGCCGCGCTCGGGCGCGACGCGTTCGCCGCGATCCCGGACGTCAAGCCGATCACCGCGATCGTGCTCATAAGCGGCGTCGCGTTCGGCTCAGGCCCCGGCTTCGCCGTTGGCGCGATCTCGGCGCTCGCGTCGAACATCCTGCTCGGGCAGGGGCCGTGGACGCCGTGGCAGATGCTCGGCTGGGGGCTCGTCGGGCTGCTCGGCGCGGCGCTCGGGCGCGTCGGCTCGCGGCGGCTCGGGCCGCTGGCGCTCGCGCTCGCGTGCGCCGTCTCGGCCGAGGTGTTCAACCTCGTGGTCGACCTCTACACGTGGACGGGCGCCGGCGATCACACGCTCAGGGCGTTCGGCCTCGTGCTCGGCACGGCCGTCGTGTTCGACGTCACCCACGTCGTGGCGAGCTTCGCCTTCGGTCTCGCCTTCGGGCCGACGCTGCTGCGCATGCTCCTGCGCGTGCGCTCGCGGCTGGAGGTCAGCTGGCACGCGCCGTCGCAGGCGCCGAAGCGACTGGCAGGCGGCGGCGGGGCGGGTGCGCTGCCCGCGGGTACTCCGCTGCTCGCGCTGCTGCTCGCGGTCCCCGCGCTCGCTGTCGCCACACCGGCCAAAGCCGATGCCCGGGTCGCCGCGGCGAGCGCCGCGCGCGTTGGCATCGCGCGCGAGGTCGCGTTCCTGGCGAGCGCCCAGAACTCCGACGGCGGCTTCGGCGGCGCCGCCGGGCAGTCGAGCAGCGAGCTGTTCTCCTCGTGGGCGGCGCTCGGCCTCGCCGCCGCGGATCGCAACCCGCTGAGCGTGCGACGGGCAGGCCACACTGTCCTCGACGCGATGCGCGCGCAGGCGGCGAGCGTGCAGAGCCCGGGGGACATCGAGCGGACGATCCTCGCGCTCCACGCGTGCGGAGCGTCGGCGCGCGCGCTGCCGGGCGGAGATCTCGTGCGCAGGCTGCTGCGCTTCCGTGCTCACGACGGCTCGTTCGTCGAGCAGGCCAACCTGACGGCGTTCGCGGTGCTCGCGCTGCGGGCCGCTGGATACGCCACGCACGACCCGGTCGTGCGCCGTGCGGCGAGCTGGCTCACGCGACAGCAGGAAGCAGACGGTGGTTTCGGCTTCGCCAAGCGCGGCGGCGGCAGCGATGTGGACGACACCGCCGCGGCGCTGCAGGCGCTCGTCGCATCCGGAGCCCGCGGCGGACAGACGGTCGCGCACGCGGTGTCGTTCCTCGTCGGCGCCCAGAACCTCGACGGCGGCTTTCCGCAGCAGAAGGGCGGCGAATCCAACGCGCAGTCGACCGCGTGGGGCGTCCAGGCGCTCGACGCGGCCTCGCGCGACGTGGAAGCGGTCACGCGGCGGGGCAGCCGCTCGCCGCTCGGCTACCTGGAGAGCCTGATCGCGGCGAACGGCAGCGTGCGCTACTCGCGCACCGGCTCCCAGACGCCGGTGTGGGTCACCGCGCAGGCGCTGACGGCGCTCGGGGGCAAGCCCTTCCCGATCGCGCCGGTAAGCCGCGCGCATCGCTCGGCGGTCGTGTCCGCGGCATCGAGGGGTGCCCTCGGCGTCGGCCTCGCTCGGGCCTTCGCGACGCTCGGCGCAGCGATCGGCGCGCTGCTCGAGCCGTAGGGGGTGGGCGGAAGCACGCGCCTTCAGCAGACGTTAAGCAGCCGTCGTACCCTTGTGAACATGTCCGGACACGCCTACAGCGCTCAGGCGGCGCCCTCGCGGCGTCGTCTCCTGCCTCCGCAGTGGTCGGGAGGCCCCGCGGGCGCGGTCGCGGTGGCCGCGCTCTGCCTGGTCGCGATGGTGGTCGTGTGGGCGGCTGCCGAGCTCGTGCCGAGCGCCCATTTCAGAGACGCGGTCGTGCTGCACGACTTCATCATGCTCGGCACTCCCCGCGTAGATCAGGTGGGCAACTTCCTCCTGCACCTGCTCGAACCGGAACTGTTCGTCTTCTGGGGGCTCGCGCTCGTCGCGTTCGCGTTCGCGCGCTCGCGGCCGCGTACGGCGATCGCGGTGGTGGGCGTGCTGGCGCTCGCACCGTTCACGTCAGAGACACTCAAGCCGCTGCTCGCGCACCCGCACGTGGTGCTCTACAACGTTGGGATCGGCCCGGACTCCTGGCCCAGCGGGCACGCCACCGCCGCGCTCGCGCTGGCGCTCAGCGCGGTGCTCGTCGCGCCTGCCCGCCTGCGCCCGCTCGTGGCCGTGCTCGGCGCGATGTTCGCGATCGTCGCCGGCTGCTATCTACTGATCCTCGCGTGGCACATGCCGAGCGACGTGCTCGGAGGCTTTCTCGTGGCGGCGTTGTGGATGGCGCTGGCGGTCGCGGCGCTGCGCGAGGCCGAGCGCCGCTGGCCGACCGGCCGCTCTATCTAAGCATGACGCTGCGCAGCGCGGAGCGGATGAGCTCGGCGAGCTGGCTGGGCGTCGTGCCGGCGCTGAGGCTGAGTATCCAGTCGGCAAGCTCGCGGTCGGAGGCCTCGATCCGGAAGCCGTTGATCTCGACGAAGGCGAGCATCGCCACCAGGGCGGTGCGCTTGTTGCGGTCGACGAACGGTTGGCCCTCTGCGATTCCGTGTGCGAGGACGGCTGCCTGGAGCGCCAGGTCGGCCACCTCGTAGTGGGCGTAGGCGCCGGGACGGCCGAGCACGCTCTGCAGCCCGTCGAGATTGCGCAGCTGATCTTTCGCGAGCGTTGCTGTACCGCCGATGATCAGTCCATGCAGTTCCAGGATGTCCTCGAGCGTCAGGTAGACCGGCTCGAGCTCGTGAGGCTGACCTTCCGTCACACCAGCTAGGGACGAGCGGCGTCGAGGTCTTCACGGTCAGCGAGGATCTGCAGCGCTTCGCTGTGCTCAGACACGACTCGCTGGCCGATATCGCGTATCCGCTCGCGGACTGTCTCGGTGGACATGATCCGCAGCTCGCCACCGGGCATCTCCTCGACGAGCACCGACGACCCCGGCGCATAGCCCCGCGTCTCGAGCTCACGAGGAATCGAGATCACGTTGCTGTTGCCGACGCGGCGCACCTTCACGACCTTCATGAGATCAGTATATACACGGATATCCGTCAATGGGGGTGGTGTTGGATGTCCGCTTGCAGCGTGCCGTGACGCTCTCGACCCCGCAACCTTCGGGTTATGAGCCCAGTTCGGAGGTGTCGCGGGGTGTCGCCGAGTCCGCCGATCTGGCTCTAGCAATGACGATCTGGCTTCCGCCCAACCCTTCGGTAGAGCCGGATGGCGTGGGACATATTTGCACTTTGTTCGCACCCTGCCCTCATCACGACCGTCTCTCGGTCATGCGCGTTTGGGCATGTTGTCGCTCGAGCCAGCTCCTGTGCGCGGAACCCCCTCGCCAGGTCTCCTGAGCTCGCACGCTTCGGCGAGTGCTTCAAACAGATCGGCGGCAAGGGGAAGAAATGTGCGATCGACGTATTCACGCGGCGTCGGACCGTCCGCCAGCGAGTAGATAACTCCCCGGTCCGCCACCTGCTGAATCGCGACCATCACCTCACTCACGCGCCGGCAGCGTTCGCTAGTTCTCGGGGCGTTCGACCGGCGTGTTGGCCGTTAGCCGGAGTTCGCGACGGCGGCTAAGCCATTTGACGGTGTTGAAGATGCCGAGAAGGAGAACAAAGAATGCAGCGTTACCAGTGGTCGTTTCGAAACTGTGGCCGGTAGCCGTGCCGACCACAACCACGATGAAGATGACCGCCACGTATTCGAGCCATCGTGGCTGCCGTTTGACAAAGCCGTCGAAGCGGTGCAGCCGTTCGAGAAAGTCGTCCACGCGCCGCATCTCAGCTATGAGTCTAACCGCGTAAGTCGTGGTTTTGGAGAGGCATGTTCCTTCCTTCGGAACTTGCCAGGGGCGGGTCTTCCTCCATGTCAGGCGGGGAACGGAGATCGCGGCCGAGACCCACCAAGGCCACGAGACTATTTCTCTGTGATTGCTGCATACACTGCATCATATGTGTTGTCAGCGTCTCCTGTGGTAGCCTGTCTTCATGTCCGCCATAGCCGCACACCCACGCGCCGAGCGAGTTCGCTCGCTCCCCACCCTCTCGCAGGCCGCGAGATTCATCGGCCTAGATACAGGCGGGATGAGCCGCGCCGTCCGGGCTCTCGGCGTCGAGCCGCAGCGATGGGGCCGCCGCGACAAGCACCTGGAAGTCGCTCAGGTGCTCCAGATCGCCAGGGTCGCGCAGCGCGCGTCGCTGGAGGAGGTCGCCGGCAGCATCCTGGAATGGACTGAACAGAACCACCCGGACGCACTGGAGCAGACGACCGCCGAGATCGATGCGTTCTTCGCCGCACTTCCTCCACCGACGGCGACGCCAGCCGATGAGTTCGTTGCCGAGCTACGGGCAGCGCTACCGCCGCGATGGGCGGACAAGGCCGAGAAGATCTGGCGCGCTCACGCTGGCAGCGTGTAGTAGTCGCCGCGATACCCCTCTCGCTGGCGACCGCGTTTGAAGCCGGAGCCGGCCAGCTCGGTTGCGCTCAGCGCGACGCCGCTGTCCACGACGAGACCGACGCGGCCCGCCTGCACGGTCCTGCGCCGGGCTGAAAGGCGCGGGCCGGGCGCCGCACCCCGACCCCTGGCGGGCTACGACCCCTCGTGTGCCCCCGGCGCCCACAGCGGCTCGCCGTGCGCGCCCTGCTCGGCCTGCGCGTTGGCGGCGCGGCTGAGGATGAAGAACAGGTCGGAGAGCCGGTTGAGGTAGCGCACGACCTCCGGGTTGACCTCCTCGCCGACGGCGATGGTGCGTCGCTCCGCGCGCCGGCAGACGGTGCGGCAGACGTGCAGGTGCGCGCCCGCGGGGCTGCCCCCGGGGATCACGAACGAGCGCAGCGGCTCGAGGCCCGCGTTGACCTCGTCGCATGCCTGCTCGAGCCACGCGGTGTACTCACCGCTCACGCGCAGGCGCTCGCGCGCGCCCTCCTCGCCCGCCGCGGGCGGCGAGTCGGGAACGGAAAGGTCGGCTCCGAGGTCGAGCAGATCGTTCTGCACGCGCCGCAGCCAGCCGGCGAACTTCTCCGACAATCCGGGTGCCAGCAGCGCAATGCCGATCGTGGCGTTGAGCTCGTCGACGGTGCCGTAGGCCTCGACGCGCGGGTGCAACTTGGAGACACGGCTCATGTCCCCGAGATGGGTCTCCCCGCCGTCCCCGAGCTTTGTATAGATGCGAGTCAAGTTGACGGTCATCTTCCGTCGAGTCTCGCACACCGAGCCAACGCTCATCCGTTGGATCGGATACGTTCTCGCACCTCATGCGGATCGGTGTTCCGAAGGAGGCCGCGGCAGGCGAGCATCGTGTGGCGCTCGTGCCGGAGGTCGTCAGCAAGCTGGGGGCCAAGGGCCTCGACGTCGTCGTGCAGAGCGGCGCGGGCGCGGACGCCCTGTTGACCGACGCGGCGTACACGGCCGCGGGCGCGAAGGTCACCTCGGACCCGGCGGAGGTGTGGGGCTGCGACGTGGTCGTGACGATCGCGCCCCCGGACCCCGAGGCGATTCGCGGCCTCGGCTCGGGCTCGATCCTTATCGGCTTTCTAGCCCCGCTCACGAGCCCGCGGACGACGCGCGCGCTCGCCGACGCGAAGGCGACCGCGTTCGCGATGGAGGCGATCCCGCGGATTTCGCGCGCGCAGGCGATGGACGCGCTGTCCTCGCAGGCGAACGTCGCGGGCTACCGCGCGGCGCTGCTCGGCGCGGAGGAGATGGGCCGCTTCTACCCGATGCTGATGACCGCGGCGGGCACGATCCCGCCGGCGAAGGTGCTCGTGCTGGGCGTCGGCGTCGCCGGACTGCAGGCGCTCGCGACAGCCAAGCGGCTGGGTGCGCGCACGACCGGCTACGACGTTCGCCCGGAGGTCGCGGAGCAGGTCGAATCGCTCGGTGCGCAGTGGCTCGACCTGGGCATCGAGGCGAGCGGCGAGGGCGGCTACGCACGCGAGCTGACCGAGCAGGAGCGCGCACAGCAGCAGCAGGCGCTGACCGACGCGATCAAGGGCTTCGACGTGGTGATCACCACCGCGCTCGTGCCGGGTCGCCCGGCGCCGAGGCTCGTCACCGCGGAGGCCGTCGAAGGGATGAAGCCGGGCTCTGTGATCGTCGACCTCGCGGGCGAGGCTGGCGGCAACTGCGAGCTGACCGAGCCGGGGCAGACGACGGTCAAACACGACGTCAAGATCGTCTCGCCGCTGAACCTTCCCGCCGGGATGGCCGAGCACTCCTCGCAGCTGTTCGCGCGCAACGTCCAGGCGCTGCTCGACCTGTTCGTGGGCGAGGACGGCGCGCTGCAGCTCGACTTCGACGACGAGATCGTCAAGGGCGCGTGCGTGGTGCGCGACGGCGAGATCGTCCATCCTGGAGCCAAAGCCGCCGTGGAGGCCGCCCAATGATCCTTGCGAGCACCCTCACGACCAACCTCGCGATCCTCGTGCTCGCCGGCTTCATCGGCTTCGTGGTGATCTCGAAGGTTCCGAACACGCTGCACACGCCGCTGATGAGCGGCACGAACGCGATCCACGGGATCGTGCTGCTCGGCGGCCTGCTCGTGGTGGGCCTGTCGGGCAACGGCGCGTTCAACAAGGTGATCCTCGTGATCGCGATCGCGTTCGGCACGATCAACGTCGTCGGCGGCTTCCTCGTGACCGACCGCATGCTGGAGATGTTCAAGGCCAAGCCGAAATCCTCAAGCGACGAGGAGAAGAAGTCGTGAGCAGCCTGCCGCTCGCCACGTCCTTCCTGCAGGACCAGAGCTTCCTCGATGTTCTTTATATCGTCGCGTTCGCGCTGTTCATCCAGGGCCTGCGCGGGCTCTCGGGGCCGACCACCGCCGTGCGGGGCAACCGCATCGCCGCGGTCGGCATGGCGATTGCGGTGATTGCGACACTGCTGAACGTCAACGAGGGCAACTGGGCCCTGATCGTGATCGGCGTGGCGCTCGGCACCGCGGTGGGCGTCCCGGCGGCGCGCCAGGTGAAGATGACCGCGATGCCGCAGATGGTGGCGCTGTTCAACGGCGTGGGCGGCGGCGCTGTGTTCCTGATCTCGTGGTCGGAGTTCCGTCTCTCCGACGGCTTCACGGGCACCCCCACCTACATCGCGATCTTCTCGCTGTTCGCGGCGATCGTCGGCTCGGTGTCGTTCTGGGGATCGAACATCGCGTTCGGCAAGCTCCAGGAAATCATCCCCGGCAAGCCGATCACGCTCGGCTCCTCGCAGCAGTTCGTAAACGCGCTGCTGCTGCTCGTCGCGGTCGGCTGCGGCGTGGCGATCGCCGCCGGCGAACACTCCGAAGGCCTCTTCATCCTGCTGCTGCTCTCGGCCGCCCTGCTCGGCAACGCGGTCGTGTTCCCGATCGGCGGCGCCGACATGCCGGTCGTGATCTCGCTGCTGAACGCCTTCACCGGCCTCTCGGCGGCGGCCACGGGAATCGCGCTGAACAACCCCGCGTTGATCGTCGCGGGCATGATCGTCGGCGCCTCCGGCTCGATCCTCACGAACCTGATGGCGGTCGCGATGAACCGCTCGATCCCCGCGATCATCGCCGGCGGCTTCGGCGGCGGCGGCGCTGTCGAGGGCGCCAGCGGGGCGGGCGAGCACGCGGGCACGGTCCGTTCCACGACCGCCTCCGACGCCGCGATCCAACTCGCCTACGCCAATCGCGTCGTGATCGTCCCCGGGTACGGGATGGCCGTTGCGCAGGCCCAGCACGCGGTCAGGGAGCTGACCAAGGAGCTCGAAAAACGCCAGGTCGAGGTCAGCTACGCGATCCACCCGGTCGCGGGACGCATGCCCGGACACATGAACGTGCTGCTGGCCGAGGCCGACGTGCCGTATGACCAGCTGAAGGAGATGGACGAGGCGAACCCCGAGTTCTCGCGCACGGATGTCTCGCTTGTGATCGGCGCGAACGACGTGACGAACCCGGCGGCGAAGAACACGCCGTCCTCGCCGATCTACGGGATGCCGATCCTCGAGGTCTCAGACAGCCACTCGGTGATCGTGATCAAGCGCTCGATGAACCCCGGCTTCGCGGGCATCGAAAACGAGCTGTACTACGACCCGAAGACCGAGATGCTGTTCGGGGACGCGAAGTCGGCGGTGAGCGAGATCACCGCCGAGCTCGCCCACATCTAGAGCGCGCCCACGCGCTCTGCGAGACTGCGCTGCGTGATCGAGCGCAGTCTGGCACTCGCGGCTCTGGCCGAAGACGAGTTCGACGTGGTGGTCGTCGGCGGCGGCATCACCGGCGCTGGCGTTGCGCTGGACGCGGCCACGCGCGGCTACAGCGTCGCGCTGCTCGAGCGCGCGGACTTCGCGTCGGGAACCTCCAGCCGCTCGAGCAAGCTCGTCCACGGCGGGCTTCGCTACCTGCAGAACTTCGACCTCGGGCTCGTCCGCGAGGCGCTGCTGGAGCGCCAGCTGATGGTGCAGCTCGCGCCCCATCTCGTGCGTCCGCTGCCGCTGGTGGTGCCCGCGTTCGAGGGCGCGCACCCCGACCGGCTGGTGGGCGTGGGCCTGAACCTCTACGACGTGATGTCGCGAGAGCGCCTGCGCGGGCGGCGCGGACGGCGCGTGCGCGCCGAGCGGGCACAGGGCGGTCCGGCGGTGACCGCGGCGCAGGCCGAAGAGGGCGAGTCCTGGAGCCCTGAGCGCCACCGGGTGATCTCCGGGGAGGAGGTGCTCGAGCTCTTGCCCGCGCTCGCCGCGCGCGAGCCGACCAGCGGCTACCTGTTCTACGACTGCCAGACCGACGACGTGCGCCTCGTGCTGACGGTGCTCGGCGAGGCGGAGCGCTTCGGCGCGGTGTGCGCGAACCGGGTGGACGTGACCGGGTTGCTCGAGCGCGACGGGCGTGCAGCGGGGGTGCAGGTGACGGAGCTCGAGAGCGGCGGGCGCTTCGACGTGCGCGCGGCGAACGTGGTCAACGCGACCGGCGTGTGGGCCGACCAGCTGCGCCCGCGGGAGCTGCACGAGGAGGCCGAGTTGCCGCGCATCCGGCCCAGCCGCGGCACGCACGTGACGCTCAGGCACGAGGACCTCCCGCTGATCGGCGGCGCGATCGTCCCCGCCGGCGGCGGGCGCTCGATCTTCGCGCTGCCGTGGCTCGGGCACACGCTCGTGGGCACCACCGACAACGACTACGAGGAGGGCGGCTCGCTCGAGCACATCCGCCCGTCGAACGACGACGTCGACTACCTGCTCGACGCGGTCAACGAGTTCTTCGCCACCGACTTCGGCCCCGGCGACCTCACGGGTGCGTTCGCGGGCGTGAGGCCGCTGATCTCCACGGGCGACCCGAAGAAGTCGGTCGACATCTCGCGCAAGGCGGAGCTTTACGAGACCTCCTCGGGGATGATCACGATCACCGGCGGCAAGCTCACCACGTGGCGGCGGATGGCGAAGATGACCGTCGACAGGCTCGTCGAGCGCGACGCCCGCGACGCGCCCTGCCGCACGCACGAGATCCCGCTCGGCCAGACGATCGCCGCCGACGAGCTGCCGCGCGTTGAGGGCGTGCCCGAGCATTCCTACCGCGCGCTCGCCGCCCGCTACGGCCACGCAGCCCACGACGTGCTCGCCCTCGCAGCCGAGCGCGGCGAACTGGCCCAACCCATCGTCGCGGGCCGCCCCGACCTGCTGGCCGAGGTGGCGCTCGCCGCGCGCCACGAGCAGGCGCGCTCGATCGGCGACGTGCTGCTCAGGCGCACCCGCCTGGGGCTGCTGGCGGCGCGGGAGCTGACCGTGCCGGCGCCGGCCGCCGGGTCGAGTCCGGTCGAGCTGGTCGGGGATGTCCTCGCGCACGAGCTCGGCTGGGACGAGGAGCGGCTGCGCCTCGAGCTGGCCCGCTTCGCGGACGAGGCGCTCGCGGAGGGAATCGTCGCCGAGGTCGATCGTCCTGAGGCCCCCGTCGAGGAGGACACCGCCGCCGTGACGCCGGACGCCGAGTGGTGAGGGCGCCCGAGCACCGCGTGCGCGCGGCCGACCTCACGCTCGAGCTGGGATCGCGGCCGTGGCTGATGGGCATCGTGAACGCCTCGCCGGACTCGTTCAGCGACGGCGGGCTGCACGCGAGCCTCGACGCGCAGAGCAAGCTCGCGGCGGAGCTGCTTGCCGCGGGTGCCGACATCCTCGACATCGGCGGCGAGTCCGCATCGACGGGTCGCCCGCCGGTCGAGATCGAAGAGGAGATCGAGCGCGTGGCGCCGCTGGTCGAGCGCGTCGCGGGCGAGCTCGGCGCGGTCGTGTCGGTGGACACGTACAAGCCGGACGTGGCGAGCGCCGCGATCGCCGCGGGGGCTCGGATCGTCAACGACGTGAGCGGCCTGCTCGACCCGCGGCTCGCGGACGTTTGCGCGCGGACGGGCGCGGCGCTAGTGGTGATGCACACCCGCGCGGCGCCGCGCGAACGGCTGCAGGACCCAGACCTCTACGCGGACGTGACCGGCGAGGTGCTCGCCTTCCTCCAGCAGCGCGTGGCGCTCGCCTGCTCGCGCGGCGTCGATCCCGAGCAGCTGATCCTCGACCCCGGGCCGGACTTCGCGAAGACGCCCGCGCAGACGATCGAGCTGCTGCGCCACACAGCCCGCCTGCACGAGCTCGGACGCCCGCTGCTGATGGCGATCTCGCGCAAGGACTTCGTCGGCGCGCTCACGCGCAGAGCGCCGCGCGACCGCCTCGCGGGGACGCTCGCGGCGCTCGCATTCGGGGTCGAGCGGGGCGCGCACATCTTCCGCGTGCACGACGTCGCGGCCGCCGCGGACTTCCTCACCGTCCGCTCCGCGCTCGCCGGTGAGCTGCAGCCGAGCAGGGATCTCGCGCTGACCGAGGAAATCCGACACGAGCCTTCGCCGCGCGAGACGCTACGCTGAGGATCAACCAACGGGTGCCCGCCGCTGTCCAACGCGACGGGACGCCAACCGCCCCTCCACAACGAAAGAAGGAACACCATGGCAGTACTCGAGCGCTCCGAGCTGGAGGCAAGTCCTCTCGCCGACCTGCACACGATCGCGGACCAGATCGGTCTCGACGGGTTCAGACGACTGCGCAAGGCGGACCTGATCGACGCGATCCTCGGAGAGGAGAGCCCCAGCTCCAACGGAGCTGAGAAGAGCTCCGACAACGACGACGGCGAGGGCGAGGCGCGCCCGCGCAGACGTCGCTCGCCACGCACACGCCGCCCGGCCGGCGCGGCCGCGAAGGCGCAGGACGACGAGGCCGACGAGAAGTCCGACGTCGACAGCAGCCCGGATAAGGACGAAAGCCCTTCGCGTACATCGACGGGCGCAGCGCGCCGCGGCCGTGGCGGCAGGAGCGCGCGGGGCGGCGCCGGGAGGTCTTCCTCCACGCGCTCCACTTCCTCGGGCGATGACGCCGACAGCGACGCGGGCGACTCGGAGAGCACCGGCCGGATCGCGGCCGGCGTGGTCGAGGTGCTGGGCAACGGCTCTGCGTTCCTACGAGTCGACCCGCCGGAGCCCTCGGACGACGATGTGTACATCTCCGCCGCGCAGGTGCGCCGCTGCGAGCTGGTGAGCGGCGACCGCGTGACCGGCCCGGTGCGCACGCCCCGTCGCTCGGAGCGCTACCCGTCGCTGGTCCGCATCGACACGATCAACGGCACATCCGCCGATGAGGTCTCCGACGGCGGCCGCTATGACGATCTGCCCGTGAGCTGGCCGAGCGAGTGGCTCAAACTGGACTCCAAGGACGCGACGCTCGAGGCGATCGACTGGCTCACGCCGCTGGGGCTCGGCTCGCGCGCGGTGATCGTGGGTGTTCGCCACGTCGGCAAGAGCGAGACGTTGAGGCGCCTGCTCGACGCCCTCGGCGGCCGCGAGGACCTCGACGTCAGTCTCGTGCTCGCTGGCGCCCGGCCGGAGGAGATCTCCCAGTGGCAGGAGGGCCCGCTCGCTCCGGTGGCGTCGCTCAGCTTCGCCGCCTCCTCGGACTCGCAGGGGCAGGCGATCGAGCGCGCGATCGACGCTGCCAAGCGCGTCGCTGCACGCGGCGGCAAAGCGGTTGTGTTGATCGACAGCCTCGACGGGCTCAACCCGCACGCCGCGCGCAAGGCGCTCGCCGCCGCGCGCAACCTGCGCGAGGGCGGCTCGCTGACGGTGATCGCCACGGCATCCCAGCCGCTCGGAGGGGAGACGACGGTGATCGCGCTCAAGTCGACCGGCCGCGTGCCGATCGTCGACCTGGTCAACAGCGGCACGCTCAGGCCCGAGCTGCTCGTCGGCGATGACGGCGCCGAGGCGATCGCCAAGGCGCGGACCGACGCCATAGAGGCTTCCTAGAGAAAGAGATGTGTGCGAGCGGCGGGTTCGTCCCTCTGCTCGTCAGCCCCTATATGCGACGCGGCCCCATGAGGGCTCGGGGGCGAGCTCGATCGGCTCATGGCTGCGTTCGGGCTGGACGTAGGCGAACGTGCCGCTCTGTTCGTCGAAGCTGACGGTCAGCTCGCCCTCCTTGACGCGCTGGTCGAGCCACGCGCCGCGGAACACGAGACGCCGCAGCCAGTGCACGAGCGAGCGCTCGGCCGGGCCGACGAGCTCGGGCCAGCAGTCGTTGACGTGCTCGCCGAGGGCCGACGCGGGCTCTGAGATCTCGCCGTTGACGGCGAGGTTGACGAGGTCTTCGAGCTCCTCCTCGCCGAGCCGCCCGCCGACGAATCCGAGCTTCAGCGCCGCCTGCTCGCAGCGCTCGGAGAAATCGGTCTCGTTGAAGGTGAAGCGCAGCTCGCCGTATTCGAGCACGAAGTGCTCACCGGAGTCGTAGTTTTCGCGTCGCGCGGTTTCCATAGTGTTGAATCGGAGCTGTCGGCAGTGCAGTAGTGCCGCGGCTCGTCGGGATCATACGGTGCGTTCCTGCTTTGGCGGCTGCGGTGCACGGGATTTTGCAGGGTGGGTGGGGATCGATAGCCTCCCGAGCCGATGGCGCGCCTCTCAGAGCACGGACTGCGGCGATCCGTTGGCGTTCCCGGCCTTTTCGCCACCGCCTACGGCAACGTCGGCTCCTCGATCTACTACGCACTTGGGCTCGTCGCGGGCTACGCGCTCGGGCTCACGCCGGTCGTGTTCATGTTCGCGGGCGGACTGTTCGTGCTCACCGCGAAGACCTACGCGGAGGGCGCTTCGATGTTCCCCGAGGCCGGAGGCTCCTCGTCGTTCGCGCGCCACGCGTTCAACGACGTGGTCTCGTTCTTCGCCGGCTGGGCGTTGAGCCTCGACTACATCATCACGATCGCGATCTCCGCGTTCTTCGTGCCGCACTACCTCGGCGCGTTCTTCCCGAGCCTCACCCACAACCCCGGCGACATCATCGGCGGGATCGTCACGATCGTGCTGCTCGCCGCGCTCAACATCCGCGGGCTGGGAGAGTCGGCGAAGCTCAACCTGTTCCTCGCGGTCGCCGACCTGTGCACCCAGGTGCTCCTCGTCGGTCTAGGAGCCGTGCTGGTGCTGAACCCGTCGCTGCTCGTCAACCAGGTGCACCTCGGCACGGCTCCCTCGTGGCACAACCTGATCTTCGCGCTGTCGGTCGCGATGGTCGCCTACACGGGGATCGAGACCGTGTCGAACATGGCCGAGGAGTCGCGCGACCCTGGCCGGGACATCCCCAAGGCGGTCAACCTCGTGCTGATCGCCGTGCTCGGCGTGTACGCGGGGATCTCGGTCGTGGCGCTCTCCGCGCTGCCGGTCATCCACCACGGCATCGGCTACAGCCCTCAGCTGCTGGAAACGTACAGCCATCCCGGCTACGCCACCGCGCTCGGCGGCCACTTCGAAAACGACCCCGTGCTGGGGATCATCACGCGCCTCGGCTTGCACGGCACGGTGCTGACGATCGCCAAAGACTACGTCGGGGTGCTCGCCGCGACGATCCTGTTCATCGCGACGAACGCCGGCCTGATCGGGATCTCGCGGCTGTCGTGGTCGCTGTCGGAGCACCGCCAGCTGCCGAGCATCTTCTCCAACCTGCACCCGAAGTTCCGCACCCCGTGGTTCACGATCGTGTTCTTCTCGATCCTCGCGGGGCTGCTGATCCTGCCGGGCGAAACGACGCTGCTGGGCAACCTGTACTCGTTCGGCGCGATGCTGTCGTTCACGACCGCGCACGTGTCGGTGGTCGCGCTGCGCTTCTCCCAGCCCGACCGCGAGCGCCCCTACCGGATGCCGTGGAACGTGATGATCCGCGGCCGCTCGATCCCGCTGACGGCGGTGCTCGGCGCGATCGGCACGTTCGCAGCGTGGTGCGCCGTCGTCGCGCTGCACGGCGAGGCGCGCACGATCGGCATCCCCTGGATGATCCTGGGGATGGGCGGCTACTACGTCTATCGCAAGCGACAGGGCCTCAACCTCCGCGACTCCTACCGCATACCGCGCCCCGAACGCCCCCCAGACTTCGAGGAGCTCGAGTACCGCACGGCGCTGGTGCCGATCTTCGGCGACGACGTGAGCGCATCGGCGCTGCGCGGCGCGGCGAAGCTGATCGGCGAAGAGGGGGTGGTGTATGCGATCTACGTGCTGCCCGTGCCGAGCCAGCTCTCCCTGGAGGCCGGCCTGGAGGAGGAGGAGGCGCACGGCCGCTCGGTGCTCGAGAGCGCGCGCATCCAGGCCAAACGCGCGGGGATCAAGATCCACACCGGCCTGATACGTACTCGCAACCCCGGATCCGCGCTCGTTGAGGAAGCCGAACGGGTCGGATCGGACGTGATCTACTGGTCGACGATCCATGCGCCCGCGGGCGAGCAGCGGATCGGCCCGACCGCGGCGTACCTGCTGAGCCGGCGCCCGTGCCGGGTGATCATCGAGACGCAGAACCGCCCCGACGGCAAGACAGACCGCGTCGCGGTGCCCGCCTGAGCCGCGCCCGGGACGCTAGGAGAGCGCCGCCCGCAGCGCGGGCTCGAGCTGGGCGTGGCGGAACTCGTATCCGAGCACGAGCGCCTTGGCTGGGACCGCGCGCGCGCCGGTGGTGACGATCTCTGCCATCTCGCCGTAGAGCGCCCGCAGCGCGAAGCCCGGCACGGGCAGGAGCGACGGGCGGTGAAGAGCCCTGCCGAGCGCGTGCGAGAAGGCCGCGTTCGTGACCGGTTCGGGCGCGGTCGCGTTGATCGGGCCGCTCCAGCGCTCGTCCTCGATCGCCGTGAGCATCATCCCGACGACGTCCTCGGCGTGGATCCACGACATGTACTGGCGCCCGCCCGCCACCGGGCCGCCGACGCCGAGGCGAAAGGGCGTGAGCATCTTGCCGAGCGCGCCGCCCGCGGCGTCGAGCACGATGCCGGTGCGCACCTGCACCACGCGGACGCCCAGCGAGCCCGCCCTGGCCGCCTCGGCCTCCCACTCGACACACACCTGCGCGAGGAAGTCCGCGCCGGGCGGCGCGTCCTCGTCGAGCGGCTCCTCGCCGTGCGCGCCGTAGTAGCCGATCGCCGAGGAGCTGACGAGTGTGCGTGGGCGGTGCGCGTCCTCGACCGCGGCCAGTCCGGCGAGCAGGTTGCGCGTGCCGGTCACGCGGCTCTCGCGGATCGCGCGCTTCGCCTCGGCGCTCCAGCGCTGCGCCACAGGCGCTCCCGCGAGGTGCACCACCGCGTCGCGGCCGGCGAGCGCCTCGACCGGCGCGTGCTCTGACATCGGGTCCCAGGCGAGCGCCGTGACCTCTCCCAGCTTCGCCCGCGCGCGGTCCGGCTCGCGAGTCAGAACCGTGACATCGGCGCCCTGTGCGAGCAGCTCCGCGACCAGCTGCGGGCCGATCAACCCCGTCGCTCCGGTCACGACCACCCGCGGCGCGCTCAACGCGTTCAGCTCCTCATGCGCGGCCGTCGCCGGTGCTCGCGCCGGCCGGACCTACGCTCATGGTCTCCGTGTCGCCCTGGGCGAAGCCCACCTCGTGTCCCGCGAGCGCGGTGCCCGCCTTGCGCGCCTGGTCGGCGACCGCGGCCGCCACCGCGGGCGCCACCTCCCTGTTGAACACCGACGGGATGATGTAGTCCTCGTGCAGCTCGCTCTCGGAGACGATCGCGGCGATCGCCTGCGCGGCGGCCATCTTCATCGGCTCGGTGATCTGCGGCGCGCGCACGTCGAGCGCGCCGCGGAAGATCCCCGGGAAGCACAGCACGTTGTTGATCTGGTTGGGGTAGTCCGAGCGCCCGGTCGCCATGATCCTCACGTACGGACCGGCCTCCTCGGGGTTGATCTCGGGGGTCGGGTTGGCCATCGCGAAGACCATCGCGTCCTTGTTCATGCGCGCGAGCGACTCGGGGGGCAGAACTCGGGCGCCGGAGAGGCCGATCACGAGGTCGGCGCCGTCGATCACGTCCGCGGGCTTGCCCGCGCGGCAGTCGGGGTTCGTCGACTCCGCGTACCAGCGCTTGATCGGGGTCATCGTGTCGCTCAGGTAGTCCTCGCGCTGGACGTGCAGGGCGCCCTGCGAGTCGGCGCCGACGATGTGCGTCACGCCGGCCGCGAGCATGATCTTCGTGACCGCCACGCCGGCCGCGCCGAGGCCGATGACGAGCACGCGCAGGTCGGCGAGGTTGCGTCCGGTGAGCTTCACCGCGTTCAGCAGCGCGGCCATCACGACCACCGCGGTCCCGTGCTGGTCGTCGTGGAAGACGGGGATGTCGAGCTCGTCGATCAGGCGCTGCTCGATCTCGAAGCAGCGCGGCGCGGAGATGTCCTCGAGGTTGATACCGCCGAAGCCCGGCGCGAGCAGCTTGACGGTCCGCACGATCTCGTCGGGGTCCTTCGTGTCGAGGCAGATCGGGAACGCGTCAACGTTGGCGAACTCCTTGAAGAGGCAGCACTTGCCCTCCATCACCGGCATCGCCGCGCGCGGGCCGATGTCGCCGAGGCCGAGCACCGCGGTGCCGTCGGAGATCACCGCGACCGTGTTGCGCTTGATCGTGTACTGGAACGCCTTGTCCGGGTCGTCGTGGATCGCGTGGCACACGCGCGCCACACCGGGGGTGTAGGCCATCGAGAGGTCGTCGCGGGTCTTCAGGGGGTGCTTGTTGTGCTGCTCGATCTTGCCGCCCACGTGCAGCAGGAACGTGCGGTCGGTGGTGTCGACCACCTCGGCGCCGTCGATCGCGCCGATCGCGCCGAGGATTTGCTCCCAGTGCGCGCGCCCGGAGGCGTCGACGACGATGTCGCGCAGGCTGTGGGCTCCGTGGACTTCGACCAGGTCGACGGCGGCGACGATGCCGCCCGCCTCGCCGATCGCGGTCGTCACCCGCCCGAGGATGCCCGAGCTGTCCTCCAGCTTGACGCGGATGTTCAGGCGATACTGCGCGCTTGGGGTGGCGCTCACGGACTCCTGCTCCCTCAGTTGTTGGCGGCGGGGATGTTAGGAGGTATACGCCGCGAGCACTTGTTCGGGTGCCACGCCTCTCCAGGGCGACGGTCGGCGGCTCCTCGTAGAGTGCTCAGGCGATGGAGGACAAGCGCCTGTTCCTGATCGACGGCCCGAGCCTCGTGTACCGGGCGTTCTTTGCGCTGCCAGAGTCGATCGCGACATCGACGGGCGTGCCCACGAACGCGATCTTCGGGTTCGCTTCGATGCTCGTGAAGATCGTCACCGAGTACGGCGTGTGTCCGACGGTGGTCGCGTGGGACGCCGGCACCTCGGGTCGCACCGAGTTGTTTCCCGAATACAAGGCCCAGCGCCAGTCGCGCCCCGACCTGCTCAAGCAGCAGTGGCCGGCGATGGAACCGCTCGTCGACGCGTTCGGCTACCGCAACGTGAGGGTCGAGGGCTACGAGGCGGACGACGTGATCGCCTCGCTCGCGGAGCGCGCGCTGAAGGCCGACCCCCCGGTGCCGGTGATGATCGTCACCGGCGACCGCGACGCCTTCCAGCTGATCGACGGGCGGGGCCTCGTGAAGGTGATGGCGACCGCGCGCGGGATCACCGACACGAAGATCTACGACCGCCAGGCGGTGATCGACCGCTACGGCATCCCACCGGAGCTGATCCCCGACTTCTACGGGCTGAAGGGCGACACCTCCGACAACATCCCCGGCGTCCCCGGCATCGGCGACAAGACCGCGAGCGAGCTGATCCAGAGCTTCGGCACGCTCGAGCAGGTGCTCGCGAGCGTCGAGGAGATCAAAGGCGCCAAGCGCAAACAGAACCTCCTCGAGTACGCGGAGAACGCACGCGTGTCCAAGAGCCTCGCGACCGTCCAGCGCGACGTGGCGGTCGACGTCGACATCGCGCTCGAGGCCGCGCAGGAGCCCGACCGCTCGCGCGTGCGTGAGTTCTTCCGCGAGTACGAGTTGCGCGACCCGCTGCGGCGGCTGGAGGAGGCGCTCGGCGACCCCGAGGTGGCGGCGCCCGTGCCGGCCGCGCAGGTGACGCTCAAGGCGCGGGTCAGAGCCGGAGCGCCGAAGGACATCGCGCGTCTCGGCGCCGCGACCGGCGAGCTGTGCGTGGTGGTCCGCGCGAGCGAGGCCCCCGAGGGCGAGCTGTTCGCCGACGGGCCAGCGTGGCGCTTCGCGGCGGCGGCCGAGGGGGAGGTGCTGGTGGGGGAGTGCGCCGGTCCGGAGGAGGTCGTCGCGGCGTGCGGCGATCGTCCCGTTGTCGCACACGACGCGAAGGCGCTTCGCACGGTCCCGCCGTCGCTTGCGCACGACACGCTGCTGGGCGCCTACCTGCTCGAGCCCGCCAGACGTGGCTACCCGTTCGCGGAGCTGTGCGAGGAGCGCGGCATGGTCAGCGACGAGAAGGACCCGGTCGCGGCCGAGGCGATCCTGCTGGGGGCGCTCGCGACGTGGCAGCGCGAGCAGATCGCCGAGCGGGGCCTGGAGCCGCTGATGCGCGAGATCGAGCTGCCGCTTGTGGCGGTGCTGCGCGAGATGGAGCTGCTCGGGGTGCGGCTCAACGTCGAGCGGCTCGGGGAGATCACCGGGCGCGTGCGCACGGAGATCGACGGCCTCGAACGCGACATCTTCAAGCTGGCCGAAACGGAGTTCCTGATCTCCTCGCCCCAGCAGCTCGGGGAGATCCTGTTCGAGAAGCTCGGCCTGTCGCGCAAGCGCCGCGGCAAGACCGGCTTCTCCACCGACGCGCGCGTGCTGCAGGCGATCCGCTCAGAGCACGAGATCGTGCCGAAGATCGAGCGCTGGCGCGAGCTCTCCACGCTGATCAAGACCTACCTCGACGTGCTGCCCCAGCTCGTGGACGAGCGCTCGCGCATCCACACCACGTTCCTGCAGGCGGTCGCGCAGACCGGGCGCCTGTCGAGCACCAACCCCAACATGCAGAACGTCCCCATCCGCACTCCACTCGGACGCGAGATCCGCGGCTGCTTCGAGGCCGAGGAGGGGATGTCGCTGATCTCCGCCGACTACTCGCAGATCGAGCTGCGCGTGCTCGCGCACGCGGCCGGCGAGGACGTGCTGATGGAGATCTTCGCCCGCGGCGAGGACGTGCACACGGCGACAGCGTCGCGCGTGTTCGGTGTGGAGGCGAAGGACATCGACCCGGGGATGCGCTCGAAGGCGAAGATGATCAACTACGGGATCGTCTACGGCCTCTCCGACTTCGGCCTCGCCGATCGCCTGAACATCCCGCGCGCGGAGGCGAAGGAGTTCATCGACGCCTACCTCGAGCGCTTCCCCGCGGTCGCGCGCTTCATGGCGGAGACGATCGAGCGCGCGAAGGAGACCGGCGACGTGACGACGCTGTGGGGCCGCCGGCGCCAGATCCCCGAGATCCGAGCCCGCAACTATCAGGTGCGCACACTCGGCGAGCGCCTCGCTGTGAACACCGTCATCCAGGGCACCGCCGCGGACATCATCAAGCTCGCGATGGTCAACTGCCACCGCGCGCTCGCGGAGTCGACGCTTCAGACGAAGCTGCTGCTGACGATTCACGACGAGCTGCTGTTCGAAGGCCCGCCGGAGGAGACGGACGCCGCACGCGAGCTGATCGAGCGCGAGATGTGCGGCGTGTGGGGGGATCGCGAGCCGCCGATGGCTGTCGACATCGGCGCGGGGCGTACCTGGCTGGAGGCGAAGTGAGCCGCGGTCTGGCTGTGCTGCTGGCGGTCGCCGCGGGCGGCTTCGTCGGGATGCAGGCGCCGATCAACGCGCGCCTCGGCCGTCAGATCGGCAGCCTGCAGGCGGCCACCGTGTCGTTCCTCGTGGGCCTCGTCGCGCTGCTGCTGGTCGCGGGGATCTCAAGCGGCGGGCTGGGGAGCATCGCCCACGCTCCACGGGCGCCGTGGTGGGCGCTGATCGGCGGGCTGCTCGGCGCGTTCTTCGTCGTCGTAGCGCTGCTCACCGTGCGCACGCTCGGAGCGAGCGGCCTCACCGCGATCGTCGTCGCCGGTCAGCTCGCCGTGGCCGTCGCGATCGACCGCTTCGGCCTGTTCGGCATCGCCAAGCAGCACATCGCCGCGCCGCGGGCGATCGGGTTGGTGCTGCTGTTGGTGGGGGTTGTGCTGGTGGTGCGCAAATGACGATGAGCGGGACCTCGACGACGGTCAGCTGATCGGCTCGGTCCGTGTGGAGAACCCGTTCCAAGACGCGTCGTAGAGCGCCTCGCCGAGCAGGTGGATGCCTTGATCGATGGCGGGCTCGGACAGGTTGCCGTGGCCGAGCAGCAGCCCCGGAGGGCCGCCGGGCGTGAAACGGTGCCAGGAGAGCCCCTCCATTCCCACGCCTCGCGCCGCCGCGGCCCGCAGGAGCGCCGCCTCGTCCACCTCATCGGGCAGCTCGACGAGCTCGAACAGCCCAGCGGCTCCGTGGCTGCTCACGCGTCCCTGCGGCAGCCAGCGCGCGAGCGACTCCAGCAGCGCCTCGCGCCGACGCTGATAGCGCAGGCGCATGCGCCGCAGATGGCGGTCGAGCTCGCCACGGCGGATGAAGTCGCTCAGGGCGAGCTGCCCGATTGTCTCCGAGCCGCCATCCTCGACGGCCTTGGCAGCCGTCAGCTCCCAGGCGAGCCACGAGGGCATCAACGTCCAGCCCAGACGCATGCCGGGCGCCAGGCGCTTGCTCGCTGAGCCGATGTAGACGACGTGCTCGGGGGCCAGCCCCTGCAGAGCGCCCACGGCCACGCGGTCGTAGCGGTACTCGGCGTCATAGTCGTCCTCGACTATCAGCCGCTCGTCCTCGGACCACTCGATCAGCGCCGCCCGCCGCTCCGGCGCAAGCACCGCGCCGGTGGGGAACTGATGAGCGGACGTGACGAGCACCGCGGCCGCGTCTGTCCGAGCGAGCACGTCGACGCGTAGGCCGTCCGCGTCGACTGGGATCGGCACGACCTCCATGCCCGCGTTCTCGATGATCAAGCGGTGCGTGTGCCAGCCGGGGTCCTCGAGCGCGAAGCGCTCCACGCCGCGGCCGCGCAGGGTACGGCAGAGCAGCGAGAAGGCCTGCATGAAGCCGGTGCATACGAGCGTGTGCTCGGGATCTGCATCGACGCCGCGCACGCGCCCGAGATATCCGGCGAGCGCTTCACGCAGCTCGGGCACCCCTCGTGGGTCGCCGTAGCCGACGCCCGCCAACGGCGCGTCGCGCAGCGCGGCGCGCAGCGAGCGCAGCCATGCCTCGCGCGGGAAACGGGAGAGGTCGGGAAGGCCGGGGTGGAAGTGATAGGGGAAGCTCTCCAGCAGCGACCGGGCCGGCGCGCGCGGGCTGGCGGTCCGAACGGCTCTGGCGACACGCACGGGAGCCCCCTGGCTCGTCGCCAGATAGCCCTCCGCGGCAAGCTGACCGTAGGCCTCGGTGACGACGCCGCGGGAGACGCCCAGTTCCTGCGCGAGCACACGCGTCGAGGGCAACCGCGTGTCGCTTCGCAGCGCTCCCGAGCGGATCCGCTCGCGCAGCGCGCGCTCGATCTGCTCGTGCAGCGGCAGATCGCCGCCGCGGTCGAGTTCGACGAGCAGTCCCGGTGCGCGCCGCCGGCCAACTGGTCCTGTCGGATCGTTCATGACTGGAACTGTAAAGCAGGCCAGTCTGGGTTTACCTTGCAGAACATCGAGCATCCCTCTGACCGGCGCGACAGTCGCCGGCTTCCCCAAGGAGGCTTCGCCATGAGCCACGGCAATGGCAGTGCAACAAAGGGCATCACGATCGTAGGCGCGGGCATAGCGGGACTCACCGCCGCGATCACGTGCGCCGAAGAGGGGGCTCGCGTGAGCCTGATCGAGGCGCACAGCCAGCTCGGCGGGCGAGCCCGCAGCACCGATGGTCCCTACAAGGCGAACCTAGGGCCGCACGCGGTGTACGACGGGCCGTTCTGGCGATGGATGCGCGAGCGCGACATCCTCCCCGAACATGTCACCCCACGGCTCACCGGGGTGCGGCTGCGGATCGACGGAAGCCTGCGCCGCACGCCGCCGCTGGCCGCGCTGCCGAAGGTGTTGCGCCTTCGCGGCCGTGAAGCGCCCGTCGATGTCGACTTCCGCACATGGGCGGCGAGCCACACCGACGAGCGCACCGCCGAGATGCTCTCCTCGGCGTGCGGCGTATACACCTTCCATCACGATCCCGGCGAGCTCTCGGCCGCGTTCGTCTGGCCGCACGCCGTGCGGCTGCTGATGAGCGTTCCGACGATCGTGCGCTATCCCGTCGGCGGCTGGAGCGCGCTCGTAGCTTCGCTCGAGCGGCGGGTGCGCGAGCTCGGAGTCGACGTGCAGACGGGGACCCGTCTACTGGAGTTGCCCGACTCGCCGACGGTCCTCGCGACCGAGCTGGACCACGCGCGCGAGCTGCTCGGCGACGACGGTCTCAGCTGGAAGAGCGGCAACACGCTCTGTCTCGATATCGGGCTGCGTCAGCGCAGGGGCGACCCCTCGATCGTCTCAGACATGGATGAGTCGGGTTGGATCGGGCGCTACTCGACCTTCAACCCGTCGATCTCGCCCGACGGCGAGGATCTCGTCCAGGCACAGATGCCGATTCGTCCGCAGGAGAGCGCGGATCAGGCGGCGCTGCGCTTGGAGCGTCTGCTCGACGTCGGCCTGGTGGACTGGCGCGAGCGCGAGACCTGGCGCCGTCGGCAGGTGATGGACGCGCGCAGTGGTGCGCTCGACATGCCCGGCAAGACGTGGCGCGACCGGCCTGCGGTAGACCGCGGCGACGGCGTGTTTCTGGCCGGGGACATGGTCGCGGCGCCCGGTCTGCTGGCGGAGGTCTCGTGGGCGAGCGCGATCGAGGCGAGCCGTCTCGCGCTCGCGGCGCTCGAGACGAACCGGCCGAGCCTGCGCAGGGTCGCCTGAGCGAGAGTGAGGAGAGGGCCGCGGTCCGCTCAGTGGGCCGCGGCCGGCTCCAGCGTGACACGAGGTCTGCGCGGCGTGGCGCCCACGAACGAAGGCGGCGCGATGTCGAGGTAGTGGCTGAAGCTCCACGCCGCGATGCGCCGGTTCTCGACCGCCGCCACCGCCGCTGTGACCGCTCTGCTCGGCGTCATCTGCCCGACCGCGCGCTGCACGTTCAACAGCCAGCGGTATTTGCGCTCGTGCGCCGCCGAGAACGCACCGTAGCGGGCGAGCGCCTGCTGGCGGGTCTGGCGCCCAGCGACGATGTCGCTCAGCTCGCGCCCGCAGGCGAGGCCGAAGTACAGCGCGGTGCGAATGCCCTCCGCGGTCAGTGGGAGACAGTGCCCGGCCGAGTCGCCCGCGAAGAACACCTCGTCCTCGACCGCGTCGCGCAGCTGGTGGGGAATCCAGTTGCCCTGGTAGCCCTCGGGCGGCAGGCCGAGGTCGCGCGCGAGCCTCACGGTGGGCTCCTTGACGTGGTGCGAGGGCCAGAACGAGCCGACTCCCACACGCAGCTCGTCATCAGCGGGGAAGCTCCAGCCGTAGCCCGCGCGGACGTAGCTCGCGTCGATCCACAGCTCCAGGTCCGGTCCGCTGCCCGGCGGGTGGACCTCCAGGCCGCGCGACAGGCGCGCGTTCGGCGGCTGGATCGGCGTGGCGTTGGACAGCACGCGCCGCCAGCCGAGCGCGTCCACGATCAAAGGCGCGCTCAGCTCGCCCCGGTCGGTCTGCACGACGAAACCCGACCGTCCGCTGACCGTCGCGGTCTCGAACTCCACGTCCGGCGAATCCGACTGCCCCCACAGCAGCGCGCACAGCTCGCGGTAGTCGAACGTCGAGAACGACCACGGCAGCTGCCAGCGCGACGTGCGAAACGGCGTGTGCACCACGATCTCGTCGAAGCTCTGGCGCAGCGAGCCCATCAGGTCGAGTGCTTCGAGCCACAACGTGGGCATCGCGCACGCCGACGTCTGGCGCTCGCCGATCTCGTAGCGGTCGATCACGAGCACCTTCGCGCCCGTCCGCGCAAGCTCGCGTGCAACCGCCAGACCCGCAAAGCTGGAGCCACATACGAGCACGTCGCAGTCGCGTTCCAAGCGGGTACGGGCCGCTCCCCGCTTCGTCGCTCGAACAGGCATGTCGCCGGCAATGATACGGCTGCGCTACGCTTCGCCCGGTGCAAACGCTGATGGAGAACCCCCAGGCCCGCGTGGTCGATGGGTCAAACGGACTTCTGCTCGAAATCGACGGGCAGATCGTGCCCAACTACGACGCCACGTTCCGGGCGATCGAGGAGGGCGAGGTCGTAACCGGCCACGTCGTCCGGATCGACAAGGACGAGGTCCTCGTGGACATCGGCTACAAGTCCGAGGGCGTCATCCCCGCGAACGAGCTCTCGATTCGCAAGTCGGTCGACCCGAACGAGGAGGTTCACCTCGGCGAGGAGGTCGACGCGATCGTCATGACCAAGGAGGACCAGGACGGTCGCCTGATCATGTCGAAGAAGCGCGCCCGCTTCGAGAAGGCCTGGCGCCGCATCGAAACCGCCGCCGAGTCCGGCGAGCCGGTCGAGGGAACGGTCATCGAGGTCGTCAAGGGCGGCCTGATCATCGACCTCGGCGTGCGCGGCTTCCTGCCCGCGTCGCTCGTCGACATCCGCCGCGTGCCGAACCTCGACGAATACATGGGCACGAAGATCGAGACCAAGGTGATCGAGCTCAACCGCTCGCGCAACAACGTGGTCCTCTCGCGCCGCGCGGTCCTCGAGGAGGAGCGCAAGGAGGTTCGCCAGCAGATCCTCGACCGCCTGCAGCCGGGCCTCGTCGTGGAGGGGCAGATCTCCAACATCGTGGACTTCGGCGCGTTCGTCGACCTCGACGGCATCGACGGGCTGATCCACATCTCCGAGCTTTCCTGGTCGCACGTGAACCATCCGAGCGAGATCCTCAACATCGGCGACACCGTCAAGGTGAAGGTGCTCGACATCGACCGCGACCGCCAGCGCATCTCGCTGGGTCTCAAGCAGACCCAGGAGGACCCGTGGCAGCGGATCGTCGACACGTACAACGTCGGCGACGAGCTCGCCGGCAAGGTCACCAAGGTCGTCACGTTCGGCGCGTTCGTCGAGATCCTCGACGGCGTCGAGGGACTCGTGCACATCTCAGAGCTTGCCCCGCACCACGTCGAGAGCCCGCGCGAGATCGTCCACCCGGGCGACGAGATCCGCGTGAAGATCCTCGAGATCGACTCCGAGCGCCGGCGCCTGTCGCTGTCGGCCAAGCGGGTCGAGGACCAGCTGCTGCCGGTGTCCCGTCCCGGCGAACCCGCGCCCGAGCCGGTCGAGCTGGACGACGAGACCGCGCTCGCCCACGACGCCGAGGTCGACGCGCAGGCCCCCGAGACTGTCGTCGAGGCCGGAGTGGTCGAGGCCGAGGTCGCCGAGGCGCCCAGCGAGCCCGAGATCGCCGACGCGCCCACCGAGGCCGAGGTCGCCGAGGCACCCGAGGCCGCGGTGGAGCTGGAGCAGGCCCCGGAGGCAGCCGTGGAGGCTGTGGCCGAGACGCCTGACCCTGAGCTCGCCACCGCCGAGGACACCGCGGCCGCGGCTCCGGAGCAGGGCGAGACGACGGCCGAGCCCGAGCTCGCCGCAGACGCAGAGCCCGCCCAGCAGGACTGACCCGCCAGAGCGGGTTTCTGCGACGGTGCGATCTGCCGTTCCCTTCGTCGGGCTTACCGGTGGCCTGGGGTCGGGCAAGTCGACTGCGCTGAAGGCGCTCGAGCGGCTGGGAGCGTCGGTGCTCTCCTCGGACGCTGTCGTCCACGAGCTCTACGAAGGTGACGAGCTGCGCGACGCCGTGGTCGGGCGCTTCGGCCTGGAGGTCGCGCCCGGCGGTGTGGTCGATCGCTCGGCGGTGGCGCAGCGGGCGTTCGCCGACCCGCAGGACCGGCAGTGGCTCGAGGGCGTCGTGTGGCCGATGGTCGGCGCACGCGTCGCCGGCTGGCTCGAGCACGCCCGTACGCAGGAGCCGGCCCCGCGGGCCGCCGTGGTGGAGGTTCCGCTGCTGTTCGAGGCGGGCCTCGAGGCCGCTTACGACGCGACGATCGCCGTGATCGCGGAGGAGGCGGTGCGCGCTGGGCGTGCCGCCGCACGGGGGCACGCGTCGGTGGACGAGCGCGCCGCGCGCCAGCTCTCCCAGGAGGAGAAGGCGAGCCGGGCGACGTTCGTCATCCACAACGACGGCACGGAGGAGGATCTCCAGCGCGAGCTGTCATCGGTGCTTGACAAGCTGGGGCGATGAGCCAACGCGGCCTCGGCACCTGGCTGGTCATCATCGTCGCGCTCGCCGCCGGCGTGTTCGTGCTCTCCGGCCTGCACAAGGCCACCAGCAGCGTCGTGCTGCCGCTCAGCGACGCGAGCATCATCCGCGAGCAGGCCGCCGAAAAGCACCTCGACCCGACGCTGATCGCGGCGGTCATCTACGCGGAGTCGAAATTCGAACCGCGTCCGTCGGCGGCGGGCGCGCAGGGGCTCATGCAGATCCTGCCCGCCACCGCGTACTACCTCGCCCACCTCTCCGGCGGCAGTCGCTTCACCGCCAGCGACCTCGCCACCCCGAAAGTGAACCTCGCGTACGGCAGCTACTACCTGCGCTACCTGCTCGACCACTACAACGGCAACGAGACGCTCGCCGTGGCCGCCTACAACGCCGGCCTCACCAACGTCGACAGGTGGGTCGCGCACGCGCGCGCCGAAGGCGAACACCTCACCGTGGAAGCGATCCCGTTCCCCGAGACGCGCGAATACGTGCGCCGCGTGCTCGCCGCGCAGCAGGAATACCGCACGACCTATCCGCGGGCGCTGGGGTTGGAGTAGGGGCGGATCCGGCAGTGCCCGGCTGCCACGAGCGGATCGTCCGATCGATGGAACTGGTCGGCTCTGGCGTCAGCACGCTGCCGGCGCTACGATCTCGCGTGTGAGGGGGCGGCGTACCTCCATCTTCCGCGTGTCGATCTGGATGGCCCTGGTCGCGCTCGGCTGCGCCGCGATGCCGGTCTCGGCTGGGGCGAGCTTCGGGCTGATCGCGTCATGGGGCGACAGCGGCGAAGGGAAGCTCACCGGGTCGGTTGCCGGAATCGCCACCGACGCCACGGGAGACGTCTACGTGGTGGACGGTCAGAGCAGCGACCGCATCGAGGCGTTCACCGCCACCGGAACTTTCGTCAAGGAGTGGGGCAGCGCGGGGGAAGAAGCGGGCCAGATGAGCTTCCCCGTGAGCATCGCGATCGCCAAGGGCGGGCCCGCCGCCGGAGACGTATACGTCACCGACGCGGGCAACCGGCGCATGGACGAGTTCGGCCCGGAAGGCAAATTCATCCGCACGTGGGGATGGGGCGTCGCGGATGGAAAACTCGAATTCGAGAACTGCACGTCGAGCTGCCGCAAAGGGCAGCCGCACGGAGAAGACGGCGGCGGCTTCGAGGGTCCCTCGGGCGTGGCGGTGGACCCGAGCAGCGGAGACGTCTACGTGTCCGACCCGATGACCAACGACTTCGAGCTGCCGATCCAGAAGTTCGCGGCCGACGGTGAATACATGCACGCGGTCGGCCTGGCGGCATCGCTGCACGAACCCGGCTTCCCGGGCACGTTCGTCGAGCCCACCGCGATGACAACCGACACGGCCGGCGATCTGTACGTCGCCGACGCCGGCAACATCCGGATGGAGGAGCTGAACTCGAAAGAAGAATTCGTGCGCGTGTGGGGGCGGGGCGTGAAACACGGCGAATCGGGCCCATCCGAGCACTTCGGGGTGTGCACGAGCGAATGCCAGATCGGCGGGCCGGGCAGCGAAGCGGGGGCGTTCGAATTCGAGACCACCTCGCCCGCGAGTATCGCCGTCGACTCCTCCGGTGGGGTGTGGGTTCCAGACCCGGGCAACTTCCGCGTCCAGGGGTTCACATCCGGCGGCGAATTCACCATCGGCTTCGGCTGGGGAGTGCTCGACGGGGCCGAACGGTTCGAGACCTGCTCGACCGTCTGCGTCGCCGGTGAGAAAGGCGGGTCGCCACCGTGGTTCGAGGATCCGCTCGGGGCGGCCGCGGCTCCCTCGGGCTGCCCGATCTATGTGACCGACGCGGGCGCCAACGAGCTCGTGGACGAGTTCGGGAGCTGCGGCGGCGGCGGCGGTGGCGGTGGTGGTGGCGGCGGCGAAGAAAAACAACCGACGAAAGAAACCCCCTCCACGGGAGGCGGACAGCAGCAACCGTCAGGCAACACGTCCACCGGCGGATCCCAGTCGGGCGGCGCCGCCGGCAGCACGGGCTCGACTCCCACGCTCACCGCCGCCCAGCGCGAAGACCTGGCCGCCACCGCCCTCGGCCTGCCCTCGGCGAAGGCGTGCTTCAGCCACCGCTCCTTCGCGATCCACATCCGCCAGCCGCACGACTATCCGCGGATCGTCTCCGCGGAGGTTCTGCTGGGCAAGCGCAAGGAGCGCACGCTCACCGCGAAGCACATCGGCTCGCAGGTCGTGCTCACGGGCCTGCCGGCGGGGACTTTCACGATCAAGATCGTCGCGCGCACCGTCACGGGCAGCACGATCGTCGGCACACGGACCTACCACACGTGCCGCGGCAAACGGCTCAAAGGCCACCACCACAGGCTGTAGGGGTCGACTCCGACGGGCGAGCTAATGTAGGGCCAGCCCTCACGCATGCCCGATTTCAAGCTCGACTCGATCTTCACCCCCACCGCCGACCAGCCGAAGGCGATCGAGTCGCTGGCCGAAGGGATTCTTGCGGGCGAGCGCTCGCAGACGCTGCTCGGCGCGACCGGGACGGGCAAGACGATGACGATGGCTGGGGTGATCGAGGCGGTGCAGCGCCCGGCGCTGGTGATCGCGCACAACAAGACGCTCGCTGCGCAGCTGTGCAACGAGTTCCGGACATTCTTCCCGGACAACGCGGTCGAGTACTTCGTGTCCTACTACGACTACTACCAGCCTGAGGCGTACGTCCCGAGCAGGGACCTGTACATCGAGAAGGACTCCGCGATCAACCAGGAGGTCGACCGGCTGCGCCACGCCGCCACCGCGGCGGTGTTCGCGCGCAGGGACGTGATCGTGGTGGCTTCGGTGTCGTGCATCTACGGCCTCGGCTCGCCCGAGACGTACGAGATGAACATGCAGATCCTCAAGCGCGGAGAGACGATCGACCGCGACGCGCTGCTTCGCAAACTGGTCTCGATCCAGTACACGCGCAACGACAGCGTGCTCTCGCGCGGCAGCTTCCGCGTGCGCGGCGAGACGCTCGAGGTGTTCCCCGCCTACGCCGAGACGGCGTTCCGCGCGACGATGTTCGGCGACGAAGTCGAGCGGCTGCAGCACTTCGACCCGCTCACCGGCGAGATGCTGGCCGACGACCTGGAGCACGTGGCGATCTGGCCCGCGACGCACTACAACGTCAAGGAGGGCACGATCGAAGACGGCGTCGCGGAGATCGGCCGCGAGCTGAACGAGCGCTGCGAGCAGCTCGAGTCCGAAGGCAAGCAGCTCGAGTCCCACCGCCTGCGCCAGCGCACGCAGTACGACATGGAGATGCTGCGCGAGGTGGGGTTCTGCTCGGGGATCGAGAACTACTCGCGGATCCTCGACGGGCGCCCGCCCGGTAGCCGCCCGTATTGCCTGATCGACTACTTCCCGAAGGACTTCATCTGCTTCTGCGACGAGTCCCACCAGACCGTGCCGCAGATCGGCGGCATGTTCGAGGGCGACCGCTCGCGCAAGCAGACGCTCGTGGACTACGGCTTCCGCCTGCCGAGCGCGATGGACAACCGCCCGCAGACCTTCCAGGAGTTCCTGTCGATCACGCCGCAGCTGCTGTTCGTGTCGGCCACGCCCGGCGAATACGAGCGCACGCAGTCGACGCGCGTGGTCGAGCAGATCGTGCGCCCCACGGGGATCGTGGACCCGATGGTGGAGGTGCGCGAGACGAAGAACCAGATCGACGACCTGATGAACGAGGTGCGCGTGCGCGTCGATCGCAACGAGCGCGTGCTCGTGACGACGCTGACGAAGAAGATGAGCGAGGACCTCTCCCAGTACCTGCTGGAGATGGGCTTCAAGACGCGCTACCTGCACTCGGAGATCGACACGCTCGAGCGCATCCAGATCATCCGCGACCTGCGCCTCGGCGAGTACGACGTGCTCGTCGGCGTGAACCTCCTGCGCGAGGGCCTCGACCTGCCGGAGGTCTCGCTCGTGGCGATCCTCGACGCGGACAAGGAGGGCTTCCTGCGCGGGGAGACATCGCTGATCCAGACGATCGGCCGCGCGGCGCGGAACGTCGACGGGACGGTGCTGATGTACGCGGACAAGGAGACCCGTGCGATGAAGGCCGCGATCTCCGAGACCTCGCGCCGACGCGAGATCCAGCTCGCTTACAACATCGAGCATGGGATCACCGCGGCGACGATCGTGAAGGGGATCTCCGACATCGCGGAGTTCCTGCAGGGCGAGTCGAAGGTCCCGCGGGGGCGCAAAAAACGCCGCACCGCCAAGCGCGGCAAGGTGGACGAGATGCCGCAGACGGAGCTCGAGCGGATGGTGGTGGAGCTCGAGGAGGAGATGATCGCGGCGGCCGACGAGCTGCGCTTCGAGTACGCCGCGCAGCTGCGCGACGAGCTGCGCGAGCTGCGGCGCGACCTCCAGGAGATGCAGTCGGCGCAGGCTCCGGCGGGCGAGATCTTGCCTGAGGAGACTGCCAGCCGCGACATGGCTTAGGATGCGCGACGTGGACCTTGATCGGCAGGCAATCGAGCGCAGAGACTTCCCGATCGGCCGCCGTGGATACGATCCAGCAGCGGTCGACGCGCACCTGAGAGGGCTGGCGGCGGAGTTCGAAGAGCTGCAGCGCGCCCTCGCCAGCGGCGGCAGCGGGGACGTGTCGCTCGCGTCGAGCGCGGGCAGTCAGGTTCAGAGCATCCTCGAGGCTGCGGAGAGCACCGCGGCGGACATCGAGCGCCAGGCGCTCGAGAACGCCAGGCAGGCGCGCGAGGCGGCTGACCGCGACGCCGAACAGACCCGCGCGGAGGCCGTGGAGAAGGCGCGCGTGCACGTCGCCGGAGTGGCGAACGTCGCCGCCACGCTGCTCGAGCGCGTCGGGTCGATGGACGGCGAGGTGAACGCGCTCATCGAGAGCCTGCGCTCCGGAGCCGGCAGGCTTGCCGCGGACCTCTCCGCGGTTGAGAACGGCATGGGCGAGCTCTACGACGCCGCGTCCGGCAGGAACCTCGTCGCCGAAGCTCCACTGCCCCAGCCCCAGGCGCAGCGGATGTTCGAGGCCGAGCTGAACGACGCGCTCGTTGCTGAGCGGGCCCCCGTGCAGCTCACCGTGCCCGTCGAGCCGCCGGTCGAACCTGTCGCCGCGGGCAATGCCGGCGACCTCGACGGCGCCCGCCTGATCGCGCTCAACATGGCGCTCAACGGCGAGTCGCGCTCCGACACCGAGCGCTACCTCGCGGAGAACTTCCAGCTGCCCGATCGGCTGAAGCTGATCGATGAGGTTTACGCGGCTATCGAAGGCTAGGACGCCGCTGAGCGGCGCGAGGCTGTGTCCTCGGTCGCTCGCGTGCGAAGCACGCCACGCTCCCTGCGTCCTTGCCTCGCTTGCTCAGCGACGCCCTAACGGGCCAGGGCGGCGGAGCGGCTAAAGCATCTCAACCCGTCCGTATGGTCGCCTGCCAGAATGAGGCTATGGCGACTCAGGCCACGGAAAACCCCTTCACCGACTCGCCGCTCCCGCTCTATCGGCTGGACGTCGACACGTACCACCGCCTGGCCGATGCGGGCGCGCTGGAAGGTCTCGATGTCGATCGCGAGACGAAGGCGAATATGTATGCGTGGACACCGGTGCCCACCTACTGGCTCGTGGACGTGCCCGCCAAAACCATCGAGGTGCGCACGGAGCCCGGTCCGGATGGCTACGGCCGCTGCGAGATCTACGGCGTCGGCATGAAGGTACCGTCGCCTGCCGAGGGCGTGGACGATCTCGACGTGGCCGAGCTGTTCGCCTGATCCTGCGCAGGGGCTCCAAATCTGCGCAAATTGCGCGCGTCGCGGACAGGCTCTAACCGAACGTCTGTTCGCCTGCGTATCATGGAGGACAGATGGCAGCGGGCAATCAGATAGTCGTCTCGGGGGCGCGTGAGCACAACCTGAAAGACATCTCGCTGACTCTGCCGCGCGACGCGCTGGTGGTCGTCACGGGCCTGTCCGGCTCAGGCAAGTCGAGCCTGGCGTTCGACACGATCTACGCGGAGGGCCAGCGCCGCTACGTGGAGTCGCTGTCGGCGTACGCGAGGCAGTTCCTCGGCCAGATGGACAAGCCGGACGTGGACTCGATCGAGGGGCTCTCGCCGGCGATCTCGATCGACCAGAAGACGACGTCGCGCAACCCGCGCTCGACCGTGGGCACGGTGACGGAGATCTACGACTACCTGCGCCTGTTGTGGTCGCGCGTGGGCAAGCCCCACTGCCCGATCTGCGGTCGCCCGATCGTGGGCCAGTCGGCGGAGCAGATCATCGACCAGGTGATGGAGCTGGCGGAGGGCGCCCGCTTCATGGTGCTCGCGCCGGTGGTGCGGGGCCGCAAGGGCGAGTACGGGAAGCTCCTGGAGGAGCTTCGCGCGGACGGCTACGCGCGCGTGAAGATCGATGACCGCGTGCGCCTGCTCGAGGAAACGATCGTGCTCGACAAGCGCTACAAGCACGACATCTCGGTCGTGGTGGACCGCCTGGCGATGCGCCACGATGTGCGCAAGCGCCTCGCGGACTCGATCGAGACGGCGGTCGGCCTCGCGGACGGGCTGGTGGAGATCGAGATCGTGGGCTCCTCCTCGAAAGACCAGGCCGAGACGGAGCACACGAAAGGCGCGAAGGGCTCGCGCGCGGCCGGCGGGCAGATCACCCCCGGCGTGCTGCCGGACCCCGGCACGCTGTTCACGTTCTCCGAGCGCTTCGCGTGCCCCGAGCACGGGCCTTCGCTCGTGGAGCTGGAGCCGCGGATCTTCTCTTTCAACTCGCCGCACGGGGCTTGCGACCGCTGCACGGGCCTGGGCGCGCAGATGGAGATCGACCCCGAGCTGGTGATCCCCGACCCGTCGCTGTCGATCGGGGAAGGCGCCCTCGCGCCGTGGGCGGGCAGCGCGTCGAACTACTACGAACAGGTGACCGAGGCGCTCGCGGATCTGCACGACATCGACCTGGAAGCGCCTTGGGAGGACCTCCCGCAGGAGCACCGCGACGTGTTCCTGAACGGCACCAACGGCGAGCCGATCCAGGTCACCTACCGCAACCGCTACGGCCGCCAGCGCTCCTACGCGACGCGCTTCGAGGGGATCGTGGCGAACCTGCAGCGCCGCTACCGCGAGACCGACTCGGAGTGGACGCGCGAGAAGATCGAGGAGTACATGTCGCTGCGCCCGTGCCCGGCGTGCGGCGGCGCGAGGCTGCGCCCGGAGTCGCGTGCGGTGCTGGTGGCGGGCACGCGTATCGAGGACTTCTGCGCGCTGTCAGCACGCCGGGCGCTGGAGTGGCTGGAGGAGGTGGAGCTCTCGGAGACCGACCGGCACGTGGCGCGGCTGATCCTGCGCGAGATCTCCGAGCGGCTGCAGTTCCTCGAGAACGTCGGGATCGGCTACCTGTCGATGGACCGTGCCGCGGCGACGCTCTCGGGCGGGGAGGCGCAGCGCATTCGCCTGGCGACGCAGATCGGCTCCTCGCTCGTGGGCGTGCTCTACATCCTGGACGAGCCGTCGATCGGGCTGCACCAGCGCGACAACACGAAGCTGATCGGCACGCTCGAGCGGCTGCGCGACCTCGGCAACACGGTGATCGTGGTGGAGCACGACGAGCAGACGATGCGCGCCGCCGACCACCTCGTCGACCTCGGCCCCGGCGCGGGCGAACACGGCGGGCGGATCGTGGCGCAGGGCACCGCGGCGCAGGTGCAGAAGGTGAAGGAGTCGCTCACGGGGCAGTTCCTCGCGGGCACGCGCACCGTGGAGGTGCCCGACCGCCGAAGGGTGCCGAGCGGCTACGTGGAGATCCTCGGCGCGCAACAGCACAACCTGCGCGACATCGACGTGCACATCCCGCTCGGGGTGCTCACGTGCGTCACCGGGGTGTCGGGCTCGGGCAAGTCGACGCTCGTAAACGACGTGCTGTTCAAGGCGGTCGCCAACCGGCTGCACCGTGCGCGCAAGCGTCCGGGGTCGCACCGCGCGATCCACGGTCTCGAGCAGCTGGACAAGATCATCGCGGTCGACCAGTCGCCGATCGGGCGCACGCCGCGCTCGAACCCCGCGACGTACACGGGCCTGTTCGACGTGATCCGCGACCTGTTCTCCAAGACCCAGGAGGCGCGCGCCCGCGGCTACAAGCCGGGCCGCTTCAGCTTCAACGTGAAGGGCGGGCGCTGCGAGGTGTGCCGCGGCGACGGGCAGATCAAGATCGAGATGCACTTCCTGCCCGACGTGTATGTGCCGTGCGAGCAGTGCCACGGCAAGCGCTACAACCGCGAGACGCTCGAGGTGAGGTTCAAGGGCAGGAGCATCGCGGACGTGCTCGACATGCCGATCGAGGAGGCGCTGAAGTTCTTCGAGCACATCCCCAAGGTCCGCCGCCGCCTGGAGACCCTGGAGGCGGTGGGGCTCGGCTACGTGAAGCTCGGCCAGCCCGCTACGACGCTCTCCGGGGGCGAGGCGCAGCGCGTGAAGCTCGCCACGGAGCTGTCGAAGATCGCGACCGGCATGACCCTCTACATCCTCGACGAGCCCACCACGGGGCTGCACTTCGCCGACGTGCAAAGGCTGCTGGAGGTGCTGCAGCGGCTGGTGGACGCGGGCAACAGCGTGGTGGTGATCGAGCACAACCTCGACGTGATCAAGTGCTCGGACCGGCTGATCGACATGGGCCCGGAGGGCGGCGAGGAGGGGGGACTGGCGATCGCGATCGGCACGCCCGAGGAGGTCGCCGCCGAGCCGGCGTCTCACACGGGGCAGTTCCTCGCCGAGCTGCTCACCCCGGCGAGCGCGCCCGCGAGCGCCAAGGCCTCCAAGAAACCTCCGCGCAAACGCCGCGCGAAGGTCGCCGCGTAGCGCGCATGCACGAGCTGGCGCGCCAGGCGCGGCTGTGGTCGCAGAAGTGGCGCTGGTACGAGCGAAACGCTCTGCCGTGGAACCGCGCGCGGATCCACTGGGAGCTGATGCGTCGCGAGGCGTTCGCGCGCTGGCCGATCCACGGCAACGTGCTCGAGGCGATGCGCGAGGGACGGCTGGAGATCGGGACGAACGCGCTGCTCGAGCCGGACGTGTGGATCACCGCTCCCGGCGCGGCGCACGTGCGGATCGGCGAGGGGACGTTCCTGAACAAAGGCGTGATGGTCGCGGCGCACGAGCTGGTGGAGATCGGCGCGCACTGCATGCTCGCGAACGGCTGCTTCGTGTCAGACGCGGGCCACCGCTACGACGACCCCGACAAGCCGATCACGTGGCAGGGGTTCGAGAGCAAGGGGCCGACGCGGATCGGCGATAACTGCTGGCTCGGGGCGAACGTGGTCGTGACGAGCGGCGTGAGCATCGGCGAGCGCTGCGTGATCGGCGCGAACAGCGTCGTGACGCGCGACATCGAGCCGTTCTCGATCGCCGCGGGGGCGCCCGCGAAGGTGCTCAGGCGGATCGAATACAGCTAGCCGCGGTCTGCGGCCAGCTGCGCTTTCAGCTCGGCCAACTCGGCTGCATCTATCGAGTACGTGTGCTCCGGCGCGGGGTAGCGGCGGCTGCGCACGTCGGCGGCGTAGGCGCTGACCCCGTCGTTCATCTCCTGCTGGAGGTTGGCGTAGCGCTTGACGAAGCGCGCGCCTAGCCCGTCGCGGATGCCGAGCAGGTCGTGGAAGACGAGCACCTGTCCGTCGGTCGAGGGACCGGCGCCGATGCCGATCACGGGGATCTCGATGAGCGCCATGAGCTCCTCGGTGACGGCGCTGGGGATCGCCTCGAAGACGAGCGCGAAGCAGCCGGCCTCCTGCAGGGCGAGCGCCTCGGCGGCGATGCGCGTCGCCGCGGACGCCGTGCGGCCCTGCGCCTTCCAGCCGCCGAGCGCGGTGGAGGTCTGCGGGGTGAGCCCGACGTGGCCCATCACGGGGATGCCCGCGCCGACGATCGCGCGCGCACGGCGCACGGAGGACTCGCCTCCGCCCTCGAGCTTGACGGCCTCGCAGCCGGCCTCCTTGACCATCCGCATCGCGGTGGTGATCGCCTGCTCGTCGGAGACCTCGTAGGAGCCGAACGGCAGGTCGCCGATCATGAGCGGCGTGCGTAGGCCGCGGCGGACGGCGCGCGCGAGCACGAGCATGTCGTCGAGCTCGACGGGAGTGGTGGCGTTGTAGCCGAGCACCGTGGTCGCGGCGGAGTCGCCCACGAGCACCAGGTCCACGCCGGCGGCCTCGGCGGCGCGGGCGCTGGGGTAGTCATACGCGGTGACCATCACGATCGGTTCGGCGAGCCGTTTCTTTTCCATCAGCAGCGGCAGCGTCATCGGGAGCCGGCCGGGGTCGGTCGGCGTGTGGACTGTGTGGGGCTGGCTGGACATGGGGTGATTCCTCTCTAACGCTGGTTGACGCTCGCTCAGGAGAGCAGGGTCGCCACCGCGTCGTCGACTGTGATGATGCGATTGGTTTGCGCCTCCACGTGCACCACGCGGGGCTCGTAGTTCTCAAGGTCCGCCTCGTCGTAGGTGCCGTAGGAGATGACGATGATCGTGTCGCCGCGGTGCACGAGACGTGCGGCGGCGCCGTTGACGCACATCGCGCCCGAGCCGCGCTGCCCGGCGATGGTGTAGGTCTCGAAGCGCGCGCCGTTGTCGACGTCGACGACGTGGACCTGCTCGTGCTCGAGGATGTTGGCCGCCTCCAACAGATCGGGGTCGATGGTGATCGAGCCGACGTAGTGGAGGTCGCAGTCTGTGACCGTCGCCCGGTGGATCTTCGACTTGAGCATCACGCGCTGCATGTGGCGATCGCCTCTCCTTGGGATTGAGTTTGATTTATTGAGCTCGGCCGCAAGGGTGTGTTGTCTATGAGCCGGACGGCGCCGACCCGGGCGGCGAGCACGAGCAGAGCGTCGGCCGCGATGGTGTGCTCGACGGGCTCGAACGTGTCGGGGTGAACGAGCGCGACGTACTCGACGTGGACGTCGAACGGTCGCATCGCCTCGTGGGCGGCGTCGATGAGGGCGGTGGGGGAGCGCTCACCGGTGGCCAGAAGCTGGTGGGCGGCGTCGAGGGCGGCGGGCAGCGCGAGTGCTTGCCGGCGCTCGTCGGGGCTGAGCAGCGCGTTGCGGCTGGACATCGCGAGCCCGTCCGCCTCGCGCACGGTGGGGACGGCCTGGATCTCGATCGGGAGGTTGAGGTCGGCTGCGAGGCGGCGGATGACGACGAGTTGCTGGGCGTCCTTCTGGCCGAAGAAGGCGACGTGGGGGAGCGTCATGCAGAGCAGCTTGGTGACGACGGTGGCGACGCCGCGGAAGTGGGCCGCGCCGCGCGAGGCGCCCTCGAGGCGCTCGGTGACGCCGAGGACTTCGACGGCGGTGGCGAACCCCTGGGGGTAGACCTCCTCGACGGACGGCGCAAACAGGACATCCGCTCCGGCGTCCGCGGCGAGCTGCGTGTCGTCGGTCTCGCGGCGTGGGTAGCGCTCCAGGTCGGAGCTCTCGTTGAACTGGGAGGGGTTGACGAACAGCGACACGACGACCACGTCGCACTGCTCGCGGGCTTGGCGGATGAGCGTGAGGTGCCCCTCGTGCAGCGCGCCCATGGTGGGCACGAGGCCGATCCGCAGCCCCTCGCGGCGTGCCGGCGCGAGCGTCGCGCGCAGCTCGTCGACAGTGCGCAGAGTCCTCATGCGCATGGCGAGGTGGGGTGGTGGGGGATCATCGGTTTCGGTCCAGTTCCCTGCGGATACCGGCGCGACTTCAGATTTGAGACGGGTCCTGCGTCAGGTCCACCCCGAGCGGACTCGGTGACGGCCCAACCTCATGAGCATACAGACGATTTTGGCGTCTGGGAAGGGGAGCGCGGGGGTGTGTCGGATCTCACATAGGGCCTCCGATCCATAGCGGGCTCACTGCCGCCACGTGCGCTCGCTTTGGTCGCCGAGTGGGCGGCACTTCGGCGAGACGCGCTGGCGGTGAACTGGGAGCGCGCCCGACGTGAAGAGCCGCTCGATCCGATCACCTCGCTGCCCTAACATGATTTCGATGGGGCAGCTACACGACATTGCGGGTGTAGAGGTCAGCAGCGAGTACGGGCTGCGTCTGACCTTTGACGACGGCACGGTCGGCGAGGTGGACTTCGCGGGGCGCGAGTGGCGGGGAGTGTTCGAGCCGCTGGTAGATCCCAGCTATTTCGCTCGCGTGATGGTCGATCCCGAGGCGGGGACCATCACGTGGCCAAACGGCGCTGATATGGCTCCCGAGCCGCTCTACGCCGAGGCTTGTCGGAACCTGTCTCCGGCGACTGGCGCACGGCAATAGAGGCCGCTTTTCCGCGCCGATGACCAAGCTCCTGACGACCGTCGCAACCGCTGGAGAGGCGGAGATCGTGAGCGCGCTGTTGCAGGACGCTGGCATCCACTCAATAGCCCAACGGACGATCGGCGGCCCGCTTGAGGACGCACGGGCCGGTCGCGACATCTACGTCGACGAGCACGATCTCGAGCGGGCACGTGGGCTCCTGCAGGCCCAAGAGAACCCCGTCAGCGACGAGGAACTGACGCGCTTGAGCGAACAGGCCTACCGCGAAGCAACCGAGTAGAGCGGCGCTTACCGCTCACCGAGCGTCCACGTTGGGCCGCTTCTTCCCCTTCCGCCGTCACCACCAGTCGGCGTTCTCGCTGAGGCCGTTGACCGAGTTTGCTGGGAAGCCGCTTTGAAAGGTACTTTTCGCCTCTTCGAGGGAAAAGAAAGAATACGCGCTTTTCTTTCCAAACTCGGTAAGGTTGGAAAGCGTTCTTTCTAAGCGCCCGCCCATGGACCAAGACATCTTCAGTGACAAAGCCCCCGGCCGACTCGTTTCCCACGATGGTCACCTGGCCTATGTGCCGGCGCCTCTGCCACCAACGCTCGACTTCACCCCAGAGTTGGTTGCGCACGTCAGCCGGGCCGCTAACAGCGTTGGCCTACTCGCTGGCACGGGGCGCAACCTCACGAATCCGGCTCTCCTGATCTCGCCATACCTGCGTCGTGAGGCGGTTCTCAGCTCGCGGATCGAGGGAACGATGAGCACACTCGCGGACCTCTACGAGGACGAGGCGACTGGCAACGCCAAGGGCGATGTGCTCGAGGTGCGCAACTACCTGATGGCGCATGAAATGGGGCTCATGGCCTTGAAGGACCTGCCGCTCTGCCTGCGACTGCTGCGGAAAGTCCACAAGCACCTGATGCAGGGCGTCCGCGGTCATGAGCGCCATCCGGGGAGCTTCCGCTCCTATCAGAACTGGATCGGCGGCACGCCAGGAGCCCCGATCGAGGAGGCGACGTATGTCCCTCCCCCCGTTACCGAGATGGAGGCTGCGCTCAGGGACTTCGAGGTCTTTCTGCACGACGAGACGTTTCCCCCGTTGATAGTCGCCGCGCTCGCCCACTATCAATTCGAGGCGATCCACCCGTTCGGCGATGGCAACGGTCGTGTCGGCCGCCTACTGATCTCTCTGCTCCTGCATGAGCGCGGCCTGCTTCCACAACCCCTGCTCTACATCTCAGCCTACTTCGAGCGAAGCGGAGCTGAGTATTACGATCGGCTGCTCCGCGTCAGCACGCAGGGCGACTGGCTCGGCTGGCTCATCTACTTCTTGACCGGGGTCGAGGTCCAGGCCCAGGCCGCCGTGGATGACGCCGAGCGACTGCTCAACCTCCAATCTCGCTATCACGACCTCCTGTCGGCGGCGCGAGCCCGGCAAACGGCGCACCAGCTTGTCGACCAGCTCTTCATCAATCCCTACGTCGTCGCTCCACGCGCGGCAGAGGCTCTCGGCGTCTCTGCTCCCACTGCTCGCGCAGCGATCCGGGACCTAGAAGCGCAGGGCATGCTGCGGGAGCTAACGGGCCGGAAATGGGGACAGTTGTTTCTGGCCGAAGAGGTGCTCGAGGCTGTGCGCGGCGGCACCGAAACCGACTAAACAGCGGGTTTGAGCACTCGATCGGACCGCATCGTCGGCCGCTCACCAAGCGTCGACGTTAGGCCGCTTCTTCCCCTCACGCCGCCACCACCCGTCGGCGTTATCGTCGAACAACGTGGCGATCCAGCGGCGCGAGTCGGCGGGGTCGATCACGTCGTCGATCTCGCCGTAGGCGGCCATGTTGACGCCGCGCCCGCGCTCATACGCCGCCGCGACGGTGGCCTGGAACACCCGCTCGCGCTCCTCCTCGTCCTCGATCGCCTCCAGCTCGCGCCTCATCCCGAGTCGCACCGCGCCCTCCAACCCCATACCGCCGAACTCCGAGGTGGGCCAGGCGACGGTGAACATCGGCGACTTGAAGCCGCCCGCCGCCATCGCCTGGGCGCCCAGCCCGTAGCCCTTGCGCAGCACGATCGTGCCCGTCGGCACGGTGAGGCTCGCGCCGCCGAGGAACATCCGCGCGAAGTGGCGCACCGTCGCGGTGCGCTCTGCCGCCGGTCCGACCATGAACCCCGGCGTGTCGCACAGGAACAGCACGGGCAGCTCGAACGCGTCGCACAGCTGCATGAAGCGCGCGGCCTTGTCCGCCGCATCCGCGTCGATCGCCCCGCCGAGGTGTGTGGGGTCGTTCGCGACCACGCCGAGCGGGCGGCCGTCGACGCGCGCGAGTGCGGTGACCATGCCCGCGCCGAAGCCGTCGCGCAGCTCCAGCACCGAGCCCTCGTCGAACAGGGTGCGCACGACCGTGCGCACCTGATAGGCGCGCTTGCGCTGCTCGGGGATCAGCTCGCGCAGCTGGCGCTGGTCCGGAATGGCGCCCGGCTCGCTGGCGCCGCTGAAGTAGGACAGATAGCGCTTGGCGGCGGCGACCGCGTGTCGTTCGTCGGCCACGCGCAGATCGACGACGCCGTTTGCGTGCTGCACGTCGATCGGGCCGACCTCAGAGGGGTGGTGCACGCCCAGCCCGCCGCCCTCGATCATCGCCGGGCCGCCCATGCCGATGCTCGAGTCCTCCGTGGCGATCACCACGTCGCAGCAGCCGAGCAGCGCGGCGTTGCCCGCGAAGCAGTAGCCCGATGCGATCCCCACCAGCGGCACGAGCCCGCTCAGCGACGCGAACAGTGCGAATGCACGGCAGTCCAGGCCCGCGACGATCGGCATGTCAACGTCCCCCGGGCGTCCACCGCCGCCCTCGGCGAACAGCACCACCGGCAGTTTGCGCCGCTCGGCGATCTCGAACAGGCGGTCCTTCTTGAGGTGGTTGCGCATGCCCTGCGTGCCCGCGAGCACCGTGTAGTCGTAGGACATCACCACGCACGGCCTGCCTTCCACCTCGCCGATCCCGCCGACCAGCCCGTCGGCGGGGGTGCGCGCGATCAGCTCCTCGCGCGAGCGTCGCATCTCCTGCGCGGCGAACAGCAGCGGCCCGTACTCCACGAACGTGCCCTCGTCCACGAGGTCCGCGAGGTTCTCGCGCGCTGTGCGTCTGCCCGCGTCGTGGCGGCGCGCCACCGCCTCGCCGCGCGCCGCGTCGAGGCCGATCTCATGGCGCTCGCGCACCGCCGCCAGATCCGCGCGCTTGCCGCTCGCCGCGGCCTGCGTGGGCTCGACAGTGCCTGCTCCGCTCCCGCCGGGCTCCAAAACGAGCAGCAACTGATCCTCCTCGACGCTCTCGCCGACCTCCACGGCAACCTGCACCACGATCCCGTCGATCTCCGCGAGCACCTCGTGCTCCATCTTCATCGCCTCCAGCACCACCACCGCGGTGCCCGCGCCGACGTGCCTGTCGGCTGCGTGGGGGAGCGCGACCACCACCCCCGCGAAGGGGGCGGTCACCGAGACCGTCGCGGTCGAGGCCATCGTCAGATCATCGCTCACGCGCAGCGCCGTGGTCGGGCGGCTGCCGCGTGGCTTCGATCAAGCGCCGCGGCACGGGCAGGAACTAGCATGCGGGCCGTGGCAGCCGAGACCAGCGAGCAGTCGGCCTCCGCCCGGCGAGAGGCCCTCAAGGAGGTCTTCGCGCAGGCGCGCAACTGCACCCGCTGCGCCGAGCTGGCCGCCACGCGCACGAACGTCGTCTTCGGGGCGGGCAACGCCGACGCGGAGCTGATGTTCATCGGCGAGGCGCCCGGAGCCAGCGAGGACGAGCAGGGGGTTCCCTTCGTCGGACGCGCGGGCAAACTGCTCGAGAAGCTGCTCGAAGAGATCGACATCGAGCGCAAGGACGTGTTCATCGCCAACACGCTCAAGTGCAGGCCCCCCGGCAACCGCGACCCGCTCCCGGTCGAGCTGGACAACTGCCACGAGTACCTGCTGCGCCAGGTCGAGCTGATCCAGCCGACGGTGATCTGCACGCTCGGCAACTTCTCCACCAAGCTCCTGCGCGGTGACCCCACCGGAATCACGCGCCTGCACGGTCAACCGGAGGTGCTGGTCCTAGGCAGGCGCGCAGTGCGCCTCTATCCGATCTACCACCCCGCGGCTGCTCTCTACACGCCGAGCATGCTCGAGACGCTGCGCGAGGACTTCGCCCGCCTGCCCGGGTTGCTCGCAGAGGGCGCACCCGAGCAGCCGCAGGAGATCCCCGAGCCGGCCGCGGCCGAACCGGCGCCGACAGCTGAGATCGAGAGCGCGCTGACGGCGGAGTCCGAGGCGGACCAGCTCGGGCTTTTCTGAAGCGTCCAGCGGCCGTCCAACGCGTGTCCAGCGCAAATTTCCCTGCAAAGGAGGGGTTTTCGCTTGGAGGACGAAAAGAACTTCGCTGGGTCCTAAAGTCAGGCATGGACGCTGCCGATACAGATCCTGTCTCCATCCCTCCAGGAGTAACGACCGGCCCGCGCACCATTCTCCCGCGGGTCGGTCTCTTTAACGGCCAGTACAGTCTCGGCGTGGCCGCGCGAAGCATCGACACCACCGGTCCCGCGGAGACCGAAGCGATCGGTGCGGAGCTCGCCGACGGGCTGGCCGACGGGGACATCGTGCTCATCCGAGGGGAGCTCGGGGCGGGCAAGACCACGCTCGTGCGCGGCGCCGCTCGCGCTCTCGGGGTCAGCGACCCCGTCACCAGCCCCACGTTCTCCATCGGGCATCGCTACCGCGGGCGCGACGTGATCGTCTCGCACCTAGACCTCTACCGGCTGGCGGGCCTCGAACAGGAGGACCCCGAACTGCTCGCCGACTATCTCGGTCCCGGGCGGATCGCGTTCGTGGAGTGGCCCGAGGACGGCGGGCGCGAGCTCGCCGGCGCGCGCGTGCGCATCAGCTTGAGCCACGGCGGGGGCGATCGCCGGCACATCGAGATCGACGGCGCATGCGCCCAGGAGGGCGAGCGACCGTGAAAGTGCTCGGTCTCGACACTGCGACCGCGGCGACCGCGGTGGCGTTGCGCCTCGCGGACGGCACCACCACGCAGGCCCGCGACGATCCACGCCCCGGAGAGCATCCCGGGCACGCGACCAGGCTGCTGGAGATGGCCGGCGAGCTGCTCGTGGAGGCGGGCGTGGGCTGGCGCGAGATCGACCGGATCGCCGTGGGCGTCGGTCCGGGCGGGTTCACCGGGCTGCGTGTGGGGATCGCCACCGCTCGCGGACTCGCGCAGTCGCTGTCGGCGGAGCTCGTCGGGGTCTCGAGCATGCGGGCGCTCGCCCACGCCGCGCTGGCCGGTGAAGAGGACGGGGGCGCAGACTCGATTCTCGCGGTGATCGACGCGCGCAGGGGAGAGGTGTTCGCGGCCGCTTACGAGGGACCGGCCGGCCGCTCCTCCGAAGTCGGGGCGGCGATCGAGCTGATCGCGCCAAGCGCGCTCGCGCCGGATGACCTGTCGAGCGTGATCGCGCGGTCCCAGCAGGGGGATGGGGATCGCGTACGCCGGTGGCTCGCGGTTGGAGACGGGGCGCTGCGCTACCCCGACGCGGTTCGCACGACCGGGGTGCGGGCGGCCGCCACCGATTCGCCGTTGCACCTGGTGAGCGCCGCCGCGATCTGCGAGCTCGGCGTCCATACGAAGCCGGCGACCTCCTGGGAGGAGATCGTTCCCGACTACCGGCGTCGCCCGGATGCGGAGCTAGCCTTGGAGGCAGCAGGGGCACGGAGGGCCCTTTGACCATGAACGAGCGATTCGCCGCCCAGCATCCGGTCGATCACGAGCCGTCGGTTGAGATCCGGCGGCTCAGCTATCCCGACCTGCCACAGGTGATCGCGATCGAGCGTCGCGTGTTCCCGACGCCGTGGTCGCTCGCGATGTTCGTGCTCGAGCTCTCCAAGCCCTCGGGAGTGTGCCTCGCGGCGGTTGGCGAGCGGGGACTCGTGGGGTATCTGATCTGCTCGCGCTACGACACCGTCTGGCATGTGATGAACGTGGCCGTGGACATCGAGCATCAGCACATGGGTCTCGCGTCGGCGATGCTCGCGGAGCTGTACGAGCGGGTCGAGGACGACCTCGCGCGCTTCACGCTCGAGGTGCGCCCGTCGAACACCGTCGCGATCCACCTGTACGAGCGCGAGGGGTTTCGCGCGGCGGGGATGCGCCGGCGCTACTACCAGGACAACGGCGAGGACGCCCTCGTGATGTGGCGCACGCCCGCCACGCTCGCGGGGTCCCTCGAGGACGTGCCAAACCCCGGGCCGGTGGGACCCATTTGACGATCCTCGCGCTCGAGAGCAGCTGCGACGACACGTGCGCCGCGGTGATCGACATGGACGGGCTGATGCGCTCGAACGTGATCTCCTCCCAGCACGTGCACGATCGCTTCGGCGGCGTCGTGCCGGAGATCGCCTCGCGCCATCACCTCGAGATCGTGGGCGCGGTCGTCGCCCAGGCGTTGAGTGAGGCCGACGCGACCCTCGACGACGTGGAGCTGGTGGCGGCGACACAGGGGCCGGGGCTGGTGGGCGCGTTGCTGGTGGGGCTCTCCACGGCGAAGGCGATCGCCGCCGCGCGTGAGCTGCCGTTCGCGGCGGTCGACCATCTGCAGGGGCACGTGGCCGCGAACTTCCTGCGCGGGACCCAGCCTGCGGATGGCGCCGTCGCCGAAGACGGCCCGTTCGAGCCGCCGTTCCTGTGCCTGATCGCCAGCGGCGGGCACACGCTGCTCGCGCACGTGACCGAGCACGACGGCTTCGAGGTGCTCGGCCGCACCCTCGACGACGCCGCGGGGGAGGCCTTCGACAAGGGCGCGCGGATGCTCGGGCTGGGCTTCCCGGGAGGGGCGGCGCTTGAACGGCTCGCCGCCGACGGCGATCCGCGGGCGTTCCACTTCCCGGGCGCGCGCGGCGAACGCTCCCAGGGCGCACGTGGGGCGGGCCGCAAGGCGTTCGCCCAGGGCCTGGACTTCTCCTTCGCGGGCGTCAAGACCGCGCTGCTCTACGCGTTGCGCGACCTGTCGGAGGCCGAGGCGAAGGACCGTGCGGCGGATCTCGCCGCCTCCTACCAGCACGCGATCGTGGACAGCCTGATCGCGCGCACCGAACGCGCGCTCGAGCGCACCGGCATCGATCGGCTGGCCGTTGGCGGCGGCGTGGCCGCGAACGGCGAGCTGCGCAGACGCCTGCACCAGCTCGGGGTGAGCCTGCACGTGCCGACTCGTGCGCTGTGCACCGACAACGCCGCGATGATCGCGAGCGCGGCGCGCTACGTCGAGCGGCTGCCCTACCCGCGGTACCTGACGCTCGACGCCTACGCGACCGGGGAGCGGCCGCGGTGAGGACGCTCACGGTGTACTCCAAGCCCGACTGCCACCTGTGCGAGGACGCGATCGCGGTGCTGGAAGGCCTGCGCTCGCAGCTCGACTTCGAGCTGGTCGAGCTCGACATCACCGCTGACGATGCGCTCCATCGCGCGTATTTCGAGCGGATTCCGGTGCTCGAGCTCGACGGTGAGGAGCTGTGCGAGTTCTTCGTCGATGAGGCCCTCGTGCGCGAGCGTCTAGAGTCACGACGATGAGCTACGGAGAACCGACCGCAGGCGCCCTGGAGGCCGAGCGCGACGCGCCGAGCGTTCTCGGCGAGCGCCTGTCACTCGGTGTGGCCGCGCGCCTGTCGCGCTACCTGCAGGTGCTCACGCAGGCTAAGAAGATGGGCAAGGAGACGATCTCCTCGCAGGAGCTCTCCGACTACACGCACGTCAACTCCACGCAGATCCGCCGTGACCTTTCCGGCTTCGGGAAGTTCGGCAAGCGCGGCGTCGGCTACAACGTCGAGGCGCTCGTATCCCAGATCCGCAAGATCCTGCGCACCGCCGGCCAGCACAACATCGCGCTGATCGGCGCGGGGCACCTCGGCAAGGCGATCGCCTCCTCAGAAATCTTCGCCGACCACGGTTTTCGGGTGGTCGCGATCTTCGACAACGACGACCCCAAGGTCGGCACGCAGGTCGGCAGCCAGACGGTGCGCCACATCGACGAACTGCGCCAGGTGGTGGAGGACGAGGACATCGTGGTGGGCGTGCTGGCGGTGCCCAACCACGCCGCCCAGGGGCTCGCCGACGAGCTCGTCGCGGCGGGCGTGAAGATCATCTTCAACTACTCCGAGATGCTGCTTGACGTGCCGCCCGAGGTGACCGTCCACACCTCCAGTCCGGCGGTCGATCTGCTCTACGCGCTGTACTTCTATCTGACCTGATGTCCCCCGCACGCCCGAGCGTGCGCCACACTTGGACACCCACAGATTCTTCGCCCGTAGACCGAAATGACCAGCCTGGATCTAAACCAAGCGGAAGCGACATTTGCCGAAGCCGCCGATTTCACAGTCGGCGTCGAGGAGGAGTTCGCGCTCCTGGACCCGGAGACGCTCGACCTGACGCCCCAGTTCGAGTCTCTACGCGACGCCGCTCAGAGCGATCCGCTGCTGCATTCGCACATCACAGGCGAGCTGATCTCCTCGGAGATAGAGATAATCTCGGGCGTCGGCGTCGACCTTCACGACGCGCTCAGCCGCCAGCGCGAGCGGCGCCGACGGCTGTTCGCGTTCGCCGCGTCGCACGGCGTCGCGCTCGGCGCGACCGGCACCCATCCGTGGGCCGACTATCGCGAGCAGCCGATCATCGACACCGAGCACTACCGCCGCGTCGAGGACGGGCTCAAATACGTCGCGTGGCGCAACAACACGTTCAGCCTGCACGTCCACCTCGGCGTGCGCGACCTCGATCGCGCCGTGCGCGTGTGCGACCGCCTGCGCCCGGTGCTCCCGCTGCTGCTGGCGATCTCCGCCAACTCGCCGTACCTCGACGGGCGCAACAGCGGCCTTCACTCGGCGCGCACGCAGAGCTTCACCAAGAGCTTCCCGCGCTGCGGCGTGCCGGATGCGTTCGGTGGATGGCGCGCCTACCGCGAGTACATCGAGTTCCTGCAGCGGACGAGCTCGATCGTCGAGTTCACCCAGGTCTGGTGGTCGGTCAGGCCGCACTTCAGCTTCGGCACCGTGGAGGTCCGCATCTGCGATGCGCAGGCGAACGCCCAGGAGGCCGACGCGCTCGCCTCGCTGATCGTCGCGTGCATCGCCCAGGCGACCCGCGACGTGGACGAGGGGGTCCCGTTCGTCGACCCCGCGCCGCGTCTGATCGAGGAGAACATGTGGCGCGCGATCCGCTTCGGCATGGATGGGAAGCTGATCGACCTCGAGCGCGCGGAGGAGTACGAGGCGCGCGCGGCGGTCGAGCGGCTCGGCGCTTGGACGGCGCCGGTTCGCGCGGAGCTTGGAATCGACCTCGTATTCCCCGAGCGCAACGGCGCCCAGCGCCAGCGGCAGATGATCGACGCGGGCGCGACCCGCGAGGAGGTGTACGCGGCGAGCGTCGCGGAGACCAGGCATACCTACTCTGAGGAGGTGGCGGTTTGAGCGCACACGAGACCGGCGGTCCAGGCGACCCAGGGCAGGTCCCGCCCGCGGGACCGGGTCAGCCGACCGAGGAGGAGCTGAGGGCGGCCTACGAGGCCGAGCTGAGCCGCATCACCACGACCGACATGATCGCCCAGGCGACGGTGTCGCTGCTGAACCTCGGCGCTCGGCGCCTCGGACCGCCACCGTCGGCCCCGGGTCAACCCGACGCCCCCGGCGATCCGGCCGCCGGCCGCGATCTCGAGCAGGCGCGCGACGCGATCGACGCCGCGCGAGCGCTGCTCGCGATCCTCGAGCGCACGATCCCGCAGGAGCTGAAACCTCTGCGCGACGCGCTCTCCCAGCTGCAGATGGCCTACGCGCGGGAGATCCAGGCGACCCCCGCCGAGGCTCGTCCTGCGCCTGTTGCCAACCCCGCGGCCGCTGCGCAGGGGACACCCGCGGAGAAGAACGGCGCGCCCGGCGGAGAGGCGGCTCCGGGGGGTCCGGGGCCGGCGCAGGCCAGCGGAAGGCTGTGGGTGCCGGGCAGCTGAGGCCCGCCTGAGGCCCGGCGAGCAGCCTTTCCGCGGCTCGGCACGCTAGACTCCGCCCCGCGTTTGCACCGGATCAAGCTCGCCCTGAGCGATCCGGCCGCTAAATGTGCGCGCGACGATCCTCGCGCGGCACGCAAATCAGACCGCGGAGGATTTCTGTTGAGCAGCTTTCTGACGAACCATGGGGTCGTCGTCGCCCTCGTTTGCGCCGCATGTGCGGTGGTATACGGCCTGTTGACAACTCGTTCCCTGCTGGCGCTTTCGCCGGGCAACGAGAAGATGCAGAGCATCTCCCTGGCCGTCCAACAGGGCGCCCGGGCCTACCTGAACCGCCAGTACGCGACGATCGCGGTCGTGGGCGTCGTCCTGTTCGTCGCCATCATCTTCATCCAGGACATCGCGGTTGCCGGCGGCTTCGCCATCGGCGGCCTGCTGTCCGGCGCCACGGGCTACATCGGCATGAACGTGTCGGTGCGCTCCAACGCTCGCGTCGCCGAGGCCGCCCGCGCCGGGGTCTCCCCGGCTCTGCAGGTCGCCTTCCGCGGCGGAGCCATCACCGGCATGCTCGTCGTCGGCCTGGCCCTGTTGGGCGTGGCCGGCTACTACGGCGCGCTGACCTCGATCTTCAACGACAGCCCCAAGACGGCCGTCGACGCGCTCATCGGGCTCGGCTTCGGCGGCTCGCTGATCTCCGTCTTCGCAAGGCTCGGCGGCGGGATCTTCACGAAGGCGGCGGATGTCGGAGCTGACCTCGTGGGCAAGGTCGAGGCGGGCATCCCCGAGGACGACCCGCGCAACCCGGCGACGATCGCCGACAACGTCGGCGACAACGTCGGCGACTGCGCCGGCATGGCCGCGGACCTGTTCGAGACCTACGCGGTGACCGCGGTGGCCGTGATCCTGCTCGGCGTGCTCACGTTCCGCCGCGAAGAAGCGACGCGCGTGGCTCTGTATCCGCTGGTGATCGGTGGCGCGGCGATCATCGCGTCGATCATCGGCACCTACGCGGTGCGCACCAAATCGGGCAACGTCGAGCGCGCCCTGCTGCAGGGCCTAGTTGTGTCCGGCGTGATCGCGGCAGCCGCGTTCGCTCCGATCACCTACTGGCTGATGCGCAACCTGAACTTCCAGGAAACCGGTGACGTGGTGCACGCGCCCAGCTGGTCGCACCTGTACTTCTGCTCGCTGATCGGCATCGCCGTCACGGCACTGCTATTCGGATTGACGGAATATTACACCTCGACCCGTTTCGCGCCGGTGAAGAAGACGGCCAAAGCGTCGATCACCGGCCACGCGACGAACATCATCCAGGGCTTCTCCTCCGGTCTGCAGGCGACGGCGCTGCCGGCGATCGTGATCGTGCTCGGGATCCTCGGCTCGTGGAAGCTCGCCGGCGGTGGAGTGACCGGCATCTACGGCATCGGCGTCGCTGTGATGGGGCTGCTGTCGCTGACCGGCCTGATCGTCGCGCTCGACGCCTTCGGTCCGATCACAGACAACGCCGGAGGGATCGCCGAGATGGCGGACCTGCCGGAGGACGTGCGCAAGGTCACCGACCGGCTGGACGCCGTCGGGAACACGACCAAGGCCGTGACGAAGGGTTACGCGATCGGCTCGGCGGTGCTCGCGGCGATCGTGCTGTTCGCCGGGTTCCAGAAAGAAATCGAGGCCAAGCTGGGCCACTCTCTCTCCTTCGGGATCAACGAACCGCCCGTCCTCATCGGCCTGCTGCTGGGTGGCCTGATGGTGTGCCTGTTCGCGTCGCTGTCGATCGAGGCGGTCGGTCGCGCCGGCGGCGCGGTCGTCGAGGAGGTGCGTCGCCAGTTCCGCGAGCACCCCGGGATCATGGACTACACCGAAGAGCCCGACTACGCGGCCTGCGTGGACATCGTGACGAAGACCGCGCAGCGCGAGATGATCCTGCCCTCGCTGCTGCCGATCGGGCTCACGCTGATCGTCGGCCTGATCGACCAGCAGGCGCTCGGCGGACTGTTGATCGGCGTGATCGTGGTGGGCTTCTTCTTCGCGGTGATGATGACCGCGGGCGGTGGCGCGTGGGACAACGCGAAGAAGCTCATCGAGGATGGCTCCTTCGGCGGCAAGGGCTCCGACGCGCACGCGGCGTCGGTCACCGGCGACACGGTCGGGGACCCCTTCAAGGACACGGCGGGTCCCGCGATCAACCCGATGATCAAGGTCGCGAACATCGTCGCGATTCTGATCATCCCGCTCATCACCTGAGACCAGAAATGAATTGCGGAAGCGGTCACGCCCGCGGGGTTTCCCCCGCAAGGCGTCGGCCGCGCCGCGCTCCGGCCGCTCGCGAAGGATCTAAGCTCAACTCGGGATGAACGGCGGATAGGTATGAACGGCGGACAGGTACATCGCACCGGCACGTTCGTGCTCTCGCTGGCGATGGTGGCGATCGGGCTGGCGTTGATCGTGCAGGTGATCGCCGGCAACGCGAGCGCGATCTCACCGCGGATGCTGCTCGGAGTGCTGTTCCTGGCGGCGGGAATCGGACGCGCGTACGTGGAGATCCGCCGAGGTCGCGGCGTATGAGCGCGGAGGACGGCGGGGGAGACGGCGAGCTTCCCGCTTCGGGGGCCGAGCGAGTGGGCGCGGAGCTCGCGGAGCGCACGCGGATAATGGCAAAACGCAGTATCGGCTCGCCGATCCTGTTCACGATCGTCTACTCCTCGCTGGCGAGCGCGATCTACTTCTCACTCGGGGTGATCGCGGGCCATGCGCTTGGCCTCACGCCGGTCGTCTTCCTGATCGCGGCGCTGCTGTTCACGCTCACCGCGATGACATACGTGGAGGGCGCGTCGCTGCACCAGGACAGGGGCGGCGCGACGGTGTTCGCGCGCTACGCGTTCAACGAGCTCGTTAGCTTCGTCGCCGGCTGGGCGATCCTGCTCGACTACATCATCCTGATCGCCGTCACGGCGTACTCCGCGACGCAGTACCTGCGCACGTTCTGGAGCCCGCTCGGCGACCGCGACGAGGCGCTCGGGCTCGCACTCGCGTTCATCGCGCTCGTCGTGCTGAGCAACATCCGCGGGTTCGGCGGACGTCGCGCGCGCAGGGTGGGGATGCTCGTGGCGGGCGATCTCGCGCTGCAGGGCTTCATCGTGGTGCTCGGCCTGGTGCTGTTCTTCAACCCGCACACGCTCGTCAACCCGATCCACCTCGGCAGCGCGCCGAAGTGGTCGGATCTGATCTTCGCGCTGACGGTCGCGGTGATCTCCTTCACGAGCCTCGAGTCCGCGTCGGGGCTCGCGGGCGAGGTCAGGATCAGCCGCGGCGGCCTGAAGCGGATGGTCGCGAGCGGAACCGCGACGGTCGTGTTCCTGTACGTCGGGATCGCGCTCGTGGCTATCACCGCTCTGCCTGTGCGTCACGGGAGCACCGAACTCGCGACCCGCTACCTGAACGCGCCGATGATCGGGATCGTCAAGCACGTCCACCCGCACTGGCTGAGCAAGTCACTCACGTATCTCGTGGCGGGCCTCGCCGCGGTCACGCTCGTGGCGGCCGCGAACTCGGCGATGCTCGGCCTCTCGCGGCTGGCCTACTCGCTCTCCACCAACCGCCAGATCCCCAGCGGACTCGGGCGGCTGCACCCGCAGCGCTCGACGCCGTACGTGCTGATCATCCTCGCGGGCCTCGCGGCCGCCGCGCTGGTGGTGCCCGAGGACCTCGACTTCCTCGTCGGGATCTACGCCTTCGGCGCGATGCTCGCGTTCACGATCGCCCACCTGTCGATCTGCCGCCTGCGCTACACCGAGGCCGACCGCGACCGCCCCTACCGGGTCCCCCTGTCGATCTCCTTCCGCGGCGGGCAGCTGCCGCTGCCGGCGGTGTTCGGCGCGTTCGTGTCCGCCGCCGGCTGGGTGGCGGTGATGGTCGTGCACGAACCGGCCCGCTACGTGGGTCTCGGCTGGATGGCGCTCGGCGTGACCCTCTACGTGGTCTACCGGCGCGCGGACGAAACCTCGCTGCTGAAGCGCGTGACGGTGCCGGCGCGCGTGCTGCGCGCCGAGCAGCAGCCCGAGCGCGACTACGGCTCGGTGCTCGTGCCGCTGTTCGGCACCGACCTCGACGATGACATCGTGCAGACCGCCGCGCTGCTCGTCGCCGGCGAGCAGACCGACGAGGCGGCGATCGACTCGGCGACGATCGAGGCGCTGTGGGTGTTCGTGATCCCGATGTCGCTGCCGCTGGACGCGAGCCTCCCCGACGCGCAGATCAAACACGCCCGCGGGGTGCTCGCGCGGGCGAAGGCGGTGGGGGAGGAGTACACCGGCGTGCACGTCGCGACCGCGACCGTGCGCACGCGCCGCGCGGGCTTCGCGATCGTCGACGAGGCCAAGCGCCGCGGCGTGGAGGCGATCGTGCTCGGCGCCGAGGAACCGTCCCTGATCCGCGGCGGAGGGCGTCTCGGGGGGCGTGGCGGCCCGCTGGAAGGGTTCGTGGGGGACGTCACCAAGTACGTGATCCGCAAGGCGGCGTGTCGCGTGATCGTCACCGCGCCCGCCGCCCGCGACTCCCCGGTGGAGCAGGCCCGCCGGGCAAACCGGGCCGCGGCTCCCATGGGCTAACCTCCGCGTATGCCCAACCTCCCCCTCGCATGTTCGTCCTGATCGTCGGCGCCGGACGCGTCGGCTCGGCGGTTGCCAAGTCCGCGCTCGCATCCGGCCACGAAGTCTCCGTGCTCGACCAGGACCCGCTCTCGCACGAGCGCCTCGATGCGGGCCAGAGCCAGACGTGGGAGGACTCAGGCGGACAGTTCACCGTCGGCACCGCGCTCGAGACCGACGCCCTGATCCAGGCGGGTGTGGAGCGCGCGGACGTGTTCATCGCCTCCACCGCGGGCGACAACACCAACCTCGTGATCGCGCAGATCGCCCAGAAGCGATTCGGCGTGGAGAAGACGATCGTCCGTGTGATGGACCCCGCGCGCGCGGACTGGTATGGCGAGCAGGGCCTGCAGACGATCTCTCCGACCAAGCACGCGATCGACATGTTCAAGCGAGCGCTAGAGCCGGAAGCGGTCTAGATGTACGCGATCATCGCCGGCGCCGGCAAGGTCGGGCGCAACCTCGCACGCGAGCTGATCTCCAAGGACCACGAGGTCACGCTGATCGAGTCCTCGCGCCCCCGCTACCTCACCAGCGAGGAGGAATTCGAGCACGCCGTCCAGTACGGCGACGCGACCGAGCTGTGGGTCCTCGAGCGCGCCGGCATCCAGCGCGCGGACCTCGTGATCGCGGTCACGGGCGACGACGAGGACAACATCCTCGTGTGCCAGGTCGCGAAGGAGAAGTACCTCTGCGACCGCGTGATCGCGCGCGTCAACAACCCGCGAAACCACGACCACTTCAGGCTGCTCGGCATCCAGCCCGCGGTGTCCGCCACCGACCTGATCCTGCGCCTGATCGAGCACGAGGTGCCCCGCTACGGCCTCGTCCATTTGCTCGCTCTCGAAGAGGAGCGCCTGGAGATCATCGAGCTCGAGGTCGCCGCCGACGCGCCCACTGTCGGCGAGCTGGTCGCCGACATCGCGCTGCCGGAGGGCAGCCTGATCATCTCCGTGCTGCGCGGCGGCGCGGGGTTCGTGCCCAAGCACGACACCACGATCGAGGCGGGCGACGAGGTGCTGCTCGTGCTCGACCCGGGCCTCGAGGAGGCGATCACCGCCTTCTTCGCGCCCAACGGGCACGCCGCGCAGTTCTGAGCGGACGATTGGCTATCCTTCTCCGCTGACACTGTCCGGGATAGTCCAATTGGCAGTGACGCCCGGTTCTGGTCCGGGAGATTGGGGTTCGAGTCCCTGTCCCGGAGTTGATGGCGCCCCGTATATGCGGGGCGTTTCGCGTTTCAGGGGGTGCTCGGGCCAGGATTCGGGGCAGTAGTGCGATCGCACTCTGGGCAGGTGCCGGAGCGGATATCGTGAGCGCGTGCTCGATGACGCGGTGATAGCGGAGGCTGGGCGTCGGTTGTCAGAGGCGGCGCCGCCGCGCTCACGGGTGATCCTGTTTGGCTCCGCCGCACGTGGGGAGTTGACGCGTCACAGCGATCTGGATTTCCTGGTGATCGAGCCGGAGGTCGAGAACGCCGCTCTGGAGTCAGTGCGGCTGCGTAGGGCGCTGGGCGATCTGGTGCTGGCCGCGGACGTGATCGTCGCGAGTGAACACCGGGTGAAGGAGTGGCGAGACGTGCGCGGAAGCCTCATTCATGCGGCGCTGGCCGAGGGCAGGGAGCTGGCGGCTTAATGGCCAGCAAGCAGGATCTCGCAGAGCAGCTTCTTCGTCGCGCCGAAACGGATGCGGCCGGGGCCAGGGCGATGCTGCCGATCGACGAAGTGGCGGATGTGCTCGTCTGCTTTCACGGCCAGCAGGCTGTCGAGAAGGCGCTCAAGGCCGTGCTTGCTGCCCGCGGCGTGGAGTTTCCCTTCATTCATGACATCAGTGGCCTGGCCAAGCTGTGCAGGGAAGCTGGCGCACCGCTACCGGGAGAGATGGATGGTGCAGACCTGCTGACGCCGTACGCGGCTGGGCTGCGCTATGACGATGACACGGTGCACGCCATAGAGCGTGAGACGGCGTCAAGCTTGGCGAGCGCCGCCGTCAAGTGGGCGCGGAGCCTGGTCGAAAAGACTGAAAGTGGACAGCAATCCTCGACCGAACCTGAAGGCGTTGAGGGAGACTCCTGACGCCCGCTTCTGGTTCGGGAGTGGTGCCAGTCCAACGCCGGCTTTGGAAGAACTGCGCGCATGGGAAACGTAGTTGTGCGCTGCGCCTCAGAGGCGGACCTCGATGCCCTGCTGTCGCTTTACGCGGAGCTGGCGGGAAGCAAGATCACGGCCGCACCGGCTGATCGCGCCAGCGCCGAGCCTCTGTTGGCGGAGATCTTCGCCGATCCGAGGCGCGAGCTGGCGGTCGCGATAGTGGAGGGGCAGGTCGTCGGAACAGCAGACCTCATAGTCATCTCCAACCTGACCCATCGCGGCGAGCCGTGGGCAATCGTCGAGAACGTCATCGTCGCCGATGGCGCTCGTCGCGCCGGGGTGGGGAGGGCGCTGTTCGAGCATCTGCTCGAGGTGGCCCGCACGGCGGGTTGCCACAAGCTCCAACTCCTCTCCGGTAAGCATCGTGCGGAGGCGCACGCCTTCTACAGAAGCATGGGCCTCGACGCCATCGCCGAGGGCTTCAAGATCTATTTCGACGAGTAGCTCATTCGGCGGGTGTGTGCTGGGGCTCGCACATAGGCGCGCACGATCGCCGTGATCTCGCCAGCGATCGTTTCAGGGCTGGCTCCTGGCGGAGGGCGCAGGACGAGACGGTGCGTGAGGCCCTCGATCGTCGCGATCACGATACGCGCCGTCACCCGGGGATCTGCGGGACGGAAGCGCGGGTCGTCTGAGAGCGCGTCCGCCGTGATGTCGACGAGTCGGTCTTCCAGCTCGTCGAGTTCCGCGCGGAGCGCCGCTGGCAGCGGCGTCTCCTCGAAGAGCACGCGGTGAAGGCCCGGCGCGAGTGCGTGCATCGCAACCATCGCATTGACGACATCAGGGAGTACGTCGTCGAAGCGAGCACCACGGCCCAGCCGTTCGATGTGCGGGGCGAGGGCGGCGGTGCCTTGAGCGAGGTGTCGGTGCACGAGCGCGACGAGGATCGCGTCCTTGCTCGGGAAGTACTGGTAGAGCGAGCCGATCGACACGCCGGCTCGCTCGGCGATCCGGTTGGTGGTACCGGCCGCGTAGCCGTGACGCTCGAAAACCTGAGCAGCCGCCTCGAGGATCGCGTCCACGGTCGTCTGCGATCGCGCCTGCTTGGGGACCTTGCGCGGCTCGAGCCTCCGCCTGGAAATGCGAGTTGACGACATGCGAGTAATTGCTCAGGATATCGGCATGGATATCGCGATGCCAACGCTTGGACTCGCGCTGCTTGCGCTCTACGGCCTGCTCGCCTTCGGTGTGCGGATGGCTGTTCAGATGCGCCGGACGGGCTCGACTGGCTTCAACGGCCTGCGCGGCGCGTCGGGGCTCGAGCGGGTCGGCGGGATGCTGTTCGCGTTCGCGGTCGTGCTCTGCGTGGCGGGCCCTGTGCTCGAGCTCGCGCATGCGGTCAGCCCGGTCGAAGCGCTCGCCGGAGATGGCGCGGACACCCTCGGGGTTGCGCTCGCCTGTTCGGGAATCGCGATCACCTCGGTCGCCCAGTTCGCGATGGGCGACGCGTGGCGCGTCGGTGTCGATCCCTCCGAGCGCACCGAGCTGGTCACGAACGGACCGTTCTCGCTCGTGCGCAACCCGATCTACGCGTCGATGATCCCCTCCTTCGCCGGCATAGCGCTGCTCGCCCCGAACGCCGTGACGATTGCAGGGGCCATCGGCCTGATGGTGGCTCTCGAGCTGCAGACGCGGCTCACAGAGGAGCCGTATCTCGCGAGGATCCACGGCGAGCCATATGCCGCGTATGCCAGCCAGGTCGGTCGTTTCCTCCCAGGGGTAGGTCGCCTGCAGCGCATTGGCGTCGCCCAGCCCGGCGCCTGATCTTGAGAACTGGCGGAGGACCGCTCGGCTGTGTGACGTAGCATCGACTCGGTGTCAGCGTCTGGCGGGAGCCGCTCATGACAGAGGTGCAGGTGCTCGAGGTCTCGCTCGCAGAGACGCGCGCCCTCCGACAGGCCGTCCTGCGCCCGCACCAAACGGTCGACGAGATGGCCGCCGACGAGCCAGCAGGCTCGTTCGCGATCGGCGCCTTTGATGGGGAGGCACTGATCGCGGTCGGGCTCGTGGGGGCGGACGGCGAGCCGGGTGCGTGGCGGGTGCGTGGGATGGCCACAGCACCCCACGCGCGTGGGAAAGGAGCGGGCGCCGCCGTCCTAGACGCGCTCGTCACGCATGCAATCGCCAATGGCGCGACGCGCGTGTGGTGCAACGCGCGCACCCCCGCTAGGTCGCTCTACGAACGCGCGGGCCTCCGCGCCGTCTCCGAGGAGTTCGAGATCCCAGAGATCGGCCCGCACTTCGCGATGGAGTGGAAGATCGGCAGCGCTCGGTAGCAGCGGTAGTACATTGCCCGCGATGTTCGACCTCGACGCCTACCTCGACCGGCTCGGGCTCACAGGACGCCCAGATCTAGCAGAGCTCCACAGCGCGCACGTCGCGGCGATCCCGTTCGAGAACCTCGACCCGCACAACGGCGTGCCGGTGTCGCTGGAGATCGAGGACCTGCAGCGCAAGCTCGTCCGCGAACGCCGCGGCGGTTACTGCTTCGAGCAGAACCTGCTGCTGAAGGCCGCATTGGAGGCGCTCGGCGCCGAGGTCGACCTGATGCTCGCGCGCGTCAGACGAGGCGCTCCGCCCGGCACGATCCGCCCCCGCACTCACCTGGTGTTGCGGATCCGCTCGGAAGGCGCAACCTGGCACGCGGATGTCGGGTTCGGTCTCGGCACGCTGCTCGAGCCGATCCCGTTCGGTCCCGGTGATGTCCACGAGCAATCCGGCTGGCGATTTCGCGTGGTCGAGGACGGACAGGAGCTCGTGCTGCAGACCGCCGACGATGCCGACTGGATCGACCTCTACGCCTTCATCCCGCAGCCCGTGCCGCTCGTGGACGCCGAAACGAGCAACTGGTTCACGTCGTCCAACCCGCGCTCCCCGTTCGTCACCGGGCTGATCGTCGCCACCCAGCAACGTGACGGCACACGCACCTCGATGAGCGACTGGAGCGAGCTCGCGATCACCGAGCAGACGCCCGCCGGCAGCACCGTCACGCCAGTGTCGCGCGAGGCGATCCCGCAGATCCTCGACGAGCGCTTCGGCCTGCCGGGCTTTGAGCTGAACGACGACGGGCGGGTCGTTCCCGCCCGCCGCTAGCCACTTCTCGCCGCGCCGACCCGACCTACTCTCCGCTGGGCCAGGCAGCCTCGCCCATCTCGCCGTCGCCCTCCTCCGGCCTTGCGCTGCCCACCGCGACCAGCTCCAGCCCGTCCGGGCCAGCCTCGAACGCCCGGACGACCTCCGGTGCGACGCGCAGCACGTCCCACTGGCGCAGCTCGTGCACCTCGCCGTCGAGCAGCGCCCGACCGGAGCCCGCCACTACGACGTAGGCCTCCTCCTGCACGCCGTGCTTGTGGGCGATCGGGCTGCGTATGTTCGCGGCGTAGCGGAACAGGCTCACCCCGAGATCGCGCGAGTCGAGGTGTTTGCGCGCGAAGCGGCCATCGATGCCGGGAGCGCGACCGCCGGTGGCATCCTCGAGATCCAGCAGGTTCACGACGGCGAAGCTCGACATTGAGTCTCCTCTGGTAGGGCTGACTTGGACCTTCTGACTTCACCTTAGCGGTGACTAAGCAGCAGCCTGCGACGCCCAGTCGCGATACAGCTCGTAATAGCGCCCCTCGGCCGCGATCAGCTCGTCGTGGGTGCCCTGCTCGGCGATCCTCCCGTGCTCGAGCACCACGATCCGGCCCGCCTGGCGGATGGTCGAGAGGCGGTGTGCGATCACGATCGACGTGCGTCCGGCGAGCAGGCGGCGCAGGCCCTGCTCGATGCGCGCCTCGGAGTGCAGGTCCACGTTCGAGGTCGCCTCGTCGAGCACGAGGATGCGCGGGTCGGCGATCAGCGCGCGCGCGAACGCGACCAGCTGGCGCTGCCCGGCGGACAGCTGCGAGCCGCGCTCGCCGACTTCGGTGTCGTAGCCGTGGGCGAGCTCGGAGATGAACTCCTCCGCGCCCACCGCGGCCGCCGCCGCGCGGATCTGGCTCTCGTCCGCGTCCGGTCGCCCGAACGCGATGTTCTCCGCGACGGTGCCGGAGAACAGGAACGCCTCCTGCGGCACGATCCCCATCTGCGAGCGAAGCGAGCTGCTCGCGACGTCACGCAGGTCGTGCCCGTCGACGAGCACCCGCCCCTCGGTGGGGTCGTAGAAGCGCGCCACGAGCTTCGCCATCGTCGACTTGCCCGCGCCGGTGGCGCCCACCAGTGCAACCGTCTGCCCGGGCGGGATCGACAGGGTGACGTGGTCGAGCGCGAGCACCTGCTCGGCCTCCGGCTCCGGCGCCGCGCCGGGCTCAGCGACAGCGCGTTTGACCGGCCGGCGGGCGTAGGCGAAGGACACGTCCTCGAACTCGACCCCGCCGCGGATCCGCCCGAGCTCGAACGCGCCGTGGCGGTCCTCGAGGTCGGGGCGCACGTCGAGCAGCTGGAAGATCTTCTCCAGCGCCGCCATCCCCGACTGGTAGGTCGCATACAGCTGGGAGAGCTGCTGGATCGGGTCGAACAGGTTCGACAGCGCGGCCACGAACGCGACGACCGTGCCGACCGTGATGTGACCTTCGATCGCCTGCAGGCCGCCGTAGAGGACGATCATCGCGACCGCCACGCCGGAGAGCATTTCCACGGTCGGGAAGTACGCCGCGTTGAGTCGCACCGTCGTCATGTTCGCGTCGGAGTTGTCCTGGTTCAGCTCCGTGAAGCGCTCCACGTGATGGCGCTCCTGGGCGAAGGAGCGCACCACCCGGATGCCCGACAGCGTCTCCTGCAGGTAGGAGGTGATCGCGCCGATCGTCTCACGGGTGCGCCGGAACGCGCCGGCGGAGACGATCCGGAACCACAGCGACCCGGCCACCACGAGCGGCAGCACCAGGAACGTCAGCAGCGCGAGCTTCACGTCGAGCACCAGCAGGATGCCCACGGTGCCGAGCAGCGTGAGCCCGGACTGGAACAGCGTCACCACCGAGTCCGTCACGAGGCTGTCGAGCGCCTCCACGTCGTTGGTCATGCGCGAGATCAGCACGCCCGCCGGGCGCGTGTCGTAGAAGCCGATCGGCAGCGTCTGCAGGTGGGTGAAGATGCGGATGCGCAGGTCGGCGAGCACGCGCTGGCCGACCCAGCCGACGAGGTAGGTCTGCACGTAGGTCATCGCCCACACGAGCACCGCCGCGACGAGGAACGCGGCCACCACGAGCGCGAGCGTGTTCGTGTCGTGCTTGCCGATGCCGTCGTCGATCGCGGCCTTCGCCAGCAGCGGCGGCGCGAGCGCCGCGCCGGTGCCGAGTATCAACGCGACGAGCGTCACGGTCGCGCGCGTGCGGTAGGGGCCGATCAGCCGCAGAAGGCCGCGCAGGTTGCGCCCGCGAGTGCCCTTGCTCGCGCGCTCGCCGGTCCATTCCGAGCCGGGGCCGCGCCCGCCGGGGCCTCTGTGGACGGCCGGGCTCACAGCCCGCTCACCTCACGTTCCAATGGAGCGCGTGTCATGAACACCTGGTCGGGCAACCCCTTTTCGACGATTTCGCGATACAGCTCGGAGGCGTCGAGCAGTTCGTGGTGGTCGCCGTGCGCGACGATCCGCCCGTGGTCGAGCACCACGATCTCATCCGCCAGCGAGATCGTCGACAGGCGGTGGGCGATCACGAACGTCGTGCGGCCCGCCATCGCCTCGTCCAAAGCGAGCTTGATGTTCTGCTCGGTCGACGCGTCGACCGCGGAGGTCGCGTCGTCGAGGATCAGCACGCGCGGGTCGGCCAGCAGCGCGCGCGCGATCGCGATCCGCTGGCGCTGGCCACCCGACAGCGACAGTCCGCGCTCGCCGACGCGCGTGTCGAAGCCCTGCGGCAGATCCATCACGAAGTCGTAAGCCTGAGCGCGGCGCGCCGCGGCCTCGACCTCCTCGAAGCTAGCGGTGGGGCGGCCGTAGGCGATGTTCTCGGCGACCGACGCGGAGAACAGGAACGGGTCGTCGCTGACGATCGCCACCGCTTCGCGCAGCGAGCTGAGGCTGACCGTGCGGATGTCCGCGCCGTCGAGCAGCACCCGCCCCTCGCTCGCTTCGTAGAGCCGCGAGATCAGGTACACGAGGCTCGTCTTGCCCGAGCCGGTGGCGCCCACGAGCGCCACGGTGCTGCCGGCGGCGATGTCGAGGTCGATGTCGCTGAGGACCGCCCGGACTGGTCGCGCCGCGCCGTTGCCGTTGGCTGTCTCGAGCGACAGCGTGTGCTCGCCCGGCGCGACGTAGGTGGCGCCGAAGTCGTCGTGGTCGTCGTAGCGGAGCGTCACGCCGCGGAGCTCAACGTGACCGGTTCCGGGAGGCAGCGGCGGCGCGTCGGGCTCCTCGAGGATGCGCGGCTCGCGGTCGAGCACCTGGAAGATGCGCGCGCCGGACGCGGTCGCGCGCTGGGCGAGGCCGAGCAGCATCCCGAGCGAGCGCATCGGCCCGATCAGCAGGTTGAGGTAGAGGTAGAAGCTGGTGAACTGGGCGAGGGTGAGGTGGCTGTGGATCACGCTGCGACCGCCGATCAAGAGCACCGCCGCGAGCCCAAGCTGGGGCAGGAAGCCAATCATCGGGTTGTACTTCGCCTCCAGGCGCGTCGCGACCATCGCCTGGTCGAACACGCGCGAGACGCTGTGGCGGAAGCGCTCGAGCTGGCGCGGCTCGCGCGCGAAGGACTTCACCACGCGCACGCCCGAGATGTTCTCCTCGACGTCCGCCGTCAGCTCCGCGATCCGCTGCTGGACCTCCTGCACCGCGGGGCGCGCGCTGCGCCCGTAGCGCTGGGAGATGAACACCACGAACGGCACCGGCGCCATCGCGATCAGGCCCAGCCCAGGGTTGATGAGGATCATCGCGATACCGGCCAGCAGCAGCGTGAGGATCGACTGCAGGATGAACACGAGCCCGTAGCCGAGGAAGAAGCGCACCGCCTGCAGGTCGACGGTCCCGCGCGACATCAGCTGTCCCGTCTGCTGGCGGTCGAAGAAGCTCAGCTCCAGGCGCTGGAAGTGGCCGTAGAGCAGGTTGCGCAGGTCGACTTCGATCGCCAGCGACATCCGCCCGGCGATCATCCGGCGTGTGTACGTGAGCGCCCAGCGCGCGAGCACCGCGCCCGCGATCACGAGCGCGAGCACCAGCAGCGTGTGGCGGTCGTGCGCGCGCAGCGCGAGCTGATGGCGTTCGGCGTGGGCGCCGCCCCGCTTGATGGCGGCTACGGCGAGACCGATCAGATACGGCATCAGCACGGTCATCACCATCGCGAGGCTCGCCAGCAGCCACGACGCGATCAGCCCCCGCTTGTAGGGGCGCAGAAATCCCAGTAGTCGGTAGAAGGTACTCATAGTTGTGCGATCAACGAGTATCGCAGCCCGGCGCGAACGTCACCGGACGCCGCGCGCTTAAGCTTGATCCGTGCCCGATCCAGCGAGCCCGACACCCCGTCGCACCGGTCCCGCCGGGCTGTGCGAAACGTGCGCGCACCTGCAGGAGGTCCGCAACACCCGCGGCTCGACCTTCTACCTGTGCCGGCGCTCACGCGAGGACCCCGCCTACCCGCGCTACCCGCGCCTGCCGGTGCTGGAGTGCCGCGGGCACGAGCTCAGACAGCTGCCGTGACCGCCGTCTCGGGCGGCGGCGCCGTGGGAGGCTGGCCCGAGGAGACGAAGTCGCGGCTGCGCACGAGCACGAACGCTAGGACGCCGCCGACGATCGCCACCAGCGCGGCGATCGTCGCGATCGTCGTGAACGCTCCGGTGAACCCGACGCGGTAGGAGTGCACGAGGGCCGTGTGCGCCGCGGGGGAGAGCGAGCGCGCGAAGTGGGCGACTTCGCCGGACTCGAGGATCGTCGCGAGCTGTCCGTGCGCGGCGCTCGCGACTTCGCTCGCGTGGCCGCTGAGAGCCAGCGTGGCGTGGGTGCCCTTGGTGACGCTGTGCTGGAAGATCGCGCCGAGGCCCGCGATCCCGGTGGCGATGCCGACCTGGCGGAACGTGGAGTTGATCCCGGAGGCCATGCCGCTGCGCTCGTGCGGCACCACGCCGATCGCGGTCGAGGCGAGCGGCGGGTTGATCATGCCGATGCCCGCGCCGCCGAGCAGGAAGCCGGGGATCAGCACGGTCCAGCTCGAGCTGGCGCTGACGACGGTCATCGCCAGCAGGCCAACCCCCGCGAGCAGGAGGCCCGAGCCGAGCAGCAGGCGCACGGGGACGCGCACGCTCAGCTTGCCCGCGACAGGGGCGACCGCGAAGGACAGCAGCGTCACCGGCAGGAAGCGCAGGCCGGCCTGCAGCGGGCTGAAGCCGAGCACGTCCTGGATGTAGAGCGTCAGGTACAGGAACATCGCGAAGAACGACGCGGAGATCGCGAACGCGACGATGTTCGCGCCGGCGAACGCGGGGCGGCGGAACAGCGCGAGGTCGAGCATCGGGCGCTTCTGCAGGTGCTCGAACAGCACAAACGCCACCAGCAGCACCGCGGAGATGGCCAGCAGGGCGACGATCTCGGTCGAGCCCCAGCCCTTTTCGTTGCCCTGCACGAGCGCCAGCACGAGTAGGAACAGCGACGCGGAGAACGTCACCAGGCCCGCCCAGTCGACGCCCGTGGCGTTCGGGTCGCGCGAGTCGGCGACCTTGGTGAGCGTGACGAACACCGCGACCGCGCCGATCGGCACGTTTACGAAGAAGATCCACTGCCAGCCGATGCCCGACGTGATGACACCGCCGAGCACAGGCCCGACGGCGACAGCCGCGCCGGTGACGGCGCCGAACACGCCGAACGCGGTCCCGCGCTCCTTGCCGTGGAACGCCGCCGCGAGCAGCGCGAGCGAGGTGGCGAACATCATCGCGCCGCCGGTCCCCTGCACCGCGCGCGCGAGGTTCAGCATCAGCGGCGACGTGGACAGGCCGCACAGCGCCGAGGCGGCGGTGAACACGACCAGGCCGGCGACGAACACGCGCTTGCGCCCGATCAGGTCCGAGACCGAGCCGGCCGTCAGCAGGAACGCCGCGAGCGTCAGCGAGTAGGCGTTCACGACCCACTGCAGGTCGGAGAAGGAGGAGTGCAGCGAGCGCTGGATGTCGGGCAGCGCGACGTTCACCACGGTGATGTCCAGCAGCAGCATGAAGATCGCGACGCAGACCGCGATCAGGGTCCACCATTTGTGCTCCAAGGTCAGTCCCCTCCCAGGTGGCGCGCGAAGAACGGGACGATCTCCTGCCACAGCTTCGCCGCGGGGCCGGGACGGTAGGTGGGGCGGTGGTCGGCGATGAACGCGTGGCCCGCGCCCTCGTACAGGTCCACCTGCACCTCCCAGCCGCTTTCCGTCGCCCGCTCGCGCAGCTGCTCGCCGAGCTCGGGCGAGGGGTTGTGGTCCTCCGCGCCGACCGCCGCGAGCAGTGGGCAGGTGAGCTTCGGCGCGAGGTCGAGCGGCGGAGTGGGGCGCTCGGGGGTGGAGCGCTCCTCGATCGTCGCTTTGTCGATGAACCCGCCCCAGCAGTCGACGGCCGCGTCGAGGCGGTCGCTCGCGCCCGCGAACAGCAGCGTGTAGCGCCCGCCCATGCAGAAGCCGATGCAGCCGACCCTGCCGGTGGCGTCCTCCCGGGCGCGCAGGAAGTCCGCCGCGCCCTCGAGGTCGCCGAGCACGCGCTCGTCGGGGATCGAGAACAGCCGCTCCATGATCGCCTGCATGTCGCCGATCGGCGGCGCGCTGCCTTCGCGTGTGTAGAGGTCGACGCCGAGCGCGACGTAGCCGAGGTTGGCGAAGCGGTTGGTCATGTCGCGGATGTGCTCGCCGAGACCGCCCGCCTCGTGGATCACGATCACCGCCGCGCGCTTGTCGCCGGGCTCGAGATCTGAGGGTAACGCGAGGTACCCGTTGATGGGCGTCCCGCCCGAGCCGGGGAACGTGAGGTCCTCGGCCACGACGCGCGAGGGGTCCGTCACCGCGCCGGGTACGCCCTCGGGGCTCGCCTTGACATCCGCGTTCGTCATCTGTCTCCTACCTTCGCATCTTTCACAGGATCGCCTTGGGGTACGCGCGCGTGGCCGCCACGAGCATCGCCGCAAAGAAGCCGATCACGACGAGGAAGTCGAGCCACACCTCGCCCGACCCGCCGACGCCGACGAGCATCTGGCGCAGCCCCTGGACCTCGTACGTGAGCGGGTTCACGCGTGCGACCACGTGCAGCCAGCCGGGCATCAGGCTCAGCGGATAGAGCGCGCTGGAGGCGAAGAACAGCGGCATCATGATCAGCTGCCCGATGCCCATGAAGCGCTCGCGCTCCTTCACCGCGGCGGCGAGCAGCATCGACATGCACGCGAACGCGGCCGTGCCGAGCATCAGCATCGCGAGCGTCCCGAGGATCCCGCCGACGTTCCAGCGCACGCCGATCCCGGCGACCGCGAGCACGACGAGCAGCAGCAGCGCCTGCACGAGCGCACGCACGCACGCGCCGGCTGCCTTGCCGAGCACGATCGAGCTGCGCGACAGGGGGGTGGCGAGCAGCCGCTGGAGCTGGCCGACATCGCGCTCCCAGATCACCGACAGGCCGTAGAAGATCGCGATGAACATCGCCGCCTGCGCCATCACGCCGGGGGCGAGGTAGGCGCGGTAGTCGGAGGTGCCAGCCGTGAGCGCGCTGTTGTGCTGCAGCGCGGTGCCGAAGATGAACAGCCACAAAAGCGGCTGCACCGAGCGGGTGACGATGTCGAGGTGGTCGTGGCGGAGCTTTCGCATCTCCGCCTGCGCCATCGCGAGGGTGCCCTCGACCATCCGCGAGACGGGGCCCTGGACGAGCGCCTGCGGGCGCTCAACCGAGACGGCGGGCGACGCTGCGCTGGGCGCGGACATCGGCGAGCCTCCCTTCCTCGTCGTCCTCGTGCTCTGCGATCGGCCGGCCGGTGACGGCGCTGAAGACGTCTTCGAGGCTGTCCGCGCCGTGGCGCTCGAGCAGCTCGGCGGGCTCGCCCTGCTCGACCAGCCGTCCGCGGTCGATCACCGCGAGGCGGTCGCAGTGGCGCTCGGCCTCCTCCATCAGGTGGGTGGTGACGAGGATCGTGGTTCCGGCCTGCTCGCGCAGCGCTCCGAGGCGCTCCCACACCATCGTGCGCGCGTTCGGGTCCAGGCCCACGGTTGGCTCGTCGAGGAACAGCACCTTCGGGCGGTTGAGCAGGGCGCTGGCGATCTCCAGGCGGCGCAGCATCCCGCCGGAGAGCGTGCGCGCGAGACGCTCGAGCATCGGCTCCAGCTCCATCGTCTCGACGACCTCCGCGATCCGCTCGCGCCGCGCGCGGCGCGGCACGCCGCTCACTCGCCCGTAGAAGTCGAGGTTCTCATACGCGGTGAGCGCGCCGTCGACGGAGATCGCCTGCGGGATGTAGCCGATCGACGCGCGCACCGCGAGGGAGTCGCGGCTGACGTCATAGCCGGCGACGAGCGCGCGCCCCTCGCTCGGCGCGAGCAGCGTCGTGAGCACGCGGATCGTGGTGGTCTTGCCCGCGCCGTTGGGACCGAGTAGGCCAAACACCTCGCCGGGGGCGACCGCGAAGGAGACGCCGCCGACGGCTTCGAGGTCGTCGAAGCGCACGACGAGGCCGTCGACGAGAACCGCGGGGGAGCTCACGCCTGCCCGCTGAGCTCGAGGGAGGCTTCGCGCAGCTTTCGCTTCACCCGCTTGCGCGTGTCGCACAGCTCCTGCTCCAGCTTCGCCAGCTCCGAGGCGCGGTGGCGGACGAGCTCGAGCTGGCGGTCGATGTGGCCGAGCGCCTCGCCGAGCAGCTCGCGGCGGCGCGGAGCGTCGACGTCGTCGCGCCTGAGCTGCGCACGCACCTCCGCGCGCGCCTCCTCAGCGGTGAGCAGCGTCTTCAGCTCCTCCAGGGTGACGCCGAGCAGGTGCTTCAAGCGCATCACCTCGCGCAGCCGCTCGACCTCCTCCTGCGTGTAGATGCGGTGCTGGCCGGAGGGGCGCGCGGACGCCTCGGGGAGCAGTCCGATCTCCTCGTAGTAGCGGATCGTGCGCGGCGTGGTGCCCGCGAGTCGGGCGACGTCGCCGATGCGCAGGCCCTCGCGAGGGGCGGGTGGGGTGGGGGGGCTCATCGCGTCGGCGCGGGGAGCGCGACCCCGTCCTCCGAGCCGGACTGCACATGGGAGGGACGCAGCAGGCAGACGAACACGCCCACGAACGAGACCGCGGCGAGCACCCACAGCGCGGCGTGCATGTTGGCGATGAACGGCGCTAGCTTCGCCGCGGAGAGGCCCTTGGTGACGCCTGAGAAGATCGCGAACAGCGTCGCTTTGGGGATGGCGGAGGTGACGACCGCCATCACGAACGCGATCGACAGGACCGCGCCGGTGTTCTGCAGCAGCGTGCGCGCGCCGGCCGCGATCCCGCGCCGGTGCGCGGGCACGACGCCCATCATGGCGGCGGTGTTGGGGCTGTTGAACATCCCCGAGCCGGCCCCAACGAAGAGGAGCCACAGGGCGCTCTGCCAGTAGGCGGTGTGGACCTGCAGCGTCGTCATCGCGGCGAGGCCGACGGCGCTGACCAGCATGCCGATCGCGGCGAGCGCGCGCGAGCCGTGGCGGTCGGCGTAGATGCCCGCGATCGGGGAGGCGACGAGCATTCCGAGCGCGAGCGGGATCAGCTTGATGCCGGCCGTGATCGGGGTGTTGCCCTGGGCGCCCTGGTAGTAGAAGACGAACAGGAACATCAGCGCGAAGCGGGCGAGGCCGTTGATGAACGCGGCGGCGCTGGCGGCGGCGAACAGGCGGTTGCGGAACAGCCCGAGGTCGAGCATCGGCGCGCGCGAGCGGCGCTCGATGAGCACCCACAGCGGCAGCAGCACGGCGGCCGCTGTGAGCCCGACGATCACGATCGTGTCGTTCCAGCCGCTGAGCCCGCCGCGCGAAACGCCGAGCACGAGGCCCGTGAGGCCGATCACGAACGTGGTCGTGCCGAGCACGTCGTAGCCGCGCACGGAGTCCGGTTTGGCGAGCTCGCGCAGGATCAGCGCGCCCCACGCGGCGCCCGCGAGCGCGAACGGCACGTTGAACCAGAACACCCAGTGCCACGAGATCGCCACGAGCGCGCCGCCGAGCACCGGGCCGAGCACGAGCCCGACCGCCGCGACCATCGTGTTCGCGCCCATCGCCAGGCCCAGCTGCTCGTGCGGGAAGGCGTCGGTGACGAGCGCCGCGGCGTTCGCGAACAGGAACGCCGAGCCGATGCCCTGCAGGACCCGCCACACGATCAGCACCGTCGCGTCGCCCGAGAAGCCCGCGCCGAGCGACGCGAGCGCGAACGCCACGAAACCGCCCACGTAGGCGCGCTTGCGCCCGAACAGGTCGCTCAGGCGACCGGCCATCAGCACGAGCACGGTCGCGGCTATGAGGTAGGCGAGGATCACCCACACGAGCGCTAGCAGGCTCGCGTGCAGCGAGCGCTCGAGGTCGGGCAGCGCGATGATCAGCGTGCCCGAGTTGGTGGCCGCGAGCAGCATCCCCAGACTCGTGCAGGAGAGCGCCCACCACTTGTAGTTCTCATGCCCCGCGGCAACACCGAAACGCGACCCGAGATCTCTATCAGAGGTCTTTGGACGCTGTGCTGTGACGCTCATCTCGGTGCTCCCACGGTGCGTTGTGTAAAAACTGACGTGAACGTAAGGATTAAGATGTTAGCACGGGTCGGTGGGCGCTCCGGCGGGCGCGGAGTGCTAAAACGTGCGTCATGTCCTCAGACGGGCCGAACGTCGTGAAGTCCGACAGCGAGTGGCGCGAGCAGCTCACGCCGGAGCAGTACGAGGTGCTGCGCAAGGCCGGCACCGAGGCGCCGTTCACGGGCGAGTACGTCTACAACAAGGACTCCGGCGACTACCGCTGCGCGGCCTGCGACGCGGTGCTGTTCACGGCTGAGACGAAGTTCGACTCCGGCACTGGCTGGCCGAGCTTCACCGAGCCGGCGGTCGCCGAAGCGGTCGAGCTGCGCCCCGACAACAGCCTGTTCATGCGCCGCACCGAGGTCGTGTGCCGCAACTGCGGCGGGCACCTCGGCCACGTCTTCGACGACGGGCCCGGCCCGACCGGACAGCGCTACTGCATCAACTCCGCCGCGCTGGCGTTCCAGCCCGCGGACGGCTCCTCCGAGTAGCCTTCACGCTCCGATGGTGATGTTCGAACAGTCGCGCCGCCTGTCCGAGCCGCTGCGCTGGGGCCGACGCGAGAAGACCGCGCTGGCCGTGGTGCTCAGCGCGCTGGCGATCTGCCTCGCGGCGCTCGGCGTCTACGCCGCCACGACCGGCGCACCGGCCCGCGCGGACTGCGTGACCGTGACGTTCGCGAGCACGCTCGGCGGCGCCGAAATGCACGCGTGCGGCTCCAAAGCGAAGCTCCTGTGCGCCTCCGGCGCGCACCGCCCGATCGCGCCGCAGCTGAGCGTGGCCTGCCGCAAAGCGGGCTTCCCGTTCGGCGCCGGCTAGCGGCCTTCCGCCATCCGGAAGGACTCCGGAGAGCGTTGTCGACGGCGTCTAGACAAATGTCTAAACGCCCCGGCCAAGTGTTAGCCACGGTGGCCCTACCCGCGTTCGACGATGCCGGATTTCATACCGGGACTGTCATTGGCGCACGGTGTCCGCTCGGGTTGGGGCGCCGTACGCCACATCTACAACGGTAGGAAATGGAGGCCCATGTCCTGGCTGGCATATCCAAGTTGGCTTAACGCAGGTGATAACGCGTGGCAGATGACCGCCGCGACCTTCGTCGGGCTGATGAGCCTGCCGGGCCTGGCGGTCCTGTACGGCGGCGTCATGCAGAAGCGCTGGTCGGTCAACAGCATGATGCTCACGTTTGTCGCATTCTCCCTCGTCCTCGTGGCGTGGGTGCTGTGGGCGTTCAAGATGGGCTTCGGCACCCCGATCGGAAGCGGCCACGGCTTCTTCGCGTCGATGTGGGGCAAGTCGGGGACCGTCCTGTCGGCCGGAGCCGAGGAGGGACAGGCGATCATTCCGTCGATCACGGAAGGCCCGCCGTTCCACTTCCCGATGGCCTCGCTCGTGTACTTCCAGTTCGTGTTCGCGGGCATCACTCCGATCCTGATGCTGGGGTCGGTGCTCGGGCGGATCAGCTTCAAGGCGTGGATCCCGTTCGTGCTGCTGTGGATCACGTTCGTGTACACGGTCAACGCGTTCCTGATCTGGGGCGGTGGCTACTTCGCCTTCCACGGCGCGCTGGACTACTCCGGTGGTTACGTCATCCACCTCGCGGCCGGCATCTCCGGCTTCGTGGCGGCGGCGGTGATCGGACCGAGATTGCAACGCGATCGTGAGATCGACGCTCCGAACAACCTGCTGATGGTTGCCTGCGGCGCCGGTCTGCTGTGGCTGGGTTGGAACGGCTTCAACGGTGGAGACTCCTACTACGCCGGCGCGAACGCGTCCGCGGCGGTCCTCAACACGAACGTCTGCACCGCTGTGGCGATGCTCGTGTGGATCGGGTGGGACTACGCCTTCCGCGACAAGCCGTCGCTGATCGGCTCCGTCAACGGCATGATCACGGGGCTGGTTGCGATCACGCCTTCGGCCGGCTTCATCACCGGCTGGGGGGCGATCTTCGTGGGCATAATCGCCTCGACGATCGTGTGGTTCGCGATTCGGTTCCTCAGCCGAGCGCCGGTGTTCCGAAACGTGGACGACACGCTCGGGGTGATCTACACCCACGGGATCGCGGGTCTGACCGGTGGTCTGCTGGTCGGGGTGTTCGCCAACCCGAAGGTGGTCGAGTACATCGGCTCGGGCGGCGGCGCATCCGACCTGCCCGGCAAAGCCGGAATCATCCACGGCAGCTGGACGCTGCTGCGCTGGCAGGCCGAGGCCGGCGCATGGGTGATCGTGTTCAGCGGCGTGATGACGTTCATCCTGCTGAAGCTCGTGGGTATCTTCGTGCCCCTGCGTCTCTCCGACGAGGAGCTCGAGATCGGCGACCACGCGATCCACGGCAACGAGGTGTACCCGTCGGACGTGCCGACACTCGGCGGTCCCCACGCAGCCGCGTGGCAGCCGGGCTCCGCGGTTCCCGCGGGGGCTGGCGCGTAAGGCAGGGAAGCCTGCTCTCGACCCGGGCGCGTCCTCCCCACGGACGCGCCCGGCATCGGAGCGAGGGACGACAGCGGCTCCGCCTCGGCGGGGCCGCTGTTCTTTAACGGGCAGGGACTGGCAGGGGCGTCGCGGATCGACCGTGCTGGTTGGTCGACCGCGCGGGGCGGCCGCTCAGCTGACGATGCCGACCGGGCAGGACACGCCGGTGCCGCCGAGGCCGCAGTAGCCGCCGGGGTTCTTGGCGAGGTACTGCTGGTGGTAGTCCTCGGCGTAGTAGAACGGGTGGCTCGCGTCGGTCTCGGCCAGTTCGGTGGTGATCGTGCCGTGGCCGGCCGCGGAGAGCATCTGCTGGTAGGCGCGAAGCGACGCCTCGGCGGCGGTGCGCTGGGCCTCGCCATGCCACATCAGCAGCGAGCGGTACTGCGTGCCCTGGTCGTTGCCCTGGCGCATGCCCTGGGTCGGGTCGTGGCCCTCCCAGAAGATCCGCAGCATCTCCGCGTAGCTAGTGCGCGCGGTGTCGAACGCGACGAGCACCACCTCGGCGTGCCCGGTGTGCCCGCCGCACGTCTCCTCGTAGGTGGGGTTGGGGGTGACGCCGCCCGCGTAGCCGACCGCGGTGGTGTACACGCCGTCGGCTTCCCAGAACAGCCGCTCGGCGCCCCAGAAGCAGCCCATGCCGAAGATCGCCGTGTCGACGCCCTCGGGGAACGGCGGGGTGAGCGGGGTGCCGAGCACCGCATGGCGCTCGGGCACGCGCATCGCCTCGGTGCGCCCGGGCAGGGCGGCGGTGGGGTCCACCATCGCTGTGTGGTCGCGGCCGAAGAAGCGCATGCCACTGAGGCTAGCGCGCGTAGACGGTGAAGAAGTCGCGATCGTCAGGTTCGAGGTACCTGCTGGAGGAGCGGTTCATGCTTGGCAGCAGGTTCGCGGGGTGTTCGGCGCCGGGGGCGCCGTAGGTGATGAAGCTGACCCAGAAGGAGTTGATGTCGAGCTCCATCGCGCGTACCGCGCCGGCGCGGACGAGGGTCTTGGCGAGGCTCTGGACGGTCTGGTTTTCCCCGGCGGCGTAAATCAGGTTGCCGCGCTTGTCCACTCCCACTCCGGAGCGCCACACGAGGATCGCGTTGCCCACCGTCGCACCCCATTCGGCGGTGTTCGAGACGTTGGCGGTCGTCTTGCCGTCGTTGACGATCAGCGGCAGGTTCTGGCGGGCGAAGGACACGTTCGCGGGCGCGGTCGCGCCTGCGCTCCAGTCGACCACGTCGACGTTGCCGTTGGCGTAGCCGACGAGTGTGCCCTGCCCGTCGCGCATCGGCGCGTAGGTGTGGCCGCGCAGCACGAACCCGCCGTGGGAGTCGCTCAGCTTGAAGCCGCTGTTGAAGCTCGCGAGCAGATGCGGGCGTTTGCCCACGGGGATGTCCATCGTCCCGCGCGGGAGCGACACCGACGGCTCGAGGCGCCCGGCGTGCAGCGCGAGGCGCGTGCGCTTGGTGTCGATCCACGCGACTCCCGCGACCACGCGCGGGTATTCCGGCTGGTCGCGCAGCGTCGTGACGAGCACCGGCGGGTGGGCTTCGAGGCTCGGCCGGGTCGCGTGCCAGACGCCCTCGCCCGCCAGGGCTGGGTGCAGCATCGCGTGCACGCGCGCGGGCCGATATTCGCTCGACACGGTGCTCACGGCGCCCGCGACGCCCGCCTGCGGCAGCGCACGCAGGGTTGGTCCGCCCTTGCTCGGGGCGGTGAGTGCGTAGTAGGTCGACTCGATCTGCGCCACCAGTCCGGCGGCGCCGTGGTCGCGCAGCCACTCGACGCTGCGAATCCCGAAAGGCGAGTTCGACTGCTGGCTGAGCGCGCTGACGAACGAGAACGCGGCGGGAATCAGCGCGATCGTCGCGGCCACGAGCGCGATGCGGCGTATGCGACCGAGCAGGCCGATGTCCGGACGCGCCCGCGACGTGGGAAGATGGGGGGAGGTTTGGAGATTGGGCGTAAGCGCGCCGCCGAGGTCCATGCGCAGACTGTACGAGCAGGATCGTCGCGCTCCGCCCGGGATTGCGCGATTAAGCGGATTCTAACTAAGAACAATCTCACCGCCAAACGTCATCCAACTGCAGTGATAGACACATCGGTGTGGAATCCTTGCCGCGGGTGGGTGGCGGGCTTCCTTTGACCATCGAGCGACGCAACCGGAGGTTTCGAAAATTAACCCACTCGAGGCAGTCACCGAGGAGCGAGACATCCCGCTGCGGGTCGTGAAGGACGAGAGCGCGCTCCATGCGCTGCCCGCTCCGGTTCAACTGCGCCCGGCAAGCAGGCCGTCCGCGCGGGTGCTGCTTCGCGCGTGCAGGCCGCGCCAGTGGGCGAAGAACCTGCTCGTGCTCGCTGCGCCGTGCGCGGCGGGCGTGATCGACAGGCCGCTGGTTGCGGCGCAGGTGGCGGGAGCGTTCGTCGTCCTGTGCCTGATCTCGAGCGCGACGTATCTCGTCAACGACGTGCGCGACCGCGAGCAGGACGTTCTCCATCCACGCAAGCGCCTGCGACCGATCGCCGCGGGGGAGCTTCAGCCGTCGACCGCCCTGCGGATCGCGGGCGTGCTCGCGTTCCTCGGCATCGCGCTCGCGACCGCGATCGCCCCCGGTCTGGGCGCCGTGGCGGTCGCTTATCTGGCGCTGACCGCGAGCTACTCGCTGTGGCTGCGTCGGGTGGCGGTGGCGGACGTGCTGGTGATCGCGGCTGGCTTCGTGCTGCGCGCGCTCGCGGGCGGGATCGCGACCGACATCTATCTGTCGCGCTACTTCGTCATCGTCACCGCATGCTGCGCGATCTTCCTGGTGGCGGCGAAGCGCTACGCGGAGTTGCGCGAGCAGAACGGATCGACGCCGGCGCGCGCGTCGCTGCGGCGCTACTCGCTCGGCCACCTGCGTCTCACGCTCGCGGTGTCGGCGAGCCTCGCGGGCGTCGCGTACACGGGCTGGGCGTTCACGCGCCCGAGCCACGTCGTCTGGTACGGCCTGTCGATCGCGCCGTTCCTCTTGTGGCTGGGCCGCTACGCGAACCTGATCGGTGCCGGCGCCGGGCAGGCTCCGGAGGAGCTGATCCTGCGCGACAGGACGCTGCTGGCGCTGAGCTTGGCGTGGGGCGTGCTGTTCGTCGGCGGCGTGTATGTCGGTCGCTGAGGCGACGCGCGGGCGGGCTCGCGCGGTGAGCGGCGAGCGGTCGCTGTGCGGGTGGGGCAGGACGCGACCCGGCCGCTGTCAGATCGTGCGCCCACGCGGGGCCGAGGAGGTGCTGGAGGCTTTTGACGCGTCCGCTCGTGGTGGCGGCGGGGTGATCGCGCGCGGCGCGGGGCGCAGCTATGGCGACGCGGCCCAGAACGACGGCGGCGAGGTGCTCGACATGACCGGCCTCGACCGGATCCTCTCGATCGACCCCGCGAGCGGTCTCGTGAGGGCGCAGGCGGGCGCGACGATCGCCCAGCTGATGGCGCGCCTGGCGGCCCACGGGCTGACGGTGCCGGTGGTGCCGGGGACGCGGCACGTGACGCTCGCGGGCGCGATCGCGAGCGACATCCACGGCAAGAACCACCACCGCGACGGGGCCTTCGCGAGGCACGTGACGTCGATCTCGCTGTGCACCCCGGCGCACGGCCTCGTGGAGGTCACGCCCGAAAGCGACCCCGGGCTGTTCTACGCGACGCTCGGCGGGATGGGACTGACGGGCGTGGTGCTCGAGGCGACGCTTCACGCGGAGCCGCTGGCCTCGCCGTGGGTGGCGGAGGACGCGGATCGCACCGACGGCCTCGACGAGACGCTCGCGCTGTTGAGCGCGGGAGAGGAGCGCCACCGCTACTCGGTCGCGTGGCTCGACCTGCTCGCGGAGGGCTCGAAGATGGGACGCGCGATCGTCAGCCGCGCCGACGCGCTGCCGGCCGAGCAGCTGAAGCTCCCCTCGCGCGGGCGCGGCGCCGCACGCCACGCCTACCCGGGCGTCCTGTCGCAGCCCCCCGCAGTCGACGTGCCGCGGGCGTTCCCCGGGGCGCTCCTCCATCCGGCCGCCATACGCGCGTTCAACGCACTGCGCTGGCGTGCGGCGCCGCGACGGGAGCGCAGCCGTCCGCTGGCGCTCGTGCCGTACTTCTTTCCGCTGGACGTGCTGGGCGAGTGGAACCGGCTGTACGGCAGTGGAGGGCTGATCCAGTACCAGTTCGTGATCCCCATGGGCGCCGAGGCGACGCTCGTGCGCTGCTTCGAGCTGATGCGCGCCCGCCGGCTGCCGGTGTACCTCGCGGTGTTCAAGCGCTTCGGCGCGCAGTTCGGCGGTCCGCTGTCGTTCCCGCTCGAGGGCTGGACGCTCGCGGTGGACCTGCCGGCGACGGCCCCCGGCCTGGACGTTGCGCTGCAGGCGCTGGACGAGCTGGTCGCGGGGTGCGGCGGGCGGGTGTATCTCACGAAGGACGCGCGCATGCGCGCGGATACGCTGCGTGCCATGTATCCGCTGCTGGAGCGATTCGAGGCCGAGCGCGAGCGCGTGGACCCCGACGGGGTGCTCCGCTCCGATCTGGCCGTGAGGCTGGGGCTGTGCGGGGAGGCTCGATGAGCTCGGCGAACACGGGATCCGCCGGCAGGAGGGTGCTGGTGCTCGGCGGCACCTCGGAGATCGCGCTCGCGATCGTCTCGGCGTTGCAGGCGCAGGAGCCGCGCGAGGTCGCGCTGCTCGGCCGCGACGGCGCGGCGCTGGGTCTCGCTGCGGAGAGGCTGCGCGAAGCCGGAGGTCCCGGGGTGAGCACGTTCGAGTGCGACGCGCTCGACACCGACCGACATCAGGCGGTGGTGGCGCAGGCGTTCGACGAGCTCGGTGGCGTCGACATCGCGATCGTCGCGGTGGGCGAGCTCGGCGAGCGCGCGGGCCTGCCGAGCGACGTGGACGCGGCGGTGCGGAGCATGCGCGTGAACATGGTGGGGGCCGGGTCGCTGCTGCTGCACACAGCGCGACGGATGCGCGAGGGAGCGGGGGGGACGATCGTGGTGCTCTCGTCGGTCGCCGCGGAGCGCCCGCGTCGCGCGAACTCCGTCTACGGCGCGTCGAAGGCGGGGCTCGACTCGCTCGCGCAGGCCGTGGGGGACGAGCTGCACGGCAAGGTGCGCCTGCTGGTGGTGCGCCCGGGCTTCGTGCGCACGCGCATGACACACGGTCTCGAGGAGGCGCCGTTCGCGTGCACGCCCGATGTGGTCGCGAGCGCTGTGATGAAGGGGCTCGACGGTCGCGCGCACACCGTCTGGGCGCCCTCCACGCTGCGTTGGGTGATGCTCGTCATGAGGCTGATCCCACGGCCGATCTTCCGGAGGATCGAGCGGTGAGCGCGGCGCGCTCCTCCGGTGAGCTGCCGCGGCGGCGCGAACGCGTGCCGGGACCGCCCGCCGACATCGAACGCCTGCGCGCACGGCGGCGCGATGCGCTGCGCCGGCGCCGGAAGGCGCGAGTCGATCTCGGGCTCGGGGTGCTGGGCGCGATCGTGCTGTGGATCGTGGCCGCGGGACTTGCGATCGCGGCGCTGATCGCGGGGATCGTGCTCGTGGCGTGCGCGGTGTCGTTCGTGGTCGGGCGCCGCCGGCGGCGACGCGCGGAGCCCGAGCGGGCGCGTAGCTCCAAGCTCTAGCGCGGCTCGAGCACGAACACTCCGATGTCGCGCGAGGTGCGCTCGTCGTAGTCCTCGAAGCCCGCGTACTGCTCGTTCATCTTCCCCCACAGCTCCGTGCGCTCCTCGCCCTCCGTCAGGCGCGCGCGAACGTCGCGGCGCTCGCCGCGGATCTGCACCTCGCAGTCCGGGTTCGCCTTGATGTTGTGAGACCACGCGGGCGCTTTGGTGTTGCCGGCGTTCGAGCCGATCACCACCACGCGCTCGCCGTCGGCGAGGAACAGCACCGGCGCGGTGCGCGGCTGGCCGCTGCGCCGCCCGATCGAGGTGAGCAGCAGCACCGGCGCCTGCCCGACCTTGCCCATCACGCGGCCGCGCGTGAGACGGTAGATCGGCACGTTGAGCTTGCCGAGCGCGCGCAGCATGCCGGCGGGCATCGACATCGACAGGCGCGAGTAGGCGTGGTCGCTTGGCATGAGGCGAGTATGAGCCTAACTCAGTGCGATGGCGCGGTGTGACGAATGTAGAGTGCGTTCCATGGACGTCCGCTACGAGGTGCGCGACCGGATCGCGCGGCTCACGCTCAACCGTCCCGAGCGCGGCAACGGGATCACGCGCCGCCTGGTGGACGAGCTGGCCGCGTGCGTCGAGCGCGCCGACCTCGACCCGGCGGTGCACGTGCTGCTCCTCAGCGGCGAGGGGCCGGGCTTCTGCGGCGGCTATGACCTCGTGGACAGCGCCGAGGGCATGGGGGCTGAGGAGGAGGCCATTGGTGGGGAGGCCGCTCCGAGCGGATCGCCGCTCGACCCGGCGGTGATGGCGGCCAACCACGACCCGCGCGGGACGTGGGACCCGATGGTGGACTACGCGATGATGAGCCGCAACGTCCGCGGCTTCATGAGCCTGTTCCACTGCGGCAAGCCGGTCGTTTGCATGGTGCACGGCTTCTGCGTCGCGGGCGGCACCGACATGGCGCTCTGCTCGGACCTGCTGGTGATCGCGGAGGACGCCAAGATCGGCTACCCGCCGGCGCGGGTTTGGGGCTCACCGACGACCGCGCTGTGGGCGCACCGCGTGGGCGCCCAGCGCGCCAAGCGGCTGCTGTTCACCGGCGACTCGCTGTCGGGTGCGGAGGCCGTCGAGTGGGGCCTCGCGATCGAGGCACCGCCCGCGGAGCTGCTGCGGGAGCGCACCGAGGTGCTGATCGAGCGGATCGCGCGGATGCCGATCAACCAGCTGATGCTGATGAAGCTGCTCGTCAACCAGTCCCTCTACGCGCAGGGCCTGCACTCCACGCAGGTGCTCGGCACCGTCTTCGACGGGATCACGCGCCACACCGCCGAGGGCTACGCCTTCCAGCAGCGCGCCGCCGAGGCCGGGTTCCGCGAGGCGGTCCGCGAGCGCGACGAGCCGTTCGGCGACGCCGGACGCTCGACGTTCAAGGGGTAGGGACGGGGCGCTGGACGCTCGTGGGCGACGGAGGCTAGAATGGCCGCAGTACGCGGATGTAGCTCAGCTGGCTAGAGCGTCGCCTTGCCATGGCGAAGGTCGAGGGTTCGAATCCCTTCATCCGCTTCAGACAAAGCCCTCGGATTTCCGGGGGCTTTGTTGTTTCTGAGGCGGGGTGAGGTGGAGGCGTTTGGTCCGTGGGTAGCAGCCGTGGGTAGCAGCCGTGAGCGTGAATCGCTGAATCTCGATTCGCTGTGATCCGGTCCTACGGGTGCGTGGACGCCCGAGATAGGGCCGCGCCCGTCTCTAATCCCGAGCGGCTTCGGCGCGGGCGAAGATGTTCGCCAGGGGCGTGTCGAGTGCCTCGGCGATCCTGACGATGTTCGTGAGGGAGACGTTGGGTGCTCATCTGATCGCGACAGCGTGGACGACGCCGTGATCTTCACTCGGCCGCGCGCCTAACCTGCCACGTGTCGAGCAGGAACTCGACGACCGCTACCGCAGCGTTGAACGCTAGGCGTCCATGACGGCTCAGTGCTGGAGAACGCTTCGCGCGCCCGTGCCCGAGACCCAACTCGTTGCGCAGTTCTGCAAGCGACTGGATCGTCGTCACGAGAGTACGCAACGTCTTCTGCGCAGCCTGACTGCCCTTCGCCGAGTCCGGTACTGCCTCAGCGTTCAGGCGCAGCGCGCTCGCGACCAGCTTGTAGAGGTCGAGCACCTCGGCTCGCGGAGCGTAGGCGATCCCGTAGTCATCGAGGATCAGCTTGCAGATGGTCTCGACCATCTCCTTCGAGGAGGCAATCGCTTCGGCGGGATCTCGCGCCAAGCCGCGCTCGATTCGGGAGAGATGGTCGCGAATCGCCGCAGGATCATCGAGCCGATCGTGGTCATTGAGATCGAGTGATCTCGCTGGCGACTTTAGGCCGGTTCGCGGGCGTCCCGCGAATACGGGCTTGCCGGAAAGCTGTGAGACCTCCGCGACTTCCCATCCGTCGCGCGCGAGGCACTCGTTGAAAAACGCGAGCAAGATCTCCACTTGCTCAGGGTCAGACCGCACAACCGGATGTAGCATCTCGCTGAGGAACCTGACGAAGATGTCATCCCGCCCGTTGCGCAGCTCAAAGCGCGGGTCCCCGTACACCCAGTCGTCCTCCCAATCGTAGTTGCGGACACGGTGCTGGATGATGTCCCCAACGGCGTCCTTGAAGCGCGAGTCGGTGGACGTCATCAGCTCCAATGGCCACACGCGGCCGAGAAAATCGACCTCATCCAGGCGTCCCCACCATGCCACCTGCTCAGCGGAGAGATAGTCCGTGATGTCACGTCGGGTGATTGCGGTGATCGTTGGCGGCTTGAGGCGGGTGGGCGGCACACCACCATTCTGAGGCGTGTGGCGGGGGTACAACGCCGAGGGCGGGAAAGCATCAGCTCATGCCGCCTGGCGTGTCGGCCACGGCATCAAGGGGATCGTGTCCGCGAAACGCTTGTAGTCGATCGGATCCGAGACGAGTCGCGAGACCCACCCGTGGCGCTGCGAGACACTGGCGGCACCTGGCCCATACCCCGGATGCAGCTCGGGCGAGGTCGCAGAATGGGCCTCCGTGTCATAGGCCGGAGTGACCTCAGGGCGATGAACCCACTGACGCTCTGCTACTTCGCAGGCTTGGGCAGTTTTGGGGCGGGTAGCGAGGGTAGCGTGGGCACCTTCTGGTTGTCGGGGATCTCGATATGCGTGTACGAGGTGAACAGCCAGTTAGCCGCACCGGTAGGCAGTCCAGCGATCGCCCAGTTCCTCGGTCCTCCTTGTGGTGGTAGCTGGAAGACGACCACCTTCGCTTTAGACAGAAGCAGGACCGGTCGGATGAGATCACGCCAATATGCCGCGTCGTGTCCGTTGACGACCCAAACGTCGGGTACACGATGCCACCAACCTCTCGCGTGCGCCTTCACAATCGCCTGCACGGCGTTACGCTGCGGATCGTTTGCTTCCGAGGTTGCAATGAGGAACATCTCAGCCATGTTCGCCCTCGCCTAGCTGTCCTGGACCCGGCGCGCTCACCGTACCCTCGATGATCGTGTCGCCGCCGCCGAGCCCTTCGACGTGCTCGCCTGCCAGGCTGTCACCGAGCGTCAGGCGGCGAAGGGATTCGTACTCGCTTCCGCTCAGCTGCCCAACTTGAAGCCCTGTCGGGTCTTTCGACGCCTGTCTCATGACGCCGACCAACAACCCGATGCCGGTCAGCCAAACGGCGAGAAGGATCAAGCCAATCAGCCATGCGGACCCCGTACCCACCAACGCAACGGCGACGATTATCGCCGTAGTTGCGAGCACCAGAAAGATGCCGAACAGGAACCCGAGGATCGTCCTGGGCTGCGTCGAAGTGCGACTCGCGATCGAGTGGATCATCTGAGGGACGATTGCCACAACGCAAAGCTACCTCAAGTTCCGGCTGTCAGCATTCCGTTTGGAACCGCATGCCAGTGTCGCACCGTTGTGCCCCCGACCGCGGATCAGTACAGCATTCGTCCCTAGCCGCGAAGCCGCTGCCCTCGTGCATATGCTCGTCTCATGGAGAATCGCCGACTATTTGGGCTCGGGTTGATCGGGGCCGCCTGCATTGCGGCCTGTGTTGGCGCTCTCGTCTATGGGCTCGTACAGGATCCGCAGGTAGCCGGTCCGATAGCCGGTGCGATTGGCGTCGTCGCAGCTGCCGTGGTGCAACGGCGATGGGAGAAGCGCCAGGAACTCGAGCGGCTCCGTCGCGAGCAGCTGGCCCCGATCTACGAGCAGCTAATCGGCATCGTCAAGACGATCGGCGAGGAGCAGGCCGCGACTGCTGACTTTTTCCAGGACTTCTCAACGAAGCTGGTGCTCTACGGTCCGCCGGCGATCATCAAGTCCTGGAACGCTTTCCGCGCGCTTGAAATGCCGGAGGACATGACTGACCCGACCTACCTCCTGACCTACGAGCAGTTGCTTTTCCTCATGCGCAAAGATCTCGGTCACGACGACTCAACCCTCCTGCCCGGCGATCTACTCCGCGTGTATGTCAACGACTTCGACGAGATGCGCGGGCTGTGGATCGCGAAGCAGGCCGCAGCCGGTGGCGGCCACTGATTTCGTGAGCGGCGTCGTTCACGTCCGTCGTGCATCACGAGGCAACGAGCCGCGTCCAGATGGGTACGGGTAGTGCTCTCGCGTATGTGCCAACGCTGTTGCTCAGCGTAGTTTCGTCAGCGTCGGGCGGTAGCGCGCTCGTCATGAGCTGCTGACCCACCGAATCCCACTGAGCCGTCGACTGGAACCCTCAGCGTCTGCGCTTAGCTTGCTCGACGGCGAGAGCCAGTTCCGGCAGCGAGACGCCCAGTGCGTCGATGAGCTGCATGACGGTCGCCCATGCTGGTGCGCTTTTGGCTGACTCCAGACGGCTGACGGTGCCGACCGTGGTGTCGGCTCGGCTGGCGAGTTCTTCCTGCGTCAGGTCGCGAGCTTCGCGCAACTCCTTGATCGCCAGGCCGAGCGCTCGGTCCGGTGGGAGCGGCGGGGGCATCGACCGGGAGCCTCGCAGGCGCAACCGCTTACGTCCATGCTCGTACTACGTTGCGCGTAAGCGTTATGCTTCGGGAGCAATAACCAAAGTGCCCCCGCGCCGCGTCAACGGCCGGGGGCGTGGCAAAGGAGCCTTAACTCCAATGCAGCTGGAGGATATCCCGCGAGCTGTGCCCCCGGTCGTAGCGGTCTACGGCCAGGAGAGCGAAAACGAAGTGCTGGCCGATGAGCTGGCGCTTGACGGCTTCGATACTCGGTTGGTCAGCGATCCCGCGATGCTCGGCGAGGTCGATCTGATCGTGTTTGGCCGTGCGTTGAAGCGAGGCGCAGGGCTCGGCGCTCTACGCGCCCTGCGAGGAGGTGGGCTCGCGGGCTCCAGTGCTCGTGTCCTTTGGGTCAGCACCAGCAGCGACCCCATCGACACGCTGCGTGCGTTCGAGGCCGGTGCGGACGACGTGATCCGCGCGCCGTTCGTGTACGCGGAGCTGTTCGCGCGAGTGCGGGCGCTTCTGCGTCGGTCCACTGGGGAGACGCCTCCCGTGATCCGATACGGCGCGCTGACGATCCACACGGCTACACGCACCGTGATCTATGGATCGACGCTCGTGGAGCTACGCAGACGCGAATACGCGCTGCTGCTCCATCTGGCGCGGGAGCCGACCCGCGTGTTCGCCAAGACGGAGCTGCTGCGGCGAGTGTGGGGATACCCGTCGCAGGACACGACGCGGACGGTGGAGACACACGCCTCGCGGCTGCGTTGCTAGCTCGCAAAGGCTGGCGCGATCGGCTGGGTGTCTTCGACGTGGGGTGTCGGCTACTGCCTCGCGCCCCTCGCACAACTATCAACAGGAGGAACGCATGGAGAACCGAACGGAGCTGATCCGCTTCGGCGAACAGCTAAGACGGGTGCGTGAGCAACGGCGGCTTACCGTCGCTGATCTGGCCGGCAGGAGCAACATCAGCGCGACGCGAGTAGCGAAGCTCGAGGCCGGCCTGACTGACCCGAGATTCGACGTGCTGGTTGCCTTGTCCCGTGGCCTGGGCGTTGGACTGACCGCGCTGATCCCCGACGACGAGGGAGATCAGGCGAGCTAGCGGGTCCGGGCCTTCGTCAAAGTAGCCGGCTGAATTCTTCGCGGCTGATTCCGGCGGTGCGCAGGATGTTGCCGAGCGTGCCCTTCTTGATCGGCTGGTTGCCGTGGACGGGGACAGGGACCGCGTCGGGGATGCTGGGGTGGCGCAGGATGTGGTGGCTGCCGCGGATGCGCTTGACGTACCAGCCCTGGCCTTCGAGGATCTTGACGAGCTGCTTGCCCGTGACGGCTGGGGTCTGGCTCACGCGGCGTGGACCGCTACGCGGTCACGATGCACCGAGGGGATGGGAAGGCCATCCTCGTGCATCACTTCGAGATACCCCTCGATTGCCTCTTGGGCGTTCGCGCGTGCTTCCTCGATCGTCTCGCCCTGAGTGGCGACACTCGGAAGCTCGGGCACGAACACGCTGTAGCCGCCCTCTGGCTCGGCCACGATCACGACATCAAACATGCGTTCTGCGCTCATTGGTCTGTCAAACGATAGCGCCGACAGTCGCGGTCGGTTCGGGATGACAGGGGAGGGGGCGCTGGAGCGTCAGCCCTCACCGTCTGTGGGCAGCGTCCCGAAGTGCTGCTCGAACTCCTCCGGGGTTAGCTCGCGCTCGTCATTGCGAGAGAGCATCGCCTTGACGCTCAAATCAGGGCGCAAGACCACACAGCCATCGGGACGACGTTCCTCGACCACGTAGTCGCCCGACAGGTCGCCGCTGAGCGTCACACGAGCCGATTCCATCGCTCGTACTGTCGCACGCTGCAACGACCGATCCAAGCCGACCGTCGTCGCGGCCCCCTGCCGATGTCGGTCACTTTGCCGGCACTGCAACGACCAAACAGACGTGATGCACACACCTGCGGGTGCTGTGCGATCGCTGTGTCACCTGAACGCGACCTCGCGCCTCAAGCAGCGCCCTCAGGGATCCTGAAGAAGAGATCGCGAAGCCCTTGACCTTTCATCCGCATATGCACACGCCGAGAAACGGACGGCGGGGCTGCGTGAGATCTGGGACTGTTAGGGTGTTCGGAATGACGACGCGATTGAGCATTGTGTGCATCTCGGCTGCGTTGGTCTTCGCGGGGCCGGGTTCGGGGCTTGCAAACGCTGCTTCGGGACCGCGTGTCAGCGTTTCGCCGACGACTGTCGGCGCCGGCGATGTCCTGACGGTAAGGCTGAGCGCCAGTCGTGGGCAGCGTTGCGTCCTGTCATTGAGGGCTGACCGGTATGGAGCTCGGGCCCGCTACGAGCGCAAGATCACGTCGGGCCGAACCAGGGTCTACATCAGTGCCAGAGCTGCTGCCGGTCCGCGTGTATTGAAGGTCAGATGTGGGGCTCGCTCTGCAACGGTGCGATTTCGCGTTGCCGTGGCTGGGGTGCGTAACACGGGGATTCCCGGCGCCCCAACTCCAGATGAACAAGGCTTTGTTGCCGGCACGTCCGGATCACAGGAAGAGGCTCCGACCGTGGGACAGCTCGGCGGCGGTGACTACCCGAACTCGCGGATAGCTGAAATTGGGCTCGGCAAGGTTGGGCAGAACCTCTTTACGCCCGGCCCGCTTGATCATGGGCAGTGCAAGCAGGCTGTCAACGACTGGGTAGCCCAAGCGTCTGGAGGTACGCAGCGCATGGGTACCGACTATTACACGAACTATGCGCGCAACGGTGGCCAGCAGATCTCCCGAGACGATGCGGTCGAGGGGGACATCATCCAGCTGGACAATCCCAGCGATATCGCCAACTACTATCGAGGCATGCATACTGCGGTCGTCGTCTCGCATAGCGCAGGTTCGAACACCTTTGATGTCGTTGATTCGAACTTCATGCTGGACGATGTTGTGAGGCACCATCCTTGGGATCCCTACGCGGCAGGGCAGAAGTACGGGCTACGTGTGACCATTTGGCGTATGGGGACCGTTACTGAAACGCCCGTACCCCAGCCTCAGCCCCAGCCGATTCCTCAGCCTCCCGCTCCGAGCTACCTCGAGACGACAGGTGGTGTGACGCATACATGGACGAACTACGTGAATGCGGGTGGCAGCGAAGGCCCGGCGATCCCTTCGAATGCGACGGTGCAGATTGCATGCAAGATTCCAGGGTTCCGGGTCAGCGATGGCAACACATGGTGGTACCGAATCGCGTCGAGCCCCTGGAACGGTGCTTTCTACGCATCGGCGGATGCCTTCTATAACAACGGGCAGACCTCGGGGAGCCTTCACGGCACTCCATTTGTCGACCCCAACGTGGCGGACTGCTAGCTAATCCTTCAGCTCTGAGGCGCTGCTTGCCCTGAGCTTGACGCTCGAGCCCGAGGTCCCGCGGCCGCGGGCTGGTTCGCACGCCGCGGAGAGACACTTCTCCCGCGCGCAAATTCAGTAGGCTTGAACTGTGCGGGGAATGCGGCTATTGGTTGCGATCACGATGATGTCGCTGGCGCTCGCGGATGCAGGTGCGGCGGGTGCCAGTACGGCCGCGTCATCCGCGGCTGCACGTTCGGGCTCGGTGACGGTTCGTGTGCTGGGGCTGCCGAGGGGTGAGCGCCCGGCGGGAGTGCTGAGTGGTCCGCGTGGACTGCGCCGGGCAATCGTCGGGCGCGAAGTCACGATCGGAAGGCTGCCGGCCGGTGCCTACCGTCTGACATTGAACCGCGTGACGCTCCTGCATGCCAGCGGGGCGATCAAGCGGGGCGCGACGGCGACGGCCTTGAAGCGGAGCATCACAGTACGAGTACTGGCCAGACACCGCTCATTGCTGGTGGGCAGGTACACGACGATCGTCAACCCAGGCCTGAAGGTCCTCAGCGGTGGAGTCATATCGGTTGTGGGCGCTCCGGAGAACCCCTCTCGCATCGTCCTGAAGGGCCACGTGGCACTGGCACGCGGTGCGGTGCTCTCGCTGCCGCCGAGTCTGAGCCTGCCACGTGGCCTGCTCTCGGATGTCGTATCGGTCGCCTATGGGCCTGGCACGACTTCGGTCTCGCTCACCGCGGCGAGCATCTATCAGGTGGCCCCCAACTTCGAATTCAATGTCCCGCTTCAGGAGACGCAGGCGGTAGCCGCCGATGCTGGCTGTGGGTCTGCGAGCGGCATATCTCCCTACAGGCGAATCAAGAACGTCTCGTTCTCGGGTGGATGGTCGACCGTGGATGTCTTTGGCGTCCACATCAAAGACGGCGTGCGGGCATCGGTGCATTTCGACGTCGAAGCCGGCGTTGACGTCACAGCCGCAGTTGGAATCTCCTGCTCCGTCGGCGCGTCCTTCTATGCGGACGGTATGGCGGGCCCGATTCCCGTCACGGCGGGCATCGAAGGCGACCTCAGCGGATCGGTGGCCGTGGGCGGTGCCCTCCACACGGGAGGCTCCATCGAAGTCAACGCCGGCGGTCACACGATCGGTGTCCCGCCGGCTCTCCTGTTGATCCCCGAAGTCTCCTTCGGGAACCCGCACTTCAGCCTGACCGCGCAGACCATCGCCCAGGCAAGCGCAGGGATTGGACTCACCGTCAAGGCGGGGATAGGCGTCGGCGGCGTCGGAAGTGTCACGCTGAACGTCGGCGCAGACCTGAAGTTCAGCGCTCAGCCAGGCTCGTGCAAGTGGGATGCGGAGTTCGGAGCCTTCTCCGTTGAGGGCGAGCTGCTCGACTGGCACCTCAGCACTCCATCGACGCCGGCCCTCTTCACCGATCAGCTAGGGGGCAACTTCTGTGCTGCCCATCCTCCGCCTCCTCCGCCACCTCCGCCGCCACCGCCGCCTCCCCCGAGCGCCACGCGCCACATCGGCAGCTTTGCCGTGACCCCGGATCTCGCGTGTACGCTCGTGAGCCAGGAGGACGAACACGACGAGCTCTACACCGACTACAGCGGCAACGACGCCTGCGGCACGTTCATCGCCTATCAGGGAGAACTCTACGGCCCCGCCAACATTCCGGCCGGCGAGAACCTCGGGAGCTACACCCCGTGGATGCCGTCCGGGCAGACTCTCACCGGGGCCGGTACTGCCGCCGAACCGTACGTTCTGACCACGGCCGTGGTGGCCCCAGGGACGGAACTGCAGCTCACCGAGACCGACAGCTGGGTCACCGGCGATACGAAGATCAACTCGTCCTACGCGGTGAGCAGCGCAAACGGCGACAGCAGCGAGGTGACGCTCTATCACGCTCAGGATTGCTACGCCGGCGAATCAGACATCGGCACCGGCAGCTTCGACTCGGCCTCCCAGTCGGCGGGGTGCGTCCATGAAGAAGGCGATGGCTCGCAATTCCAGGAGCGACTCACGCCGCAGACTCCCGGTGCACAGAGCGTCGAGGACTTCTATTCGACCATCTGGACCGATGTGGCGACCCAGGCCCTTCTCCCTGGCGCCTGCACCTGCTCGGAACTGCAGGACAACGGTGCAGCTGTGTCGTGGGAATTCCCACTGGAGGGAAGCGCTTCGGTCGCTCAGAGTTTGCAGCTCTCGTTCGTCGAAGGCGGCGTGTGAGATCGTCGTCACGCGGCTTCCGGAGCCCTGATACGCCTTTCTGAGTCTCGTGGCTACCGCCGAGACCGCTTCTCGCGCAGATCATCGACGCGGGTCATGAGTTCGCCAGGCGTGACGTTCAGGCCCTTACACAGCTTCAGCAAATTGCTGTAGGTGGGGTTGCCCAGACCCAGGGCATACGAGTTGACCAATTTGGTGCTCAGCCCGCCGTCAGCCGCCACAGATTCCTGTGTCATCTCGGCGTCTTCGGCGATGAAGAGCTCGATCGCCTGGGCGAGATCTGCGTGGTCTGAGCTGCGCGGTTTGGACTTCCTCTTACGTGGCATGGGCGCCAGCGTGACGCATCGGTGCGAGTCGCGATAACCCATATATGGGGTATCGTGATCTCAGACAAGTGTCTTCACGCAATTTGGGAGGCTTTCGTTTCTGGAAACTCACAGGATGAGCATGACTTGCACGTGCTGGGCCTCGCGATCGGCCAGGTGCGCGAGCGGCACGGCGTGAGCGTCGAGGAGCTTTCAGCCGCCACGGGTGTCGCACCGGCGCGTATCCGGGCCCTCGAATCCGGGCAGGTCGACCCAGGCTACGACCTGCTGCTCACGCTCGCGGACGGGATCGGCGTTCGACTGTCCGCCTTCATGGTCCGCGTCGAAGAGATCGAGGCCGAAGGGCAGGCGTCGGGCAAGTAGGGAGGAGAGAGTCGCCGTTGCGGAGGCTCAAGCGACCCGCACGCTCGCAGGCGCGGCGGTGACGCTGTCCAGCCGCCAGTTGTTGAGGAAGTCCTCCGCCGCGTGCGCTTCCAGCGGCCGCGCATACAAATACCCCTGCCCGCTGTCGCACTGCTCAGCCTGCAGCAGCGACAGCTCGTGCTCGCGCTCGATGCCCTCGGCGAGCGTCTCGATCGAGAGCGCCTTGCCGAGCTGCACGAGCGTGCGGATAAGCGTTTCGCCTTCGGGGTTGTCCGCGAGCTGGGAGATGAACGAGCGGTCGATCTTCAGCGCATCCACGGGGAATCGCTGGATGTGCGCCAGCGAGGAGTAGCCGGTGCCGAAGTCGTCGATCGCGATCCGCACCCCAAGATCCTTGACGGCTCGCAGGCGCGTGGCGGTCTCCTCGGTGTTGCGCATCAACGTCGTCTCGGTGATCTCGAGCGTCAGCGCGTGCGACGCGAGCCCGCTGTTGGTGAGCGCTTCCTCGACGTCGGTGACGAACTGGTCGTGGTCGAGCTGGCGCCCGGACACGTTCACCGCCACGCCGATCGGGTGCCCTGCGGCCCGCCACGCGGCGCCCTGGCGCGCGGCCTCCTCGAGCACCCACTTGCCCACCGACACGATCAGGCCCGTCTCCTCGAGCAGCGGGATGAAGTCGTTCGGCTGGACGGTCCCGCGGTCGGGACGTCTCCAGCGCAGCAGCGCCTCCACGCCCGTGGGGTGCATCCCACGCAGCGAGAACGTCGGCTGGTAGACGAGGAAGAACTCCTCGCGCTCGAGCGCCCCGCGGAGGGCCATCTCCAGTTCCATGCGCGTCTGGATCAGGTCCTGCATGCCGGACTCGAACATCACGTAGCGGTCGCGCCCACCCCACTTGGCCTGGTGCATCGCGATGTCCGCGTCGCGCAGGAGATCCTCCGCGCATGCGCGTTCGCCGCTCGCGATGCCGATGCTCGCTGTGACGGTCAGCTCGCTCGCCCCGATGTTGAACGGCGCCTTCAGAGCTTCCTGGATGCGCTCGGCGATCAGCTCGGGGCCGGCCGCGAGCGAGATCTCCTCGGCGAGCAGCACGAACTCGTCACGGCCGAGGCGCCCGAGCGCGTCGGAGTCGCGAACCACGCCATCCAGTCGCGCCGCGATCGCCTGCACCAGCTCGTCGCCGATCGCGTGCCCGAGCGTGTCCGTGATGCTCGTGAAGTTGTCGAGGTTGATGAACAGCGCGGCCACCGGGGTCTGACGACGACGGGCGCGAGCGAACATCTGCTCCGCGCGGTCGACGATCAGCGTGCGGTTCGGCAGGCCGGTCAGCTGGTCGTGCGTCGCCATGAACGCCAGCTCCTCCTGCCTGTGCTCGAGCTCCTCGTCGGTGCGCTTGCGCTCGCGCTCGAACACCGCGCACATGCTCACCAGCGTCGCGTCGAGGGTCATCTGCGTCATCGCGATCGCCCTCGTGAGCGACTCCAGCGAGATGTCCATGCTCGCGGCGCTGTCGCGCAGCACGCCGTTGACCGAGTCGCGCCAGCGCAGGCACCGCTTCGTCAGCTCGTCCAGCGGGGCGGCGCGGTGGGCGGCGAGGTTGCCGAAGGTCCCCCACACCTCGTTCGCGGTGTCCTTGCCCGCGTCGGGCTTGCCGCCGGCCATCCAAAGCGCCACCGCGCTCGTCGCGGCGTTGCCGACCGATTCGAGGCTCGCGCGGGTTACGTCATCGACGTCCGCGCCGGCGGCCTGGGTGCGCCTCACCACATCGTCGACCACGTCGCCGGAGCGTGCCTTCAGCGCCTCGCCGAGGCGCTGCAGCTCGAGGTCGGCCTGCGCTTTGCGCGCGGCCCGCTCTCGCTCGGCCCGCTCCCCTGTGCGGCCCGGTGTAGAGGGCATCCGTGATCATCCCTTCCGGGCTGCGAGCTGATCCATCATCTCAAGCAACAGAGTCGACCGTCCGTGTCTCTGTCTTTAGGACGGGGCATTCGTCCTAGACGGCTGAAACCTCGCTTGCAGCCGCTGGAAACCGTGTTTACACAGTCAGCAGTCAGCTATTTGGGATGCGCGTGGCAGCCGACGTCGGGCTCGCTGGAAGGTAGCGCCCGCCGTCTCCGCGGCTCAGCAGCCCCATCAGCTCGAGCTCGCTCAAACCCGCGAGCGCGTCGTCGAGCCTCAGGCCCTCGCGCGCGAGGCTGTCGGGGGTGTCGCTGCCTGTGCCCACCCGCTCGAGCAGACCCTGCAGCCTCGCGTCGAGCGGTGCGCCCGCCGCCGGTCCGGACTCCGGTTTGGCCGTTCGCGCCCGCGACGGGTCGGCCTCATACAGCAGCTCGAGCACGTCCTGCGCATCGCGCACGATGCTCGCGCCGCGCGCGAGCATCGCGTTGGTGCCCCGCGACAGCGGCGAGGTGACACGGCCGGGGACCGCCGCTATGGTTCGCTCGAGGGCTTCCGCGAGCCCCGCCGCGGCGAGATCGCCCGCCGTCTGCTCCGCCTCGACCACGATCGCCACCGCCGCCAGCGCGACGACCGTGCGCTCGCTCGCGAGCTGCCCCCAACGCCTCCCGGCACGGTCGCACGGCAGCTCCGACACGGCGCAGCCGGCGCGGGCGAGCCGACCCAGCAGCGCGCGGCGCCTCACCGGCGTGGTCGCCTCGATGCCGTCGCTCAACACCGCCACCGTCGCGCCGCCCGCTTCCAGCGCGCCTTCGTGTGAAGCGATCGCGATGCCGTCCTGCCAGCCAGCGATCACGCTCACGCCGCTCGCGCTCAAACCACGCGCGAGCCCGCGCGCGGTCTCTCGACCGTAGTCGCTCGGCCTGCGGCTGCCGAGGATCGCCACCGCCGGCGCCGAGCACAGCTCCACCAAGCGCTCCGCGCCGCCGAGCACGTTCAGCATCCGCGGCGCTCCGGTGGCGTCGAGCAGCGCTCGCGGGTAGCGGGGGTCGTGGCGACAGAGGGCCTGCGCCCCTGCACACCGGTGCAGCGAGTGGGCACCGAACGAGGCGTATTCGCCGCGCAGCTCGGCGCGGCGTCGGCCCCCGATCGCGTCGATCAGCTCGGCGTCCTCGACTGCGAGCAGCGCCTGCAGCCGCTCGCGATCGCGCGCGCAGTACTCCAGCGGGCCGCTCAGACTGGCGAGCAGCCAGCTGCGGCGCAGGCACGGTACGCACGCGCCGTTGACGTCCGCGGCTCGCGTGGAGGGCATCACGCGAGCCGGCCGTGTCCGGGCGCCGTGCTCGTACGCAGCGCGAGGGCGGCTCCGACGTCGCGCGCTCGCACCCGCTGTGCGCCGCGCAGGTCGGCGATCGTGCGCGCGACGCGCAAAGCGCGATGCTCTCCTCGCACGCTAAGCAGCCCGCGCTCGCACGCCGCGCGCATCATCTCCTCGCCTTTCTCATCCAGGCGCGCGTGCTCGCGCAGGAGGCGCGCATCCATGTGCGCGTTAACCGACACGCCTTGCGCGCTCAGCCTGTGCGCTTGGCGCTCGCGCGCGTCGAGCACCCGATCACGCGCCTGCGCGGAGCTGATCGGCGCGGTCGCGGAGGTGCTGTGGGCGCCGGCTCGTGTGAGGTTGACGAGCAGGTCGACGCGGTCCAGCAGCGGGCCGCTCAGGCGGCGCGCGTGACGCGCCCGCTGCGCTTCGCTGCACCCGCACCGCTCCAGCTCGCCCGCGTAGCCGCACGGGCAGGGGTTCGTCGCGGCGAGCAGCATGAATCGCGCGGGGTAGACCGCGGAGTGGCTCGCTCGCGCGATCGCCACACAGCCGTCCTCCAGCGGCTGGCGCAATGCCTCCAGCGCCGAGCGCGAGAACTCCGACAGCTCGTCCAGGAACAGCACGCCGTTGTGGGCCAGCACGACCTCGCCCACACAGCCGCGGCGCGCGCCGCCGACGAGACCCGCGGCGGTGGTGGTGTGATGCGGCGCGCGAAACGGACGGGCGCGGGCGAGCTGCTCGACCCGCGTGCCCAGCATCAGGCTGTGGATGCGCGTCACCTCGATCGCCTCGTCGGTGCTCAGCGGCGGCAGGATCGAGCAGACCCGCTGCGCGAGCATCGTCTTGCCGGTCCCGGGCGCTCCGCTCAGGAGCGCGTTGTGGGCCCCGGCCGCCGCGATCACGAGCGCCTCCACCGCGTGAGCCTGACCGCGCACGTCTCGCAGGTCGATCGTCGTCGCGCTCGCGTCGTATACCGCCGGGAGGTCGGGGTTCGCTCGCGGCAGCGGGTCGCCCGCTCCGCCCTCGAGCACGCGCACGGCGCTGCGCAGCTTCTCCACGGCCGCCACCTCGAGCCCGTCGATCAGCTTTGCCTCGTGCGCCCGTGAGGGGGAGAGAGCCAGACCGGCGAGGCCGGCGGCGCGCGTGGCCTGCGCGACCGCGAGCGTTCCGTGCGCCGCTCGCACGCCGCCGTCGAGCGCGAGCTCGCCGAACAGGGCGACGCTCGCGAGCCGCTCGCCGTGGACCTGGCCGCTGGCGGCGAGCACCGCGCACGCGATCGCAAGGTCAAGGCCGGGGCCGGCCTTGGGAACGTCGCCCGGCGCGAGGTTCGCGGTTATCCGCCGCGCCGGGAACTCATAGCCCGAGTTGCGGATCGCCGCGTTGATGCGCTCGCGCGCCTCGCGCACCGCGGTGTCCGCGAGCCCCACGATCGTGAACGCCGGCAGGCCGGGGCGGACATCCACCTCGACCGTCACGTGACGAGTGTGGAGTCCCTCGATGGTGAAGGCGTGAGCCCGCGCGAGCATCCCCGCAAGCTAGATCGCGCTTGAGATGAGACGCTCGGGCGGCGGTATCTCCCGCGCGCGTGTTCGCTACAGCCCGTCGGGGTGACGCGCGACGAAGCCTGCGGTGGAGGTCATGCTGCTCGACCAGCGCGTGCCCGTCTCGGCCAGGGCGACCGTGTCGAAGCGTTTGCCGTCCACGACCATGAACGCGTGTTCTGAGTTCGCGTAGATCGTGATGTGGCGGCCGGGTCCCGCTTCGCCGTAGGACTCCAGTGCGCTCGAGTCCTCCGGCGAGCTGAGCAGGCCAGCGCCGTGCAGCGCGTAGGACACCGAGCCCGAGCAGTCGTAGCCGACCGACTGGAACGAGCCGTGACCGCCGCCCCACACATACGGGCGGGTCGCGATTTCATCGCCCGCAGCGATCACACGCGAGATCACGCTCGAGCCTTCACCCGTTTCACTGCTCGACCCGGACCCGCTCGCTTCCCTCGCCGAGGCCGGGGGAGTGAGGGTTTCCTCGTTGCCGATGCCGATCAGCGCCCACGTCGCGGGGCCGACGACGCCGTCCACGGTCAGCCCGTGGCGCGCCTGCAGCCGGCGCACCGCCGCCTCCGTCGCGGGGCCGAATTCTCCGTCGGTGGGCAGGCGCAGCGCGGACTGAAGCCGCGCGACGGCGTTGCCGCCGCCTTCGCCGCCTTCCGCGCTCGCCGCGACCGCGTGCGCATGGTGGTGATGGGTGGCGACGGCGGCGACCGCGGATGCCGGGGGGGTGAGCGTTTCCTTGCCGCTCACGCCGACCACGTTCCACGTGCCCGGTCCCACGATCCCGTCGACGGTCAGACCGTGACGGGCCTGCAGACGGCGAACCGCCGCCTCTGTTTCGGGGCCGAAGTTGCCGTCCACCGACAGGTGCAGCGCTGCCTGCAGCTGCTTGACGGCGCTTTCGCCGCCGCTGCCTTCGCCGGTGGCGCCCGAAGATGCTTCGCTTTCTGAGCTGAGGGCCGGGGCGGACAGGCTCGCCGCGAACGCCGTTCCGGTGCCGCCGCGCAGCGCGGCGCCCGTTGCGGGTCCCACGATGCCGTCGACGGTCAATCCCCTGCTCGCCTGGAACTTTTCGACCGCAGCTTCGGTCGCCGGGCCGAACACGCCGTCGACCGCCACGTCGCCGAGGGCCTTCTGCAGGAGTTCCACCTGGCGGCCTTCGTCGCCCGAGCTGAGCGTGATCGTGTGTTCGGTCGTGGTCGTCGGTTCGGGGCCGGTCGCCGCCGTCGCGATGGCGGCCTGGCCGCCGATCGTCGCGGTCGGGCCGACGGTGAGCGCCGCGAGCGCGCCGAGCGAGACGCGTTTGGCGCGGGTGCTGGACGGCGAGAAGCGCAGCTCAGCGGCGCGCCTGCGCGCCCGCGAACGGCCGAGGGAGAGGTGCCACGGCTGCTCGTCGGCGAGATCACGCTCGTGGGGCAGGCTGCGCACGTCGAGCAGCAGCGCCAGCGAGGAGCTGCCCTGGGTGGAGCGCACGCGCCCACGGTTGGTCCTGACACGACGTTCGCGTGAACGTCGAAGCGATTCGTTCCAGTGATCGAGCGCTGCAAGATCGCGTGGGGATCCCGACATGCGTGGGCGTCCTTTCTCCAATTCAATTGCATGGCGCCTACGGGGTTAGCTGTCGGGCTCGCGTAAACGTCTACGCTACGCCACACTTGTGGCGATTCGCCCCCGCAGCCTGTGGCTGCAATGGGTCCCCCGCTCCTCATGCCCCGTGGGGCTGAGGACTCGGCACGACGGGCGCCAAGCTACCAGATCTCTTTGCAAGATGCATCACATGGGGAGGTCTGCAAGCTTTCTTGCCGACGGCGGGCGGCGCGCGGGGGCCCTCGCGTTGATAAGTTCGCTCTGTGCAGCGCAAAGACGCAATCGACCTTCGCGTGCTCCTGCTGCTGGTCGTCCTCGTGGTGGTCGCGGGGGGCGTGGCGCTGCTGACGGTGGGCGGCTCCTCCGGCTCCACCAAGAAACCGCAGGCACAGAACGCGAAATTCGACGCGGAGGGTCTGCTCACGCCGGTGAGGGCCGCGCCGCCGCTTTCGCTGCGCAACTACCTCGGGCAGCGCGTGGACCTCGCCTCCTACAAGGGCAAGGCGGTGTTCGTGACGTTCATCTACACGCACTGCCCCGACGTCTGCCCGCTGATCACCTCCAACCTGCGCGTCGCGCAGAACCTCATGAGTCACGTCGCGGCGTCCAAGACAGCGATGATCGCCGTGTCGGTCGACCCGCGCGGAGACACGCGCAAGGCCGTGGCGGCGTTTCTCGCTCGCCACGAGATGACCGGACGGATGCAGTACCTGGTCGGCTCGCAGAAGGAACTGGTGGCCGCGTGGAAGGCGTGGGGGGTGGGCTCCGAACGTGACGTCAAGCAGCCGGAGTTCGTCAACCACTCCGGTCTCATCTACGGGATCACCGGATCGGGCAAGCGCATGACGATCTACGCCGCGAACTTCCAGCCGAGCGACATCGCCCACGACGCACCGCTGTTGGCCACGCGCTGAGCGGGGGCGAGGATGCGCGTCAAGCCGCGGATGTTTGCTTGGACGCTGCTGGCGGTCGCGGCGATCGTGGCGCTCGCGGTGTTCGGCCTGGCCGGCGAACACACGAGCCGCGGTGGGCGTCTCGCGCCCGCGCTTCCCCGCGAAAGCCTCGTCGGACCTTCGCAGACGCTGTCGAGCATGCTCTCCGCGGACGGCCACAGGCCCGCGCTGGTGGTGTTCTGGGCGAGCTGGTGCGGGCCGTGCGCGCACGAGGCGCCCGCGATCGAGCGCTTTTCCCGTAGCGCGGACGGACGCGGACGGGTGGTGGGCGTGAACTGGAGCGATGCGCTCTCCGGCGCGCGGACGTTCCTCAGGCGCTACGCGTGGACGTTCCCGAACGCGCGCGACGCGGAAGGGACGGTCGGCAACGCCTACCGCATCACCGGCCTGCCCACCACGTTCGTGCTCGACGGCAGCGGACACATACGCGCGGTGCTGCGCGGGCCGCAGACGGAAGGCTCGCTCGCAGCGGCGTTGCGCGCGGCGTAGCGAGGGATCCATCCAGTCGGACTGGTCCGTCCGGTGGTAGGGGAAGGATGTGTGTCGTGTTCATCCCGGTGCTTGTCTTCCTGGGCGCCATGAGCGTGGGCGTGCTCGCGAGCTTCCGCTGGCTGCCGGATCTAGCGGATGGGCGGGTGGCGGGCCTCGCGTTCTTTCTCGTGTGCGGGATGCTGGGGGCGGCGCTCGGGCTAGCGGGCCTTGAGATCTACGGGCTGGTGGAAGAGCTCAGCCGGTCGGGCGTCGACAGCTTCTCGGGCGACAAGGGCGAAATCGTGGCGGGGGCGCTCCGCGTGATCGTGTTCGAGTCGGGGTCCCTCGTGGGGCTCGCTGCTGTGGTGTACCTGCTCGCGCCCCCGGCGGACGAAGAAGAAGAGCTGAGCGTCGAGCCCGCCGCGTAGGCGTAGCTCAGGAAGCCTCGACCGCCACCTTGATTCGCCCTGCGAACGCGTCGGCGTCCTTGCGCGCGGCGCTCAGAGCGAAGCGGGCGATCAGTCCTCCGAAGCCATGCCCCTCGAGGACGTTGAAGAACGTCAGCGACGTGCCCTCTCCGTCGCTTGCGAGGTCGTAGCCGCCTTCGGAGGCGACGACGAGGTTCTTGGAGATCTCACTCCAGCGGATCCGCGTGGGTGCGTCGAGCTCGGTGATCTTGAATTCGCGCTTGCTCTTCATGCCGGCGTCCTTGACGGTGCTCGCGAACACGGTGCCCACCGCGACCGGCTCGCCGGTCGTGTTCGCGATCTCGAGCACACGCGGGCTGAACTTCGGATCGTTCGTCCCGGCGGCAAGGAAGGTGAACACCTCCTCGATCGGACGCTCGATCTCGATCGTCGCTCCAAATCGTCCTGTCATCCCACTCCCTTGTCTCGTGTGACGTGGCGCGCATTATCGCCGGGATGACATTTGAGGGCTTGTCAGTTACGGCTTTCCTACGGCGAGGCGTTCGGTGACGTGCTTCGCCTCTTCCGCGAGGCCGTTCCTCTTCGCCGCCTCGACGATCCGCGCGGCGCGCTCTGCGCCGACGGTCTCGAAGATCGAGGAGAGGCGCTCCTCGCCCTCGGTCACGAACGCCACCCGCAGCAGGTCCTCGTCGCTGAGCGCCCCGACACAAAGACCGAGCGTGTGGTCGTCGAGGTGCGCGACGAACCGCCCCATCGCCACGTGCTCGCCGCTGGTCGCCATCACCGCGCACACCGCGACCACGGTGTCGGTGGCGATCGCGGTCACCACCGCCACCGCGCGGCGTGGGTCGAGCTCGGCGGCGAGCTGAGCGAGGAAGTCGATCGAGAAGTGGTTGGAGATCTCCACGGCGCGGCTTGGCTCGAGCAGGCCGGTGAGGCGCGCGCATATCAGCGGGCCGAGCGCGCTCTCGCCGATCGCCGCGAGCGTGCGCGCCGGCAGCAGCCGGGCGGCGTCCGCCGCGCGCTGCAGCAGCTCCTGGTCGTCGTCATAGAGCAGGTCGGTGATCGCTTCGCGGTACTCACGCAGCTCCGCCGCCGGGGCCTTCTCCAGGAAAGCGAGCGCCTGCGGATCGGAGACCCCGAGCAGGCGCGCGAGCTTCGCGGTCTCCGCGCGGCTCTCGGACTTGCGGCTCATGTGCCGAGCGCTCTGCGCACCGCGCCGCGCAGCAGTCGCGGTATGTGATCGAACGCCGCGTCGAGCGCGAGCGCGAGCGCTCGGCGCTGGCGCCGCAGCGCCTGTTCGGTGAGCGCGGTCAGCTCCGCGCCGTGTGCGGCGGAGAGCGACGGGGGAGGGGACGGGAGCTGGTCGGTTGGGCGTGGCATCTCGAGGGGGAGCGTTGGCTTCGCCCTGCAAGGTTGCGTTGCCGCGAGCCCCGGGGCATCGGGGGACTCTCCTCGGCTCTGTGCGCCTTACTACTGACCCCGCTCGCTCCCGGGCGGCGACGCAGTCGGCCGCTACGCGTGCTTCGGCGCGTGCGCGGAGGCGGGCGCGTTGTTCGCGGCCCAATCCCTGAGATACGCCTCGGTGCCGGCCACGTCGAGCGGACGGGCGAACAGGAACCCCTGTCCGCTGTCGCAGTCCTGGTTCTTGAGCAGCGACAGCTCCTGCTGCTGCTCGATGCCCTCAGCGAGCGTCTCGATCGAGAGGGTCTTGCCGAGCTGCACGAGCGTGTGGATGAGCGTCTCGCCCTCGCGGTTGTCGGTCAGTCCCGAGATGAACGAGCGGTCGATCTTCAGAGCGTCGACCTGGAAGCGCTGGAGGTGTGCGAGCGAGGAGTAGCCGGTGCCGAAGTCGTCGATCGCGATCCGCACGCCGAGCTGCTTGATCTGCACGAGGCGGCGGGCGGTCTCCTCGATGTCGCGCATGATCGTCGTCTCGGTGAGCTCGATCGTCAACGCTTCGGGGTGGAGTCCGCTGCCGTCGAGCGCGCCTTCGATGTCGAGGATCAGCTGGTCGCTGTCGAGCTGACGCCCGGAGACGTTGACGGCCATGCCGATCCGATACCCCGCCTCGTGCCACGCGGCGCCCTGCCTGCAGGCCTCGTGCAGCACCCACCTGCCGACGTCCGTGATCAGCCCCGTCTCCTCGAGCAGGGGAATGAAGTCGTCCGGCTGGACGATGCCGCGGTCGGGGTGCTTCCAGCGGATCAGCGCCTCCACGCCCGTCGGGCGCATGTCGCTGAGGTCGAGGGTGGGCTGGTAGGCGAGGAAGAACTGCTCGCTCCTGAGGGCCTCGCGGAGGTCCATCTCGAGCTCCATCCGGTCCTGGACGGTGTCGTGCATGCTGGTCTCGAACACCACATGACGGTTCTTGCCGTCCCACTTCGCGCGATACATCGCGATGTCCGCGTCGCGCAGCAGATCCTCGGCCGTGGTCGCCTCCCCGGTCGCGATCCCGATGCTCGCGGTGACGGTGAGGGGGGTCTGCCCGTCCGGCCCCAGCTTGAACGGAGGCTGGAGCGCGCTGAGGAGGCGCTCGGCGATCAGCTCGGGGCCCGGGGTGAGCGCGAGCGCCTCGGAGATCACGACGAACTCGTCGCCGCCGAGTCGCCCGAGCGCGTCGATGTCGCGGATCACGCCGCTCAGCCGAGCGGCCACCGCCTGCAGCAGTTCGTCGCCCACGCCGTGGCCGAGCGTGTCGTTGATCGACTTGAAGTTGTCGAGGTCGATGAACAGCGCCGTCACCGGCGTCTGGGTGCGGCGCGAGCGGGCGAGCATCTGCGTGACGCGATCGAGGATCAGCGTCCGGTTGGGCAGGCCCGTGAGCGAGTCATGCGTGGCGAGGAACGCCAGCTCGCCCTCGCGCCGCCTGAGCTCTTCGTCGGCGCGCTGGCGCTCGATCTCGAAGCACTCGCACATCTGCACGAGGCTGAACTCGAGGCTCAGCTGCACGATGTTCAACGCTTCTGCGAGCACATCGTTCGAGACCTCCAGCCGCGCGGCGCTCTCACGCAGCACGTCGGCCATCGAATCTCTCCAAAAAAGGCTGCGTCTCGTTACCTCGTTGAGCGAGGCCGCGCGCGTCGCGGCGAGCTCCCCGAAGATCTCCCACGTTTCCTGCCCGCCCTGTCGAGCGACCTCCAGGCCCTCGCCGGCGATCCATCGCGCCACGGCGATCGTGGAGCTCGTGCTGATCCGTTCGAAGCTGTCCTGCACCATCGGCTCGACTTCGTGGCCCGGGCCGGCGCTGCGCGCGACCGTCAGGCCGAGCACGTCCTCTGCGCGGGCCTTCAGCGCCTCGCCGAGACGGCAGAGGTCCTCCGCGGGCTGTCCCTCCGGGATCGACGGCGGCAGCGGCACGCGTATCTCGGCCTTTTCGGAACTTGAGTCTCGAGTTGACATCTCGGCTCACCGCATCGGCAGCTTGGGCTGATTCCACGAGCTGGACATTCGATCTTGCAGCGCATGGATGGCGGCGCGAGGTGGCGAAGTACGGATCGGTTGCGTGGCTCGACGCCGATGTCCTCGCGGGCGGCGCGGAATAGCTTGCTCTCAAGGGGATCAGGTCGAGAGGAGAGTGGTGGAGATGAGCGAGCAGCTCAGCATGCTGGACACGATGTTCCTCGAGCTGGAGCAGTTCGACGAGGCGGCGCACATGCACATCGGCGCGGCGCTCGTCTTCGACGCGCTCCCCGGCGGCGGCACGCCGACGATCGGCGCGCTGCGCGATCACATCCGCGAACGCGTCGGGATGCTCCCGCGCTACGTGCAGAAGCTCTCGGGCGTGCACGCGGGACCTCTCACGTGGCTCACGTGGGAGCCGGCGAAGGCCGTCGACCTCGACGCCCACGTCCACCACGCGACGCTGCCCGCCCCCGGCGGCGAGGCCGAGCTGCACGAGTGGCTGGGGGAGTTCTGGTCGCATCGGCTCGATCGCCGCCGGCCGCTGTGGGAGATGACGCTGCTCGACGGGCTCGAGGACGGGCGTTGGGCGCTTGCGAGCAAGACGCACCACTGCCTCGTCGACGGCGTCGGCTCTCTGGACATCGGGCACGTCCTGCTCGACGTCTCGCCCGAGGGTTCGCCACCGCAGCCGCCGCCGATGCCGGAGGGCGAGGAGCGGGTAGAGCAGCGCGACGGCGGCCGGTTCTGGTTCTCGCCGGGCCTCGTCGTGCGCGGGGCGCGCGCGGGCGTCGGCGCGGCGCTGCACCCGCGCGAGTCGCTCGAGAAGGTGCGCGCGGCTGTGGAGCTGATCGTGCGCGAGGAGGTGATCGGGGCGCCGAAGTCGAGCCTCAACGGGCCGATGAGCGGCACGCGCCAATTCGCGACCGTGCGGCTCGAGCTCGCCGACGTGAAGGCGACCAAGGCGCGCCTCGGCGGGACCGTCAACGACGTGGTGCTCGCGCTGTGCGCGGGCGGGCTGCGACACCTGCTGCTCTCGCGCGGCGACGAGCTGCCCAAGAGCGATCTGCGGGCGCAGGTGCCGGTGAACATCCGCCCGGAGGATCTGGAGCACGCTATGGGCAACGAGCTGACGTCGCTGTTCGTCGAGTTGCCCGTGGGGGAGGAGGACCCGCTCGCGCGCTACCAGCTCGTGGTCGAGCGCACCGAGGCGCTCAAGGCCGGCTCGCAGCGCGCCGGCGGCAAGACGATCGTCGACCTCGCCGACATGGGCCCGCCGCTCGCCGGCGCGCTGCTCGCGCGGTCGATGTTCGGCGGCACGCGGATGTTCAACCTCACGATCACCAACGTCCCCGGGCCTCAGCAGCGGTTGTATGCGCTCGGCGCGCCGCTCGTCGAGATCCTCCCGCTCGTGCCGCTGTTCGCCGGACACACCGTCGGGATCGCGGTCCTGTCATACGACGGGCAGGTGGTGTTCGGGTTGAACGCCGACCGGATGGCCGCGCCCGACGTGGAGGTGCTCGCGGAGGGGATCGAGAAGGCGTTCGCGGAGCTGCAGGTGGGTGAGGGGAAGCGGGTGGGGCGGCGGGCGGTGGTGGCTTCGGCGGGGTTCTAGGCGCGACCTGAACGCTACTGTTGGTGCGGTCATGACAGCCAAGGAGAAGCTGCGGGTCGTTGTCGAGGAGCTTTCAGAGCGCGAGGCGGAGAACACGCTCGAGTACATAGCGAGCCGCCGTGACGGTGGGCTTGATGAGTTGCTCGAAAGCGCACACATCGACGACGAGCCGACCACCCCGGAGGAGGAGGCGGCGGTTCAGGTCGCGCGCGAGGAGCTTGCGCGCGGCGAGACCGTCAGCCTTGATGAGATTCGCGCCGAACTCGCGTGAGCGGTGCGTGGCGGGTCGCGCTGACCCGTGCTGCACAGCGTGACATCAGGCGGCTCGACGCGCAGATCCGCCAGCGTGGATCAAGCTACGCGTACAGTCTCGGTGCTGCGGGTGTTGCCTCGTGGGCGCGCATATCGCGGCTGACCTTCAAGTCCGGCAGGACAACGAGGTCTCGTCTCAAGACGCTCTGAGACAGAGCGCTCCTCTGGCTGTCTATCCGCAGCCTGTCCAGCAGGTGGCGACCCGCACGACCGACCTGCCGGGTGACTGGGGCGAGAGGAAGTTCGGTAGGCCGCTCCAGGCGATGATCCAGAGGTCGCCGCTTTCGATGTGAAGCGGCACGGCCGACTGCACGTGCTCGGCCGGCGAGACCTTGACGGCGGCGCCGAACCGATTGCGGCCGGGTGCGCCCAGTGCTGCGTAGACGGCGGCGCCGGGGCTGAGAGCCGAGAACGGCGGGTTGGGGCCGCCCAGCCAGGTGACGATCGGACCGCCAGGACCAACTGCGGCTGCGACATCGTTCGCCCATTGCCCGGGAGGGGAGACGGTTCGCGCGGCGGAGAACCGATCTCCGTGGATCGTGGAGACCCGTACGACCGAGCGGGCCGGTGTCGGTTCGCTGCTGGAGGCTGTTGCGAGGAACGCCACGAGAGGGGGATATCCGTTGCCGCCGACGAGCGCGATGTCGCCGCTCAGCGGGCCGTTCTGGCTCTTGGCGAGCGTCTGCGCGGGCAGGAACTTGGCCTGGTTGGGCGGCCGCACCGCGACCTGGGTGTAGCTCGGCCCCTGTTCTCCGCCCTCGGAGAGCTGGCGGTGATACCAGGCGACGACGATGCGCCCGTTGCGTGAGATGTAGGGGGTCGCGACCTCGTTGGCGTTGCCGACGGCCGCCGGGCCGACGTCGGATACGGCTCCCCAGCCATGTCCGTGGGGGCGCACCCGCACCAGCATGCGGCCCCGCTTGCTGTCGAACGCGACGACCATGTCCGAAGCGGCCCGGCCGGCGATCGGGGTGTGCGAGCCGGGGCCGACGGATGCGGTGACGGCGAGGCCGTTGGCCGAGGAGGAGATCAGCTGCGGTGCGGCGAAGCCGCGACCGGGCAGGCGCACGCTCGCCCAGACCTGCCGGTGCGCGGCGCGCGGCGAGCTGATCCAGGCCAGCAGCAGTTCACCCTCCAGGTTGCCCGCGAGGCTGGCGCTACCCACCCAGACGGTCCCTGCGACGGGAAGCGGGGGTCGGAAGTGCCCGTTGATGTCGCCGATCGCGACGCTCGGCTTGGCGGTGTTCACGCCCGTGCGGTGAAGGATCAGCTGGGCGACCCGGCCGCCGCCGAGGGCGACGAGCGCTCCGCTGGCGTAGCTCGCCGGCAGCCGATGCGGAGCGCGGAACACGCCGGTGATCGGTGCCGTCGCGTAGCTCGCGCCGGGCGGCGCGAGGAGGTGATGCGGCGGCGGCGATGCGAGGTCGTAGAAGCGCCAGAACACCATGTCGCCGTTGGGGCCGGACGCGAGCCCGAGGTTGCTGATCGCTTCGTGTGGGGATGACACGCTCACCGCGGGCGACCAGCCAGCCGCCAACGAGGGTGAAGGCGCCGCCGCACCGAGCGCCAGCGCGCCGACCAACGCCAAGGCTGCGGCCGCGGTCAATGGCGTACGCCTGGTGCGGCATCGCGCGAGACACGAGAGATGAGCGAACAGGCACATGGCGCGCTTCAGGCTCGGTCGTTCAGGAAGATCGCGGCGTAGGATCCAGCTCCGAGTAGCGACTCTGCTGACTGCTCGCGCTCGCCGAGCGCGAGGCTTTCGATGATCCCGGTGTTCGGGTCGAACCGCACGTCGCTGAGCTCGCCGAGGTCGTTGCCGATGTCGCTGAGTGCGCGTTTGCCGATCAGCTCGAGCTTGCCGTCGGCGGCTGCGTTCTCGTGATCGTTGCGCGGCGCGTGCAGAGCGCTCTCGTCGGCGACCATCACCGCGTCGGGGCCAAGCCCGCCGACCTGGTCCCAGTCGAGCACGAGGGCCTTGCGGCCCTTGCCCACGATCAGCGACGCGACTTTGTGTCGCTTGACGTCGATCACGATGTGAGCAACGTCGCCCAGCTCCTCAGCGCTCGTCTGGCTGACCACCTTTCGCCCCGACAGCGCGGTGAAACTGTCGCTCATGACGCGCTCAGCCTCGAGTGGAAGTCCTCGACCGCTGCGCCCAGCCCAACGAGATCCTTCTCGACGAAGTCTTTCGTGGCCTCGGGAACGATCAGCGTGCTGCCCGACACGGCCAGTTGGGTCGGCAACGGGATGTAGCCGGTGCCGCCGGATGCCGCGTCGATCTCGTAGCCGACGACCTCTCCGTTGCTTCCAAGCAGGACGACAACGTCTCGTACCTTGCCGAGGCTCGTGCCGTGCTCGGTCAAGACCTCATCGCCGGTCACGTCGCGTCCGGATGGCGGCTCACCGACGTCCGCCGGTGCGTCGTGCGGCAGGACGAGGCTGTCCTCATCCTGGACCATGACGGCGTCTTGACCGATTGCGTGGATCTGCTCGGCTGCCAGCACCTCACGAGAGCGCCCGGCGAGAAAGCCACGCTTGTTGAGCGTGAGACCCACGACGCGTCCGGCCTGCGGGTCATAGATCAAGTCGCGAACCTCGGCAACGTCCTCGCCGCCGTCGATCGTCACAACGGGTAGACCGCGGATCGCCGAGCCGGTAGCGAGCATCCTCATCGCTTTCTCCGGGTGGCGATCACGCCACCCCCTCGCCGGCGGCGGCGCATGAAGACACCGAGCGCCAACACGAGAACAACCAGCACAAGGATGACTACAAGCCACGCCAAGACACTCACCGCAGAAGCTCCGCTCTCGCGAGAATCCCACTCACGTGCAGCTCTCCAAGCAGTGGACACTGCTCGCGCGTCCACCCGCCAAGACTCACGATGGAGCCGGGTCCCAGCTCGGCGCTGAAACGGACAGTCACGCTTTGTCCGCCCTGTCCCTCAGGTCCTCGAGCGCGTGGTGGGCCTTGTCGACGGCCGAGTCGAGCTTGCCCTTGAGCTTGCCCTTGTCCTCTTGGCGCTGCCCCTCGTACTTGGTGTCCTCATCGCCGGTGATAGCACCGACGGCTTGCTTCACGCGACCACTGATCTTGTCGGTCTTCTCGCTCATCACAGGCCTCCTGGGTTGCGGGGGTCCTGGCCATCCATGTCGCCTTAGCGACGAGGGACCAGGTCAAAGATGTGGATCGTCGAGGCGAACGCCGGCGGACGGTGCGGAAGCGATCGCCGCGATCCGCGATCCGCGATGCCGAGAGCGAGCTATCACCCTCGCCGCCCGTAGTAGCGGCCTCGACCCAGAAAGGCGAAGAGCACGAGGATGATCACGAGAACCCACAGCAGCGGACTCACGGCAATGCTCCCCACCAACGCCAGGACGATGAGGATGATGATCAGAAGGACAACCAAATCCATGTCTTAGACGCTACGCCTGAGTCGCGGCGCGGACATCCGTACCGAACACTGAGAACGTAGCCGGGAAACTCCGTGGCAAGCGAGCGGGCAAACTAACGTGGGTGGTCCTACCACACGCTCGCCCGCGTCCTGATGATGCTGGCGGTGTGCGTCGTGTTCGTGAGCTTCCTACCCGAGCAACCCAAGCTCCTCGAGCAGTTCGTCGGAGCTCAGATAGGAGCGCGATTCGACGATCAGTCCGTTGCGGACGCGCACCACCACGCCCCACGGACTGAGCATCTCTCCCTGGTCGCGTATCTCTCCGAGAACCGCGATTCGATCAGCGTCGAGGAGGCGGATGTCACGTATCACGACCTCGTACCAGCGGCCGCTGGCCACCATTGTCTCCCACCATGCCCGGACACCTGCGTGACCGGTGTGCCGCCTGCTGCCGAATAGCCGCGACGGGTAGCTGACGACGTTCTCGTCCTGCAGCGCGAGCATCGCCTCGAGGTCGCGGTCGTTGTATGCGGCGACGTAGCCACGTGCCAGCCGAACCGCCTCCGCGGGAGTCAACGACCCGCCGAGTGGACCCGGCATGCCCGTCGCGTCGGCCTCAATCGAGCTCATCGTGAATCGAAGGAAGGATCCGCCTGGCGACCCTTGACGCAATCCTACCCCTCCGAACAAACGGCGGGCTATTGCGGTGCTGAGCGAGTACTTTCCCGGAAGGAGCAGGTGCTGGATGCGGATGTCGCGCGATCCACCCGCACGCGACGATACGGCCATGCACAGGAACCTGATCGTCAGCGCGGTTGTGATCGCAGCTTTTGCGCCGGCCGCCGGCGCGGGCGCGGCAACACCCGCCGCCCACTGGTGCCGGGAAGGAGACCCTGCGATCTACGCGTCCGCAGTTACCGCGTGCGGACTTGCCGGCAACGTGGTCACGGACTACGTGAACGTCTGTCACGAGCTGAGCAACTGTCAGATGCGAGTGGATTCGCCGGCTTCACGCGTGGGTTTTCTGATCACATGCAATCGCCGTGGCCGTCGCTACACGGGGACGGTGTACTGCCAAGGACCGGCGAGCACAAACATCTGGACGCGCTTCTCGGCGCTTATCTGAACCCGTGCTGCCGGCTCCTTGCGCTTCGAGGGCGATGAGGATCGCAACCGCCCTCTCCTTCCGCGCGATCCCGGCGTTGGCGTGCGCCATCGCCATAGCCGTGTGCGCTGGAGCAGGCGTCGCCGTCGCGGCCAGCCAGGGCGGGCCGGCCGTGTCGCCCCGCCTCGTCTACCGGGCGCGCGCCGACATCGACGGCGACGGCCGGCTCGACGCCATCGTGCTCACGCCCGCCAGCAGCGGAGGCCGGCTGGAAGCGACCCTGTCCTCTGGGCGCACCCTCGTCGTTCACACCGCCTCAGACGCCTTCTTCCTTCCGGGTCTCCTCGCCGTCGGAAACGTCAACGGACGCCCAGGCGCGGAGCTGTTCGTCGACGAACAGCACATCACCACCGAGGAGAACATCGCCATCTACACCTACGCCGGCGGAACGCTGCGCCGCGCCGGGGCCCTTCCCGCCTACGGCTCCGACTTCGGGATCAGATTTGGTCTCACCTGCGCCTCTCGCGCCAAGCGCCACTACATCTACGACGACCTCTACGAACTGCGGGGATCGGCGCACCGGCGCTGGGTACGGCGGGAGACCGTATACGTCTGGCGTGGCAGCACGTTGAAGCGGCTTGGCAGTAGCCCGGCGCGGAGCATCTCCGGCCCGCCCTCCCCCGCGAAGATCGGCGTGCGCTGCGCTCGCCCCGCCTACTAGACGACGGGCTGCCCACACGAGCAATCCGGAGCAGCGGCTCAGGGCGGATGAGCTTTACCGGGAGTCGCGTGGTCCTGCGTTGCGGGCGAGTGTCCGTCGAGTGTCCAGAGCGTGGCGTTGAGCTCTTCGGCGAGGACCATGGAGGCCGCGTCGTATGCGCTCTTGTGCTCGAGTCGCTGGGTCATCGCGACTACCGGCCGCAGTGTCCTGGAGCGGGGGGTGTAGACGGCTTTTGGCGGAGGCCTGGGAAACGGACGATCGTCTGCGGCGATAAAACCCCTGCAAATGAGCACAAAATTTGGGCTGTGTAAACGGCTTTCGGAGGCGTTTCTGAGAGACAGATGACTGTCTGCTGTGCCGAAAGGTGCCGATTTGCAGGGCTTTTCAGAGGCGACGACCGGAATCGAACCGGTGTAGACGGCTTTGCAGGCCGCTGCGTAGCCACTCCGCCACGTCGCCCAGCTGGATCCCCAAGCGTATCGGGCCGTTGATAGGCTTGGGACCTTCCCAGGGCGATTAGCTCAGCTGGGAGAGCGCCGCCTCGACAAGGCGGAGGTCACTGGTTCGAGCCCAGTATCGCCCATAGCGCATTCTAGAGCCAAATATCGGCTCTGGCAACCCTCGCAAATCGGCAGTCCCAGCACCTCGCGGACACAATACGGACACATTGTCACGCTGGGGATGCTGAGTTGTGCCGCTGCAGCTCCCTGCGGCTCGCTGGGTTGCTACGGCGTCAGAAACGGCCGCTAAGCCGCTGTGCTGGCCTCGGGCAAGCGGGTAGACCTTCTGTGCAGGCTCTCCGACACTGGCGAGGATCAAGCCGTGCGTGACCAGACGATTACGGGCGCGTGCGAACGTCGAGCTTGTCGTGCTGACTCCGCACGCCTCGTGGACCCTTCGCCACGACTCTGCGCCGAACGAGCGGGAGGTCGAGATGGTCGACCGGTTTGGGGAGTGGCTCGATGGCTGATCGAATGCGTTGCTTCCGCAAGCCCCGGGGCTGTCCCGTCCTAACGGCCATGGATCATCGGGCCCATGACTAAGGATCGGACTCGCCGTCGCCGTGTCGCGCCCCATGTGCGGATCGTGATCGCGCGGTCCAGCGCTCATCCGGTTGAGTACGCGATCGTGCTCCTCGTTGAGCGCGGTGGTGTCTGGCACACGGTGCGGACGTTCGATAACGCCCACGCCTCCGACGAGCACCACGAGCATCGCTACGTGGGGTCGGAGAAGCAGTCGCCAATCGTGACGCACGGACCGCCGAATGAAGCGATGCATGCCGCAGAAATCAAGCTCTTGGAGGGCTGGAGCGATATCGTTCGTAGCTGGGAGTCGACACGATGAGCACTATCGACAAGAAGACAGACGAGCTGTTCATGGCCGCTAACCACAGCGACGAGAGTCTGGGCTACCCGGATGATGTTGAGTTCGTCCCTGGCGACAAGGACTGGGCCGATGAGGTCGTGTGGCGCAGTCTCGCTGAGGAGTGCCGCGCCACAGTGATCGTGGACGAGGAGATCGAGCTGATGTTGATCCCGTTTCCGCGCAGCGTCGTGGATCGGTTGCGGGGGTGCGTTCGTGTGCGCGTCACGCTCAGGCCACACGGGCACATCGCTGCGTTCGCGACGTCGAGCACGCTGGGGCGTCACCCGGTGCGAGAGATGCGCGCGCTGGCTCACGCATAGGTCATCTCTCTTGGGTCCAGTGCGGGCTCTGGAGTCCCAGCAGCAAAGGTCCCCACTTGTGGTTCCGTTTTGAGCAAAGCTCGTGTCATCTGAGCGCAGCTAAGCCCAGTAAACACGGGGGATAGCACCCAAAACGAGCCCCAGGCTGATTTTCGAGCCCAGTATCGCCCATGGCCAGAAAGCCCGGATTTGCAGGGGAGTTCCTTTTTCCGTAGTACTTCGGTGGTACTACAGGTTGCTCGAAGCAAAGTTGGAGGGACATCGAGAGACCTCTTGGAACACCCAGGCGATGACTCAGGCCTTGACGTTGACGGCCGGCTCGCGGGGATGTCTCGTTCGTGTCTGCCGGCGTTAGGCGGCCCTGATGCCCTCGCGCTTGGCGGCCTTCAGGATCTTTTGATCGAACGACGAGACCGCCGAGCTCGTGTGCTTCGCCGTTGCGAGGCAGTAGGCGCCGGGGAGGCTGATCGGGTGCCGTTGGCGCAGGCGCGACGCCTCGACCCCGATCGCCTCGTTCGGCTGGTGTACGGTGACGCCGAGGGCGGCGATCGCCTCCCGGGCGGCGGCGAGCTTCGACATCTCTGCCGAGGGAGCGATCAGCACCTCGGTGAGGTTCACGACGCTGACCGCGCAGGCATCTTGGTCGTCGCGCCACTTGGTGAACAGCTCGCGGGCGCGATGATGGTGCGGGTCGTTGCCATCAAGCGCTCCGATCAGGACGTCCGCGTCGAGGAGCAGCTTCACCGCATTTCATCTTCGGCGTCGAGCTGCTCCAGATAACCGGCAGGGTAGGTGCCCGTCAGCATCCCGAACGCATCCTCGAAGGTCGTGGTAGCGCGGCGGATCCGCAGCTCCCCGTCACCGCCCGGCTCGACTGTGACTCGCTCGCCAGCGTGCAGCCCGACCTCGGCGAGCGCCGCGACGGGGATCGTGATCTGGTTCTTGGTCGAGATTCGCGCCATGCCTTTACTCTAACAGTAAAGGCATGGCGGCTCTCGTGCGGAACGACCTGCTAGCGGGCAACTGTCGCGGTGAGCCGGCTGGTGAACCGGCCCGAGCGAAGCACGAGCGCGAGCTTGAGCGGCTTGCGTCCGGGCCGAATCGGTACACGGATCGACCTTTGGTCTCGCCCGAGCAGCACCGTCCTGCCTGCGAGGATCATCGTGGCGGGGGCCAGTGTCGCGATCCTGATCGTGAGCGCGGTGGCCTTTCTCGAGGTGCGGTGCGGGATGCGCAGGAGCCGTACGATCGGAACCGACGGGAGGATCGTCACCCGCACCGAGCTCGTCGCGCTTCGTCCGTGACGGTCGCGCGCGGTGAGCGTGATCACATGCCTGCCCGCGGGCAGCGTGACCGTCGTCGCGTGTTCTCCCGTCCCGAGGATCAGCCGGCCCGAGCGCCACGTCAGCGAACGGCCGGTCAGCCGCGCGCCGGCATCGTCGAACGCGCTGCCCGTGAGGCTCAGTGCGCCGCCCGCGGATGCGCGCAGACCCCGGCCGGGGTTCGTGATCACCACCCGGGGTGGAGCGCCGATGGCGAGGAACCTGGGGGAGGTGGCGATGGCCTCGGAGAACCCGTCTGAGACGTACAGCCGTATGCGCGCGTGCTTGGAGGCACCGAGCTGGCTGCTCGGCATCGTCGCCGAGCCTTGATCGGGTCCACTGAAGACCGTCCGCCATGTGCGCCCGTCATCCGGCGAGTAGCGGATCGTGGCCTTCAACGGGTCGCCGTCGGCGTCGTGGGAGCGCCATCGGATCACCGCTCCCCGCGGCCCGCCGACGCGAGCACCACGGCGCGGGAAGACGAGGCTCGCGGTCGGCGCCGTCGAGCTCGCTCGATCGACGGCGATCACCTGGCCGTTCTGGAGGACTTCTACCGCCCGCGTGCCCGTCGCCGGGACCCTGCCGACGATGAACAGCTGTGGCGCGGCGCCGTCGAGGTGCACCGAGTACGCGAGTGCGCCCGCGCTCGCGAGCGGATGCCCGGCGGCGTCACGCGCGATCAGCGAGAACCCTCCGGGCCCGCTCGGAGTCGGCTGGCCTTCGTCGGGCGCCACGCTCATCACCTGCGGACGGCCGCTGCCGGTGTCGTAGACGACGCTCACGGCGAGCGATCGAGCGGAGCTCGCCTTCGCCGGTGGGCTTCGCCTGGCGAAGAACCCCACCGGACCGGCGACGTCGACCGGCACGCCCTCGGCGTATTCGACGTCCCGGTTCCAGTTGCGCACCGACATCCAGACGCTCGAGTTACCTCCGCAGTAGGACATCAGGTCGTAGATCTCGCCTCCCGGGGCCGGCAGCGTCGGGTTGTAGGTGATTTCGTAGGGCGAGTTGGAGAGGTCTTCCATACCGAGCAGCCCGACGCCATCCAGGGCGCCGTCCGCTTCGACGTTCGTCGACGCGACGAACGTGTTCTTGATCGAGCCGCCGACGAAGTTCGTTCCGCCGACGAGCTGGGGCCAGCTCTCGCCGCTCTGACCGCCGCTCAGGGCGTCGTCGCCCTTGTCCGGTTCGGTCCCGTTCGCTTCGTCGGCGGCAGTGTCGGCGCCGCTACCGCACTCGACGCCCGCGTGGGTGCGTCCAATGCCGTGGCTGAACTCGTGCGCCATCGCGCTGAGCGGTCGATCGTCGGTCGCCATCGAGCCGCCGCCCCCCGTCAGCCCGCCGCTGAAGCCACCCGCGTTGCGACACGTGTTCGCTACTTCGGCGGACGCCAGCCCCATCGGGTAGCCGATCCGTACGGCGTTTTCGCTCGCCCAGTCGTTCACCGACTGCAGCAGTTCCGCCGAGCGTTTGCGATACACCTTGCCGGAGAATTCTTCCTTGCTTTCCTTTTCTTCCTGTTTGAGACCGGCACAGCCGGAGAGGGTGCCGCCGGCGGACGTGGTCTGCACGTAGGGGTTCACCTGCAGCGGCACGGGCATCGCCGCCTCGAGCTTGCTCCACTGCGGGTCGGGCCCGGGGTAGCCCCTCGGGCCGTGCAGGCCCGCGACGAACGCGATCGGGTTGATCGTCGTCTTACGGACCGCGTTGAAGTGCACTCCGTCGAGGACGATGCCGCGGTTTCTGCAAGCCACTTCCGAGCACCCGTTGGAAAAGGCGTTCGGGTCCGGGTTCGCATCCGCCTGCAGGCTGATGTCCCCACGGGTCCATTCGGGCGGAAGCGTGAACGTGTATGCGCCGCCGGCGCTGAATCGCTGTCCGGCGCCGACGACGCCGAGCCCGCCGACGGGCACGGCGCTCGGCGCTGGAGGCTTGTCGGGGCCGATCGGCCCGGGAGCAAGCGTCACGCCGTTGCGGGTCGCCGTCAGGCGCATCGGCGGCAGCGATCCGGCCGCGAGCGGGGTTTCGGAGTTGGCATACACGCGCACCACGGTCGCGTGGCCTTCGACGAGTTTGACCGTCACAGGGGCGCCCGCGGACCACGGCATCGCGATGCCGCGGTAGGAGACGTGGAACCCGGCTGTCGAGGTGCGCGTCGGCAGCTCAGGCGTCTGAATCCCCTGCGTCACTTCAAGCGCGTTGACGTGGACTTCCCCGGCTGGTGAGAAGGTCGCGGTCGTCTGCTGCGTGCCGAAAGCCGTGTCGAGGAAGCATTCGCCTATGCCTTTGCAGCCGCCGCCCGACCATCCGCTGAACGCGGAGCCCGGTTCAGGAGTCGCGTGGAGGTACACGGGCGTGCCCCACGGGAGGTAGAACGGGCAGAACGCCCCCGAGGATCCGGCGGGCTTCGTGCAGCTGAATTTCGTTCCCGACGCCGCAACGCTGCCGTAGCCGGTCCCCGCCATCGTGACGCCGACCTCCTGCGGCTCGTGGACGAAGGCACTCACAGTCTGGTTGGCGTTCATCGGTACCGAGCAGACAGGGGTGAGCGAGCAGCCCGGCCCGAGAAAGCCATCGAACGTGGAGTTCCCCGTCGCGGCGCCGTGAAGGGCGACGACAGCTTCGGGGCTCCACGAGGTGACCTGGCACGCAGTCGTGGCGGGCGTCGTTTTGAAACACGTGTGTCCAGAGTCGTCATAGACCTCACCCGTGCCTTCGCCGTAGATCGTGATCGTGAGCGTCGACGGGACAGGTGCCGGGGTCGTGGTTTCGACCGTCGCCTGCACCGGCACGACTTGTCCGGTGTTCGTTTCGCTGCCCGGCGCGAGTTCGGCGGTCGCGCCGTCTTCGAACGGGCTGGTGAAGTAGCGGATCCCGTCGAGGCCGGGTGTGCCCTGCTCGATCGGCGAGTTGCCGTCCGCGTTCGTCGGCTGGATCGCGATCGCGTCGCCCGCGGCGATCGGGATGCTGTCGAGGAACGGGCCGTTCTTGGCGTCGGTGCCGGTTGGTGTCGTCACCTGGACCGGTTTGCTGGTTGCTACCGCGCGCCATTTCGCGCCGCCCGCAGGCGCGAGGACTCTCAGTACGTACGGGGTGCCCTGTTCGACGCCTGCGCTCATGAAGCTCCAAGAGGTGATCGTCCCGGCTTGCAGCGCGGTGAGCGTGTAGTTGGCGCTCGCTGCGCCCTGGAACACCGGGATGTTCTGCCCCGTCAACGTCGGCAGGCCTTCGTTGGCCGTGAGGGTCTGCTCGCCGACGATCGTCGTCGTCGCGAGAGACGGGGCGGCCATCACGAGCATCGTCACCGCGAGCAGGACACACACCGCCGACGACCGAGCGAGGCGCCCGCCGGGCAGTGATCTTTCCCCCTTCAATCCCGCGCCCCACACAGCGCGTGACTCTATCGTCTAGCCCGTGGTGAGACGCACCCGCCCGCGGCATCTGCGACGGCGGGCGCCGGTTCTTCAAGCGCGAAGCCGGACCTACTCAGCCGTAGTAACGCCCGATCACCTGAAGCTGGCTGACGAGATCGTGCCCGAGGAACAGCATCACGACCGCCGCCCCGACGATCGGAGCCCATCGCCGTCCCGCTCCGCGCACCGCCAGCACAACCACGGCTCCCAGCAGCGGGATCAGCGGTACGAGATACCGCGGCTCGGCGAACGCACTGGTCTTGTCGATCACATCGCCGTTGTACGACGACACCCCGAGCATCACGAGCACCCCGACCCCGACCGCGGCGTAACCCGCGAACTCCGATAGACGAGATCGCAGCGCAGCGCGCCGAGCATAAAGCTCGCGCACGCAGAGTCCGGCGATGATCGCACCCGGTATCAGCGCTACGTTGCCGACCCAGCCGGGGAACGTCGTATCCATCCAGCCGTAGAACCCCACCCAGCGATCCCACCAGATGTCCTTGTAGGTGGCCACTCCCGCGAAGTAGTGCGTCATGCCCGGCAGCCGCGGCAGATACAGCTGCCAGATGTAGCTCGGCTCGTCGAACGACGCATGCGAGATGAACGATTCGATGCTCCCCGAGATCATCCCGAATGTCGGGCGTCCCGTCGCGGCGTTGTGAATGGCGTAGAGGATCGCCGGCACCACGCCGATGCAGGCGACCATCGCGACAGGCTTCAGAGCGCCCCAGCCTCGCGCCCGCACCTCGCGAACCGCCAGGATCAGCACGCTCGCGACGAGGCCCAGTGCGACACCCACGAAGTTGAGCTTTGTCAGGAAGCCCGCTACCACGAGCAGCCCGAGCGTCACCGCGCGAGCACGCGTGAAACCACGGTGAAAAGCGCGCGCGAGACACAGGAAGACGGCGGCGGTGAGCGTGACGTCCAGGCTGTCCGGATTGAGGAGGCTCGACGCCGACATCAGCTGCGGCCCTAGCGCCACGCACAGCGCGCCCACCGTCGAAGCCCACAGAGCGCCCGGGAAGATCTCGCGAAGGAACAGGAACGTCAGCAGCACTGTCACCGACGCGAGCAGCACGCTGAGCAGACGCATCAGCTGCAGCTGGACGAGGACGTTGCCGCTGCCGAGCTCGTACGGTATGAGCTGCGTCGCGTAGTAGAGCGGCGGCTCAGACGTCGCCACGCCGACTTCTTCGGGCTGTTCCAGCGACGCTCCGGCGTTGGCCGCTTCCGTCAATGCGTGCTGCTGTTCACTGGTCGCGATCGAGGGCTCAAACGGCGTGAATCTGGTCGTGTAATAGCCAAGCGCGCTCATCACCAGTGACTCCGCGGGGGAATACACGAAAGCCCCCTGACCTCCCGGCAGCGTTCCCGACTGGGCGAGGTGATCGACGTAGGCGAAGTGGTCGACCTCGTCGTGCCCCTGGAAGGGCGGGACGATCACACTCCACGCCGCGCCATTCAACGCCGCGACCAGCACACAGATCCACGCGGCCCTCGGGATGCGTTTCAGCGCCGCCCGCGCACCGGCCGGCCAACGCCGCCGGCGCGACGCACTGTCGTCCGGGCTCGGCTGTTCGTCCGGGCTCGGCTGCTCGTGCGGGAGGGCGCTCTCAGGTGATGGTCCTCCATCGCGCAGACAACGAGTGGTGGTCCTACTCACGCGCAGCTCCCGCAACGTCAGCCGCAACGCGAGCGCGCCCACCGCGATCATCAGCGCCGCGATCAGTGCCGCGATCCACGTGCCGCTATAGGCGCGGCCGAGCCCGACGTGTTCTGCCACAGACGTGATCCGAGACCACCACGAGGCCGTTCCCGAGCCAAGGTATTCGACGTGCATCCGGCCCGGAAGCTTTTCTTCGAGGCTCGCCGACCGCGGCGCTGGCGCGTTCGCCGGGAGCTCCACCGCCGCTTCAGCGGGCTGCGCGTTGTCACCGAGAATCAGGATCGGCTCGCTGTTCGGGCCGATCGCAAGACAGAGCCGCGCTCCGGACGTGGTGCTCTGCACCGGTCTGACCGGCACCGTCACCGACGTGCTCGTCCAGTCGGGACCGTGGCTGCCTTCGGTGAGAACCCGGCTGCCGTCGTAGGCGACCACCCGTACGCGCGCACCCACGAACGCCCACATCGCCAGGCGAACCGCGGTCGTGCCCGCCGGCAGCGTCTCGTTGTCCTGGCACACCGCCGCGTCACCCGTGGGGGCGCCGAGCTCCGCTTGGGAACCCTGCCAGCTACCCCGCAGTACGCGCGGCGGCGAGCGCGTCAGTGTGAACGCCACCGCGACAGCGATCAGCGCAACACCGACTGCGAGGGTGATCTTCGCGCGTTTCATGGCCCTCAGGCTCTCCAGGCGACTCTCGGCGCCATATCTCGATGACTCGAACCCAGCAATGGGGCGGCGAGTGTATTCAGGGGCTTATGGGACGGTCAAAAGCCTCGGAGGGAAGCGCATCAGCCCGCCTTTTCTAGCCACGATCTGTCTCTGACTGCCGGTCTCGCGATGCTCAGTCGCGCGCTCTCAGAGATTCCTGATGACGGTCGCGGGAACTCCTGCCACGAGGGTCGCTGGCGGAACGTCACGGGTGACGACGGCACCGGCCGCGACGACGGAGCCAGCTCCGATAGTCACGCCAGGAAGGACCGTGGCGGCGGCTCCGATCCACACGTTCGTCTCGATCGTGATCGGCGCGGCGGTGAGGTAGGCACGCCGTTCGTCTGGCTCCACGGGATGGCCAGCCGTGATGAGGTTGACCTTGTGCGCGATCATGACCTGGTCTGCGATGTCGATGGCTGCATGGCCCGTGAACGCGCACTCGTGGCCGATGAAGACCGTGCTGCCGACCGTGATGTTCAGCCCGTGGTCGGTGTAGAACGGCGGGATCAGCGTGAATGAGTCGCCGACTCGCTTGCCGATCAGCTCCTCGAAGGAGCGCTGGATCTCCTCCTGATCGTCCAGGCAATATTGGCTGAGCCTGGATGACAGACGGGTGGCCACCTTGACCCGATCGAACAAATCGCGGGACTCCTGCGATTTCGTCGGCGTCAGCTGGCGTTCGTGCATTCGGCTCCTCGGCGCGGCGGTCTCTTCGGATCGCGGAGCCTAGAACGATCGCCGGACGTGGAGATCATGTCGCGAGGGCTCGCGCGGTGAGACATTCCTCACCACAACGTTAGGCCCGCGTAAGGAGGGTCGAGCAGCATCGTGCGCTCTGACGAACCCCGACCAAGGGAATGAAACGTGAATCGAATATCGACGTTGGCCGCGGTAGGAGCACTCGCCATCGCCGCCGGAGCGATCGCTGGTTGTGGTAGCGGCTCTGCGACGGGTGCCACGGCGCAATCGAGCGCGGCCACCACCGCCCAGAGCACCACCAAGTCGGCGCCGTCGCTGACCATCGCGACGTACAAGACACCCGAAGACGGGACGCTCATCAGCGGCGCCAGCAACAGGACGCTCTACGTGCTCACGGCGGATGAAAAGTCCACATCCGCGCACGCGAAGCTCAGCACCTGCTACGGCGGCTGCGCGGTCGTCTGGCCTCCGGTGCTCGCGTCCGGGGCTCCGGCGGTGGCCGGCAAAGCCAACGCGTCCTTGCTCGGGCTCACGACGCGTCGTGACGGCACCAAGCAGGTCACCTACAACGGTCTCCCGCTCTACTACTACGCGGCCGACACGAAGGCGGGACAGGCCACCGGCAACCACCTCAAAGATGGTTTTGGGCTCTGGGTCGGCGTGCTCGCGAGCGGCAAACTCGCCCCGGACGGCAGCTCTTGAGCCACAGTCGAACCGACCGCGCTGTACGCGGCGCCTGAACCACTCCAGCCTGCGGGCCGAACCGAGGTTCGACCCGCAGGCGGTTGGCGCGCGGTGGGTTCGCGTTCAGCCCTGTGGCACGCCTGCCGACGATCGCCGCGCTCGTGGCAGACGGAGACACGTCGCCAACGCGCAGATCATGACTCGAGGTGCTTCGCGGCATCGGGCGAGTGCAACGGATCGCTCAGTTCGCGCTGGATCCTCGGCACGGCCGGGCTACCGCGGGCCGTGCTCCGGTCGAGTTGGGGCTCGGTGCCGCTGTAGCGCTGAGCGCTAAAAATGGTCCAGCCTGGAGGTGCGATACCCTATGCGCGCCTGCCGGCCCAGCAGAGCGCCCATATCGCTCTTTGAGTTCGCTTGAGAAGGCGTTCTCGCGGAGTGTCCAGGGCTGGCTTTCGAAAAGTTACGCGCGTGTCGCCCGCGGATCTATGGACGATTGTCCCGGCTTGCATGCTGGCCGGCTGGCCAGCGATCCCACTTGAGAGCACAAACCCGCGAGTTGGAACCTGGAGAGCGGCGTCCGGGCTTCACATTTCCGCACTTATTTGGACGATGCGTTGTCATCGTCATCATCTCTATCTCGGATCCACTTGCGATGCCGGGGCCCGTGCCGGTAGTCACGTATAGCTTCGGCAAGATCCACGATCTTCCGGCCCCAGTCTGGTGCTCGCCAGAGTGCGAGCAGCGCAAGCGTCGTCAGAAACTCGACTGGCGTTAGATGGAGCATCCAGGAGGGCGGGCCGGTCATGTCGCGCTCCGACATGGGCGATCCGCCACGGCTCGATCTGGGCTCATCCGGTCGAACGTGGATCCGACTGGGTGGTATGGAATAGCGCTGTCTGCCACGCGGGGGCCGAAGGACGGCCACGGCGCACGAGCCAACACGGTTCCAAATATCGAGATGGTCCAGTTCATGGTGTCTCCGCTCGGAGGTTCGGTACCTTGTGGGAGCTGTCCCCACACCGCCCTTGGTGGTCGCCGGAGAGGCGATACCTCAGACATCTGAGCTGACAGTTGGAACTTTACGGGCGAGTGGTCGGTCGGTATATGGACAGAGGGCCAGAGTTCGCTCGAGTTGTTGGGCTGGAATGCCAACCGACGTCAACTCACCTGCTTGGCGCCGGTGCTTTGAGCGGTCGTGACGACGCTGTCTCGCTCCATGTGGTCCAGCGCTATTAGTCGCTGTTCATCCTCTTGACATGCAGCCATTCAGCTGCATATAGTGTAGAGGCAGCCAAACGGCTGCATATCTACGAACGAGAGGAGCAGGACATGGCTGACATCAGGCACCGGGTCGGAATAGCCGCCCCGCAGGAGCAGGTCTACGAGGCGCTGTCCACGGTCGACGGGCTTTCGGAGTGGTGGACGCGCGAGGTCGACGGCGACGCCACGAGCGGCGGCGCGCTGCGGTTCTTCTTCGGGCGCCCCGAGCCCGGCGCGGTGATGGCGGTCGACGAGACCACGCCGGGAGATCGGGTCGTGTGGCGGTGCGTCGAGGGACCGGACGACTGGGTCGGAACGAAGCTCGTATTCGAGCTGAAGGCCTCCGAGGGGGAGACGATCCTGCTGTTCGCGCACGAAGACTGGAGCGAGCCGACGGAGTTCATGTCCCACTGCTCCACCAAGTGGGGCTACTTCCTGCTCGGCCTGAAGGCGGGACTCGAGGGCGGCGAGGCGACGCCATATCCTGGCGAGGTCAAGATCAGCAGCTGGGGGTGAGCCCCACGACGGGGCTCACACGGCGGCTCGAGGACGGCTGACGATGGACGAGATATTCAAAGCTCTGGCCGACCCGAGCCGCCGCCGGCTGCTCGACAGCCTCAACCTCAGGGGCGGGCAGAGCCTGAACGAGCTGTGCGCGGGCCTCGACATGGCGCGCCAGTCGGTGAGCAAGCATCTCGCGCTGCTCGAAGCCGCCAACCTCATCACCACCGTCCGTCGCGGCCGCCAAAAGCTCCACTACCTCAACGCGGCGCCGATCAACGAGATCTCCGAGCGCTGGATCAGCCATTACAACCAGGGGCGCGTCGAAGCGCTGGCCGACCTCAAGCGAGCATTGGAGGAGAACAACGTGCCGGATCCCGAGTTCGTCTACACCACCTACATCGAGTCCACGCCCGAGCGGGTATGGCAGGCGCTGACCGAGCCCGCTTTCACCAGGCGGTACTGGCGGGGTTGCGCATTCCACTCCGACTGGAAGGCCGGCTCCACCTACACGTTCGAGCAGAAGGACTTCACCATCGCCGACCCCGAGCAGGTGATCCTCGAGTCCGACCCCTACCGTCGCCTCGCATACACCTGGCAGACGTTCACCCCGGAGTGGGCGCAGTCCAACGGGATCAGCGAGGAGACCCGCGCGAAGATCGCCGGCGAGCGACGCTCGAAAGTCACCTTCGACATCGAGCCCGCCGGCGAGCTGGTGAAGCTGACCGTCATCCACGACGACCTCGAGCCGGACGGTGCGTTGCGGGGGATGATCACCAGGGGCTGGCCGCGGATCATGTCGAGTATGAAGACGCTGCTCGAGACCGGACAAACGCTCGGTGCGTGGTAGTTACACCGATCCGCCACGCACAAGCGCGCCGCTCGTTACCGGGCGACGCGCTTGAGCAGGAGCAGCAAATGAACAACGAGACGATCTATGTGGCGGTGATGTATCCGCTCATGTAGCCCGCGTGCTGCATCGCCCAACCATTGGCTTCGTCATCGCACGGGATCACGCAGAACCAGGAGAACTTGCCCTTTTCTTTCACCACCACCTCATACGTGTGGATACCCGGTTTGACGACGATGTTCACACCGATCTGCGGCGATGTGATGCTGTGTTCGCCTTCGTCGGTGTTGTCGATCTTGATGTCGAGCTTCTGCCCCACCTTGACCGCGAATTCAGTCTTGGTGAACGTGTCGTGCATGATCTTGTCCGGCCCGAGCTTCCCGCCCGGGATGATCTTCAACGAGATCACCTTGGCCGGCAGCGATGCGTTTGCGGCGGTCGAGCCGGCCGCCGGCGCGGCCACGCCGCTGGTGATCGTCACCGTGTTGTGTTCGCTGCTCTGGTTGAGCGCGATGATCGACATCAGCAGCGCCGCGAAGATGCCCAGGCCGGCGAAGACCTCGAGCACCGTCTTGCCGGTCTTTTCCACCGTGTCGTCGAACTGCGCCTGATCCCGGATCTCGGTCTCTTGGTCTGCAACTGGGACGTGCATCTCGTCACCCGCCTTTGCTCTGCTTCGTGGCCCTTGTTGACATGCTCACATCCAACTCGCTCGCGAGGCGGCGGGCATCCGCGCCCGCCCGCCCGATCTGTAGGGGTTTTCCCGCACTGCTGATCTGGAGCAGATGTCCAAACCCCTCGCTCCGATGCTGGCCAGCGGGCCCTTTCGCGCGCACCCGCCCACGCGCGATCCTGATGCCATGGCCCAAGATCCAGAGATAATCGGAGGACCCACACCGATCCAGGCGCCCAGCGCCGGCTTCACCTATCGCTGGAAGGTGCAGGACGGGCGCGCGGAAAAGCACGTGTACGTGCAGATCGCGGACCCGCTGCGGCCCGAGGCGTTCGAGGAGCCGCTGCGGTCGAGCATCGAGTCGAAGGGCGAATCGGTGCTGCGCAAGCTGCTCGAGCGCGGCAACGTGCCGATCCGGATCAAGATCACCTCCGCGGGCATCACCGAAGTCGGCATCGACCGCCGCTCGCGTCCCTGCATGATGTAGCGATCGCGACCCGGCGGCGCGCCGCGGCGCCGATCACGTGAACGCGGGCCGTGACGCCTGCCTGTCGGCGGCGAAGCTCTCGGCGAGGCCGCCGCTGTCGCGCAGAAACGCTTCCAGCACGTCGGGGGCGAGCGGTCGCGCGAACAGGAAGCCCTGCGCCATGTCGCACCCCTCGCGCTGCAGCTCGCGCACCTGGCTGTGCTGCTCGACGCCCTCCGCGAGGGTCTGCAGCCCGAGCGCCTTGCCGAGCTGGATCAGCGTGTGCGTCAGCGCATGAGCCTCGCGTGACAGCGCCAGGCCGGTGATGAACGTGCGATCGATCTTCAGCGAGTCGACGGGGAACTGGCGCAGATACGCGAGCGAGCTGTAGCCCGTGCCGAAGTCGTCGACCGCGATGCGAAGGCCGAGCCCCTTCAGCTCTCCCAGCAGCTGGGCGGTGACGTCCGGCTTGCGCATCAGCACCGTCTCGGTGATCTCCAGCGTCAGGTCCGCTGGGTCGAGGCCGCTGTTCTTCAGCGCCGTGCGCACCTCCTCGACGAACTCCGGGCGTTCGAGCTGACGCGCCGAGACGTTCACGGAGATGTTCAGGTGAAATCCCTCGCGGTGCCACGCGGCGGCCTGGGCGCAGGCCTGCTCGAGCACCCATCGCCCGATCGCCACGATCATCCCGTTCTCCTCCGCGATCGGGACGAATGCGTCCGGGGAGATCAGTCCGCCCGTCGGGTGGTTCCACCGGATCAACGCCTCCGCGCCCACGACGCGCTCGCTCTCGAGATCGAGCATCGGCTGGTAGACGAGGAAGAACTGGTCCTTGTCGAGTGCCCCCAACAGGTCGACCTCGAGCCGTATGCGGTCCTGCGCGGCGGTCTGCATCGCCGATTCGAACTTCACATAGCCGTTCTTGCCGACCGCCTTCGCCTTGAACAGCGCGAGATCCGCGTCCTGCATCAGGTCTTCCGCCGAGGCGGGTCGCCCGGTGGCGATGCCGACGCTCACCGTGATCGACACGGGCGGACGGTCGGAGTCGAGCAACTCGATCGGCTGGCGCAGCACGTCCAGGATGCGCTCAGCCACCAACTCCGGGGCGACGGTGACCCCGACCGCGTCCAGCAGCATCACGAACTCGTCGCCGCCGAGACGGCCGACCGTGTCGTTGTCGCGCAGCACCGTCTGCAGCCGCGCCGCGACCTGGCGCAGGACCTCGTCACCCACCTGGTGGCCGTAGCGGTCGTTGATCTGCTTGAAGCCGTCCACGTCCACGAGCAGCGCTGTTACCGGCACGTCCAGGCGCCGCCCGCGCCCGAGGATCTGTTCCGCACGGTCCAGCACCAGGTCTCTGTTCGGCAGGTCCGTGAGGGGATCGTGCAGCGCGCTGTATTCGAGCTCGCCGGTCTTCTCGCCGACCATCGTCCACGCCCGCTGACGCGAGCGCGTCAGGACGCGATAGAGCAAGAACAGCAGCAGCGTCACCAGGAGCCCGGAACACAGGACGATCACGCCCTGCGCGGTGGCCGAGGAGGAGGTGATGTCGGCCGTTCCGCTCGCTTCGAGCACCCAGCCCTCCTCGAGCGCGATCCGCTTCGTGTAGCCGGGCGATCGGCCGTCGGGGTTGGCGCCCGCCGAGCCGATCAGCAGCAGGGGGCCGCCGATGTTCCGGTGGTAGAGCGTCAGCGTCAGCGACCGGCGACCGGCGAGCACCGACGAGATCAGCGTCCTGCTGTCGAAGGTGGTGCCGATCGCCCCGGTCATCGCCGCTCGGCGAGCACGGACGGTTCCCAGCAGCGCCCCCTGCCGGTAGACGGCCGCGCCGATCGCGGCCAGCGATGCGCCGCCTGGGATCGGGATGCGGGTGACGATGAACGATCCGGTGTCCGTCGCCGCGTGGATCAACGCCGGATACGGCGAGCGCCCAACACCTGGAAGCGTCGGGGCGCAGTAGTCGAGCTGCGCCATCTGCGGGCTGATCGCCGAGGCGCCGCCGACGAGGGCGCGCGTGAGGCAATAGATCGGACGGCGGCCGGGCGGGAAGATCGCGAGCCCGTCGGTGTGGCCAGGCCGAAACGTTTCAGTCTGGCGACGGAATGCAGCCAGGTCGGCGGCAGGGACGGGCTGGATCAGGGTGGCGTGGACGTCGCGCGTGTTCGGTAGGCCTTCCTGCAGCTGGCGATACCACAGCAGCAGGCGCGTCTCGCCCGCGCTCGGCTCAAGCGTCGCGATCGAGCGCATAGTGCGCGTCAGCCCGATGTCCACAGCGAGCTTCGAGCCGACCGTGCTGCTCAGCGCATTGGCCGTCGATTCGAAGGAGCTCCTGTTCGTCGCCTGCGCGCTCGAGCGAGATTCGATTGCGAGGAACGCCGATATCGCCAGGCCCAGAGCCACGATCAGCCCCGCGAAGACCCTCGCGCGAGCGCCGCTCCAGATCCCGCGCTCGAGCGAGCCGGTACGCGCCTCCAAGCTCCCGGCATCATGTCCGAGGTGCGGCCAGAGCCGCGAAATACTCATCGGCCAGCCAACGTCATGGGTCCGAATCGCCAGATAATCGAAATTACACTAGCGCGTACGGCTGGTAGTGGACTACTTGTTTAGTTGGTATCAGTGGAAAATACGGAAATGGGAGCGGCTCGCATCCTGCCGATGGTTCGACCGGAAGCTGCACGCCTTAGGATTCGCGACGTGAGCGAGATCGGGCACGCGGCGGGCCTCGCATATCGATCGGCGGGGGAGCGCTCCGACCGCGTGGCGCTGCTCGTGCACGGCTACCCCGAGTCCTCCTTCATGTGGGAGCACGCGCTCGATGCGCTGGCCGAGGCGGGCTGGTGGGCGCTCGCCCCCGACCTGCCCGGCTACGGCGACTCCGAGCCCGATCCGCCGGGCACCTGGGAGCGCCACGTGGAGGCGCTCGGGCGCTTCGTCCGGGAGCTCGAGCTTCCCAGGGTGGCGCTCGTGACGCACGACTGGGGCGTGATGGTCGGGCTGCGATGGGCGTGCGATAACCCGGAGGCGGTCAGGGCGCTCGCGATCTCCGACGGCGGATTCTTCGCCGACCGCAGGTGGCACGACCTCGCGAATCTCATGCGCACGCCCGAGCAGGGCGAGGAGCTGATCCGCGCCTACACACAGGAGGGCTTCTACGCCGCCCTGCGGGCCGTCTCGAGCGGTATGAGCGACGAGGCGCTCGGCGAGTACTGGAAGGCGTTCGCCGACGACACGCGCCGGATGGGGCACCTCGAGCTGTACCGCTCGGGGGACTTCGACAAGCTCGAGCCGTACCAGGGCAGGGTCGCCGCGCTCGGCTTGCCAGCGCTCGTGCTGTGGGGTGGGGAGGACCGCTTTGCGGGCGTCGCGATGGCCCGCCGCTTCCACGAGGAGCTGCCGGGCTCCGAGCTCAGGGTGTTCGACGGCGCCGGCCACTTCGTCTGGGACGACGAGCCCGGGCGCGCCGCGTCGGCGCTCGTCGACTTCCTCCAGCGCCGCGCCGTCTGACCCGCGCGGGGCGTGAGCCCGCTGTCAGGAGGACGGGACGCGAGTGCGTTCGACGGCCTCGCCGAGCGCCTCGAGGCTGATTTCAAGCGCGCTCGCGATGCGCCTCACCGTCGTCCACGTCGGGTTCGCGTGACCTCGCTCGATGCGGGCGAACGCGGCCACCGTCAAACCGGCCCTGTGGGCGAGGTCCTCCTGTGTGTCGCCGCGCTCGTTTCGGAGCCGGCGCAGCGTGATCGCGAGCGCTCGGTCCGCTGATATGGGTGCCGACACAATAAGAAACATTGCATTTCGTCAGGCGTAATATCCAGTCAGGTGACTGCTGGTCCCCTGCTGCCCTCATGTCAGCTCCCCGGAAAACGTCCATTTGATCGGCGTTTCGGACCGTTTTGCCCGGTCGCTTTCTAGGTGCCCGGCAGCCGGTACTTTCGCGTCCTCGGGCAGCGCTCCAGCAGCCCCAGCTCGACGAGTGTGAGCGCGTAGCGGTGAGCGGTGCTCGGGCTCATGCCGAGGTCGCCCGCCAGTTCGACGATGCCGCGTGCTTCGCCGTCGGGGCCGAATCCCGTCAGCAGGGCGAGGCCGCGAAGCAGCGAGCGCGACAGGCGCGGATCGGTCGTGTCGTTCGGCATGTAGCCGCCGCGCGGGCCCAGCTCGCGCCGGCCCCCGCCGGCCGAGTCGGAAGCGCTCGCGCCGTTCGCTTCGCCCAACGGCGCGCTCAGCGAGTCCGCGATCAGGGTGGAGATGCTCGGCGCGCGACTGCTCGACGCGGCCCGCACAACGTCGTCGATCTGCGCGGGGGAGAGGGTGATGGTGATGGACATCTGCTCGTCGTTGGTCATGGACTCGACATTACAGATACAGACAGTTGTCTGCATTCCGGGCCTCGGAACCGGGAGCGAGGAGTTGACGCCCAGGGCTCCGTGCCGGGTAACGCCCCGGGGAAACTGATTGCGTGTGCAATCATTGCGGCATGGGCAAGATCGCGGTCACGCACTTCACAGACCCCGGCTGTCCCTTTGCCTACTCCGCCTCCCCGGCACTGGCTGTGCTGCACTGGCGTTACCGCGAGCAGCTCGAGTGGCGGATCGTCGCGATCGGCCTCGCGGAGGAACCGAAGCGATACGAAGAGCACGGCTACACCGCCACGCGCATGACGCTCGGCAACCTCAACTTCCGCCGCCACGGCATGCCGCTGCTGGCCGAGCCGCGCGGTCGCATCGCCGCCACCACGCGGGCGTGCCGCGCGATCGTCGCCACGCGCCTGCTGCACCCGGGGCGCGAGCACGACGTCCTGCGCGCGCTCCAGTTCGCATGGTTCACCACCACGCTCATCCCCGACGAGGACGCCGACATCGCCACGGCCCTCGCGCGGGTCAACGGGCTCGACGCGGCCGCGATCGTCGCCGCGATCGACGACGAGCGCATCCTGGAGGCCTACGAGCAGGACAGGCGGGAGACACGCACCGCGGAGGGCAGCCCGACCGAGCTCCAGGGCAAGGCGCGCCAGACCGACGGCCCCGTGCGCTACTCCGCACCCTCGCTGATCTTCGAGAACGAGGCCGGCCTACGCCTGGAGGCCGGCGGGTTCCAGCCGATCGAGGCCTACGATGTGCTGATCGCCAACCTCGACACCAAGCTCGAGCGCCACGGGCCGGCCGATGATCCGGTGCGGGCGCTGAGCGCGTTCCCCGCGGGGCTCGTCACGCAGGAGATCGCCGCGATCATGGCGCCCAATAACACGCTCGCCGACCGCGACGCGGCCGAGCGCGAGCTCGTGGAGCTGCTCGGCGAGGGCAGGGTCCGCCGCGAGGCGCTCGCCGACGACGCGCTGTGGACGCTCGCCTGACGCGACCGTCAAGCGCTGCCCGCCCACCCCGGTAGCCTCCAGCGCTCGATGTCGATCACGGTCACACTCCCAGACGGCAAGGAGCTCGAGCTCCCCGACGGCGCCACCGGCCTCGACCTCGCCGCGGCGATTGGGCCCGGCCTCGCGCGCGCGGCCCTTGCCGTCGAAGTGAAAGCGGTACGCCCACCCGACCCCAGCTCGGCAGATCCCTTCACGAGAGTAATGGGACCGGGGCGCGGCCACGGCACACAGGAGATCCGCGACCTCGCGCGCCCGCTCTCCCACGGCGTACGCGTGTCGATCGTCACCGCCAAGAGCGGCGATCCCGCGCTCGAGCTGATCCGCCACGACGCCGCGCACGTGCTCGCGGCCGCCGTGATGGAGCTCTACGACGGCGTGAAGATCTCGATCGGGCCGCCGATCGCGGACGGCTTCTACTACGACTTCCAGTTCCCAGACGGAACCGCGATCTCCGAGGCGGACTTCCCGCGCATCGAAGAACGGATGCGCGCCCACATCAACGCCGCCGAGGGCTTCCAGCGCGAGGACGTCCCCGTCGCCGCCGCTCGCGAGCGGTTCGTCGCCGAGGGCCAGGACTACAAGGTCGAGCTGATCGACGACCTCGTAAAGAACGCCGACCCCGCCACGCCGCTTACGACGGTCTCGCTCTACACCAACGGCCCGTTCACAGACCTCTGCCGCGGCCCGCACGCCCCGAGCACCAAGACCGTCGGCGCGTTCAAGCTCAACTCCGTCGCCGGGGCCTACTGGCGCGGGGACTCCAAACGCACGATGCTCACGCGCATCTACGGCACCGCGTTCTTCTCCAAGGCGGAGCTCGCCGAGCACGTCGAGCGGATCGAGCAGGCGAAGGCGCGCGACCACCGCAAGCTCGGCCGCGAGCTCGGCCTGTTCACGTTCTCCGAGCTCTCGCCCGGCGCCGCCTTCTGGCTGCCGCCGGGAACGGGCATCTGGAACGCGCTCGTGAAGCTCTCGCGCAAGATGGGCGCCGAACGCGGCTACAGCGAGGTCAAGACCCCGCTGATCTTCGACGCCGAGCTGTGGAAGACATCAGGGCACTGGGGCAAGTACCGCGAGAACATGTTCGAGGTCCAGGTCGAGGACCGCGAAATGGCGGTCAAGCCGATGAACTGCCCCGGCCACGCACACCTGTTCTCGACCCAGCGCCACTCCTACCGCGACCTGCCGGTCCGCTACTCCGAGCCGGGCCTCCTGCATCGCAACGAGGCCTCCGGGGTGCTGCACGGCCTGCTGCGCGTGCGCCACTTCGCCCAGGACGACGGGCACATCTTCTGCACCGAGGAGCAGGTCCAGGACGAGGTCAGGGGCTGCCTCGAGATGGCCTTCGCGACCTACAAGCTGTTCGACTTCGAGGTCAGCCTCGAGCTATCGACGCGCCCCGAGGAACGGGTGGGGACCGACGAGATGTGGGACCGCGCGGAGGGCAAGCTCAAGGACACGCTCGACGAGCTCGGCCTCACATGCGAGCTCAACGAGGGCGACGGCGCGTTCTACGGCCCGAAGATCGACATGCACATGACCGACTCGCTCGGGCGCTCGTGGCAGCTGGGGACCGTGCAGCTGGACTACTCGATGCCCGCGCGCTTCGAGCTGACCTACACCGGCGCGGACAACCAGGAGCACACGCCGGTGATGATCCACCGCGCGATGTTCGGCTCCTACGAGCGCTTCATCGGGATCATGATCGAGCACTACGCCGGCGAGCTGCCGCTGTGGCTCGCGCCCGTCCAGGCGATCGTGCTGCCAGTCTCGGACCGCTTCAACGACTACGCCAAGCAGGTCAGAGACACGCTCCGGGCCGACGAGGCGCGCGTCGAGCTCGACGATCGCAGCGAGTCGGTGGGGCGCAAGATCCGCGAGGCGGAGCTGCGAAAGATCCCGTACATGCTGGTGGTTGGCGAGCGCGAGGAACAGGAGCGGACGGTTGCCGTGCGCGAGCACCGCGGCGGCGACGCGGGAGCGACATCCGTCGAGCAGTTCGCGGAGCGCCTGCGCGGCTAGCTATACTCGCTTGCATTGCAGCCCCGCAAATCCTCAGAGCGCAGCGCCTAGCATTCGCTTGACGCGCGGCCTTAACAGCTAGTGCCGGTTCCTCGCAGGTTCGACCGGCGCCCGCCCGAGCGGGACACGACGAAGATCAACGAGCGCATTCGTGTGCCCGAGGTTCGTCTGATCGACGACGAGGGCAACCAGGTCGGCGTGCTCAAGACCGCCGACGCGCTCGTGTTCGCCCAGGAACGCGACCTCGACCTCGTGGAAGTCGCCCCCGAGGCGCGCCCGCCGGTGTGCCGCGTGCTCGACTACTCGAAGTACAAGTACGAGCAGGCCCAGAAGCTGAAGCAGGCGCGCAAGCACCAGCAGCAGATCACAGTGCGCGAGATCAAGTTCCGCCCGAAGATCGCCGAGCACGACTACGACACCAAGAAGCACCACGTCGCGCGCTTCCTCAAGCACAAGGACAAGGTCAAGGTCACGATCATGTTCCGCGGCCGCGAGGTCACGCACCCCGAGCGCGGCACGATGATCCTCGACCGGCTCGCCGAAGAGCTCGCGGACCTCGGCGTGGTCGAGCAGCGCCCGATGCAGGAAGGGCGCAACATGACGATGATGATGGCCCCCTCCAAAGCGGTCCTCGCCGGACGCATCGACAGCGATGGCGCGGTCATCCCCGCACCCGAGGACGGCGCCGCGCCCGCTGAGCAGACGCCCGCCGCGCCCGCTGAGCAGACGCCCGCAGCGACCGTCGAGACGCCTTCCGAGGACGGCGCTGCACCCGCCGCGCAGGCCCCCGATGCGCCCGCCGCGACGATCGAGACACCTTCCGAAGACGGCTCCGCTGCAGCCGAGACGCCGCCCGCCGAGCCCCCCGCGACACCCGTCGAGAACGGCGGGACCGCGGCCGCGGGCACACCCGTGTCATAATCTCGGGCCGAAGACCCATGCCCAAGATGAAGACCCACTCCGGCGCGAAGAAGCGCTTCAAAGTAACCGCCTCCGGCAAGGTGCGCGGACGGCACCCCTTCACGAGCCACATCCTCGAGAAGAAGTC
>CAZPQW010000003.1:0-185392 GCA_964588985.1 uncultured Solirubrobacteraceae bacterium
CGCCGATGGTACTTGGCCCGCAAGGGCCTGGGAGAGTAGGACGCCGCCGGTTTTTTCTAGAAGCAGACACGGGCCGCCACCAGGCGGCCCGTCGTCGTTCTCGGGGGCGACGCCTGACGAGCTGACGAGGCTAGTTCGAGCGCGTCTGGCGCTGAAGCTCACGGCCGCCGGCACGTGTACGCGCCCCGGCAGTGCTCGCCGGGGCGGACTCGCCACCCACAGGACACAGGCAAACATGCGCCACCGGCCCAGGAGTCCCCGGCCGACGGCTGGGAAGACGCCCACGCAGCGGCGCTCGATGCGGATGGTTCGCCCCGGGCCGCTCGTCCTGATCGACCTCCCAGTCGACCGCGTAGTCGTCCTCGAGCAACAGGAACGAGCGGGTGAGGCGAAGGGCACCGAGCGCGCGCTGCCCAAGCAGTGATGATCTCGCAGAAGAGAACATGTGTTCGTAAGATAGGTTTGCCCTCGGACGGAACCGACACGAACAGACGTACGTATCGGTTGGGTGCGGGGAATCTGGCTCTGGAATGCGGCATCCAGGGGTGAGCGGCTGCAATGAGAGTTGCATGCGGACGAGCTTTCGCGAGGCGGGCGATCCGATTCGACTCCAATGCAGGGGCCCGAGGCGCCGGCTCGAACTCCACTCGGTAGATGGCTGTTACGCTTGCCAGGCGGATCACCGACAGGCCCACAGCGGGCGTGAGGCGGCGCGCACAGCTCATGGAGAAGTTCGTCATCGAAGGCGGCGTCCCGCTGTCCGGCACGATGGTTCCCGCCGGAAACAAGAACGGGGCACTTCCGATCCTCGCCTCCAGCGTCCTCACCGAGGACGAGGTGGTCGTGCGCAACGTCCCGCGCATCCGCGACGTCGAGGCGATGCTGGAGATCCTGGCCGCTATCGGAGTCGACGTCAGCTGGCGCGGCCCCAACGAGGTCGCGCTGTGCGCCGCGCACGTGCACGAGGTCGAGATCGACCGCGAGCTGGCCGAGCTGATAAGAGCCTCTTTCCTGCTCGCGGGCCCGCTGCTCGCGCGCTTCCACCGCGCGGTGATGCCGCCGCCCGGAGGCGACGTGATCGGCCGCCGCCGGCTCGACCCGCACCTCGACGCGTTCCGCGCGATGGGCGCCGTGGTCGAGTGCGGGACGGAGATCGTGCTCGACGCGCCACGCGGACTGCGCCCGACCGACGTGTTCATGGACGAGCCGTCGGTGATGGCCACCGAGAACGCGCTGATGGCGGCCGCGCTCACGCCCGGCACCACCGTGATCGGCAACGCCGCGTGCGAGCCGCACGTGCAGGACCTCGCGCGCATGCTCGTGAAGATGGGCGCCGACATCCAGGGCATCGGCTCGAACCTGATCACCGTCAACGGCGCGGAGCGCCTGCACGGCTGCGAGCACGACGTCGCACCCGACCACATCGAGATCGGCAGCTTCATGGCGCTCGCGGGCGTCACCGGCGGCGAGCTGCGCATCAAGGACACCGTCCCCGGCGACCTGCGCATGATCCGCCTCGTGTTCGAACGCGTGGGCCTGCGATCCGAACTGGACGGCAACGACGTGATCGTGCCCGGCGGGCAGAAGCTCGTCGCGCAGGCCGACGTGGGGGAGTACAAGAGCAAGATCCAGGATGGCCCCTGGCCCGCGTTTCCCGCTGACCTCACCTCGATCGCCGTGGCGCTCGCCACACAGGCGGAGGGGTCGATCCTCGTGCACGAGTGGATGTTCGAGAACCGCCTGATCTTCACCGACAAGCTGATCCTGATGGGCGCCGACATCGTCATGTGCGACCCGCACCGCGCGATCGTCACCGGCCCGCGCACGCTGCGCGGCGAGCGCGTCGAGTCGCCCGACATTCGCGCCGGTATGGCGATGCTCCTGGCGGCGCTCTGCGCGGAGGGACGCTCCGAGATCGGCAACATCCGTCAGATCGACCGTGGCTATGAGCGCATCGACGAGCGGCTGCGCGAGCTCGGCGCGCGCATCGAGCGCGTGGCCACGGAGCCCGTTCCCGCGTAATCTCGGGTCGGCATGATCCACCCGATCCCCAGCGGCACCCGCGACGTGCTGCCCGACGAGACGCGCGAGGTGCGCGCGATCACCGACACCCTGCGGCGCGTGTTCGAGCGCCACGGCTACGGCGAGGTATACACGCCCGCGCTCGAGTACGAGTCGGTGCTCGCCCGCGCAGACATGGCCGAAGCCCAGCCCGCGTACCGCGTGTTCGACGAGTCCGGCGCGGTGCTCGCGCTGCGCTCCGACATGACCGTGCCGATCGCGCGCGTCGTCGCCACGCGCTACGCCACCAGCGAGCCGCCGCTGCGCTTCTGCTACTTCGCCCACTGCTACCGCGGCGTGCGCCCGCAGCGCGGGCAGCCGCGCGAGATGCTGCAGGCGGGCATCGAGTTGATCGGCTCGCCCGCGCCGCAGGGGACAGCTGAGGCGCTCACCGTCCTCTGCCACGCGCTCGACGCCACCGGCCTGAAGGACTACCGCATCGGCCTCGGCGACGCGTCGCTGTTCCCCGCGCTGATGGCCAGCCTGCGCGTCCCCGAGGGCATCCGCCCGGGTCTGCTGGAAACGCTCGTGCTGCGCGATTTCGTCGCCCTGCAAGAGATGCTCGCCGACGCCGGCCTCACCGGCGAGGCCACCGAGCTGCTGCTCGGTGTTCCACAGCGCCGTGGAGGACCCGAGGTGCTCTCCGACGCCCCCGGCCCCGCCGAGGAGGCCGTCACGGGCCTGCGACGCGTACACGAGCTGCTCGAGCCCGCGGTGGCGGAGCGCGTGATCTTCGACCTCGGCCTGGTGCGCAACATTGGCTACTACACCGGTGCGGTGTTCGACGTCTACGACCCCGCGCTCGGCACGCCGATCGGCGGCGGCGGGCGCTACGACGAGCTGCTCGGGCGCTTCGGGCGCGGCCTGCCCGCCGTCGGGTTCGCACTCGGCGTCGACCGCCTGCACATCGCGCTCGCCGGCGAGGAGCGCGGCACGGGGGCGCTGCTGGCCGGGACCGGGAGCGAGAAGAGCGGCGCCCACGAGACGGGGGCGGGCGCGTGAGCTCGCTCAACGGCCTCACGATCGCGGTTCCCCGCGGCGCGCTCTTCAAGGGCACCGTCGACCTGCTCGAGGGGCTCGGCATGGACACACAGGAGCTGCGCGCAAACGACCGCAAGCTGCTGTTCGAGGACATCGACGTGATCACCATGCGCCCCTCCGACGTGCCCACGTACGTCGAGGCGGGTGCCGCGGACATCGGCGTGACGGGTAAGGACGTGCTGCTCGAGGGCGCCGCGCGACCGGGGCAACATGGCCGCGCGGTGTATGAGCTGTTCGACCTCGGCTATGGGCGCTGCACGATGGTGCTCGCCAGCGAGGCGGGGCCCGACCCCGCGGTGGAGGCGCTCAGGCGCCTTGGCGTGATGCGCGTCGCGACCAAGTACCCGCGGATCGCCGCGCGCCACCTCGAGGAGACCGGTCGTCAGGCGGAGATCGTGGAGGTGAAGGGCTCGGTGGAGCTCGCGCCATTGACGAAAATGGTCGAGGCGATCGTCGACCTCACCGCCACCGGCACCACGCTGCGTGAGAACAACCTCGTCGTGCGCGAGGAGATCCTCGTGTGCACCGCGCGTCTGATCGCGAACCCCGTGTCGCACAAGCTGAAGGCCGCCGCGATCGACGACCTGCTCGAGCAGCTCCGCAGCGCGCCGGCCCTCGGCGGAGGCTGACGTGCGGATCGAGCGCGTCGACGCACAGCAGCTCGAGCGCCTCGGCGGAGCCGCCGCCGCGGCCGAGCACGTGCGCTCGCTCATACCCACCGGCGGCTCGGTCGCCGACGCGGTGGGCGCGATCGTGGAGTCGGTTCGTGTGGACGGCGATGCGGCGGTGCTGCGCCACACGAGCGCCTTCGACCTCTCAGGCGGCGAGCCGAGGCCGCTGCGCGTATCCCCGGAGGAGCTCGACGAGGCGATCACGCAGCTGCCACTCGACCTCGTCGCGGGCCTGCAGGTGGCGATCGCGAACGTCGCGCTCGTCGCCGAGGCCGGGGTCAACCACGATCGCTCCGTGGATCTGCCCCAGGGCCACACGGTGCTGCTGCGCGAGGTGCCCGTCGGCTCCGCCGCGGTCTACGTTCCCGGCGGGCGCGCGGCGTATCCGAGCACGGTCGTGATGGGCGTCGTCACGGCGCGCGCGGCGGGCGTGATCGACGTGGCGGTGTGCGCGCCGCCGGGACCCGACGGGCAGATCGACCCGGTGATCCTCGGCACGTGCCGTCTGTGCGGCGTCGAACGCGTCTACCGCATGGGCGGCGCGCAGGCGATCGCCGCGCTCGCCCACGGCACCGACACGGTGGAGCGCGTCGACGTGATCGTCGGGCCGGGCAACCTCTACGTGCAGGAGGCCAAGCACCAGCTCTCCTCGATCGTGGGGATCGACGGCTTCGCCGGCCCGAGCGACCTGCTCGTCGCGCTCGGCGCCGAGGTGGGCGAGCGCGAGATCGAGCTCGCGGCGCTTGACATGCTCGCGCAGGGCGAGCACGGCGAGGGCAGCCTCGTCGTGGCGGTCTCGCCCGCCGCGTCCGTGTGCGACGCGCTTGCCGTGACCCTGGAGCGGCTCGTGGTGGAGCGCCCCACGGTCGGCGACGCGGCGTTCGCGATCGTGGAGGTGTCGAGCGCGCGCGAGGCGATCGCGCTGGCGAACGCGTTCGCGCCCGAGCACCTGCAGCTGATCGGCTCGGAGATCGAGACACTCGCCCAGATCGTGCGCTCGGCCGGCTGCGTGTTCGTGGGCTCCGACAGCGCGACCGCGTTCGGCGACTACGTCGCGGGCTCCAACCACGTGCTGCCCACAGCGGGCGCCGCGCGCTTCGCCTCGACGCTCTCCGCGCGCCACTTCCGCCGCACGATGTCCGAGGTCCGCGTCACCCCCGACGCGGCCGTGAAGCTCGCCGCGGCGGGCGCGCCGGTGGCGCGCGCGGAGGGCTTCGACGTGCACGCGGAGTCGATGACGGCGCGAGTGCGCGAGAATCCATCCTCATGAGCCGAACATCGACCATCGAGCGCAAGACCGGCGAGACCGACGTGCGCCTCACGCTCGACCTCGACGGGGTCGGCCAGGGCACCCGCACGACCGGCGTGGGCTTCCTCGACCACATGCTCGACCTGCTCGCCCGCCACGGCCACCTCGACCTGGGCGTGAGCGTGACCGGCGACCTGCAGACGGGCGCGCACCACACCGCGGAGGACACCGCGATCGTGCTCGGCCAGGCGATCGACAGGGCGCTCGGCGATCGCGCGGGCATCGCGCGTTACGGCTCGGCGACCGTGCCGATGGACGAGGCGCGCGCGAGCTGCTCGATCGACATCTCCGGCCGCCCGTTCACGCTGTTCGAGGCGGAGCTCCCGCCCGGCGCGACCGGCGGCTTCGAGCACGAGCTGACGGAGGAGTTCTTCCGCGCGCTCGCCAACGCGGCCAAGCTCACGCTGCACCTGCGCGTGGAAACGGGCAGCAACGCCCACCACATGATCGAGGCGGCATTCAAGGCATTCGCGCGCGCGCTGCGCCAGGCGGTGGCGATCGACCCGAGCGAGACGGGCGTGCCGAGCACCAAGGGCACGCTCACCGCATGAGCACGCTCGTGGAGGAGCCGGTGGAGATAGCGATCGTCGACTACGGCATGGGCAACCGCCGCTCGGTGGAGAAGGCGCTCGAGCACGTGGGCGCACGCGTGAACGTCACCCGCGACCACGACGAGCTGCGCGCCGCCGCGGGGCTGGTCGTGCCCGGGGTGGGAGCGTTCCCGCGAGCGATGGAGAACCTGCGCAACCAGGGCCTCGACGAGTTGATCCGCGAGCGCGTGCACGCGGGCACACCCGTGCTGGGCATCTGCCTGGGGATGCAGCTGGCGTTCGACTCCTCCACGGAGCTCGGCGGCGCGGCCGGCCTCGGCATCGTCCCCGGCGAGGTTCGTGCGCTGGCGCCCGGCGCCCTGAAGCTGCCGCACATCGGCTGGAACGAGGTGCGCTTCACGAAGCCCGACTCGCCGCTCGTGGCGGACCTCCCCGAGAGCTGCGCCTTCTACCACGTGCACACGTTCGCCGCCGCGCCCGCCGATGAGCGTGACGTTCTTGGCGTGGCGGAGTACGGGCAGCCGTTCGTCAGCGCGGTCGAGCACGGCTCCTTCTACGGCGTGCAGTTCCACCCCGAGAAGTCCTCCGCGGCGGGGCTGCGCCTGCTCGCGAACTTCGCGCGCATCTGCATCCGCGCCGCGGCGCCCCTCGCGACGACGTGAAGCTCTACCCGGCGATAGACATCCTCGGCGGCAACGCCGTGCGACTCGTGAAGGGCGACTTCGACGCGAAGAAGGTCTACGACGAGGATCCCCTGTCGGCCGCGCGCGGCTGGGTGGAGGCGGGTGCGCGCGAGCTGCACGTGGTCGACCTGGACGGCGCGAAGAACGGCGCGCCCGTCAATCTCGAGCACCTGAAACGGATTTCTGATGAGTTGGATGTCCCGGTGCAGTACGGGGGCGGACTGCGCTCTGGCGAGGCGGTCGACGACGCGCTCGCCGCGGGTGCCGCGCGCGTGATCCTCGGCACCGCGGCGTTCAAGGACCCCGAGCTTTTGCGACGCGCACTGGACACACATGGGCCCGAGCGCGTGCTCGTGTCGGTCGACGTGCGCGGCGGGCGGGTGTCGACGGCGGGTTGGACCGAGACGACCGAGCCGAGCACCGCCGCGGTGCTCGAGCGCCTGTACGAGAGCGGCGTGCGTCGGCTGGTCTACACGAACGTGGATCGTGACGGGATGCTCGAAGGCCCGGACGTGGAGGAAGTGCGCGAGGTGGTGAGCTCGACGAGCGCCACCGTCGTCTACTCGGGCGGTATCGGCCAGCTGGCGGATCTGGAAGCGCTGGCGGGGCTCGCGGCGCCGAACCTCACGGGCGTGATCGTGGGCAAGGCGCTCTACGAGGGTCGCTTCACCGTCGCGCGGGCGCTTGCCGTTCTGGACGACTGATCGACTGCTCACCACCCGCACACCCGGCTCGTCGCTACGGTTAGAGACGTGCACTACAAGCGCGTGATCCCCTGCCTGGACGTGGACGCCGGTCGTGTTGTGAAGGGTGTGGAATTTCTCGACATCCGGGATGCGGGCGACCCGGTGGAGCTGGCAGCTCACTACGATCGCGAGGGCGCCGACGAGCTGGTGTTCCTCGACATCACCGCCACGCACGAGAAGCGCGACACGATCGCGAAGCTCGCGCGCCACACCGTGGACGAGGTGTTCGTGCCGTTCACGATCGGCGGCGGCATCCGCTCGGTCGCCGACGCGCAGGCGGTGCTCGACGCGGGCGCGGACAAGGTCTCGATCAACTCCGCCGCGCTGCAGCGCCCCGAGCTGCTGGACGAGCTCGCGGCCGTGTTCGGCGCGCAGTGCGTGGTGCTCGCGATCGACGCGAAGGCTCGCGCGGCCTCCGAGCACCCGGGAGAGCAGGCGGGCTGGGAGGCGTATCTCGCTGGCGGGCGCACCCCCACGGGCCGCGACGTGGTCGGGTGGGCGCGCGAGGCGGTCGAGCGCGGGGCGGGGGAGATCCTGTTGACGAGCATGGATCGCGACGGGACCAACGAGGGTTATGACCTGCCGCTCACCGCGGCGGTCAGCCATGCGGTCGGCGTCCCGGTGATCGCCTCCGGCGGCGCGGGCGAGCTGGAGCACCTCGTGGAGGCGCTCGCCGCCGGCGCGGACGCGGTCCTGTGCGCGTCGATCTTCCACTACGGCCGGCACACCGTGGCCGAGGCCAAGGCGCACCTCGCGGCGGCGGGGATACCCGTACGCGAGGTGTAGGCGGTCGATTCGATGGCGAGCGGCGCACAATTGCTCGACGCGCTGCGCGTCCATCCGGGCGGGAGTGAGCTGCTGGCTCTCGCGCACACCGGGGAGACGGACGTGGCGCTCGTGGGCGGCGCGGTGCGCGACATGTTGCTCGGCCGCTCGCCGCGTGAGCTCGATGTGGTCGTGGGCGAGGGAGCGGCGCCACTGGCCGAGAGGCTTGCCGAGAGCGTCGGGGCCGCCGGCGCTGCGGATCCGCGCGTGACGGTGCACGAGCGTTTCGGAACCGCGATGGTGGAGTGGGACGCGGGCCGTGTGGACGTCGCGGAGCGACGCGCCGAGTCCTATCCGGTGCCGGGAGCCCTGCCCGAGGTCCGTCGGGGAAGCGTGGAGGAGGATCTCGAGCGCCGTGACTTCACCGTCAACGCGATCTTGCTGCCACTAGGCGGCTCGATGGTGGGGGAGCTCGTGTCCGCTGAGCACGCGCTCGAGGACCTCGTCGCGGGACGGCTGCGCGTGCTGCACGATCGTAGCTTCGTCGACGATCCCACCCGCCTGCTGCGCCTGGCCCGCTACAGCGCGCGCCTCGGGTTCGAGATCGAGCCGCACACCGCCGAGCTCGCCGCGCAGGCGCTCGCAGCGGGGGCGCTCGCGAGCGTCTCGCTGGCTCGTGTGGGCGCCGAGCTGCGCCTCGCCCTCGGCGAAGCCGACCCGGTGGCCGCGTTCGCCGCTCTCGACCAGCTCGGCGTGTTCACGGCGCTGGAGCCGCGACTGCGCTTCGACCACGACCTCGCGCGCGCCGCGCTCGATCTGCTGCCCGAGGACGGACGTTCGGATTTGCTGCTGCTCGCTTCGCTGCTGCTGCCCATCGCGGTCGACCCGAGCGAAGATCCCGAGCCGGTGATGTTCGAGCTCCTCGACGGGTGGGAGCTCACCGTGGCCGAGCGCCAGCGCGTGATGCGCACGGCGCTGGTCGCGCCGTCGCTCGACACCGAGATGGAGCTGGCGGACATGCCCTCCGAGCTGTATGACGCGCTGTTCGCCCACACGATCGAGGCGGTGGCTCTCGGCGGGGCGCTCGGCAACGCTGCCTCCGCGGCGCGCGAGTGGATCGAGACGCTGCGCCACGTCGAGCTGCAGATCACCGGAGCGGACCTGCTCGCCGCCGGCATCCCCACGGGTCCGGAGATCGGGCGACGCCTCGGGGCGGTGCTCGGGCGCAAGCTCGACGGCGAACTGGAGGACGGGCACGACGCGGAGCTGCGAGCGGCGATCGAGGAGGGCGGGTGAGCTCGAGCGAGCTTCGACGGGAGCTCCCGGGCGCAGGGCACGCGCTGTTCACCGACCGCTCTCACGGCAACCTGTCGAGCGTCGGCGGGGACGGCGCCGAGCACGGCGAGCAGGCTCGTGAGGATCTGCGCGAGCTGCTCGGGCTCAGGCGTCTGGCGCGGGGGTTTCAGGTCCACGGCATCGCGGTTCGGCGCATCGACGACGAGAGCGAGGGCGATCCTGACACCACCGCGCGCGTGGAGGCAGACGGACAGGCGACGACGCTCGCCGGTGTCGGGGCGATGGTGTTGGGCGCCGACTGCCTGCCGGTCGCACTCGGCTGCAGCGGTGCGGTCGGGATGGTCCACGCGGGCTGGCGGGGCCTTGCCGCGGGTGTCCTGGAGGAGGGTGTACGGGCGGTGGGCGAGCTCGGCCATGGCGAGGAGATCGTGGCGATCGTGGGTCCCTGCGCGGGCGTGTGCTGCTACGAGGTGGGGTCCGAGGTGCACGACGCGTTCGCGGGCGCCCACCGCGAAGGCGCTCGCATCGACCTGCGCGCAATCGCGCACGAGCGGCTGCTCGCCGCAGGTGTCATCGAGGTGCGCGACGTGCTCGCGTGCACGATCTGCGACGAGCGGTTCTTCTCCCACCGCCGCGAAGGCGAGCGCGCCGGCAGGCAGGCGGGGGTCGCATGGTTGAGCTGATCGGCGACCTGCGCGCGGAGCGGATCCGCGCGCAGCTCGAGCACGTGAGGGGGGAGATCGACGCGGCGCTCGAGCGCGGCGGACGCCCGTCTGGGACGGTGGAGATCCTGGCGGCGACGAAGTACGTCGCGTGCGAGGACCTGCCGATCCTCGCCGAGGCGGGCGTGCGACTGGTGGGCGAGAACCGTGCGCAGGACCTGCAGGAGAAGGTGGCCGCGCACGGCGAGCTGTTCGAGTGGGACTTCATCGGCCAGCTGCAGAGCCGCCGCGTGCGCCTGATCGTCCCGCGCGTGCGCCTGATCCACTCGGTCGCGTCGGACTCCGCGCTGCGCGAGCTCGAGCGCCACCGGGATCTCGCGAAGCCCGGCCTGCGGATCCTCGTCGAGGTGAACCTCGCGGGTGAGGCCGACAAGGCGGGCATCTCGCCGACGGAGCTCGACGCGTTCATCGAGCGCTCGCCGCTGCCGGTGGCGGGCCTGATGACGATGCCGCCGCTCTCGCGGACCCCGGAGGACAGCCGGCGCTGGTTCGCCGAGCTGCGTCGGCTGGCGGGCGAGCGCGGCCTGCAGCACACCTCGATGGGCACCTCGCAGGACTACCTCGTCGCCGTCGAGGAGGGCGCCACAATCGTGCGAATCGGCACGTATCTCTATCATTAGACTCTCTTGACGGCGCACGACCCCTCGCATCGGCAGGGAAACCCGCTCGCCGGGCGAACACGCATCTGAGACCTATGGCATTCCGTGACTCCTGGCACAGCGCGCTCGTGTACTTCGGCCTTGCCGAGGAGTATCACGACGACTTCGAGGAGGACGCGGGTGGGGTGGGTCCTGAGTCTGAGATCGAGGATCGCTACCGCGAGCGGCCGAACGTGCGCCGCCTGCGCCGCCGTCGCGACGAGTACGACGACATCTTCGCCGACGACGACGATGCCGACGTGACCGCCGTCGGCTCGCGCGCCGGCCGCGGATCGCGCGCCACGACCGTCCTCAAACCGGTCGCCAACCGCAACGGCGACGTGCGCGTGCACCTCGTCGTGCCGAAGTCGTTCAACGACGCCCAGCAGATCGCGGACAAGTTCAAGGACTCGATCCCCGTGATCCTCAACCTCCAGGGCTCCGACACCGACCTGTCCAAGCGCCTGATCGACTTCGCCTCCGGGCTCACCTACGCGCTCGACGGCGGCATGCAGAGGATCGCCGACAAGGTCTTCATGCTCACGCCGCGCAACGTCGAGATCTCCGCCGAGGAGAAGGCGCGGCTGATCGAGAAGGGCTTCTTCAACCAAAGCTGATGCAGGTCGGGCTGATCGGTTGCGGAAACATGGCTCGCTCGCTCGCGCGGGGGTGGGGGCAGCCGGTGCTGTGCGCCGATCCGGTGGCGGAGCGGGCGCGGGATCTCGTGGCGGAGCTGGGCGGCGAGGCGCTTGCGAGCAACGCGGAGGTCGCCGAACGGGCTGAGCTGGTGGTGCTGTGCCACAAGCCCGCGCAGCTCGACACGGTTGCCCTGGACGTGGCGCCGCACGCGAAGGCGGTCGCATCGATCCTCGCCGCCACGCCGCTCCCGGCCCTGCATGCGGCCTACCACGGCAGACCCGTCTACCGCTTCATCCCCTCTCTGCCCGTGGAGGTGCGCCAGGGCGCGGTCGTGCAGGCAGCCGGCCCCGCGCAGGACGCCGTACTCGACGCCGCCGTGAGCGAGCTGTTCGCGCAGCTCGGAACGCTCGTGGTGCTCGACGACACGCTCGTCGACGTGGCGATGGGGCTGATGTCGTGCGGGCCCGCTTACGTGGCGCTGGTCGCAGAGGCGCAGGTCGACGCGGGTGTGCGGCGCGGGATACCCGCCGCGCAGGGCGCGGAGCTGGTCGTGCAGACGCTCGCGGGCACCGCGGAGCTGCTGCGACGTCGCGGCTACGACACGGTCGCGGTGCGGCGCGAGGTCTCATCGCCGGGTGGGCTGACGGCGCGCGGGGTGGACGCGCTCGAGCGCGCGGGCCTGCGCACGGCGTTCAGCGACGCGCTCGACGCCGTCCTCGAGCCTCCGCGCCCACGCCGATGATCCTCGCGACCGCCCGCACGCAGATCGCGGACTTCCTCTCCACGCTCGTGTACGTCTACACGCTGCTGCTGATCCTGTACGTCGTGATCCAGCTGCTGTTCTCCGTCGGCATCAGGCCGCCGTACTCGCTGTGGACCGATCGCGTGATGGGCTTCCTGCACGACGTATGCGAGCCGTTCCTGCGCCTCTTCCGTCGCTTCCTGCCGCAGATCGGCGGGTTGGACTTCAGCCCGTTCCTGGCCATCATCACGTTGCAGATCGTGAACAACGTCGTGGTGCTCGGCATCATCCACGGCTGAGCGCGAGATGGAGCCGGCTGCAGAGCGTGCTCGCCGCGGCTTGCGGCCCGGGTGGGCCGCGTGGGTGCGCGCGACGCTCGTGCTGATCGTCGTCGTGGCCGCGGACCAGTTGAGCAAGCGCGCGGTCGAACACGGAATCGTCCCCGGCGAAGAACACCGCGTGCTGCCCGGCGTGGGCCTTGTCGACACGCGCAACCACGGCGTCGCATTCGGCTTCCTGCCCGGCAGTCACGTCGCGATCACCGTGCTGATCGGCCTCGCGCTGCTCGTGCTGCTCGTGTACTTCACGCTGCACGCCTCGCGCCCGCTTATCTGGCTGCCCACCGGCATGCTCGTGGGCGGCGCGCTCGGCAACATCCTCGACCGCGTGCGCGACGGCTCGGTGACGGACTTCATCAAGCTGCCGCTCGGCTGGCCGCCGTTCAACCTCGCCGACGCATCGATCACCGCGGGCATCCTCATCCTGTTCGTGCTGATCGACCGCTCGCGTCACACCGAACCGTGAACGACGCCGCCGCAGTCGACTTCACGATCGCCTTTCAGGACGAGCACCTGATGGTCGTCGACAAGGGTCCTGGGGTGGTGGTGCATCCGGCGCGCGGGCACCGCGAGAACACGCTCGCGCAGATGCTCGCGCCGCTGCTGGCCGGCGGCGAGGACGAGGAGGGCGAGTTCGACCGCACGGGGATCGTCCACCGACTCGACCGCGACACAACAGGGCTGCTCGTGGTGTCGCGCTCGCAGGAGGCACACCGTCTGCTGCAGGCGGCGCTCGCGGTGCGAGAGATCGAACGCGAGTACCTCGCGCTCGTCGAGGGGCGTCCGCCGGCGCGCACGGGCACGATCGACGCGCCGATCGGCCGTGATCCACGCGTGCGCACGCGCATGGCGATCGACGGCGCGGGGGCGCGCGAGGCCCGCACCCACTTCACGATCGAGCGCTCGCTCGCGGACACGACGCTGCTGCGCCTCAAACTGGAGACCGGTCGCACGCACCAGATCCGCGTGCACCTCAAGGCGATCGGACACCCGGTGTGCGGCGACCCCGAATACGGCACGCCGGGACTGCTGGGGCTCGAGCGTCAGTTCCTCCATGCGACGCGCCTCGCGTTCGACCATCCGATCACGGGCGAGCGCGTGGAGGTCCACTCGCCGCTGCCCGCCGACCTGCTTGCCGCGTTGAGGAGCGCCGAGCGGGTATCCTGAAGCTTCAATTCGGATCTTCGACCCGTGCGGTCGTGGATCGGGCCCTGCCCGGAGCAACGACCGTCCTGGTCACCGTCTCCGGGTCCGCTCCATTCGCACGGACTTTCAATCGCATACATAAAGGGAGTAAGCCCGTGGCTGACGTTGGCATTGCGGAGCTGCTGGAGGCCGGCGTCCATTTCGGCCACCAGACGCGCCGTTGGAACCCCAAGATGCGCCGTTTCATCCATGGTGAGCGCGGCGGCATCTACATCATCGACCTGCTGAAGACCCAGTCCCTGCTCGCGCAGGCGCAGGAGTTCGCCGGTACGCTCGCGCATCGCGGCGGCGTCGTGCTGTTCGTGGGCACCAAGAAGCAGGCGCGCGACACGGTCAAGGAGGTCGCCGAGGCGTCCGACATGCCGTACGTCAATCACCGCTGGCTCGGTGGCCTGTTGACGAACTTCCAGACGATCAGCCAGCGCATCCGTCGTCTGCACGACCTCGAACGCTACGAGGCTGAGGGCCAGCTGGCGCTGCTGCCGACGCGTGAGCGGATGGCCGCGCAGGCGGATCTCGAGAAGCTGCGGGCGAACCTCGGCGGCGTGAAGAACATGCAGCGCGTGCCCGACGCGATGTTCGTGATCGACCTGAAGACGGAGGAGATCGCGGTCAAAGAGGCGAGGCGCCTGCGGATCCCGATCATCGGCCTGGTGGACACCAACTGCGACCCCGACGGGATCGACTTCGTGGTTCCCGGCAACGACGACGCGATCCGCTCGTGCGCGCTGATCACCCAGGCGATCGGCCAGGTCGTCTCCGAGGGTCACGGCGTGTTCCGCGCCCAGGAGGAACTGGCGCGCAAGGAAGCCGAGGAGAAGGCCCGCATCGAGGCCGAGGCGCGCGCCAAGCGCGAGGCCGAGGAACAGGCCAAGCGCGAGGCCGAGGAGCAGGCCAAGAAAGAGGCTGCGGAGAAAGAGGCCGCGGCACGAGCGGCTGCGGCTCAGGCTGCCGCTGCGCAGGAGGCGCCCGCGGCACCCGAGGCCCCCGTCGCGCAAGCACCCGAGGCCCCGGCTCCGGCGGTCGAGACCCCCGCGCCTGTGGTGGAGGCGCCGGCTCCGGCTGTCGAGGCTCCCGCCCCGGTCGTCGAGGCGCCGGCTCCGGTCGTCGAGACACCCGCACCGGCGGCAGAGCCTCCGGCCGCCGCGGAGGCGACCGAGACGGCACCGGCCGCCGCCGAGCCCGCGGCCACCGAGGAGCAGCCGGCAGCGGCTGCGGACGACAACGAGCAGACGACAGCGGAGACGAGCGCATCATGAGCACGGTTGAGATATCTGCAAAGGACGTGAAGGCCCTGCGTGAGCGCACCGGCGCGGGCATGATGGACTGCAAGAAGGCCCTCACCGAGTCCGAGGGCGACATCGAGAAGGCGATCGAGATCCTGCGCGTCAAGCAGGGCAAGAAAATCCAGGATCTCGGCGAGCGCGCGGCGACCGAGGGCACGGTCCAGGCATACGTGCACGCCGGCTCGAAGGTGGGCGTGCTGATCGAGGTCGACTGCAACACCGACTTCGTCGCCAAGAACGACGACTTCGTGACGTTCGCCCGCGAGGTCGCGATGCAGATCGCAGCCTCGCCGACCGTGCAGTTCGTCAGCCGCGAGGATGTCCCGGAGGACAAGCGCGACGCGGAGGCTCGCGTGTACGAGCAGGAGGCCGCCGACAAGCCCGAGAACATCCGCGAGAAGATCGTCACGGGCAAGCTCGACTCTTGGTACGGGACCGTGACGCTGCTCGAGCAGGAGATGCACAACCCGAAGTTCGAGGGCAAGACCGTCCAGCAGCTGCGCGACGAGCTGACCGCGACCACAGGCGAGAACGTGGTCATACGCCGGTTCGTTCGTTTTGCCATCGGCCAGTAGCCCGACGCGGGTATAGGCTCTGGCGCCGATGGCACCTGCCTTCAAACGGATCCTGCTGAAGCTCTCCGGCGAGGCGCTGATGGGCTCGCTGGACTACGGGACCGACCCGGAGCGGGTGGCGGGCGTCGCCAGCCAGGTGACCGATGTTCGCGACCAGGGCGTGGAGGTGGCGATCGTCGTCGGTGCGGGAAACATCTACCGTGGCATGAAGGGCGCCGCCGCCGGCATGGATCGCGCGACGGCGGACTACATGGGCATGCTCGCCACGGTGCTGAACGCGCTGCCTCTGCAGGACGCCCTGGAGAAGATGGGCACCGACACGCGTGTGCAATCCGCGCTCGGGGTGTCCGAGGTCGCCGAGCCCTACATCCGCCGGCGCGCGATGCGCCACCTGGAGAAGGGGCGCGTGGTGATCTTCGCCGCCGGCACCGGCAACCCGTTCTTCACGACCGACACGGCCGCCGCACTGCGCGCCGCGGAGATCCACGCGGAGATAATCCTGATGGCCAAGAACGGCGTCGAGGGTGTCTTCACGGCCGATCCGGCGATCGACCCGAGCGCGGAGTTCATCCCCGAGATCACCCACATGGAGGCGATCGAGCGGCGCCTGCGGGTGATGGACTCCACCGCGCTCGCCCTGTGCATGGAGAACGGCATGCCCCTGAACGTGTTCAACATGGACGACGAGAGCAGCCTCGCGCGGATAATCTCAGGAGAGCGCGTGGGCACTCTCGTATCCACATCTCAAGGAGAGGACGATGGCTGAGAACGTGATCGACGAACTGCTCGAGGACGCGGGCGAGCGGATGAGCAAATCGGTCGAGTCCACGCAGCACGAGTTCTCCTCCGTGCGCACAGGGCGCGCGAGCCCGTCGCTGCTTGACCGTGTGGTCGTCGACTACTACGGCGCGATGACGCCGCTCAACCAGCTCTCCACGATCTCTGCGCCCGAGGCGCGGCTGCTGACCGTGCAGCCGTACGACAAGTCCTCGATCAAGGCGATCGAAAAGGCGATCAACGAGTCCGACGTGGGCCTCAGCCCCGGCAACGACGGCAACATCGTGCGTCTCGTGGTCCCCGAGCTGACCGAAGAGCGCCGCAAGGAGCTCGTCAAGGTTCTGCGTAACCTCGCCGAGGAGGGCCGCATCTCGATCCGCAACGTGCGCCGCGACACGATGCAGCACCTGCGCGAGCTGAAGGCAGAGGGCGAAGCGTCCTCCGATGACGAGCACCGCGCGGAGGTTGAGCTGCAGAAGCTGACGGACGGGCGGATCGGCGAGCTCGACACCGTGCTCAAGGCCAAGGAAGAGGAGATCCTCGCAGTCTGATGGCCGCCGCCGGGGAACCCGTCGCGGCGCGCTACGTGGCGGTCATCACCGACGGCAACGGACGCTGGGCGCGTGCGCGCGGGATACCCGTCAACGACGGGCACAGCGCGGGCGCCGACACCGTCAAGGCGCGGCTGCGCGACGCGGCGGAGCTGGGGATCGAGGAGTTCACCGTGTACTCGTTCTCCACCGAGAACTGGTCGCGACCGCCCGAGGAGGTGAGCGGCCTGATGGAGATGTTCTCCGCGCGCATCGCCAGCGAGACCCCGGAGCTCCACGACGAAGGCGTGCGCATGCGGTTCATCGGCCGGCGCGAGGGCATCAGCGAGCGCCTCGCCGAGCAGATGGACTGGGCCGAGGAGATGACCGGCTCGAACACGCGGATCACGATGTTCGTCGCGTTCAACTACGGCGGGCGGGCCGAGATCGTCGATGCCGCCCGGCGATTCGACGGGAGCACCGAAGAGGAGTTCCGCGCGTGCCTGTACGCGCCCGAGATGCACGATCCCGATCTGATCATCCGCACGAGCGGCGAGCGGCGCCTGTCGAACTACCTGCTGTGGCAGTCCGCCTACTCCGAGCTGGTGTTCCGCGACGAGCTGTGGCCCGACTTCACGCGCGCGGCGCTCGAGCAGTCGCTGGCCGAGTACGCCGAGCGGCGACGACGCTTCGGCGGGCGATGATGGGCCGCTGATGGCGATCGGTCCCGACATGCCGCGCGGCCAACGCGCGGTACGACGAGCGCGACCGGTCGTGGGTGCGCGACGCGTCCCGGGCGATCGCGCTCCTCGGCGCTCCCGGCGAAGAGAGCCGCGCTCGGATCTCAGCTCGAGGGTGCTCGCGGCGATCCCCGCGATCGCCGTCGCGCTGTTCCTGGTGATCGAAGGGGGGCTCGTGTTCGCCGTCGGGATGATCGTGCTCGGCGGCGTTTGCATGCACGAGCTCTACGGCATGTACGAGCGCGCCCACCCTGTGCGGCTCGCCGGGTTCGTGACGCTCGCGGGGCTCGTCCTGGCGGCGCTCTACGGCGACCAGTTTCAGGTGCTGCTCATCGCCGTCGCGGCCGTGCCGCTGGTGTTCGGGCTCACGCTGCTCTCGCCGCGGCCGTCGGTGGGGGGGATCGCGGTGACGCTGCTCGGCATCTACTGGATCGGGTTCGCGTTCGCCCACGCGATGCTGCTGCGCGGGCTGCCGCAGGGGAAGGGGATCGTCATCGACGTGCTCGTCGGCACGTTCCTCGGCGACACCGGCGCGTATCTCGGCGGGCGGATGTTCGGCAGTCGGCCGCTCGCTCCGCACATCTCGCCGAACAAGACCGTCGAGGGCCTCGTGATCGGCATGCTCTGCGCGGTGCTCGGCGTGTGGATCGCGCACCTCTACCAGGAGCAGTGGCTCTCCGGCACGCACGCGCTCGTGCTCGGGCTGGGGATCGCGCTGCTCGCGCCGGTGGGGGACCTGTTCGAGTCGTTCGTCAAGCGCGAGGCGAAGATCAAGGACTCCGGTGGCCTGTTCGGCGCTCACGGCGGCGCGCTCGACCGCCTCGACGCGGTGATGTTCACCGTCGTCGTCGGCTATTACGTCTGGTTCGCCTACGTCCACTAGACAGTAAGCATCCAAGCGGTGTAGTTTTGTCAGTGGACCGAGGGATCCAAGGCTACGAGGGAGAGGACCATGGAGCGAGCGCGTGACCGGGCAAGGACAGCGACGCGACGGCGGGGAGGCATCCAGAGCGCTCGCATGGCGGCGCTCGCGCTGCTTACGAGCGTCATGCTGGCCGCCGGCGCCTCGAGCGCCTCGGCGGTGATCGTCAAGCTCTCGAGCGGGAAGACCGTCAGTTATCAGCCGCTGCGCGGGGCCGCGGCCCAGAGCCTCTTCCAGCCGTTCGCCCCCACGGGCAACCTCGTCTACCACGGCGGCCCGGTGATGACGTCGAACACGAACTACGCCTTCTACTGGGCTCCGAGCGGCTCGCCCGCGTACCCCAGCGGCTACCAGGCCGGCGTCAACAGGTACCTCGAAGATCTCGCGCATGACAGCGGCGGCAGCCAGAACGTGGACTCCGTGGCCGTCCAGTACACCAACTCCGCGGCCGAAGCCGTCAAATACGACTCGCACTTCGCGGGCGCGATCGTCGATACCGACCCGTACCCCAAAAACGGCTGCAGCGAGGCGGCGATCTGCCTCACCGACGCCCAGCTCCAGGCGGAGCTCAAAAGCTACGTGAGCTCCCACGCGCTTCCCAAGGACCTCGCGCACGAGTACTTCATGCTCACGCCCCCCGGCGTCGAAAGCTGCTTCGACTCGGCCGGCGCCGAATGCTCGGCCGGGGCGACCAACGCGGCGTACTGCGCCTACCACGGCTACATCCCCGTGACCGGAGGCACGATCGTCTACGCCAACGACCCCTACGTGGGCGGCAACCCGGGCTGCGACACGGGCGAACACCCGAACAACAACCTGTCGGACTCGGCGCTCATGGGTGGGCTCAGCCACGAGCACAACGAGTCGATCACCGACCCCGAACTCGACGCGTGGTACGCGTCAAACGGGGAAGAGAACGGCGACAAGTGCCGCACCTTCAAAGCGTCCAGCGAATTCGGGACGCCGCTCGGCACCGCTTCCGACGGCTCGCCCTACAACCAGCTGATCAACGGCGACGAGTACTGGTATCAGCAGGAGTGGAGCAACGAAGGCAGCGCCTGCAAGCAGCGCAGCGCGGTCGTCAAACCGCAGGTGACGAAGCTCGCGCCCAAGACCGGTCCGGCCGTCGGTGGCACGGCCGTGACGATCACCGGCACCGGCTTCACCGGCGCCACGTCGGTCAGCTTCGGCGCCACCGCTGCGACGAGCTACACGGTCGACTCGGGCACGAGCATCAGCGCGGTCGCGCCCGCGGGCACCGCCGGCAGCGTCGACGTGGTCGTGACCGGCCCGGGCGGGACGAGCGCGACGTCGAGCACGGACCTCTTCAAGTACAAGTCGCCGACGGTCACCGCCGTCAGCCCCAGCAGCGGCCCGAAAGCGGGCGGCACGAGCGTGACGATCAGCGGCAGCGGCTTCGCGCTCGGCTCCGCCACGACGTTTAAGTTCGCCGCGAGCGTCGCCGCGTCGGTGAACTGCGTCTCGACCAGCTCCTGCACCGTGATCGTGCCGTCGCGCGCGAAGGCGGGTGTCGTGGACGTCAAAGCGACCGTCGGGACCGTCAAGAGCCCCAAGAACGCACCCGCGGACCACTTCACGTACCTCTGATCTCGGTCATGGGAGCAAGCCTCGACTGACTGGACAACGAGCATGGCGGCGGTGTAGCGTTGTGAGTGCAGCAAGACATCTGGGCGGCTTACGGGGGGAAACAACCATGGAGCGAGTGCGTGATCGGGCAGGGGCAGTGACGCTGAGGCGGGGTGGCATTCCGAATGGGCGCGTGCTTGCGCTCGCGCTGTTCGCGACCGCGATCCTGCTCGCCGCAGGCGCGTCGAGCGCCTCGGCGGTGATCGTCAAGCTCTCGAGCGGCAGGACCGTCAGCTACCAGCCGTTGAAAGGCGTCGGCGCCCAAAGCCTCCTCCAGCCATTCATCTCCACCGAAAACCTCGCCTATCACGGCGGCCCGGTGATGACGTCGAATACCAACTACGCCTTCTACTGGGCTCCGAGCGGCTCGCCCGCGTACCCCACCGGCTATCAGACGGGCGTCGACAAGTACCTGGAAGATCTTGCGCACGACAGCGGCGGCGAACAGAACGTCGACTCCGTGGCGGTCCAGTACACGAGCGGCTCCGGCGAAGCCGTCAAATACAAATCGCACTTCGCCGGGGCGATCATCGACACCGACCCGTACCCCAAAAACGGCTGCAAAGCGGCGGCGATCTGCCTGACCGACGCCCAGCTTCAGACGGAGATCAAGAGCTACGTGACCTCTCACGCTCTGCCGAAAGACCTCCTGCACGAGTACTTCATGCTGACTCCGCCGGGCGTCGAAAGCTGCTTCGACTCGGCCGGCACAGAATGCTCCGCCGGGGCGATCAACGCCGCCTACTGCGCCTACCACGGCTACATCCCCGTGTCGGGAGTCAACATCGTCTACGCCAACGACCCCTACGTGGGCGGCAACCCGGGCTGCGACTCGGGCCAGCACCCGAACAACAACCTGTCCGACTCGGTGCTGATGGGTGGGCTCAGCCACGAGCACAACGAGTCGATCACCGACCCGAAGCTGAACGCGTGGTACGCGCCCAGCGGGGAAGAGAACGGCGACAAATGCCGGACCTTCGAACCAGGGAGCGAATTGGGCCTGACGCTCGGCTACGCGCCCGACGGATCTCCCTTCAACCAGCTGATCAACGGCGACGAGTACTACTACCAGCAGGAGTGGAGCAACAAAGGCAGCGTCTGCAAGCAGCGCACGGCGACCCCGCTGGTGACCCCCGAGGTATCGAAACTCGCACCCACGACCGGTCTCGCGGCGGGTGGCACCTCTGTGACGATCACGGGCACCGGTTTCACCGGCGCCTCGGCCGTCAAGTTCGGCTCGACGCCGGCCGCGAGCTTCAAAGTGAGCTCCTGGACGTCGATCACGGCGGTCTCGCCCCCGGGCACCTCTGGATCCATCGATGTGACGGTCACGACGCCTGCAGGCACGAGCGTGACGTCGAGCGCCGACCTGTATCTCTTCCAGCCGCCGACCATAACCGGCGTGAGTCCCAACAGCGGCCCGATGGCCGGCGGCACGATCGTGACGATCACAGGCAGCGGCTTCGCGCTCGGCTCGGCGACCAAGATCAATCTCGCGCGCCCCGCGACCGGCGTCGAATGCGCCTCGACGAGCGTGTGCACCGTGGTCTCGCCTCTGCACGACAAACCCGCGGTGGTCAACGCGCAGGCGATCGTCAACGGCTACGTGAGCCCGAAGAACATCCCCGCCGATCAATTCACGTACTTCTAGGCCGCTCTGCGGGGGCGCTCGCGCCCGCATACGTATGATCGGCGCATGACTGTGCGCAAGCGCATACTCGTGCTCGGCTCGACCGGCTCGATCGGGGTGCAGGCGCTCGACGTGTGCTCCCGCAGCGAAGAGCTGGAGATCGTGGGCCTGTCCGCCGAGCGCTCCTGGGAGGCGCTCGTCGAGCAGGCGCGCGCTCACGGCGTCGCGCGGATCGCGCTCGCCGACGAGGACGCCGCCGCGCGCGCGTCGGAGGCGTGGACCGACGGGCAGGTGCTCGGCGGTCCGGAGGGGCTCGTGCGCCTGGTCGTGGAGTCGGGCGCGGATCTCGTGCTCAACGCGCTCGTCGGCTCGGCCGGCCTCGGCCCGACCGTCGCGACGCTCGGAGAGGGGATCGACCTGGCGCTCGCCAACAAGGAGTCGCTCGTCGTGGGCGGCGAGCTGGTCACCGCGCTCGCGGAGGCCACCGGCGCGCAGATCGTGCCCGTCGACTCCGAGCACACCGCGCTTCACCAGCTGATCGCGGGACAGCCGCCCGGGGCGGTGCAGCGGATGACGATCACCGCCAGCGGCGGCCCGTTTCGCGGCCGCGGACGCGACGAGCTGCAGGACGTGACCGTCAAGCAGGCGCTCGCGCACCCCACCTGGGCGATGGGCGGCAAGATCACGATCGACTCCGCCACGCTCATGAACAAGGGCCTGGAGGTGATGGAGGCCCACCACCTGTTCGGGACGCCGTATGAGCGGATCGACGTGGTCGTCCACCCGCAGTCGCTGATCCACGGGCTCGTGCAGCTCGCCGACGGCGCGATGCTCGCGCACCTCGGCCCGCCCGACATGCGCATCGCGATCTCCTACGCGCTCCACGGCGGTGAGAGCGTGCACCTGCCGATCGAGCCGCTCGTCCTCGCGACCGTGCGCGAGCTCACGTTCGAGCCGGTCGATCTCGACGCGTTTCCCTGCCTGCGCCTCGCGCGCGAGGCCGCGCAGGCGGGCGGGACCGCGCCGTGCGTGCTCAACGCCGCCAACGAGATCGCCGTCCACGCGTTCCTCGAGGGGCGCCTGCGCTTCCTCGAGATCCCCGCGGTGATCGAGGACGCGCTCGAGCGGCTCGGAAGCGAGCCGGTGCGCTCGTTCGAGTCGCTCTACGAAGCCGACCGGCAGGCGCGCGACCTCGCCGGGGAGACCGTCGCGGCGCTCAGCTGAGGGCTGCAACCACGACTTCAAACCGGCGGAAGCCGACGCTCGGCCTGCCACACTGAGCCCGTGAGCCTGCTCCTGACACTGCTGGGCATCGTCGTGCTGATCGTGCTGCACGAGCTCGGGCACTTCACCGTCGCCAAGCTCGTCGGCATGCGCGTCGAGCGCTTCTCGTTGTTCTTCCCGCCCACGATCTTCCGCGTCAAACGCGGCGAGACGGAGTACGCGATCGGCTCGATCCCGGCGGGCGGCTACGTGAAGATCACAGGCATGAGCCCGGAAGAGCTCAAGGACCTCGATCCGGAGGTCCACAGGCGCGCCTACTACACCCAGGCTCCGTGGAAGCGGATCGTGGTGATCCTCGCCGGACCCGGCGTCAACATCGCGATAGCGTTCTTCCTCTTCTGGGCGGTTCTGCTCAGCGGCAGCCTCAACGGCGCCTCGACGCTCGGGAGGCTCGACCCCGCGGTGCCCACGATCGTCACGAGCACGACCATCCACGGGATTGAGCCGGGTAAGGCTGCGGACGGGCTGCTGAAAGCTGGCGACGAGATTGTCAGCGTCGACGGCAAGCCCGCGTCGGAGGAAGAGGCTGTCACGAGGATCGCCTCCCACCGCTGCGCGGGCACGGTGACGAACGGATGCCGCTCCGTCACGCCCGTGACCTTGACCGTTCAGCGCGCCGGTCGCCTGGTGACACTCTCGGTGCATCCTCGCTACGACGACAAGGAACGACGCATGTTGATCGGATTCAAGTTCGATCCTCCGTCGGTCAAAAGCTTTGGCATGCTGAGCGCGGCGGGGGCTGCCGGGAGCGCAATGTGGCACGTGACGACCGGGACGATCACCGGCTTCGGTCAAGCGCTCACGAGCTCGAAGGTCCGCCACGAAGTGCGCAGCATCGTCGGCATCACCGAAGTGGGCAACGAACAGGTCAGCGCCGGCCCCGCCGACGCGCTCGTGTTCCTCGGCTACCTGTCGCTGATCCTCGCCGTCATCAACCTGTTCCCGTTCCTGCCGCTCGACGGGGGACACGTGCTGTGGTCGGTGGCGGAGAAGCTGCGCCGCAAGCGCATCTCGCTGCTCGCGATGTACCGCTTCAGCTCGGTCGGCATCCTGCTGCTGGTGTTCCTCGTGTTCAACGGCGTGAGCAACGACATCAGCCGGCTGGCGGGCTGAAACCGCGAAGGAGTCATCGCCTTTGGCCCGGTGAATCACTCGCCAAGGCTGCACGGTCTCGACGGGGCCTCGCGATCCGCAAGGTTGGTTTCCTCCGCCCGCTTTCCAAGCTTATGGGATCGGAGTTGGCAGGAAGAGCAGTATTTCGCTATATTCTGATGATCGTGCCAGCCTCTATCTTAGATACCAGCGATGTCGTCGGCGCTGTGCGGAAGCTCGCCGCGCAGCACGGGGGTACCGCGTCCATCGCCGAGTTGCGCGCCGAGCTCGACCTATCCGAGCGCACCTTGCACCGCGGGCTCAGCCGCCTCATCGCGGCTGGCACGCTGTTCCGCGTGAGCCGGGACCGATACAGCGACAACCCCCCTGCCGACGCACCCACGGGAGAGGCCAAGAAGATCGTGCGTGTTATCGAGCGCCTAGACGCAGACGCGCATCTCTCCGGCTACGACGTGCTCGCTGGCTTCGGCCACCAGTTCGTCTATGAGTACCCGCATCTCGTCTACTGCCATCCCCCTCACGCCGATGGCGTCGCCGGCGCCCTGGCCAGCAGCGGCTTCGTGGTGCTGGCGGCCGGACCGGGCGCCCTGCGTGGACCGGTCATGCCTCGGACTGTGCTGCTTCGCCGCCAGCCTCTCATCGGATCGCGCGCGCTCGTGCGCGGTGCGGTCGCGACCCCAGAGAAGGCTTGGGTGGACCTGCTGCGCGAGACCCGCCGAAGCGACGTGCCATTCGGCTACGGCGAGCTGGGACGCCTGCTGCGGGCGATGAGCGACCAGCAGATCAACGCGCGAGCGCTGCGGGGCTATGCGCGGCGCACCGGGTACGCGGACTGGCTACTGGCAGCCACCGGAGAGCGACCTCCCGACGGACCGGCACAGATCCAGCTCGCGGCAGGCTACGCCGCGTGAGCATCGACGATCGCCTCGATCTGTTCAAGGCCGAGTGGATCAGCGATCCCGAACAGCTCAAGACCGTCGCGCGCACGTCCAGGTACAACGACCTCTTCACGGCAGAGATCGCCGCGTGGTGCGCAGAGGTCCACGAGCACCTGCGCGATCTCGAATCGATGGTCGGCGTCGAGCTCATCCTCATGGGCGGCAACGCCGCGTCGCTGAGATTCGACGCCATAAAGCAGCGCGGCTCGCGAGACAACGACTACCTCACCGTCGCAAGCCACGAGGACATCCAAGGACTCATGGACGCCTTCGCCGATCGCTTCGCTGCGCTACATCCCCTGTTTCTGCCCAGCGTCTATGAGCCGATCCGACCCACGCACGAGCTGAACATGATGACTTACGTCATCCCGGTCGCCCTGCGACTGGATCACGGTCGCGCGAGCAACAACACAGTCAAGGTGGAGTTTCACTTCGAGACCGATCTGCCGCCAGTCGAAACGCTCACCGGGCGCATGGGTCCTACTCAGCGGCCAGTGCTCGCGCGCGTGCCCGAGTTGCCCTACCAGTTCGTTCTAAAGCTGATGACGCTCGCCGCCGCGCCAGTCGGGATTGACGAAGACCGTCGCGCGGACGCTGTACCCCGCCAGCTCTACGATCTCGACCTGCTGCTCGCGACATTCACCGACGAGACGCAATGGCAGACGATGGTCGGCTACTGCACGACGCGTTATGCCCGTGAATGCGCGCACTGGAACGTCCAGGTCGCTCCCGGAGAGCCCTCCGCATCGGTACAGCAGCGGCTCGCATCGTGGGCCGACTGCACCGATCCGTCAGGCCAGCGCTGGAGGACTATCCGCGCGGTTCAGCAGTCGCAGCTACGCCGCGCAGTTCACCGCGAACCTTGGGGATGGCGCGCACGCTGCCTGCGGCTCGCCACCGCAGCACAGTGCATTGAACTCGAGGACGGATGGACCATCTGGCAACAAGCACTCGCGACGGCCGCGATCGTCCCAGCGACCAAAGCCAGACATTTCAGGGCTGCGCTAAGCGACCTGGGCGGCACTGCCCCGAAGTCGCTGCCGCTGGAGCTACATGAGTTCGTGTGGGACGCACTCAACGCTGGCGATGGGCCGATCGAGACGCGCATCGCAACCGCGCGAGCGGTTCTCAGCGCTGTGTGAGTCAGCGCCAAGTCCGAGTAACACTCCGCCCGCTCAGCTCTCGGGCGCCCGCACGCACACCCAGCTCTTGACCAGCGGACCGAAACGCTCGGGCAGCGCCGGTCCGAACAGCGCCTCCATCTCCGCGCGCCGCAGCAGCGCGATCTCCTCCCAATCGCCCGCCACCCCGAGACGCCAGTAGCGCCGGCGCAGCCCCGCTGGCAGCCAGTGCGCGAACGGCAGCAGCGCGTGCGGCTCGATCGGGAACGAGACCGCCGGGGTCTGCACGAACCAGCCGCGGCCCACGCGGCGAACCTCTGCGGCGAACGCCGCGCGGCGCGCCGGCGGAACGTGCTCGATCACGCTCGAGCAGTACACGAGGTCGAACTCGCCGTCCACGAACGGCAGGCCCGCCGCGGCATCCGCGCGCACGAATGGGCCGGGGTAGTCCGGGCGCTCCGCGAGGTCAGCTCCGGTGATGTCGAGCGTCGGCTCAAGCCCCCGCAACCCGAGCGCCCCGCAGCCCACGTCGAGCACCCGCGCACCCTCCGGCAGCCTCGTCAGCGCGAAGAAGCGCTCGTGGCGGGCGGTGCGTGCCTGAGCGGCGAGGGGGGAGGCGAGACGCGCGAGCGGACCGCGCGCGGTGGCGTACACATCGGGCATCGTAGAATCAGCCTATGGCTTCCAAGCGGCAGATCCTCCTCGGCGGCATACCCATCGGCGGCGGCGCGCCCGTCGCCGTTCAGACGATGACCAAGACCGAGACCGCGAACCTCCAGGCGACCATGGATCAGATCCGCACCGTCGCCGACGCCGGCGCGGACATCGTGCGCGTCGCCGTCCCACGCGAGCAAGACGCCGAGGCGCTCAGGACGATCGTCGCGCAGTCGCCGATCCCGATCATCGCCGACATCCACTTCAACCACACGCTCGCGCTCAAGGCGATCGAAGCGGGGGCGCACTGCGTGCGGCTGAACCCCGGCAACATCGGCGGACCCGAGAAGGTCGCCGAGGTGATCGCGCTCGCCAAGCAGCGCGGCACGCCGCTGCGCGTAGGCGTCAACTCCGGGTCGCTGCCCAAGCACCTGCGCCAGCTCGAGTACGACAACCCCGTCGAGGCGCTCGTCACCGCCGCGATCGAGACCGTGCAGCTGATGGAGAGCCTCGACTTCAAGAACTTCAAGGTCTCCATGAAGAGCACATCTGTCCCCAACACGATCGCCTCCAACCGAATGCTCTCGGAGAAAATCCCCTACCCGCTGCACCTGGGCGTCACCGAGGCCGGCACCAAGTGGTCGGGGTCGCTCAAGTCAGCCGTCGGGCTCGGCACGCTGCTCGCCGACGGCATCGGCGACACCATCAGGATCTCGCTCTCCACGTTCCACGCCGAGGAGGAGGTCAAGGTCGCGTGGGAGATCCTCAAGGCGCTCAAGTTGCGCGAGAAGGGCCCCGTGCTGATCGCGTGCCCCACGTGCGGGCGGCTGCAGTTCGACATGGACCGCGTCGTCGTCGAAGTCGAGCAGCGCCTCGAAGCCTATGAGGACCCGATCGAGGTGTCCGTGCTCGGTTGTGCGGTGAACGGCGTCGGCGAGGCGCGCCACGCCGACTTCGGGATCACCGGCGCCAAGGACATGGGGATGATCTACTCCAAGGGCGAGCCGCTCAGGAAGGTTCCCACAGACCGGCTCGTCGACGAGCTGTTCAAGGAGATCGACCGCTACTACGCCGCCGGCAAGACCGTCCAACGCGACGAGACCGCCGCCGCCGAGGCGCGCGCCTGGCTCGCCGAGAACGAGGACGACACCGCCATGACCCCCGAGCGGATCGCCGCCCTCGAAGCCGCCGCCGCCGAGAACGACGAGATGGCAGGCGCGGTGCTCGAGTCGATGCTGCAGGCGGAGCCTGTCGGCGCCGTCATGGACGAGGCCGTATCGCCAGTCGCCGGAAGGCGCTTCTCCCGGAGCTGAGCCCCGGGGACGCACCGCGCAACCCGCGCGGCGGAGCGCCCCCGGCGCGGAGCCCTTAAATCCTTATCTACGCCGCGGAGAAGCGCTCCGCGACCTTGCCCCAGTCGACCACGTTCCACCACGCGTCGAGGTAGTCCGGGCGGCGGTTCTGGTACTTCAGGTAGTACGCGTGCTCCCACACGTCCACGCCCAGCAGCGGCGTCTGGCCGTCGGAGATCGGGTTGTCCTGGTTGGCGGTTCCGATGACCGCGAGACCGGAGCCGTCGTGTACCAGCCACGACCAGCCCGAGCCGAACTGGTTGACGCCCGTTTCCTTCAGCTTCGCCTGGAAGTCCGAGAACGAGCCGAACGTCGAGGAGATCGCGTCCGCCAGCTCGCCCGAGGGCTCGCCGCCGCCAGTCGGGCTCATGCTCTCCCAGAACAGCGAGTGGTTGTAGTGGCCGCCGCCGTTGTTTTTCACCGCCTTCAGCTTGTCCGCCGGGACCTGGCTCAGGTCCTTCAGCACGTCCTCGATCGCCGCGTCCGCCAGCGGCGTGCCCTCGAGGGCCGCGTTGACCTTGTCCACGTAAGCCTGGTGGTGCTTGTCGTGGTGGATTTCCATCGTCGTCTTGTCGATGTGCGGCTCGAGCGCGTCATACGCATACGGAAGCGGCGGTACTGAGTAAGCCATCTGGGCTCCTTATCGATATTTGGATCGCTGATCGCGGATTACCGCTGTTCTATCAAAGGGCCTACCCCATGCGTGAGCGCGGTACACGGGTGCGGCGCGCCGCATGGATTAGGCTCTGCCGTCGATATGACCCGACTGAGCCAATACCTGCTGCCCACCGAGAAGCACGCGCCCGCCGACGCGGAGGCGATCTCGCACAAGCTCATGGTCCGCGCAGGGCTCATCCGCCAGATGGGCGCCGGCATGTGGACATGGCTCCCAGCCGGCTGGCGCGTGCACCAACGCGTCGTCGCCATCGTCCGCCACGAGATGGACGCCATCGGCGCCCAGGAGATGCTCATGCCCGTGCTGCAGCCCGCCGAGGTGTGGCGCAAGACCGGCCGCCTCGACATCGACGAGTTGTTCAAGCTCACCGACCGCAAGGGCTCCGAGCTCGTCCTCGCCATGACCCACGAGGAGGCCGTCACCTTCCACATCGCCCAGACCGTCCGCTCCTACCGCGACCTGCCGCAGGTCGTCTACCACTTCCAGGTCAAGGAGCGCGACGAGCCGCGCCCGCGCGCCGGCGTGCTGCGCACACGCGAGTTCGTCATGAAGGACTCCTACAGCTTCGACCGCGACCAGGCCGGGATGGAGCGCAACTACGCGCTCCACGTCGGCGCCTACGACCGCATCATGGACCGCACCGGGCTGCGCTGGTACCGCGTAGAGGGCGACGTCGGGATGATGGGCGGCGTCGGCGCGCACGAGTACATGGCCCCCTGCGCCGCCGGCGAGGACGAGGTCGCGCTCGGCTCCGACGGCTACGCCGCCAACATCGAGGTCGCCCAGAGCAGCCCCGACGTGGAGAAGGTCGGGGACGGGTATATGCGAGGCGGTGAGCCGCTCACGATCGAGCCCGCGATCGAGATCGGCAACATCTTCAAGCTCGGCACGCGCTACTCCGAGCCGCTCGGCGCCACCTATCTCGATGAGACCGGCGCCGAGGTGCCGATCTGGATGGCCTCCTACGGCATCGGCCCCGCACGGATCGTCGCCGCCGCCGTCGAGCAGTTCGCCGACGAGCACGGCATCTCCTGGCCCAAGGCATTGGCGCCATTTGCCGTGCACCTCGTCACGCTCGGCAAGCCCGGCACGCCCGAGCGCGAAGCCGCCGACCGCGTCTACGACACGCTGCGCCAGGGCGGGGTGGAGGTGCTCTACGACGACCGCGACCTCGGCCCGGGCGAGAAGTTCGCCGACGCCGAGCTGCTCGGCTGCCCGCTGCGGCTCACCGTCGGGCGGCGCTCGCTCGAGTCCGGCGAGATCGAGGCGCAGATCCGCCGCGGGCGCGCTGAGGCGCCCGCGCTGGCGCTCGGAGGCGAGCCCGCACAGCTCCTGCGACAGCTGGACGAGCTGTGGCAGAGCCTCGCCTAGGGAGCGCCGAGCGCTCGCGCCTGACCGTCAGGCGGCTGTTCGGCCTCGACCGCTCCGGGCCGCCGCCGGTCGAGACGCAGGCCGGCCAGCCGCTGCGTCCCTGGACGATCCCCAACGCGATCGGCTTCACGCGCCTCGCGCTGATCCCAGTCTTCCTCGTAGTCGAGCTCTCCAGCACAGGCGGAAACGGCGCGCTCGGCGCGACGCTGTTCGCTGTCATCGGCTGGGGCGACTACGCCGATGGCATCGCCGCACGTCTCACTCGCCAATACAGCCGTCTCGGCGCGCTCATGGACCCCGTCACCGACCGCCTGCTCGTCGTCTCCGGCGTCGTTGTCACCTGGCGTTTCGACCTGCTGCCGCGCTGGGCGCTCGCGGTCCTCGCCGCGCGCGAGCTTGCGATGCTCGTGCTCGGGCGCTACGCGCTCTCGCGCGGCGTCGAGCTGCGGATCAACTGGCCCGGACGGCTCGCGGTCGCGCCCGTCATGGGCTCGTTCTTCTTCGCTATGGCCGGCCTCGAAACGGTCGGTGAGTGGATGCTCTACGTCGGCCTCGCGATGGCGCTCGTCGCGACCGTGATGTATGCGCGGTCGAGCCTCGCCGAACTGCGCGAATAGCCTCAAGCTCAGCCTGACCTTTTGGGCTATACTCGGGGTCCTGAAAGTCCGCGAGAGGAGAAGTGGCAACGATGGACGAGACGTTCCCCGACCTTGGCTCGCTGACGGATGTCGAACTGAAAGACGTCATCCGGTCGCTCACCGAGGAGGAGACCGAGATCTCCTACAAGCGGCGCATCCTGCACGGCAAGATCGACATCCTGCGCGCCGAGCTCGTCAACCGCCTGCGTCACAAGCACGACGGCGGCGAGGTCATGATCACCGGCGATGACGTGCAGCGGCTCACCGACATCCTCGCTCACCGGCAGCCCGACACCGACTAGGCACACGCCGTGGCCCTGCACTGCACCGAGTGCGGCTTCGTCAACGGCGAGGGAGCCAACTACTGCCAGCGCTGCGGCTCGCTGCTGCAACGCGCCGACGGTGGGGAAGGGGATCCGGTCACCGCCACGTACCGCATCGACGAGGCCGGCGACTTCGTGCCGGTCGAGATCGAGGAGGTCATCCGCCACGGCCCCGCGCTCGTCATCCGCGCGGGCGGCGGACGGGAGGGCGAGAGCTTCGTCGTCGACGGCGAGCGCATGAGCATCGGCCGACGCCCCGACTCCGAGGTGTTCCTCGACGACGTCACCGTCTCGCGCGACCACGCGCTGCTCATCAGTCGCAGCGACGCCTGGTACCTCGACGATTGCGGATCGCTCAACGGGACCTACGTCAACCGCTCGAGGATCGAGTCCCACCATCTCCAGGAGGGCGATGAGGTGCAGATAGGCAAGTACAAGCTCACGTTCCACGCGCGCTGATGGCCGTCCACACGACACCCACCGACACCGCAGGCCTCGCCAGTACCCGTGAGGGTGACGTCGAGCTGGTTGAGCCAGTCCCCGCTGTGGGCGAACTTGGCAAGCGCCAGAAATCGCTCACCATCGGCGCGGTGTGCAAGGCGCTCGCGCAGGAGTTCCCCGACATCTCGATCTCCAAGATCCGCTACCTCGAGGATCAGAAGCTGCTCACCCCGCGTCGCACCCCCGGCGGCTACCGCCTCTACACCCAGGGCGACGTCGCGCGGCTGCGCACGATCCTGCGCATGCAGCGCGACGAGTTCCTGCCGCTGCGCGTCATCCGCCAGGAGCTGGCGGCTGGGCGAGCCGGCGAGACGGCGCCCGCGCCAGGACGCCCCGCCCGCGATGGCACGCGCACGTGGCGCTCGAGCATGAGCGTCAGCGACGGCGCCGGAGCGCTCTACTCGATCGACGACGTGCTCGAGGAGACCAAGGCCGAGGCGAAGCTCGTGCGCGAGCTGGAGGAGTACGGCGTCGTCAAGGGCGAGCTGCGCGGCGGCGTGCGTTACTTCGACGAGACCGAGCGCGAGATCATCGGCGCCGTCGCCGAACTCGCGCGCTACGGGGTCGGCGGGCGCAACCTCAGGGTGTTCCGCTCCTCCGCCGACCGCGAGGCCAACCTGCTCCAGCAGATCCTCGCGCCCGCGCTGCGCTCGCGCAACCCCGAGCGGCGCAAGGAGGCCGTCGAGGCGCTCGAGAACCTCGCCGCGGTCGCCACCCACCTCAAGCACCTGTTGCTTATCCGAGACCTCCGCAAGATCGTCAGGTGAGCGACGCCCGCCCGCCCGCCGAGCTGCGCTCGCTGATCCGCGACATACCCGACTTCCCCAAGCCGGGGATCCTCTTCAAGGACATCACGCCGCTGCTCGCCGACGCCGGTGCGCTCGCCGACGCGGTCAGGCAGCTCGCCGACCACGCGCGCCCGCTGCAGGTCGACTGCGTGATCGCCGCCGAGGCGCGCGGCTTCCTGCTCGGACCCGCGCTCGCGCTCGAGCTCGGCGCGGGGTTCGTGCTCGCGCGCAAGCCCGGCAAGCTCCCCTACGAGACCGTCAGCGCCGAATACGAGCTCGAGTACGGCGAAGGGCAGCTCGAGCTCCACACCGACGCGGTCGCCAGCGGCCGGCGCGTGCTCGTGCACGACGACCTGCTCGCCACCGGCGGCACCGCCGCGACCCTGTGCGAGCTCGTCGAGCAGCTCGGCGGCCAGGTCGTCGGCTGCGGCTTCCTGATCGAGCTCGCGTTCCTCGGCGGCCGCGCCCACCTCGCGCCGCACGACGTGCACGCGCTGCTCACCTACGACTCCTGACGAACTAACCTTGGCCTCGTGCCGACTGCTCGCAGAAGCCGCACCATCGCCGCGCCCGTCGAGGATCTGTGGGCGCTCATCGACGACCCCCACCACCTGCCGCGCTGGTGGCCGCGCGTGGAGCGCGTCGAGGACGTTGAGGGGGACGCGTTCACCGAGGTGATGCGCACGCGCAAGGGCAAACTCGTGCGCGCCGACTTCGACGTCACCCACCGCGACGAGCCCGAGCACACGCTCACGTGGTCCCAGCGCGTGCACGGCACCCCGTTCGAGCAGGTGCTGAGCTCTGCCGAGACGCAGCTGTGGCTCACTCCCAGCGAAACCAGCCGCAGGAGCACCGACGTGACGCTCGAGCTGCGCCAGGAGATGGTGCGCTACTCCGGCCGCTCCAGCGGACTGTTCATGGGCCTAGCGCCGCGCTTCGGAAGCACGATGGTGCGCCGCGCCGCGGCGGCAACGCTCGACGAGGCGCTCGACGGGCTGGAGCGAGTCAGTGGCTGAGCTGTCGGCCGCACCGCAGATGCGCTGGTGGGGGTGGGGAGACCCTGAGCACCCCGCCGCGCTGCCGGCACACGCGCTCGGCTTCCTGCGCGAGACCGTCGGGGTCGCCGAGCGCCCTTCGCCGCCCGTCGCCCTCGAACACGTGCGGCTCGACCCGCCCACGCTCCCCGAGGATCTGCTCGCGAAGCTGCGCGCGATCCTCGGCTCCGACGGTGTGCAGGATTCGCACGTGGCGCGTGTGCTGCACGCCGCCGGCAAGGGCTACCCGGACCTCGTGCGGATGCGCGCCGGCGAGCCGGAGGGCGCCCCCGACGCGGTGCTCTACCCGTCAGACCACGAGCAGCTGCGCGCGGTGCTCGCACTGTGCGGGCGCTCATCGCTCGCGGTCGTGCCGTTCGGCGGCGGCACGAGCGTCGTCGGCGGCGTCGCGCCTCTGCGCGGCGAGCACAGCGGCGTGGTCGCGCTTGACATGGCGCGCATGGGAGAAGTGCTGGAACTCGACCGCGACTCGGCGACCGTCACAGTCCAGGGCGGCATGCGCGCGCCCGCGCTCGAGCGCCATCTCGCCGCGCGTGGGCTCACGCTCGGGCACTTCCCGCAGTCCTTCGAGTACGTCTCGCTCGGTGGCTGCGCCGCGACGCGCTCGGCCGGACAGGCCTCCACCGGCTACGGGTCGATCGAGAAGCTCGTGCTCGGGCTGCGCGTCGCGGCTCCCAAGTGCGACATCGAGCTGCCCGCGGTCCCCGCGAGCGCCGCCGGGCCCGGCCTGCGTCAGCTGCTCGTCGGCTCGGAGGGCACGCTCGGGGTGATCAGCGAGGTCGCGCTGCGCGTGCGCCCCGCACCGACCGAGCGGATCTACGAGGGCGTGTTCTTCGAGGACTTCCTCGCCGGCACGCAGGCGCTGCGCACGCTCGCGCGCGAGCACGTGCTGCCTGACGTGACGCGCCTGTCCGACGAGCAGGAGACGCGCATGTCGCTCGCGCTCGCCGGCACGGGCGGCCTGAAGGGCAGGCTCGGGCGGGCGTATCTGAGCGCGCGCGGGTACGCCGGCGGGTGCCTCGCGATCTTCGGCTTCGAGGGCTCGCCCGCGGACGTCGCGAACCGGCGCGGGCGCGCACTCGAGCTGGCGCGCTCCAGCGGCGGCCTCGCGGTCGGGCGCTCGCCCGGTGCGGCGTGGCGGCACAGCCGCTTCGCCGGCCCCTACCTGCGCGACGAGCTGCTCACGCTCGGCGTGATGGTCGAGACGCTCGAGACCGCCACGCAGTGGTCGAACATCGCGCGCCTGCACCGCCAGGTGGCGGACGCGATCGCGCGCGCCCTGGAGTCGCACGGGACGCCCGGCCTCGTGATGTGCCACGTCTCGCACGTCTACGAGACGGGCGCGTCGCTGTACTTCACGTTCATCGCACGCCAGAGCGAGGACGATCCGATCGGGCAGTGGCGCGCGGTCAAGCACGCCGCCGGCGACGCGATCGTGGACGGCGGCGGCACGATCACCCACCACCACGCGGTCGGGCGCGATCACATGGGGTGGATGTCGCGTGAGATCGGCGAGGGCGGGCTCGACGCGCTGCGCGCGGTGAAGGCCGAGCTCGACCCCGCCGGGATCATGAACCCCGGGAAGCTGCTCGCGCTCTGAACGGTGCTCTCAGAAGACTCTGAGAACCCGTGCTACGCTGTGCGACATGAGAGTCGTTACTCATCGTGAGATGCGCAATCAAAGCGGTGACATCCTGCGTCGCGTGGCCAACGGAGAGACCATCCAGGTCACCAACAACGGACAGGTCGCAGCGGTGATCGGGCCGCCGGGCGACGATCCACTCGCGGACCTGGTCTCCCGAGGTCAGGTGAGGGTGGCGCGAACACACCCGTCCAGCCTGCGGTCAATCGTTCGACGCAAGAGCACGGCCGACAGCCAGGCGATAGTGGCCGACGTCCGTGGCCGCTGGTGACGACCAGCTATCTGGATACCTCAGCCGCGATGAAGCTCGTCCTCGACGAGCCGCAATCCGAGGCGCTGACCGCAGAGTTGGCAGGGCAGGACGATCGGCGGCTGGTCTCCTCCTGGTTGCTGCACACCGAGATGCACTGTGCCGCGGGGCGCCACCCCGAAGATGTCGACCCTGAGGCGGTGGGGACCGTGCTTGATTCCGTGAGCCTGATCGACCTCACACGCGGAGATCTGCTCGCGGCCGGCACGCACGCGCCGCTGCGATCCAACGACGCCATCCATCTCGCCGTCGCGCTCAGGGTCGGCGCCGATGAGATCGTCACTTACAACGGGGAGCTTGCTGAGCGGGCGACAGCGGCCGGCCTGCCTGTGCTGTCACCGGGAACCGGTTCGTAACCTCCGAGCGACTTGTGCCACAGCCAGTGGCGAGACCGGGACTCGAACCCGGGACACCACGATTTCAGCCCTGCAGTTTGAACGGGCCGCGCAGCACCACGTGACCGGGCTTGGTGGGGTGCGCGCTCGTCTCGCGCGTGAGCAGGATTTCGCGGAAGGAGCCGGCGTCGCTCGGCAGCAGCGCCCCGCCGGCGAGTTTGTGATCGGAGCCGACGTTCGGCGCCTTGCTCACCGCCTCGGCGCTCGTGTGCGAGTTGTACAGCCACACCGCGTAGAAGAAGTGCTTCGACGGAGGCAGATGTTCGGCGGCGATGTAGAACGCGCGCTTGCCGTTTTCGGCGAGGACCTCGACGACCCCGATGCTCCTGCTCTTCGAGTCCGGCGATTTGATCGGCAGCTGCGCGCTGACCGTCGGCCCTGCCGTTTTCGATGTGCCGGTGCTCGTGGTGGAGGATTTCGCGCTCGATTTGGGGTGCGAGCCGCCGTTGTTCGCGAGCAGCACCACGGCCACCACGACGGCGATCACGATCGCGCCGAGCAGCAGCGCGCCGCCGAGGCGAGAGCTGGGCGGCTGGGTCGAGGCTATGGGTGAGCCGCTGCGTGGCGCGGCCGACAGGTCCGCGATGCTTTCGCCGATCCTTGGAGCCTGCGTGGTGGGCGTCGTGGCGAGGGCTGGCGTGGTCGTCGCCGGTGGGATGTCGGGGAGCTCCGCGGGGCCGAGCGCAGCGAGCTCGTCCGCGAGCGCCTGCGCCCACGCGCGGGCGGGCTCGGCGGAGCCGAGGTGGGTGCGCGTCCTCAGGCGCTCTGCGATCCCCGGCTGCTGGCCGAGCAGGTAGTCGGCGATCTCCTCGCGCCGGTCCGGTGTGAGCTCGCGCGCCTGGCGCGGCGCGAGCACCGCGAGCGCGGCGTGGGCGCGGTCGTGCACCGCGGTCTCCGCGATCCCGAGCAGGACGGCCACCTCGGCGTAGGTCTTGCGCTGGCGCAGGAGTAGGGAGAGCGTCGCGCGCTGGTCGGGGGGGAGCTCGTCCAATCTGCCCATGGTGTGTGTCCTCTGCCGCGGCGGGCGCGTGCGCGCCGGCTGCGACGGACCGTAGGCTATCGTGGCGGCGGGATGGCCACAGTCAGCGCGGAGCAGATCAACGCACACCTGCAGGGCTTCGACCGCCTATACGGCCTCGAGATGATCCACTGCTCGGACACCGAGGTGCGCGCTCAGCTGCCCGTTCGCGACGAGATCAAGCAGCCCGCGGGGCTCGTGCACGGCGGCGTTTACGCGTCGATCGCCGAGTCGATGACCTCGATGGCGACCCATCTGGCGGTGCTCGAGAACGGCGACGCGGCGATGGGGCTGTCCAACAACACGAGCTTCCTGCGCCCGATCACCGAGGGGACCGTGCACGCGCACGCCACGCGCGTGCACCGCGGACGCACCACGTGGGTGTGGGACGTGCGCTTCAGCGACGACGCCGAGCGCACGTGCGCGGTGACGCGCATGACGATCGCCGTGCGCCCCGCCGTCGCGCGGTAACGCCGCGGAGGCTGGTCGCTAACCGAGCGGGTGCAGCGGCGGCGGGATCTGAGACGAAGACAGGGGCGTGGCGCCGAAGCCGGTGTCGGGGAGCGGCGCCGGCAGCGGAGCTTCGGGCTCGCTCACCTCGTTGATCGCCACGACGGTCCTTGCGGCGGCGAGCGCGAGCTGCGGGTTCGAGGCGTAGATGCTCACCACCACGCCCGCGGTCGGTATCGAGATCGACCTGCCCGCCTGCGCGATCGTCGCCGGTACGCCGCGGATCGAGCTCACGCTGCTCGGCGCGGCGCCGCCGGGGACGAAGCTGTTGTCCGGCGAGGTGACGACGCGCAGCGGCGCCACGCACACCGACTGCCCGCCGCGCAGGCAGTTGCCGTACTGCAGCGTATAGGCGCCGCCTGGATCATGCGTGGATTCGGTGAGCTGCATGCCCTCGAAGCGCGAGCCCAGCCAGTAGACCGGGTAGGGCGCCTCGATCACGCCCTCCAGGGTGTTGGCGGAGACCGCCTGGTTCTGCAGCGTGTCGCCGCAGTCGCCGAGCGCAAGCGCGAGCATGCACAGCCCGGTGAGCGATATGAGACTGCGACGCACGCCGGGGAGAGTAACGAGCGCTCTAGCCTCGATACCTGTTGGTGATCGGCATCCGCCGGTCGCGCCCGAACGCGCGGGCTGTGATCTTGATCCCGGGGGGCGCCTGGCGGCGCTTGTACTCCGCGAGATCCACGAGGCGGATCGCGCGGTCCACGTCCGCCTCGGGCAGGCCCTGTGCGATCAGCTGCTCCCGGCTGCGGTCGAGCTCGACGTAGCCCTCGAGGATCCGGTCGAGCACCTCATACGGTGGCAGCGAGTCCTCATCGCGCTGGTCGTGGCGGAGCTCCGCCGACGGTGCGCGCTCGACGATCGAGTCGGGGATCGGGCTGAGCGCCGGCTCGGCGCCGTCGGCGCTCGCGCCGATCGTGGCGGGCGCGGCGTCGGAGTTGCGCCACTCGCACAGCCGGTAGACGAGCGTCTTGGGCACGTCCTTGATCACCGCGAAGCCACCAGCGAGGTCGCCGTAGAGCGTGGTGTAGCCGACCGACATCTCGGACTTGTTGCCGGTGGTGAGAACGAGCCAGCCGAACTTGTTCGACAGCGCCATCAGCAGGTTGCCGCGCACGCGCGCCTGGATGTTCTCCTCCGTCAGATCCGGCTCGTGCCCGGCGAACGCCGCGCCGAGGGCGTCGTCGTAGGCGAGCATCACCCCCTCGATCGGCAGCTCGAGTGCGCCCGTGCCGAGCGCCGCGGCGAGCGCGCGTGCGTCGTCCTGGGTGTGGGTGGAGGAGTAGGGGGAGGGCATGATCGTGGTGCTCACCAGCCGCGGGCCGAGCGCGTCGGCTGCGAGGCACGCGACGAGCGCGGAGTCGATCCCGCCGGAGAGCCCGAGCACTACGTGCCCGAAGCCGTTCTTCTGTACGTAGTCGCGCAGGCCGAGTGTGAGCGCGATGTAGATCTCCGCCTCGGCTGGCGCGAGCGGATCGGCTAGCGCTGACGGTGGTGGGGGAGCGGGAGCCGTGGCGGGAGCGCTCTCTCTGGCGGGGAGACTCGGCAGGACCGCGACCTCGCGCTGGGAGCGCCGCGCGGCGGGGCGGTGCCCGGCGTCGCGCAGGCGCGCGGCCGCGGCCGCGTCGAGGTCGATGTCGCACACGAGCAGCTCCTCGCGGAACTGCGCAGCGCGCGCGATCGTGCGCCCGGTGTGGTCGATCACGCACGAGTGCCCGTCGAACAGCAACTCGTCCTGACCGCCGACCAGTCCGCAGAAGGCGATGCACGCGAGGTTGTCGCGCGCGCGCTGCGCGAACATCCGCTCGCGCTCGGCGCCCTTACCGGCGTGGTAGGGGGAGGCGGAGATGTTGAGGATCAGCGTCGCGCCCGCGATCGCCTCGTCGCTGGCGGGCGGACCTGGCTCCCAGATGTCCTCGCACACCGTCAGCCCGACACGGTGCGAGCCGATGTCGATCACCGCGCCGGCGGAGCCCGCCTGGAAGTAGCGCTGCTCGTCGAACACGCCGTAGTTGGGCAGGTACACCTTGCGGTAGATCGCACGCACCTCGCCGTCGGCGATTACCGCGGCCGCGTTGTACACGTCCTCCGCGCGCTCGGGAAAGCCGACCACCGCGACCGGGCCGTGGACATCCGGGGCGAGCGAGCGCAAAGCCGCGCCGGCGTCGGCGAGGAAGTGCTCCTTCAGCAGCAGGTCCTCGGGCGGGTAGCCGGTGAGGACCAGCTCGGGGAACAGGACCAGGTCGGCCTGAGCCTCGATCGCCGCGCGGATGCCCTCGCGTACGCGCTCGGTGTTGCCGGCGATGTCGCCGACGGTGGCGTTGATCTGGCAGAGGGCGATCCGCACGTGCGGATCGTATCGGCGCCCTAGCGGTGGACGCCGAGGATGCTGCGCCAACGACCGCCGCGCCACCGTTTGGGCTTGGGCTCGCGCTTCGGAAGTGCGACAGCCCCGACGCCCGGCGGGACCCTCTTCGGCATCGGGCTTGGTGGAGCCGGTTTGGGTGAGGAATCCGTCATTCTCACGTCAACAGTGTAGTGACGAGCGCGACAGCAGAGGCGCTGATCTCGAACATCAGGCCCACGATCGCACGCGTCACATGCTGAGCTGTGTTCTCTAGGTTCGGAACGTTGTCGTTGTGCAATTGATCCAGGTAGACAGCGGCCGAGGCTTCCATTTGGTGCAGCTCAGCTTCGTGCGCTCGACCCTGTGCGAGAAACTGGCCTCCGGCGATGCCCGTTGAGAAGCCGCGAGGGAACAGCGCTGCACAGGACTCGACGGCACACCAGATATATGCGACGGCCGCGCCGCTGAATGGAATCGCGACGAGCGCCGGGCCCTTCCCGACCGCAACTGCTGCCACTGGTACGACGATCGAAGCAGCGGACAGGACGTTGGTCGCTCTTTCACGGAGTTTGGCCTCCATCCTCTGCTGTGCGTCAAAGGTCGCTTGTGACAATGAAAGTGCCAGTTCCTCTGGTGTGCTCGCCATGAGCAGCACGCTACGGCGTGGTTAGGATCCTTTCGTCGAGCGAGCCGCAGAGGGCTAGGCGCAAGTCAGCTTGTGCCGGCAGCGGTGCTGCGGGGCGCCGCCGCCTTCTTCTTGGCGATCCGCGTGCCGCGCGTGCTCACACCGGCGGCGCGGGAGAGCGCGCCGATCGCCCACTTGAGGTCGAGCGCGATCGCGTCGAGCTCGGGCAGCGCGTCGTAGTCGCCGAGCAGTCCGAAGCCGAGATGTCCGTCGTAGCTCATCACGGCGATGCCGAGCGCCTGGCGCTGGGCGAGCGGGACGACGGGGTAGAGGACCTCGAGCCTCTGCCCGAGCAGGTACAGCGGGAACTGCGGCCCGGGCACGTTCGTCACGACCAGGTTGAAGAACGGCTGTTTGGCCTGCAGGCGCGCCGCCTGGCTGAGGATCGTGGGGGGCGCGAAGCCGGCGAGGTTGGTGAGGGCCTGCGCGCCGACGGCCTGGCCGGACTTCTTCAGGTCCTCCATCGCGGCGGTGACGGCGCTGAGGCACTCCGCGGGGTTCTCCACCCCGACCGGCAGCGGGGCCCACATCGCGGCGACCTGGTTGCCGAGCGCGCCGCGCTGCGCCTTCGTGCGGACGGACACGGGGACCATCGCCTTCAGCACAAGGCCGTCGGTGGGGAAGTCGCGGTTGCGAAGGTAGCGCCCGAGGGCGAGGCTGACGGACGTGAGGACGACGTCGTTGAGCGTGCCGCCGAGCGAGTCCTTGATCGCCTTGAAGTTGGCCAGGTCCGCGTCGAGGAACGTGTAGCGGCGATGCGGGCCGATCTCGACGTTGAACGGGCTCGGCGGGGCCGGCGCGCTGATGCCCGCGATGGTGGTCGCGCCGATGCTCGTGAGGTTGTCCTTCACCTGCGCGAGCGCCTTGCGCGGGGCGCGCAGCAGCGCGCGCCCGCCACGGAGCATCTCCGCGGGAACGGTCGATCGCTCGACGAGCGCCTCGCCGAGCAGCTTCGCCGGCCCGGGCAGCGGCTTGGCGCTCCAGGTCGATGCCGGTGCCACAGGCGCGGGTTCGCGGGAGGTGTCGAACAGAACCGTGGTGATGTCCACCCCGGAGATGCCGTCGACGAGTGCGTGGTGGGTCTTCGCGATCAGCGCAAAGCGCCCTTTGGACATGCTCTGCACGAGCCAGATCTCCCACAGCGGCTTGGAGCGATCGAGACGCTGGGAGAACAACCGTCCGGCGAGGCGCTTGAGCTCGCCGTCGTCCGCGGGCTTCGGCAGCGCGGTGTGGCGTATGTGGTAGTAGGGGTTGAAGTGCGGGTCGTCGGTCCACACGGGCCGGCCCTGGCCGAGCGGTACGTGGGCGAGGCGCTGGCGGTAGCGCGGCACGAGGTGCAGCCGGCCCAGCACGTGGTCGATCAGCTCCTGCAGCGTCGGTGCGGCGCCCTCGAACACCATCACCGACGCTACGTGCATGTGCGCGGTCGAGTGGTCCTCGAGGTGCAGGAACGTCGAGTCCAGTGCCGTCAAGCGGTCGGGATTGGCCATGTGGTCGATTGTTGCCGGTCTGGCACCTCGCGTCAACGACCTGGGGGAAAGCTTTTCCGTGCGGGGCTCAGTCCTCCGGTGTCTCGCGTACGTGGGCGAGCGCCATCTGCTCGGCCATCCGCAGCAGGCCGATCAGGCAGTGCGGACGGACGTCCGCGCCCGGGCGCATGGCGACCGAGGAGCCATGCGGCCCGAGTACCTCCACGATCGTGCACACGTCGCCGATCTGGCAGTCGTTGCCGAAACGTTCTTCGAGCGCCTCCATCTGTTCGGCGACGACCTGTCCGATCTTGCTCGCGTCGAGCGACATTTGAAGCCTCCTGGGTGGAGTGGGGAACAAAAGAGCTTGATCATGCCCTAAGCGCGCCGCCGCTCACAGCCCCGTATTGACTGGGTTCCCTGTACGCCTTGTGCTCTTAGTCACAAGTCTGTGTGCGTGATCACAGAGGAAAGTGCCTGCAAACGGCTAGCATTTGCGAACGATTGTTCGACTCGCCGAGTCGTCTTCTGGATGGAGACGAACGGGGGACCCACTGCCGGATCGCCAACACAGGTGATCCGGATGGGGCGAATCGGCTGCTGATGCAGCTGTAACGCCCGGCTGACATGCGTCTGTTTCGCATGCGTGGCCGGCCGTGAGCCCGACAGCTAACCCCGCAGGCGGAAACGCAAGGAGGTTCACACAACATGTACGTCCCCGCGACGCCTGCGCAGGCTGCGCCGACCCTGGCTCCGGCCGGGATCGTCTCGACCGTGCCCGCGACGCTTGTAACGCCGGTACCCACCGCTCTGCGGGTGCGCCGGTCGCAGCTGAACGTCCTCGAGGGCAGCCGCGTCAGGATCGCCGGCGCCCTGCTCGAGAACCGTCACGCGGCGGAACCCGGCCTGGTGGTGTCGCTGCAGGAGCTCGGCCGCCACGGCTGGAGGACGCTCGCGCGCACGCACACGGGCGCGCACGGTCGCTTCCGGCTGCGCTACCTGCCGCGGAGTCTCGGCAGCCAGCTGGCGCGGCTGCGCTTCGCCGGCAACGCCACCGCACGCGGCTCGCACACGCGACTGGGACGCCTGAGCGTGTTCCGCCTCGCCGGCGCCTCCTGGTACGGCGGCGGGGGCACGACGGCCTGCGGCGGCGCTCTGACGAGCAGCACGCTCGGCGTGGCCAACAAGACGCTCCCGTGCGGAACGATGGTGACGCTCCACTACGGCAGTCGCACCGTGCGTGTGCCCGTGATCGACCGCGGGCCATATGTGGCGGGCCGCGAATTCGACCTCACCGAAGCGACGAAGCGCGCGCTGGGGTTCGGCGACACGGGCAACGTCTGGAGCACGAACTGAGCCCGAGATAGGCGCTGAGGCTGGGCGTGTTCGTGCAGAGGTTGGGTTTTGGCGTGACGGTTCGTTGAATCACCTGGAATGTCGATCGCGATGAAGCCGTCACGCACCCAACTGTGGATGGAGAGCCTCGGCGAGTGGAGCTGGCCGGGGCAGGGCGGCGCGGCCGCGGCGGAGGTGCTGCCGCCGTCGTGGGTGCCCGCGTTTCCGCCGCGTCGCGAACACGCCCAGCCGATCGGCGTCGGCTCGGCGTCGCGCCAGGCAGTGCGCCGGCGCGCCCTGCTCGTGGCGGTGCTGCTGAGCGCTCTGCTCTCGACGGGCGTGGCGCTTGCGCTGCGGGGGCAACTGGGCATCGAGAGGCTGATCGGGATCGGCGCCAGCCAGCCGGTTGCGCAGGCGCTGCCCGCGAGCTTCGAGCAGCCGTCGCCGCTGTTCTCGCTACCCACCCTCACCAAGGTCAGCGAGGATGAAGCGGGAAGCGTGATCGACACCGCGAGCTACCACTCCAAGGCGCTGCACGGCACGGGATCCTTCCTCACGTACCTGCCGCCGGGCTATGCGAGCACAAACGCCCACTATCCGGTGATGTACATGCTCACGGGCACCGATCAGTCCGATTCCGCGTTTCTGCAGATCGGCGTGCAGGGCGAGCTCGACCATCTGATCGCAAAGCGCGAGATTCCGCCGCTGATCGCGGTGATGGTCCAGGGCGGGCCTGGGTCGAATCTGTGGCGCAACCACTACGAAACCTACATTCTCGAAGTGCAGGAGATGGTTGACCGGATGCTGCCGACGGTCGCGGCGCGCGGGGCGCGCGCGGTGGTGGGGGACTCGATGGGCGGGTACGGGGCGATGAACGTCGCGCTGTCCAATCCGTACCGGTTCGGTGTGGTGGAGAGCTGGTTGGGGTTCTTCAATGGGCTCGACTCAAATCTGCGCACCGATAGAAAGGTGTTCTCTCGACTCGGCCTGCACGCCTTCGTGTATGGCGGGGCATCGGATCGCATCGCCGACCCGAGCGAGAACGCTCCGTTCGCTGCCGCTCTGCGTGCTGCCGGTGCGGATGCGAAGAGCGTGGTGTATTCCGGCGAACACAACGTCGGGACCCTCGAAGCTCATCTGTCGACCGCGCTCAAGTTCGCTGGACGGGCGCTTGTCGCCGCGACTGCTGTAACGCCCGCACGCTGACATCGCAGGTTCAGAGCCCATTCGCTCAAATGTGCGGAGCGGGCGGCTCTAGGCGTTTGAAAAGCACAGCCAGGCTGGCAGGGTCACGACACAAAAAGGCTTGTTACCTTTTTCGCCGTCCGGCGTTTCCGGGCGGGCAGACCAAAAACGGGGGGTTGTAGCCTGGAGCTGAGCTCAGCCATGATGCCTGAGTCGTCAGAGTCGCCTCATTCAGCGCGCTCCATCAGTCAAGGAGCATCGCATGAAAAATGCAAAACGACTCGGACTGTTGCTTATCGAGATGTTCGCGCTCGGTGCATACCGGGCCGCGCCGGAGGCCTTAGCACTAGGAGTACAGGTCTGTGCGGCCGTTGCGGGCAAAGTCGTCTGTGGAAGCATTATGTTGTAACAAGCCTACAATCGAATTGCGTGCAGAACAGAAGAGATAACGCTGAGGTGAAGGAAGTCGGAAAGTCTGCATTGCTCATTCAATGTGGTGCTTGTGAAAGGTGAAAGGCTAGTTGGGACGACATCGATCATGTGTCTCCTTTGAGCCCGTAAGTGTTAGGGGGTGGGAACGATGGATCGCATTGGGGCTCTCAAGGTGAGCAGGTTCGCATTGGTGGGGGTCGGTGTTTGGGCTCTTGTTGTCTTCTCGGGATTCATGGCGTCGGCGCCCGCTGGGGCAGCATGTCCTAGCGCTGGTTTTCGTGTCGGTCGATCAGCCGGCTCGCCGGATTGCCGTGCACACGAGCAGGCCTCACCGGTAAACGAGGGAGTGTGTGAAAGCGGATATCGGCAGGCGGGCGGAGCCCCGTTGGGCCAATCCGTCGCCAGCGGTTCCTCTGGGCCGTCAGGCAACTTACCGCGATGGGTGCCGGTTCTGGTGCCGGTGCCTGTGAAGAAAGGTTCCAAGAAGAAACGCAAGAAGGGGCATACACGCCGTCACGGCCGATGCGTGGAGAAGAAGGGTAAGGGAGCAAGCAAGGCACGAAAGACCAATAAGAAGCGGGAGGCGCGGTTCCTGAGATTCGGAATGAATCGCGCTCGAGGTGTGCACATCACCCTTGTTGCGAGCTTTGCGCTGATTGTGCCGCCGGTCGGGACGGGGACAGCCGCGACGCCTCACTGGTCAGCGGGTTCGCGATGACGCAGTCGCGCAAATGGCGATCAGCCTCTCAGGCGCGTCAGTCTCACGACTCCGCCGGGGCTGCTGGGCGTGCTCGAGAGCGTCGAACGGTGCCCCGAAGCCACAGGCGAACGCCGGGACCTGCTCCGCGGGCTCGCTGATCGGGTTGGGCTAGATCGTTGTAGGCCCGGGTTCCGCGCCGCTGACGATCGCCGGCAGCAAGGTGTATCTGACCAGTCCGTACGCAGGCAAGCCGTTCGGGCTGTCGGCCGTCGCTCAGCCCAGGCCGGCCCGTTAGCTTGGCTGGGAACACAGGTCTGGGCACGGATGTCGTGCGCGCCTCGATCGCTATCCGACCCACACCCGGACGCTGACCGTCATCAGCGACCAGCTGCCACGACAGCTGAACGGCGTGCCGCTGAACATCCGGATGATCCACGTCGACATCATCCGCGAAGGGTTCATGTTCAACCCGACGAACCGCAACGCGATGGCGATCGAGACGACGTCCGCGAATGCAACCGGAACGACTGCGAGCAGCCCGATCCCGTTCCAGGCGGTCAACTGAGCAATCCTGCCCTTCAAGCCGAAGTTCACGGTCGCACTCAGGGCAAGACGAGCAAGAAGAACGGAGTATCGCTACACGTGAGGGTTACCTCAGGTGCGGGTCAGGCGAACATCGCAAAGGTCAAGGTGGACCTTCCGATACAGCTTCCGTCGCGACTCTCGACACTGCAGAAAGCGTGCATCGACAGCGTGTTCGACGCGAACCCCGCGTCTTGTCCTGCGGCGTCGGTCGTCGGACAGGCGACCGCCGTGACGCCTCTGCTCGCGCATCCGCTGACCGGGCCTGCCTATCTTGTCTCACACACCGGCGCTGCATTCCCGGACCTCGAGACGATCCTGCAGGGCGAAGGGATCACGCTGATCCTCGACGCGACATGAAGATCAAGAAGCGCGTCACGTAACAGCGCTGGCGCCGAGCACTCGTATTCGAGTCCGCAAGGCCGATTCTGCACGGAGTGTTTCTCGGCTGGCGCGAGGTCCGATGGCGAAAAACCACGGAATTCAGCGCAATTCGTGTCAGCGGACTTTCAGAGAACTACTCGTGCGGAAAATTCCGCTCTTGTGGACCTGGTGATCATGTTGCTAGAACATCGTCCGTTCCAGTCCTCGGGATCTAAGTGACCCGAGGGCAATAGAAAGGGAAGTGAAAGCACGAAACCTCAAACACTTGAGGCGTCCTCTCCTGCTCCTTGGGGCGCGCCTTGAGAGCCCGCTCGACGAATCTCTGTGCGTTGGGCGACCTCGAACGGGCGCCGCGTCTCTCCGACCCAGCGGAGGGCGCGGCGTCCGCCCTCTTTCAGAGCAGAGTACCGCACCATACTGGCCGGCCAGCCAGTATGATCTGTTCGTCTTTTACAGCGATCCGGGAGGGCGGAATGGCGGCAGTGGGCAGCGATCTCGACGAGGTGCTCGTAGGCGAGCGCGAGCACTGGCAGGATGGCCCGCCGCACGAGCTGTTCGCGCGCATGAGGGGCGAGTGCCCGGTGCACTGGACCGCCCGCGTGACCGAGTACCCGACCGAGGCCGGGTTCTGGTCGGTGACCACGGCCGATGATGTCCACACGGTCAGCCGCGACTGGAAGACGTACTCCTCCGAGCTCGGCGGGATCACAGCCGTCTCCGAAGTCTTCCCGCTCGAGCTGACGCGCGCGATGTTCATTGGGATGGACCCGCCGAAGCACGACCGCATCAAGGCGCTCTTTCAGGCCGGCTTCACGCCCAAGCGGATCGCCGACCACGAGCAGGCGATCAGGGAGATCGTGAGGGACGTGCTCGACAAGCTCGAGGGCCGCGACACGTGCGACCTCGTCGCCGACATCGCCCAGCCGGCCGTCTCTCGGGTGATCGGCAGCTTCATGGGGATCCCCAGGGAGGACGATGCGGTGTGGGCGAGCCTGATGAACTCCGCGCTCGGCGCCGGCGATGTCGACCTCAACCCGGGCGGCATCGACGACGTCCTGCAGAAGGACATCCCCGAGATCTTCGAGCGCTGCAGGAAGCTGATCGCCGAGCGCCTCGAGAACCCGACGGACGATCTCACGAGCGTGCTGGTGCACGCGGAGGTCGACGGGCAGAAACTGGAGGAACACGAGATCGTGATGGGCTTCTTCCTGCTCGTGGCCGCCGGCAACGACTCCACCAAGGCGACCTACTGCAGCGGGATGCGCGCGCTGATGGAAGACGGCGAGCAGATGCGGCTGTTGCTCGAGGACCCGTCGCTCGTGCCTGATGCGGTGGAGGAGTCGCTGCGGATGTTTCCCGCGTTCGCGCACTTCCGCCGCACCGCGACGTGCGACACGGAGCTGCACGGGCAGGAGATCAAGGAGGGCGAGAAGGTGGTCATGTGGTACGTGTCCTCCAACCGTGACGAGACGCGCTACGAGGACCCGAACCGCTTCGACCTGCGACGCAAGGCGGAGCACCAGGCATTCGGCGCCGGCGGGCGGCACTTCTGCCTCGGCACCGCGCTCGCGCGCCTCGAGCTGAAGGTGATGATCGAGGAAACACTCGCGCGCTTCCCGAACATGCGGCTCGCGGGAACACCGACGTACGTCGAATCGCCGTTCATCAATCAGCTCAAGACGCTGCCTGTTCGGCTTGTACACTAGATAAAAGCCCGATTGTCCGACTCGGTCAGCAGAGTTGCCCGGGTTGCGCTTACGATCCGGCGGTGCCAAGCGGTCCGGAATTGCAAACAGAGCGTCTCCGTCTGCGTCCATGGCGGCGCGAGGACCGTGTGCCGTGGGCGCTGATGAGCGCGGACCCGCTCGTCATGGAGCACTTCCCCGCAGTGCTCTCGGTCGCCGAGAGCGACGCGTTCGTCGAGCGGATGGAAGCGTGCTTCGAGGCGAACGGATTCGGGCTGTGGGCCGTCGAGATTCCGGGGGAGGCGCCGTTCGTGGGATGCGTCGGGCTCCTACCCGTCGACATCGAAGCCCACTTCACGCCCGCTATCGAGATCGGCTGGCGCCTCGCACCCGCCTTCTGGGGGCGTGGGATCGCCACCGAGGCGGCCACCGCGGCGATCAGCTTCGGCTTCGACGAGATGAGGCTGCGGAGCATCGTCGCGTTCACCGCCGCCCGAAATCTGCCTTCGCGGCGCGTTATGGCGCGGCTGGGGATGCTGCGCGATCCTGCCGAGGACTTTCGGCATCCGGGGCTTCCGGCGGGACATGCGCTGGCGCCGCACGTGTTGTATCGGACCGATCCGGGGTTGTGGGACGCGCGGATGAGCGGGGATTGACTGAAGTCTCCGATCGTTTCACCTGTTGTCAGGTTGGTATCTACTGAAGTCTGGCGCGAACCTGTGCTGATGTGAGACGAGGGATGGGTCAAGGCTTCGCTGGTTCTGAAGACGGCACCTGCGGAAACTAGAAACGGTAGTCTCGCGAGAATTCGTAGTTTTCCAGCACTCAGGTTGATCCCTTCTGCCGGAAAACTGGGGCCCAGCTGAAGTTCGATGTTGATTCAGTAAAAACCCCCCTTGACGAGGATCTGGCCCTCTGGCAGATTCGCCCCACCGGAACGCACGACTGCAGTATGGGGAGCGGCGTTTTTGGTTCTCAATCTGTCGGCTCTATGATGCTCTGTTCAGAAGAATTGAGTGCCATAGGTCGACGCACATACAACAAAAGGAGTAGTTTGATATGCGATTAGTAAAGGTGATTGGTGCCGCCCTGACGGCCGTGTTCGCGTTCGGCGCGATAGTCGCAGCGGGAGCATCAGCGCATTCTTTCGTAGGCAGCTCACCGACACTGTTAGTCTTAGCCAAGAAAGATGTCGGGCTACAGGTCTTCAAGACCTTAGCTGGAACGCTTGAATGCGAAACCATAGAAGGACATGGCATTACACCGGCAACGCTCAAAACCTTAACGCAGACAGTAACGGTTTCGTACAGGAACTGTGTTGCTACAGGCCAGAGCGAGCTCACCGGGAAACCAAACGAGCCAATTTTAGCTGAATATGAATTCAGCGCGGACAACAGCGTAAAGATTTTGAAATTAATCTCCATCGTAGCAACCGTGTTCGGAGCCAAATGCACGATTGACGTTCCGGCGCAAGGACCCCTTACAACTATTACTTATACAAACCCTAACAACAAAACAATCTTAGTTGCGGCAAACGTTTCAGAAATCGAATCAAAAGCGGTAGGTACCGGTTGCTTAGAGCAATACAGTACTTCCAAAACCGGAACGTACGTCGGCAACAGTACGGTCGAAGCAGACGCGGGTGGGTCTATTCAGTGGGAATAAGTAGCATGACAACTGCGCGTTAGCTAAATCGCGCGGGCGCTCGTCGGATGGGGACCGCCACAAACACGGGCCCCGTCCGTCGTGGCGTCGTCGGGCCGCGTTCGAGACAGCGAGCGCGGCGAGTTGTATAACACCTTTGCAGAAGCTCATTCCGGACCATCTGGTCAATTCGGACGACCGATCTTGCCATAGGGCATTGGTTTGAACTACGGTCCTGGGCGAATTGGAGTACCTGGTCGGGTGCAATGTTTGGGAGAGGAGTTGTGAAGATGGGAAGTGCATCTGGAAGTGGAGCTATGACATGGAGTCTTAATGTGAGCGTTTGTCAAGAGCTAGGACGCACGCGAAAAGTTGTAAGTATTCGTATCGGTTTGTGGGTACTAGCGGCGACGCTATGCCTGATTGGGATCGGCGGGATGGATTGGGGAGCTCAGCCTGCGAACGCTGCTGAATGTGCTAACGAATCATTGCGAGATGCTCAAGCCGCGACGTTCCTTCCTGACTGCCGGGCCTTCGAGCTGGTCAGTCCGTCGGAAGGTACTCCACATCTCCAGGGGGGCGAAAGTTTTCATCGCGGCGCGCGAGCGGCGACCGCGGGTGGCGGTATCGGATGGTTCTCGTTCTATCCGCTCTCAGGCTCTCTAGGAGGCGAGTCCTACAGTATTTCCACTCGAAAGTCGGATGGCTGGGCTACCGAACCAGTTGGGCCACGGCTCTCGCCGACGACCAGCGCTTTCCCAGAATGCCGCCCAACGATGCTTTTTTCGGCTGATCTGTCCAAGACACTCCTTACAGATGGATTTGCCTCGCCAGGATCTGAACAGCACGCCGTATATCAGTGCCCGGGCAATAATCCGGCGTTGGTGCCTGGAGAACCCGAAGGCTTTCAAAATGTGCTCGTCAGAGACAGCGCTAGTGGTTTGTACTCTCTCGCTAACATCACTCCGACAGGGGTGACACCAGGCGACGCATGGTTCCAGGGCGCCTCGGATGATTTCAGTCACGTGGTGTTCGAAGATGGGGCTAAACTGATTGAATCCGCGCCTGTCGGCGCAAGCCTGTACGAGTGGGCATCCGGTGCTGTGAGCTTGGTAACCGTTTTGCCGAATGGCACACCGACCGTTGGCGTCTCTCCAAATGCCTTCCGGGGAGGAGCTTTCCCTGGTACAGCCCAGATCACCCATCCCGTGTCGGCCAATGGAACCCGAGTGGTGTTCGAAACTGAAGGAAAACTGTTTTTGCGCGAGAATGTCGAGCAGAAACAGGAAAGCGCTCGCGGTCTGGAAGGCAAATGTCTGGAAAGCGAAAAGGCGTGTACGGTTCAGCTCGACGTCTCTGAAGTTGGAGGTTCTGGGGGCGGCGGCTCCTTTCTGGCGGCCAATGCAAGCGACACCCGCATCTTCTTTACTGATAACGCCAACGCTAAGTTGACTGCCGATACGAATGCGGGTAGTGGCCAGCATCTTTATGAATATGATACGCATACGAGTCAACTTAATGATCTAACACCAGAGGGCGATCTCGGTCTCAATGGATTGAGCGGGATCAGTGATGACGGATCGTATTTGTACGTCGTGGCGCAAGCCGCGCTTATAGCGGGAGCGAACGCAGGCAGTCCCAATCTTTACGTGTTCCATGAAGGCATACCGCAACTTATTGCGACCCTTTCAGCGAGCCAGGAAGACGCACGTGATTGGACGCTAAACGAACTCACGGCGCGGGTATCGTCAAATGGGCGCTACATCGGCTTTAACTCGACCGAACGGCTCACGGGATACGACAATACCCCTGCACGAGGCTTGGACTGCGAAATTGGCGGATTTACGGCGCCTTGTCTTGAGATATTTCTTTACGATGCGACTCAGAAGGAACTCCACTGCGTGTCGTGTTCTCCAGGTGGCGCGCGTCCGACGGCGCCTGCGGAACTCCCGCGAATCGAGGCATCAAGCGACAGCTGGGGACAGGGTTACCTAGAGCGTAACGTTGTTGATGACGGACGTGTCTTCTTTGATACCGCAAATCCCCTCCTTGTTGGGGCGGGGAATGACGTCAGCAACGTATATGAGTATGTGGGAGGGCATCTGAGCCTGATTTCGAGCGGGACGAGCGAAGCCAACTCGTTCTTCTACGATGCGAGCTCAAGCGGCAGTGATATCTTCTTTGCCACGACACAACATCTGGTGCAGGGCGACACCGGTGATGGGATGCGTCTGTATGACGCGCGTGTTGAAGGTGGCTTTTCTGAACCAGAGGTTCCTGCCCCTTGTGGTGGCGAAGGTTGTAGGGCATCGGAAGGGGGCGTAGTCGCCTTGCCGCCTCTGCAGACAACAGGTTTGCAGGACTCGGGGAATCTCCCGCTGCCAGAGCACACAGTGGCCGCGACACGTAGGCAGAAGTTTGAACGAGCGCTGCACGCATGCCAGCGGAGGAAGAGTAAGCGTAAGCGGGTTGTCTGCATGCGTCGTGCACGCAGGCGTTATGGAGCCCGTGCATCTGGCGCTATGTCTGGGGTTGGCAAGTGAGCACGCGCGACTATCCCTATTTGGTTGAGTGTTGGAAGCGCGGAGAGGATATGGGTATGAAGGAACACGGCAGCAACAGAATTTACGAAAAAACGATCACGCGTGTTGGCCGCGGTATTGCGGTCGCTATAGCGGCTATCGTACTCGCATCGCTCGCGATGGTCATTGACGATTCGGCCGCACTGGCTGCCCAGGTCCACTCAGTACTCTCGACCGAATTTGAAGCTGGTGGCGTGTTTCCACTCGGGCTGGCGGTGGATAACTCCTCAAGTGTGTCGACGGGTGATGTGTACGTCACCGACTTGTTTAGCGCCGGTGTGAAGAAGTTCGATGGATCCGGAGCGTATCTGCCGCCACCGATCACCGGCATTTCGGAAGCTGTCCCGTTCTCTGGCGGCTTCGGCTTTAGGGCGCAAAACGCAGTGGACGGGAGCGGTGATCTCTTTGTAGCCGACTCAGGTGCGCATGCCGTAGACGAGTTTGGTCCCATGGGCGAATACAGACCACCGCAGATCGCGCTCCCCAATGGTGATGAACCAGTCGCTGTGGCAGTAGATGGATCTGGTAGTGTGATCATTGCGACCGCAAAGACTATTTATAAATATGACCCAGGTATCTCGAAACTGAGCGTCTTTGCCGAAGAAGCAAGCGAAGGCGAATTCGGAGAAGTAGATGGCGTCGCGGTAGATGATAATCCCGCTAGTTCGGCGTTTGGTGACGTATACGTCACCGACAATGGGAGGGGCAGTGTCGATGTCTTCGACTCCACCGGGACGTATCAGTCACGGCTGACCGGGCCTCCAGGCGGCTCCTTTGGCTCGGTCTTCTTTTTCCGCGATGCGGTTGATCCAAAGACGGGTGATCTTTATGTGACCGGCGAAGGCGCGGTTGACGAGTTCGCTCCGACGGGGACGTTCGTCTCCCGGATTGCGATCCCAGAAGGAGGGTCTGCAGCAAGCGTCGGGATAGATGCGAAGACGGGAGATCTGTACGTTGCAGATCTTGAACTCGGGCGAATTGACGTATTTGGGCCACTCATTACGATTCCTGACGTGAGTAGCGATCCCGCGTCTAGTGAGCAGACGACGAGCGCAACCGTGAACGGGCAGGTTGACCCCGCTGGAGGCAGTGATGTGACCTCGTGTGAGATCGAATACGGCACAACGGAATCGTATGGCGAAACGGCGCCGTGCTCTCCAGCGACGCCTTACTCAGGGGTGACCAAAGTGAGCACGAACGTTAGCGGGCTAGCCCCTGACACCGTATATCACTTTCGGCTTGTGGCACACAACGCGAACAATGTCAATAGCGCCAGTAACGATGCGACGTTTGAAACGAGAGGGCCGGCTAGCATCGGCGAAGAGTCCGCGAGTAGTACCACGCAGACGAGTACACTGCTGCATGCTCATATTAATCCTCATGGTTTCGCGACGAAATATCGCTTCGAATATGGCACAACCACCGGATATGGTTTTAGCGTGCCTGTGCCTGATGCCGAAGTGGAAGCGAGCATGACGGAAAGGCCAGTTAGTGTGGAAGTCGTAGGTCTTGAGCTTAGTACTGAATACCATTACAGGTTCGTCGCGGAAAGTGAAGCAGGCGTCGTCGAAGGGCCCGATAGCACGTTCGTGACGACCCCAGCTGCTGCAGTCGAAGGCCTATCAGCGCTTGCTGATCCTCATGATGCGGTACTTAGGGCCAAGGTCGAAGATTTTGGCGCTCCGAGCGAATGTGTGGTGGAATACGTCACCGACGCGCGGTTTGTGAGCACTGGCTATTCTAGTCCAGCCGTTGCGGGGTGTAAGCCGCAGACTCTCGCTGGCGAAGGGCGGACGCTGCAGGCGATCGCCCGGCTGTCAGGACTGAGCGCGAACACGGTCTACCACTACCGGTATTTCATTAGGAATGAATTTGGCGAAGCGCGAACTCCTGACGAACGGTTTGTCACGTTCGGGCTTGCGGCATTTGCGCTCGAAGCTAGCGACTCCGAAGCACATCCTTACACACAGGCGGGCGGGCATCCGTATATGCTCACCACGAACATCACCCTGAACACTAACGTCGACCACGTAGGGGGCGGGGAAGGGGCTGCAGGTACGGTTAAGGATATTCGCGTACATCTTCCAGCGGGCCTGATCGGTAACCCGCAGGCAGTACCGCAGTGCACCCGCTATGACTCCGAACGCCAGAACTGCAGCGCTGCCGCTGAGATCGGGCTCATGACGGTCAAGCTTATCGGTTATGGGGCCGAATCATTGACTGCGCCATTGTTCAATGTTGTGCCGCGGCGTGGTGTAGCGGCAGAGTTCAGTGCGCGCTTCAGCAAAGTCGCGAGCGCGTTTATCGTTGGTAGTGTGCGCACCGGGTTTGATTATGGCATCGACGCGGATAGCCTGAATATCGCCACGGTCGAGCCTGTAGGGGGAGCCGAAGTGCGGATTTGGGGTGTTCCGGCGGATCCGAGTCACAATGATGAACGACACTGTCCGTCGGGCACTGAACAATATAAAGCGCCTCCGTGTGAAACCAATGCGCCGTTGCGTCCGTTCTTGACGAATCCGACGTCGTGTTCGGCAGAACCACTTGTGACAAGTGTTGAAGCGGACACGTATCAGGCGCCAGGCGAGTTCGCGGAGCTTGACACAGCAATGCCAGGCATGACGGGCTGCGACCGCCTGCACTTCACACCCAGGATCTCGGTGCAGCCGGAAGCGAGCGCGGCTGATTCCCCTACTGGCTCGCATGTCGATCTTCATATCCCGCAGGAAGAAAGCGCTGCTGGTCTAGCGGAGGCCGACTTGAAGGATGCGACGGTTGTGCTACCGAAGGGGTTGGCGGTCAATCCGGCGAGCGCGAACGGCCTGGCTGGTTGTTCTGAGGCTCAGATTGAACTGGACGGGCCGGCACCGGCGAGTTGTCTGGATGCATCGAAGGTCGGGACTGTTGAACTGGTGAGTCCGCTTGTGAATCATCCGTTGCTGGGTGCGGTGTATATCGCGAAGCAGGGTAACGGTGGTCCGGGGCAGGGCTCGAACAAGTTCGGGTCGCTCATTGCTCTATATATTGCGATCGACGATCCGCAGACTGGTGTGGTCGTGAAGCTGGCGGGAAGGGTCACGCTCGACCCCGCGACGGGTCAGTTGACGACGACGTTCAACGAAAACCCGCAGCTGCCGTTTGAAGACCTTAAGCTGGACTTCTTCGGTGGTCCGCGTGCGGCACTCCAGACGCCAGCGGCGTGTGGCTCGTACACGGAAGGGAGCGCCTCATTTGCTTCGTGGGCTGAGCCTGGTGTGGCTGTGACTGCGGGTTTGCAGCCATTCGCTGTCACGTCTGGCCCTGGTGGCTCGCCGTGCCCCTCTGGTGCGTTCGCGCCGGGGTTCACGGCCGGTACCGAGTCGGGCCAGGCCGGAGCGTTCACGCCCTTCGCGCTGTCGTTCTCGCGTCAAGACGGCGAACAGGGTTTGAGTGGGCTTGAAGCGACGCTGGCTCCGGGCTTGTTGGCGAAGCTTGCTGGCGTCCCGCTGTGTGGCTCGACGGAAGCCGTGGCGGGGACGTGCCCCGCGGCGTCTGAGATCGGGACGGTGACGGCGGAGGCTGGTGCTGGCTCGGATCCGGTGTCGGTGAAGGGCCATGTGTATCTGACGGGCTCGTATAACGGCGGTCCATTTGGCGAGGTCGTCGAGGTCCCGGCGGTCGCGGGCCCGTTCAACCTGGGCACGGTCGTGGTGCGTGGCTCGATCCGGATCAACCCCACCACAGCACAGGCCACGGTCGTCTCGGATCCGTTCCCGACAATGCTCTCGGGTGAGGGCGCTGGTGTCCCGGTGACGCTGAAGCGGGTCTTGGTGACGCTCGACCGTCCAGGATTCACGTTCAACCCGACCGACTGCAACCAGCTTGCGGTTACCGGGAAGCTCACGGGTACGGGCGGCGCGAGCGCGTCGGTATCGGCGCCGTTCCAGGTCACCAACTGCGCGAAGCTTCCGTTCAAGCCGACGTTCTCGGTCTCGACGCAGGCTAAGAGCAGCAAAGCCGGTGGGGCGTCTCTGCGCGTGAAGATCACCTCCAGGTCGGGGCAGGCGAACCTGTCGAAGATCAAGGTTGCTCTGCCAAAGCAGCTCCCGTCGAGGTTCTCAACGCTTCAGAAAGCCTGTCTGGCGGCGGTGTTCGAAGCGAACCCGGCCTCGTGCCCCGCTGGGTCGCTGGTCGGGACCGCAAGAGCGGTAACGCCGCTGCTGAAGACCCCGTTCACGGGCCCGGCGTATCTGGTGTCGCATGGCAGCGCGGGGACCCCGGATCTCGAGCTGGTGCTTCAGAGCGAAGGTGTCACGCTGATCCAGGACGGCAAGACGAAGATCAAGAACGGCATCACCACGAGCACGTTCAATACGATCCCCGACGCGCCGATCTCCACGATCGAACTGACACTCCCAGAGGGCCCGCACTCGGCGCTCGCCAGCTTCCTAGCCCCGAAAGCGAAATACAGCATGTGCGGGCAGAAGCTCCTGATGCCGACCCAGATCACCGGCCAAAACGGCGCCTTCATCGAAAAGACCACAAAGATCGCCGTCGCGGGCTGCCCGAAGAAACACAAGGCCAAGAAGAAGGGCTAGAAGGCCCGAGCAAGCATTCCGAGATGGCACGGAGGGGGTTCGGCGCCGGGAGCTGCAACAGGTCGATGGCCTGTCCGCAGCGCCTCGGCGCCGACTACCCTCACCCCATGTGCGGCCGCTACACCAACACCAAGGGCCCTGAAGAACTGAACGAACGCTTCAGGGTCCCGATCGCGGGCGACGCGGGCACCCGGCGCTTCAACATCGCACCCACCGAAGAGGTGCTGGCGATCGTCTCGCCCAAGGGCGAGCCCGAGGCGCGGCTGCTGCGCTGGGGCCTGATACCGCCGTGGGCGAAGGACCTGAAGAGCGCGGGGAACACGATCAACGCGCGGATGGAGACCGTCACGACGCGGCCCGCGTATCGCTCCCTGATCCCGAAGGGCTCGCGCCGTGCGCTGCAGCTCGCGGACGGCTACTTCGAGTGGATCAAACCGGAGAAGCGCAGCGAGCCTCGTCAGCCGTTCTTCTTCCAGGTCGACGGCGGCGTACCGTTCGCGTTCGCCGCGCTGTGGACGCCCGCGAAGATCGACGGCGAGTGGATCGAGAGCATCACATTGCTCACGTGCGACTCCGCGCCGAACCGCACCGCCGCGGCGATCCACGACCGCATGCCCGTGATCCTCGCCGACCGCGACGCGCAGCTGGCGTGGCTCAACCACAGCCTCGGGGCGGAGGACGCGCTGGCGCTGTGTGGAGCGCTGCCCGCCGAGCGGCTGTCGGCGCGGCCGGCGAACCCCGCGGTCAACAAGGCCGGGGGCGCGCCCGAGGGGCCCGAGCTGCTCAGCCCGCCAGCCAGCGCCGCGGGTTCTCCTTGAAGATCGTCGCGAACACCGCGTCGTCCATCACGCCGAGATCGCGCAGCGCCGGCACGACCTCGTCGAACACGAGCGTCATCGACCAGTTGCGGATCGCGCCCGCGGCGGTGAACATCTCCTCGGCCTCCGGCGGGAACCAGTCGATCGTGGCGCAGTAGTCCTGGGAGATCATCAGCCGCTCGGCGTGCCCGCGGCGCAGCAGCTCGGCCGCGACCGCGTTGCGCTTGTCGATCGGCAGGTACATCTCCAGGCCATAGCGGTCCAGTCCCACGTACACGCCCTTCGCGAGCAGTCCCTCGATGTAGTCGAGGTCCTCGCTGTCGCCGCAGTGGGCGATCTGCACGCGCGTGAGGTCCACTCCCTCCTCCTCGAAGATCTCCACCTGCCGCGGACCGGTCGCGACGGCGGGCATCGAGTGGGCCATGATCGGCGCGCCCGTCTGCACGCTCGCGCGCGCGACCGCGCGGTGGATCTTCTCGACGTTCTCGGTCACGCCGGCCGCGTCGGCTGCGCACTTGAGGAACGCCGCCTTGATGTCCGTCCCCTGGATACCCGTCTCGATGTCCGAGACGAAGTGCTCGGCCATCACGTCGACGTCGCGGTTGGCGAAGTAGTGGGGGAGGTAGTCGTAGCTGTAGATGCCCGTGCACGCCACGATCCGCACGCCACTCTCATCCGCGACGCGCTTCATGAAGCGCACGTCGCGCCCTCCGAACATCGCGGTCGGGTCGACGATGCTCTGCACGCCTTTCGCCTTCGCCGCACCAACCGCCTCGAGCGCCGCGTCGAGCTCCCCCTGCTCGTCGTAGCGTCCGGGCCACTCCGCGGCGACAGCCTCGTCACGGAAGCGCACGTGCTCGTGCGCGAGCGTCACACCCAGCTCGCCTGCGTCGATCGCTCCCTGCACCGTCTCCACGCTCGCCATCGAGTCCCCTCGCTATCGAAAGCTGTTTACAAAAGACTACCCCTCAGGTCGCGAAGTGCTTGCCCGCGATCTGCTCGATCGTGCCCTTCGTCCGGATCGTGATCGCACCCAGCAGGCGCTCGATCGCCTTCAGGTCGAGATCCGAGTCAGACATCCCGCCCGATGGCAGCCAGTAGAGCTCGCGCTCGCCGAAAACCAGCCTGTCCGCGTCGCTCTCCAGCGCCAGTACCGCCCTGCGGTCGGCTGCCGAGGGACGCGCGCCCAGCAGCGCGACCTGGAGTTTGCCGGTCGATGCCTCCACGTGCGCGCGCTCGAACGGCTCCGTGTCGGCGATCTCGCGCACCTCGCCGGCGGCGCGGATGAACGTGGGGACGGCGTAGCCGAGCGCCTCCTCGAGCCCCTGCTCGATGCGTGTCGCGACCGTCTCGTCGGGTTGATCCTTCCCGGCGAAGATCACGTTGCCGCTGGCGCGGAAGCTCGCCACCTCAGCGAAGCCCATCGCGGTGAAGTGCGCGCACAGCTCGAAGTTCGTGAGACGGTGCCCACCGACGTTCATGCCGCGCAGGAACGCTGCGTAGAGAGCCACGGCGATGAGCGTAGCCGAGCGGGTCGCGGCGGCGAGGGGAGAAGCTCAGGCGGCGGTCGCGGCCCCGGCCTTCTCGGCCAGGATCGCTGCGATGCGAGCACGGTGCCTCTTGGCGTCCCCGAGCAGCGCGGCGTCGAGCTGCGCGCGCTTGTAGAGCCAGTGGATGTCCGCCTCCCACGTGAAGCCGATCCCGCCGTGCGCCTGGATCGCGCTCGCCGTCACCTCGCGTCCGGCGTCCGACGCGCACGCCTTCGCCATCGCCGCCGCCTCCGCTAGCTGCCCCGCGTCGGCGTCCGCGGTCCATGCGGCGAACGCCGCGGTCGAGCGCGCCTTCTCGGTTTCGAGCAGCATCTGCGCGCAGCGGTGCGATACCGCCTGGTAGGCGCCCACGGGCACGCCGAACTGCTTGCGGTCCTTGACGTACTCGACCGTCATCGCGAGCGCCCTGTCGCAAACGCCCACGAGCTCCGAGCTGACGGCCACGAGCGCACGGCCGAGCCCCGCGCAGCCGTCCGCGAGCAGCTCACCGCCGTCGCCAGCGCTCACCTGCGCCGCGGAGCGGGTGGGGTCGATCGACGCGAGCGGACTCACGTCGGCCTCGTCGCTCGAGATAACCCGCGCGGAGCCGTCGTCTTCCACCAGCACGATCAGCTGAGCGTCCGCTCCGCCGATCACCAGATCCGCAACGCCGTCAACCGCCGCGCCCAGCGCGCCGATCGTCTCGCCCGACGCCAATCCCGGCAGCCAGCGCGCCTGCTGCTCGGGCGAGCCGCCGTGCTCGATCACGCTCGCCGCCATGATGCTCGGGAGGTAGGGGACGGGGGCGAGCGAGCGCCCCAGCTCCTCGCACAAGATCGACAGCTCGATCATGCCGAGCCCCTGCCCGCCGTGCTCCTCGGAGATCGCGATCCCCGGCCAGCCCAGCTCGCACAGCTCGCTCCACAGCTCCGCGTCCATATGCGCGGACTCCGCGTACGCGCGCACCCGCTCTGGCTTCGCGCGCTCGGCCAGCAGGTCGCGCGCCGTGCGCTGGATCTCGCGCTGGTCGTCTGTCAGGCCGAAGTCCATCAGCTACGCGACCCGAGTACGGAGCCCGAAGGGCGCAGTTCATAAAAATTCATCACACCGCCACCTTCAATCGCGGCAATCCGAGCACGCGCTCCGCCACGATGTTCTTGAGCACCTCCGTGGTGCCTCCCTCGATCGTGTTGCCGCGCGCGCGCAGCAGCTCGTAGCTCCAGCGCGTGCCGCTCGTCAGTGCGTCCGGGCCCACCACGTCCACCGCCAGCTGCGTCAACCGCTGGTTGGTGTCCGACCACAGCCACTTCACGAGCGAGCCCTCGGGGCCCGGCTGGCCGTAGCGCTCGATGTCGGTGAGGCCCTTCCACGCGAGCAGGCGGATCGACTCGCAGCGCACGTGCAGCTCCGCGAGCTCGCCCGCGTAGTTCTCGTACACCCCGCGCTCGAGCGCCTTGCCGATCAGGTCGTCCAGCAGCTGGCGCAGGCGGATCTGCAGCGCGAAGCCGAGGCCCGCGCGCTCGTTCATCAGCGTCGTCAGCGCGACCTTCCAGCCGTTGCCGACGCCGCCCACCACGTTCGCGTCGGGGATCCGCGCCTCCTCGATGAACAGCTCGTTGAACTCCGCCTCGCCGGTGATCTGGCGCAGCGGGCGCACCTGCACCGCGTCCTGCTCCATGTCCATCAGGAAGTACGTCAGGCCCTTGTGCTTGGCCACCTCGCCGTCGGTGCGCGCGACGAGCATGCACCACTTCGCGTACTGCGCGCCGCTCGTCCACACCTTCTGCCCGGTCACCACCCAGTCGTCGCCGTCCTTCACCGCGCGGGTTTTGAGCGACGCGAGATCCGAGCCCGCATCCGGCTCGGAGAAGCCCTGACACCAGATCTCCTCGCCTGAGAGGATGGGCGCGAGGTAGCGCTCCTTCTGCTCGGGCGTGCCCCACACCATCAGCGTCGGTCCGCCGAGCAGCAGCCCGAGGACGTTGGCCGCCATCGGCACCCGTGCGCGTCCGATCTCTTCAAAATATATGGCCGACTCGGTCAGCGTTGCGCCTCTGCCGCCGTACTCGGCCGGCCATGCGGGCGCCGCCCAGCCGGCGTCGTAGAGCCGGCGTTGCCAGTCGCGCCTCCAGCCGTAATGGGCGTCCTCGCCGCCCTCCGTGGGCTCCGGCGCGGGCGGGTTCTGCGCGAGCCACGCGCGCAGCTCGTCGCGGAACGCGATCTCCTGTGGGCTGAAAGTTAGATCCATGACTGTTTCTAAAACACTACAGATGCGGGCCGGGGTGCGACTGGCGACCGCGTGGGCGAACGATACTCCGGTTCCCGTCCGCTCACGTGATGTCGATCGGCGTGCCGAGCTTCACCAGCGACCACAGCCGCTCGATGTCCGCGTTGCGCAGGCGGATGCAGCCGTGCGAGGGACGGCCGGGGATCAGCCGCGGTTCGTCGGTGCCGTGGATCCCCACCACGCCGCCGCCGGGCCATTCGCTGAGCGTCGGCGCGAATGCGCTCGTGCCGAGCGCCAGCGGCCCATACACGGGCGTGTTCGCCGTCACGAGCTTCTCCATCACGTAGAAGCGCCCGGACGGGGTGACGGTGCTCGCCTTGCCGACGCCGACGGGCGCCTCGAAGATCGCGTGCCCGTCGCGGAACAGCGTCGCGCGCAGGCGGCGCTTGTCGATCAGCAGGTAGCCGTCGACCTCGTTGAGCGTGCCGAGCGCTCCTCGCGGAACCCAGCCGGTGCGTCCGTTCGGACGTCCCGGAACCTCGATGCGGATCCACGTGTGGCCCGAGGCGAGCCGCTCGGAGTCGAGCGCCACGTACAGCTCCGCCTGCCCGTCAACGGTCAGGAACCGCAGCCGCCCGACGACCGGGGCGTGCGCGGAGGGCGACGCGTGGATCGGCGCTTCCCCAGTCGGGTAGGCCCAGTGCGAGACGGTGCGCAGGTCCGACAGGCGCACGACAGGGCCCGGCGGCACGGGGAGGGGGGAGACGGCGAGCACCGCGGCGAGGCTAACCGGTGAACTTCGGCGAGACCACGTTCGAGCTGCAGCGCACGATCGTGATCGAACGCGACGCCTGCACCGCTTTGGCTGCGGCGGTGGCCTTGATCATCGTGATCCTCGCCTGCAGCCGGTGCGCACCCACCCTGAGCTTGCTCGGGTCGACGGTGATCGACAGCAGTCCGCCGTGGGCGCTGTGCGCGGTGAGTCTCCTCAGTTTGTGCCCGTCGAGGTAGAAGATCACGCTTGCGACGCCCGCCGACTTGATGCTTGCGCGGAAGCTCGAGCGCACGCAGCCCTGGGGGCCTTTGAGGCTTGGCACGGTCCCAGAGGCGAATGCCGCTACGCCGGTTTTGCCCGGGGTTTCGGTGGTTTTGGTTCCGAGCGTTCCGCCTGCGGGGGTGGGGGGCGAGGCGGTCGTGGTGGTCGTTTTTTCCTGTTCTTTTTCTTCTTCTTTTTTAGCCGGAGAGGTGGGCTTGACTTCCGTTACGACCGTGTTGGAGATTTTGGTTTCGGGCGAGCCGTCGCCGTCGGGGGGCGTGCCGGTGAGCATGACCGTGTTCGCGTAGGAGCCCACGGTGAGGTCGGCGTCGGTGATCAGGTGCGTGCAGAGGTATGCGCTCGAGGCGCCGGGGGCGAGGACGCCGCCCGCGGGACCGCCGGTGATCGTGCCGGCGTCGCAGCGCGGATCGGTGAAGGCCCCGACCGTCATCGGCACGTTGCCGGGGTTGTTGACGACGATCTCATAGCCGATCGTCTGTCCCACTTCGCCCGTCTGCTGGGCGCTCGTGTACGGCGCGCCGGTACCTTCGACGCGCTGGAGCTTTTCCACCGACATTTCGGGCCGCGGGGGACACGTGACTTTCGCGTGGATGTCGAAGCCGCCGTTCATGCCGTTGGCGGTCGACCTCCTCCATTTGGCGTACCCGTCGATGATGTAGCTGCCAGGAGGCGCGTTGATGGGCGTGACGTTCGTGCCGGTGGAGCCGTCGAACGTGAACGTGGTGGAGGTGCTGACGTGGTCGACCTTGAGCTTCTCGGTGACGGTGTTGCCCGGGAGGTTGGGGAATTCCCTGAACGTCCAGGTGATCGACGTGCAGTTGATCAACAGCACGCCGTGGGTCCGTTCGTTCGAGCGCGCCTTGAGCAGTTTTTCGCTGGGGACGCGTTCGGCGGCCCTCTGTTCGCGGCGGGCCTTCTGCGCGGCCGCGCGTTCTTCCTGCTTGGCCTGCTTGGCGGCGGCCTTCTGTTCGGCGATCAGCGCCTGCGCTTCGGGAGAGCTCTGCGCGGCGGACTGCGCCTGGCCGGCGGGGGCGAGGATCGCCACGAGCGCCAGGGCGAGCGCGAGCAGGATCGCGATCAGCGGGAGCGTCTGGCCGCCCCTGCGTCGGGTCGTGACCGAGCCGTCGCGCCTCGGTTGCGACCGGTGCGGCCCTCCGTTGTTGCGAGTCTGCATGTCTCTCCCGTTCCGTGGGTCGCAGTCCCTTGTGGCGCGCGAAACCCCCTGCGTACTGCCCAGCACTCCCGCGCGTCTCCAAGCACGGGAGCCATCCGCGTCAAATCTTTGCATATCGCGCGCGCCGTGTCTCTAGTTGTTATCCCTCGTAACAGTTTGACGGCGTGGATGCATCTCGCGACCTGGCGGTTTTCGCTTTCCAGAGGCAAACTTCGCCGTCGTGGTCCCGTTGAGCGATGCCCGTCGGAGTGGGAGATGACGGATGACCGGCCAACTCGCATCCAATGACGGCGAGCGTGACGCCAAGATCGCCGCGCAGGCGTTTCGAGAGCTGCCGGTCCAGCTGATCGACCCAAACCCCTCGCAGCCACGTCAGCGCTTCGAGCAGGCGGCGCTCCACGCGTTGGCGGGATCGATTCGCGAGCGCGGCGTCCTGCAACCATTGCTCGTGCGTCCCCGTCCGGGCGGCAGGTACCAGATCGTCGCCGGGGAGCGGCGCTGGTTCGCCGCTCAGATCGCCGGCCTCGAGACGATCCCCGCTCTGCTGTGCCCATACGACGACGCCGCCACGCTCGAAGTGGCGCTGATCGAGAACATGGCGCGCGAGAACCTCAACGCCGTGGAGCAGGCGCGCGCCTGCCAGACACTGGTGGAGCTCGGCCTCACACACCAGCAGATCGGAGAGCGCGTCGGGCTGAGCGCCAGCGCGGTCGCGAACCTGAGGCGCCTGCTGAACCTGTCCGAGGAGATCCTTCGGCTCATCGAGCGGGACGAGTTGGGCGTGGCCCACGGACGGGCGCTGCTGGTCGCGAAGGATGCCGGGGTACGGGAGGAATTGGCCGCCAAGGCCGTCAAAGAGAGATGGAGGGTGCTGAGGCTCGAAGCTCGCGCCCGCGAAAGCAACGACGATGTCGCTCCCCCCGACGAGAAGCCGCAAGCGCAGCGGGAGCCTCGCATCGGATCCGATGAGGAGCAATACCTCGACGAGGCCACGCTCGCGGCTGCCACGGCATGGGGCGATCTGGTGGGGATCGAAGTTCGCGTCCGCCCGATGGCCCGCGGGCGGGTGCGCCTGGAGGTCCAGTTCAACTCCCCACAGGCGGCGATCGAGGCGGCCGCACGGCTGGCCGAGGCGGTATCCGGCTCGGAGGGGCCATCTCGATGACGGCCGAATACGTACCCGCACACGCCATAGAGCGGGCACGAATGCTCGCATGGACCACCGCCGTGGGCGCGATCACAGCCGAGGCGTTGTCGAAGCGCGACGCGCTCAGTGTCGCCACAGCCAAAGACCGCTTGGACGAGGCCGTCGGGTTGGGGCTGCTGGAGCGGCACGCGCTGCTCGTCGGCTACTCCGATCTCTACACCGTCACAGGCCCTGGACGGACGGAGGCCCGCAGGCACTCCGACGCCGGTGGGTACACCTATCCGGAGGGGCTGCGCACGGCTCGGGCCACGATCAGGGATGCCCGACACACGATCGCGTGCGCAAGCGTGATGGCAGGCTTGGAACGCGCCTACCCCGACTGTCGCGTAATCGCCGAGCGCGAGCTCCATCGCGAGGAGCACGCTCAGCAACGTCGCCTGGGGAGTGTCAGCGTCCGACGTTACGGGCAGACGCGTTCCCACTACCCCGACATCGTGATCTGGCCGCCTCCCACGGCTGGAGGCCCGCCGCCGTTGCCGATCGCGGTGGAGGTCGAGCTGACGATGAAGTCCAAGGAGGAGCTGACCGCGATCTGCCTCGCGTTTGCCCGCAGCCGCGATATAGAGGCGGCCGTCTACTTCGCCGAGACGACCAGGTTGAAGGAAAGACTCCTGCATACGGTCGAACGGTTGAATGCGGAGGAGATGATCGTGGTCGTTCCCCTGAGCGCGATCGTCGAGTCACTGCCCGGCTTTGAGCTCGGGGCGTAGCGGGAATGCCGACGCTCGCGTTGCCTTCCGCCTGACCCGTCGCGAGTTCGACAGCTTGATATCACAGGATGTGACATCAAGATCCCAGCATGGGGCTTTGGGCGCGTTTGGCGAGGGTCCTTCAGTTCGCGTAAAGCACCTAGGCGGCCTTGTAGTCGGCGATGATGCCCTGCAGCTCCCGGTCGCATCGCCGGGTGAGCGGGCCTCGTCGAACGCGACACTTTGTTGATGGGTGACTATTGAGATGACCGTTGCAGGATCGTCTCGGCGAACTCGACCAGGTGTCGGGCTTGGCGCAATGAGCGCTTGAGCTCGGGAGCGGTGATGCTGATGAATCCGTAGTGCGCGGTGTCCTTGAGGTTCAACATCTGGCGCAGATGGCTGGCGGCTCGCTTGCCGCCTGGGGTGATCTGCTCGATGAGTGTCTCGGCGTTATGGTGATCATCAGAGCGGGAGCGCCTGCCCAACTCCTGGCAACAGGAGGCGTCGGCCGCAGCTATCCCGGCGAGGATTGCCACCGATGCGGCGACACTTGCGTATTCGAGCGAGAGGTCGTTAACGTCGGCTTGTGAGTTCGGCGACTTCGAGAAAGCTCTGTGCCTGAGTCGCTGGCGCGCCTGCGGTGCGCCGCAGGCCTGTGTCCTGTTACGTGCCTGCGACATCACACATCTCGAAGCAGCACTTTGGTGGGCTCTCCGGCGAGATCGATCGCGTCCCGTCGGACCTGCTCGAGAATGGGTGGACCTTCGCTGTACTGGCGACGCATGTCTGCCTCGGGCACCTCGGCGATGCCCGCGTGGTTGCCGGTCCACTGTCTGACACGGTCGGCCAGGTCGTCGATCTGCCTTCGCCAGGTCTCGTCCTCAGCGCTGATGCCCATGGGGCGGATGATGAGCAGGTCGATGTCGCTGTCCGCGTCTCCGTCGCCGCGTGCTGTGCTGCCGAACAGCGAGGCGTGCATGGCGGGCGTTTCCCAGCTGCCGATCTGCTCTCGCAGACGACGGATGAGCTCCGTTCGTGCGCCTGCCATCTGTTCGACGGTGCCCGCGAGCAGGTGGCGGCGGTTGAGCGTGTAGAGCCGGGTGCGACCGCTGTATAGGCAATCCACGAGGCCATGGTCGACGAGGCGATCCAGCACGTGCTGCACACCGGTCTTCGAGCGTCCGGCGCGACGTGCGATCTCCCGGCCGCTGCGCGGCTCGCTGGATCCGGCGAGCACAGCCAGGACGTCGAGGTCCACGCTTGGGGAAAGGGCTATGAATGGCTTGGAGACGTTCATCTGTAATGACATCCCGGGCGACGGTGCTTACGGTTGCCATATCATGGCCTAAATAAAGGCCAACTGGCCTAAATATAGTATATATCTCGCAGCCCCTCGGCAATACGCCCGCGCTCCGACTGAAGCGTACGTATGTTCGTATCTGCCGCCGGTCGCGGCGCTAGATTCGGCGGGTCGTGTGCGCTGCCGAATCCGCTCTGAACGTGGCCCACCTGGACGCGGACGCGTTCTACGTGTCGGTCGAGCTGCGCCGCCATCCGGAGTTGCGCGGCAGGCCGGTGGTGGTGGCGGGCAGCGGACCGCGTGCTGTCGTGACGACCGCGAGCTACGAGGCACGGCGCTTCGGGGTCGGATCGGCGATGCCGGCGTCGCGCGCGCGGCGCCTGTGTCCGGAGGCGGTGTTCCTGCCGCCGGACTTCGCCACATACCGCGAAGCCTCAGCGCACGTGATGGGGATCGTGCGCGAGCACGTCGAGCGGGTGGAAGTGGTGGGCCTCGACGAGGCGTACCTCGACCTCACGGGCCTGTTCTCGCCGCGCGCGGCGATGCGGCGGCTGCTGGCGGAGATCAAGGCGGCGACCGACCTTACGTGCTCGGTGGGCATCGGACCGAACAAGCTCGTCGCGAAGGTCGCCTCCGACGCGGAGAAGCCGGCGGGCTTCGTGGTGCTCGACCGCGAGCAGGCATGCGCGCGCTTCGCCGCCTCGCCACCGGGGCTGGTTCCGGGGATCGGCCCGAAGACCGCCGCGCGCCTGGCCGAGATGGGGCTCGAGACGCTCGCCGCGGTCGGCGCCGCCCCCGAGGAGCTGCTGATGCAGCGCTTCGGCCCGAACCTCGGGCGCGAGCTCGGTCGAAGGGCGCGCTTCGAACACGACGGAGAGATCGGCGCGGCGCGGAAGGTCGTGTCCGAGTCGCGCGAGCGGACGTTCGACACCGACATCAGCGACCCCACCGAGCTGAGAGCGCTGCTGAGAAGGATGTCCGTGGAGCTGTGCGAGAGCCTCGCGGCCCATGGGCGCCAGGGCCGCACGATCGGCATCAAGGTGCGCCTCAGCGATTTCACGACCGTCACAAGGGCGCGCACGCTGAAGGAGGCGACGAGCGACCCGCAGGTGGTGACCGCCGAGGCACTGCGGCTGTTGGATGGCTACGCCCCTCCGCGCCCTGTGCGGCTGCTCGGGGTGCGGGTGGCTGGGCTCGGCGGCGACTCGAAGGCCTCAGGGGACGGCCAGGAGTCGAACCTCGATTCAGATAGTGGAGAGCGCCTGCAGTTGGCGCTCCCGGTGTAGGGCGCCGATCGCCTCGCGATTGCCGGCGCCGCTTAAGTAACGGGTTGACTTCAGCACCATTTGCGGCTGGCTGTCTCTGACTTTTCGCCTCGCGAGTTGCGGAAAACCCCTGCTCTGGAGCCAGTTCCGGATATCGGACTTTCCCAAACTCTCGACTTTAGGGTTCTGACTGTTGCGAACCTGCGCAGTCGTTTGCTAGACCGTGAAGTGTCCCGTTTGGCCGAGCTGGCCAGATGATGACATCCCTAGGCTCCGGAGCGCATGTCCTCGCGACTCCGCTCCGGAGCCGGAATCAAGACCCCCTGGTATCGGCCAGGGGAACAACAACAGGAGCGTACAACGATGCGAGTGTCGCGTCCAGGGTATGTGTCTGTCTTGTGGGGAGCGGGTTCGGCGACCGTCCGAGGACCGGAGTGCGCGCGAAAGCGATTATCGCGTGCACCAACCGGAAACGGGGGGTTGCGCCACCCGCGTCAATCAAACAGGATCAGTCGCATTGATGGACTCTGTGCTCGCATCGTGCTCCGTAAGTCAAGGAGCATCACATGAATCGCATCAGAGTAATTGGGCTCGCACTGATCGCCGTGTTCGCGTTTGGCGCAGCCGCAGCCTACGCTACGGAAGGGCCGTGGTGGCAGGTTGGGGGCAAAAGACTTGCTGCGGGCGCAGAAGCCTTACTGTTAGCGTCAGCCAAGGAAAAGTTTGTCCTCAAATCTTCGTCTCCCACCAAAACGACAATCATTTGTACCAAGTTGACCCTGCCGGTCGCTAACGAGATGCAAATCATTGGGTTAGCGTCTGGGAATGGCGGCATAAGCCTAGAGGTTCTCGAATACAAAGAATGCGAAGTGGAAAACAACGGGACTGGATGTGAAGTCGAAAACAAATCGATCAAAACGTCCTTAATTCTGAACTTACTTGGATATGGAAACGAAGGCAAGACCGGCAACGTGTTAGTGCTTTTTGAGCCGGCGACTGGTAAAGTATTTACTACTATCAAATTTGTAGGGTCATGTACCGTGACTTCGCTTCCGGTGTTGGGAAGTACGATTGGCTTGGCTAGAGTAGGTGAAGAACCGGTTCCGATCGGTAATAAAACCGAAACGCTACATGGGGAAGTTGCCTTCCCGCATGCTGAAACTATCTTTATTGAAAGAAATAAAATACTGAAAAGCGTGAAAGCAAAACTCGAAGCTGCCACCTTCCCAGCCACGTTGAGTGGTGTGGCGTTATTGTTAGTAGATTTACTTGGTGGGCCCGCGAATCCTTGGGGTGTATTTAGCTAGTGGGATAGTCGGTGGTGTGGAGTCGTGGTATGCCGTGCGGCTCCGCACCCGTTTAGGTTCATGCGCAAGGGAGTGTGTGATGAGGGGATCGCTTGCAGCGCTGCGTGGTGTAGTCGGTGTTTTGGCTTTGGCATTTGTGTTGGGATTGATGGGCGTCGTGGAGGAGAGAGCCGTGGCTTCGCCGGGCTGTGCGAACACCGGATATGAAGGGTTTGAGGAATTGCTTCCTGGGTGTGGAGCGTATGAGCGCGTCACCCCACCGTTCAAGGCTGGGTCTCAGGTGCTGACTCGCGCGATATCCGGAGACGGCTCTCGTGTTGTGACCGAATCGACTGGTATCTTCGCGGGAGAGGAAGGGGATAGCAGGACCGCGTTCTATGAAAATGTGCGGTCGGGGGCTGGATGGGTGACAGCGGCGCTCGATCCATCGTCGCTCTCGTACCCTGCTCAAGAACTGGAAGACGTGAGTGCGGATTTGAGTCGTAGCCTCTGGGTCCTGCGCAGTCCCGCGGAATCGGCCGCGAGTGAGAATTTGGCTATACGTGAACCGGACGGATCGTTCGTGACTATCGGGCCTATGGTGCCGCCAGCGGAGGCAGCAGGCCCGGAGGCGGGGGAAACACAGGGGTTCGCCGATGCCACGGAGCTGCAATATGCGAGTGCTACGTCGAATTTGTCACGCGTGTTCTTTGAGATCCGGGGCGCCGGGCCAAAATGGCCCGGCGACACCACGCAAGCCAACAATGGCACGGAGTCGCTGTATGAGTACGTGGATAAAGGCGAAACGGAACCAAGACTCGTAGGCGTCAACGGGGAAGGGCTGCTGATCAGCAACTGTGGCTCGGCGCTTGGATCCATCGATCTCAGTGGCCTAGAAACGGCAGACGGATATAACGCAGTATCTGAAGACGGCGAAAGTGTTGCCTTCACGGCCGCGGGTCATCAGGGAGGGAACGGATGTAAAGCAACCAGTAATGCGCCTGAAGTAAATGAACTGTATGTGCGAGTGGGACTTGATGCGGGGGCTCGTACGGTGGCGATCTCTGAGCCGACAGCGCTGGATTGCGTTGTGTGTCAGTCGTCCGCTACGCAGGCCAGCGCCGAATTTCAAGGTGCTTCAAAGGACGGGTCGGAGGTGTTCTTCCTCACAGAACAAGAACTATTTAAAGAAGCAACTGGCAAGAACTTGTATGAGTACGATTTTGATAATCGGCCGGGCCATAAGATCATCCGCGTGTCGGTTGGAGCCAAGGAACCTGAAGTTCTAGGTGTAGCGCGGGTTTCTGAGGACGGTTCGCATGTCTATTTTGTCGCGCAGGGTGCGTTGACAGTCGGTCCGAACGCGGAAGGAGCCGAACCCATACCAGGCGAGCCGAACTTGTACGTGTTTGAGCGCGATACTACCTACCCAACAGGTCATCTAACCTATATCGCAACGCTATCCGCCGAAGATCATGCAGATTGGAGCGAAACGGATAACCGTCCAGTGCAAGCAACGCCGGATGGTCGGTTCGTGGTGTTTCAAAGCCTAGCGGATTTGACTTCAGGCGATGCGAGCTCCGTCACACAGGTGTTTGAGTACGATGCACTGAAAGAAGAACTAGTGAGGGTGTCGATAGGTGAGCCAGGGTACGCGGCAGGACAGCAAAGCGCAGAACAGAGCGCGTCAAGGATCCCTAGACAGCGGTTTTTCAAAGCAGTCTCTGTGGCACAAGCGACAAGTAACGTGGCGATCGCGGAAAATGGGTCGGTGGTGGTATTTGGGAGCAGAGGGGGGCTGACGGCACAGGCTGCGCCAGCAAGCGAAGCAGGTAGTGAAAGTCTGTATGAGTATCGGAGTAGCGGTGGTATGATCTCGCATGGAAAAGTGTACCTGCTCGACGGAAGTCCTGGATTCAATGCGATTGCGGTCGGAACAGATGCTTCGGGATCAGATGCATGGTTGTCGACGGAAGCGCCGTTGGTGCCTTCGGACAGTGATACTCAGGTTGATTTGTTCGATGTGCGAGATGATGGCGGGTTTGCGCGCGTGATAGAAGGTGATTGCAGGAAGGCGCTGGGTGGGTGTCACGGTGTAGATGGGGAAATCCCGAGTTTTGGGGGAGTTGAAAGTCTGGGTGTGCCGGAAGGCGAAGCGCCAGTAATGCCTCTGCGGTCGGCGCCTACCTTGGGGCCGGTGTCGGGGTCGAGGAATGCGCGGAGGCTCGCTAGAGCCTTGAAGGCCTGTGGGAGAAGAAGGCCTGGTCGAGAGCGGCGCGCTTGCGAAGCATCTGCTCGGCGACGATTCAGAAGTGTGAAGGTGACGAAAGCGCGAGGTGAGTGATATGCAGCAACGCGTGAAGCGTCGCGGCTTGGGCTTTGGGGTGTTTGTGCTAGCGGGTTTTGCCCTTCTGGCCGTATCTCCGGTAAATTCGTGTGCATCGGGAGGGGTAGCGTGGGGGGTGCATGGTGTGGCGTTGCCATCTGAGTTTGTTGCGGGCCCAGGCGATAGATATGGGCTATTGGTAGCGAACGTCGGTGACACGGGAGGGAGTGGTACGATAACTTTGCGAGATCATTTGCCTGAGGGGCTGGCCATGGTGAGTTTTGAATCGCGATCGGGGTTGGAAGGTGGGAGCTGGCTGTGCGGTGAAACCGAACCATCAGTCGTTACATGCACGTTTGAAGAACTGTTGCCGGCAGGTGTTTATGCGCCAGAGCTTGAGATAGAAGTATCTGCGCCGAGTGAAGAAGGCGCTTCACTGGAAAACCAGGTCATCGTCAGTGGTGGAGGCGCAAGCATCCCGGTTTCGACGGTCGAGAGGACGCCGGTTGGCAACGCACAGCAGGCGTTTGGGATATTGGAGTTCAGCATGGAAGCCCGAAATGCAGACGGATCGGTAGCGGTGCAGGCTGGTGGGCATCCGTGGCAGGTAACGACGAGTATTGGGTTTCCGTGGACGGTCGCGACATCCACCGGGGAAGGCCTTCATTACTCGCAGGTGCAGAATATGAAGAAACTTGCAGTGGAACTACCGGCGGGGATGGGGGGAAATCTGCTCGCGACACCGGAACGGTGTACTCAGGTTCAGCTGCATGGTGGCATATGTCCGGCATCGAGTCGTGTCGGCTCGATCGCGTTGACCGCAGGGCAATATCCATACGCGGAATTTCGAGATTCTGGTGAAGGAGAACCGTCGCCTGTGTTCAATATGGTGCCCGAGCCGGGATATCCCGGGCAGCTTGGGTTTACCTATCTACAGCAGCCTGTCTATGTCGATGCGACGGTTGTGCACAGCAATGCCGGAGAGCGTGTTCGGCTAACGGTCGTCAGTGTGCCCGCCATCCTCGAAGCGGGGGATGTGGTACTCACCGTATGGGGTGAGCCTGGCATGCTGAACGGGAGTGATTCAGAGGAGGCTTTGATCACGAGCCCGACTACGTGTAGCGAAGGGACATTGACCGCACGCCTGGAAGCAGAATCTTGGGGTAGCCAAGGTCACCCAGCAGTGGCCGAAGCGCCCGTGTATAAGAAGATTACAGGGTGTGAATCGCTGTTGTCTCCGTTCACGCCACAGGTCGCGCTCTCTCCGCTAGCTAGCAGTGGGGAACCGTTGACGCAAATGGCTGCTGACACTCCGTCAGGCGTCTTGGGCATAGCTAGTATTCCACAGACTACCGCGTTCGGCGAAAACGCCGTGGCGAACGTAAGAAATGTGAGCGTGACCCTACCCCAGGGCCTCTCGATATCGCCCGCGGTCGCACAGGGCCTCGTGGGCTGCCAGGAACGCGGCCCGCACGGCATCAACCTGGGCACCTCGCGCATAGGTCCCGGCGGAGTTGATGAAGGCAACTCGGAAGCAACGGAATTCGGTGCGGGCCACGTGGGCGGGAACGGCAGCCCCTACGACGACGGCCAGTACCACGCCGCGCCGGGGCACTGCCCGCAGGAATCGATCATCGGCACGGTCGAAGTGTTCACGCCGCTCCTGGAAAACCGCTGTGGCGGAGGAAGACGCGTGTGCGAACAAGGCGAATCGCCGGCGCCTCTTCAGGGTCGCGTGTTTGTTGCGCAGCCACAGTGTGGCGGAGCCGGACAAGCTGCGTGCACGGGCGCTGATGCCGAAGACGGCGTGCTGTTTTCCGGATACGTCGAACTGTCCGGCGACGGAGTGTTGATAAAGGAGCGTGCCACGATCTCAGTGAGTCAGGCTACCGGTCAGATGTCGCTGCAGTTGCGGGAACTCCCGCAGCTTCCATTCAGCGAAGTAAAGGTCAGTGTCGAAGGCGGCCCACGCGCTCCGCTCGCGACGCCACAGGCATGTGGGACGGCGATGACGACCTCGGCGGTCACCTCGTGGAGCGCGAGCAGCGGCGAAGCGTTCGTCCCAGTGCCGAGCTTCTTTACCGTTGACGCTGACGGTGCAGGCCGTAGCTGTCCCGCTGTCTGGTCCTTCACGCCAGGGTTCACAGGCGGCAGCACCTCTAAGACGGCTGGCGGGTTCACACGCTTCATGACGACGTTCACGCGTCAGGACCGCGAACAGAACGTGACAGGCCTCTCGGCTAGCACGCCGCCCGGGCTCCTAGCGATGATCTCGAGCGTGACGCCATGCCAAGAACCACAGGCCTCCGCCGGGGAATGCCCCGAATCGAGTCTGATCGGGCACGACACCGTCGGCGCAGGCTCAGGCCCCGACCCGTACTACGTCGCCGGGAAGGTCTACCTGACAGGCTCCTACAAGGGCGCCCCGTTCGGGTTGGATGTCGTCACGCCTGCGGCCGCGGGACCATTCAATCTCGGGAACATCCTGGTCCGGGCGAAGATCGACGTGAACCCGAGCACCGCCCAGGTCACCATCACAGGAGATCCGATCCCGCAATCTCAACTGGGGGTTCCGCTGCGTCTGAAAGCGCTGAACGTAACGATCGACAGAGAACACTTCGTGATCAACCCTACGAACTGCGCCCAGCAGCACGTGACCGCTGTCGCGACGGGCAATCAGGGCGCCACGGCCAGTCTGTCATCGCCCTTCGCGGTAACGGGCTGCCCAGCTCTGCCATCAAGCCCCGTCGTGAAGGTCTCCACTGTGGGGAAGGCAAGCAAACGCAGCGGCGCTCAGCTCACCTTCACGCTGACCCACGCCGCGGGACAGGCGAACATAAAGTCGATCAAGACGGATCTGCCCAGGCAGTTGCCGTCGCGATTCTCGACGCTGCAGAAAGCGTGTCCGGACACCGTGTTCAACGCGAATCCCGCCAGCTGCCCGGCGGGATCGCTAGTCGGCACCTCGGTTGCCCACACGCCGATCCTCAAATCGCCGCTTACCGGCCCCGCCTACCTCGTGAGTCACGGGGGGGCGGCATTCCCGGACCTCGTCCTCGTGCTCCAGGGCGAAGGCGTCACCATCGAGGTGGTCGGCAACACCGCTGTCAAGCACGGCATCACGAGCGAGACCTTCAAAACGATCCCGGACGCTCCATTCACGAGCTTCACCGCGACGTTCCCGCAAGGGCCGCACTCGATCCTCGCGACCTACCTTCCCGCCAAGGCCAAATACAACCTCTGTGGGCAGAACCTGAAGATGCCCATCCGCATAACTGCGCAGAACAACAAGCTCACCGCTGAGACCGTCAAGATCGGTATCGCGGGCTGCAAGCACAAAACGAAAGCCAAGAAGGCCAAGAAACACTGAGCCGCGCGACCGGGGAGCAACCTGGATCGACCAGCTAGCATCTCGCGCGTGACTCTCGTCCCGGTGGGCGACATCGAGCTGGACTACAAGCGCAGCGGCTCCGGGCCGCCGCTGCTCCTGATCATGGGCATGAGCGGCACCCAGCTGCACTGGGGCGAGCCGTTCCTCGCACCGCTGCGCGAGCACTTCGAGACGATCGTCTACGACCACCGCGGAGTTGGAGCGAGCACACGGCTGGAGGGGCAGCTGTCGATCGCGCAGATGGCCGAGGACGCGGCCGGGCTGCTCGAGGCGCTCGAGATCGACTCGGCGCACGTGCTCGGTATCTCGATGGGCGGGATGATCGCCCAGGAGCTCGCGCTCGCGCATCCGGAGCGCATTCGCACGCTCACGCTTGGCTGCACCTACTGCGGCGGCGAGGGCAGCTCGCTGGCATCAGCCGAGGTCGGCCAGCGCCTGTTCGAAGCGATGAGCTCCGGCGACCGCAAGCTCGCTCTGCGCGTCGCGTGGGACATCAACGTGTCGTCCGCAATGGCCGAGGACGAGGCCGCGTTCGCGGAGTTCCTCGCAATCGCCGAGCGACGTGCGGTCGCGGTCCCTGTCGTGATGGCGCAGGCCCAGGCGATCGCCGCTCACAACACCCAGGCGCGCCTGGCCGAGCTGAAGATGCCGACGCTCGTAGTCCACGGCACCGACGACCAGATGCTGCCGGTCTCAAACGGCCGCCTGATCGCCTCCGGGATACCGGACTCGCGCCTGGAGATCCTCGACGACGTGGGGCATCTGTTCTTCTGGGAGCGGCCCGATCTCTCCGCGGAGTTCCTCCGCGCGCACGCGGCAGTGCCCGCTTGAGCGAGATCGTCGTCCAGACGGACGGCGTCGCCCTGTCGGGCGACGACAGCGGTGAGGGCAGCGCCGTCGTCTTGCTGCATGGGCTGACCGCCACGCGCCGCTACGTGACGATGGGCTCGCGCACCCTTGAGCGCGCCGGACACCGCGTGATCGCCTACGACGCCCGTGGACACGGGCGTTCCACTGCCGCGCCAGACCGCGCCTACGGCTACGAGCGCCTCTCGTGCGACCTCCGCGCGGTCCTCGACTCCACCGGCGTCGAGCGCGCGGTCCTCGCGGGCGTGTCGATGGGCGCACACACCGCCGTACGCTTCGCGCTCGAATCGCCGGAACGCGTGGCGGCGCTGGTGCTCATAACCCCCGCCTACGAACCGTCGTCATTGGGGGTCGAGTCGTATCTGGCCCGCTGGGACGAGCTCGCGCGAGGGTTGCGAGAGGAGGGGGTTGACGGGTTCGTGCGCGCCAACCACCTCGACACCCTGCCGGAGGCCTGGCGTGAGACGGTGGACGTGGCGCTGCGTCAGCGCATGTCCGGCCACGAGCACCTCGATGCGGTGGCAGATGCGCTGCAGGCGGTGCCGCGTTCGCGCCCATTCGAGGACATGGCGGAGCTCACGACCATCTCTGTGCCAACGGTGATCGTCGCAAGCCGCGACGAGGCGGATCCGCTGCACCCGCTCGCGGTCGGCGAACGCTACGCGCAGCTGATGCCCAATGCGGATCTCGTCGTCGAGGAGGCCGGCCCTCCGACGCACTCGCCGATCGCCTGGCAGGGCGGGCAGCTGTCGAGGCTGATCGCTGAGATCGCCTCGACAGCCGTAGGGAACCCCGACCAGCCGCTATGAGATGGCTTTGATCTCCAGGCTTTCCTGATTGGTGGCTTTGTCTGCCGCTTTGAGCCCCGTCCGTTCAGGCGCCGATGTCCCAATCGTCATACTGAGCAGCTCGGCTGTATCGCCTTCGAATGCTTCTGGTGTCTGTATGCCCGCTGTGGCTTTGAACGAGACAGTGAACGACGCCGCCATCTTGTTGAGCGTCGTGTAGGGGGCGATGACGCCGCCTGCGATGGATACCGGGACTTCGCCGCAGTGGAACCGGGCCATGTAGGGCTGCTCTAGCGGCGCGGGCGCAAGCGCCATGCCGACGGTCGGTTCGCTCCCTGCATTGATGAACCCGAGGCGCCCTTCGAGCGCGTTGAAGTTGACTTCACCGGCCTGCGCGCCTGCGCTCTGGCACTTGATGCCGAAGCGATTCACGGGTTCGCATCCAAGCAGTTTCAAATGCACAGTTGCGGTTTTCGAGCCTGTGTATTTGCCGCTGTATGTGTTTTCGAGGCACTTGATCTTCACTTTGCCAACCGTTTCGAGCGTCGCCGCTCCGTTCTTGAACGTGAAGGAGCTCGCCGTGCCGGGTTCGAACCGCCATTCATAGGAGCCGGTGTCTTCTCCCGTGCTCTTGGTCGTGCAGTTGGCGCTCTGGTACTTGCCCGTCGGGCTTTTCAATTTGACGCATCTGCCGATTTCAGGCAGTTCTTCGACCGGCGGAGCGGTGGTGAAGCTCTGATCAAAGCCGGCGCTCACGCCCCCTTCGCTATCGGCCACGATGCGGAAGTGCTCTGTAGTGCCTGCTTTCAAGCCTGCTACCGCAGATGACACCATCACGGGGCTGGTGCCCGAGCCGGGTAGCGACGCGCACGGCGCGGTCGATCCGTAGGACGGTGACGTGCCGTATTCGAAGATGCACGAGGTCACGTTGCCACCTTCCGGGTTGACCGTCGCATTCAGGGTCGCGGACGATCGCGTCACGCCGCTCGCCGCTTCGGTCACAACGGCCGGAGGGTTGACCGACGGTTTGTAGGTGATCTGCACCTGTGGTTCGGTCGTCGGGGACGTAAGGGTCACGCTGCCGCCAGTCGGCACCAGCGACGAGCCGCCTCCACCTCCTCCACTGCTGGCGGCGGAGGCGCCGGAGCCGCCTCCGCCGCCAAAGTATCCTCCGCCTCCGCCTCCGCCGGTGTCGAGGTTGCAGGTTTCACCGTTGAAGCCGTTGCCGCCTCCGACGCCTCCCATTTCAAGCTGGCCAGCCTGACCAAAGCCGCATCCGATGGTACCGCCCGCGCCGCCGCTGCTCTGCGTGCCGGCACCGCCACCCTCGTTCTGACAGCTGCCCGCTTCGCCGGCTTGTTCCGCCGCTCCGCCGGCGCCCCCGACGCAGCCCCCGTTCTGTCCGCTGCCGCCGCCACCGCCCGCAACCAGCATCCTGTCGTCGGGCGAGAGGCCCTGCGCTCGCGGCGAGGTGCGTACGTCTGAGGCTCCTCCACCGCCGGCGCCGCCGGCGGCCCCGCCGTTGAAGCCGCCGCCACCGATGCCGCCACCGTCGGGGTTTCCGTTCTGCCCGTTACCACCGACCTCGACATAGAGTGTCTCGCCCGGGGTGACATGGATGGTGCCCGTCACCTGCGCCGCTGCGCCGCCGGCCCCTGCCGCACTGCCTCCGTGGCCGCCGATCGCGGCGACTTCCAGGCTGGTAACGCCCGCCGGCACGGTGAACGTCTGCTCGGCGCCGGTATAGCTGAAGGCTTGGGTGGTCGCCTGCGCGCCAGAGGGCACGATCAGGAGACAGGCGAGCGCGCACAGTGCGCCCATGGCCGCGGTCGAGGGGTTGTGTGTCTTCCTGCGCTCTCTGGCCGCTACGGCCGAAGGACGTGCTGCAGTTCCCGAGACCTTCATCTCCACCTCCGCTCTAGACAGACGATCCAGTGCCCGCGTCGTGCGGGTACGTAAAATGATGCAGCAGGTTACAGGATCCATATACCAGTCTGATTTCAGCACGTGGATCTAACGGTTGTGGAGTCCTAACCCTTGAGCGGTGGGCGTGCGCGGGTCGTAATATGCGATAACATACGGTCGTATGTCAATGCGCGAGTGGGACGGGAACAGCTACGACCGCATCTCCGGGACCATGGAGGCTCTCGGGCTGGCGGTGCTGGATCGGCTCGAGCTCGCGGGCGACGAGGTCGTTCTCGACGCCGGTTGCGGTTCCGGGCGGGTCACCGAGGTTCTCCTGCAACGGCTGCCGCGAGGACGCGTGATCGCGCTCGACGAGTCCGCGTCGATGGTCGACGTGGCCAGGCGGCGGCTCGGGCCCGATGTCGACGTACGAGTTATGGATCTGCTCGACCTGGACCTGGAGGAGCCCGTCGACGCGATCCTCTCGACCGCCACGTTCCATTGGATCTCAGACCACGAGCGCCTGTTCGAGCGGCTGCGCCGCGCGCTGCGCCCCGGCGGGCGGCTGGTCGCGCAGTGCGGGGGAGAGGGCAACATCGACGTCCTGCGCGGCAAGGCGGGCGCGGTGCTCGCCCGCGACCCCTACGCCGAGCACTTCCGCGACTGGCACCCGCCGTGGAACTACGCCGGCGCGGAGCTCACCCGCGACCGCCTGCTCGCCGCCGGCTTCGCCACTGCCGAGTGCTGGCTCGAGCCGGCGCCGCGCGAGCCCGAGGAGCCGCGCGAGTTCCTCTCCACGATCGTCCTCGGCCCGCACTTCCAGCAGCTCCCGCCCGAGCTGCGCGAGCAGTTCATGGACGACGTGCTGAGTGAGCTGGGGGAGCCGGTGATCGTCGACTACGTGCGTTTGAACATCGACGCGACCGCCTGAGCGGGGTCGACGCCGAGCTCAGGCGAGCGCCGCGTCCGCAGCTGTTTCCGCGGCGGCCTGCGCGCCGCTCAGAAGCGCCGCATAGCGACCTCCCAGCGCCACCAGCTCGTCGTGCGTGCCGCGCTCCACGATCTGCCCCGCGTCGAGCACGAGGATCTGGTCCGCGTCGCGGATCGTCGACAGGCGGTGCGCGATCGCGATCGTCGTGCGCCCGCGCGCGAGATCGTCAAGCGCCTGCTGCACCGCCCGCTCGGTCTCGTTGTCGAGCGCCGAGGTCGCCTCGTCCAAGACGAGCACCGGAGGGTTGCGAAGCACCGTGCGCGCGATCGCCATGCGCTGCTTCTCACCGCCCGAGAAGCGATACCCGCGCTCCCCGACCGGGGTGTCATAGCCCTCCGGCAGCGACGCGATCAACTCGTGGATCTGCGCCGCGCGAGCCGCATCTTCGATCTCCATATCTGTCGCCTCCGGGCACGCGAAGCGCAGGTTCTCGCGGATCGACGCGTGAAACAGGTAGGTCTCCTGGGACACCAGGCCGACTGTCGCCGCGAGCGACCCGAGCGTCACGTCGCGGATGTCCACGCCGTCGATGCTCACACAACCCTCCTGGGGCTCATACAGCCGCGCCACCAGGTACGCGAGCGTAGTCTTGCCCGAGCCCGTCTCGCCGACCAGCGCGGTCCGCGTCCCCGCGGGGATCTCCGCGCTGATGCCCTCCAGCGTCCACGGCGCGTCCGGCGCGTAGCGGAAGTTCACGCTCTCCAGGCGCACGTCCCCGCGAACGTCCGCGAGCGTGCGCGCGTCGGGACGCTCGACGATGTCCACCGGCAGGTCGAGGTACTCGAAGATCCGTCCGAACAGCGCCAGCGACGTCTGCACTTCCAGGCCCACCGACAGCAGCGACTGGATCGGGAACAGCAGCCGCGTCTGCAGCGTCGTGAACGCGATCACAGTGCCGATCGAGATCACGTGCCGGGGGGAGACGCCCGCGAACAGGTACACCAGCGCGGGCATGATCGCGAAGCTCATCTGCACCGACGCCATCCGCCAGCGCCCCGCCATCCGCGCGCGCACCTCCAGGTCCGCCAGCTCCCCCGACTCCTCGCCGAAGCGCCGCACCAGCTCCGGCGAGCGCCCCATCGTCTTGCCCAGCAGAATCCCCGACACCGACAGCGACTCCTCCACCAGCGTCGACATGTCCGCCAGGCGGCTCTGGCGCACAGACTGGATCCGCCGGCGCTCCTCGCCCACGCGGCGCGTGAGCCACACGAAGAACGGCAGCAGCACCAGCGAGAACGCCGCCAGGCGCCAGTCGAGCAGCACCATCGCCACCACCACCGCCACGACCGTCGTCACGTTCTGCACGATCGACGTGGCCGTCGAGGTCACCACGCTGTCCACGCCGCCGATGTCGTTCGCGATCCGCGACTGCACCTCGCCGGTGCGCGTGTGCGTGAAGAACGCCAGCGACATCCGCTGCAGGTGCGAGTACACGGCCGCGCGCAGGTCGTGCATCACCCGCTGGCCCACCTGGTTTGAGATCCACGTCTGCGCCACGCCGATCACGCTCGTGATCACCGACAGCGAGACCATCCCCGCGACCAGCTCGATCACCAGGGTCGTGTCGTGGCGCGGGTAGGCCTTGTTGATGAATTCCCGCAGCAGGAACGGGCTGATCACGCCGAGACCCGCCGACAGGAAGATCAGAGCCAGCAGCGAGCTGAGGCGCGCACGGTAGGGCGTGAACAGGCCGCGGATGCGCCGCAGCGAGACGGGCGTGGAGGGGATGTCCTCCGGGCGGAGATCCGGACGCTGGGACCGATGGCCCTCGCCGTGTCCCTGGGCGAATGGCTGGCTGCTCACGCCGTTGACTCTAATAGGCTGCGCGCAATGCGCCGGCTCGTCATGGTCCTGGCCGCCCTAGCGGTTTCAGCGGTGATCGCTCCCGCGACCGCCGGCGCCGAAACGATCACGCTCGGCAACAGCCTCGCCGGCTCGGAAGTGACACTCGGGCTCTGCTTCGGCGAATGCACCGCCTTCCAGAAGGCAGAAGCGGGAACGGCCGTCATATCGCCGGTGAACGGCAAGGTCACGTCCTGGAGCTATCGCTCGGGCGACGTCAACGCGAAATACAGGTTGGAGATCCTGCACCCCACCGGCGGGGGCAGCTACGCGTTGAGCGGAGAGAGCCCGCCGATCACGGTCGAAGACAACGAACAGGCCGCCATCCAGCACGTGACCCTCTCGACTCCGCTCGCGATCGCCGCGGGCGACAGCGTCGGACTGCACACCGAAAACGCTCCCGACGGCGTGCCGACCTCAGGCGTGAACAACGCCGGCGACGAATGGGGCGAAATCTCCCCGGACGCGCCCGGGAAAGCCAGCTTCTCCACCCAGCAGCAGATCCTCGTGCAGGCCACGATCTCGACGACCCCAACGTCCGAAGGCGGGGGCGGGGGAGGCGGCGGTGGCACGAGCGGGGGAGGCAGCGAACCTCCGGCGCCCCCGGTCCCGCACCTCGCCCAGGAAAGCGTCGCTCCCAAAGCGGGCCCCAGCCTGCTGCTGAGCGCCGCCGCGACCCAACTGCCGGCCGGAACGACCGCCGCCTCCTACACCTACCAGCTCGGCAGCGGCGGAGCGCCGATCCAATGTCCCGGCCAGGACCCGGTGCTCGACACGCTCGTCGCGAACACCGTCAGCACCACAGCCACCGTCACCGTCACCACCTCGGCCGGCGGTACAGCGAGCACGAGCATCCCCGTCTCCACATCTCTCGGCGCTCTCTCCAAACTGAGGGTCGGGACCAGCTTCGCGAAAGCCGCCCGCGCTCACGCGGCGAGCGTCACGCTCGGACAGGTGCAGGCGCTGAGCTCTGAGTGCCTGCCCAGCACCGGCAACCCAGCGCAGCCGGGCCCCTCGCAGTCGGTGAGGAAAGTGCCGTTCGGCGAAAGCGCACCCACGATCGCGGGCTCGGCGGTCGCCAAAGTGGGGTGCTTCGACACCGTCAACGTGGGGATCGTCCAGGGCGTCGGCTGCTTCACCAAAGTCGACGCCGAACACCCGCTCCCAGCCAGCGAGGACGGCTTCATCTGCAAGCACTTCCGCTACAGCTGCGTGCTGGAACGCCTCCGCGAGCCGCCGCCCACGATCTTCATACCGGAAGGCGCCGGCGCCGCTCGTGTCGCGGCCAGCCCCGCCGAACTGGGCTACGACGGCGTCTACTTCTCAACCCAGCCGGTGCGCATCGACGGAGTGGAGATCGACCCGGTCAACGGCGGCGCGATCGTGCTCGCGCGCGCCGGACTCGTGCAGACCAGCTTCCTCAAGAAGGACTCCGCCTACCTCTACAGCTCCGACGCGGTCGTGAAGGTCGCCGGCATCCCCGTCAGCCTGCACGTGCCCGACTACTCCACGGCATACGGCAACGCCAAGGGCGCCGTGGAATGCGCAAAGAAGACCGGCGAAGCGATCTCCGCGAACGAACTCGGCGCGGCCAACTGCCTCGGCTCGGTGAAAATCCCGAGCCTGGCCCAGGCCCAGAGCCTGATTCCCTCCACCGACGGGCCGATCGACCTGTCGGTGAGCCCCGAGGATCTCGGCATCGAGCTCGGCGAATTCACCATCCCGAGCGGCGTGCTGCCGATCCCCGCGATCCCCGAACTGCCGCTCAGCGGGTCGATCAAGGTCAACCTCACCGGCGTGGAATCCGCGTCGCTCGCCGTCCACCTGGAGCTTCCCGGCGTGCTCAGCGACGGCAACGGCCACGGCCTCACCGGCGACACCACGCTCGAACTGAGCAACCGCCACGGGCTGGAACTGAACTACCTGCACATCAAGGTCCCGAGCCTCGCGCAGCTCGGGCTCTCGCGGTTGAAGAACCTCGAGTTCACCTACAGCAGGCCCACGTCGCTGTTCGAAGGCAAGGGCACACTCGACCTCAACGACGCGATCAACGGCGAAATCAACGTCGCGCTCACCTTCCAGCACGGCTCGTTCCAGCACGCGCACGTCGACTACACCGCGCCCTCCGGCGGCGGCTATCCGCTGTTCGGCCCCGTCTTCCTCACCTACGTCGGCGCCGACCTCACGCTCAACCCGACGAAGTTCGTCGGGCAGGCCAACCTCGGGATCGGCCCCGCGGTGATCGCCAGATGCGCCGCCTTCGGGGTGCAGGGCACGATCACGCTCGTGTTCGGCAACCCGTTCACGATCGACGAGCAGGGCAACGAGCAGGCGCTGTGCGCCGACCTCGGCTACAGCCAGAGCTTCCACGCAGACAGCGACGGGCACGTCGGCTTCGGCCTCGGCGTCAACTACCCGATTCCGGGTCTCGGCAGCGTCGGCGGCCAGCTCTACGGCCAGGCCTACGCGGACCTCAACCGCAACGTGTACGAGGCGCAACTCGACGGCCAGGTGCAGGCCAACTTCGGCGTGAAGGAGTGCGTCTCGGTTGGTCCGTTCGAAGACTGCACGCCGAACGTCAACTTCTCGGCGGGCGCCACCGCCACGATCTCCCTCGGAGACCAGAACGGCAAGGCGGTCGGCGGGGCGGGCGTGTGCGTCCACTACAACTTCCCCGTGCTCGGCGGCTTCGACGTGGGAGCCGGCACCAACGACCTGCCGGGCGCGATCGCGAACTTCGCCACCTACAACCTCCCCGCGCTCGCCTCGCGCTTCCAGATCCTGCTGAGCAACTGCAACCTCACCCCGTTCCGGCTGCTGCCCCCGCCCGCCGGCATCTCGCGAGCGCGCGCGCATGGCGCCCAGGCCGCATACACCGTCCACGTGGCACCCGGAACAGGGGAGGAGGTCATCGGCCTGCAGGGATCCGGGGGCGCACCGCAGGTGACCATCAGCGGTCCCGGCGGGCAGCAGCTGCAGACCACCGGCGAAGGCGTGAACGTCAACAAGTACGGCCTCTACGTCCGCCAGCCCTCGACAGGGCAGACGCTGATCGAGATCCCGCACGCGAACGCGGGCAGCTGGACGGTTCAGCCCGCGCCTGGCTCGCCGGCACTCGCCTCCGTGCAGGTCGCCAAGCAGCTGCCCGAACCGAAGATCACAGCGCGTGTAGGTGGCAGGAGCGCGAAGCGGGTGCTCAGCTACTCGTTCAAGCCCCAGCCCGGGCTCACGGTGAAGTTCCTCGAAGGAGTCGACCATGGCGCGAGCCCGATCGGCGCCGCGCGCGGATCGCACGGGCGAATCCGCTTCGTCCCGTCGCTCGGCTCGAGCGCGCCGCGCACGATCGTCGCCGAGCTCATCCGCGGAGGGCGGTTGGCGAGCAGCAAGGTCGTGGGCCGCTTCTCGCCGGGGAGGATCCGTCCCGGTCGCCCGTCTCACATCGCGGCGCGTCACGTCCACGGCGGTTGGAGAATCTCCTTCACCCCGGGCGCCAACACCACCGAGCACCAGATCACGATCCGCTTCGCCGACGGCGTTCAGGTGCTGCTCGACGCTCCGCGCGGACGTCGCGTGGTGACGGTCTCGAGCACGGTCGACCGCACGCGTCCCACGGCGATCCAGGTGGTGGGGCTGCGCGGCGCGACCCGAGGACCGGCGGCTACGCTGGTCGCACGCATCACCCGCCGCAGGCATCGCTGAGCGGCGGGTCGCGCTCGGCTACCCTCCCAGGTGTCGTGAAAGCCAATCTCACAGCCGCCGAGACGCGTGTGCTGGGGTGCCTGCTGGAAAAGCAGCGCACCACCCCCGACGTCTACCCGCTGTCGCTGAACTCGCTGCGGCTGGCGTGCAACCAGTCCACCAACCGCGACCCGGTGGTCGACTACGACGAGGCCACGATCCGTGACGCGCTGCACCGCTTGGAGCGCAAGGGCCTCACGCGTCTGGCGAGCGGCAACCGCGCCGCCAAGTACAGGCACCTGCTCGCCGAAGCGCTGCCGATGAACTCCGCCGAGCAGGCGGTCGTGTGCGTGCTGATGCTGCGCGGACCGCAGACCCCGGGCGAGCTCAAGCAGCGCAGCGAGCGGATGCACGCGTTCTCCGACCTAGCCGCGGTGCACGCCACGCTCGACGAGCTGATCGAGCGCGAGCTCGTCGCGCGCCTGGAGCGCCGCCCCGGCCACAAGGAGGAGCGCTACGCCCAGCTGCTGCAGGCCGACGCCGAGGACGAGCCGGCTCCTCCAGCCCACGCACCCGCCACTGAGCACAGGCCCACGTTCACCGCCGGCGCCTCGCCCAGCGATCTGGAGGCTCTGCGTGAGCGCGTCGAGCGGCTCGAGCGGGAGGTCGCCGAGCTGCGAGCCGCCGTCCGCGCGCCGGTCCACGAGGTTCAGCTTTGATGCCTCTCCACGCGGTTCTCGCCTCCTCCGACACCGCCACGGGGGTCGGCATCCCGCTCGCGCTGGCGGCGGGACTGGTGTCGTTCCTCTCGCCGTGCGTCCTGCCGCTCGTCCCCGGCTACCTGTCCACGGTGATCGGGGTGACGCCCGCGGACCTCAAGGGCGGGGTGGGAGCACGGCGGGTGCTCGTGCCGAGCCTGCTGTTCATCGCGAGCTTCTCCTCGATCTTCATCCTGCTCGGGATGAGCGCCACGGTGATCGGATCGAGCCTCAACGCGCATAAACACCTGCTCGAGCAGGCCGGGGGAGTGGTGATCATCCTGATGGGGCTGATCTTCCTGTCGACCCCGTTCATCGCGATGTTCAACCGCGAGTGGCACTCCGAGAAGCTGTTGCGCCTAGCCGGCCGCGGCGGCCCGGTCGTCGCCGGAGCCGCGTTCGCGATCGCGTGGACGCCGTGCACGAGCATCACGCTCGGCGCGATCCTCACGCAGGCCGCGATCTCCAGCTCCGCCGCGCACGGCGCGCTGCTGCTCGCCTTCTACTCCGCCGGCCTCGCGATCCCGTTCCTCCTGATCGCGCTCGCGTTCGAGCGTATGACGTCCGCGCTGGTCGTCGTCAAGCGCCACTTCCCGGTGATCATCGGGGTGGGCGGCGCGGTGATGATCGTGCTCGGGGTGCTGATCCTCACGGGCGAGTTCACGATCCTCAACGCCAAGGCCAATGCTTTGCTGCAGGGGACCGGGCTGGACGTGTCGAGCGTCTGATGCGAGACGTGTCGGCGTGGCTTGGCAAGCGGGTCAGCTACGCGAACGTCGTGGCGAGCATCGCGCTGTTCGTCAGCCTTGGAGGTGTGTCGTATGCGGCCTTCTCGCTGCCGACGCACAGCGTTGGCGCTCGCGCCCTCCAGCAGGGCGCGGTTGGGACAACGGCGCTGGGCTTTCCCCTCGGCGCGAAGCTCGCTACCAACTTCACCGCTGCCGATTTGGGCAAAGGGGGGTGCAACGGCGGAGGCCGACCTGGAGAAATTCCACCCCCGTGCCCACCGCCCGGCCCATTCGGTGGACCGTCGGCGACACACCTGCGAATCGACGCGCGTCATCCCGGACACCTGCTCATATCGGTGATCGCGGGCATCGAAAACAGGGGCGCCGCTGATACGCATGCTGAAGTCTCCTACGCAGTGATCCTCGACGAACGTGCGGTGGCTCACGGCGAGATCACCGTAGCCGGTACTCAACGGGAGCAGACGCCGATCCAGGCGCTCGTGCACGTTGCGGCTGGTGCGCACACGGTGGGCTTTCAAGCCAGGGCCGAGTACTTCGGCTACGGGCCGGGTGACGTCGTCGTCTCACCCGTCTCGCTTGCGGCGCTCTCGCTTCCGTAGCCCACCCGTAGACTGATCTGGTGCAGTTCCGCACCGTCTCGCACGAGCAGCAGCGTTTCGTTATCTCTCAGGCCGGAGAGGGCCCGGACATCGTGCTGTGGCACGGCTTCCCCGACACGCCGTACTCATGGTCGGAGATCCAAGAGGCGCTCGTCGACGAGGGCTGGCGCGTGACGGTTCCGTGGCTGCGCGGTTATCACCCCGACACGATCGTCCCCGGCCGCGACTACAAGCCGGAGACGCTCGGCCGCGACGCGCTGGGGCTGCTGGACGCGATCGGCGTGCGGCGCGCGGTGCTGTTCGGCCACGACTGGGGCGCGCTGCTCACATACGTAGCTGCCGCGCTCCAGCCAGACCGTGTTCGCGCGATCGTGACCTCCGGGATCCCGCACCCGAGCGTCCTGCGGCGCACGCCCCAGGCGATGTGGTCGGTGCGCCACTTCCTCGGGCTGAAGCTGCCGTGGGCCACCTGGAGCTGCAGACGCGACGACTTCGCGTATCTCGACCGCCTCTACCGCCGCTGGTCGCCGGACTGGTCGGGCCCCGAGCGCGAGGAGGCGCTGCGCCGGGCGCAGGAGGCGCTCGCCTCGTCGGTGACCCTCGATGCCTCGATCGACTACTACCGCGACCTACCGCTCGCCGGAGCGCCCGTGCTCGAGCGCGTCGGCGCCGTGCCTGGGCTGATCGTCGGCGGCGACCACACGCTCGGCGAACGGGAGCTCTACGGTCGCACCGCCGATCTGCTTCCGGCCCCGAGCCGGGCGCTGATGGTGGATGGGGCGGGGCACTGGCCGCACCGCGAGAAAGCCGCCGTCGTCATCCCTGAGCTGCTGCGATATCTCGCTGAAGTTCCCGCATAGCGAGCCACGGGCTGCTCCGCGCGCGTCGCATCAACGTGGCTTACGCCGCGAGGCCGCTACGTCGCCCAAGGCCGGTCGCGTCGAGGACGCGCTGGCTGGCCTTGCATGCATCATCGAGGGTTAGTAAGATGTTATCTTACACACTATGCGTACCACCATCTCGACAAAGGGCCAGATCGTTCTCCCGGCGGAGCTTCGTGCTGCAGATGACATCAAAGCGGGAGAGGAGTTCGAGGTCGACCGAGTCGGCCCTGATGAGTACCGGCTCACCCGGCTAACACCGCCGCCGAACCGCGGCTTGGTGGACTGGCTGCGGTCGTGTCCGGAGGAGGGTTGGTTCGTAGAGATCGAGTCGGAGTCGACGGACTCGCTTAGCTGATCGCATTGGCGCGCTTTCTGCTTGACGCGAACGTCCTCTCGGAGGCGACCAAGCCCGCCCCAGACGAGCGTGTTGTCGAGTGGCTTGGGCACAACGAGCCCGAGGTCGCCGTCGATCCGATCATCCTGGGGGAGATCCGTTTCGGCATCCTGCTGCTTCCGCGCGGTCGTCGCCGAAGCCGACTGGAGCGCTGGTTCGAGGACGGAGTGCAGACGGTGCAGTGCATCCCGTGGGAGGCCTCGACGGGTCTGCGTTGGGCCGAGTTGCTCGCGACACTTCGCGCAGCGGGGCGCGCGATGCCGGTCAAGGACAGCCTTATCGCTGCGACCGCACTGGCTCACGATCTGGCGATTGTGACCCTAAACCGACGCGACTTCGATGCTGCAGGCGTGGTTATCGTCGATCCGGCGGTCGAACCCGGCCGCTGACACTTCCTCTACCACTGGCCTCGCTCGCTTCCTGTCAGGCCGCGAACCGCTGCGCGATGCGTTCGCGGTGCTTGGCCGCCTCGACCTCACGGTCCTTCGGCGGCTGCGATGTCACCAGATCGTCCAGCAGCCTCGCCGATATCGCCGCGATGTCCGCGACCGCACGGTCAAAGGCATCGGTGTTCGCCTGTGACGGTTTGGTGAAGCCGCTGATCTTGCGCACGTACTGCAGCGAAGCGGCCTGCACCTCATCGTCGGTGGCGGGCGGCTCGAAGTTGTAGAGCGTTCGGATGTTTCTGCACATGGAGCAGAGGTTAGCCGAGCGGAGACAGGCTGGGATCAGGCGCTAGTCGGAGAGTCCGAAAAGCTTGTCCTCCTCGTCCCATTCGGCGTACATCTCGTCCAGTTCCTCCTCGCTGAACTCGAAGTCATCGGACACCCAAATCTGGCTCGCCATTGAGCCGAATCCGGCGAGAAACCTCTCGCCTGGTGTCGTCTTGTCCTCGGTCACATTGACACTCATGAGGAATTAAACGGTAACAGCTATCTCCGACAGCTGTCTGCGCATGGGACGCCCCGAAAAACACGACAGCCCCGGATGGGAGGTCCCAGCCGGGGCTGCGCGATCAACGGGTGATCTGTGGTGCTTGGCTCTACGCGGCCTCGCGCAGCGCCGCCAGCTCAGGCGACTCGGCGAGCTTCTTCAGCGCCCGCTGCTCGAGCTGTGAGGCCCGCTCCGCGGAGAACCCGAGTCGCTTGCCGATCGCGGTGAGCGTCTGAGGCTCCTCGCGGCCGGTGCCGAAGCGCAGGGTGAGCACCTTGCGCTCGGTGTCCGGCAGCTGAGAGATCGCCTCGTGGACGATGCGCTCGCGCTCGTTGTCCCATGCGGTCTCCTCCGGCACCTCTGCGTCGGAGGGGAGCAGGTCGCCGAGAGCGGTGTCGCCGTCTTCGCCGATCTGCTGGTCGAGGCTCACCAAAGCGGCGCGCTGGTGGCGCACCTCTTCGACCTGCTCGATCGGCAGCCCGGTCTCCTCGGCCAGCTCCTCCAGCGTGGGCTCGCGTCCGAGGCGCACCGACAGCTCGCGCTCCACGCGGCCGACCTTGCGCGAGCGCTGGGCCACGTGGACGGGCAGGCGGATCGTGCGTCCCGAGTTCTCCAGGCCGCGCTGGATCGCCTGACGGATCCACAGGGTCGCGTACGTGGAGAAGCGAAAGCCCTTGCGCCAGTCGAACTTCTCGCTCGCGCGGATCAATCCGAGCATGCCCTCCTGGACGAGATCGCCGAGCGGCAGGCCCTGGTTCTGGTAGCGCCGCGCGTTGGACGCGACGAGACGCAGGTTGGAGTTGACGAGCAGTTCCTTCGCGTGCAGGTCGCCGCGCTCGATCCGCTTGGCCAGGTCGATCTCCTGGGCGGGTGTGAGCAGGGGGTAGCGGCGCGAGTGCGCGAGCAGCTGGTCGACCGCCTCGGGGATGAACGTGTCGCTGGTTGCGAGGTCGAGGCGCTCGATCGGGCTGTCGAGCCGGTCGGGTGCGACGGCGGGGGCGTCGTTGGTGGTCTCGGCCTCGAGCTCCGGGTCCTGCACGGGAGCGGTCGGGTCGAGCGTTAGAGTGGGGGTTGCTGTGTCTGACATGAGGGGTGTCCTTCTAATCCGATGCTTGGAGTCGGAATTATACGCCTCGATAGTTGCGTTGTCAATTACCCTGCTTTGAGGCGCTCCTGCGTGGGTCCTTCGACGCTCAATGCGCGTCTCCCTGCGTACTGCGTCAAAAATATGGTGCCCGGCTGATCGGCAGATAAAACCGCGCGCGGGGCAAATGGAGCGATCGAGCGGTCCATTGTTGCTATCGACCGCTACGCCCGGGGGCTGAGGCGCAAACCGGGAAGCTCGGCGAATGTCAGGCGCCGGCGAGCAGATCGAGAAAGGCACGTGGCGAGAACACGGGGATTTCCCCCTCGAGAGCGAGAAGGTCTTTGTCGCCCGATACCAGAGCCGCGCGATGCGCCGATGCGAGGACGATCAGATAGTCATCGTCCGGATCACGCGAGTGCACCGGCGGGTCGGTATCCGGATCAACGACCATGCTGGCGGTGTCGGCGACCCACCGCACCAGGCCGGCTGCGTCTGACTCGCTGATATGTAGCCGCAGCTTGGGATAGGCAAGCGCTCGCTGAAGCTCGTCCAGCAGCGCCTGGGAAGCGATGAGCTCAAACTCGCCCCCGGCGAGCGATCGTAGGATGTCAGCCGGGGCGCCTCGTGGCGAGAGCGCGCCGGAGATGACCACGTTGGGGTCGAGGACCGCCCGCACCCGTCAGCGCCGACGAAGTCTCGTCTGGTGCTGCGCCTCAACGGCAAGCGCGGTGGCGTCGCCCTCGGAGAGGTCGTTGCGCTCCCATAGGCGCTCGAGTAGATCGAGCCCCAGGTCGCGACGCAGTGAATCCTCGATCACCTGGCTGTCGCCGCGGCCCGTACGGGCCGCGCGCATCTTCACCGCCCTCATGACCGACTCGTCGAGTGTGAGCGTGGTGCGAACTTTGGACATCATCACCGCACTTTAGCATCGAGATGCGAGAGCATCAAGATGAACTCAATGCCATTGCGTCGTGCGCCAGTTGTCGGTCGGCGACTCCGGCGCGAGCCACTGCGGCAGCGGCAGCTCCAGGCGCTGGCCGAGCGCGTTGATGTAGGGCTCGTAGATCGAGCGCATCTTCGTCAGGCGCTCTGCGATCGTCGCCTCGTCCGCTCCCGGCTCGACGCCCACCTCGTGCAGCTGGCGCAGTAGCTCGCGGAGATCCTCGATGGGCAGACGATCGACCTCCGGCGGGGACGGTTCGACGTGGAAGCTGTAGCTGAGGTCCACGACCGCGTGGCGGGCGATCGCGAACGTGAAGCGCGCCGAGTCGACCGTTCCGGGCGGCGCGGCCGACACGGTGAACGCGCACGCGTCGAGCAGCGCGCACATCGCCGATAGCCAGTTCTGGTTGACGTGCTGGGAGCGGAAGTAGGCGAGCACGGGGTAGGCGAGGTGGGTCTCCATCAGCTCCGCGACCCACGTCTCCCAGCCGCTCAGGTAGCGGTTGAGGGCGGGCCAGCCGTCGCGCTGGGTGGAGCGCAGCACGAGTCGCCCCGCACTGGGAGGCGAGCCCGCGCGCGCGTCGAGCTGCGAGACGGTCGCCTCGCGGCGGGAGAACGCCTGGTAGAGGGAGGGCAGGTAGCCGATCACGATCGCGATCACCGCGAGGCCGCTGCCCGCGTCGACCACCTGGACGATGCGCGCGAACGTGCTGTGCGCGCCCATCCCGTCGGGTGCGCTCGCGGCCATCGTCGCGGCGCTGAAGTACAGGTCGTTGCCGAAGCTCACCGCGTGTCCGACCGTGAGGTGCGAGCCGCCGGCCCACTGCAGGCACGCGTAGCCGAGCATCATCGCCGCGACCCACAGCACGAGGTTCAGCAGCAGCCCAAACGGGCCGTAGATCCCGAGCATCGTGTCCGCCGCCTGGGCGGGCAGCCGGCGCGCCATCCACCGCCACGGACCCCACGCGAACGTGAAGATCGAGCGCACGATCTTCGGGTCGCGCTTGACCCGCCGGGGAAGCAGGAACGCGACGAAGATCTCCATCAGCATCGACAGCACCAGCGCGCCGCCGAACAGCCCCACGAGGACGCGGATCACGATCCCATCCCCGCGATCTCGAGCAGCTCGCCCGTGGGCTCGTGGTCGACCTGCAGCGTCGTGTGGTCGAGCGCGAAGCGCTCCCGCAGCATCGCCTCGAGCGCCCGACGCACGAGGTGGCAGTCGTTCTCCGCGCCCACCAGCACGTGCGCGGAGAGCGCCGGAAAGCCGCTCGTGACCTCCCACACGTGCAGATCGTGCACCTCCACCACGCCCGCCTGAGCGACGAACGCAGCGCCGATCGTCTCTGGGTCAAGGCCCTCGGGGGCGGCCTCGAGGAACACGCGAGCGGAGGCCTTCACCAGCGATACGCCCGCGCGGAGCATCAGCGCGGCGATCAGCAGCGACACGATCGGGTCGGCGCGCTGGAAGCCGGTCGCGAGGATCACGCCCGCCGCGATGGCCGTGCCGACGAACCCGTAGAGGTCGGTGAGGAGGTGCTGGAAGCTGCCCTCGACGTTCAGGCTGCGGCGGTTCGCGCTCGCGAGCATCCACACCGCGGCGAGGTTCACCACCACGCCGACCAGCGCGACGCCCAGGATCAGCCCCGCGCGGACGTGGGGAGGGTCGAACAGGCGCCGGATGGCCTCGTAGGAGATGAACGCCGCGAGGATCAGCAGCGTCACGCCGTTGGCCTGCGCGGAGAGGATCTCCACACGCCGAAATCCGAACGTCATCGCGCCCGCCGCCGGACGTGCCGCGAGCCGCAGCGCCACGAGCGAGAGGGCGATCCCGCCGGCGTCGGTGAGCATGTGTCCCGCGTCGGAGAGCAGCGCGAGCGAGTGCGCGATCACGCCGACCGTCACCTCGACCGCCATGAACGCGAGGATCAGCCCGAGCGCGCCCGCGAGGCGGCCACGATCGGCCTCGGCGTCGATGGCGTGGCTGTGTCCGGCGTGGTCGTGTGTCACGGCTCCAAGATACGCCCCGCGCAGGACCGGCTCACCTGCGGCAATGCCGCCCGTCCGACGTTCTAGTCTCCAGCGATGGCGCGGGTCCACGACAGCGAGCGGGAGCTCGCACGGCGCACCACGCTCGTGTCGATCGCCGTCGCCGGCGTGCTCGTCGCGATCAAGCTCGGCGTGGGCCTCGCCACGCACAGCCTCGGCCTGATCTCCGCCGGCATCGAGTCCAGCGGCGACGTGGTCGCGGCGGTGCTGACGTTCTTCGCGGTGCGCCTCGGCGGGCGCCCGGCCGATCACGGCCACCCCTACGGGCACCGGCGCGCGGAGAACCTCGGCGCGCTCGGAGAGGCGGCGATCCTGCTGATGGGTGGGCTGCTGGTGGCGGTCGACGCGGGTCGGCACCTGATCGAAGGCGGCGGGGCGCCCCGGATTCACTGGTACCAGTTCGCGGTGATCGCGCTCGCGGTGATCCTCGACCTCAGTCGCACCCGCGTGTCGCTCAACGCAGCTCGCCGCGTCGGCAGTCCCGCGTTGCGCTCCAACGCACTGCACTTCGCCGGCGACATGGCGGGGTCGCTGGCGGTGCTCGTCGGGCTGCTGACAGTGCACTGGGGCTTCCACCAGGGCGACGCGATCGCCGCGCTGCTCGTCGCCGCGATCATCTTCATCGCCGCCACGCGGCTGATCGCGGAGAACGCGAACGTGCTGATGGACCGCACTCCGGCGCAGGCTCGAGCCGCGGCGGAGCTCGCGATCGCGGGCCTGGGGGAGGACGTGGAGCTGAGTCGGCTGCGGCTGCGCGAGTCCGCCGGTCGCTACTTCGCCGACGTGGTCGTGAGCGTCCCGCCCGGACAGGCGGTCGTCGAGGGCCACCGCACCGCCGATCTGATCGAGGGCGCCGTCGAGCAGGCGCTGCCGGGTAGCGACGTGGTGGTGCACGTGGAGCCGCGGCGCAGCGGGCTGGACCTGCGCGACCGGGTGCTCTCGATCGCGCTGTCCGAGCCGCTCGTCAGGGAGGCGCACGACATCTCCATCTTCGAGCAGCAGGGCACCACGAGCGTGTCGCTGCACCTGAAGTTCCCCGACGACCTCGACCTCCAGGAGGCGCACGAGATCGCCGAGCGCGTCGAGCAGGAGATCCGCTCGCGCCCCGGCGTCGACGACGTGCAGACCCACCTCGAGCCGCTCGAGCGCCCGCTCCACGCGCGGCGTCCCGACGAGGCCTCGGACCTGCTGGCGGTCAACGAGATCGAGGAGTACGTGTGCGAGCGCACCGGCGCGGACCCACATCGAGTGAGGCTCCTCTCCACCGACGCCGGGCGCGTGGTGTTCCTCACGCTCGGGTTGGGCGCCGGCGTGTCGCTGACCGACGCGCACAGGCTGGCGAGCGAGCTCGAGGACGAGCTGCACCAGCGGGTCGAGGGCATCGTCGAAGTGGTCGTGCACACCGAGCCGTAGAGACGGACGGGAAGGATCGCGCTCGCTTCGGCATCTACATGGCCGAGCACCCCGTCCAGCCATCAGGAGGTACAGGTGAAGAGTCCAGTCATGCTCGCCGGCGCCGCGGCCGCGCTCGCGCTGCTGTCCGGCTGCGGAAGCAGCAACAGCTACAGCTCGACCACGTCCAGTTCCAAGAGCGCGGCCGCCACGGGCGGCTCCGCCTACAGCCACGTAAGCTCGACCACCAAGAGCACGACGGCAAGCACCCCCGCGGCGAGCGGAGTGGCGATCACGACGAAGCACTCCAAGCTCGGCACGGTGCTCGCGGCCGGCCCGAAGAAATTGACCGTGTACCTGTTCGAGGGCGACAGGGGCGGAGCATCCGCCTGCACGGGAGCGTGCGCGTCGGCGTGGCCGCCGGTGACCACCAGCGGCACGCCCACCAGCGGTGGCGCCGCGAAGTCAGCCGACCTCGGCACGATCGTGCGCGCCGACGGCACCACGCAGGTGACGTACAAGGGCCACCCGCTCTACTACTTCGTCCAGGACAAGGACGCAGGCGACGCCTACGGCGAGGGCTCCACCGCCTTCGGCGCCGGCTGGTACGTGCTCGCTCCGAGTGGAAGCAAGATCGACAACTCCTGAGCACTCGATCGAGCGATAGATAAAAATGACGGGCATGCGCGTCGAGTGGTTCGGGCAGTCGGCCTTTCACCTGAGCACCGCCGAGGCGGCGGTGGCGATCGACCCGTTCGCGGACATGTCCGCGTTGGCGAGCGCGCGCGGGATGCAGTTCGACTATCCGCCGATCGTGGACGTGAACGCGGACCTGCTGCTCGTGACGCACGAGCACCGCGACCACAACGGTGTCGATGCGGTCGGCGGGGAGCCGACGATCCTGCGCTCGACCGCGGGAACCCTCGCCTCGCCGCTCGGGGACGTCACCGCGATCGCCTCCGAGCACGACGAGCAGGCTGGCACCGCGCGAGGTCCCAACACGATCTTCGTGTTCGAGCTGGACGGGCTGCGCGTTTGCCACATGGGCGACTTCGGGCAGAGCTCGCTGCGCGCGGAGCAGGAGCAGGCGATCGGAGAGGTCGACCTGCTGATCGTGCCTGTGGGCGGCGGGCCGACGATCGGGGCCGAGCAGGCAGGCGCGATCGTCGCGCGCCTGTCGCCGCGCTGGGTCGTGCCGATGCACTACCGCACGCAGCGCGTCAACTTCCTCGAGACCGCGGACGAGTTCCTGGACGCCTCCGCGCACGTCGAGCGCCTCGAGGGGCCGGTCTTCGACACCTCCGGGCTCCCGGATGTTGACGGGCCGCTCGTGGTCGTGCCGGCCGCGCCGTAGACCTCGGGGAAGGTTCCATCCGCGGTGGCGTCCTAGCAGGGGAGACCCCCAATGCAGGAGGAGACGACCGTGATCCTGAAACAAGCAGCGAAGCGCCCACACTCGATCTCGAAGACCACACCGGCCCTGCTGCTCGCGGGCCTGCTCCTGCTGGCGGGGTGCGGGAGCTCCTCCAGCACCACGAGCTCGTCGGCCACCACGCCGAGCGCCACCGAAGCCACGACCGCCAGCACCGCGACCACGGCCTCCACGCCCGCGCCCAGCACGGGCTCCGCCGGGCAGAAGCTGAGCCTCGAAGCCAACAGCGAAGGCCAGCTGTCCTACAACACGACCTCGCTGTCGGCGAAAGCCGGCTCGGTGTCGATCGACTTCACGAACATGTCCTCGCTCGGCCACAACGTGACGGTCGAGTCCGCCTCCGGTGAAACCGTCGGCTCGACGCCGACCTTCCAGGGCGAATCGAAGACGGTCGCGCTCAACCTCAAACCGGGGACCTACAAGTTCTTCTGCTCCGTGCCGGGCCACCGCCAGGCTGGGATGGAAGGCACGCTGACGGTCAAGTAGCGCCGCTCGGAGGCGGTCTCAGCCGCCGACGACGACGATGTCGCCGAGCGCGAGCATCCCGAAGACGGTGTGGGCCGCTTCGATCGGCAGCTCCACGCAGCCGTTTGACTGCGGGGTGCCATAGGACGCGCGGGGGTAGCCGTGGACGGCGTCGCCGCCGTTGAAGTAGTTCACCCACGGCACCCCCGGCACCACGTATTTGGTGCCGTCCACGTCGGTGCCGCTCATTGTGGTGGAGGTGAAGCGCGAGTAGATCGGGAAGATCCCGCGTTCGGTTTCGGCGCCAGGCACGCCCGTGTTGACCGGGGTGCTGAACACGACGTGGTGGCCACGGTGGACGTGCAGCGTCTCGGGTATCGACTCGGACACCGACACCCACGTGTAGGGGGTGCGGTTGTGCCTGTCGGCGGTCTCAGCGGACAGCAGTGACGCCCACGTGTCGTGGTTCGGTTCGCCCGTGGCCGATATGCCGTGGTCGTCCTGGTAGACGGTGAGCGCCCCGCGCGTGGTCGCGTCGAGGTGGCCGATGTCGACCGGAGGGGCATCGGAGGGGTCGGGCGCGAGCGCACCGCGCGGCGGGTGGAACGCGAGCGCGGCCGCTTCGCCGCGGGTCTCGCGCCCGCTGGGGATGTGGACGGTGTAGCGGGGGTGGAACTTCGCGCCGAGATAGCCGAGACGGGCGAGCGCCATCTGCACGCCCGCGATCGGCGGGCACGCCACGTTCAGGCCGACCGTGTGGCGACGGCCGAGTTCGCGCCCGTTTGTGACATGGGTGTGCGCCCACACGGTCAGCGTGTAGCTCGAGCACGGTTCGAGCGTGGAGGTGGGGGTGAACACCTCCGCATTGCCCACGATGCTCCACGTGCCAGCCACCGTGGGGTGGAGCGTCGGTGGCGGCGAGTCTGGCGCCGGAGGACCGGACATCGTGACCTTCAGCGGGCTCGTGCCGTTGGAGATCGTGTGCGATGGAAGCGCGAGCAGTCGCGTGCCGGCAGGCGACGTTTCGGGCGCGGCCGGCGTGGCGGCGCTCGCCGGTAGCGCTCCCGCAAGCGCGAACAGAGCCTGTACGGCAACGGTCGCGAACATCGGACAAAGGCTAACGCGCCGGTCAGTCAAGGTAGGTGACGAGCTCGGAGATCGGCGTTCGCTCCGGCACCCGCTGCTCCTGGACTGGCTCGCCCAGATACAGCAGCCCGACGGGCGTCTCGTCGGCTTGGATCTGGAGGATCTCGCGTCCGCGCGGGTCGTCGAGCAGCGAGACGGTGCGCCAGTAGCCGGCCAGCCCGCGCGCGTGCGCGCCGAGCAGCACGAGGTAGGCGGCCACGGCGGTCGCGAGCAGGTCCTCGCGGTCCTGAGCTGGATCTCCCGTGAGGTGTGCGCTGACGGCGACGAGTGTGGGGGCGCGGCGCAGCTTGACCGCCGAGCCGGGCTTCTCCTGCTCGGCCAGCTCCATCAGCCGCTCGCGCGCGTGCGGGCCGAGCACGCGGAAGCGCCAGGGGTTGGTGAGGTGGTGGTTGGGCGCCCAGCTCGCGAGCTCGAACAGCTCGGCGAGCGTGTCGCGGTCGAGCGCGAGCGCTCCGAACGCCTTGTGGGTGCGGCGGGTGCGGATAGCCTTCTCGACGTCCATCGCTCAACCCTAGCCAGAAGGTGTCCGTTGTCGTCCGCAGCACACTCGAACGTTGGCCTGAGTTGACCGCCGGCGAAATCGTCGCGATCGCCCTCGCGGGCCTCGCGGCGGGCACGATCAACACCGTCGTCGGCAGCGGGACGCTGATCACCTTCCCCGTGCTGCTCGCGTTCGGCTACGCACCCGTCACAGCGAACGTGTCGAACACGATCGGCCTCGTGCCGGGCTCGGTCTCGGGTGCGATCGGCTATCGCCGCGAGCTCTCCGGCCAGGCGCGGCGCGCGCTGCGGTTCGGGACGATGTCGGTGGCGGGCGGCATCACCGGCGCGGTGCTGCTGCTGGTGCTGCCCTCGTCGGCGTTCAAGGACATCGTGCCGGTGTTCATCCTCGCCGCGCTCGCGCTCACGGTCGCGCAGCCGCGCATCGCGCGCTGGATGCTCAGGCGCGACATCGATCTCGATGGCAGGGACGGCGGCGTGCTCACGCTGCTCGCGGTCTACCTCACGGGCGTGTATGGCGGCTACTTCGGCGCCGCGCAGGGGATCATGCTGCTCGCGATCCTCGGCGTGGCGCTGTCCCAGGACCTGCAGCGCACGAACGCGCTCAAGAACGTGCTCGCGGGGCTCGTCAACGGCGTGTCGGGCCTGTATTTCATCTTCGCCGCGCACGTCGACTGGGCGCCCGCGGGGATCATCGCGTGCACGTCGATCGCGGGCGCTCAGCTGGGTGCGCGCTACGGGCGACGTTTGCCGCCGGCGGCATTGCGGGCAACGATCGTGGCGGTGGGTGTGTTCGCGATCGTGCGCTTGGTGGTCTACTGAGCGAGGGCAATCGTCAACGCCAGCAAGCGAGGAACCAGACCAATGAGCGAAGTGGAGCAGCATCGCAAGGCGGACGTGCTGGTCATATTCGGCATCACCGGAGACCTCGCGAAGAAGATGACGCTGCGCTCGCTCTACCGCTTGGAGTCGCGCGGATTGCTCGACTGCCCGATCGTGGGCGTCGCCGTCGAGGACTGGACCGTCGAGCGGCTGCGCGAGCACGCCCGCGAATCGATCGAGGCGGCGGGGGAGACGATCGACGAGACCGTGTTCGAGCGTCTCGCGGCTCGACTGTCCTACGTGAGCGGCGACTTCGCCGACGACGCCACCTACGGGCGCATCGCCGACGCGATCCGCGAGCACCACACCCGCGTCTTCTATCTGGAGATCCCGCCGTCGCTGTTCGCCACCGTCATCAAGGGCCTGTCCGAGGCGAAGCTGATCGAAGGCGGGCGCGTGGTGGTCGAGAAGCCGTTCGGCCACGACCTGGCCTCGGCACGGGCGCTCTCGGCCGAACTTCACAACTACCTGCAGGAGTCGCAGCTGTTCCGGATCGACCACTTCCTCGGGAAGATGGGCCTCGAAGAGATCCTCTACCTGCGCTTCGCCAACTCGATGCTCGAGCCGGTGTGGAACCGCAACTACCTCGCGTGCGTGCAGATCACCATGGCGGAGAGCTTCGGGGTCGAGGACCGCGGGCACTTCTACGACCCGGTGGGCGCGCTGCGCGACGTCGTCGTAAATCACCTGCTTCAGCTGATGGCGGCCGCCGCGATGGAGCCGCCCGCGGGCGACGACGTGGAAACGATCAAGGACGCGAAGTTCGCGGTCTTCCGCGCGACCGCCGACGCCGACCCGGCGCACCACGTACGCGGCCAGTACGACGGCTACCGGGCGATCGACGGCGTGGCGAGCGAGTCGGATACTGAGACCTATGCGGCGCTGCGCCTGGAGATCGACAACTGGCGCTGGGCGGGCGTGCCGTTTTACATCCGCACCGGCAAGCAACTGCCCGTCACGCAGACCGAGCTACGCCTCGTGTTCAAGCACCCGCCGCGGCTGGGGTTCATGGGCAAGGCGCATCGCCGGCCGCAGCCGAGCCAGATCGTGATCAAGATCGATCCCGCGACGGGCGTGCGGATCGTGCTCGACGCGCAGCGCGCCGACCGCTCCGGCCCGCAGGAGATCGAGCTCGACATGGAGTTCGCGCAGGAGGGAGGGGAGGGCGCGACCCCGTACGAGGTACTGCTCCACGCGGCGCTAGTCGGCGACAGCACGCACTTCACCCGCGAGGACAGCGTCGAGGCGTGCTGGCGGATCGTGCAGCCGCTGCTCGACTCGCCGGGGCCCGTGCACCCGTACGCGAAGGGAACGTGGGGTCCGGAGGAGGCTGAGCGGCTCACCGCGGGGCTTGGGGGGTGGCATGGTCCGTGGGTGCCGGCCGGGTGAGCGGAGACGGTCACGGCTGACTGAACTGTGCGCTTGGTATTCTGACACCGTATGCGGTGTCAAGAGACAGATGCAGTCGCGCTGTTGCGCGAAGCGAGAAAACGCCAAGGCGTCAGCCAACGAGGGCTTGCGCTGCGCGCAGGGACCAGTCAGGACGCGATCAGCCGCATCGAGCGTGGCGTCGAGTCGCCGACGCTCGAGCGGCTCGCCAACCTGCTGATGGTGCTCGGCGAGCGCCTCAAGCTCGACGCGACGCAAGTGCCCGACCTCGAGGGGACGGCCGTGCTGCCCACAGCGCGCGAGCGGCTGCGCGAGGCGGCATCCTGGAATCTGGTTGCCACCCAGCTGGAGATCGCGGGGGCAGAGGCACGAAGGGCCAGCCATCGGGCGACGCGTCGCGTGAGCTCGTGAGCGACTCGCCCGAGCGCCCGCTGGATCTCCGAGAGCTGTTTCGGGCGCTCGCCGAGCACGGCGTGGACTACCTGGTGATCGGCGGGGTTGCAGCGCAGGTGCATGGACGCCGGCGCACAACCAAGGATCTGGACGTCATACCCGCACCCGACCAGGAGAACTTCGAGCGACTGACAGCGGCACTCGTGACTCTCGACGCTCATCCCGCCGAGCTCGGGCCCGGCGCTCCGACGCCCACTGCGGAGCAGCTCCGCATCGCCCCGATCGTGCCGCCGCTCAGCACTCGACATGGGGATCTGCACATCCTCAACGAGGTCCCCGGTGCCACCGCATATGCCGGAATGCGCGCGCGTGCTCTTACGACCGATCTGGACGGGATCGTTCTGAGCATCGTCGGAGTGGACGATCTCATCCGCATGAAGTACGCCAGCGGGCGGCCGAGCGATATCGAGGACATCGAGGCCGTTACGACGATCGCGAGAGAAGAGCGCAGAGCCGATTAGAAACAGGTTCTAAGTCAGTTCAGCCGGTCGACGAACGTGTAGAGCACCATCGCGCTGACCGACACGCAGAAGATCCGCAGGGCCCACAGCCCGAAGAGCGCTCGTCGGCCGAGGACGGCCCGCGGCACCGGTCGGAAGGTCTCGTTGACAAGCTGATCGGGCTCCAGGTGCATGATCAGCTCCTGCTCGGGGTGCGGCGCGTGGTGGACGACCGCCTCGCGCCGTTCCTCCTCGCTCATGAGCCGATCAGCCCGACTGTCTGCAGGAACGAGTCGATCCCGTACGCGGCGCCGCAGCAGCCGACGAACGTGATCACGACGATCCCGATGAGGTTCGTGGATCGCTTGTTGACCCACGGCCCCATCAGCTCGCGGTCGTTGGCGAGCGTGAGCACGAACAGCAGGCTGACGGGCAGCAGCACGGTCGCGAGCACGTTCGCGTTGAGCGCGATCGACAGCAGCGGCGCTCCGGGGATGAGGATCACGGCGGCGGCGATCAGGGCGACACCGACGTTGACCGCATGGAAGACGGCGGCGTTGCGCGGCGAGGTGTTGAAGCTGTGCGACACGCCGACGCATTCGCCGGCCGCGTAGGCGGTGCTGGCGGAGATCGTGAGGATCGCGACAGCCCCCGCCTCGATGAGCCCGAGCGCGAAAAGCGTCCCGGCGGCGCTGCCGGCGACTTTCGAGAGCGCGGCGGGGAAGCCCGCGCCGGCGAAGCCCTGGATGCCGGAGCCGCTGTGCAGCAGCGCGGCTCCGGCGATCAGCGCCCCGATGCCGAAGATCGAGGCGAGCACGGCGCCGAGCGCGGTGTCGTAGCGGCCGTGGCGCACGTCGGCTGGCGTCATGCCCTTGTCAGCCGAGGCGCTCTGCTGGAAGAAGATCATCCACGGGGTGACGGTCGCGCCGATCGTGGAGGCGAGGAGGAGCAGCAGGGTGTTGAGGCTCCCGTGTGGCAGCGGGCTGAACGACAGCGAGCTCGCGAGCGTGCCGAAATGGGGTTTGACGATGATCGCCACCACGAGGAACAGGCCGTTGAACGCGGCCAGGCCGAGCACGGTGCGCTCCCAGCGCCAGTAGCGCCCGCCGCTGAGCGTGAACAGCACGAGTGTCAGGCCGAGCGCCACCGCGACGCCCGAGCCGAGGTGGAAGTACGCGAGGCCGACGCGAATGGCGACGAACTCCGCGACGAGCGTGACGAGGTTCGTCAGGCACAGGTCCCCGGCGCCGAACCATCCCCAGACCTTGCCGTAGCGCTGCAGCACGAGCTCGCCGTAGCCGCGATGGGTGACCGCGCCGATGCGCATGCACATCTCCTGGCATACGAACGCCATCGCGAACAGCACTGGGATGAACGGCACGAAGAAGCCGAGCCCGTACTGCGCGCCATCGGAGGCGTAGCCGATCATGCTCGGCCCGTCGTTCTCGCCGAGCATCGCCAGCAGGCCCGGGCCGACGAGCAGCCACAGCAGTCGCCCGCGCTTGTTGGCGGCCCGCGCGTGGTGCACGCGAGAGCGGTCGTGCGCTCGCGCGATGTCCTCGTCGGTGAGTTGGCGCTGTCCGAGGAGGGGGGATGCGGTGATCTCGGGGGCGGCCATCCTCAGCGCTTGCTCTCCCGCAGCTCGCGTGCCCTTCCGGGCGGGCCGTCGACCTGCACGCGCATTGCCCCCGCAAGCTCGCCACCGATGGCGTGCTCGCGCTCGCCGAAGATCACGAACAGCGGGCCCCCGAACGGCTGCCGCTCGCGCACCAGGAACCGTTCTCCCGGCGAGATCCCGCGGTCGGCGAGATAGCGCAGCATCCCGGGATCGGAATCCGAGACTCGCACGAACAGGCCTTCGTCGCCGGGCATCATGCTCTCCATGTCGTGGGTCAAGGGCTCGTTGAGCTCGAGCTCCGCAGTCGGAATCGGGTCGCCGTGAGGATCGACGGCGGGGTGCCCCAGCTTCGCCGCGATCAGCGCCTCCAGGTCCTCCGAGAGAACGTGCTCGAGCACCTCCGCCTCGGCGTGCACGCGATCCCACGGCATGCCGAGCGCCTCGGCCAGGTAGCTCTCGAGCAATCGGTGGTGGCGGATGACCTCGAGCGCGATCCTCCGGCCGTCGTCGGTCAGGCGCACGCCGCGGTAGGGGACGTGGTTGATGAGACCGAGCTCGTCAAGGCGTTTGAGCATCGCCGAGACCGAGCCCGAGGTGATGCCGAGTCGATCGGCGAGCGCCGTCGTCGAGACCGGCTCCTCGCCGCGCGATTCGAGCGAGAAGATCGCCTTGGAGTAGTCCTCCACAGCGGGCGTGCGAAGCAGTTCCTTGCCTGTCATGAGCTGAGATTATGGCATACCAAATCATTAGTCGAGGCGACTCGACAAGATGATGACGGCCGTCATCATCGGCCTGCATCTGCTCTCCGTCGATCCCATCTGTGGTCCGCGATGGCAACCCTCAAGCGAGTCGCACGTTCATCATGTTTCCCATTCGCAGCCCGGCTGCTAAAGCGCCTAAATCCCTGCTAATACGCTGCGTCTCCATAGGAGGGAATAAGAGCGTTGTCTGTCTACTACTGACAACTATTGCAACTCTTCGGCATGTCTGTTAGACAACGTGCTGTCCCCAAAGTGTCTGGCTACATCCAGGCGCAGGGGATAGAAGCGACGGCCCCGAGCGTACCGTCCCATAAACGGGGATATACCGCACGGAGTCGAGTCGAACCATAGTCACGATCTGGCCGTACGGCCAGCTCACAACAACGGGAGCACGATGCGCAAGACTCTCTACGGTCGGGGAACTGTCCCTACGGGGCTCTGCACGACGGATGTCGGCATGTCTGAATTCGCGGTCGGACGATTACCGCAGCGCGAATCAGCGATCGGCGCCTGCGGGAGAAGTCCGTACACAGGGCTCGGCGAGCTAGATATCGACTTGCGTCCTCATGCTCCTCATACAAAGGAGCGGTAAGCAATGCAACGCATCAAGCTCGTAGGACTCGCCCTCGTGGCCGTGTGCGCCATTGGCGTCACGTCGGTTGCGAGCGCGGGAGCAAGCAACTTCTTAGCATCCGCGACCGGTGCACTGACCGGCAAAGCATTACAGAACCAGAAATTCGTGACCAAAGCGGGCGAAGTCGTCTGCACCACGATCGCAGTCAGCGGCACAGTGAAAACAACGAAAGCCACAACGCAGGTCGCCACGGTGAACTACACCGGCTGCAAAGCCTTCGGGCTCGCAGCGACGATCACGCCGGCCGAATATGAATTCAACGCCAATGGCTCGGTCAAGATCCTCAACAACATCATCATCACCGCGACGGCATGTGAAGTGAAAGTCCTCGCGGCGAACAACACCTCGCTGAACACCGTCAAATACGTAAACAACGGTGGTGGCCAGCTCGGAATCAACCCCGCTGTCAAGGGCATCACGTCAGAAGGCGTTGGCGCCGGGTGCACCTACGCACTGGAAAGCAAAGGCACGTACGAAGGTAACTCCGACTCCGGCCTCAAAGCCGGCGGAACCCTAAGCTGGGACGCGTAGTCCCTTGTCGTAACGACGCGCCATGTTGTTACATGGTCACGTCATGTAGTGACGTCATGTAGTGTTTGCTGTTAGTGTACGGACGGTGGCTGCCTTCTCGGTGGTCACCGTCCGCATTTCAGAGTCTTAGTCGTCAAGGGGAATAAATTGAAGACATGTCGGGAGACTGCAATGCGCGGTTGGACGGTGTCGATTCGTGGCGCTCTCACCGGCATCGCCATGGCCATAGCATTGTCCGCGCTGCTCGCTGCGACGCTGCTGTTTGAGTCCGGCGACGCCTTCGCCCTCTCGTCCTGTCCAAATGCCGCCGAGATCACGGGGGCATCGACCTCGCTTCCCGATTGCCGCGCCTACGAGAAGGTCTCCCCGACAGAAAAGGGTGGCTTCGCATCAATCACGGCGGGGCTCACACCCGTTCAGCTTTCCCCCGAAGGCGAACGAATCGCCTATTTCGGAAATGAGGCCTTCCCTGGAGCGCTGGGTAACACCGCGTTGTTGGCTGCGCACGTCAGCGCTCGATCCGAAACCGGCTGGGAAACAACCGAGCTAACGCCAGAAGTGCCCATCGCCGAAGCGGCGAAGGCCTACGTGGTCGGCTATGACTTCTCGAAGGACGTTTCACAGGCGGTCATCCGCGTACCGCTGGTCGCACTGACGCCGAAAGCGACACCGGGGGTCTTCAACCTCTTCCTGCGCGATCCGAGCGGAGCCTACTCGCTGGTGAACAACGCGCAGCCAACGGTCTCGGCCGAAGCACAGTGCCCCGTGGCGCTGCTTGCGATCTGCTTCTTCATCGCCGACTTCTCGGCATACGCCGGCGCGTCTGAAGACGAGTCGCACATCCTCTTCGAGTCGACCTCGCAGCTCACGCCCGAAGCGCCCCCGCCAGTAGAAGAAATTCCCGTCGAAAGCCTCTACGAAAGCTCCGGCGGGCACGTTCGGCTTGTCGGCATCCTGCCCAGCGGCAGCCCCGCCACCAGCGCGACGGCCGGCGCTGGCAGCAAGGCCGCGTACACCACTGGCGAATACATCGACAGGCGCGTGGAAAACGCGATCTCGAAAGACGGCTCGCAGGTCGTCTTCCAGGCACCCGCCGGTGGCGGCGAAGGCGAACCGGACATCGAACAAGCCGGCCTCCCGGAGGTCTACGATCGGATCGACGCTGAAACGACCGTCGAGCTGTCGGCCCCTGCGCCAGGGCCAGCGCCGGCCGTCACGACCCCTGAGCCGGCAACGTTCTGGGCTGCCTCCCAAGATGGGTCGCACGTCTTCTTCACAAGCAGCGCCGAGCTGACCGCACAGTCGAACACGGGCAGCGAAAACAACGGCGCCGACCTATACGAATACAACGTCGACAGCCGGTCGCTGAAAGACATCACCGTCGACACGAACGGCGCGGACGCCACGACGGGGCCGATGGTTCAGGGTGTCGTCGGCGCGTCGAGCGACGGCTCGTACATCTATTTCGTGGCGCTGGGTCAGCTGGTCCCCGGCAAAGGCGTCGACGGCCAGCCGAACCTCTACATGGAGCACAACGGCGGCAACCCGGTGTTCATCGCCACGCTGAGCAGCTCCGGAACGTGTTCGCTGCGCTCGGAAAAAAGCAGCGCGGATTCCTGCGACTGGACCGCCTCTCCAGCAGAACTCGAGGCGTACGTCGGGCTCGACGGAAGGCATATGGCATTCATGTCGACGATGAGCCTGCCGACGGCGAACTTCGAATCGGGATACGACAACACCGACCAGATCACGGGCGAAGCCGACAGCGAGGTTTACGAGTTCAGCGCCCCGAGCGAATCCGAAGAATCGGGGAGGCTGATATGCGTATCGTGCGATCTCAGCGGCGCCCGACCGGTCGGCAACGCTCTGATAGGCGGCATCACGCAGCTGGTCGAATCAAAACCCGGTAAGCAGCCGTTTGCGGGGATGAGCACACCGTTTGCGCGCGTGCGCGCCCTGAACGAAGCCGGCACTCGAGTGTTCTACAGCGCTCCGGGTAGGCAGGGTCATCCATTCAGTCAGGTCTTCGAGTACGAGCAGGACGGAGAAGGCAGCTGCGAAACCGTTGGCGGTTGTCAATATCTCATCTCCGACCCCACCGGCGGCGCAAACGACCAGTTCCTGGGTACGAGCTTGGATGGTCGCGACGCTCTTATCGCCACGTCGAGCCGACTCACCGCGGACGACATCGACAATCTCTCCGATGTCTACGATGCTCGTGCTGGGGGAGGCTTCACGGTGCCAGTCGCCCCTGCCACGTGTGAAAACACGTGCCGCGAACCAGGCGCGACGCCCAGTGCTGGTCCGCCGTTGCTGAGCGCCTCGACAGGACCTTCCAGAAACCTGACGATCACCACGGCGAAGCCTCTGACGAGAGCACAGAAGCTGGCAAAGGCCCTGAAGGCATGTCGCGCGAAACGCAGCAGACGCAAGCGCGCGAGCTGCGAGTCCGCGGCACGACGGCACTACGGCGAGAGGAAAGGGATGGCCACGAGGTCCGCGACCCATCGGGGGGCGAAGCGATGACGCCACTGGGACCAGGTCGCATGCGAGCAACGAGGCGCGGTCGCCGAGGGGCGTGCCTGACGGTCATGGCAATGGTGCTGTGCATAGCGCCGAGGGCCGCGACGGCCGCAACGCCAGCGGCACATTGGACCGCGATCACCCAGGCAGCGCCTACATACCTCCATCCGGGTGATACCAGCGATTTCTTCGAAATCATCGCCGATAACGACGGTTCGGCAACGGCGGGAGGACCGATCGTCATCACCGATCAGCTTCCGGCTGGTCTGGCTGTGAACGCTGCCACCGCCTACGCGGAAATCCTCGGTGTGCGAGAGACATCGTTCGAAGAATTCCTCGAACCCTGCACGCAGGAAAGCAAAGCAGGCGCCGTGACGCTGACATGCACGATCAACGCGAACGTGCCGATCGGCCGCGCGGTCGTGCTGAACATCAACGTCCAAGTGCCCGAAGGCGCAGCGGGAGCGCTTACGAACACGGCGACGATCTCGGGGGGTGGCGCGCCGCAAGCCACGACCACCGTGACGGCACCCGTAAAACCGGCCTCAGAAGAAGCCGTGCCATTTGGAGCCGCGCTCACGGCCGACGCGACCGACGCGAGTGGGGGAGTCGCATCGCAAGCTGGAGCGCATCCCTTCATGTTCACCACGCTTTTGGACTTCAATGTCGCAAAGGTGAACCCGATAGAGGAATGCAACGAAGGTCTCACGCACAGCTGCGCTGAACTGAACGCACAGGCCAAGGACATCGAAGTGGCCCTGCCGGCAGGTTTCGTGGTCAACCCCACGGCGATCCCCTACTGCACGCAGGCGCAGTTCGAACTCAGCCGAGAAAGCTGTCCGGCGGCATCACAGGTCGGCAGCATCTATCTGTACTTCTATTCGAACCAAACAGCCGTCCAGTATGCGCCTGTCTACAACATCGAACCGCCTCCGGGAGAGCCCGGCGAGCTCGGCTTCACCATCAGCACCACGGCTCATATCTCCATGTACGGCCACGTGCGCAGTGACGGAGACTACGGACTTACCGCCGACATCTCAGGCATAAATCAATTCGACCCGGTGCGAGCCGCGGCCCTATCACTCTGGGGCAACCCATCCGATGAAGCCCACAACGTGCTTCGCCTGACCGAACTCCAGACCTGCGAACCGGGCGAAGGCTGCTCGAGCGGCGTCATCTTGCCGAAACCGTTCCTGACGATGCCGACGAGCTGTTCGGCGGAACCGCTGGCCATTCCGATAGCGGGCGACTCCTGGCAGGAACGCAAGCCGGCGCCTTACCCGCACCTTGGGGAAGCGAGCATCCCCGGAATGACCGGCTGCGATCAGCTCAGGTTCAACCCATCCCTAACGGCGCAACCAAGCAGTCATCGGGCCGGCGCGCCGACCGGATATGAGCTCGACCTGAAGGTGCCGCAGAACGAAGAACTCAACGGGCTCGCGACACCATCCGTCCGCAACGTCGAAGTGACACTGCCGGAAGGCACGGTCGTCTCGCCGTCGGGGGCCAACGGGCTGGTGGCGTGCAGCGCAGCGCAGTTCGAACTGACGCAGCGCGCAAAGGGCCACTGTCCGAGCGCGTCCAAGATCGGATCGGTGGAAATAACGACGCCGCTCTTGAAGGACAAGGTCAACGGGGCGCTGTACGTCGGCGAACCAGAATGCTCGCCCTGCAGCCCCAGTCAAGCCGAATCTGGGCAGATGGTGCACCTCCTGCTCGAAGCCGAAGGCTCCGGTGTCGTCATCAAGCGCGAAGGACACACACGCATCAGCCAGGCGGGGGGACAGCTGACGGCGGTCTTCACCGAAAACCCGCAGCTTCCGTTCAGCGATCTGCACGTCTCGCTCGAACAGGGACCAGGTGCTCCGCTTGTCAACTCGAGCACATGTGGATCGACGATCACGACTGCCGCGATCACCCCGTGGAGCACGACGACAGCGTCGAAAATCGCGGCGCCGGAAGCGTCGATCGAAGGCTGTGCTCCTGAAGGCTTCGCGCCATCGTTCCGGGCCGGCGCGACCACCAGCGCCAAGTCCGGTGCGTTCACGGGCTTCTCGGTCACCATGTCGCGTGCGGACGGCGAACAGAAGCTCGGGCGGGTCAGTGTGACCACGCCGCCCGGGATGCTGGGCGTGCTCAAGAGCGTCGAACAGTGCTCCGAAGCAGCGGCTAACGCGGGAACGTGCTCGGGAGCCTCGCAGATCGGGACGGGCTCGTTCACGCTTGGCGCAGGCTCAACGCCACTGACGATCAACGGCGGAAAGGTCTACCTCACCGGCCCATACGAGGGCAAGCCATTCGGTCTCTCGATCGTCGCACCCGCGCAGGCAGGACCGTTCGTCCTGGCGGGGAACGCGGGGAACGGCACAGAGGTCGTGAGGGCGTCGATTGCTATCGATCCACACACCTCCGCGCTTACCGTAACGAGCGATCCGCTGCCACAGCAGCTCAACGGCGTGCCATTGAGCATCCGGACGATCAACATCGACATCAATCGCGAAGGCTTTACATTCAACCCCACCAACTGCGACGCGATGTCTGTCAACGGAGTGATCGTGAGCGCGACCGGGACCATCAGCAACGCGTCGTTCCCGTTCCAGGCGACTGACTGCGGGATCCTCCCGTTCAGGCCAAGGTTCACGGCGACCACACAGGGCAAGACGAGCAAAAAAAACGGAGCGTCCCTGCACGTGAGAGTCACCTCGGGTCACGGGCAGGCGAACATCGGGAAAGTCAAGGTGAGTCTGCCGATCCAGCTGCCGTCGAGGTTGGCGACGCTGCAGAAAGCGTGCATCGACAGCGTCTTCGAAGCCAACCCAGCCTCGTGCCCCGCTGCGTCTGCGGTCGGACAAGCCACGGCGATCACGCCGCTGCTGAAGCGCCCGCTGACCGGGCCGGCATATCTTGTGTCGCACGCTGGTAGGGCGTTCCCCGACCTGCAGATCGTCCTGCAGGGAGAAGGCATCAACCTGGTCCTCACCGGCAACACGGACATCAAGAAAGGCGTGACCTCGAGCACCTTCAAAGCCGTTCCCGATGCACCGATCACGAGCTTCGACCTCGTGTTGCCCGAGGGTCCTCATTCGGTGTTCGCGGCATTCGGCAACCTCTGCACCAGCACGCTGAACATGCCAACGATCATCACCGGGCAAAACGGCGCGGTGATCAAACAGACGACGAAGATCGCCGCGACCGGCTGCCCGAAGCGCAAGACCAGCAAGCACTCGACCACGAAGAAAGGCTGACGAGGACCGGAGCCCGCAAGTTCCTCGAAGCGTTTCTAACTAGCGCGAAGTTGTAGCGCTCGGGCACGCATGGCCCCGATCGAATGAGCCGGGCTGGGGGTAGTAGGCCTCAAATGGCTCCGAGGTACGCTCCATCTCTTGCGGAAGTGCGCACCTCGGAGCCGAACCATAGTCACGACCTCGGCCAACGGGCCTAGATCACAACGACCTAGAGCGTAAAGCCATTTCGGGACCGCGGCTGCGATTAGTTTCGAAGTCTGGGCACGAGCTGACCCTGAGCACCCGGTCCCCGGCCCCGCGGCAACTGATGCACTCCCGGCCAATTGGAACTGCGGACCCCAGCGACCCTAGACCTTGCGACGGTCTCCGTGGGGCTCAAAACCAAACTGATGCACTACCCCCATACGGGTAGTGCATCAGTTTGAGATTGGCCCACTACTGGCCTGCATCTCGGGCTACGTTTCGGAGCATGCAAGCCGACGAGACGCAACGCCAGATTGTCCGCCTGGTGCTCGAACGCGAGCGCGAGCTGGCGGGTCTTGAGCGGCTTCTCGGCTCGGGCGCTGTAACTGCGGTCAAGCTGCTCGCGGCCGATGGTGTCGTGATCCGGCATGGCGAGCGGCTATGGGCCTCCCCGTGCCTGTCTCGGCTGGATGGCTTGGGGCTTGTGGCTCCGCATAGCGATGTTCATGCGGATGCTGTCCAGTAGTGGCATGAAGATGGCTCGCTACTATCAGGCTATGCCCGACCGCTCACGCAAGCGCCCACGCGACCCGAGCCAGCTCGGGAAGCTGATTGTGGACATCGCCACGGGCGACGTCGAGGACACCGCGCCGGACGACGGCAAGAACCCCGCCGCCGTCGAGCTGGGCCGCAAAGGCGGCCTCAAGGGCGGCAGGGCTAGAGCTGAGAGGATGACAGCTGAGGAACGAAGCAAAGCTGCTCAGCGCGCGGCACGTGCTCGCTGGACGAAAGGCTAGACAGGCGTTTGCGCCGTTTCCTGGCTGCTCGAAACGATTGCCTTGTCTTCGGCCGGCTCCCAACGGGGTCGTCCAGGGAAGGCGTCAGTTGCCCCGTCCCACGACGTGATGTCACGCGAGACAATGGCGGCGTGGGAGACGAACTCACTCGATGTCATTTGCTCAATCGGCGTGATCTTCCCAGCCATCATTCCTCCTTTAGTCGGCCGAAGGCCGTAATCCTGCTTGCCAATAGTGCTCTCTCGACTGCCTTCACGCGCTCGTTCAATGAATCCGTGGCATCAACAAGCGGCAGAAACCCGCCCGATTCGACCTCCTGTCGATCGATCACGAACCCATGCTCAGGATACCGGTTCACAAGCCAATCGGCGATCTTATTCGCCCGCTCCTCGGGAGCGCCGGCCAACAGGAGGAGTCGCACTGCGTAGTGCTGCGCGACGGCCAGAATGCGGGCTTGCTTAGCATAATGCACAGCGTCGATCTTGTTGAGCATTGGACACATCATGTCGCTCACGAACTTGGCGGCGATCGGGAGCAGGACGTCTGTTTTTTTGTGGGTCGCGCCTACCATCGTGACCATCGTCTGGTCTAGGTGTTGGAGCGCCACAGAGTGGAGCTGTTCGAGCGCTTGAACCTCGTTGAGGGCGCTACCCGGCTCCTCGCGCTCCTCGTCCCACAACTGAGCGTCGAGAGGGCCGATCTCAGCGTCCTCTCCCATGAGCGCGCGTGTTGCCCCAAGCGAAAGCAGCGTGGCAGCGCTCTTGGCATACCGCGGAATCACCACCGTAAAGCCGCCATCTCGTTGCAGAACGCGAGCAAGGCGGTAGGCAACCTCTGCAAGGCCGCCGGGCGAGTCGATCAGAAGGGCTACGTGGCCGTCGGATGCCAGTTCGTCTCGTGCATCGAGGAATTTCGTGAGAAGCGGCTCGTAGAGGCCAATTGGTCGTTGGGCGCCAGACTGCACAAGCATCCATACAGGCACACCTAGTGCTGTCTCCAGCTCCTTGACGGCTTTGCCGAAGTCATCCGGTAGAGGACCATGCGGCGCCAAGCTCCCGCTATAGAAGGTTCGTTTCGGGGTTGCCGCTGGTTTGCTGGCCTTTGACGCGGCAGCGACCGCCGCCTTCGCCGTCGCCCGCGGTGCTCGACCGTTGCTCTTCCGTCCGTTCGCTGATCGGGACGGGACAGCTGCAGGCGATTCGGCCACCGCCCGAGTGTACATAGACTCCAGGCGGAGTTCCAAAAATCTTGACGATTGTTGTCGATTGACCCAGCCTAGGGGCCTTAGACGATCTGCCGTTCTGTCCGACCGCTCACGCATAAGGTTGAGCATCGAGCGGCGCGCGCAGATCCTCGCGATGCTCACGGAGGGGAACAGCATGAGGGCGACGGCCCGTATGGCGGGCTGCTCGTTCAACACGGTGTCGAAGCTGCTGCTGGACGTGGGCGGGGTCTGCACGGAGTTTCAGGACCGCACGCTGCGCGATCTGCGCTGCACGGAGGTCCAGTGCGATGAGATCTGGAGCTTCGTCGGCTCGAAGGCCAAGAACGTGCCCGAGGATCGCAAGGACGAGTTCGGCGTCGGGGACGTGTGGTGCTGGGTCGCGATCGACGCCGAGTCCAAGCTGGTCCCGTCATGGCTGCTCGGGGAGCGCAAGATCGGCGACTGCACCACGTTCCTCAACGACCTACGCGACCGGCTCCGCTATCGCATCCAGCTCTCCACGGACGCGCACGCGAGCTACAAGGGCGCTGTGGGCCTCGTGTTCGGAGGCGACATCGACTGGGCGCAGATCATCAAGGACTACAAGGCTACGAACATCCCTCCGGGCCGCTACAGCCCGCCAGCCTGCACGGGCGTCCGAGTCAAGGCGCAGCTCGGAGACCCGGATCTCGCCAAGGCCAGCACCAGCTACATCGAGCGTCAGAACCTCACGATGAGGATGAACATGCGCCGGTACACGAGGCTGACCAACGCGTTCTCGAAGAAACTGGAGAGCCACGCGGCGGCGGTGGCGCTGCACTTCATGGCCTACAACTTCGTGCGTCTGCACCGGACGCTCGCTAGCCCGTATCCACGTACCCCGGCTATGGCAGCCGGGGTAGCAGACCACATCTGGACGCTGCAAGAGGTTGCAGCGCTACTTGACTAAAGGACCTGGCCGACGATCTGCACCAGCCGGAACGCTGGCCGCGTAGCGAACACGTAGCCGTCGGACGTTTTGTTGACCAGTCCCGCGCGGTGCAGGCCGTTGACGTAGTCGATCACGTCGGTGCGGTCCATCTCGCGGTTGAGATCGGCTATCGACCACAACGGCTGCCCGTCAGGGTCGGTCAGCGCGTAGAGGGTGTCGCGTTCGACCGCCTCGAACCTCTCCACGCGTTCCTCGACAGTCTCAAAGGTATCCTCATCGGGCATCGGAAGGTCCAGCCTTTCGGTGTCACGGCCGGGGGGCCGTTGTCGCGGTCGCCCCGGCCAATTGGAACTGCGGACCCAGCGACCCTAGACCGTGCGACGGCCTCCGTGGGGCGCAATTTCAAACTGATGCACTACCCCCATACACCCGATAATGCATGTTATGTCAACCAGGCATTGCACTTGAGCGGTCGTCCTACGTCCATTATCGCTTTCAGTGTTTCCGTCTTGAGCTGGTCGAACCCTAGTTGCTACTGGCGTATTGACACCGGCCGCATTAATCGAGCTAGCTGCACTTGCGTGCGTGTCGCACGTCTGCTAGACCAATGATGCTGCTGTCAACTCATCAGTCGGAGATCCCCGCCCAGAAGCCGGGCCAGACACGTGTAACTTTGAAAGGATGACGTGGAATGAGGCTTGCCAACAAAGCTATGCTCATGCTTGTAGCGATTGGCGCACTCAATGCCGCTACGGTCACGGGCGTCAGTGCTCACACCTTCTCAGCGAGCACGGTGGCTGCATTGAAAGGCAAAGCTCTACAAACGCAGGTGTTTAAAACCAAAGCCGGTAGTGTTGAATGTTCGACGCTGGCCATCACATCCGGGACGAGCTCGCTTTCGTCGTTAACACTGAGCGACACTGTCCAGTACTCAGGATGCAAAGCATTCGGCCTGACGGCGACCGTTTCGCCAGCTGACTACGAATTGAATGCCGATGGCTCTGTGGATCTCGTTGCTGAAGTGGCGATCAAAGCCATAGGGTGCGTCGTGATGATCCCACCTCAAACCCTGGGAGGGCTTGCGTATAAAGACTCAGGTAGTGAAGTCGTGATTGAACCGAAAGTGACTGGCATCACGTCGGAAGGCTTAGGTGCTGCGTGCGCCTACTTAAAAGAAAGTAAAGGAACGTATACGGGGAACTCATCTCTTTCGATCGCGGGTGGCAGTATTGGATGGAGTTAGGTGAAGACGTGGGTGGCCGCCTCTCTGCCTACCCACGTCTGTAACCACATGGCTAGGCAGCTGCCTAGCCCAGACTGCCCTATAGGCCGTCCACCGGCCGCACATCCTGCAACCGATCCACCCTCGCGAGCGCCGGGAACAGCCTCCCCCATCCGATCGCCAGCGCGATCGTGATCGCTCCGCCCGCCACCACCGCCGGCACCGCGCCCAGCAGGAACGCCGCCACCCCCGACTCGAACGCGCCGAGCTGGTTGGACGCGCTGATGAACACCATCTCCACCGCCAGCACGCGCCCGCGCAGATGGTCGGGCGTGGCGAGCGCGACGGTCGTGGAGCGGATGTTCATCGAGAACATGTCCACGAAGCCGCTCACGCCGAGGGCGAGCAGCGACAGCCAGAAGGAGTGCGAGAGACCGAACACCACGATGCTCGCCCCGAACGCGCCGACGACCACGAGCAGCTTGCGTCCCGCCCTGCCACCGAGCGGCCTGCGCGTGAGGACCGCCGCGGCGAGCAGCGCCCCCACCGCCGGCGCGCTGCGCAGCACCCCCAGCCCCGTCGGCCCGACGTGCAGGATCGAGCGAGCGAACAGCGGCAGCAGCGCGACCGCGCCCCCGAACAGCACAGCCATCAGGTCGAGCAGGATCGCGCCGAGCAGGATCTGGGTGTGGCGCACGAAGCGGATCCCCGCGAGCACGCTGTCGAGCCCCGGCGCCGTGCCCCCCGCCCCAGCCTGCGCCCCGGCCGCCGCCGCGGTCCTCATCCTCGCCACGCACCCCGCCGCCGCAAGGCACATCCCCGCCGCCACGCCGTAGGTGACTCCCGGAGAGATCGGGTAGAGCAGGCCTCCGAGCGCCGGGCCGACCACCTGGGCGCCCTGCACGGCTACTCCCCGTAGTGTCATCGCGCTTTCCAACAGCTCAGCCGGCACGAGCGTCGGCGGCAGCGCACGCGCGGCCGGAGTGCCGAGCGACATCGCCGTGCCGGCGCCGAGCGCGAGCGCGAGGAACGGCAGCACGCTCGTCACGCCCGAGCTGCTCAGCGCGACCAGCCCGCCCGCGACCGCTGCGCTGAGCAACAACGAGCAGCCGAACACCAGCCGGCGCGGGAAGCGATCCGCGAGCTGGCCCGCGGGCAGCGCGAGCACGAACATCGGGATGAACTCCGCGAGGCCGATCCAGCCGAGGTCGAGGGCGCTGCGGTGGAAGCTGTAGACCTCCCAGCCGATCGCCACCTCGAGCATCTGCACGCTCACTCCCATCCCCAGCAGCGCGAGCCACAGGAGCGCGAAGTCGCGCTCCGCGAGCGCCGGGCCGAGCCTCCTCATCGCCCTCCCCCACGAGCAGTCGCGCCCCGCTCGGCGCCTCGAGAAACCGCTCCCATTGGAGTCATCCTCGCAGGGCATCGCCGCACTCGCGGTCTAGCATTCGGACCACGCACTGCAACCGACGACGGGGAGACACCGGATGGCGAACACGCTCTACACAGCCAAGGCACACGTGACCGGAGGCCGCACCGAAGGTCACGGTCGCACGAGCGACGGGGCGCTCGAGGTCGACCTGCGCCTACCCGCGGAGATGGGCGGCACCGGTGACGGCACGAACCCCGAGCAGCTGTTCGCCGTCGGCTACGCCGCCTGCTTCGAGGGCGCGCTCGGCGTGGCCGCCCGTCGCGCGAAGGTCGACCCTGGCGAGGTGGCGATCGACTCAGAGGTCTCGCTCTCCCCGGACGGCAAGGGTGGTTTCGTGATCGGGGTCGCACTCGACGTCAGGCTCCCCGGGGTCGTCGACTCCGCCACCGCGATCGACGTGGTTCGTAAGGCTCACGATGTGTGCCCGTACTCGAACGCCACACGCGGCAACATCGAGGTGGCGCTCACCGCCAATGGCGAGCAGGTCGACTAGAGCACGACTAGAGCCGAACCGCCCGAGATTCGGAGGCCTTCGCAACGCCCAGCGCATCAGTCCGCGCTCTGCTCGGCCTCGCTCTCGCTGATCTCCGACGCGCGACGCGCGACACGGTCGACGAGCCTCGTGCGTACCTCCTCCAGCTCAGAGAGATCCTCTGGCACGTCGTCGGTGGCCTCGACCGGCGGCAGCTCGGCGCGGGCATCGATCTGCCAGGTTGAAACGGCAATCGGCGCATAGACCCGATGCAGGGCGAGCTTTGCAACGGTCTCGTTGCGCTCGGTGCAGAGGATGATGCCCACGCTCTCGCGGTCATCCCCGACGCGCAACTGCTCGTCCACGGCGTTCAGATAGAAGTTCATCTTGCTCACGTACTCAACCTGGAAGGCGCCGACCTTCAACTCGATCACGACGAAGCGCCGCAACGCGTGGTGGTAGAAAAGCAAGTCCGGGAAGAACTCCTGATCACCGACCAGCAGAGAGCGCTGGCGCCCGTAGAACGCGAAGCCCGTACCCAACTCCAACAAGAAGCTCTGGATATCGTCGAGCAGAGCCTGTTCGAGGTGGCGCTCCCGAGCATCCTCGGTCAACTCGAGGAAGTCGAATACGTATGGATCCTTGATCGCTTGCAACGCCCGATCGGCGTCGACGGGTGCCAACGCGCGCGGGAAGTTGGTCAGCGCCGCGCCCTGGCGCTCGTGCAGACGCAGATTGATCTGGCCCTTTAGGTAGCGCCGCGACCAGCGGTTCTCCGCCGCCTTCCCGGCGTACCATGCGTAGACGTCTGGGTTCTCACCGAATGCGTCGATCAACACCTGATGGTGAGACCAGCCGATTTGTGCAGCCAGTGGCTGCACTTTCTCGGAATCGGGCCACAACACCGCGAACCGTCGCATGTAGAACAGGTTGCGCCGGGAAAACCCTCGCGCCGAACCTGTATCCGCGCCAAGGTCCTGTGCGATCCTCCCGACGACGTCATCGCCCCAGCCGCCGGCCTGCTGCTGCGTGAGGATCTCACGCCCGATCGACCAGTAGAGCATGACCAGCTCCGAGTTCAGGGTGCGGGCGGCGCGAGCCTGAGACTCGCGGATCTGGACGCGGAGGCGCTCGATCAGTTCACGGTAGGTAGTGCTCGCGGCGACAGCGTCCACATCGGACACGCCATACCGCACGGGATGCCGGCTCATAGAACGACGAGCGTGCCAACGTAGCGACCGTCGGAGCCGTACGCTTTCTTGCCTTTGAGCTTCGCTACGTGCGTGCCAGAGCGTGAGAACAGGTCGTCGCCGGACTGGCGGAGGGGCCGTCCTTGCTTCGTGTACAGCGGTGTCATTTAATGATCGTTGCACCCCGCTCGGACGAACACTTGTTCGTGCCTATGCGGTACTGTCGAACCCTCCGAGATTTGAAGCGCACGAACATCAACCTTCCCCGTCCTCACGCCAGAAGCCCTAGAAGAGATGCGACGTCGACGACAGCTCGCCTAGATGGAGCTGGCGGACCGGCGCCCCTCAACGCCCAAGCGTGCGCACGAACTCATGCGCGCGCCTGCGCAGGTGGTCCAACTGCGCGCGCACCTGCTCCAGCCCCGCGCGCACCTCGGCATCCCCCACCTCGACCGGGAGCATCGAGTCCTGGAGCGTGGCGAGCGTTAGGTCCGCTTCGGTGACCGCCCGCACGGCGGCGTCTACGAACCCCTTGACCCCCCGCGCCGGTGCGACGATCGCGGCGGGCTCGAACGTGCGACCCGGGAGGTCGTGGCGCGCGGCGAACTCCGCGTGCGTGCGCTTCGCGCGACCGTAGGCGGCCTGCACGGGACGGAACAACTGTTCCTCGATGCGGTCGGCGCTGCTTTCGTCGAGCTGCTCGTATGCCTCGCTCAGCAGCGCGATCGCGCTCGCGAGCTGGTCAACGGCCTGCGCGATCGAGTCGAGCAGCTGCTGTTGGGCGTCGGCGGTCTTGTAAGCCACCCGAGGAAGGTTAGTGCGGTACTCAGCTGTTCTCGCCGATTGGCGCGACGCTGCCTGCCGGCACGGCACTCGCCGCAGTCTCGGGGGTGCGGTAGAGGCGCACGCAATCGCGCCCCTCGGCCTTGCCCCGGTAGAGCGCGGTGTCGGCCTGGTTGATGAGGTCTTCCGCGTCCTGGCCGACCCAGCACGACACGCCGATCGTGACCGTCAGCACGCACGATTCCGCCGCGGAGATGTCCAGGTCGCTCGAGGCGATGTGCGCGCGCAGGCGCTCGGCGACCATCGCGGCGCATTCGGCGTCGGCGCCGGGGAGCACCACGATGAACTCCTCCCCGCCCCACCGTCCGAGCACGTCCTCGATGCGCAGCGAGTCCGCGAGCCTCGCGGCCACGTGACGCAGCGCGCGATCGCCCGCCAGATGCCCGCGGCTGTCGTTGAACTCCTTGAAGCGATCGATGTCGACGAGCAGCAGCGCGAGATCGGCGTCGTGGCGCCGGGCCGCTCCGAGCGCCGCTCGCAGCGCCTCCTCGACGTGCCGGCGATTGTGGATCTCGGTCAGCGAGTCGATCCGGGCGACGCGGTCGAGCTCGCGGTTGAGTCTCGTCAGGCGCTGGCGGCTCGCGATCAGGCGGTCGAACATCGCAAGCGCCGCGAGCCCCAGCATCGCGAAGGCCGCGAACAGGATCCACGGCACCCACTGGGACGGTCCTCGAATCGCCTGGAACACCAGGCTCGAGGGCGCCGTGAGCACCACGCGCCAGGGAGTGCCCGCGATCGGCCTGCTCGCAAACCACGATTCGCCACGCGTGCGCGAGCTCACCGTGCCTTCGCTCGAGTGTCCCGCGGCGCGCGCGAGATCGGGGTCGATCGCCAGCAGGGCGCGCGCGGGCGTCTGCCCGGGGGCGTTGCTCACGATCACCGTCCCCGAGCGGTCGACGATGTAAGCGCCGGCACCCGAGAGCGGCACGACGCTCGCGAGATACCGCCCCAGTGGGGCCACCGCGCCGAGGACATCCGCCCGCGAGAGGGGATCGGCGTGCTGCCCGCCTTCTCGATGGGTGTGTTCCTGCAGGAAAGCGCCCGCGAAGCTCGCGGCGATCGAGGCGCGCAGCCCGAAGCGCTGCTCCACGCCGCGCTCGTTGTGAGACTGCGATTGCGCCAGCAGTAACGCCGGGGCGACCACGCACACCGCCCACAGGGCCACGAGCGCGACGTTGCGCGTCCTTCTGGCCGTGAGAAGCCAGGCGCGTACGCCAGTGCTCGAGGTCATGTCGAACCGCACGTGTTCATATCGGTCCAGGTAATACCCACCTTGAGTCCGAAATCCGTGCAAAGTCGACTAAATGGCCAGTTCTCGAGCGCGTGTGAGGACCGCGTCGATCATCTCCTCGGTGAGCCTGCCGGTGAACGTGTTCTGCTGGCTCGGGTGGTAGCAGCCGATCAGCCGGTAGCGCCCGAGGTCGAGCTCCGCTCCGTGACCGAAGCGCGGGCGCGGCCTCGGAAGCGCGCACTCCGGCCCGCCGATCTCCGCGACGAGGCGCAGCGCGGCGTCCCACGCGAACGCGCCGAGGCACACGATCGCCCGGACCTCGCTCAGCAGGCGCAGCTCGCGCACGCTCCACGGCAGGCAGGCGTCGCGCTCGGACGGCGCGGGCCGGTTCTGCGGCGGCGCGCAGCGGACCGCCGCGCTGATCCACGCGCCGCTCAGCTCGAGGCCGTCGTCGCGGTCGCGGGAGCTGGGCTGGTTGGCGAGACCCGCCCGCCACAGCGCTGCGTACAGGAAGTCCCCCGAGCGGTCGCCGGTGAACATCCGTCCGGTGCGGTTCGCGCCGTGGGCCGCCGGCGCGAGCCCCAGCAGCAGCAGTCGCGCGCGCGGGTCGCCGAACCCCGGGACGGGGCGGCCCCAGTAGCGCTCGTGCGCGAACGCCGCGCGTCGCTCGCGCGCCACCTGCTCGCGCCACTCGACCAGGCGCGGGCATTGTCGGCACGCTCCGATCTCCTCCGCTAGCGCCTGCAGTTCGGAACCGGCTTGCGATTGCACACCGCAGTAGTACCATCGCGCGAACTATGTCGCTGTGGGTGTGGATCCTGTTGCTGGCCGCCCTGATCAAGCTTCCGCTCGCCGGGCTGATGCTTTGGATCCCCTACCGCTACGACGAATCGACGATCCCGCCGGAGCCGACGGACTCCTCCGAAGAGGACGGCGGATCGAAGGCGCTCCCCGGAGGACCGCTCGACCCTCACCCGCGCGCGCCGCTGCCCCGCAAACCGCGGCGCGGGCCGCACGGCTCCCCCAGCCTGCCGCCTCCCGCGCGGGTGCGCACGACGGCGCGCAGCCGCAGCCGGCTCCCGGTGCGCGTCTCCCACTAGCGCTCGCCGCCCGACGCGCTCTGCTCAGCGCTTGGCGCGGCTGGTGTTGCGCTTGCGCGACTGGCGTGCGGCCTTGGCTTTGGCGCGTCGCTTCTGGAGCAGCAGGGCGCGCTCCTTCGCCGCACGGATCTCCCGCTCTTCGCTTTCGCCCTCCGTCGCCGGCGCCACCCTGCGCGCGTCGCGCGCGATCACGAAGCCGATGCCCAGGAGCAGCAGGATCGCCGCCCCGCCGGCGAGCAGGATCGTGCTTTTCGAGTTGGTCGTTTCGGTGGTTTTCGTCACACCGGTCGCGGTGGAGGCGGTCGAAGCCGTGCTGGACGTCGATTCGGGGGTTTCCGAGGACCCTTTGAGCGCTTCGCTGAACGCGCCCGGGTTGGGCGTGGCCGCCGTACCCGTGGTGCTCGTCGTGATGCTCGGCTTGCTCGCGGCGGCGGCGCTCGCGCTCGACGCGACGGACATCGCGAGCAGCAGCACGGCCACCGTCAGAGACAGCAGACGCAGTCCCGCGCGCGACCCCGACGATGCCAATGGCGACGAACCCCTCACGCGGCGAGCATACCGGCTGGGCGGTCTCGGTTCGAACGCGCGCACGCCGCATTCGCGAGCATCCGCGCCGCGGGCGCTCAAACCATAGAATGGCCGCCGATGGCACCCAAACAACGTCAGGTCAAGATGGAGCAGCGCGGCGCCTTCGAGGCGATCCAGGCGCTGGAGCAGCGCAGCGACGAGGAGCTGGAGGCCGAGACCAAGTTCAAGTCCGCCGCGATGGCGATCCTCGGCGCGCGCGCGTCGGAGCGCTTCGACGCGGAGGCCGCACGCGGCTACTTCCAGCGCGCGATCGCGGCCGCCCGCCCGCAGGAGCGGATGCAGATCAGGCGCATGGCGGACGCCTCGCTCGCGCTCGCCGAACGGCGCGCCGGAGACCTCAAGCAGGCGGTCGAGCGCCTCGGTCAGGCGCCGCCGAGCGGGCGCCAGATGTTCGCGCTGCGCGCGATGGGCCTGCTCATCCCTCCCTCCTCCGCTGGCATCCTCGTGCGGATCCGCGGCGTGCTGCTGATCATCGCGCTGATCCTCGTGCTGCTCGCGATCGGCCTCGGCGTCGTCGAGCTCGTGTCGCTGCCGTTCGGCGGCCTCGGCCTCGCGCCCGGCATCCTGCTGGGACTGTTCGTGATGATCGCCGCGCTCGCGATCGTCGCCGCGATCGGCCGACGCCGGCGCGACAAAGCCCGCGCTGGCTGAAGACGGCGCAAGCCCGCGAGCAGACCAGCTGATCCCCGCCCTCGCGACTAGGCTAGGCGCATGCCAGCGCCCGTGTGTCTGATAGTGAACCCCGCCGCCGGAGGCGGTAAGGCCGGCCGGCTCGCGCCCGCCGTGGAGAGCGAGCTGCGCAGGCTCGGGCTGACGGTGCGCCGCGAGGACACCACGCACCTCGAGCACGCCCGCGAGCTGGGGCTCGAAGCGGCTCAGGCCGGTGAGACGGTGGTGGCGCTGAGCGGCGACGGCATGCTCGGAGTGCTCGCGGACGCGCTGCGCGCCGTGCCGGGGGCGACGCTGGGCGTGCTGCCGGGCGGGCGCGGCAACGACTTCGCGCGCGTGCTCGGCATCCCCGACGACGCGGTCGCGGCGTGCGCCACGGTCGCGGCGGGCGTGGCGCGAGAGGTCGACCTGGGCCTCGTCACGACCGGCGCGGACCACGATGCGGGCGGCGTGGCGTTCGTGGGGATCGCGTCGTGCGGCTTCGACAGCGACGCCAACCGGATCGCCAACGAAGCGCCGGCGTGGCTGGGTGGGCTGGTGTATGCGTACGGGGCTCTGCGCGCGCTGATCTCCTGGCGCCCGGCGCGCTTCGAGATCGAGCTGCAGCCGCAGGGCGAGCGCCACTCCTTCAGCGGCTACACCGTCGCGGCGGCGAACTCGAAGGCCTACGGCGGCGGGATGCACATGGCGCCCGACGCGCTGCTCGACGACGGGCTGCTCGAGGTGGTGGTGGTCGAGCGGGTGGGCAAGCTGCGCTTCGTGGCGAACCTGCCGAAGGTGTTCAAGGGAGATCACGTCAAGCAGCCGTCGGTGCGGGTGTTCCGCGCGCGGGAGATCGCGGTGAGCGCGGACCGGCCGTTCACGATGTACGCGGACGGCGACCCGATCGGCGAGCTGCCGCTGCGGGTGAGCGCCCTGCCGGGCGCGGTGCGGATGCTCGTGCCGGCCGGCGGCGAGGCCGACGGGGCGTTCGCGACGCCGACGGGCGCGAGCTGATGGCGGGCACGCTCGCGGTGAGGCTCGCGCGCGGCGTGGGCGCGCTCTCGCGGATGCGCGGCGGCGGCGCGACGAGCGCCCCGGGGAAGGTGCTGATGCGCCTCGCTCCCGATGCGATCGGCGATCTCGGCGGACGGCTGGAGCGCGGCAGCGTGCTGATCTCGGCGACGAACGGCAAGACGACCACCGCGGCGCTCACCGCGTCGATCCTGCGGCACGCGGGCATACCGCTGGTGCACAACCAGGCGGGCGCGAACATGGCGGGCGGGATCGCGACGAGCCTGCTCGATGCGGCTCGCCCCCACGGGCGGATGGCGGGCGAGCTGGGGCTGTTCGAGGTCGACGAGCTGTGGCTGTCATCGCTCGCCGCCCAGCTGCGCCCCCGCGCGATCCTGCTGGGGAACCTGTTCCGCGACCAGCTCGACCGCTACGGCGAGCTCGACACGATCGCCGAGAGCTGGGAGCGCGTGCTGGGCGAGCGCGACACGCAGCTGGTGCTCAACGCGGACGACCCGCTGCTGGCGGACCTCGGACGCGAGCACCCGGGCGCGGTGTTCTTCGGCGTGGAGGACGACACGCTCGCGCTGGCGGGGATGGCGCACGCGGCCGACGCGAAGCACTGCCGCCGCTGCGGAGCGCCGTATGTGTTCGACGCGGTGTACCTCGGACACCTCGGGCACTACCACTGCGACAGCTGCGGCCAGGCCCGTCCCCTCCCCTCCGTGACGGCGACCGACTTGAAGCTCGAAGGCGTGCGCTCGGCGCGCTTCACGCTCCACACCCCCGCGGGCGAGTCGGTCGTGTCGCTGGCGCTGCCGGGCCTCTACAACGTCTACAACGCGCTCGCCGCGGCCGCCCTCGCGACGGCGCTGGAGATCCCGCTCGAGACGATCGCGGCGGGCCTCACCGCGACGCAGGCGGCGTTCGGGCGCGCGGAGGCAGTGACGCTGTCAGGCGGTCGCGAGCTGCGGATCCTGCTGGTGAAGAACCCTGCGGGCGCGAACGAGGTGCTGCGCACGCTCGCGCTCGAGCCGGGCGAGCACGACCTGCTGGGGGTGCTCAACGACCAGATCGCGGACGGGCGCGACGTGTCGTGGATCTGGGACGCGGACTTCGAGCTGCTGGCGGGGCGCGTGCGCGTGGCGACGTGCAGCGGCAGCCGCGCGGCGGATCTGGCGACGCGCCTGAAGTACGCGGGGATCGACCCGGCGCGCATCCGCGTGGAGCCCAACCTCGAGATGGCGCTGCAAGAGGCGAGCGCCGACCGGCCCGAGGACGGCGCGCCGCTTTACGCGCTGCCGACGTACACGGCAATGCTCGCGCTGCGCGAGCTGCTCGTGGCGCGCGGGGAGGCGAGCAGCGCATGGGCCTAGCGACCCGGGTCGAGCCCGCCGAAGGCGCTCCCGCGGCGGCGGTCGTGTGGCACGACCTCGAGTGCGGCCACTACCTCGCCGACCAGCCGCTGTGGCGCGAGCTGGCCGAACACGCGCGCGTCGATGCGCCGGGCGCACGAATCCTGGACGTGGGCGCGGGCACCGGCCGGGTGGCGCTCGACCTCGCGCGCGCGGGCCACGCGGTGACGGCGCTCGACCTCGACGCGGAGCTGCTCGGGGCCCTCGACCAGCGCTCCGCCTCCGAGACGCTGACGATCGAGACGGTATGCGCGGATGCGCGCAGCTTCGCTCTGGGCGGCGATGGCTTCGCGCTGTGCATCGCACCGATGCAGACGGTGCAGCTGCTCGGCGGCTCGGCCGGACGCGTCGCGTTCCTCGAACGCGCACGCGCCCACCTGCTGCCGGGCGCGCTGGTGGCGTGCGCGATCGTCACCGAGATCGAGCCGTTCGACTGCGCCGCCGGTGACCTCGGGCCGTCCCCCGAGGTGGCACGGATCGACGACGTCGAATACGTCAGTCACGCGGTGCGCGTGGAGCTGCACGGACGTGGCTTTCGCATCGAACGCGAGCGGACAATCACGCAGATCGATAGATCCTCCCGAGTGGCCACGCCCAAGCGAGCCGTCCACGCACCCGAACGGGAGCGCGATGTGATCGATCTCGACCACGTGAGCGCGCGGGAGCTGAAGCGCGAGGGACTCGAGGCGGGACTGTCGTATGTGGGCGTTCGCGAGATTCCGGCGACCGATGACCACGTGGGCAGCGCCGTGGTGATGCTGGGTGCCTGAGCGGATTGCCGACGTGTCCGCGGCGCTCCCCCGCCCCAGAGCGCTGCGCGTGTGCGCGCTGTACCCGGACCTGATGAACATCTACGCCGACCGCGGCAACCTGCTCGTGCTGGAGCGGCGCTGCGCGTGGCGCGGGATCCCCTTCGAGCTGTCCTCCAGCGGTCTCGGCGAGCATCTCGACGCTGACGCGCACGACCTGTTCTACATCGGCGGCGGGCAGGACCGCGACCAGGAGCTGTGCGCGGAGGACCTGATCGCGACCAAGCGCGCGGGCCTGCACGCGGCGGCGGCGCGCGGCGCGACGATCCTCGGCGTGTGCGGCGGCTACCAGCTGCTCGGCCACTCCTACACGCTCGGCGAGGAGGAGATCCCCGGCGTTGGGCTGCTCGACGTGCGCACCGTGCGCGAGGACGGGTCGCGGCTGATCGGCAACGTCGCCATCGAGGTGTCACTGGACGGGGACGCCGAGCGGCCGCGGGTGCTGGCGGGCTTCGAGAACCACGGCGGGCGCACCCAGCTCGGCGACGGACAGGCTCCGCTTGGGCGTGTGCTGAAGGGGTACGGCAACGACGGGCGCAGCGGACAGGAGGGCGCGATCACGGCGAACACGATCGGCACCTACCTCCACGGCCCGCTGCTGCCGAAGAACGTGTGGTTCGCAGATTGGCTGATCGCGCGGGCGCTCGGCACCGGGGCCGGCGAGCTGGCGCCGCTGGATGACGAGCTCGAGCGCGAGACGCACGCGAGCGCGCGCCAGGCGGCGGGGCTGTCCGCCTGACGCGCACGCTGCTCACGGCATGAGCGTCATTTCCATTCGACCGATCCGGCTCCACTGGCGAGTGCGAGCCACCACACGTCTTCGACCGTGCCTTTGCTTTCTTCCGCGTATTCGCAGGTTGCGCCCGTGCCAAAAGACGTCATGCTCGTCACAAACCACGTCATCGCGACCGCATTGCCCATCTGTGTGTATTTCATCGACGAAAGGTGCTGGTTTTTCGACGACGGCCATGTCATCAAGCACCCGGTGGCTTTCAGCGTCATCGTACGCACGAGGCTGACGCTGCCTTCGGCGTTGAACTCGTATTGCGCCGGCGAGAGCGTGGCGGCGAGGCCGAAGGCTTTGCAGCCGGAGTACTGCACGGTAAAAGCGGTCGTTTTGGCGGATAACGCCGCTTCCCCCGCGGTCAACTTTTGAACCGAGCATTCGATCGTGCCAGATTTGTTCACGAGCCTGAGGTTGATTAACGGTTTCAGCGTGAGTAAGCCCATCGCCGTGGCGCTGAATTCGTGCGCACCGGCCACGGGCATGGTCGTCGAGACGATCGCGCACACCATGACCGCGATGGTGGTAAGTGTTAGCCTGACGTGTGTCACTGCTCATTGTCCTTTGTGAGGGGATAGGAACAGCGTGTATAACATCCGACAACGGATGCGTACAGCACGCCGCGACCCGCCGGTCCACAGCCTCGCGTTCACGACGGCCAATCCGCTCGGTACAAGGGCTTTCACGGCGTGGGCGAGCGAGGACGCAATGCGTCGCGATTGGGAAACGTTCCCAACTGACTCCTATGTACGATCCCGGCTCCAGACGTCCTCCAGCGTGAGGCCCACACGAACGCGCGGCGGGCCGCGAGGATCCAACCCCGCGGCCCGCGCGATGCGCTATTTCCATTCGACCGATCCGACTCCGCTCGCGAGACCCAGTAAAGCGGTGTCTAAGAACGTACCTTTGCTTTCTTCGGCGTATGAGCAGGATGCACCTTCGCCTAACGACGTGATTGCGGCGAGATTCTCTTCCTCCACGATTTCTTTGCCCCTCTGTGAATATTTCACAGTTCCGAGATTTTGGTTTTTCGACGACGGGAAGGTGACAAGACACCCAATCGCTTTGGCTGTGGTGGTGTGCACGAGGCTTGCGGTTCCGTCGGCGTTGAGTTCATATCTCGCTGGCGACAGCGTCGCCGACAGGCCAAAAGCCTTGCATCCCGAGTATTCGACAGTCATCAGCAGTGTTTTGGACGCTAATGGCGCATCGCCCAGGATGAGCTGCTCGCTTTTGCATTCGACCACTCCGCTGGCGCTCCTGAAGCGGGCGGTCCCAGCCTGTTTGAGCGTGAGTTTGCCCATTTCGGTGGCGTTGAATTCGTGCGCCATCGCCGCTGCCGCCGGCACGGCGCCCAACAGGGCGAGCGCCAGTGCGATCACGATCTTTGCGTGTTTCATGTCTACCTTTCATGGATAGGTTTTCGAGTACCGATTCTCCGATTCACATCCTGCTCGGTGAAATCGAATACGGCACAACCTGTTTACCAGCAATTAAGTTAAGCGCATAGGGCTTGTCGCCGGTAAACGTTTCGTAGGTGGGCGGCGGAGATCGTGTTGCCCCCGATTCCAGGGCTGTTTCGGCTCACGAGATGTACGGGAGGGTGATAGAAACACGTCCGTCGAGCGAGCATCGCGAAGCTCGTTTGCCATACGATCAGCCGCCGATGGAGTTCTCCGAGTACCAGCAGCTCTCCCGACGCACCGCGAAATACCCGCGCGAGGCGTGGCTCGCCTACCCCGCACTGGGGCTCTCCGGCGAGGCTGGCGAGGTCGCAGAGCACGCCAAGAAGGCGATCCGCGACGACGGCGGCACCGTCAGCGACGAGCGCCGTGCGGCCATGTCGAAGGAGCTCGGCGACGTGCTCTGGTACGTCGCCCAGCTGGCGAGCGAGCTCGGCCTCGACCTCGATGAGATCGCGCAGGCGAACCTCGACAAGCTCCTCTCCCGCCAGCAGCGCGGTGTGCTCTCAGGCAGCGGCGACGACCGCTAAGAAGCTACGGCAAAACGCGCGAAGCGCTCGGCAAGCCTTGCCGGCACCTTGGCGTGCACGCGCACTCCCTCGGCGGTGTTCTCGCGTGAGAAGTCGCCCGCCAGCTCGTGCAGCTCGGCGAGGCTGCCACCGTCGGCGTAGGGAACGAGCAGATCCACCGAGCGCAGCGTGTGTGCGAGCTCGCGCTCGATCCGCTCGCCCAGCTCCTCGAGTCCCTCTCCCGTGACACCGCTCACCAGGACCGCGTCCGGGTGGCGCAGGCGCAGGTCCTCGCGCTGCTCCGCGTCGAGCAGGTCGACCTTGTTGAGCACCAGCAGCCGCGGCCGCTCGCCGGCGCCGATCTCCTCGAGCGTTCCCTCCACCGAGCGCTTCATGATCTCCTCCTGCTCAGCGGTCGCGGATGCGTCGAGCACGTGCGCGAGCAGCTCCGCGCGACGCGTCTCCTCGAGCGTCGCTCCGAACGCGTCCACCAGCTGGTGGGGCAGCTTGCTGATGAAGCCCACCGTGTCGGTCAGCAGGTGCGGGCGACCGCCGATCTTGAGCGTGCGCGTGGTCGGGTCGAGCGTGTGGAACAGCCGGTCGCGCACACCCACCTCCGATCCGGTCATCGCGTTCAGCAGCGTCGACTTGCCCGCGTTGGTGTAGCCCACCAGCGCGATCGTCGGAAGGGCGGCGCGCTCGCGCTCCGCGCGCTGCACCGCACGCGTTCCCTTCACGTGCTCCAGGCGTTTGCGCAGCACCGAGATGCGGTCGCGAGCCAGCCTTCGATCCGTCTCGATCTGCGTCTCTCCGGGGCCCCTCGTGCCGATCCCGCCGCCGAGGCGCTCGAGGTGGGTCCACAGGCCTCGCATGCGCGCGAGGTTGTACTCCAGCTGCGCGAGCTCCACCTGCAGCTTGCCCTCCGCGCTGTTCGCGTGCGAGGCGAAGATGTCGAGGATCACCGTCGTGCGGTCCACCACCGGCAGGCCCACCGCCTCCTCGAGGTTGCGCTCCTGGCGGGCGGTGAGCTCGTCGTCGCACGCGATCACGTTCGCGTCGCACGCCTTCGCCTGCGCCTTCGCCTCCTCCACCTTGCCCGGCCCCAGATACGTGTTCGGATGTGGTGCTTCGCGGCGCTGCACCATCTCCCCCACCACCGCCACGCCCGCCGTGCGCAGGAGCTCCTCGAGCTCGCTCAGGTCCTCGCCCTCCGCTAACGCCGCCACGCAGAACGCGCGCTGACGCGCGCGCGGCTCGGACTGAGACCCATCGCCCGCGTTTGCCGCCGGTCGTGGGGTGACGGCGCTGCGGCCGCTGCGAGATTTATCCATTCCCCGTTCAGTCTAGGCGCTGCCCCCGAGCGTGCCCAGCCGTTCGACGGCCTCAAGCAGGCGATCGTCGGGGGTTGTCAGCGAGATGCGAAACCAACCCTCCCCCGCGGGGCCGTACACGGCGCCCGGGGTGAGCACCACGCCGACCCGCTCGAGCACGTGCTCGCAGTAGGACTCCGAGGTGTCGAAGCCCTCCGGCACGGGAGCCCACACGTAGATCGTGCTTTTCGGCGGGCGCACGTTCACGCCGATCTCGCGCAGCGCGTCGCACACGAGGTCCCGCCGACGCCTGTACAGCTCGTTCATCGACGCGACCTCCGCGTCCGCGTCGGGCGACAGCGCCGCCACGCCGGCGAGCTGCACCGCCTCGAACAGCCCCGAGTCGATGTTCGTCTTCAACTGCCAATACGTCTCCAGCGCCTCCGCGTTTCCGACCACCACCGCGCAGCGCCAGCCCGTCATGTTGTAGCCCTTCGACAGCGAGAACACCTCGATGCCGACATCCTTCGCGCCCGGCGTCGCGAGGAACGACGGGGCGCGGTAGCCGTCGAACGTGGTCTCCGAGTACGCGTTGTCGTGCACCACGAGGATGTCGTAAGCGCGCGCGAACTCCACCACCCGCTCGAAGAAGCCCTCCGGCACCACCGCGCCGGTGGGGTTGTTGGGGTAGTTGAGGAACATCAGCTTCGAGCGGCGCGCAACGTCCTCTTCGATCGCGCCGAGGTCCGGCACGAAGCCGTGCTCGGGCTCCAGCGCCATCAGCACCGGCTCGCCGCCCGCAAGCCATGGACCGCCAGTGTAGACCGGGTATCCGGGGTCGGCCGCGAGCGCGTAGTCGCCCGGGTCGAGGAACGCGAGGTTGAGGTTGAAGATCGCCTCCTTCGCGCCGATCGCGGGAATGATCTCGTTCGCCGGGTCGAGCGTCACGTCGAAGCGCCGCGCGTAGAAGTCGCTCACCGCTTCGCGGAAGTCCGCACGGCCGCGGTTGCTCGGGTAGCTGTGGGTCTCAGCCTCGCTCACCGCCTCCTGCATCGCCTCCACGATCAGCGCCGGCGTCGGGCGGTCCGGGTCGCCGATCCCGAGGCTGATCACGTCCACGCCCGCGGCGCGCTTGTCGGCGATCTTGCGCTCCAGCTGGGCGAACGCGTACGGCGGAATGCGCTCCAGGCGCTTACTCGGTTTCATGCAGCTCCTTTTCGAACTCCTCGCTCAGGCGGCCCTCGAACACCGGGCGCGCCCAGCCTGTCAGGTTGACGTGCAGATCCTCCCCCACCTCCACCTCGAGCTCCCCACCGTCGAGCAGCACCGTCACGCGCTCCGGGCGCAGCGGCGGGTCGTATTCGAGGGCGTGCGCGATCGCCGCCCCCGTCGCGCCGGTGCCGGAGGAGAGGGTCTCGCCCACGCCCCGCTCGAAGATCCGCGCGCGGATGCGGCCGGACGTGCCGGGTTCCAGTTCGGTGTACCACGACACGTTCGTGCGGTTGGGGAACCGCGCGTCGCCTTCGATCTCGATGCCGATCATGGGCAGATCGAGCACCTCCAATTCCTCCAGTGAGCCGACGTGGATCGCGCACTGCGGGTTGCCGATGGAAACGTGCTGGAACACCCACGAGCGTCCCTGCGAGACGATCGTGCCGCGCCCGTCTCCGGGACCGTCCGGGAAGCCCTTCGAGCGCAGGCTCGCCTTGCCCATGTCCACCGTGCACGTGTCCGGGCCGGTGATCGTGGGGCTGATCTCGCCCGCGACGGTGAGGATCGTGAACTCGTCGCGGTCGGTCCAGCGGCGGCGCAGGTACATGATCGCCTCGCGCGCGCCGTTGCCCGAGAGCTCCGCCTCGGAGCCGTCCGGGTTGAAGATCCGCAGGTCGGCCACGTGCGCCGCCGGGTCGGCGGGAGGCGAGAGCAGCAGGACGCCGTCGGCGAACACTCCGAAGTGGCCCTCGCAGAGCCTGCGCACGCGCGCGGGCGTGAGCTCGAACGCGAGCTCGGCGCGCTCGAGGATCAGGTAGTCGTTGCCGAGCGCCTGCCACTTCTCGAATCTCATCCCGCTGTGCTCCCGGCTGGGTCGTTGCTCGCGGTGTCCACGGCGCGGGAGTCTAGGGAGTCCACAATCTCGCGCGCCACCGCGGCGGGGTCGCGCCCGGTGACGTCGATCACCCGCACGCCCGCGAGCTTTCGCATCCACGTGAGCTGGCGCTTGGCGTAGTTGCGTGTGCGCCGCTTCATCCGCTCCACGTCACCCGCGAGCAGCTCCTCGAAGCCGAGCGCCTTGCGCGCCGTCTCCGACGCGCCCGCGGCGTGCGCGCGACGGACCTCCTCCGCTGCGCCCGCCGCGACCATCGCATCCACACGCGCGTCGATCGCCTCGTAGAGCGCCTCACGCTCCATGGTGAGCCCCGCGAGCAGCGTCGGATGGCGCATCTCCTCGCTCCACAGCTGCGAGGGGCCGTCGGGCGGCTCGAGCTCGCCCTGCTCCAGCGACTCGAGCGCGCGCACGATCCGCTGGCGATCATTGGGGTCGAGCTTCTCGGCCGCCCATGGCGCGTGCTCGGCGAGCCGCGCGTGCAGCGCGGGCGCGCCGTCGCGTTCCAGTTCGGCCATCAGGCGCTCGCGCAGGCCCTCGGGCGGCGGCGGGCGCAGGTCCAGGTTGGTGAGCGCGGCGCGCAGATACAGGCCCGTGCCGCCCACCACGATCGGCCTGCGACCGGCCGCGAGCAGGTCGTCGATCTCGGCGTGGGCGAGCTGCGAGTACTGCCCCGCGCTGAACGTCGCGTCGATCGGCAGGAACGACACCAGGCGATGCTCCAGCGCGCCCTGCTCGGCCGGCTGGGCGACGCCGGTGAGGGTCTCGAGGCCCGCGTAGACCTGAAGCGCATCCGCGGACACCGCCACCGGGTCCTCGCCGCGGGCGCGCAGCAGCTCGGCGAGCGCGACCGCCACCGCGGTCTTGCCGACGCCCGTGGGTCCGAACAGCGCGATGATCCGCATCGGGATAGGCTCACAGGTCATGAAGATCTCCGGCTCCACCATCCTGCTCACCGGCGCCACCGGCGGCATCGGCCACGCGATCGCGCGCGCGCTCCACACGGGCGGCGCCAAGCTGATCCTCACCGGCCGGCGCACCGACGTGCTCGAGCCGCTCGCCGCGGAGCTGCAGGCGCAAGCCCTCGCGGTGGACCTCACAGACAGGGCCGACCTCGAGCGGCTGCTCGAGCAGGCGGGCGACGTCGACATCCTGGTCGCCAACGCCGCTCTGCCAGCCGCCGGACGCCTCGACACGTTCTCCACGACGGAGATCGAGCGGGCGCTCACGGTCAATCTCACCGCGCCGATCCTCATGGCGCACACACTCGCGCCGAAGATGGCGGCGCGCGGCGCGGGCCACCTGCTGTTCGTCAACTCGCTCTCCGGCAAGACCGCCACCGCTGGCACCTCGCTCTACAACGCCTCCAAGTTCGGGCTGCGCGGCTTCGCCGCCGCCCTGCGCGCGGAGCTCGTCGACAGCGGCGTCGGCGTCTCCTCCGTCTTCCCCGGCTTCATTCGCGACGCGGGCATGTTCGCGGACGCGAACGTGAAGCTCCCCCGGGGCGTCGGCACGAGCTCGCCCGAGGACGTCGCGCGGGCGGTGGTGAGCGCGATCGAGCGCAACCGCCGCGAGGTCGACGTGGCGCCGGCGATGATGCGAGCGAGCACCGTGTTCAGCAACCTCACCCCCGAACTCGCACTCAAAGTCGCCCGCATGGCCGGCTCAGACGAGATCACGAAGGCGATGGACGTCGGGCAGCGCGACAAGCGCTGAGCTTTGCCGTAGGGCCTCCTTACACAGCCCCTACACGGCTCTACACCTCCGCTTAGGGCGCGCGCGCACGATGGATGGCAGCACATGACATCCGTCCCCCAGAACCCCAGGAGGTCACACCCCATGCGCATCTCGAAGATGCTCGGCGCGACGATGGTCGCCGGAGCGCTCGCCACGGGCGGCGCGGCCGCCGGCATCGCCGGAGCGTCCGCCGCCACGAGCACGACCAGCACCACACCCACGACCGGGTCGAGCACGCAGTCGACCGCTCCCACGACCTCCGCCCCCACGACCACGACGCCCGCACCCGGTACGCCGGCGCCCGGCCAGCCCGGCCAGAAATCGGGATCGACATCGAAAGTTCCCTGCCCGAACATGGGCTCCGGAAGCAAGAACGGCTCCCATCCCGGCCCTCCGTCGGGCTCCAACTCGGGCGCCGCATACGGCGGACCTGGCCCGGGCGTGAGCGCTCAGTAGTACCCCGGCGCCGCAGACGAAGAGACGCACGGATCGTGCGCGGGGTTGCAAGTGCGCTTGCACTCCCGCGCACGCGCGTCCATTCGGATTTAGACCGCAATTTCCCCTGATTTTCCGGGACTTTGCGGCCGCGCGTCCGAGCTACCTTCGACCCAGTCGAACACGGGTTGTTTCTCTCTCGACAACGTACGTCCAGGTGGGTTGTACGCGGTTATCGATCCCCTGTAGGGGGCCGAGCGAGTACCCCATGGAAGCAGCCACCCAACCGCATGCGGAGCGCAAGACGTCGCAGACGTCATGGCTGTGTCGCGACGACTTCGACCGTGACCGGATGCTCGACATGGAGGAGCGGGTACGCCCCGTCCGGCGCAGGACCTTTGCGATCCTCGCGATCTCGATCACCGCGGTGTCGCCGTGGACCGGTTGGTGGCCGCTGCTGTTCCTGATTCCCGCGTCGGCTTTCTTCAGCGCCGCGGACATCTTCATGCCCCGGGTGAGCCGCCCGGAGTTCCTGATGTTCGCTGCCTGGATCGGCAGCGAGCTGGCGATCGCCGGCGCCGTGTCGCTCGAGGGGGGGCCTCGCGTCGCCGCGCTTTCGTGGCTAGCCATCCCGGTGATCACGCTCAGTTCGCGCTTCTCAATGCGCGGCGTGGTCGCCGGGGTGGTCATAGCGCTCGCGCTCGTGCCCGCGGTGGCGTTCGGAGTGGACGCGAGCTACGTGATCGAAGACCCCGAGCGGGTGATCACGCCGCTCGCGCTGATCCTGTCCGTCGCCGTTCTCTCCACGCCGCTGATGCGCTCCGACATCCAGCACCGCAGCGACGCCGTCATCGACCAGCTCACCGGGATGCTCAACCGCAAGGCGCTCGGCGTGCGCGTGCACGAGCTCGCGCAGCAGTCGGAGGTCACGGGCGAGTCAGTCGGGGTGATCGTGGCGGACCTCGATCACTTCAAGTCGGTCAACGACACATACGGCCACACGGTCGGCGACGCGGTGCTCAAGGAGGTCGCCTACCTCCTGCGCAAGCAGCTGCGCGCGTTCGACCTCGCATACAGGCTCGGCGGCGAGGAGTTCCTGATCCTCGTCCCCGGCTCCGACCTCGACCACGCGGCGGAGCTCGCCGAGCGCCTGCGCGAAGCGGTGAGCGCGGAGCGCGTCGGCGGCGGAGTGATGGCGACGATGAGCGTCGGGGTGGCGTGCTCGCCGCACAGCGGGCGCTTCGACTACTCCGAGGTGTTCGCTCGAGCCGATGCGGCGCTGTACCACGCGAAGGATCTCGGGCGCGACCGGGTGTGTGTGGATGGGCGCGCCGAGGTGGAGGCGCGCGAGCCGGCGCTCGTGTGACCTGGCCCGACCGCCCCGCGGAAGCGATCACCACGCCCACTTGACAAACAACCCGACTATCAGCTCGAGCTTGCCGATTCGCGGCGTTGGCGATGATCGCTCGAACCCGCTTTTCGTCCGTTGCGGCACCTCGGAGTCCCTGATCCGGATGTTCGCTCGTCGCGCGTAAAGCGGGAGCGGGACAGCGAACACGTACTCGCCCGCAGCGGTCGGGTAGCAGTGCCGAGACCAAGAGGAGTGCGCTGGTGTACCATGCGCGGATGAGCGGCCCAAATTCCGATATCCAGGAGTTGGCCGAACTCGGACAGCGGGCGATCGGTGCGATAACTGATGGAGGCGGACAAGCCGAGATGCAGGCCTTCTTTGACCACGCTGAGCGTGTTCCGCGGGACGAACCAAACGACCCCGTACGACAAGAGGCACTCAGCCAGGTCGATTCGCTTGAAGCTGAGGCAACGCGCATTCTGTCGACGTTGACGCGCAGCGACCGCATCGCGGCGGATGAGCTGGCGCACTTCCGCGCGGGTGTTGAGGACATCGCGATCGCGAGCCTCCGCGACAGCTTGCCGCCCCCTGAGGACATCACTTAGACAGAGTTGTTCACTCCGGTGCCGTCGCTGTGACGACGCCGTACTACCTAGGCCGGGTGTTGAGATCTCAAGAGGAGAGTCATGGTCCGTGATATCGGAGCACTCAGCTCAGGGTTGTAGCCGGCCTGAGTGCCCTGCACATCCGTCGACCCGCTGCTGCAGTTTGGGCCCGCCCGTCCGGATTGCTCATGGTGGCCGTGGTAGAAGCCGTACCCGTATCCACACTGCCATCCAGAGGGCGACCTGCCCGGCGAACCCTGCGTGGGCTTCCCGTGCGTGAGGACGTACTCGATCACCCGCCGAGCGGTGGTGCATCGAACGTGTCCCTGGAGCACCGCGACGCTGAAAGACGTCCCGAGCCCCCGCACCCGACCACAGACCTGTTTCGGAACCACAGCGGCTTTACCGACTGCCCAGCCGGCTTGCCCGCTCACTGCGCCGACCGCCGCCAGACACGCGAGCGACACCACGGCGATCACCAGAAGGAGCCGGTGAGGTCGCCGCGACATGACAAGGATCCCGCTCATCCGCGCCTGTAGATCAGCGCCTGATCGGACTGGCTCACACTCGAGAGGCAAACCGCCTCTTGTGTGCAGGAGAAGAAGTTCATGGCCACGCCCGCCGGGGGCTGGGCGATGGCTTGGAGGCGGACGCCATCGAAGTACTTGAAGCTGGACGCCGGGCCCAAGGTCGAGACGGTACAGAACGTCGATGAGCCGCACGCCCCAGGGCTCACGTCTATTATTGGGGGGACTCCGTTCGCGCGCGCAAAGCCGCTCCCGCGATCTATCAGCACAACGCCCGCCAGCTGGCCTGCTCCGATACACAGAGGACCCGTCGCGCAAGCGATGCTGTTCATCGTGTCATCGCTGCCTTGGTAGTCGGACACTGAAACGTGCGCTGGCGCCGTCCATGAGACACCATTGAAGGTAAAGATCTCCCCTTCGTTCCCCACGATGTGACAGTAGGCTTGGGAAGCGCACGCAACCTCAATCAACAATTGGCCTTTGCTTTCGAACGCGGTGCTCATCCAAGCACCGGCTGTGTATCGGAGCACGGATGCTTCTCCCTGCGCTCCGTCTTGACCGATCGCAAGGCAGTCGCCGTCGGCTGGACACGCGAGGTAGTCAGGGCCGCTACTGATTCCCGTGGGCATGGGCAGCCTCTGTTCTCGACTCCAACCTGCACCGTTCCATGTGAAGTACGTTTCGGCTCGTGTCATGGCCATGCAGAAGCGAGCCGACGAGCAAGACAGCTCATACGAGTCGACCTCGGCCTGCGGAGCTCCAAGCAGCCCGGCTGTCGCAAACTGGCGACCGTCGAATGTCGCCGAGCGGTGGCCTGCGATCACCATGCAGAACGGCCCCTGGGTACACGAGATCGCCGTGATTTCCCGGGCAGTCGCGTCGCCCGTAGCTCCCAAGGCCTTTTCGATATCCACCGTAGTCCAACCTGCCGCCGCACCCGGCTCCCCGGTTGTCCGCACTGCCGCGGCGGATCGAGAAGCAGCACCCCGCGAGCCACCACAGCCACCCACAGTGAGGATCGCCGCCAACGCCACGAGCGCCAGGCGCAGCCAGCGCGTCGCCACCTTGCTTGTCGTCACCAGCAACCGCGCCACGGGAATCCTTGAGGCGATCGTCATGGCTGTTCGCCGTCCGCGACCTTGTGGGCCTGTTCGGGCGTAGCGACGTCCGCAAGCGTCTTGGTTGCGGCTACGTCGGACTGCGCCGCTTCCTTGCAGCCCGTATCCAGCCAGCTATGGAGAAAGCTCTGTGCGTTCCCGACGGTCACTTCGTAGTGGCCGTGACCTTCCGGAGTTTCGCCAACGGCGCGGGCGGCGTAGTCTCCTCGCACTTCGATACCGGCCGCGTTCCAGTCTGCACACGTGGAGTCCGAAGTGAGCCGCGCCGACTGCGGCTTTGACACCTGGGAAGACGGTGCGGATTGAGCTGACGCTGACGACCCGTGCCCGAAGTACTGGCCGACGGTCAGATTCCGGTCAGAGCCGCAGGCCGCGTCCACGCTCAAGCCATACATGGGATTGCCGGGGTCGCTGACGCCAGGTATTTCGCTGGAGATGCGTACCGCTGCGTCGTGGCGCGCTTCTTCAGATTGTTCGAGGTACACCTCGCAGGACGTGCTCGCTGTGATCTTGTTGCTGGCGCAGCCGCACATCAGCGCTGCGCCCAGCACCGTGACCAGCCCGGCCGCCGCGACGGATCGCCTTGTCAGCCGTGCACGCCGCGTCACGTTGGTGCCCGCATTGTTGTCATGAGCCGCGCCAGTCGGTGCCAGCATGGATTCGCGAAGTCCGAGGGACGTAGAACGCATATCCAAGAGATCAGGGCGTAAGCCGCTGGACTAGCTTGAAGGCGTGTTCTTCATTCAGTTCTTCAATGCCGTTAGGCAGAACGGACTGGCACTGCGGCCCGGAACTCGTGTAGGAGATCTGCTTTCCAGTGTGCAGGTTAAGCGTCGCGTATTGTCCGTTGATGAACATAAGGGTCTCGCTGCTTGAGACTCCGCAGACCGGTCCAGCCTCTTTTTCTTCGTTCGGTAGTTCCTTGAGTGACCACAGATGCTGGGCCGACCGGTCATCGAGTGCTATGAGGGCTTTGCCGCCGCTCGGTTCTTCTGCATATAGGAGGAGTACCCCGCCTCCGTCAGCGACGAGCTCCGGCGGAGTACCGCGGGCAGCTTGGTAAGGAGCGCGCCATTTCCACACGAGGTGCATGCTCGGAAGCGCATATGCGGCGACACTCGCCTGACTCTCTTCGGGCGTTTCGGCCAAGATCACGCGACTGCCGTCACTAGATATAGCTGCCGGATCGCCCGGGAAATAGCCCGGTGACGCGAGGGGCACCATCTGATGTGAGACATCGTCAACGAAATGACGGCTACGTGTGACCGAGAAGCTTCCCAGTGACGCCCCGGTCGCCGGACTAGTTACATGTACAGCCGAGACCGGCTGGTCAGGGGGCGAATCGACCACGTAGCTACCAATAGTGCCGAGCAGCTGCTTGTCATGGCGAATAGCTCCGTCGGTGAGGTTGATGACCTCCCCGCCGGTCGCCTGACAGCTATTGCACGCGCCGTAGGGCACTTCCAGACTCCAAACTCCCCAGCGCGCGTCCGTGGTCGCCCCAAATGACGTCGGGGAAAGATTGGCGTACGGGTTACATCCAATCCCCTCGGTGCCGGGCGACACGACGTTGGCGCTCCAGACGTGCGCTCCGCTGGAAGCGTTCCACGCATCCAGGGTGGCTGAGTGGAGTTCCGGGTGAATTCCTTCGGCGGGCTTTGACGCTATGTGCTCGGTGAGGATGATGCGTCCGACACTGGGGACCGCCAAGTCAAGGGCCCCGCACGTCGTCGTCATAGCGTCAGACTGGATTTCCGCGAGCTGCTGCCCGGCTGGTCCGAATGTGATCACGCCGGTCGATGATTGGGGAGAGGAGGCGCCAAAGTAGCCCACGATCGCGAATCCCGCAGAAGGGTACGGCGATCCCGAAGTGCTGGTGATCGCCTTATCTGTCTCGTCGCCTTCCCTGGCAAGCAACATAGTGCCGGCAGCCGGCGGACTGGGGCTCGACTGCGTCGACGACGGCATGGGTTCAGCGATCGATCTGACCGACGCCGTGCTCCTCGTAGAGCTGGTCACATGAGGCTCGCCACTCGAAGACGACGAGCCACCCGACCCACAGCCCGAAAGGGCGAGCGCGGACGCAGCGGCGCCCAGCAAACCACGGCCTATCGAACATCGTCTGCCCACTCCCACCCCTCCCTGTCGAGGCATCGGAGCATAGCGGCAACCGCAATCTGGCTGTTGGCCTACTTCGACGGACTTGATCTTCCTCTCGAATCGAGCTAGGCGTGTGTCCAGTCCCGAGTCAGAACACTCGCTGCAGCAAGGACGGGTGATGCCCATAGCCACCGTGTCCTAGCCGCGCGGAGTGCGGAGCCTCGGTTGAGGCGATCACAACGGCAACGTCTGTGCCGGGCGTCGTTGTGCGGTTAGGCTTCGCTGACCATCGCGTCTGAGCCCTCCGTGTTGATCATCTCTCAAGCTCAGGCCGCAGAGATTAAGACGCTGCTGCCAGCCGTTGACGCGCCCCGGCGGGCGGATCAGCATATGGCTCGCGCCCGGCTGCGGAGTATCGGGTATCCGCTCTCCGCCGCGCCGACCGTAACCGACTATCAGGCGTTTGTCGCCTGCGGAGAGATCCGCGTCGATGGAACCGGGCGCGCGCGGATCGTTCGGCAGACGTCGACGCGGGTGTTCAAGGTCTCGGTCGGAGTCAGCGGCTTTCCCGTTGACCCGACGTGGTGGGCGTTTGATCAGCGCTATCAGTGGCTTGGCCGGCAGCCCCACCAGGTCGGCTCCGGTGATCATCTGTTTGCGATGGCGGTCGACCGTTGGCGCAGCGCCGTGGTAGGTCTGTACGAAGCCGTGTCACCTGGTGCTCAGGCTCTCCCTGGTTCTCCCGATCCGAAGCGCTGGCCGTTCGCGTTGGGCGTGCGGCCGCTAGCGGCGATCCTGCCTCCGGATGCCGAACGGGTCCCCGGGCTTTATGGGCCGCAGAACCCAATACCGGAGCACGTCAACAACCCGGACCATCAGACGGCGCTCTACGCGGCCGTGAGCAACAGCCCCCCTGCCCCATCTCCCACCACTGTCGAGGCTCGAATCCAGGAGGTGCAGTGGCGCGACTTGGGTGACGACGTCCTTCAGGCTGTCTACGAGCTCGGCAGCGAGGCGCGATTTGGCGAGGTGCTGGAACGGGCGATCGCGATCGGCCGATGGACCCCGGAGGAGCTCGGCGTGCTGGCCTGGTACACCAGCGCCAATGCCGAGCCTTCTCACATCCGCACAGTCGTGCGGCAGGCGATCGGCTTTGAGGAGAGCTTGACTCGGCGGATCCACCGCGACTACAGCAGCGGCCCGTACCGGATCGTCGGTGACTATGCGCTGGTCGGCAGCGGGTTCGGCTCCACGTATCGGCCAGCCAGCGGACACGAAGCGACACAGCCGGACGACGCAGTGCTCAAGATTGACCTCGCGGCACTTGAGGCGGCGACCGAACGACACATGAAGCTGCAGGACGACCTGGCTGAGGCATTGGAGGCACGGGGGATCGACCCTCGGTCGCCATCCGGCTCCCAGCCGTTCTTTGACCTCGCCTTCGAGCACGACGGCCTCCGCTACGTGGTCGAGGTCAAGAGCGGCAACCCGGCAAGCCAGCAGCAGGTCCGCTATGGCGTCGGTCAGGTCTTGGAGTATGCCCACCTGCTCAGCAGCGCGGACGCTTCGGTGATTCCGGTGATCCTGATCGAGAGCGTCCCGCCGATGCCATGGGTGGATCTGGCGGGGCAGCTCGGCGTCCGGGTGCTTGTCGCGGCTGAGCTTGATTCCGCGTTGGACACATTGCTTCAGTAAACGGTGTGTCCGGCTGCGGCGCTCTGCGTAACTGTCTGACCGATCCCTCCCGTAGCTTTCCGACCGCGCCGTCCTCAGGCGTGTCTCCCCATCAACGTCTGGCCCACGCTTGGACGCTGAGGAGCAAGGGCCCAAGGCTCGGGGAAGGTTCACCCATTCCGTGATCGTGAGCGTGGGACGCGATCGGAAAGGTGGGCTGTATGACTGAGTACTCCGGTCTTAAGCGCCAGGTCAGGGCGCGGATGGCGATCACTGGCGAGCCGTACTCGGTGGCTCGGCGAGCTATCCAGAACGCGGAAGTGGCCGTGTCTCAGCAGGAATTGAAGCGGCTGATCGCCGACATCCAGGAGTTTCTGGCCGGGCGCGGCCGCGTGATGGTGCCCCACGACTTCACGGTCGAGTCGGTCAAGGACGACACGGCGGTGGTGCGGATGCCAGTGATCTGGAAGCCCCGGAAGGACATGATCATCGCGCTTGCGAGCGACACGCCGGCCGCCAAGAACGTGGATGAGCTGCGCAGCCTGTTCGAGCGCGGGCTGGGCTCCGGCGAGTATCTGCCCAACGCCAGGCTCGCGGATTGGGACGCCGTCATCGAGGACGGGCCGCGGCCCGGCAAGCTCGATTGGACGGTTCGGGTCCGCGTCAGCGCCTAGCCACCGAGGTTGAGCGAGTGCGGGCGGCCAGCGCCGCCCGCACTCGTCCCGCAGTCGAACGTCCGCTCGGCCCGGTTGTTGGCGTGGGTGCGGGCGTCCTCTTCAGCCACGTTCCACGCAACTGGCGGCGGGGAGCGCCCTCAACGGTGTGGGCGCGCCATGCATTGCAGGATCGTCGCTGAGGTCAACTCGCTGTATGCCTGCGAGACACGAGAGCAGGGCGGTAATCGATCGCCGGTGCCTTCCCTCCTCCTCCTCGCCAATTGCAGGACTGCGGCGCCTGCTTCGCCCCGGCGAAGCGGAAGCCAGCGTCGGCACCGACGGCGTCGCTGCTTTGGACGAGTTGCAGTCGTCCTGGCGTCCACTCTGCAGACGCTCGCTTATGCTGGAGAAAGTGGCGTGCTACCCCGGCCCGCACCGCCCGTATGTTCGAACTGGGTTAGTGGTCGCACGTGGGGAAGACACGCGTGGCGACCTGCGTGGGTCCGTTAGGGTTGGCGGGATGGCGAATATCGAGTTGCGCAAGCGGTTCTTCGGAGCGGAGGTTGTGGGCAGCATCGATCTCTCATCGATGCCGACGCTTAGCTGGAGCGAGCACCACGCGCTCCTTCGGATTGGGAGCACGTTCGAGGATCTCGGTATGGACGTCCGATCTGTGGCCCGGGCGATTGACGGATTGGAGGGGGAACTTGGCCTCAGGCTCGACCACCAGTCGCTGCTCCTGGACCGACAGGTCGATCTTCTTGCGGATATTGCCCAGTCGCTTCGCACGCCGGCGCGAGTTCGTGCAGCCGAGCGGCTATCTAGCGTCGGGGAGCTGCTGCGCCGTAAACGCTATGAGCGTGCGCTTGCCGCTGCCGAAGAGGCGATCGAAGACGACCCCAACAACCCGGCAGGATTCATAGCTGCGGGCTGGGCACAGATTGGTCTTGAGCATCTCGATGCGGCCCGCGCTCTCTTCACGGAGGCTGCTGAGGCAAGCGACGTTGACGCGCGTAGCGCGGCGTTCCGCCAGGCTGCCCGTCTGACTCTGGCGCTCGACGGACCAGAAGCAGCCCTTACTCGACTCGGCGAGGTCTCCGGTGCAAACAGCGTTACTGAGCGTGCGGCGGTGACCTACGACCGCGCCGTCTACCTGGCGGACCTTGGCGACACCGCTGCCGCTCTGGTGAACCTGCTTGACGCTGGTCGCGCCGAGCCGAGCTTCCTGTTCGCGGCGCTCGCGGATCCGCTACTTGCGTCGCACCTCGTCATCATCGAGGCTGCATCTGAAGAGCTCGCCGCGCGCCAACGGGCGGTCGTCAGAGACATCGCCCGGTATGACGAACTCATTCAACAGCTAGGCGAGCTCACGGCGCGACTTGAAGGCGAGAACAAGACGCTTCGAGTTGCGGGCAGAAACGAGCGCCAGCAGGTTCTGGGCAAGCTCGTGGATGTAGCAACGCGTTGTTCGAGCGAGAGATCAGATCTGGTAGCCCACGCCGAGCGTGCCCTACAGGTGCAGCAGTTGAGTGCTGCCATCAACGACATGGAGGAGACTCTGGAACACGCCAACGCTCGTGAGAGTGAGCTGTTTGAGTCTGCACGCCTCGTCATAAAGCTTGAACGGGCAGCTCTAGACTTCGCTCAACGAGAAGATGCCTGGCCGACGAAGTTGAAGGACGGAACCTGGGAGATCACAAAGAAGCGACGGTTCGCGCAACAGATCACGTGGCGCGCAACGCTCGACGATCGCGGCGAGCCTGCAATCGAGCTAGCGAACTAACGCAAGGTCAGAAGGTGGCCTATGACCTGGGTGTGGAGTGGAGTGGCACCCGTTTGACGGCCTCTTGATGGCTTTAGTGGCTTGGGTGCGAAAGCGCTGCAGCGTCAGAGCTCGATCACGCTGCGGATGCCCGCCTGGGCCTCCATCAGCTCGAAGCCACGGTTGACTTCGTCGAGCGTGAGGCGGTGCGAGATGAACGGGTCGACGTCGATGTCGCCGGCGAGATAGCGGCGCACGAGCGCGGGCACATCTTCGCGGCCCTTCAGGCCGCCGAAGGAGGATCCGCAGATCCGCCGGCCGGTGATCAGCAGGCGCGGCACCACGTCGAGGGTCTCGCCGCGCCCCGCGACGCCGCACACCGTGCACAGCCCCCACCCCATCCGCGCGGCCTCGACCGCCTGACGCATCACCGCGACGCTGCCGGTCGCCTCGAAGGTGTAGTCCGCGCCGAAGCCGCCGGTCATCTCGAGGATCGTCTCGACCGTGTCGGGCCCGCCGATCAGCGTGTCGGTGGCGCCCTGTCCGCGCGCCAGCTCCAGTCGCGCGGGCGCCATGTCGACGCACACGATCCGCTCGGCGCCCTGCAGCCGGCAGCCGGCGACCGCCCCGAGGCCGACCATCCCCGCGCCGAACACCACGCACGTGGAGCCGGCGCGCACCGCGGCGGTCTTCATCGCGGCCCCGAGCCCGGTGGAGAGCCCGCACGCGAACAGGCACGCGCGGTCGAGCGGCGCCTCGGGGTCGATGCGCGCGAGCGCAATCTCCGGCATCACGGTGTACTCCGCGAACGTCGAGGTGCCCATGAAGTGGCGCAGCGGCTCCCCCGCGCGCGACAGGCGCGTGGTGCCGTCGGGGAGGTAGCCGAGGTTCTGCTGCTCGCGGATCGCGAGGCACAGGTTGGTGAGCGGGCTGACGCAGTGCACGCACTCGCCGCACTGGGGCGAGAACAGCGTCACCACGTGGTCGCCCTCGCTCAGCAGCGTCACATCGCTGCCGACCCGCTCCACCACGCCCGCGCCCTCGTGGCCGAGCACCGTCGGCGCGTAGCCGGAGGGGTCGACGCCGGAGGCGGTGTAGAGGTCGGTGTGGCACACGCCGCACGCCACGAGACGCACGAGCACCTCCTTCGGCCCTGGCTCCGCGAGCTCGACCTCTTGGACTACGAGCGGAGCGGCGAACTCCTCGAGCACCGCCGCGCGGATCTTCATCGGCTGGCGGTCGGGCTGGAGCCACCGACCCTCGCGAGCAGGCGTTCCTCGCCGGAGAGCGTCTGGCTGGTCGCGGCGAGGATCTCCACCTCGGTCAGCTCTCCCGACTGGGCGAGTCCGCCGAAGTTGACGACCTTGTTGTGGCGGGTGCGCCCGCGCAGGCGCTCGGGGTCGTTGCGCGAGGCGCCTTCCACGAGCACCTCCACCGTGCGCCCGACGAAGCGCTCCGCGCGCTCCTTCGCTCGGCGCTGGACGATCTCGAGCAGCCGTTCCATTCGCTCCACCTTCACGGGGTGCGGCACGAGGCCCTCGGTCAGCTCGGCCGCGTCGGTGCCGCGACGCGGGGAGAAGATGAACGTGAAGGCGCTGTCGTAGCCGACCTCCTCGGCCACTTCGAGGGTCTCCTGGAAGTCCTCCTCGGTCTCGCCGGGGAAGCCCACGATGATGTCGGTGGTGAGCGCCACGTCGGGCACGTGCTCGCGGATCATCGCCACGCGATCCATGTAGCGCGCGCGGTCGTAGGTGCGGCGCATCGCCTTGAGGATGCGGCTGGAGCCCGACTGCAGCGGCAGGTGGATGTGCTCGCACACGCTCTCGAGCTCCGCGTGCGCGCGCACCACGTCCTCGCGCATGTCCTTCGGGTGCGGGCTCGTGTAGCGGATGCGCTCGATCCCGTCGATCCCGTCGAGCAGCCTCAGCAGCTCGGAGAAGCTCGCCCGCGGCGCCAGGTCGCGCCCGTAGGAGTTGACGTTCTGCCCGAGCAGCGTGACCTCCCTCACGCCGTCGGCGACCATCCCCTCGACCTCCGCCACCAGCTCACCTAAGGGCCTGCTGACCTCGCGTCCGCGAGTGGAGGGAACGATGCAGTAGGAGCACGCGCAGTTGCAGCCCACGCTGATCTGCAGCCACCCCTGGAAGGCGCGCGCGCGGCGTGCCGGCAGGTGGCCGGTGAAGCCCTCGAACTCGAAGAAGCCCTGTGCGGTCAGCGAGTCGCTCGTGAGGAACTCCGCCAGCTTGTGCACCTGCCCGGGCCCGAACGCGACGTCCACGAACGGGAAGCGCTCGAACACCTCGTCCTTGAGCGACTGCGCCCAGCAGCCGCCCACGCCCACGACCGTCCCCGGTGTTTCCCGCTTGAGCCTCTTCGCCTCGCCGAGGTGCGAGATGAAGCGCGCGTCGGCCGTCTCGCGGATCGAGCACGTGTTGAACAGGATCAGGTCCGCCTCACTGCGCGCGGGCGCCTCGCTGTAGCCGAGCGACTCGAGCATCCCCTTCATCCGCTCGGAGTCGTGCTCGTTCATCTGACAGCCGAACGTCGTCAGGTGGTAGCGCTTTGCCATGGCTGCACAAGGGTACCGGCGCAAGCTCCTGTCGTTCGTCGGCATCGCCACCCGTCGCTACTCTTTTGGTATGACGGCGAAGGAAAAGCTGCTTGAGGAAGCGCCCGGATGGACCGATGCACAGGCCATAGTCGCGCTGCGCGCTGTTGAGACCCAGGATGGGCTGGCCGCATATTTCGACGAGGAGGCAAAGCTCTCGGCCAATGCGCTGGATAAGCGCGAGGATCGATGGGCAGAGGCAAACGCCCGCGAGGCGGTCCGCGAAGAGCCTTGGTGAATCGCGGCGCTATCTTCTGGCTCGATCTCGAAGCCGAGGGCCGTCGTCCCGTATGCATCCTGACTCGCGACGCGCGTGGTATGGCGTAATACGGTCTGCTGGTCACATTGGATGAGGCCGCTGCGGATGAGGAGCCGCTCGAGCATTGAGGGCGACTCGCATTCAGCCTCGCCAGCCTTCAAAATACTGTGCTGCGGCGTTCATCAATGCATAGGAGGCGGCGGGTGGAAGAAGGCGCGATGCAGGTTCACAGGCGGAGGCCAAGAGGACTCCGTGCGGCGGTCATCGAGGTGCTTGAGGATGTGAAGGAGCCGCTCTCTCCGAAGGAAATTTGGGAGGAGGTCAGCCGCCGAAAACTTCACACGAGCCAGGGGAAGACGCCGGAAGCCACGGTCAGCGCCATGCTCTACCGCCGAAGCCATGAGTTCCAGAGAGTCGGTCGAGGTCGGTTCATCCTGATAGCCGCGTCATCGGGGGCGGCCTGAGTCGCGGGCCGCTACGACTCGAACATCATGGCGACGAGGGCGTGTAGGTCGTCGGAGTGCTCTACGCGTGGTTCCATCGCGGTGCGAGGTAGTACAAGGCTCCAGCCCTCCTTGCCGTCCGCCAAGCCTCGGCTGAGGTCAACGGTCCCGCGTACGACGAGCGCCATTTTCGGCGACTTCAGCGCGAAGAGCTTGCCTCTGACCTTCGCGTCCAAGAGGTGGTGGCCCGTCGTGTCCACAGCCCAGCACACGCCTTTCTTCCAAATGAGGAAGTCGGGGTAGAACGTGAGGGAGTCGCCGACCTTCTTCGGCAGCGGCACGCCGTAGCCCTGGCTTCCCGTCGTGGGGTTGCGGACCCAGATCACGCCTTTCACGCGGTCAATGGCGTGCGCGAACGGCGCCTCGTCTTTGTTGAAGTCGTTCCGTGAGTACCCGGCATGCGCGGCATGCACAAACGAGATCATGTCCTCGCTGCGGGGCCTGTACTCGCTTACGGTCCATGTCAGCCGGTCGGGGTCCGGGTCCTCCTCGTAGTCCACGCGTTGCTCGTAGTAGTCCACGATGCGCGCCGCGAGTGCCACTAGGTCGTCCTGCGCCTGCGAGCCATGGCAGCTGTACTGCTCAAACGCCGGACCGTTGAATCGGTCCGGATGAATCGCGATCAAGCAATTACGGTTGCGCTGAAGGATTCGCTGGTGGACGAACCTGCCGTTCCTAGTGCGGGCGCTGCGCAGCACGGCTATGTCCTCGTACTCCTCGCTGCCCTCCGTCAGCGACACAACGGCCTTGCGACCCGTTCCCGGCGCTTCCAGATCCTCGTCGTCCCATTTGCGTGACGATTGGCTGCGGAGTTCTTTCCTCGGTGTTGTCATGTCTGGTGCCTTCAGTGCCCAGCGCGTGAGCTTGAGTTGTTTCGCTCCGCGCTTCACCGGCACGGGTGTCAGCGGCTCCTTGCGCGTCTTCACGCGCACCGTGGCGAACGCGGGTTCGTCTTCGGGCGCGTACAGCCGCAGCTCGGCCTTCAAGTCTGAGACGACGGTTTCGTAAGCCGACGTTGGTGTCTCGAGAATCAGGGTGGCGGTATTCAGCTCTTCAGCGGCGAAGCGTCGGGCGCGGGGCTGCCGCAGCACTCGGCCAACGATCTGGCGTATGCGCACAAACGATTTCGTGACGCCGTCGAAATAGCAGACGTATGCCTCGGGGTCGTCCCAGCCCTCCTGCAGCGCTTGGTTGAAGATGATGTGTCGGTAACGAGGCTCAAGTTGGCTCAGGCTAGCGACGCGCTCCGCGCCCTCCGGCAGCTCCTTCGTGTCCGTATACACCGCGATCTCGTCCGCGGGCACGCCGCGCGAGAGCAGATGACGCCAGATCGCCACGGGCCGAGCCTCCTCGTTGGAGCCGCGCCGAGGATTGCTCTTCTCCACGACGTAGATCGCGCGCGGCGTTATGCCCGCTTCCTCCGCGTCGGTGGCGGCCTGCACGCGTTCCAGCGCAGCGAGTGCGCCGTCTAGGCTCTCCTCGGAGCCGCTCCGGTAGTCCACGACCTCAATCGTCGTCTTCAGAAGGTTCGCGTCCACCACGTCACGCGTCCTGATCGGGACTTTTCCAGCGGCCAGCAGTGCTTTCGTCTCCTCTCCCTGGTTCAGCGCCTCCTCCCATTTCACGAACAGGTCGTTCATGAGCGGCGTCGCCGATGCCATGAAGAAGCCGCGCGGTTTGAGAGCAGCGAGCTGGTCCAGCTGCACTTCGCTTTGGTTGTGGCTCTCGTCAGACACGATCCAGAGCGGTCGCCTCAGGTTCTCACGTAGCTGGTAAAACGGGGCGCCCTCGCCGGCCCAGTCCGCCTGTTCTCGGCGGAGGCGCAGGCGGGCATCACCGTCTCCTACACCGGCCTCGGCCTCGTTCCACGAGGCCACGGTCAATACCCAAATCGTGACCCCTTTCCTACTGTCAATCAGCTCGCGCCATGCAAGCTGGCTCGGGATGTCACGGATCACCTTCGCGCCCGGCGGCAGCAGCGAGCGGTACTTGCCGTTCAGGTTCTCGTAGGTCTGCTCCACGACAGCGCTGGATCGCGTCGTCCAGAAGATCACCGCATCGCCGAGTCCTGCGACCGTACCAGCGAGCACCGGCGTCTTCCCGGAGCCCGTGACGGCCTTCAGCTGCCCCAGGAATGGGATCGGGGATTCGCCGTATTCCGGCGGGTGGCCGCGCCGGACGGCATACGCCACCCAGGACAGCGCGGCTTCCCTGAGCGACTGGGCGGCTTCTTCCTGGAACGGGAAGAGTCGGAAGCTATCCACCGTCATCCGGGGCGGTTAGCAACGCGGTCTCCAGCGCCTCAACGGCGTCGGCGTCACCGTGGAGGGCAGCATCGTCGTCGTCCGTAATCTGAAGCGCCGCCAGGATCTCATCGGGGATCTGGCAGAAACGGAAGGATTCGGTCTCACCGATCTCGCACGTCGCGGCGTATGCCCGCAGCGGCCGACGTAGGCCCTTCGCCTTCGTCTCGTCGAACATCGCGACGAGCACGTCGCGTGTGATCGCCGACTCCTTCCTTCCGTTCCAGCACAGACAGATCGCCTCCTGTCGCGAGTTGTAGCCTATGACGTACTGGCCGGCGACACGCGTGATGCCGCGGCCCTTGCCCGTGGCATCCGTGTGCATGATGAGGTTCGCAATTGCCTCGCGCTCCAGCTCCAGGATCGCGCCCCTGTTAAGGCGACGACCCGTGCTTTCAAACGTGAAGCCACCGGGCAGCTTCTCCTTCTGGATCGCCGTCTTCAAACGTGGCGCGATGAAGGTGCGGCAGTAGCGGTCCTCGCGCGTGCCCTCCTCAATGAGGATAAATCGGCGCGAGCCACCGTCGGCGGCGTTGAGCCGCATCACGGCTTGCCCTGTCGTTCCGGAGCCAGCGAACGGGTCCAACACGAGCGCGTCGGAGTCGCCTGCGAAGCCGATCAAAGTCTCAATTAGGGTTGTGGGCTTCGCGTTGGGGAAACGGCCGGCGTCTTTCGGAAGTAGCCTCTTCAAGTCGGCTGCGCCGCCACGCGAGCCCAGCTCAATCACGCCACGCAGCGGTGGCCGAAGCTCCCGTAGGTACTTCTTGAGCTGGACGAGCCGGCGCGCATCCCTCGGATAGATGATGCGCCCTTCCGACTCCAGGCGCCGCATCGTCTCCTCAGGGAAGCGGTAACCCCGCCCCGGCTTCTTGTGCACGAGTCCGGTCTCCGGGTTCACAACGTCGTAGACGTAGCCGCCAGGGTGCGGGTTCTCGGTCGTGCGGTTCGCGGCGTACGGGCCACGCTCGTCCACGAAGGAGTAGCGGGCGAGGTCGCCGAGGTCCACGATGCCTGACTCCTCTGCGGACTGCGTTGACGCGCCATACGCCGCAATGTGCTCCTTGATTGCGGCCTGGTACGCCTTCTCAATCACCGCGACCTCGCCGCGGTGCTTCTTCTTCAGCTGTTCGTACGTCTGCAGCAGCCAGAGCTGCGCCGGACTGTCGCCGGACCACACCCGAGGCACCTCCTCCTCGCGCTTCGCGTAACAGAGGATGTACTCGTGACCGACCGCGATCCTCGTCGGATTGTTGTCTGCTGCCTGCTTCCAAACGACGACGCCGAGGCGGTTACGCTCACCGAAGATCTCGTCCATGAGCATGCCGAGTCGGAAGAGCTCGATGTCGTTGATGGAGACGAAGCAGATGCCGTCCTCAGCGAGTAGCTGCCAGACGAGCCAGAGGCGCGGGCCGATGAAGTTCAGCCACTTGGTGTGTCGGCCGCCGTCCTCGTTGTTCACGTACACCATGTCGTCGGCATCGGCGTTCGGGTCGTGGAAGCGCGCGTCGGAGTAAGCGAAGTCGCTCTTCCCAGTGTTGTACGGCACGTCTAGGTAAGCAACGTTGACCATGCCCTGGTACTGCGAGCGCAGCGACACCATTACTTGAAGGTTGTCGCCCTCAATCACGCGGTTGTCCCGCGGCTTCCCGAACGACAGCTTCGGCACGGCCTCCAGCATGCGCGGCGCCGGCATCCTCGTCCGGTAGCCCTTCCGGCCCTCCCAGTGGAGGTACATGCCGGGACCGCCGGGGCGGCCCGCGGCGCGCGTCACGGGGTCCAGCGAAACCCGACCGTTCGTGGGCTTTGTGGTCGCGGCTTTCTTGCGTGCTGTTGCCATCTTGCCTCCGATTCTCGCCGATTCCGCGGCGTCGCGGCCCCCCAGAGCCACGCCGAGCTAGCCACCTACCGGTTGTCCGTCTCGACCCAGCGAACACAAGTTCGCATCCGCACCGGACGTAGCAAGAGAGATCGACCTCATCAGGGCTCCGCGTGGGCCTTAACTCGACGCGTGCCCCCGTCGCATACTGGCCTGTGATGGCGACGTCGGACGGTTGCCCGTGCGCCGTAGCTAATCCCAACGGGGCCACGCCCCCGGCTGTTAGTAGCAGAGCGGGGGCACTTTGAATGGAGCCGCCGACGCTAGACTCGGCCAGCCATGCCGTCAACCAGTTTCGCTAGCCGTTTCGCTAGGCCCTCCTAGTGGTGCCCGGCAGCGCGCCTGGTGGCTAACGTGTGGCTATGTCTGCTTCGTGGCCTGCGCTCGCCTACAACGATTGGAGCGCGACGTGCGACACGCTCCACGCCCACACCCAGGTGCTCGGCAAGCTGGCCGTCGCGCTCGCGCCGCCCGAGCCGCAACTCCAGCACGCTGCGCTGCGCCTGACCGCGCGAGGCTGGGAGACCACCCCGCTTGTGGCGCCCGACGGCTCCGGGGCGTTCGTCGCCGCGCTCGACCTGCGCACCCACGAGGCCGTGATCGAGCACAGCGCCGGTGCTGTGGTGCGTATCGCACTGGGACCGGATAGGCCGGTGGGCGAAGTCACGCGCGCGATCCTCGATGCGATCCGCGGTCTTGCCGGAGCGGTCGAGATCGACCCGACACCGCAGGAGGTGCATTGGAGCGTGCCGCTCGACGAGGACGACGAGCACGCGCGCTACGACCCGGCGCAGGTCTCTCACTATTTCGCCGCGGCAACCCAAGCGGCGCTCGTCCTAGCAGCGTTTCGCGCGCCATTCCGAGGGCGCTCGACTCCGGTCAACGCTTGGTGGGGCTCGTTCGACATCGCGGTCAGCCTGTTCTCCGGGTTGCCGGCCGACCCGCCGTCGGATGACTTCATCATGCGCAACGCGATGGACGCGCAGGAGGTGGCCATCGGCTGGTGGCCCGGCGATCCACGATCCTCCAAGGCAGCTTTCTACGCCTACGCGCACCCGGCACCCGCTGGATTCTCAGGCGCCACGCTCTCCCCCGCCGCCGCGCATTGGGATGCAGCACTCGGCGAGTACATCCTCGACTGGGACGATGTCTGCTCGAGTCCTGAACCGCACGCGTTCGCGCTCGAGTTCGCCCACTCGGCGTTCCGCCACGCGTGCGCCGTGTGCGAGTGGGACCCAGCGCTCGCCGCCAGCGCTGAGGGTACGCCGCCGCCTGTCGCGTGAGTCGGCGCGTTACGCGGCTACGGCCACGCCCGCGGGGACGTAGTGCTCGAAAGCCAGGTCGGAGGGCACAGGAACGCCTTGCTCCTCATCCGCACAGGTCAGGGCAAACATCGCAGCCTCCTCCGCATAAGCGGGGTCGTAGATCTCTGAGCCGCCCACAAGGCCCGGGATATCTGGAGAGTCGAAGTTCCAGCCATAGCCTGGCTCGGTCTGGTGCAGGATGCGAATGGTGTCCATGTCAGCTCAGACAGTAGTACTCAAGAGGGACGCGACCTCTGTACCCGCGCTACGCTTGCGCTATGGAGGAACGCCCAGGGTCGGCCTGGTTTGGCTTGCCCGTCATGATCGGCGTTCTGGCCCTTGTCGCAGTCTGGAGAGCGTTCCCCACCCTCATCGGCTTTGTGGGAGCCCTACTCGCCGTCCTCGCCGTCTTCCTGATAATCGGCGCCGCGATGACGCTCGTGAAGAGGCGGTAAGGGCGCTCAAATCGCTAGCGCAGTCCCGAGACTCCTATGCTGCTAGCATTGATAGCGTTGACAGCAACCCAAGGAGTACCGGTGGCGACCCTGACCATTCGAGGACTCGATGATGAAACCAAGGCCCGCCTGCGCGTGAGCGCCGCGCGTCACGGGCGCTCGATGGAGGCCGAGGTGCGAAGCATCCTCGAAGAGGCGCTGCCCTCCCGGCAGGCATCGGGCGGTCTCGGCAGCCGCATCCACGCCCGCTTCGCGGACATCGGCGGCGTGGAACTCGATCTGCCCGGCCGGAGTGAGATGCCGCGCGCGGCGACCCTGCAGGCGTGATCCTTCTCGACACGAACGTTCTCTCCGAGCTCATCCGTCCCGAGCCCGATGAAGGGGTGACGCGTTGGCTGGACTCGCAAGACGCCGCTGCAGTCGCGACGACTGCGATCACGGCCGCCGAGCTGCTCTATGGAGTCGCCCGTCTGCCCGCAGGGCGGCGCAAGGAGCGACTGGGCGAGGCGATCCGGGGGCTGATCGAGGAAGACCTCGACGGTCGCGTCGAGCCGTTCGACGCCACGGCCGCCGACCACTACGCGGCTCTTGTCAACGATCGAGAGACTGCCGGTCGTCCGATCAGCGTCGCCGACGCACAGATAGCCGCGATCTGCCGCAAGCTGGGGGCTACGCTCGCCACCCGCAACACCAGCGACTTCAAAGACACCGGGATCGAGCTTCTCGACCCTTGGCAGGACTAACGAGGGGCGCCCGCGTAACGCGAGCGCCCCTCAGCTGCTCCTAAGCCGCCGCTACAGCCGGTTCGCTCACGATCGGCGGGGCGATGTCTTTATCGCGATCGATCGGCGTCACGAGGTCTTTGCCGATCCCGAGCGCCGCGTAGATCTTCTCTTCTATCTCTTTCGCCATCGCCGGGTTCTCCTCGAGGTGGGTCTTGGCGTTGTTGCGGCCCTGGCCCAGACGGTCGTTGCCGTAGGAGAAGAACGAGCCGGACTTCGACACGATGTTGTGCTCCAGGCCCAGGTCGATCAGGCAGCCCTCCGTCGAGATGCCCTTGCCGAACTCGATGTCGAACTCGGCCTGGCGGAACGGCGCCGCGACCTTGTTCTTCACCACCTTCACGCGCACGCGGTTACCGACCGCCTCCGTGCCGTCCTTGAGCGTCTCGATGCGGCGGATGTCGAGGCGCTGAGAGGCATAGAACTTCAGCGCCCGTCCGCCCGGCTGCGTCTCGGGCGAGCCGAACATCACGCCCACCTTTTCGCGGATCTGGTTCGTCAGGATGCACAGCGTCTGCGTGCGGTTCAGGTTCCCCGCCAGCTTGCGCATCGCCTGGGACATCATCCGCGCCTGTGCGCCGACCGTCTGGTCGCCCATCTGGCCCTCCAGCTCCACGCGCGGCGTCAACGCCGCGACCGAGTCGATCGCCACCACGTCCACCGCGCCTGAGCGCACGAGCATGTCCGCGATCTCCAGCGCCTGCTCGCCGTAGTCGGGCTGGGAGACGAGCAGCTCGTCGATGTCCACCCCGATCTCCTTCGCATACAGCGGGTCCATCGCGTGCTCGGCGTCGATGAACGCGCACACGCCGCCCAGCTTCTGCGCCTCCGCGAGCACGTGGTAGATCATCGTCGTCTTACCCGAGGACTCCGGGCCGAACACCTCCACGATGCGTCCTCGCGGAACGCCACCGATCCCGAGCGCGAGGTCGAGCGACAGCGCGCCTGTCGGGATGGCGTCGCAGCGCACCTGGGCGCCCTCGTCGCCCATGCGCATCACCGAGCCCTTGCCGAACTCGCGCTCGATCTGTGTGAGCGCTCCCTGTAGCGCGGCGTCCCGCGCCTTGGCAGCCTTCTCCTGTTCGGTCACGGCCATGGCGATATTCCTCCGGTTCGAAATGGAGAGAGGAAGTTAGACGGCGCTTCGGACGGAACGAGAACAGACGTTCGCATGCCGTTCGTCCACCACACCGCCCCTCCATTTGCATCAACCTGGCTCGGAGACGATGGAAGGACATGGCCTCCACTCCCCCCGCCCCCAGCCTCCGCCACCTCCTGCTGCTCGCCCTCACGGTCTCCGCGGTACTGCTGCTCGCGCTGCCCGCCGCCTCGGTCGCACGCGCACACAAGAGCAACTGCCATGCCGCCTCCACCACCCACTCCAAACACGCCGACCGCAAATGCTCGCGCCCCGCGCACAAGGCGAAGCCGACTCACGCCAAACGACACCACCCGGCGCACGCCCGCCCCAAGCACAAGTCGCACACTCCGACGACTCCCGGAACAGAAGAATCCGAAGGAGCCGGCGAAGCGCTCTGCGCTGACGGCAGCGCCCCGTTCGCCAGCGAAGAAGGCACCTTCGCCTGCGAAGACGGCTCGGCGCCGGAATGCGCCGCGGGACTCGTCGAAGTGATCTCCAGCGACGGGTCCACGCTGCTCTGCGAAGCATCCGTCGGCGAAGAAAGCTGAAGCACAGCGCGCTTCGAAGCCCACGCTCGCTACCTCATTCGGGCCGCGCCAGCTCGCAGGTCTCAAGCGCCTCGTACGTAGCGCCGGCGGGCGACAGCCACGAGCGGTACAGCACGATCGACACCGGCTCGAAGCTCAACTGCGGCGTGGGCTCCAGCGGGCGCGCGTAGGAGGCCCCGAGAGCACCCTCGCGCATGCGCGCCACCGTCACGTGGGCCCTGAAACGCCGCCGCTGCGGCTCCCAGCCGCTGACCTCGCACAGCGCCTCGCTCACCCGCGCCTGGATCCCGGCGAGCTCGCCGTCCCGGTCATCGATCTCCACCGACAGCGCGCGCGGACGCCTCGGCGGCAGCCACAGCGGCGCTCCCACCGACAGCTCGCAGCTGGACTCGCGAGAGGATCGGAGCGCGTGCGCCAGCGCGTCGATCTCCCCCACCGGACGCTCGCCGAGGAAGCACAGCGTCAGGTGCAGATCGTCCGTATCCACGAGCCGCAGCGCCTCGCGCCCCCCGCCGCCCCTACCCGAGCCGAGGCTCGACCGCACTCCGCGCGCCCAAGCCGCCAGCTGCTCGCGCACGCTCGCCGGCGGGTCGGCCGCCACGAACAGTCGGGCAGCAGCGCTCAATGCTCGAGGAGCGCCCGTCGGATCATGTGCAGCGCCACCGTCGTCGCCCGGTCGCGCACGTCCGCCCTGCCGCCCGGCAGGCTCACAGAGCGCGTCATCGGCTCGCCGCCGTCCACCGCCACGCTCAGCCACACCAGGCCCACCGGCTTCTCCTCGCTGCCGCCTCCGGGCCCGGCCACGCCGGTGATTCCCACGCCCACGTCAGCTCCGAGACGCGCCGCCGCGCCCGCCGCGAGCGCCTCGGCCACCTCCGCGGAGACCGCCCCGTGCTCCTCGATCAGCTCCCCGGGAACGCCCGCCTGTGCGACCTTCACCGCGTTCGAATACGCCACGATCCCGCCCAGCACGTAGTCCGAGGAGCCCGCCAGCTCCGTCAGACGCCCCGCCAGCAGCCCGCCCGTACACGACTCCGCAGTAGCGATCGTGCGGAGCGGGCGATCGTTGGGATCACCTCTCAGCAGAGCCGCCACCTGCTCGTCGACGGTGCTCCCGTCCTCGGAGAAAAGCGTGTCCGCGTGGCGCGCTCGTACAACAGCCACGAACTCCTCATAAATATCTTCGACGTCCGGCTCGTAGCGCGTCACGATCTCCACCTCGCCGCGTTTCAGGCACGTCGTCACCTCCAGCTCGTCGAGCGCCACGCCGTCGCGTTCGGCCACGCGCAGGGTCTCCGCGATCTCCGACTCGGGGATCCCGAACAGGCGCATCGTGTGCTGGCGGTAGACCGTCGCGTCCGCCAGCACCGCACGCAACGCCTCGGTCTCGAGCGCCTGCGACCACATCGGCTGCAGCTCGCGCGGTGGGCCCGGCAGCACCACCACCGTCGGGCCGGGGGTCTGCGTCGGCGGGACCACCAGCCCGGGCGCCGTGCCGACGGGCGCGAGCACCGTCGCGCCGTCGGGGATCGTCGCCTGCTTGCGGTTGCCCGCACGAACCGCCTCCATGTCGATGTTCGGCCAGCGTTTGGCGAGCGGACGCAGGATCTCCGCGATCTGCGCTTCCACAGCCTCGTCCACCACCATCTCACGGCCCTGGAACGCGCCCACGACCGCCGCCGTCATGTCGTCCGCGGTCGGCCCCAGGCCCCCGCTCGTGAGGATCACCCCCATCCCCTGCGCCGCCATGAACCGCAGCGCCCCGTCCATGTCCTCGGGCCGGTCCCCCACGATCGCCGTGTAGGCGAGGTCCACGCCGAGCTCGCGCAGCCGTTCTGCCAGCCACGGCCCGTTGCGGTCGCTCACGCGCCCCGTCAGCACCTCGGTGCCGGTGACGACGATGCCCGCGCGAAGGCTCATAGCCCGCTCATTTGCACGACGGCAGGTGCGCGGCGGAGAGCGTCTGGCGCCCGTGCGCCCTCGTGATCGAGTAGCCGATCGGTTCACTCGACGGCGGCACAGTCCGCGCGGTGCCGTCGAGATACAGCGTCACCGAGCTGTTGCCGAGGTTGAGATAGAAGTGCTTCGCGTGGTAGGTCCGCGTCGTTTCCCCGGCCGGCAGGACCAGCCCGGGGATCACCTTGCGCCCGCCTTCGCCGAGCAGGCACACGTAGACCGGTCCGGTCGTCTTCAACGACAGGCTCACCAGCGAGCTGCCGGTGCTCGTGCTCGTGGCGGTCCGTGTCGCGCCAGCTTGCCGCTTCACGCGATGGGTTTTCGTGCGGACCGCGCTCGTGGAGGTGCTGGTCGTGTGTTTCTTCGAGCCGCCCCCACCTCCGCCCGTGATCAGCAGCACGATCAGCACCACGATCACCACGCCGATCGCGCCGACCGCAAACGTGTAGCCGCGCGACGGTCCGTTCGGGGCCTGCCGTCCACGGCCGCTGCCTGGATTGCGCTGCGGCTTGGAGACGATCGGCTCGAGCATCATGTCGCTCGAGCGCTCGTGTTCGAGGCGGTATTCCTCCACCAGCGCCTTGCCGTCGAGGTCCAGTGCCTGCGCGTAGGTGCGCAGGAAGCTCTTCACGAACGTAGGCCCGGGCAGCAGACCCCACTCTTCGTTCTCGAGCGCGCGCAGGTACTTGGCGCGGATCTTCGTCTGCGCCTCGATCTCCGACACGTCGATACGAGCGCGCATACGCGCCTCGCGTAGCGTTGCTCCGATCTCGGGCATCAGGCGAGAGGCTAGTCGCTGAGCGTCGGCGTGGCCGTCTGGGTGGGCGACTCGAGCGCCGCGAGCACCCGCGGAAGCTCCGCCTCGGTGATCAGCACCTGTCGCGGCTTGGAGCCCTCATAGCCCGAGATCACACCCCTGCGCTCGAGCATGTCGATCATCCGGCCCGCCCGCGTATAGCCGAGACGCAGGCGCCGCTGGAGCATCGAGGTGGAGGCCGTCTGCATCTCCGCCACCAGCGTGATCGCGTCCCTCAGCAGCGGATCCTCGTCCGGGTCGAACTCGTCCGGCCCGCTCTCCGGTGTGTCCGGCTCGACCTGCTCGAGCAGCTCCTCGCGCAGTTCCGGCTCGCCCTGACGGCGCCACAGGTCGGTCAGCTTCGCGATCTGCGCCTCGTCGATGTAGGCGCCCTGGATGCGCTGCAGGCGCGAGCTACCGACTGGGCTGAACAGCATGTCGCCCTGCCCCAGCAGCGACTCCGCGCCGTTCTGGTCGAGGATCACCCGCGAGTCCGTCTGCGAGGAGACCGCGAACGCGATCCGCGAGGGCACGTTCGCCTTGATCATGCCGGTGATCACGTCCACGCGCGGCGACTGCGTGGCCAGCACCAGATGGATACCGACCGCGCGTGCCTTCTGCGCGAGGCGGATGATCGAGTCCTCCACGTCGGCGGGCGCGACCATCATCAGGTCCGCGAGCTCGTCGATCACGCAGAGGATGTAAGGGAGAGGGGCTTCACCCCTCTTGGCTCGGGCAGCGTTCAGCTCGACCAAGCCGCGCGTCCGCGCCAGGGACATAATCCCGTAGCGCTGCTCCATCTCCTTCACGAGGTTCTGCAGCGCGTTCGCCGCCATCCGCGGGCTCGTGATCACGGGCGTCAGCAGGTGCGGGATCGACTCGTAGTGGTTCAGCTCCACCTGCTTCGGGTCGACCAGCACGAGTCGCACCTCGTGCGGCGTCGCGCGCAGCAGGATGCTCGACAGCATCGCGTTGATCGCGCCGGACTTGCCCGCGCCGGTGGTGCCCGCGACGAGGATGTGGGGCATCTTCGCGAGATCCGCGCCGATCGCCTTGCCGGCCACGTCCTTGCCGAGCCACACCGTCAGCGGCGACCAGTCCTTCGGCGGCTCCTGGAAGACGTCGCCGAGGCGCACCATCTTGCGGTGCACGTTCGGGACCTCCACGCCCACTGCCTGCTTGCCGGGGATCGGCGCGAGGATGCGGATGTCGGTCGCCGCGAGCGCGTACGCGAGGTCGTCCTTCAGCTGCGCCACCTTCCCCACCTTCGTGCCGGGCGCGAGACGCAGCTCGTAGCGGGTGATGTGCGGCCCCGCGACTGTGCCGATCACCTTCGAGTCGACGCCGAAGTGCCCGAGCGCCTCCACGAGGCTCGTCGCCGTCTTCTCCTGCCCCGCGGTGTCTGGGCGCGTCTGCTCGCTCGTCGAGCGCGTCAGCAGCTTCTGCGCGGGCGGCAGCTGCCACACGAAGTTCGGGTCATCGGTGACCGCGCCGCGCAGCCTGCCCTGTGGAGTCAAGTCGGCCGGGTCGGCGTGCGCCACGCCCGCGATCGCCTCCTCCTCGACGTCTTCGCCGTCCAGCTCCGGCGGCTCGGCGTCCTCTCGGTCGCCGGTCGCAGAACGCGGATCCGTAGCGTCGTCCTCGGGTTCCGTCTCGTCGCGCCAGTCGTGCGACGGAGCCTCCACGTGGGTGGCGCGCACGATCAGCTCCTCCGGCGCCGGCTCGGGCACCAGCATCGGCTCCTCGCCATCTGCGTCGTCGAAAGCGCTCGTGCGGGACCGGCGCGCAGGTGATGCAGGAGCCTCGCGCTCACTCAGCCGGCTGACCATCCGCGTGGTGTCGATCAGCCCGTTGCCGGTCGCGCGGATCGCGCTCGCGAGCGACGCCCCGGTGAGCAGGATCACGCCTGTGAGCAGCAGGAACACCACGAGGATGTCCACCCCCACGGTCTGCACGAGGCGATTGGAGAGCTCGTAGATCGCCTGGCCGGCGATGCCTCCGTGCGACTGCAGATGCGCGGAGGTCCACGCCTGCGCCTCGCGCCCCGGACCCGAGCTGAGACCGAGCGTGCCGGCCGCGAGCGCGAGCGTCACAGACGCGAACACGCACACCGCGCCCGCGCGAAGCGGACGCAGCGCGGGCAACACCGGGCGCATCAGCAACGCGCCACCGCCGATGAACAGCGTCACCGGCGCGAGCACGCGCGCCCGGCCGAGCGTCCAGCCGAACGCGACCGCGAGACCGTGTCCGGCGCGGCCGCCGTTCCATTCGCCGTACAGGACGAACCCCATGAAGATCCCGCACGCCATCAGCGCGAGGCCGAGGATGTCGCGCTCGCGCTGGTTGAGCACCGGCAGGCGCGGAAGCGCGAACAGCTCGCCCAGGCTCACCTGCTTGCGCGTCTTGCGCCGCGAGCGAGGACGAGAGGACGACCGCGAGCGTGCCCCGGTGGAGCGTTTGGCGGCGGGTTTACGTGACGCGGGAGCGCGTTTGCGGGCAGGTGCCATGAGGCGCAACTTCGACGCCAACGCCTCGGAACCTGCCTCGGCCCCTTACCATCGCTTTACGCGATCCATCTAAATAAAGATCATGAACGACTTCTCCAGAGCACCGCGCGTCCTGGTGGTTGAGGACGACGAGGACATCGCCCAGGCACTCCAGCGTTCGCTGCGGATGGAGGGCTACGAGGTGCGCACCTCCCCCGACGGCGCCGACGCCCTCGAGCAGGGCCGCACATTCGCGCCGGATCTCGTGATCCTCGACCTCGGCCTGCCGAAGATCGACGGCGTGGAGGTGGCGCGCGAGCTGCGCGGCGAGGACGACGTGCCGATCCTGATCCTCACCGCCCGCGACGCGCTCGAGTCGCGCGTCGAGGGCCTCGACGCGGGCGCGGACGACTACCTCGTCAAGCCGTTCGAGCGCCAGGAGCTGCTCGCGCGGATGCGCGCGCTGCTGCGCCGCCGCCCACCGCGGGGCTCCGCCCCGCTGCGCGTCGCGGATCTGCTGCTCAACTCCGACACCCACGAGGTCACGCGCGGCGAGCGCGCGATCGAGCTGACCCAGCGTGAGTTCGAGCTGCTCGAGTACCTGATGCGCAACGAGCGCATCGTCATCTCCCGCCAGCGCCTGCTCGACGACGTGTGGGGCTACGACCCGTTCTCCACGACGAACACGATCGAGGTGTTCGTGTCGAACCTCCGCCGCAAGCTCGAGGCCGAGGGCGAGCCGCGCCTGCTGCACACGATCAGGGGAGCCGGGTACGTCCTTCGCGCCTAGTCCCCGGCTGCCGCCCGTCGCGCGCGGGCCCCTGATGCGCCTGTCGGCGAGCTTCGACAGGCTCCCCATTCGCGTGCGCCTCGCGAGCGTCTCTGCGCTGCTGACGTTCGTGATCCTGTGCGGGTTCGCGGTCGCGATCGGCTCGCTGACCGTCCACCGGATCCGCTCGGACTTCAACCACGAGGTCCAGGACACCGCCGACCAGCTCGCCACCCAGCTGCGGATCACGATCCCGCCGCTGAAGATCGAACCCGCGCTGAGCTACTTCGCGTCGAAATCCGAGCACGCGATCATCAGGATCCTCACGCCGGGAGCGAGAGGCGACGTGATCGCATCCCAGCCCCGCAACGCGCCCTCGCTCGGCGAACCGCAGTTCGGCGCTCGTACCGTGCGCGGCTACCGGGTCCTGAGCCGCACCGCGCTCGTGTACGACAACGGCGAGCCGATCGGGCACGTGATCATCGAGTACGGCCGCCAGGTCTCAGAACCGGAGGCGACGGTCAAACGCGTCGAGCTGTTCCTGCTGCTCGGCGTGCTCGCCGGCACCGCGCTCGCGCTGCTCGCGGGCATGGCGATCGCGCGCCGGGCGATGGCGCCGATCGCCGAGCTCACGACCACCGCGGCGGAGATCGCGCGCACCCGCGACCCGTCCCTCGGCATCCCCCAGTCCGAGGCCGACGACGAGGTGGCCGAACTGGCGCGCACGCTCGAGGGCATGCTCGGCGAGCTCGACGCCGCGCGCGGGGAGACCGAGGCGATGCTCGCGCGTCAGCGCCAGTTCGTCGCCGACGCCTCCCACGAGCTGCGCACGCCGCTCACCAGCGTGCTCGCGAACCTCGAGCTGCTCGCGGAATCGCTGCACGGCGACGAGGGCGAGGCGGCCAGCTCCGCGCTGCGCTCCTCGCGGCGCATGCGCCGCCTCGTCGGCGACCTCCTGCTGCTCGCCCGCACCGACGCGGCGCGAGTGCAGGCGCGCGAGCCGTGCGACCTCGCGCAGACCGTCATCGAGGCGGCCGGCGAGCTCGGGTCGGTGAGCACCGAGCACGAGATCTCACTCGACGCGCAGCCGGCGGTCGTGATGGGCGCCCGCGACGACCTCCACCGCCTGACGATCAACCTGATCGAGAACGCCATCCGCCACACGCCGCCCGCGACCGAGATCCGGGTCGCGACGCGCACCACCGCCGACGGGCACGCGGAGCTGGTGGTCGAGGACGACGGTCCCGGCATACCCGAGGAGCTCGCCGCGACGCTGTTCGAGCGCTTCGTGCGCGGCGCCGGCGACCGCGGCGGCTCGTTCGGGCTGGGCCTTGCGATCGTGCACGCCGTGGCCGTCGCGCACGGCGGGACGGTCAGGTGCGAGCGGTCCACGAAGGGCAGCGGAGCGCGCTTCGTCGTGCGACTGCCGGCGATGCCGGTCCAGCAGACAGCGGCAACGGCGCCGGCCGCTTCGACGGCGGGTTAGACCTCGACGACGACGGGCAGGACCATCGGCCGTCGCTTGAGACGGTCGTAGACGAGCTTCGCGAGGTCGTCGTGCAGCGTCTGCTGCAGGACGTCGACCTCACGGATCCCCTCTTTGGCGGCGTGCGCGAGCGAGCGTTCAACGGTCAGGCGGATCTCCTCGACGAGCTTGTCGGCCTCGTCCTGGAAGGGCACGCCGCGGAAGATCACCTCCGGGTCGGCGACCGAGCTGCCGTCGTCCTCGGCGATCGTGACGACCACGATGAAGATCCCATCCGCGGAGAGCATCCGCCGGTCGCGCAGCGCCGCATCGGCCATCTCGCCGATCTCCACGCCATCCACGAAGATCATCCCCGACTGCTCGCGCGAGCCGAAGCGCGCGCCGCGCTCGGTGATGTCGAGCGGCAGACCGTTGTCGCCCTGGAAGATGTCCTCCGGCGGCACCCCGACCGCTTCGGCGAGCTGGGCGTGCAGCCGCAGCCGCTTGAAGTCGCCGTGGAACGGCATCACGTAGCGGGGCTTGACGAGGTTGAGCATCAGCTTGACCTCCTCCGCGTAGCCGTGGCCGGAGGCGTGCACCGGGGCCTCGCGCGGCGTGATCACGTCGCAGCCGACGTGGTAGAGGCGGTCGATCGTCTCGTTGACCGCGCGCTCGTTGCCGGGGATCGGGGTCGCTGAGAACACGACCGTGTCGCCGCTCTTGAGCTCCACCTGGCGGTGGTCGCGGTAGGCCATGCGCCGCAGCGCCGACAGCGGCTCACCCTGGGAGCCGGTGGAGATGATCACGACACGCTCGTCGGGAAAGTCGTTGATCTCGCGCGGGCCCACGAGCATCCCGTCGGGGATCTCGATGTGGCCGAGGGTGCGTCCGATGCCGACGTTCTTGCGCATCGAGCGGCCCACGAGCGCGACCTTGCGCCCGAGCGCCTCGGCGGCGTCGACGACCTGCTGGACGCGGTGGATGTTCGACGCGAAGCTCGTCACCACGATCCGGCCCTCGCAGCGCGCGAAGACCTCCTCAAGGTGCGGCCCCACGACCGACTCCGACGGCGAGAAGCCCTCGCGGTCAACATTCGTGGAGTCGCCGCACAGCAGCAGCACGCCCTCGCGTCCGAGCTCCGCCAAACGCGAGACGTCCGCCGGCGCGCCGTCGACGGGCGTCTGGTCGAACTTGTAGTCGCCGGTGATCAGCACCGTGCCGAGCTCGGTGCCGAGCGCCACGGCGCTGGAGTCGGGGATCGAGTGCGTCATGTGCACGAGCTCGAGCGAGAACGGCCCGACCTCGAGCACTTCGCCCGGTTCGACCTCGTTGAGCTGGACGTTCTTGAGCTTGTGCTCCTCGAGCTTGGAGCGCGCCATCGCGGTCGTCAGCGGGCCGCCGTAGACGGGGGCGTCGAGACGGTCGCCGAGCTCGCGCAGGACCCACGGGAGCGCCCCCAGGTGGTCCTCGTGGCCGTGTGTGATGACGATCGCCTCGATGTCCTCCGCGCGCTCGCGCAGATAGGCGAAGTCCGGCAGCACGAGGTCGATCCCGACCATCTCGGGCGTCGGGAAGCGCAGTCCCACGTCGACCACCACGATGCGACCGTCCTGCTCGACGACGGTCATGTTCTTGCCTATCTCCCCCAGCCCTCCGAGGGGCAGGACGCGCAGCTTGGAGCTCACGCGTGTGCGCTCGAAACTGACAACAGGCCGTGGCGCTCGAGCATCGCGCGCACAGCCGCGGTCTCCTGCTCGGTGGCCTCGACGATCGGCAGGCGCACTCCGCCCACGTTGTGGCCCAGGAGGTTCAGCGCGGCCTTCGTGCACGTCGGGCTGGCGGTGAGGTACAGGGTCTCGTAGACGTCCTTGAGCGACGCGTCGATCTCGGCGCGGTTCTCGGGCTCGCTCACCATCCGCTGCATCTCGTTGCCGACGATGTGGCTGGAGACGCAGATGCCCCCCGCTCCGCCGATGTCGAGCGTGCGCGCGAAGGAGGAGTCGTCGCCCGCGTAGAGCGCGAGGCCGTCGATCAGTTGCAGCTCCTCGGCGTTGGCCTGCTTGACGCCCTCGATCCCGTCGATCTGGGCGAGCTCGGCGAGGAGGTCGGGGCCGATGTTCGTGGCGGTGCGTCCTGGGATGTTGTAGAGGATGACCGGTTTGTCGGTGGCGGCCGCGACGGCTTCGTAGTGGCGCAGCAGCCCGAGGCGGCTCGGCTTGTTGTAGTAGGGGGTGACCGACAGGGTCGCGTCGACGCCGAGCGCGGTCGCGCGCTCGGTCAGGTGGACGGCCTGGCGCGTGTCGTTCGTGCCGGTGCCCGCCACGATCGTGGCGCCCTCCGGACGCTCGGCGACGGCGAGCTCGATCAGCCCAAGCTGCTCCTGCTCGGTCATGGTGGACGCCTCGCCGGTGGTGCCGGCCACGACGAACCCGTCCGAGCCGTTCTTCGCGAGATGTCGCATCAGCGCGACGAAGGCATCCTCGTTGACGTTGCCCTGCTCGTCGAACGGGGTCACGATCGCCGTGAGGATGGTGCCGAGGTTCATGTTCGTGAGTATCTCATGCGCGGGTGGCTCAGAAGAGCAGGTTCTCCAACCCCACGACGGGGGATTGCTCGAGCGTGCCGACTCGGCGCACGGCGAGCAGCACTCCGGGCATGAACGACTCGCGGCTGATCGTGTCGTGGCGGATCGTGAGCGTCTGGCCGAGATCCCCGAGGATCACCTCCTGGTTGGCCACGAGCCCCGGCAGGCGCACCGAGTGGATCGGCGGCGCGGGCTTCCCGCTCGCGGCTGCCATCAGCTCGGCGGTGCGGGCGGCCGTGCCACTCGGCGCGTCGAGCTTGCGATCGTGGTGCAGCTCGATGATCTCCGCCTTCTCCATGTACTTCGCCGCCTGTTCGGCGAAGCGCATCATCAAGACCGCGCCGATCGCGAAGTTGGGGGCGATCAGCACGTTGCCCGGCTCGTGCCCGTCGGCGGCTGTCACGTTCTGCAACGGCGCGGGATCGAAGCCGGTCGTTCCTATCACGACGTGCACGCCGGCCTTTACGCACGCGAGCGCGTTCGGTAGGGCCGTGTCGGGCTGGGTGAAGTCGACCACCACCTGCGGCGCCAACCCGAGCACATCCTCGAGCGTCGTTTCCAGCAGCGGGTCGGCGCGGCCGACGAGCTCCATGTCCTCAGCGCCCAGCACCGCCTCGCAGACGGTCTGGCCCATGCGCCCCGCGGCGCCCGTCACGGCGACCTTGATCACAGCGTTCCCGCCGCGATCGTGGAGCGCGACCCGGCGCCGGCTGCGGAGAGCGGCTCGATCGCGGCGAGGAATTTCTGCTCGTCAGGGCCGACGCCCGCCACTGAGAGCTGCTCGGGCGCGAACAGCTGCGCCGCGAGCTCGCGGACCTGCTCGATTGTGACCGAGTCGATTCGCTCGATCATCTCGTTGACCGACAGGATCGGCAGTCCGTTCATGACCGAGGAGCCGAGACGGCTCATGCGCGCCCCGGTCGACTCGAGCGCCAGCACCACACGGCCCTTGAGGTTCTCGCGGGAGCGGTTCAGCTCCTCCTCGCTGGCGGGGTCTTCGACGCACCGTTCGAGCTCCCCGGCGACCACCGCGAGCGCCTCGACGAGGTTCTCCGGGCGCGTGCCGACGTACAGCCCAACCTCGCCGGTGTGGGCGTACAGGTTCGAGTAGGAGAACACCGAGTAGGCGAGGCCCCGGCGCTCGCGGATCTCTTGGAAGAGCCGTGAGGAGGAGGTTCCGCCGAGGACCCCTTCGAGCACGCGCAGCGCGAAGCGCCGCTCGTCCTCGCGCCCGATGCCCGCGCCGCCGACGCACACGTGGTACTGCTCGGTGTCTTTCGCGAGGAACCGCACGCGGCGTTGGAAGTCCGGGTGCTGCTCGTTAGCGGCCCGAGCCGTGTCGGCTGCGTCCGAGGACGGGGCGTCTCGCTGCGCCCGCGCGGCCTCGACGACGCGGGCCATCTGCACGAGCTCGTCGTGGTCGACCGATCCGGCCGCCGCGATCACGATGTCGCCGGGCAGGTAGCGCTCGGAGTGGAACTGCGCAAGCTGCTCGCGCGTGACCGAGCCGACGACCTGCGCGGTGCCGATCACCGGGCGCCCGAGAGGATGCTCTCCGAAGATCGCTTTGCCGAGCACATCGAACACGCGATCCTGGGGATCGTCTTCGTACATCGCGATCTCCTCGAGCACGACCTCGCGCTCCGCGTCGAGTTCCCCAAAGCCGGGGTGCCAGATCATGTCGCTCATCACCGCGAACGCATGGTCGAGATGACGGTCGAGCACCCGCGTGTAGAGCGAGGTCGCTTCCTTGTCGGTGCCCGCGTTGATCTCCGCGCCCATCGCGTCGAAGATCTGATCTATCTCCTCCGACCCGTAGCTCTCGGTGCCGCGGAACAGCATGTGCTCGAGCAGGTGCGAGATGCCCGCCTGCTCCTCGTGCTCGGAGACCGAGCCGGTGGCGATCCAGAAACCGAGCGCCACCGAGCGCACGCTGGGCACGCGCTCGGTGACGACCCGCACGCCGGACTCCAGCGTGGTGATCTGATGCTCGGTGCTCAAGCGACCCTCTGGGTCAGTCGCGGCCGTGGCGTGGGCGGCCGGAGCCGCGCTCGCCACCGCGGTCACGGCGCGGGCCGCGGTCAGAGCGACCGTTGCTCGATCCGTCACGCGGGGGCCGTCCCCCGCCGCCGCCTCCGCCGGTGCCCACTCCCGCGAGCTCCTCGACGGTCTTGCCGGCGATGTCGGGGTCGTGTGCGAGGCGCAGGCCGATGCGTCCGCGCTCACGGTCGACCTCGACCACGCGCACTTTCACCTCGTCGCCCTTGTTGAGCACGTCCTCGACGGTCTCAACGCGCTCGCCGGGCGAGACGTTGGAGATGTGCAACAGGCCGTCGGTGCCCTTCGCGAGCTCGATGAACGCGCCGAACGTGGTCGTCTTGACGACCTTGCCGTCGTATTCGTCGCCGACCTCGACCTCCTTCATCATCATCCGGATCCGCTCAACGAGCGCGTCGCCGAGCTCGCCGTTGGCGGAGTAGATCAGCACCTGGCCGTCGTCGTTGACGTCGATCTGCGATTCGAACTCATCGGCGAGCCCGCGGATCGTTTCGCCGCCCTTGCCGATCAGCAGGCCGATCTGCGACGGGTCGATCTGGATCGTCTGGATGCGCGGCGCGAACTGCGAGAGCTGCTCGCGCGGCGTCTTGATGATCTCGGCCATCTTGCCGAGGATGAACGTGCGGGCCTCTTTGGCCTGCGCGAGCGCGTCGCGCAGGATGTCGAACGTGACGCCCGTGATCTTGATGTCCATCTGCAGGGCCGTGATGCCCCGCTCGGTGCCGGCGACCTTGAAGTCCATGTCGCCGAGGTGGTCCTCGACGCCGGCGATGTCGGTCAGGACGATGTAGTCATCGCCCTCCTTGATCAGACCCATCGCAATACCCGCGACCGGACGCTTGATCGGCACGCCCGCGTCCATCAACGACAGCGAGGAGCCACACACCGAGGCCATCGAGGAGGAGCCGTTGGACTCGAGGATGTCCGAGACCACCCGGATCGAGTACGGGAAGTCCTCGATCGAGGGCACCATCGGCGCGAGCGCCCGCTCGGCGAGCGCGCCATGGCCGATGTCGCGGCGCTTGACGCCACCCATGCGACCGGCCTCCCCGACCGAGAACGGCGGGAAGTTGTAGTGGTGCCAGTAGTACTTTTTGGTCTCCAGGCCCAGCGTGTCGAGGCGCATCTCCTCCTTCAGAGTGCCCATAGCGACGACGCTCAACGCCTGCGTCTGCCCACGCGTGAACAGCGCCGAGCCGTGCGTGCGCGGCGTGACGCCGACCTCGATCGTGATGTCGCGGATCTCCGACTCGCCACGACCGTCCGGGCGCTTCTTGTGGACGGCGATGCGCTCGCGGATGATCGACTTCTCGAGCTTGTCGAACGCCATCTGCACCGCGGCGCGCTTCTCCTTGGCGGCCAGCAGTTCGTGCTCGGAAGCACCCTCGGGCGCCGCCGGAGCGTGGTGCTCGAGGATCGCCGCCTCGGCCTCCCTGGTCGCGTCCTGGCGCTCGAGCTTGTCCTCGACCTGCGTCGCCGCGTCGAGCTGTGAGCCGTGCGAGGCACGGATCGCGTCGAGCACGTCCTGGTCGACCTTGATCGCCTCGAAGACTTTCTTCTCCTTGCCGACTTTGGCCGCGAGGTCGCGCTGCAGCTCACACAGCTTCTTGATCGCCGAGTGGGCGATGTCGAGCGCGTCGAGGATCTCCGCCTCGGGGATCTCGTTCGCGCCCGCCTCGACCATCAGGATCGCCTCCTCGGTGCCGGCGACGATCAGGTCGAGTTCAGATCGACCCTCGGCGCCGTCGGTGAGCAGCGACTCCTCCTCGGGGTTGACGACGAAGTTGCCGTCGATCTTGCCGATTCGCACAGCGCCGACCGGGGTCGGCAGCGGGATGTCGGAGATCATCAGCGCGGCGGACGCACCGTTCATCGCGAGGATGTCGTAGGGGTGGACGTGGTCGATCGACAGCGGGATCGCCACGAGCTGCGTGTCGTAGCGCCATTCCTTCGGGAACAGCGGACGGATCGGACGGTCGATCATGCGCGCGGTGAGCGTGCCCTTCTCGCCGGGGCGACCCTCGCGCTTGAAGAACGAGCCGGGGATTTTCCCGGAGGCATACATGCGCTCCTCGACGTCCACCGTCAGCGGGAGGAAGTCCACGTCGCGCAGGGAGCCTGCGACGGCGGTCGCAAGGACCATCGTGTCGCCCTGGCGGACGACTACTGCGCCGGAGGCCTGCTTGGCCATCCTGCCGGTCTCGAACGAGATCTCGCTACCTGCGATCTCCACGGAAACCCGCGTAACAGCATCACTACTCATATTCACTGCCTTCCTGTTCCGCCCGTCGGTCGGCGGTCCGTTTCTCTTTTTCTCTTGTTCCGAACGGAAGGAGCTTAGCGGAGCGCGACAGCCATACCCTCGCGCAGCAGGTCCGGGCTCGGCAGATCGCCCGGCGAATCGGCCTGGTAGCTCCAGCGCACCACCCCGTCGGGGCCTGTGATCACGAGCGCGCGCTCGGCAAAGCCTCCGGGATGCAGAACGCCGAACACGGCGCAAGCGGCGCCCTTGGGCTCGAAGTCCGAGAGCTGCTCGCTCGTGACGCCGAGCTTGTCCTTGAAGGCGCCCTGCGCCCATGTCGAGTCGCAGGAGACGCCGTACAGCACTCCCCCCTGCTCGCCCAGCTCACCGAGCAGAGGCTCGTAGAGCTGCAGCTGGTCGGTGCACACCGGGCTGAACGCGAACGGGTAGAACACGAGCACGGTCGTTCGGCCCTGCAGGTCCTGCTCGGTGAAGCTCTCGCCGTCCGCGCGGGCGAGCTTGAAGCTCGGCGCGGGTGTACCGGCGGGAAGAACAGCCACTGCTACTTACGCAGGCCGAGCTCTTTGATCAAAGCCCTGTAGCCCTCGAGGTCGCGCTTGGCGAGGTAGTCGAGGAAGCGACGACGTTTACCGACGAGCATCAACAGGCCACGACGTGAGTGGTGGTCTTTGCTCTGCGTGCGCAGGTGGTCGGTCAGGTGGTTGATGCGCTCTGTCAGCAGCGCGATCTGGACCTTGGTGGAGCCCATGTCCTTCTCGTTGGCTCCGAACTTGGTTGCGATCTCGCGCTTGCGCTCGCTTGTGAGGGCTGGCATAGCCGGGCACGGTAGCAGACGCCAGGCGGCGTCAATGGGCTGCCGCGATCTCCCGTGTGCGCGAAACGTCCGTGTGCATCTGCTCGATCAGCGACTCCGGATCCTGAAAGCGCCGCTCCCCGCGCAGCCGCTCGAGGAACTCCAGGCGCAGCTCGCTGCCGTACAGATCCCCTTCGAAATCGAGCAGGTAAGCCTCGATCAGCTCCCCCCTGCCGGTCTTGAACGTCGGGCGCACGCCGATCGACACGGCGGCCGGCTGACCATTGGCGAGGCACGCGTAGACGCCATGACCGGGGCACGCGAGCGCGTCGTTCGGGATCAGGTTCGCGGTCGGGAAACCGAGCTCTCGGCCGCGCTTGTCGCCGTGTACGACCTCGCCCGAGAGCTGGAAGGTCGAGCCGAGCAGCCGATTGGCCTCGGACACCTCGCCGGCGAGCACGAGGCCACGGATGTGGCTCGAGGAGACGATCTCGCCGTCGACCTCCAGCAGCGGGTGCACGATCGTGGCAAACCGCGCATCCGCGAGCAGCAGACCCGGGTCGCCCTGGGCCTTGTGGCCGAAGCGGAAGTTCTCGCCGATCGCGACCTCGGTCGCTCCGAGCGCGCCGACGAGCACGTCCTCGACGAACTCCGTCGCCGAGCGCGCCGCGAACTCCGCGTCGAACGGGATCACGATCAGCTCCTGCACGCCGAGTGAGGCGACCAGCTCGGCCTTGCGCTCGAGCGTGGTGAGCAGCTTGGGCGTGTGCTGGGGCGCGACCACCGACACCGGGTGGGGGTCGAACGTGAGCACGCTGTCCGCGCCGCCGATCACCTCGCGGTGGCCGAGGTGCACGCCGTCGAAGGTGCCGACCGCGACGCTGCGTTTGAGTGCGCGCTCCACGTTGGGCAGCGATGTGACCTTCACGGACGCAAAGCCTAGTCCGAGCGGCCGGCGGCGGCGTGCAGCCTCGCCAGCTCGAGCGCCCAGTCGAGCTCGATCAGCGGCGGATCCTGCCACGGCTGCCCCCGCGGGGGAGGCGGAGACGCGTCGGCGACGTTGAACGGCCCGATCGCCGTACGCCTCAGCTCGAGGCAGTAGGCGTCGCCCAGGTCGGCGATCAGCGAGCGCACGTACGTGCCCGATCCGCATTCGATCGCGAATTCCGCGCGCGGCGGATGCTCCGGCCCGTCTCCGGGCTCGCGCCACAGCTGCTCGAAGCTGTGGACGGTCACGATCCGCTCCGGCATCTCGAACTCCTCGCCGCGCCGTGCGCGCTTGTAGGCGCGCTCTCCGCCGATCTTCACCGCGGAGTGCGCCGGTGGGCGCTGGCGCACCTCCCCTGTGGGCAGCTGCGGCGGATCGGGCGGGATGCGCCCGGTCTCGGTTATCTCGCCCTCGGTGTCGCCGGTGCTCGACAGCGCGCCCAGCCGCGCGACGGTCTCATAGCGCTTCGGCAGCTGCATGAGGGCGCTCTGCGATTTGGTGGCGCGTCCGACGAGCACCAGCAGCAGACCGGTGGCGAACGGGTCGAGCGTGCCCGCGTGGCCGGTCTTGGCGCCCGCGAGCGAACGTCGCACGGCCGCGACCACGTCGTGCGAGGTCATCCCGGCGGGCTTGTCGATCAGCAGCACTCCGTCCATCTGGCTCGCCCCCGATCAGACGGGCGGGTGCAGCAACACTCAGGCGACCGTGACGGTCGCGTGCCCGTTGTTGGCGGGGTGCAGCTGCGCGGCGATCTGCTCGCGCAGGAAGACGACCAGCTCCTGCGGGTCGAGCGTGGTCGAGAAGCCCGCCGCGCGGCGGTGTCCCCCGCCTCCCTGCGCACGCGCCACAATCGACACATCGACGTCGTCGTCGGTCGCGCGCAGCGAGACTTTGTGCTGCCCCTTGCGCTCGCCGCTGGAGATCTCGCGCACGAGCACCGCGACCTTCGTGCCCTGCAACGCGCGCAGCTGGTCGATGATCCCCTCGGAGTGACTCTCCTCGGCTTCGGCGCGGTCGAAGTCCTGCGCGCTGAGCGCCACTAGCGTGATCTCGCCGGAGTCGTAGCGCTGGAACTGCCCGAGCGCGATCGCCATCAGCGCGAGCTTGCCCTGCGGCATGTCCTCGTAGAGGCGGCGGTTGATCACGGGCACGTCGACGCCCGCTTCGAGCAGCTCGGCGGCCATCAGGTGCGCGCGCGGGCCGGTGTTCTCGTACATGAAGCGCCCGGTGTCGGTGATCAGCCCGATGTAAAGCGCCTCGGCGACGGTGCGCGTGGGGCGCACGTCGAGCCCGCGCATCAGGTCCCACACGATCTCCGCGGTGCACGACGCGTCGGCGACGACGTGGTTGAGCGTGCCGAAGCGGGTGTTGTCGTGGTGGTGGTCGATGTTCAGCAGCTGCGCACCGTCGCGCAGCACGCTCGCGGAGTTGCGGTCGATGTTGCCGCAGTCGAGGAACACCACGGTGCGCTCGGCGATGTCCGCCGGCGCCTGCTGGATGAGGCCGTCGAGCGAGAACAGGCTGTACTCGTCCGGCAGGGGAAGGTCGGACGGCGAGATGAACATCGAGGTGTCCTTGCCGAGCGCGGTCAACAGGCCCTGCATCGCGACGAGCGAGCCGAGCGCGTCGCCGTCGGGGTTCTCGTGCGTTGCGAGCACGAACCGCTCGTCCTCGCGGATCCGTGCGAGCACGAGCTCGCGCGTCTGGGCGACGTCCGTGACGTCGGCGGTGGCGTTGCTCATGGCAGCTCGATCTCCTCGCCCTCTGCGGGCTCCGCGAGCAGCTCCTCGACTCGTAGCGCTCGGTCCGTTGTCTCGTCGTAGATGAAGTCGAGCGTGGGCGTGCGCTTGAGGCGCAGCTCGCCCGCGATGCGGCCCTGCAGAAAGCCGTGAGCGCTGCGCAGGCCGTCAAGAGTCAGCTCGCGCTCATCCGCGTCGGACTCCCCTCCGCCCGCGCCGAGAACGCTCACGTACACGCGAGCGTGGCGTAGGTCTGCGCTGGTTCTCACGTCGGTAACGGTCACGAATCCCACTCTCGGGTCCTTCAGGTCTCCTGCCACCGCATCACCGATCACCTGACGAATCGCCTCGTCAACCCGACGCATGCGTCCAGTGGTCATCCTACCCCTCCAATTCCCTGCCGCGTTCTCGGTCCCTGCACGTTTGAGACGCGAGCAGCGCGCCGATCATCGCGACTCAGACGCTTAGCTCGCGCTCCACCTGGCGTGTCTCGTAGCTCTCGAGCACGTCGCCCTCGCGCAGATCCTGGAAGTTCGTGAGCACGATCCCGCACTCGAAGCCGGCCGCGACCTCGCGCGCGTCGTCGTTGAAGCGTCTGAGGCTGTCGATCGTGGTGTCGAAGATGACCGTCCCCTCGCGCACCACGCGCACCCGCGCGCCCCGCGTGACCTTGCCCTCGGTGATGAACGAGCCGGCGATCGTGCCGATCTTCGAGGCTTTGAACAGCTGGCGAACCTCGGCCTGTCCGAGCGGGGTCTCGACCTCGGCGGGCTCGAGCATGCCCTGCATCGCCGCGCGCAGCTCTTCGATGGCGCGGTAGATGACTGCGTAGGAGCGGATCTCGACGCCCTCGCGGTCGGCGATCTGACGCGCGTCACCGACCGGGCGGACGTTGAACGCGAGGATCACGCCCTCCGAGGCGGACGCGAGCATCACGTCGGACTCGTTGATTCCACCGACGCCGCGGTGGATGATGTTGACCTTGACCTCCTGCTGCGGGAGCTTCGCGATCTCGTCCTCGATCGCCTCGAGCGACCCCGCGACATCGGCCTTGACGACCAGGCCGAGCTCCTTGACGGTGCCCTCCTGGGCGAGCTTGAACACGTCCTCGAGGGAGACCTTGCGGCCGGAGCGGCGCGCGAGCGCCTCTGTCTTCAGGCGGTTGGCGCGCTCGCCCGCGAGCTGCCGTGCGCGGCGCTCGTTCTCGACCACGCGCACGTGCTCGCCCGCCTCGGGGACGCCGTCGAAGCCGAGCACCTCGACCGGCTGGCCCGGCAGCGCGCGCTTGAGCTTCTTGCCGATGAAGTCGTGCATCGCGCGCACGCGCCCGAAGTGCGCGCCCGCGACGAGCGCGTCGCCGACCTTCAGCGTGCCGCGCTGGATCAGGATCGTCACCACGGGGCCGCGGCCCGGGTCGAGCTTGGACTCGATCACCGCGCCGGAGGCCTCGACGTCGCGGTTGGCCTTCAGCTCCTCGAGGTCGGTGACGAGCTGGATCGTGTCGAGCAGCGAGTCGAGGCCCTCGCGGGTCTTCGCGCTGACGTCGACGAACTCGATCTCCCCGCCCCACTCCGCCGGCTGCAGGCCGTGCTGGGTCATCTCGGTGCGCACGCGCTCGGGCTGCGCGCCCTCCTTGTCGATCTTGTTGACCGCCACGATGATCGGCACTTCGGCCGCCTTCGCGTGGTCGATCGCCTCCTCGGTCTGCGGCTTGACGCCGTCGTCCGCCGCCACCACGATCACCGCGAGGTCGGTCACTTTCGCGCCGCGCGCACGCATCGCGGTGAACGCCTCGTGGCCTGGCGTGTCGAGGAAGGTGATCTCCTTGCCGGCGTGGTGGACCTGGTAGGCGCCGATGTGCTGGGTGATCCCACCGGCCTCGCCAGCGACCACCTCGGTCTCGCGGATCGCGTCCAGTAGCGAGGTCTTGCCGTGGTCGACATGGCCCATGATCGTGACCACGGGGGGACGTTCGATCATGTCCTCGTCGGCGTCCTCGAATTCAGGCTCGACCTCGACGTCATCGGCGGCGTGGACAATCTCGATCTGCTTTTCGAACTCATCCGCCAGCACCTGGATCGCGTCGTCGGAGAGCGTCTGGGTGAGCGTCGCCATCTCGCCGAGCGACATCAGCTTCTTGATGATCTCCGGGACCGCCACGCCGAGGTACTCGGCGACGTCCTTGACCGTCGAGCCGGAGTTGACCCGGATCAGGTCGGTGGCCTCCATCGCGGTGTTGTCGATCGGGGCGATCGTCTCGTCGTAGGTGCCGCGACGGCGCCGTCCGCGGCGGGGACGGCGCTGGGGCTGGTTGGACGGTCCGCCCTGCTGGCGGCGCGAGGCCTGGGAGTCGATCACGACGCGCCTGCGACCACCCGGGCCGATGTCGCCCGGCGTGCGCTCGCCGGTGCGCGAGTCGCGAGTGGGTCGCACGCGCTCGCCCGAGGCGGTCATGCCGTCGACCGGTGGCGCGGTGGGCGCGGCCGGCGGGGTGGCGGGACCGGCGGCGCTCGCCTGCGGTGCGGGTGTCGCAACAGGTGCGCTCGCCGGGGCCTTGGCCTCGACCGGCGCGGGCGTGTTCGCCGCGGGCGGTGTCGGCACGGCCGCCTTGGCGGGGGCAGGAGGAACGGCGACCGCTGCCGGGGGTTTGCCGTTGGAGCTGCCCGCGGTCGCGGGAGCGCCGACGCCCAGTGCCTTCAGCGCGGCGGACTCGTCGACTGAGGACGCGGCCGCCTTGGCCTCCACGCCGGCGGCCTGGAGCTTCTCGAGCAGCTCCTTGCTGGAGAGCCCGTGCTCTTTGGCGATCTCGTGTACGCGCTTCTTACTCATCAGCTCACCAATTCTACGAGCTTGGGGTCGAGCATTACAGCCGAGCGCAGCGCACGCGCGATTCCGCCCCGGCGAACAGCTTGCGCCAGACAGTCCTCAGCGGGCGCTTCGGAGTCGCCCGCACGACAGACGTAGGCGCCGCGACCGGGCATCGAGCCCGCACGGTCCTGAACGGCACGGCGGGGGCCGCCGGCGCCATCGCGCGTGGCGGCGATGCGCACGAGCTCGAACTTGGGTGCGGTTCGTCCGCAGCCGACGCAGCGTCGGCGGGGCACGTGGGCGGCTATGTCGCCTGCTCCTCAGCCGCGGCCTGGACCGGCTCGGCGGCCTCGGTCTCCTCGACCGCGAGCGCCTCTACGGCTGCGGCCGGCTCCTCGACCGGTGCCGGCGCCGAATCGTCGGCTCCGTTCTCGGGGGACAGGTCGGCGATGTTGTCGCTGTCGATGCCAGCGAGCGCCTGGTGGGTGTCGAGGCCGCAGTAGCGCGAGTTGGGCAGCGACGCGTTCGGGCAGCGGCGTCCGTTGGAGAGGATCGCGGCGCAGCGACCCTGCACCTCCTCCTCCTCGTAGCCGTGCTCGGCCTCCTCGGCCGCGAACTCGGTCTCGGAGCGGATGTCAACGCGCCAGCCGGTCAGTCGCGCGGCAAGCCGCGCGTTCTGGCCTTCGCGGCCGATCGCCAGCGAGAGCTGGTCGTCGGGCACGATCACGGTCGCCTGCTTGGCCTCGTCGTCGACGAGCACCTCGCGCACGCGCGCCGGCGAGAGCGCCTTTGCGACGAACCTCGCGGGCTCGTCGTTGAACGGAATGATGTCGATCTTCTCGCCGCGCAGCTCCGATACGACCATGCGCACACGCGAGCCGCGTGGGCCGACGCACGCGCCGACCGGGTCGACGCCGTCGGTGTGGGAGATGACCGCGATCTTCGAGCGGTAGCCGGGCTCGCGGGCAACGTTGGCGATCTCCACGAGACCGTCGGCGATCTCCGGGACCTCCAGCTCGAACAGCTTCTTGATCAGCTCCGGGTCGCGGCGCGAGACGATGATCGCGGGCCCCTTCGTCGACGGGGAGACCTCCTTGATGACGGCCTTGATCCGCTGGGAGTGGTCGTAGCGCTCGCCCTCCACCTGCTCGGACTTGGGCAGCAGCGCCTCGACGCGTTCGCGCAGCTGCACGAGCGTGTAGCGGGAGTCGGACTGCTGGACGATGCCCGTGATCAGCTCGCCCACGCGGTCGCGGTATTCCTCGTACATCATATCGCGCTCCGCCTCGCGGATGCGCTGCAGGATGACCTGCTTGGCGGTCTGTGCGGCGATCCTGCCGAAGTCGTCGGGGGTGACGTCGCGCTCGTCGATCTGGTCGCGGTATTCGGCGAACTTCTTCGGGTCGATTTCCGGTTCCTCGGGTTCGCGCATCTCCCCCGTCTCGGGGTCGATCGTCGTTTCCTCGTCGATCGTCTCGACGATCAGGTGCGCCTCGAGGCGCTCGGGGATGATCAGCTCGATGACCCTGAAGTCGGCCGTCTCGCGGTCCATCTCGACGCGCGCGTACTTGGCCGAGTCGGGCTGCTTCTTGTAAGCGGACAGGAGCGCGTCCTCGAGCGCGATCATCAGCTTCTCGGGCTCGATCCCCTTCTCGCGCGCAAGCGCATGCATGGCCTCAAGGATTTCGCGTGACATGGGCTCCTCTACTCCTCGATCAGGTTCGAACGACGGATCTCCGAGTAGGGAATCGCGATGACGCCCCCATCGGCGGCCAACGTGACCTCCTCCTCGGAGGCTCCCACAAGCTCTCCGGTGAAACTCTGAATGGCGCGGGCGCTGCCGGGACGGCGCTCGTCGGCGCTCTGGTCGACCGGCCGTGGATGACGGGTACGCACGCGGGCGCGGCGGCCGACGAAGCGGCGGAAGTGCGCCGGCTTGGTCAGCGGGCGCTCGCTGCCGGGCGAGGAGACCTCGAGCGAGTAGCGCTCGCGGAGGTCGTTCAGCAGCACGGTCACGCGCTCGCACATCGCGAGCGTGACGCCGTCGGGGTGGTCGATGTAGACGCGCAGGCAGCGGCCGCCGAGAACCTCTGCGAGCAGCAGCTCGATCTCGGGCTCGGTCTCGGCCAGACGGGTCTCGATTTCTGTTTGTAGTGGGGTCATCAACTCACTCCTTACGCAAAAAAAGCGGGCTGGCGCCCACTCTCGGTACTGCTGCCGACACCTGCGTGTCGGCACGAAAGCTCTGGATCGAGCATAGCATTGGCTTCACAGCCGCATAGCCTGCTCGACCGCCTCAGGCCCGTTCGGCGTCGCGGCGGGCGCGATCGCGGTAGAGGCGGTAATCGGCCCGCTCGGGTCGCAGCGAGCACGCGAGCGCCAGCGGCTTGCACGCCTCGCGGTGGCGGCCGAGCATCTGCATCGAGCGGCCCAGGCAGAACAGCGCGTAGTCGTTGGTGGGCGTCCTGGCGGCGATCTCGCCGAACTCCTCTGCCGCGCGTTCGTAGCGCTGGGAGTGGAACAGCGCCCGCCCGAGCGCCTCGCGGATCGAGGCCTTGTCGGGCTCGAGCTCGCGTGCTTTGCTCAGCGGGACGATCGCCGCCTGGTGGTCGCCGTGATCGAGCAGATCGCAACCGCGCTGGTAGAGGTCATAGACACTCTCCATGCACGCATTTTAACCGCTCGTGCGCAGTCGCACTACGGAGTCGAGGATCTGCTCGGCGACCTGCGCCTTGCCCGCGCGCGGCACGTGCTGCTCAGCAGTCTCCCCGCCTCGCGAGGTGACGATCGTGACCTCGTTGGCGTCGACGTCGAAGCCGATGTCCGTACGGGAGATGTCGTTGACGACGACCGCGTCGAGGCCCTTGCGGGCGAGCTTCCCGCGCGCGTGCTCGAGCGCCTCCGGGCCGTGCTCGGCGGCGAACCCGACGAGCGTCTGCCCCGCGCGGCGCTGTGCCGCGAGGCCGGCGAGCACGTCGGCGGTCGGCTCGAGCAGGATCTCCAGGCTCGAGCGGTCGGCCTTCTTGATCTTTCCGTTCGCGGGATCGGCGGGCGTGAAGTCGGCCACCGCGGCGCTCATCAGCAGCACGTCGCATTCCGGAAACCGCTCCTCGCAGGCCTGCTCGAGCTCGGCCGCGGTGCGCACGTCGTGGCGTTCGACTCCGGCGGGCGTGGACAGCGCGACGTTCGCCGCCACGAGGATCACGTGCGCGCCGCGTCGCTGCGCGGCGGCGGCGAGCGCGAAGCCCATCCTCCCCGAGGAGCTGTTGCCGATGAACCTCACGCTGTCGATCGGCTCGCGTGTGCCGCCGGCGGTGACGAGCACGCGAACGCCGTCGAGATCGCGCCCCCCTGCCAGCGCGGCCTCGCATTCGGCGAGCAGCCGTGCCGGCTCCGCCAGGCGTCCGACGCCCTCCTCGCCTTTGGACGCCAGTCGCCCCACCCCCGGCTCCACGATGCGCGCGCCTCGCTCGCGGAGCGTCCGCAGGTTGGCCTGCGTGGCGGGATGCTCGTACATGCGGTTGTTCATCGCGGGCGCGATCACGAGCGGAGCCTCGACGGCGAGCGCGCAGCTCGTCAGCAGGTTGTCCGCGATACCGGCCGCGAGCTTCGCGATCGTGTTCGCCGAGGCCGGCGCGATCAGGTACACGTCCGCGTTGGCGACCAGCTCGAGGTGGCTGAGCGGCTCGTGCTTCGGCGTCGGCTGGTCGGGGAAGGCCCCGCGCGCGGCGTCGCGCTCGAACTCGCTCACCAGCACCGGCGCGCCCGTGAGCGCGGCGAACGACGCCTCCCCGACGAATCGCCGGCTCGCGGGCGTCTGCACCACCCGCACCGAATGACCGGCCGCGGTGGCGAGCCGCACGAGCTCGAGCGCCTTGTACGCGGCGATCCCGCCGCTGACGCCGAGCAAGATTCGGGACATATTGCCTTAGGTTCTAGAGGGACCGTAAGAACTCCGCAACCCCCGGCCGAAGCCTTGCGCGGCTAAGACGGCCGAGGGGCAAGCGAGGCAACGACGCAGGAAGGTGGCGTACTGCGTACGCGAGCGACCGAGGACGCAGCCTCGCGCCGCTCATCGGTCGTCTTAGCGGTAGTGGTACTTCATCTTTCCCGCTGCTACCTCCTCGAGGGCGATCGTGAGGTAGTTTTTGGAGGCGGTTTCGATCATCGGGGGCGGGAACTCGTCGAACGTGCCCTCGCCGAGGTTGTGGTAGTAGCTGTTGATCTGACGGGCGCGCTTGGCGGCCACGATCACGCCGGCGTAGTTGGAGTCGACCTGCTCCAGCAGGCGGTCGATGCGGGGGGAGATCACAGTGGTGTTGCCCTTTCCTCGTTGAAGTCAGCAGTGTAGTGGGCTGCGGCTAGCGGCCCGGAGCCACGGAGCGGCGATTGGGTCAGTCGAGGCTGTCGGCGACGATGCTCGTGAGGCGATCGAGCGCCTCGTCGAGGCGGTCGTTGACGACCACGTGCGCGAACTCGGGTTGCGCGGTCAGCTCCTCCTCGGCGACTTTCAGGCGGCGCTCGACCTCGACCTGGTCATCGGTGCCGCGGCCCACGAGCCGCGTGCGCAGCGCGAACAGCGACGGCGGCGCGATGAACACCTGCAGCGCCTCGGGCATCGCCTCGCGCACCTGGCGCGCGCCCTGGACCTCGATCTCGAGCACCACCGGCACGCCCGCCTTCACGCGCGCCTCCAGCTCGGAGCGCAGGGTGCCGTAGCTGCGTCCGGCGTAGTCGGCGTGCTCGACGAACTCGCCCTTTTTGACCCGGCCGTTGAACTCCTCGCGGGTGAGGAAGTGGTAGTCGACCCCGTCGTGCTCGCCAGGTCGCGGCGCGCGGGTGGTGGCGGACACGGACAGCTCGAGCTTCGGAACGCGCTCCATCAGCCCGCGGATGAGCGTCCCCTTGCCGACCCCCGAGGGGCCTGTGATGACGAACACGCGTGCCACGGCGGAGACCCTAGTCACGGGTGCGGCGGGAATCGCTGATCCGCTCGAGGGCTAGTGATGCAGCAGCGAGATGAGCTCGGAGCGCTGACGCTCCGACAGCCCGCCGATGGTCTTGCTCGGCGCGATCCTGCAGTGGGCGAGGATCTTGTTGACCTTCACGCGCCCATACTTCGGAACAGCGAGCAGCATGTCGAATACCTTGGCGGTCTCGACGTACTCGGGCGGTTCGAGCAGGAGCGAGTGGATCGAGCGGCGGCCGGACTTCAGGTCGCGCTTCAGCTGTGCCCGCTGGATGCGGATCTGGTTGGCCCGCGCGAGCGCATCCATCCTCTGATTCAAGGACCGCTCAGGGGCAGTTGCGGAGTTCGAGGACGTCGTACTGGTCGCCGTCGCCATGGGCGGCGAGTCTACACACCTGCGGGGGTCGAGCAAAGAAAAGTTCGACAATTCATCTCGACCTCACGTTGAGGTTTAGATTCATCGAGGCTTCTGGACGGTATCGCGGCGGGTTTGCAGGGGTTTTTAGGCCGCTTTAGATGTTCCTTTATCACAGTTCTCGTGCGATTGTCGCCCCGATGGAGGGGTCGCGGAAGCTCTCCGTGCCGACCGCGACGAGGCGTGCTCCAACTGCCATCAGCTCGCGTGCGTGGGTCGCGTTCTGGACCCCTCCCATGCCGATCACGGGGATGCTCACGCGGGCCGCGACGGCCGCCACCTGGGCGAGCGCGACGGGGCGGATCGCGGGGCCCGAGAGCCCGCCCGTGCCGCCTCCGAGCCATCGCCTGGGAGGCTCTGAGTTGACAGTAGGCGCGAGCGCCATCGCGCGCAGCGTGTTTATCAGCGAGACCGCGTCGGCGCCGCCTTCCTGTGCGCCGAGCGCGCACAGCGCGACGTCGGCCGTGTTGGGCGTGAGCTTCACGATCAGCGGCTTGGCAGTAGCGCCCCGTACCGCTCGCACGACCGCTTCCAGCTGTACGGGGTCGGCACCGATGTCAAGCCCCGTCTTGACGTTCGGGCACGACACGTTCAGCTCGATCGCCGCGATCTCCTCATGCGCCTCGCAGGCCTCCACGAGCGCGTGCAGCTCCTCCGCGGTCGAGCCCATCACGTTCGTGATCACCGGCACCGGCCACGTCTTCGCGTCGGGCCCCTCGCCGACGGTCGTGGTCAGGCCGACGAGCTGCGGCAGGTCCTCGGCGATGTAGCCGTGCAGGCCCCTGTTGGGCAGGCCGATCGAGTTGATCAGGCCCGCGGGCGCCTCCCACAGCCTCGACGGCGGGTTGCCGGCGCGCGGCTCGAGCGTGATCGTCTTGGACACGTACGCGGCGAACGGGAACCTGCTGCGCAGCCCGTCGCCGAAGGCTCGCGTCGCGGCGATCGCGTCGAACGTGCCCGAGCCGTTGACGATCGGGTGCGCGAGCTGCAGGCCGCAGAGCTCGACGCTCACGCCGGCCCGCCGAACTCGGCGCCACCCACGGGCTCGCTCACACGCTCCAGCTCGCCCGCGTCCACGACCGGCCCGTCGACGCAAACCCTCAGGTAGCCCCCGCCGCGCTTCTCCACCACACATCCGAAGCACGCGCCGAACCCGCACGCCATCCCCGCCTCGAGCGCGAGCTGGGCGGGCACGTCGCGCTCGGCGCACAGCGCCCGCACGCCCTCGAGCATCCCGGAAGGGCCGCACGCGTAGACGACCGCTTCGGGGTCGCGTTCGAGGTCCGCCGCGAGCAGCTCGGTCACCAGGCCGTGGTGTCCGGTGGAGCCGTCGTCGGTCGCGACGCGCGCGCCGTCGAGCAGCGCGGCCCCCTGCGCGTGGGCGCGATCGCGGAAGCCCAGCAGCACGGTCACCGATCCCGCGAGCTCGTCCTGGAGGATCGCGAGCGGCGCGATGCCGACGCCGCCGCCGACAAGGACCGCGCGCCGGCCCTCGCTCGGGGGCGTGAACCCGCGTCCGAGCGGACCGAGCGCCCAAACCCCGTCCCCCGCCCGCAGCTCGCACAGGCGCTTGGTGCCCGGCCCGACGTCCTCGAGCAGGAAGTGCGATTCCCCTTCGCTGTGGCGGGCGATCGAGAGAGCGCGCGCGAGGAAAGGGCGCTGCCCCTCCTCCGCGCCCCAGTGCTCGGCGGCGCTCAGCATCGCGAACTGGCCCGGCTTTGGAATGGATCCCCGCCCGCCCTCGTCGGGGTCGGCGACTCGCAGGACGCGGTAGGCGCCGAGCTCCTCCACCGCGGTGACGCTCAGCAGCCGCCGGGCGAACGGCGCCTCGCTCACGCCACCCCCGCCCCGTCGCGTTTGCGTACGGGACGCGCGGTCTCGTGAAGCTCCTGCAGACACAGCACCTCCGGCTCGCCGTGTCTGGACGCGGTCGCGATCGCGCGTGCAGCGGAGACGCCGGCGGCGAGCGTCGTCAGGCAGGGGATGCCGTGGGCGACCGCCGCGCGGCGGATCTCGAAGCCGTCAGTGCGCGCACCCACCCCGGTTGGCGTGTTGACGACGAGGTGCACGTCGCCGCGCTCGATCCAGTCGAGCACGTGCGGGGAGCCTTCCGCGATCTTGTTGAGGCCCTGCACGGGAATCCCGCTGCGGGTGATCGCGGCGGCGGTGCCGTGCGTGGCGACGATCCGAAAGCCGCTGTCGTGGAGCAGCTGCGCGACGTGGCACGCCTCGGTCTTGTCGGAGTCGGTGACGGTGATGAACGCCGTGCCCTCGCTGGGCAGCGGCACACCGGCGGCGGCCTGCGCCTTGGCGAACGCGGTCGGGAAGTCGCGGGCGATGCCCATCACCTCGCCGGTGGAGCGCATCTCGGGCCCGAGCACCGCGTCGGAGCCCTCGAAGCGGTCGAACGGCAGCACGGCCTCCTTGACGGACACGTGCTCGCCGAAGCCCATCCCCTGGCGCTCCCGCGGCAGGTCCATGTCGGCGATCCGCTCGCCGAGCATGATCCGGCACGCGAGCTTCGCGAGCGGCATGCCGATCGCCTTCGACACGAACGGCACCGTGCGCGACGCGCGCGGGTTGGCCTCGATCACGTACAGCTCGCCCGCGTGGACCGCGTACTGCACGTTCAGCAGCCCGACCACGCCGAGCGCGAGCGCCATCTCGCGCGTGGCGGTGCGCACCTGATCGAGCAGCTCCTCCGAGAGCGAGTGCGGCGGCAGCACGCACGCGCTGTCGCCGGAGTGCACGCCCGCCTCCTCGACGTGCTGCATGATCCCGCCGATCCACACGTCCGTGCCGTCGCACAGCGCGTCGACGTCGAGCTCGATCGCGTCCTCCAGGAACCGATCGAGGAAGATCGAGGGAGAGCCCTCCGGGCTCTGGGCTCGGGTTGCGTCGTCCGGGTCGACGCGCAGCTCGCGGCGGAGGTAGTCGGCGAGGCCGTCGCGGGAGTAGACGATCTCCATCGCGCGACCGCCGAGGACGTAGGAGGGGCGCACGAGCAGCGGGTAGCCGACCTGCTCGCCGCAGTCGAGAGCCTCGCTCACCGAGCGCGCGGTGGCGTACGGCGGCGCCTTGTAGCCGAGGCGCTCCAGGAGCGCGCCGAAGCGCCCGCGGTCCTCCGCCATGTCGATCGCGTCGACGCTCGTGCCGAGCAGCGGCACACCCGCCTGCACGAGGCCCGCGGCGAGCTTCAGCGGCGTCTGCCCGCCGAACTGCACGATCACGCCATGCGGTTTCTCGACATCCACGACCGCGAGGACGTCCTTGAGCGTGAGCGGCTCGAAGTACAGGCGGTCGGAGGTGTCGTAGTCGGTGGAGACGGTCTCGGGGTTGCAGTTGACCA
>CAZPQW010000004.1:0-184374 GCA_964588985.1 uncultured Solirubrobacteraceae bacterium
TGCTGCTGCAGATCATCGACGAACGCTGGCGCGAGCACCTGTTCGACATGGACTACCTGCGCGAGGGCATCCACCTGCGCGGCTTCGCCCAGATCGACCCCCTGGTGGCATACAAGAACGAGGCGTTCACGCTGTTCGGCGACCTGATGAACAGTGTGTGGGCGGACTACGCGCGGATGATCTTCAACGTGCAGGTGAACGTCGACGGCCCGTCCGCCCAGAACGGTGGCGGCGGCGTTGCGCCCTTCGCGGCTTCGGGCAGCTCGACGCGCGCGGGCCGCGTGTCCTACTCAGGCGGGCACAGCGAGGCCGGATCTGGCGCGCTGGCGGCGGCTGCGGCCGCGGCGGGATTCGCCGGGGGCGCGCCGCAGGGCTTCGGCGAAGGCGCAGAGGGCGAAATGCTGCCGGTGGTGGAGCAGCGGGTGGTCGACCACGAGCACGAGGTCGGGCGCAACGACCCCTGCTGGTGCGGATCAGGCCAGAAGTTCAAGAAGTGCCACGGCAAGTAGCCGGCCGACTCACGGGGTAGGGTGGTCACATGACTCAGAGCGACAGGCTGATTCCCGAGGGCGACCGGTGCAAGACGTGCAGCGGCGCGGGGTGGAAGTGGTGGACGCCGCCCGCCGTAGAGGACGAGGCGCCGCAGGAGAGCAAATGGATCGTGTGCCGCGAGTGCATCGGGACCGGGCGGACGGACCAGAAGGGGCGCAAGCGGATCAAGCCGGAAGAGTCTGGCGCGTAGCTGCAGGTGTCGTCGCCCCGGTCGCTGATACCGTGACCCCCATGGCCACAGCCGCGCCAAGCGAGTCGACCCCTCAGCGCCTGGCTGCCATCCGTGAGCAGATGAAACTGCTCTCGGACTATCTTTGACCCGGCTGAGCTGGCCGAGCGCGTGGCGTCGCTCGAGGATGAGATGGGAGCGGAAGGCTTCTGGGACGACTCCGACCGAGCGGCGGCGGTGTCGGCTGAGCACTCGCGGGCGTCGAAGCGCTTAGAGGAGTTCGCGTCCCTGCGGGCGGATGTGGATGACCTCGACGGTCTGAGCGAGATGGCGGCGGAGGACTCGTCGCTGCAGGCGGAGGTGGACGAGCAGATCGCGGCGGTCGAGGAGCGCCTTGCCACGCTTGAGGAGCAGCGGCTGTTCTCGGGGCGCTACGACTCGGGCGACGCGCTGGTGAGCGTGAACGCGGGGGCTGGCGGTACGGACGCTCAGGATTGGGCGGAGATGGTGCTGCGGATGCTGATGCGCTGGTGCGAACGCCGAGGCTTCGAGGTGGAGCTGCTGGAGGCGAGCGCAGGCGAGGAAGCTGGCATCAAGTCGGCGACGTTCCGCGCGTCGGGCGAGAACGCGTACGGCCTGTTCGGCGCGGAGCGCGGCGTGCACCGGCTGGTGCGCCTATCGCCGTTCGACTCGGCGCACCGCCGCCAGACGAGCTTTGCGGGCGTGGAGGTGGCGCCGGTGGTGAAGGACACTGGCGAGGTGGAGATCAACGAGGACGACCTGCAGGTGGACACCTACCGCGCGTCGGGCGCGGGTGGGCAGCACGTGAACAAGACGGACTCCGCGGTGCGGATCACGCACCGCCCGAGCGGGATCGTGGTGCAGTGCCAGAACGAGCGCTCGCAGTCCTCCAACCGCGCGACGGCGATGGCGATGCTGCGCGCGAAGCTGCTGGAGCGCAAAGAGCGCGAACGCCAGCAGGAGATCGCGGCTGAGAAGGGCGAGGCGCAGGACGTGAACTTCGGCTCGCAGATCCGCTCGTACGTCCTGCACCCGTACACGATGGTGAAGGACCACCGCACGGGGCACGAGATGGGCGACGTGCAGCGCGTGTTGGATGGAGATCTTGATGGATTCGTGCGTGCGTACCTGTTGTCGACCGCGTCGAGCCAGGGATAGGAGTGGACGGTCAACCGGCGGCGGGCCTCGAGGCGCTCGTGCGGGCGGCGCTGCTGGAGGACGTGGGCAGCGGTGACGTGACGACGCGGGCGACGGTGGCGGTCGACGCGAGGGCGCGCGCGACGATCACGCAGAAGGCTCCCGGCACGATCTTCGGCCTCGACGCGGCTGAGGAGGCGTTCACGCAGCTCGACCCGGACGTGCGCGTGGAGCGGCTCGTGGAGGAGGGTGTGTGGCGCGATGAGGGCGGCCCGGTGCTCACAGCCGATGGCAGCGCACGCGCGCTGCTGACGGGCGAGCGCACGGCGCTGAACTTCCTCGCGCGCCTCTCTGGCGTGGCGACGACTGCGGCATTGGCGGCGCGCGCGGTGGAGGGCACGGGAGCGAAGGTGCTCGACACGCGCAAGACGACTCCGGGCCTGCGGATGTTGGAGAAGGCGGCGGTGGCGGCTGGCGGTGCTGTGAACCATCGGGTGGGGCTGTTCGACGCGATCCTGATCAAGGAGAACCACATCGCGGCGGCGGGCGGGATCGCTCAGGCGGTGCAGCGCGCGCGAGCCGAGGCCCCCGAGTTGGCGGGGACGCTGGAGGTGGAGGTTCGTGATCCGCAGGAGATCGACGAAGCGCTCGCGGTGGGCGCCCCGCGCCTGCTGCTGGACAACATGGACGAGTCCGAGCTGCGTGCGGCGGTCGCGCAGGTTGCCGGCCGCGCCGAGCTGGAGGCGAGCGGCGGGGTGACCATTGCGACACTCCGGGCGATCGCGGAGACGGGGGTAGAATGGATCTCGATGGGCGCGTTGACCCACTCCGCGCCCGCCCTGGACCTTTCCCTCACCCTGGAGGCCCTGCCATGAACCTCCCGATGGCTACCACGCTGCCGATGGCCCCCACCGGCGCCGCGCCGCTCTCGCCCGAGGAGATCGCGGCGATGAAGGACGAGATCCGCGCGCTGGCGGCGGAGCGCAACGCTGTGATCCTGGCGCACAACTACCAGGTGCCGGAGGTGCAGGACGTGGCGGACTACGTGGGCGACTCGCTGGGCCTGTCGCGCAGGGCGGCGCAGACGGGCGCTGAGACGATCGTGTTCTGCGGCGTGCACTTCATGGCGGAGACCGCTTCGGTGCTGTGCCCGGAGAAGACGGTGCTGATCCCAGACCTGGACGCGGGCTGCTCGCTGGCGGCGTCGATCGACGCGGAGCAGCTGGCGAGCTGGCGGGCGCAGTACCCGGAGGGCGTTGTGGTGATGTACGTGAACACCACCGCGGAGGTGAAGGCGCTGACGGACTACTGCTGCACTTCGGCGAACGCGGTGGACGTGGTGCGCCACATATACGAGACCAACGGCCCCGACACGGAGATCCTGTTCGGCCCGGACATGTGGCTGGGCGCTTACGTGGAGAAGGAGCTCGGCAGGCGGATGCACGTGTGGGACGGCGAGTGCCACGTGCACGCGGGGATCCGCCCGGCGGACATCGAAGCGACGCGCGCGGCGCACCCGGGCGCGGACTTCCTGATCCACCCCGAGTGCGGATGCACGACGAGCATCATGGAGTACGTGGCCGCGGGCGACGTGGCGGCGGACGACGTGCACATGCTCTCGACGGGCGGGATGCTGAGGTACGCCGAGCAGGCCGAGCGGGCCGAGACCGAATCGGCGCAGCCGCCTGCGCACCGCCGCGAGGCGGTGGTGGCGACGGAGATCGGGATGCTCTACCCGCTGCAGATGGCGGCGCCGGACATCGAGTTCATTCCCGCGAACGCGGAGGCGTCGTGCCAGTACATGAAGATGATCACGCTGCCGAAGCTGCGCGACGCGCTGCGCGAGATGCGGTTCGAGGTGCGCGTGCCGGAGGACGTGGCGGTCCGTGCACGTGTGCCGATCGAGCGCATGGTGGCGCTCGGCTGAGGCACGGTCACTTCTGGCTGTAGCCGAGCAGGGCGAAGTCCTGGAGCGCCGCATCGACGTCGCCCTCGGCGGCTTCGACGCTCGCCTGTGCGGTCGCGTAGTGGCTCGAGCTGCCGGCCGGAGCGGCGGCGGAGAGCGTTTCATAGGCCTGGCGTGCACGCACGATGGCGCTCGCGAGCGCGGCCTGGGTGGGTCCGACCGGTGGCGGCGGTTCGAGCACCGACAGCGATCTCGCCGCGGCGGCGAAGCGCTCGGCGAGCGTGGCGGCGAGCCGGCTCGACGTCGCGGGGGCGGTGCTGGCGCGCATCGACGCTCTCAGCTCCAGCCGTTTCCGGTCGAGCTTCTCGACCAGCTGACCCAGGCGGCCGGCGTAGCCGGCTTCCGGGGTGAGATCGGTCGGCGAGCGGCCCACCAGCGTGAGTCCGGCGACGATCTGCTGGCACTGCTTCAGGTAGCTGGCGAGCGGCTTGGACGCGTAGCAGGCGAGCGCGGCGTCGCCGCCTGCGGGACTGGGGAGCACGTAGAGGTCGAGGATGCGGTTGTAGCGCGGGAGGCTGAGGTGGCTGTACCGGTAGGCCTGGGCGTCGAGGAGGTCGACGACGTCGGTGCGGGGGGCGCGGTGCAGGTGCGCGAGGAAGGCATCCGGGAGCGGGCTGGACTCGCCACGGGGTATCCGTCCGCTGAGCAGGCCCGCGCGGACGCCCTCGCCGCCCGGCGAGAGCAGCACGGCGCCCGTGATCGTCAGCCCGGGGATCGCCGGTGCGAGGCGCGTGTCGACCTGCCGCCAGTTCGCGGGGTATTCGAGCAGCACGCTCGCTCCGTAGGCGCTCTGTGTCCGGTCGCTGGCGCCGGCCGGCGCGGATGACGCGTGGCGATGGCCGGCGACGAACCCCGCGATCGCGATGACGAGGAGGAGCGGCGCGGCGAGCTGCAGCAGACTCGGGGTGGTCCTGTACACCGTGTCAGCCAGAGCTGTCGAACGAGACGCCGCCGCTCTTGTGAGGCTGAGAGCGGCGCGCTGGCGTGGAAGCCGCGGGAGTGGGCGCTTTGGTTACGGCCGGTGGCGGCGCGGAGACGGTCGTGGGCGAGCTCGACGCCAGCGGTCGCGCCACCGCCGCGGCGACCGGCCGGGTCGTGGTGCTGGGGCGGGCGTGACGGTGTGAGCGGGTGGCGGTGCGCGGCGCGCGGATGGCGCCGAGTGGAGGCGCATCGCCGAGACGTGCGGGGATGGGCGCGCCCGCGTAGGTGATCGGCAGGTTCGGCGCCGCGGTCGGATGGGGGGCGCTCGTGGAGACGGTGGCGCGGCCGATGGCGAAGGAGCAGGCGAAGATCGCGGGACACAGGAGTGCGAGCGCGATCGGCGTCCGAGCTCGTGGTTGCGTAGGCCGGTCGGGGGCGTCGACCCACTGCAGCGGTACGTCGCGGCTTGTGGCGCTCATGATGGGCACGTCATCGGTTTGACCCCATCGGGGCTCAGGCACGTGTCGACGCGCGCGGGCAGCTTGCCGTGACGGACGGTGAAGCGCGTGAACTTCCCGATCTGCCCAGGCGCGTAGATCCCGATCCGCAGGTAGGCGCCCGCGTGCAGCAGGCGCTCGAAGCGCCGGAAGGTGATCAGCGAGAGGCCGGTTTTGCCCTTGCTCGGTCTCGAAGCGGAGACGAGGTCCCTGCGCTTCGCCGGGCATCCGCGTCCGTGGCACACGACGCTCACGCTCGCGCCGATCGGCGCTTGGACCGTGAGCAGGCTGATTCTCGTCCCGGACGAGCCGGCGGAGCCCGCGATGCGCACGACCGGGAACGGCTGCATCAGCGTGGGCGCGGGCGATATCGCGGTGATCGTTTCGGTCACGACGTCCGACTGACCGTTCGCGTCGGCCACGAACAGCTGCACGTCATGGGGTCCGGGGGTGGAGAAGGATGTGGTTAGGGTGGACCCGATCGCTTCGAAGGTTTCGTTGCCCGCGAGGCTCCAGGCGAACGTGGTGAGCGGGCTGAAGGCGTCGGTGGACGTCGAGACGAGTGAGACCGGTTCGCCCACGCGTGGAGTGACCGGGAACCATTGAAACGAGGCCACGGGAGGCACGGGCGACGCGGCGGGCGTGGTGCTCGTGACGGTGAACGTCGTCGGTGCGCTGTGGCCGACGTTGCCGACGTCGTCGAGCTGTTCGGCGCGCGCGGTGTAGGTGCCGGGGGTGAGACCGCCGACGGCGGCCGACCAGGCGGCGCCCGTGGCCTGCACGGAGACCGCCTCGAGCGGCGACCCGACGGCTTTCGATCCCGCGTAGAGCTGGATCGTGACAGTAGGGGAATCTCCTTCGGCGGTGCCGGCTGCTCCGCCGAGCGGCTCGGAGGAGGCTGACGTCGAGCTGCCGTCGGCGGGCGCGGTGAGGGTGACCGCGGGCGCGTGGCCGTCGACGGTGAACGTGGCGGTGGCGTCGGTGGATTTGCTGAACGGGTTGGAGTCGGCCTGTTCGGCCAGCGCGGTGTACGTGCCGCTCGGGAGGGCGTCCGTGGGGCCGGCGTGCCATTTCGAGCCACTCAACGTTCCTTCCATCGAGCTGACGGGGCTGCCGGAGGTGGACGTGCCGCTGAAGATCTTCACCAGCACGGTGTCGCTGTCTTCGGGACCGGTGGACGCGCTTCCGGTGAAGCTCGGTGTGGCGTCGGTGACGAACGTGCCCCCGCGACGGGTGAACGCACTCGTGTCGAGCGTCACAACGGGGGAGCTGGCTTCGATCGTGAACGTGACTGTCCCCGTGCCGACGTTGCCGGCGGCGTCGGACTGTTCGGCGAGCACCGTGTAGACCCCGTTCATGAGGGCTGGGCTTCCGGCGCCGGTCGTCCAGCCACCGGCGCTGGAGGTGAGTTCGAGCGTCTGCGCCGGGACGCCGGAGACCGAGGTACCGGCGTAGATCTTCAGCTCGATCGATGCGCTGTCTCCGGCGGCCTGGCCCGCGAGCCCGCTGAACGTCGTCCTCGAGGCGTTGAGCACCGCTCCCTGCGCGGGCGCGACGATCGCGACGGTCGGGGCGATCGTGTCGACGGTGAAAGTTGTCGCGAGACTCGCGCCGGTGTTTCCAGCTTCGTCCTGCTGGGTGGCCTGCGCGGTGTAGGTGCCGTCGGCGAGGTGGCTGGGCGTGTACGACCACGAGGAGCCCCCGACGGCGGCTTCGCCGGTCGATGCGACTTCTCCCGAGGCGGCGGCGCCCCTGTAGATCGTGACCGAGACCGCGTTGCTGTCGCCGACTTCGGTACCGAGGTCGCCGCTGAGCGTGGGGGATGCGTCGTTGGTGGGTGACACGGCGGGGGAGATCGACACGGCGGGGGCGGTGGTGTCGATCGTGAACGTCACCGCTTCACTGGTGGCCGGTTCGCCTTCGGCTTCCTGTTCGGCCACGGCGGTGTACTGCCCCTGTTCGAGCGGCGCTTCCTCCGCGACTTCCCACTTGCCGCCGAACGGAGGGAGCGTCGTGACGAGGGCGCTGACGGGTTCGCCTTCGGCGCTTGTGCCGGCGTAGAGCTTGACGGTGACCGGGTTGAGTTCGTCTTCGCTGCTGCCGCTGAAGACCGGCAGGTCGTTGTTGGAGGTGCTGCCCGTGACGGGCTGTTCGATCGCGAGGTTGGGCGCCGCGGCGGCGACCGCGACCGGGCCGATGACGATTGCGGCCAGCGTGAGAGTCACCGTGGCAATCGCCCGCGCAGCATCTTCTGCGGTCATCGGAACGCCGCTCCAAACCGTGTCGTTGTCCAACCCAAGATCCGCTCTTCAGCGGCAGGCGCGTCTCCGTACATGCCCACCCCCTGCTGCGCGGGAGCGGATGATATGTCCAACCGGTGCAGCGATTCCAGCTCTGCAACGCGCGGTACTGGCGTGGCGACCGCGTCACCGTCAGCAAACGCGCTGAGTGCTGACCGCTAGAACTCGTCGACTGAGTGGGGTCCGACGCAGGCGATGGCGAGCTCGTCCGCGATCCCGGCGGCGACGGCGCGGACCTCGTCGTGGGTGACCGCGTCGAGCGCGGCGATGGCGGCGTCGGGGTCGTTGTCCTCGCCGAACACCACGCGTTGGTTGGCGGCGAAGCGCGCGACGGCGTTGGTGTTCTCGAACCCGAGGACGAAACGGCCGGCCGCGTATGCGCGGGCGCGCTGCACCTCCTCCTCGGTGGGCCCGTCGGAGCGCAGCTCGTCGACGATCTCGCGCATGCGGGTGTAGGCCTCGACGCACTTGCCGGACTCCAGGCCCGAGCTGAGCTGCAGGATGGGAGCGTCGGCGAACGCGTGGTCGACCGCGGAGACCGAGTAGCAGAGGCCGCGTTTCTCACGGATCTCGTCGAACAGGCGCGAGCCCATCGAGCCGCCGAGCAGCGTTGAGTAGATCGACAGGGCGGCGCGCTGGCGGACATCGGTGACGTCGATCTGGGGCCTGTAGATCATGCGCAGGTGCGACTGGTTGGTGTCGCGCTGCTCGACGAGCTTCTCCGGCGCGAACGCCGGGGCCGGCACGTAGGGCTCGGGCTCGGGCAGCGAGGGGAAGCGGGCGAAGCACTCCTGCAGCTGCTCCTCGGAGGGGAGGTGCTCGAGGTTGCCGGCGATGAACGCGCCGCCGCGAGAGCCGGCCCAGCGGCGCTCGCGGAACGCGACGATGCCCTCGCGCGTGAAGCTGCGGAGGTTCTCCTCGGGTCCGAGCACGGTGCGCCCGAGCGGGTGATCGCCAAACGCGGCCTGGTCGATGAGGTACTCGGCGACCATCGAGGGCTGGTCGTAGGCGCGGTTGATCTCCTGGATCACCACGCCGCGCTCGCGGTCGAGCTCCTCGGCGTCCAGCCGCGGGCGCCCGACGAAGTCGGTGAGCAGGTCGATCGCGGGAGCGGCGCTCTCCGCGCGCACGGTGATGTGGAAGGCGACGAGGTTCTGGCTGGTGTACGCGTTGAGCACGCCGCCGAGACGCTCAGCGGTCTCGTTGACGTCGCGGTAGTGCGGGTACTTCTCCCCGCCCTTGAACACGAGGTGCTCGAGGAAGTGGGCCATGCCGTTCTCCTCCGGACGCTCGTTGCGCGCGCCCGCGTCGAACGCTACGAGGATCGTGAGCGCTCGTGTGCCCGGCAGCTCGATGCGGTGGATCGGCAGCCCGTTGGAGTCGACGACGCTGCTGGAGATGACGGCCATCGCCCAACCCTAGAAGGTTCGGCCGGATCCTGGAATCCAGATCACCTCGACTAGGCTTGCCCCAGCGATGCGCCCGACCTCGAGACAGCCGCTGATCGTCGCGCTGGCGGCGCTGGCGCCGGTGCTGCTCGTCGTGGGCCTGTGGCTGGGCGGGCATCCGAAATACCTGCCGGGGTTCGTGCGCGACGTGTTCGTCGCGAACCACCAGACGCTGGTGGTGGACGAAGCGGTCGAGCGCATCGAGCGCGACTACTACCGGCCGATCTCCGCGGGCCAGCTGTCGAGCTCGTCGATCTCGGGGATGGTGTCGAGCCTGGGCGATCGCTTCTCGCACTACCTATCGCCGAAGGAATACGGCGAATTCACCAGCCCGCCGCACTTCACGGGGATCGGCGTGGACGTGAACCCGACGCTCGTCCACGCGCGCGCTCTGCTGATCGGGCGCGTGTTCAACTCCTCACCCGCCGCCCACGCGGGCCTGCAGTCCGGCGAACTGATCGTGGGGGTCAACGGTCACAAGCTCGAGGGCCTCTCGACCGACGCGGCGACGGCGTTGATCAGGGGGCAGCCGGGGACCGACGTGAAGCTCGAAGTCGAACGGCCGCCGGCCTCGCATACCGCCACCAGAGGGAAGCTGCGCACGGTCAAAATCACGCGCGCGGTGGTGTCCGAGCCGGTGGTGGCGTCGGCGAGCAAGACGGTGCGCGGCGTGAAGCTGGGGATCGTGGAGCTCGCGACGTTCAGCCCGGGAGCGCACGGGGAAGTGCGCGAAGCGGTGGAACACGAACTGCACCACGGCGCGCGCGGTCTCGTGTTCGACCTGCGTGGCAACGGCGGCGGTCTCGTGGCGGAGGCGCAGCTGATCGCGAGCATCTTCATCCCGAAGGGCAAGCTGATCGTGACCACGCGCGGGCGCACGCAGCCGACGACTGTTCTCACGGCCACAGGCGGCGCGATCTCGGGGTCGATACCGATGGTGGTGCTGGTGGACTCGAACACGGCGTCGGCCGCGGAGATCGTGACGGCGGCGCTGCAGGACCATCGTCGCGCGACGGTGGTGGGAACGCACACGTTCGGCAAGGGCGTCTTCCAGGAGGAGCAGGGGCTCTCCAACGGCGGGGCCCTGGACATCACCGTGGGCGAGTACTTCACCCCCAACGGACGCAACCTGGGGGGCGGCGGCGTGAAGCAGGGCGCGGGCATCACCCCCGAAGTGAAGGTGAGCGATGTGGACACGAATCATGGTCTTGAAGTGGCGCTGAGCACGCTGGCGGCGAAGGTCAGGTGAGCGGCTCCGACCGGCGTCGGCCGGGTGGGGCGACCGCGCCGCACGGTCCGCCGCCGGCGAACGCGGTGGTGGCGGTGCTCGAGCGACGCGGGCGCTTCCTGATCGCCGAGCCGCTGTTCCCGCCGCGCGTGGCGCCGTCGGACTCGCGGCCGCGACACGGGGGCTCGACGCAGATGACGATCGGCTCGCCGGGGTCCGGCCGCGGCGCGGCCTCCAGTGCGCGAGCGGGCGACATCGTGCTCGTGCAGCCAGGGGGCCGCGGGTCGAGCAACCGCGGTGCGGGCGGGCGCGGAGCGGGGGCGCGGATCGTGCGGGTGATCGGGCGACCGGACGTGGCACGCGACGTGATCGAGGCGCTGATGCTTGACCGGGGTCTCTCGCGCGCGTTCGACCCGGCGGTGGAACGCGAGGCGCGCGCGGCGGGCGAGAGCGCGAGGCGCAAAGAGCTGAACAGGCGTGACCTGCGCGATCTGCCGACGTTCACGATCGACCCGGTCACGGCACGGGACTTCGACGACGCGATCTCCGCGGAAGCGGTCGACGCGGAGACGACGCGGGTGTGGGTGCACATCGCGGACGTGGCGGCACACGTGCCGGAGGGGTCGCCGCTGGATCGCGAGGCGCGCAGGCGCACGACGAGCACGTATGCGCCCGGGGCGGTCGAGCCGATGCTGCCGCACGCGCTGTCGAGCGACGCGTGCTCGCTGATGCCGGGCGTGGACCGTCTGGCGGTGACGGTGGAGATGGAGCTGCGCGGCGCGGAGGTGGTGCGTGCGGCCTTCTGCCGCTCGCTGATCCGCTCGGATGCGCGGCTGGACTACGACCGCGTGGACCGCATCTTCGCGGGCGGCGAGTCGGCGGCCGAGCCCTGGGGGGAGCCGCTGCGCGCGGCGCGTGCGGTGGCGGCGCAGCTGCAGGCCAAGCGCGAGCGCAGCGGCGCGCTGGTGGTCGAATCGGAGGAGCCGGAGTTCTCGTTCGACGAGCACGGCAACGTGAGCGAGATCAAAGCGCAGGTGCAGACGGAGTCCCATCGGCTGATCGAGCACCTGATGATCGCGGCGAACGAGGCGGTGGCGGGCCTGCTTGCGCAGCGCGGGGTGCCGTGCCTGTATCGCGTGCACGAGCGCCCGCAGCCGGAGCGCATCGAGCGGCTGGCCGACCAGCTCGCGTCGCTGGAGATCCCCACGCCCGCGCTACCGGAGCACATGACCTCATTGCGGGCGGCGGCGCTGGTGGGGGAGATGTCGAGGCGGGTGGACGAGCATGTGCGGCGCACCGGCAGCGGGCGCCTTGCGTTGAACTCGCTGGTGCTGCGCTCGCTCAAGCAGGCGTACTACTCGCCGACGAACCTCGGGCACGCGGGGCTGCACTCGGAGACCTACTGCCACTTCACCTCGCCGATTCGCCGCTACCCCGATCTGGTGTGCCACCGCGCGCTGCTATCCGCGGTGGGGGGCGGCGAGCGCGAGCCCCGCGCCGGCGAGCTGATGGAGCTGGGCGTGTGGTGCTCCGAACGCGAGCGTGACGCGATGGTGCTGGAGCGAGACTCAGACGACGTGGCGCGCTGCTTCGCACTGCAGCGGCTGCTTTACGAGGAGGGCTCCGAGCAGGTGTTCGCGGGGGAGATCACCGGGCTGATCTCAGCGGGCGCGTTCATCGCGTTCGGGCCATCAGATACCGAGAGCGGGGAGGAGGCGACGGCGCCGATATACGAGGGCATGCTCCCCGTGCGGCACATGCGCTTCCCCGCCCCCGAGGATGCCGGCGCGAGCAAGGGTGCTTCACCGCAGCGAGCCGCGGCGGCTCGCAAGCCCGCGGGCGGAGGCCGCCACGGAGCGGGCAGGCGCGGAGGCAGGCCAGCGGAGCGCGAGGCGCCGCGCGAGTGGTGGGAGCTCAACGAACAGGGCACGGTTCTCCACGGCGAGCGCACCGGCTCGACGCTGCGGCTGGCCGACCGGATCGAGGTGCGCGTGGCGCGCGTGGACTGCATCCGCGGCCGGGTGGACCTGCTGCCGGCAGGCTAGGCTCGAGAGATGGCAAAGGGCAAGGGCAAGCGCAAGATCGGCGCGGGGGACGTGGCGTCCAACCGCTACGCGTCGCACCGCTACGAGCTGATCGAGCGGCTGGAGTGCGGGATCGTGCTGGAGGGCACGGAGGTGAAGGCTCTGCGCACGACGGGCGCGCAGCTGAAGGACGGCTACGCGGCGATCCACGAGGGCGAGCTGTTCCTGCACTCGGTGCACATCCCGCCGTATGCCCCCGCGTCGCGCGAAAACCACGACCCCGAGCGCACGCGCAAGCTGCTGCTGCACCGCCGTGAGTTGGAGCGCATCGCGGCGCGCGCGAAGGAGCGCGGCCTGACGCTGGTGCCGACGCGCATGTACTTCTCGGGCGCGAACGCGAAGGTGGAGATCGCGCTGGCGAAGGGGAAGGACCTGTACGACAAGCGCCAGACGCTGCGCGAGAAGGACACCAAGCGCGACATGGAACGTGGGCTGCGCGAAGCGAGGCGCTGAGGGTCGGACGCGGCCCGCTCTACAGGTGCCCGAAGCCGTGGCCGCCTGAGCTGAGGATGTGCGTCTCGCTCATCCCGAGCACCAGCAGCACGATGAGGCCGATGTAGACGCTCCCCACGAGCAGGCGGTTGCGGGGCGAGACGCGGTAGTAGGCGGCCTGCTCGAGCGAGCGTGTACTCCTTGCCTTCCATCGCCGCCAGGTCTCCATCCCGCCGAAGAGGACGATGATGAAGATGATCGGGTTGGGAAAGACGAGCGCGAGCGCGACCAGTGCGCCGAAGCCGAGGAACCACATCCAGGGCGCCATCGCGGCCATCGCGCGACCTCCGTCGAGCGGCACGACGGGCAGCAGGTTGAAGAGGTTGAGGAAGAAGCCGACATAGGCGAGCGCGCGAAGCAGGTCGCTGTTGATGGCCTCGCCTACGCCCCAGCAGACGGCCGCTCCGGCGGTACCGAGGATCGGCCCTGCGAGCCCCACACGGGCCTCGGCGAGGGCGTTCTCGCCGAGCGACTTGGAGAAGATGGCGGCGCCCATGAACGGGATGAACATCGGCGCGCTCGCCTTGATCCCCTCACGGCGCAGCTGCAGGACGTGCCCCATCTCGTGCACGAACAGCAGTACGACGAACCCCAGCGCGAACGTCCAGCCCCAGAACAGCGAGTACGCGGCGACGGACACGAGCGCGGTGCCGGCTGTGGACAGCAGCTTGATCTTGGGTAGAAACAACAGGCCGGTCTTGATGGCGGCGAAGAACTTCGCGAACAGCGCGCCTACGGCGGCGAGTCCGCTGGCGATGCGGCTGCGCAGGTTCCCGCCGCGGGGACCCGGCCGCTCCCCGAAGGGGTTCTCCTCGGCGTGGCTCGGATACGCGCCTGGCGCGAGGGGACCCGCGGGAGGCAGCGCTGGGACTGCGGTTACGGGCGCGGACAGGGAGAACTCGCTGTTGTCCATGCACCCATTGTGGCACCGTCGATAAGCGTTCCCTAACGGGTCTGGATCTCAGCTTGCAGACAATCGAGATCAGCGCTCTGGAGGGCGCTGAGATTTCCTCGGAAGATGCGGGAACGATGCTCGCGGAGGGGTTGCAAAGGGAGGGGCTGCGAGCTACTTTGAATCCAGACGCGGAACGAGTCGCAAAGAGCGAGGCCACCGAGGTGTGAGGCCGCGCCACCTACGAAGAAGGGCTTTCGGGCCCGACCGAGCGGGTTCCTCAAGCGGCCCGGTCCGCGTCGTTTTTTTTGTTCGCGACCGCCGTCTTCTCGCGGACTCTCCGCAGCCGGCAGACTGCGCGGCGGCGCTACACTGGAAGCGCAGTAACACTCACGGGGACGACAGGCTTCGACGTGGTCGGCTCGTGTGGGTGGTTGCGAGTCGAGGTTCCGGGCGGCCTCGTAAAACACCCGGAAAACCATAAGTGCGGACTCTCACGAGTACGCCCTCGCTGCTTAGCTAACACTAGGTGAGTGAGGTCTCGGGCCCCGCTTGCCTGCGGCGGGGAAGGCCGGGATCAGAAAGCAGGCTCACCCGGTGAGGTCCGCCTCCGCCAATCCGGGGAAATTCAGGAGGCTGGTCCCCCACAACCCCGCCGGCGAGGCGAGTGGGGGATGAGACCAGAGCGCCGGCTACGCTCGTAGACGCCATTCTCACGCGATCACGGACGTGGGTTCGATTCCCACCGTCTCCACTTCGGACATAGTGCATCACCGCCACAGCCCGGAAACGGGCATGGCCCAGATGCGGTCAGAGATCGGCAGGGTGTGCTCTCCCGAGTAGACGATGATGCCGGCCTTGAAGCGCGCGCCAAGCTTGTCCCGCAATAGGCGGAGCCCGCGTGCGTCTGAGGCGGTGGCGGTTGCTGCGGCCTTCGACTCGATCCCTACGATGTCGCCGGATGCGGACTCGATGACGAGATCGACCTCACGCTTGTCGGTGTCGCGGTAGAAGAACAGCTCGACGGGGGTGGTGCTCCATGTTGTGTGCTTGACGAACTCCATGAGTACGAACGTCTCGAACAACATCCCCGCAATCGCGCCTTGATCGGGCGCGCAGTAGCGGGCTGTGTCGACGCCGATGAGCGCGGCGGCCATGCCCGTGTCGGTCAGTAGCAGCTTGGGTGTCTTGACTTGTCGGGAGCCCAGGTTGGTGGAGAACGGGCGCAGTGTGTAGAGAAGGAACAGCTGTCGCAGTAGTTCTGCGTGCGCCTTGACCGTCTTGTCATCGAGTGAGAGTTCGCGTCCGAGGGCCGCGTAGTTGACCATGCCGCTCGTGCGGGCAGCGAGCAGTCGCAGCAGTTGCTCGAGTATTGCCGGGTCGATCCGTACCTCGCCGATCTCGGGTAGGTCACGGCCGAAGATCGTTTGCACGTATGAGCTGAAGTAGCGTGCGCGTTGGCGCGGGGCGCGGGTGCGCGCGTCTGGGAAGCCGCCCGCGAGCACGGTCTCTGCGCTCGCCATGCGACCCTTCGGTGCGCCGTTGATCTGCGGTGGAGTTCCGTCGAGTAGCTCGTCGATGACGGATGTGCGTCGGCCTGCGATCTCGGCTTGGGATAGGGGCCAGAGATTCACGTACTCCACGCGGCCTGGAAGTGCGTCCGCGACGACTCTGGCCGTGATCAGATCAGCTGAGCCCGTGAGCAGGAACTGGCCGGGGGTCTGATCGTGATCGAGGATCTGCTTAATGGCGAGCATCAGCTCCGGTGCCCGCTGTATCTCGTCGATCACCGCTGGACGTGCGAGCGACAGCGCGAACCCATCTGGATCGGCACGGGCGGCGGTGCGTAGCGCCTCGTCGTCGAGGCTGAAGTAGTGGGGGACGATCCCTGCCGCCTGTAGCTGTTTGGCGAGCGTGCTCTTGCCCGCCTGCCGCGGACCGATGATCGCCGCCGCGCGACTCACGCTGAGAACGTCGCGCAACTCAGGTTCGATCGCGCGAGCAATCAACGCCACGAGTTCATCTCCCAGCCAGCCGGCCCGATCGCATCGGAATAGTGTATCCGACCAATCCGGAGTAGGCAGGCCGACGAAATCGGATCAGAGTGCCCCGACCGGCCGCATGGATCGCGTTGAGTCCGGTTAGGGCGACGTACGCACAGCGTACGCAAACCGATTCGACACGACGCCGCAATCCGGCATTCCAGAGCCAGTTCTCCGCCAGGATTTCGCACCTGTCGAACCCGCCGTCTCCACTTTTTGGACGTTGCGCAAACCCCTGGCGTGACGATGCGGTGGGTCGGCTGGATGTCGGCCTACTGTTGACACGAAGCTCGGCGATGTCGAATCGCGCGATCAGAGCAGGATGAGGATCTTCGTCTTGGGGCCTCCGCTCTACATCAGCATCGGCGTCTGCACGATTGCGCGGTTTGCACAATCCATGGCGCTCTGTTCAGCGGCCGGCTGATCTTGGAGTTGCATGGCGGCTGTCCAGTGCCGTTCCAGCGGCGATACCGTATGGGCATGTTCGATGAGGCGGTCATAGCTGAGGCCGCGCGGCGTCTGTCTGCTGCGGCGCCGGATGCGCAGGTGATCCTGTTCGGCTCGCACGCCCGTGGCGATGCCGGCCGCGGCAGCGACCTCGACTTCTTGGTGGTCGAGCCCGCGGTTGAGGATGTGGTGGCTGAGTCGGTGCGCTTGCGCCGGACGCTGCGGGGGCTGGGCTTGTTTGCGGACATCGTGGTCGTCAGCGAGATGGAAGCGGAACAGTGGCGAGACGTGCATGGCAGCCTGATCCACGAGGCGCTTTCAGACGGTCGTGCGATGGCGGCTTGATGGCGCCGGGCGATCTCCCGCGTGTCCTGCTGGGTCTAGCACGAGACGATGACTTCGCGGCGAGGTCGTTGCTGCTGGTGGAGGGCGTGGCTGACGCGATCCCCGGCTTCCCGTATACGCACGACCTGGATGGTCTGATCGAGCTTTGTCGAGGGCGCGGCCTTGAGGTTCCAGATGCGCTTGAGGACGCCGACTACGCACAAACTAACGTATAGACGCGTTTTATCTAACATTTGGTCGCCAAGCGCCTTGCCATCTCGACACCTTCTCCGGCGCGAAAGGCTGCGTCATACATGCTATCTTCCTTGTATGACGATGCTTAGCTTTCGTGTCTCGGAGGTCGAGGCTGCTGAGGTTCAGCGCTGGGCGGAAGCGCTCGGAATGGAGCGCTCGGAGATCCTCCGCGACGCGCTTCACCGGCACCTTGTGGGTTTGAGCGGCGAGCACGACATCGAGGCTTGGCAAAGAGCGCCTCTCGCTGATTCTGAGCGCTCGCTCGAGGGGATCGCGGACTGGGGGCCGGCCGAGGATTGGGCTGAGTGGGGCGATGGAGCGAGGTGAGATCTGGTTCGCCGCGACGCCAGGTGGCGATCGCCCTGTGCTGGTGCTGACTCGTGATCCTGTTGCTGATCGCATTGGCTCCGTGGTTGTTGCTGCGCTAACCAGGACGCAACGCGGGCTGGTGTCGGAGCTGGAGTTGACGCCTGGCGAAGACGGAGTTCCAACACCGTGCGTCGTCAATTTCGACAACATCCACACGGTGCCCCGCGCATCCTTCCGGCGTCGCGTAGCATCGTTGTCGAGGCCCCGTATGGGGCAGGCGTGTAGGACGCTGCGTGACGCGGTCGGCTGCTGAAGGGACGGACCGCTCCAGTCGGGAGTAGTCGTAGCACGTGCGCAGCCCCGGAGTCCCGTGACGCCCTCGGCGGCTGGGGCTTCTGGCGACTGCGGACGGAGATGTATCGAGACGCACTGGAAGCTGAGAGACGCTTCGCTATGTGCACGCCCGTTTAAGCGCGCACTGCCGCAGCTTGCGGGACGAGCACGCGGTTAGTCGAATGCGAGCCGAATCTTGGGATCGGCCTGCTGGGCGGCCATCAGCGAGGCGCCGAACGCCGCTAGCAGGAGATCGCGCAGCTTCTCGCGAGGCACGTCCTTCGAGCCGGCCCAGTCGAGGATCGCCGCGTCCATGTAGCCGAGCCACCCTCTGATCGCGATTCGCAGGGCCGGCCGCGGGGCCCGCCGTCCGATCAGCTCGCGCAGCAGCGTGTTCATCGTCTGCTGACGGAAGCTCTCGACCAGCTCACGCGCCTCCGGCAGAGTGGTCGCGCTTTGCATGAGCTTCGCCCAGACCCCCGAGTTCTGCTCGATCCACACCAGGTACGCGTCGATGCTCGCCGTGAGCTGGTCGAACGGCGTGCCGTCGTCACCCGGCTCGATCGCCGACCGCAGCTCCTGCGCCTTCGCGCTCACGGCCGCCTTGAAGAGGTCGATCTTGGAGGGGAAGTAGTGGTAGAGCAGCGCCTTCGAAACTCCCGCCGCCTCGGCTATCTCACGCATCGAGCGCTCCTCGTAGGCGTGCTCGCTGAAGGCCACTGCGCCAGCATCGATCAGCTGTCGGCGGCGCTCGTCGACCTGCAGTCGGGTGTATGCCGGCTGGCTCATGACAAGCAGTCTAGAGCACTGTTGACCGGCGGTTGACAAGCTGCACGTATGTCGCTAGCGTGTTCCTTGTCAACCGACGGTCAACAGGAGGCCGAAGATCATGTCAGGGACACCGCAGCCGCTGAACGTCGAGGACCGCATCGCGGCGCTCGAGAAGATCTCCGCGGACACGGTCTGGACGCTGCACCAGGAGCTCGACGCGCTGCTGGAGCGGATCGACCGGCTGGAGGAGGCGTCGCCTGTTCCGCCTGTCGAAGCGGACTCGGGTTCCACGTCAGCGCTCAGAGCCCCGCGGGTGGAGAGCCCCGAGCCGCTGCTCGACAGTCCGCTCGCTCGAGTGGCGCGACACGCGTCACGGACGTCGGCGACAGTGTCGGCGGGCGAGTCGCTGAGCGACCTCGTTGGCGGGCGTGTGCTCGCTTGGGTGGGAGGGATCGCGACGCTGATCGGAACCGTGTTGTTCCTGGCGCTGGCTGTCGCTCGCGGCTGGATCGGGCAGGAGGCGAGGGTCCTCATGGCGGCGGTCGCGTCCTCGGCGCTGATGGGCGCAGGCGTGTGGCTGCACGATCGGCGCGGTCGTACCGAGGCTTCGGCGGCAATGGTCGGCGCCGCCTCCGCTGCGATGCTCGCGACACTCGTCGTCGCGACTCAGGTGTACGGGTTGCTCCCGGTAGCGCTCGCGCTGCCCGCGACGCTGGCGGTCGGAGCGCTCACGACCGCGCTTGCTGTTCGCTGGGCCGGAAGGGCGGTGGGCGGCATCGGCCTGCTCGGCGGCTTGCTGTCGCCGGTGCTCGTCGGCGCGTCCCCGAGTGCTCTCACGGTCGCGGTGCTCGGGGTAACCGCCGCGTGTGTCACCTGGGTCGTCGTGCGAACTGGATGGGGATGGCTGGGCCTCGCGAGCGTCGTGGTCTCCACGCCTCAGTGGGGACTGTGGCTGCTGAGCGGTCAGACAGCCGCGGGCGATCTCGCCGTGCTCGCTTTTTTTGCGGCGCTCGGCCTCACGGGTGCGATCGGGGTGCAGGTGCACTCGAAACAGGAGCGCCTGCGCGCGCCCGCGGCTGCGCTCGCAACGCTGAGCGCTCTCTCCGCGGCGCTCGTCGGCCAGGTGGGGCTATACGAAGTCTCCGGCGGACTGATGGCGGACGCCTGGCTGGCGGTGCTCGCGGTGGCCCACCTCTCGGTCGCTACGGCGCTGCTGCGTCGTCGCGTGCTTGCGCCGCCGCTCGGCCGCCTGCTGATCGTGATCGGCGTAGTCATCGCCGATGTCGCACTGGGTCTGAGCACGGGCGGCCTGCCATTGCTGATCGCCTGGAGCTCGGCGGCGGCCGGGTTCGCGTGGCTCGCACGCCGGACCGAGAGTGGCGGCGCAGACGAGGCGCTGATGGGAATCGGGCTGGGAGCCCATCTTGCGCTGGCCCTCGTGCGAGCTCTGCTCGCCGCGCCCCCGGGCTCACTCGGCGGCGGCGACCAGCAACTGCTGCCGCTGCTCTCGGTGTGCGTGCTCGCCGCAAGCTGTCTGGGCTCGGCGCATCTGCTCGGAGCTGCTCGCCCGGCCTGGCGAGCAACGCTCAACGGCCTCGGCCTCGCCACTCTCGCCTATCTGACCGCGGCGAGCGTGAGCGGCCCGGCACTCGTGTGCGCCTGGGCGATCGAGGCACTGGCGCTCACCCGCATCGCGCGGGATAGCGGCGACGTGGCGGTGCGCCATGGCGGATTCGGCTTTCTTGGCCTGGCCGGACTGTACGCGCTGATCGCCGAGGTTCCGCCCGATGCGCTCGTCGTGGGGGCCCCCGACATCGGAGGAGCGTCCCTCAGCCTCGGCGTCATCGCCGCTGCGATGTTGGGCATCGGACGGCTCTGCGCGCCTGCCACCCGCCAGCGCGCATGCGTGCTGACAGGCGCCGCGGCGATGAGCGTGCTCCTCGTGTCCGTCGCGCTAGTCAGCATCTTTCAGCCGAGCACGGGCGCAGCTTCGGAAACGCTGCTCGATCTCGGCGTGCGCCAGCAGGGTCAGGTGCTGCTGAGCATCGTCTGGAGCGTGGTCGGGCTTGCGGTCTTGATCGCAGGTCTCAAGCGCCGGCTACCGATGCTCCGCAGCGCAGCGCTCGTCTGGCTGATGGTGACCGTCGCGAAGGTGTTCTTGTATGACCTGTCGACCCTCACCTCGCTGTATCGCGTCGTGTCGTTCATCGTCCTCGGACTGCTGCTGCTGGCAGGTGCGTTTGCCTACCAGCGCCTGCGCCCGCCCCCGGCTCCCGACATGCGCGCCGTCCACCCGAGCCAGCTCTAGCAGAGAAGCTCGAGCGCGCGCTCGATCGGCCGTGCAAGCACCGCACGATCCCCGCGCACCACGATCGGGCGTTGCAGCAGCGCGGGATTGGCCACCATCAGCGCGATCATCTCGTCGTCGGACACCCCGGCGTCATTCAACCCCAACTGCCCGACCAGTGGCTCGCGCGTGCGCAGTACCTCGCGCGGACCGCACCCCAACTTGACGAGCAGCCCGCGCAGCTCGTCCTCCCGGATCCCGGTCATGTGGTAGTCGATCGACTCGTACTCGACGCCCTGTTCGGCGAGCATCGCGCGCAGCTTGCGGCAGGTCGTGCAGGTTGGCTTTTCGTAGACGGTGAGCGTGGCCATCGCGCGATCATATTTCGCGGGCGCGCGTGGATGATGGCTTCGCGCATCGAGGGGAGATCAGGTTGTGTCAGCGCAACAGCGACAGGAACCGCACGACTGCTCTCAGCTTCGCGGCGGGGAGTCTTCTGAACGACGGCATCGGTGACGGCAATAGCGGCAGAGCTATGACATGCCAGCGCGACATAGGCGTGCTGAGGTTACAGCGACGATCCGTTGCCTATGACTCCCTCGCGGCGCCGTACTCCTCGTCGCTCACGTGCTCGCCCCAGGTGACAGCGCTACCGTTCTCATCCACCTGCTGCATCGCGAGATGGGTCATGAAGCGGCCGGGAGCGGCGCCGTGCCAGTGGTTCTCGCCGGCCTCGAAGAACACCCGGTCGCCGGGCCGGATCACCTCGATCGGGCCACTCTCGCGCTGGCACAGGCCGATGCCCTCGGTGACGTAGATCGTCTGTCCGTTGGGGTGGACGTGCCACGCGGTGCGAGCACCAGGGGTGAAGTGCACGCTGGCGGCCGCGAGACGGGATGGCTCCGAGAGCGCCGCGACGGCGTCGATGTAGACGGTGCCGGTGAACCAGTCGCTCGGCCCGGGGGTCGTCTCGACCGAGTTTCTCGTGATCTTCATGTCGTCCTCCATGGTCGTGTCGGTGATGTCTGACTGTGAGAAGTGCTGCCTAGAGCTGCCTTGCGACTCAGAAGTCGATCAGGACCTTGATCGCCTCGCGCTCGTCCATGGCGCGATACCCGTCGGGGACCTCGTCGAGGCTCACGGTCCGGTCGAACACGCGACCGGGCTCGATCCTGCCTTCGAGCACGTCGGGCAGCAGCTCTTCGATGTAGGCGCGTGCCGGAGCGACCCCGCCACCCACGGTGACGTTCCTATAGAACATCGTGATCGCGGCCGGGATCGACTCCTCCTGGGGAAGGCCGACACGGCCGATCGCGCCGCCGGGACGAGCCAGTGCGAGCGCCGTGAGCGTCGACTGCTCGAGCCCCACGCACTCGAGCACCGAGTGGACGCCGAAGCCGTCGGTCAGCTCGCGTACCCGCTCGACCGCCTCCTCGCCGCGCTCGCTCACCACGTCCGTCGCGCCGAACTCCCTCGCGAGCGCGATCCGGTCGGGATGACGACCCAACATCACGATCTGCTCGGCGCCGAGTCGGCGAGCGGCGATCACGCCACACAGGCCGACCGCGCCGTCTCCGATCACGGCCACCGACTTTCCGGGCCCGACTCTGGCGGAGAGCGCCGCGTGATGGCCGGTCCCCATCACGTCCGAGAGCGTCAGGAGCGAGGGCATCAGCGCGTCGTCCGCGCCGACCGGCAGCACCACGAGCGTGCCGTCGGCAAGGGGTACGCGCACCGCCTCACCCTGTCCGCCGTCGACGCCGTCGCGGCCCCAGAACCCGCCGTGGATGCACGAGGTCTGGAGTCCCTCGTGGCAGAACACGCACGTGCCGTCGGAGTACGCGAACGGCACGAGCACCACGTCGCCGACTTTCACGTTGCGGACCTCGGCGCCGATGTCCTCGACGACGCCGACGAACTCGTGTCCCATCCGCCGGCCGGAGTCGCTGGGCTCCATCGTCTTGTACGGCCACAGATCGCTGCCGCAGATGCAGGCTCGCGTGATCGTCAGGAGGGCGTCGGTCGGCTCGACGAGGCGCGCGTCGGGGACGGTCTCGACACGAACGTCGCCTGCGCCGTACATGACGGTTGCGCGCATCTCGGGGCTGCCTTTCTGTCGGGTGCTCGAAGTCGCGGTACCCACAAAAGCACGGTCAGAGGCAACAGGGGTCGCCAAAGTGACCCAAGCCGCGGCGGCTCGGGTCACTCCGGGCGAGCGCCCGGTCATCGACGCTCGTGATCAGGGGTGCTGAGCGCCCATCGTGTTGACCGCGTACACGGTGTAGTCGCTGCCGACCTGCACCTCGACCTCGGTGCCGTCGGACTTGACGATGTGCGCCTCGTAGGGCGCGCTCGAGTCGACGTTCGTCTCGACACGCTCGACGGTGCCGGACACCTTGGCGAGCGCGGCCGCGCGGACTTTCGCCTCGACATCGCCGGTGAGCAGCGTCTCGGTCTTGCCGTTGACGGTGTGCCCGCCTTTGGCCGGGTCGTGCTGCTGGCCCTGGGCGCCGCCCGGTGAGGGGGCTGACGTGGCGGCGGCGGTCGAGGACGTCGAGCTCGTGCCCGACGTGGCCGCGGTGGCGATCGCCGCACTGCTGATCGCGACCGCGCCTACCGCCGCGGCGGTGGTGAGCTTCGTGCGGATGCTGGTCATGGGTGTGTCTCCTTGTCGTTTGGGGGGAGATCCGAGAATGGCGGGGCTCTCCGTGAGCAAGGTGGGGTCCGGCTGAGAATCGCGTCAGACCGGGTCGCAAGCCCGTAGGATCCTCAGAGCCGGCAGTCGAGCGGGAGGGAGTCAACGATGGACGATGGTTCAACGGTCGTTGATCGCGTCGAGCGGTCCAGTCCGCCCGTCGATCCTCGGCTGCGCAGAGCAACGATCGACGACATCCACCGCTTGAAGGCGGTCATGGCTGAGGCCTTCTTCGACGATCCTATGTTCCGCTGGCTGATGCCCGACGAGACGAAGCGGCGAGCGCGTTTGCGTCGCTACTTCGGGATCGAGCTGCGCTACTTCGCGCTGGCGTGCGGTCGCGTCTGGACGACCGGCGATCTCAGCGGCGCTGCGTTGAGCCTGCCGCCAGGAGCGTGGCGTGCGCCCACGCGCGTAACCCTCATGGAGGGCAGCGCGTTCGGGGGCCGCCTATACAGGGCGGCGAGGGTCGGGCTTGCGATCGAGTGGCGCCACGTTCGCGAGTCCCACTACTACGTCCGTGACGTCGGGGTCCTGCCTGCGATGCAGGGCAAGGGGTTCGGCGGCGCGCTGCTGCGCCCGACGCTCGACCGCTGCGATCGGGAGGGCCTGCCCGCCTATCTCGAGGCGTCGAGCGACCGCAACGCGGCGCTATACGAGCGTCTCGGGTTTCGGCTCATCGGCGAGCTGCGCGTCGGAGGCAGCCCGCCGCTGCGGCTGATGCTCCGCCCTCCGCACTCGACGGAGTGACGGCGGGCTCGACCTACAATGCCCAAGAACCTGAGCGAGATCCTTCCAACCGAGAGGTGGAGTCGATGAGGGCAGTCCAGTTCGAGAGCTTCGGCGGCCCCGAGGTGCTCGCGGTCTCTGAGGTGGCCGAGCCACACGCATCGGCCGGCCAGATCCGCGTCGCCGTCAAGGCCGTGGGGATCAACCCCGTCGACTGGAAGTTCCGCCAGGGGATGATGGGCGGGGATCTGCCTCGCGGCACCGGGCTGGAAGTCGCGGGCGTCGTCGACGAGGTCGGAGACGGCGTGAGCGACGTGAGCGCCGGCGACGAGGTGTTCGGCTCGGTGGAGGGCGGCAACGGCGCCGCTGATTTCGCGCTGCTCGAGCACTACGCGCGCATCCCGCCGTCGCTGGCCTTCGCCGCCGCCGCGGGTCTGACGGTCGCGGTCGAGACGGCCGCGCGCACGCTCGACCTGGTGGACGTCGGCGAGGGACAGACGGTGCTGATCAACGGCGCGGCGGGCGCGGTAGGGATCAGCACGGTGCAGTTGGCGCGTGAGCGTGGGGCGAGGGTGATCGGTACGGCGAGCGCCGCCAACCACGACTACCTGCGGTCCTTCGGTGCAGAGCCCACCACCTACGGCGACGGGCTGGTGGAGCGCGTTCGCGCGCTCGCGCCCGATGGCGTGGATCGCGCGATCGACGACGCCGGCGGTGGGGCGTTGCCGGCGCTGGTCGAGCTTGCGGGCGGTCCCGAGCACGTGGTGACGATCGCCGACCACCAGGGCTCGCAGGAGACGGGCGTGGCGATGACCGGCGGCCCGGACTCCAAACGCGCGTGGTATGCGCTGCGTGAGGTCGGCGAGTTGATCGAGGCCGGGCGCTTCTCGCTTCCGGTGGCGCAGACGTTCCCGCTGGAGCAGATCGCGGAGGCGCATCGGCTCAGCGAAGGCGGCCACGTGCGCGGCAAGCTCGTGCTGCTCGTTGATTGAGCCGCGCGATCTAGTCGAGCCAGTTGGTGAAGCCCGCGTGTCCCGTGTGAGGGGCGCCGCCACCTCCTGCCGCTGACACCGTCAGGGCAGCCGGCTGGGGGTCGGTGGAGAGGACCACCACCACGCCTCCTCCGCCTCCGCCGCCGTCGCTCGAGTTGGCGCCGCCGTTGGCCGTGATCGAGGCGCTGCCGGACACCGTCACAGACCGCGCCGCGATGCAGAGGACCCCACCGCCGGAGCCGCCGTTGCCCGACGCGCTCGACCCTCCGCCGCCGCCGGAGCCACCGTTGACGAGCGTCCCGTCGAGGGTGCGTCCGGACAGCGCGGCCGTCGCCGCGTCGAACGCCTGTGGTCCGCCCACGCTGCTGGCGGGAGGGGAGGCGGCGCCGCCTGGGCAGCTGATGCCGGTTCCGCCGACGCCGCCCAGCGAGTTGACCGCGCTTCCGCCTGCGCACAGGCCGATGTTCGCGCCGGGACCCGAGCCGCCGAGCGAGCCCGGTGTGAGTCCTGCCGCGGGCGATCCAGCGGTCGCGTCGAGTCCGTCGCGGCTGATCCGCGAGCCGTTGCCCATGGTCAGCGTGCCGGACACGAAGATTCGAAAGCCGCCCGTGTCGAGGGTGACGCCCGGTTCGACGGTGAGGTTCGAGAGGTACATGTCCCGGCTGAGGGTCGTGTTGGCGGCGATCGTCTGGCTGCCGTCGGCGCCGTTGCCGAACAGGCCGTTGATGCCGATGCCCGCCGCGCCCGGTGCTCCTGGGGATCCAGCACCGCCGGCGGAGCCCTGGCCCCCGGTGGGACCCGCCAGCTGGCTGCGGTGTGCTCGAACGTAGGAGGCGATCTCCCTGTCGACGGCCGAGCGTACGTTCCGGCACAGCGCAAGCGAGGACACGCACGCGGGCTTCTTCGCCTTGCTCGCCGCTGCCGGGTGCGAGGCTCGAAACTGGGACGCATACCCGGTTCCGCCGACGGCGATGAACAGGGCCAGCATCGCCACCGTCATCGCTGGTGAGGGCTGGCGTGGTCGAAGCGGGGTCATCGCGTCTCCTTAGGGTGGGCCCGTGTTGAACGCGCAGCTTATGCGCGGCTATGGACGTCCAGGCTCGGGGATCAATGAGGAGGGATGAAGGATCTCGACATCAATTTTGATGACTTGATGGGTATTTTGGCTGTAGTGCATCACAAGTGATTGAGATATAGATGCGTATGTGCTAGCCTCTGCATTAGATTCGATGTTCTATCCATGAAACAACGCATAACACATCTAAATCGATGCATCTAGATGAGCTGATGACCGACGACGCCGTGCTCGCTGAGCTCGGCCGCAGGCTCACGCGCCACCGTCTCGCGCGCAACTGGACGCAGGCCGAATTGGCCGCGGAGGCGGGGATCGGGCAAGCGACCGTCCAGCGCGCGGAGCGAGGCGAGTCGGTCCAGATGACCTCGCTGATCAAGCTGCTGCGAACGCTCGAGCTGCTCGCGGGCCTCGACGTCGCCGTCCCCGAGTCGATTGACCTCCCGATCGCCCGACTGGAGCGCGAGCAGCGCAAAGGCCGACGGCGCGCGAGCGGCCGGCGCCATCCACCTGCGGAGACAGGCGAGCAGCCATGGGTCTGGGGCGACGAGTCGGGTGGGAGCACATGACTGTCGCGGCGGTCACGCTCTGGGGATCTCGGATCGCGGCCGTCTCGATCGAGGAGGGCGCGCGCTACGCCACGTTCCAGTACGACCCCGCGTTCGTCCGCAGTGGCATCGAGCTCGCGCCCGTGCACATGCCTCTGCGCACGCAGCCCTACGGCTTTCCCGGTCTGCCTCACGACGCGTTCAGCGGTCTGCCGGGCCTGTTGGCGGACTCCTTGCCCGACCGCTGGGGGACGGCGCTGGTGAACGCGTGGTTGGCGTCGCAGGGGCGCGATCAGTCGAGCTTCGACGTGGTGCAGCGGCTCTGCTACTCGGGAACCCGTGGCGTGGGTGCGTTGGAGTTCCAGCCGGCCGAGGAGCCGGCGGCGAGCGCCGGCGCCGATCTCCAGGTCGACGCGCTGGTGCGCCTCGCGAGCGAGGTGCTCGCGGAGCGCTCCGAGTTCGTGGCGGAGCTGAGCGAGAACCCCGACGAGGAGGCGATGAAGGCGATCCTAGCCGTCGGCAGCTCCGCCGGTGGCGCGCGTCCGAAGGCGTTCATCGCCTACAACGACGCCACCGGCCAGGTCCGCTCGGGGCAGGTCGAGGTCGGCGACGGCTTTCGGCATTGGCTGTTGAAGTTCGACGGCGTCTCGCGCGCCGGCGACCACGGACTGACCGACCCGGAGGGTTGGGGCGCGGTGGAGTACGCGTACTCGACGATGGCGAAGCTGGCGGGGATCGAGATGACCGAGTGCCGTCTCCTGGAGGAGAACGGCCGCCGTCACTTCATGACGCGTCGCTTCGACAGGCCCGACGGTGGCGGCAAGCTGCACATGCAGACGGTCGCGGCGCTGGAGCACGTCAGCTACAACGAGCCGGGTACCTACAGCTACGAGCAGGTCCTGCTGCTGATCCGCCGACTGGGTCTCGGGACGCCGGTCGTCGAGCAGCAGTTCCGGCGCATGGTGTTCAACGTGGTGGCGCGCAATCAGGACGACCATGTGAAGAACATCGCGTTCCTGATGGGGCGCGACGGCGCCTGGTCGCTGGCGCCAGCGTACGACGTGATCTGGGCGTGGAAGCCGGGCAACCCGTGGCTCGACAGTCACCAGATGTCGCTCAACGGCAAGCGCGACGGCTTCACCGTCGCCGACGTGCGCGCCGTCGCTCGCGTCGCGGGCCTCAAGCGTGGTCGTGCCGAGGCCGTCCTCGCGGAGGTGGTCGATGTCGTCGCGGGCTGGAGAGAGATCGCCGCCGAGGTCGGAGTCGAAGAACGGATGGCCGAGCAGATCGCCCGCGCGCATCGCGTGGCACTTGCGTCGTCTTGATGCCCTTCCTGTTCTCGAAGGTCGTAGGCTTGTCGTGTGCCTCAGCAACAGGTTCGTGTGGCGGCGGAGGCGGATCTCGATCGGGTCACGGAGACGTTGTGGCTAGCTTTCCGAAGCGACCCTCTGTGGAGCTGGGCATTCCCGGAGCGAGAGAAGCTCGAGCCTTGGTGGCGCTTCCTCATCCGCAGCGCTTTGCAACATGGCTGGGTGCTGATCCTGGGCGACTACGCGGCGGTGTCGGTGTGGATTCCTCCCGGCTGCGATGAGCTGTCGCACGAGGAGGAGCAGCGGGTCGAGGGGCTCCTCGAAGATCTCGTCGGTGGTCGCGCCGGGCAGGTGATGGAGTTGCTCGAGCGCTTCGACGCGTCCCATCCGCGAGCGAGCCACTACTACCTGAGCCTCCTCGGGACTCACCCCGACCATCGGGGGCGCGGCCTTGGTATGAGTCTCCTCTCTGAGGGCCTCTCGCGCATCGACGCGCAGGGCATGCCGGCTTACCTCGAGTCCAGCAACCCAGCCAACGATGAACGCTATGCGTCGCTGGGGTTCGAGCGGGTAGGTGAGTTCTCCACCCCGGATCACACGCACACGGTGAGCACGATGTGGCGGGAGCCGGCGACCCGCGAGTAGTTGTCCCTAGTCGAGCCCCGTGCTATCCACGCATGGCGCAGGCGCCCACGTACTTCAGGATGGGCGACATGCTTCGAGCGATTCATCTCATGTCGACACGCCTCCAGACCGCGATCGTCGGCGGGCTCGCCGTGATGTTCAGCCTGGCGCTGGCGCCGGCTGCAGCGGCGACGCTCGTGTACGCGACCGGCGGCTTTCCAACCTCACCTCCGAGGCTGCCGCAGCCGGAATGGGTGTGGGCGGCGCACAACGACGGAACCGCTGCCCACCGGCTGGCGCGAGGCGACGCTCCTCATGTCTCACCCGACGGCAGGCTGGTCGTCTACGCCTCATCCCAGGGACTCGAGGCGATATCCGCGGCGGGCGGCCAACCACGGACCCTGATCGCCGCATCCGGCTGGCAGGACGAGCCCACCCTTGCGTGGTCGCCGGACTCCAAGACGCTGGTGGCGGTGACGGGGAGCAGCGAACTCGGCGCCAAGTCCCTGGTGTGGATCGACGTGGAATCCGGCAGGACGCTTCGCACGCTTGCCGTCGGTTACGAGTTCTTCGGCGTGGACTTCTCCCCTGACGGCTCGCGGGTCATCTACACACGCGCGCCGGGCACGCAGATGAACACCGATCTGTTCGTAGCGGTGCTGGCCACCGGTCGCGTGAGGCAGTTCACAAGCGATCGGCGAAGCTCCGCCGCGCTGTGGGGCCGCGGCTGGATCGTGTTTGCGCGCTCGCGCAAGCCGGCGCGCTCCAACGACGCTCCCAAGCAGGATCTCTATCTGGCCAAGCCGTCGAGATCGGACATCCATCGGCTCACCTTCACCAAACCGGGCTTCCTGTTGGCGGGCCTGGTTCCCGTGGCGTGGTCCGGCGGAGGGAAAAGGCTGCTCGCGGAGTTCGTCGGCCAGGACACGAGCTACGCGGAGATCGTCAACCCGTCCACGGGCCGGGTACGAAGGGTCGGCACGTCCGCGCAGGGTCTCGTCGGGTACGCGCTCTCACACGACGGGCGATGGATCCTCGCCACCACGGGCGGGCCCGACCCTGCTGACAGCAGCGTGGCGATGATCCCGTATGGCGGCGGCAGGTTGCGTGTGCTCGCTCGGCACGCCCACAGTCCCGACTGGAGTGAGTAGGCCGGAGCTGTCAATCAGGGCGACGCCGCGTCTTCGGCACGGTTGCGCACGCGATCCGCAGGGCGCAGGATCCGATTGACGAGCCAAACGACGAGCGCCCCGGCGAACGTCGACCAGAATCCACCGACGTGAAAGTCGGGCACCACTGCGCTTGTGACCCAGAGCATGAGCGCGTTCACGAACAGCAGGGCTACACCGAGCGATAGGACGATCGCCGGCAAGGTCAGGAGGATCACAAGCGGGCGTAGCGCAAAGCTCGCAAGCCCGAGTATGGCTCCCGCCAGCAGGAGGGTTCCCGGGTCGTTGCCGTAGCTGATCGCCGGCACCACCGCTGCTGCCGCGAGCAGGCCTGCGCAATTGCACAGCCAAACAGCTATCAGGCGCGGCCACATATAGGGAGCCTACGGACGATCCAGCACGGTGTCGCGCCACGATCGAGGTAGGTGGATTTCCGTACTGACGTAACGTAGGCGGGATGGAGGGCTACTGGCGCACGGACGACGACAGGAACGCCGTGACCTTCGGAGTGGACCTGTACTGGCTCCCGCTGGGCGCGGGCGGCCATTCGGTGCGACTGAACGGTAAGGCGTACGAGGCGATGGTTGCTGCCGTGGAGCGAAGGTCGGTGTGTGATCTCTACCACTCCGCCCTCGAGGTGCGAGTAGCTGAGGGCACGTATGTGATCGAGATGACGCCGATCCCGGATGCGTATCCAGAGCGACGCGGTGTGGTGGGTGTTGGCGCGGTCGGAGCGCGCTGGGCGGGGCGGCTGAGGATCTTCCGCTACGAGGTTCGGCGCTGGTGCGGTGGTGCGATTCCCGATGTAGCCGAGGCGGTCGACAGTCCGCGGCGGCTCACCGACGATCCCGCGTGTGCGCGAGCGCTGCTCGACCTCGTGCCGTCGGTGCCGCTGGCCGTGTGGGGGCGCGACGAGATGGGTGCCGGCGAAATGTGGAACTCCAACTCGCTCATCTCATGGCTGATCGTGCGCGCCGGGATGGACGAGGGGTTGGTAGCCCTACCTGTGGGCGGCCGTGCCCCCGGCTGGCGAGCCGGTGTGGCCGTTGCGCGTCGCAGCTGAGCGCGTCGAGCTTGTCGCGAGCTTCTCAGCCCTCTCCTTGATCCCCGACAGCATCTTGCGCTCCATCACGAGCGAGCCGGGCTCCATCGGCAGCATCCCCACACGCGCGAGGAGCGTGGGGAGGCGGAAGCGGTTGCGGCTGATGAGGCGCGTGCCGTCCGGCGTGGCTTCGAGCACGAACGCCCACACCCAGTTCCCATCCTGCGAGCGCAGCGCTAGTACGCGTTCGGACTCGATCAGCTCGAAGCGCATCGTGTTCGCGCCGAAGCCGATTGTGTCGCCAACCTGAGGGTTCTGGAACTCACTCAGCACACGGTCGGCACTGTGCATGTTGAGACCGAGCAGGTTCTCGATCCAGTCATACGTGTAGGCGCCACCGCGCGGTGCGGGCCCCATCTGCGCCAGCCACGGCCACACGTCCGCGGGCGGAGCTTGGATGTCCACCGCACGGGTCGAGATCCCATCCGGGGCGGGCAGCAGCTCGTCGCCCGGGAGTACCGCGGAGACCTCGTGCTCGGTGGCTCCCCACGTGAGGATTGTTCGGCGCAGCAGTGTGAAGTACGCCGCCGCCACCGAGATCAGCGCGAGCGCGACGAGTCGCGGCTTCATCGGCTCACGTGCGCTCGAGCGCGACTCGGAATTGGGTGCGATTCCATGCACACAGCTTCCTCGCCGAAAGATGTGTAGCCATCCGTTTTCAGCCGCAAAGTTCGCGCGAGGCCTTCCCCGCGACAGCTAGCCTGCGCGTGTGTACAGCGCCTTCACCCCATCGCACCGCGGAGGCGCGGGATCGCCGCTCGTGTGCCTCCATGGCTTCATGGACACGTGGCGAACGTGGGAGTTGGTGCTCCCCGAGCTAGAACGCCATCACGCAGTGCTCGCGCCGACGATGCCCGGTCACGCGGGCGGACCGGCGCTTGAGGGGGTGCTGAGCGACGCGACGATGCCCGACGCGGTCGAGCGCGCGATGGACGACGCGGGCTTCGACACCGCGCACCTGGTGGGCAACTCGCTCGGCGGCTACGTCGCTCTCCAACTCGCGGCGCGAGGCAGGGCGAGATCGGTCGTGGCGTTTGCTCCCGCCGGCGGCTGGGCGGAGGGCGACGAGGCGCTTGGTGAGCTTCTCTCACTCCAAGCTGGGATGCACGAGCAGATCAAGGCGGCAGCTCCTTCTGCGCAGGAGCTGTTGGCCTCGTCCGAGGGCAGGCGCCGCGCGACGCAGCTCATCTGCGTGAACTTCGAGCACATCCCGGCTGAGCTGTTGGTCCACCAGATGCTCGGCATAGCCAAATGCGAAGCGCGGCCGATGCTCGACTACGCGCTCCGTCAGGGCTACCACCTCGATGCGCAGCGGATCGACTGTCCGGTTCGGGTCGTATGGGGGACGCAGGACAGGCTGCTGGCGTGGCCATTCTCCGCGGTGCGCTTTCGCGAGGAGTGGCTTGCGCACGCCGACTGGGTCGAGTTGGAAGAAGTGGGTCACTGCCCGCAGCTCGACGTCCCGCTCGTGGCGGCGCAGCTGATCGTGGGGTTCACGGCCGGTTGACGGCCGCGCCTGCGCGTGGACACGTCTGAACTCGACTCCGGAGGGTCGGGTTTCTCCGGTCCGATGCCGAGGGTTTTCGCGGTTTCGCGCGGAGGGCCGGCGGGCTACGGTCGGTGCAGATGGCGAGCGTTCGAAATCCATTGGCTTGCTTTGCGCTGACGTTGGGCGCCGTAGTTGCGACGCTGTCAGGCTGGGCGCCGGTGGCGCAGGCTGGCTGGTCGGCGCCGCGGGTGGTGGCATCTGCCCTGCCCTTGCACGTGGGCAGCGGCTACGTATCCGCGATCGTCGGCCGTGTGGCCGTCGACTCGCACGGCGATGTGGCGGTGGCCTGGTCGAGGACCGGGGCGCGGCCGGCTGAGTATCGGGGCCGGCGCTGCTCGTGGACGTCGGGGAAGCCGAAGCGGTTGGGTTGCTACCCGGTGACCACGGTGCATCTCACGGTTGTGACGGCGAATGGGCACACGATCACCCGCGTGGTGAGCTCTGCGCGGGCCGAGGAGCTGCTCGGGGTCGTGCTCAGCCCTTCGGAGGCGACGGTGCTGCTCGGGTACGCGACGCCCCGGATCGACTCCCCGGGCGGAGTGCGTGTCGCCTACGGCCCGCTGATCGGGCGCTGGTCCGCGCCTCAGTCGATCAGTGGGCGCTGGAGCATCGGGTGGACGAACGCGCGTCCCGGGGCGCAGCCGAATCTCGCGCTGTCCCCGGATGGCACAGTGCTGGTCGCCTGGAACGGGTGCCTGACGCAATATGCGTGCTACGGCATCGTCGGCGAAGGGTACGCACAGCAGCGGGTCGTGGTCGCGTGGCATCGCCCCGGACGCCCATTCGGCCCGCCGACGGTGGTGCGCGCGGCGCCGCTCGGGTCAGTTCCGCAGTTCGACGCCGCCGGGACCACATACCTATCCAGCAGATGCAGCGGGACCGTGGCGATCGCACCGGCGCACAGACGGCGCTTCACCCACACGATCGTGACCAGAGGGGCAGCGAAGTCATTCACGCTCGCCCTGTCCGGCGCAGGACAGGGGCTCGCAGCGTGGGTCTCCGGAGCCTGTTCCTATGACGAAACGACACCGCCCCAGAGCGGGACCTTGCTCGCGAGTCTCCTGCGAGCGAGACGGTTCGCTACACCGTTCGCGCTCACCTCCGCGCCAGCGGAATCGGCCGATGCGGCCGCCACTGCCCCTGGCGTCACCGTCAGCTGGCATGTCCGCACAGCCAACCAGACAGAAGAACCGTTCAGCGTCCAGATTGGCGCCAACGGCCTCCCGGGTGCGACGCAGCAGGGCGCCAACGCAGTGATTCCCATCACCGCCGACGGTCGCGGCGACGTGGTGTGCCGAGGCGGGCGAGCAGCGAACACCTATGGAGTCGGAGCACCAAGCCCCGGTCCACTCGCCGACAAGCTGTTCGTTAGACCTGCTGGCGGCGGTCTCGATCAGCCGGCGCCCGCACCCTTCGGGGAAATCGCCACTGCTCCAGCCGAGCGCACGATCGCAGAGATCTGGTCCCCGGACACGAGGCAGCTGGACCTATCGATCTGGCGCCCGTGACAGGCGCTGGCGTAGCGACGGCGGGCGGCCACGTCCCAAACGCTGCACTAGCATCCATTTGAATCCGGTGAAAGGGGACAAGTTGGCTGTCGGCGCGAGCATTTCCAAGGCTGTGGTCCGCGGGATCGACGATCTACGGGCGCTGCAGGATCAGGTTGTTGGCCCGAGCGCGTGGTGCGAGGTGACGCAGGAGATGGTCAACCAGTTCGCGGATCTCACCGGCGATCATCAATGGATCCACGTGGACGTGGAGCGCGCGAAGGTGGAGAGCCCGTTCGGTACGACCATCGCCCACGGCAACTTGACGCTGGGGCTGATCGACGGCCTGCGTCGAGACCTGAGCGAGTGGAGCGGCTTCAAGCTCGGCGTCAACTACGGCTGGAACAAGGTTCGCTTCCCGGCTCCCGTGCTCGTCGGCGCGAAGCTGCGCTGCTACTCCCAGTTCATCGAGGTCTCAGAGGTCGGCGGTGGCTGGTACCAGGTGGTCACCCGCGTCACCGTCGAGGCTGAGGGCGGCGAGAAGCCGGTGTGCGTGGCCGACAGCGTGGGGCGCCTGCTCGTCGACGACTGACTTTCCGGGGGCGATGCTAACCTCAACATGTGACCGTATGGTAACGTGTTATGGATGAGATGGACGCGGTGTTCAAGGCCCTTGCCGATCCGACGCGCCGGAGCCTGCTCGATGAGCTGTTCAAGCAGGACGGGCAGACGTTGACTGCCCTGGAGCAGAGGTTCTCGCTGTCGCGCTTCACCGTGATGAAGCACCTCAAGGTGCTCGAGGAGGCGGGTCTGGTGACCACGAAACGACGTGGGCGCGAGAAGCTTCACTTCCTCAACCCCGTGCCGATCAGGCTCGTCCACGACCGGTGGGTGAGCAAGTACGCAGAGCCCTGGGCGCAAGCGCTCAGCGAGCTTAAGACAAAGATCGAGGAGGACGACGCAGATGAGCGCACAGAGCGGTAAGCGGCCGTGGACGGCCGAGCCGACGGAGAAGGTGTTCGAGATCTACATCAAAACCACGCCCGAGCGGCTGTGGGAGGCGATCACCGACGAAGGGATGCGACAGCGCTACAACTTCGGCGTCGGGGTGGTCACCGACTGGAAGCAGGGCTCCGGGTACACGCTTTCGCACCCGCGCGGGGGCAACATCGCGGCGGGAGAGAACCTCGAGGTCGACCCGCCGCTGCGACTCGTGCAGAGCTTCGCCGCGCTGTGGAGCGATGACGTCAAGAACGAAGGCACCTCGAGGGTCACGTGGGAGATCGAACCGGTGGGCGACTCCTGCCGGCTGACCGTCACCCACGACCAGCTCGGCGAGGACGCCAACAGCGAGATCTACGGCGGCTGGCCGATGATCCTCTCCGGCCTGAAGACGCTGCTCGAGACCGGCGAGACGCTCACCACGCCAGGCTCGCTTCGCTACGCGTGAATGTGAGAAAATGGAACTCATGAGCGAAGCCGTCGATCGCTATCGCGCGTCATCGGAGTCCAACGACATCGACGCGCTCATGCAGACGCTCGCTCCGGGCATCGAGTTGGTTTCGCCGATCTCCGGCCGGATGGTGTTCCGCGGCGAGCGGGACGTACGGATCCTGCTCACCGCGGTGTACGGGACCCTGAAGGGCTGGCGCTGGCGTGAAGCGATCGGCGAGGGCTCGACGCGCGTGGTCGTGGGCGACGGCTCGATTGGCCCGTTCAAGCTGGGGGACTCGATGGTGTTCGAGCTGGCGCAGGACGGACGGATCGAGCGGATCAGACCATACCTGCGCCCGTGGCTCGGGTTGACGGTCTTCGCGCTGATCCTCGGGTCGAAGGTCGCCCGACACCCCGGGGTGGTGCTGCGCGCGTTGCGCGGGTAGCTGGATCTAGGAGCCGCGCCGCGCGCTGCCGAGCACGAACGGGATACCGAGCGATCCCGGGCCCGAGCTGAAACGCTTGACGCGTTCGACGACGAAGCCGGCGGCGGAGATCGCGCCGACCGTGTCGCGCGCGAGATGGCAGCCGGCGCCCAGCTGCGGCCAGATGCCGGTGCGGTCGAGGCTCCTCTGCACCGCCTGCCCGACGCTCCGTTCGGCGACGACGTGCTCGAAGAAGCGCAGCTCTCCGTCCGGCGCGAGGACCCGATGGAGCTCCGCAAGCACCGTCTGCTGGTCGCTCACCGAGCACAGCACGAGCGAGCTGATGGCCGAGTCGCACGTGCCGTCCTCGACCGGCAGCAGCTCGGCGACGCCGTCGACCACGGCGATCGGGACGGGTGCGCTCCGCGCGGCGGCGGAGGCGATCTGTCGCAGGTAGGGCTCGGGCTCGATGGCGAGCACGTCGCGGACCTCGGGCGGGTAGTGGACGAAGTTGCGCCCGTCGCCCGCGCCGACCTCGACCACGCGTCCGCTCAGGCCGGCGAGCAGCTCGCGGCGCTGGCGCTCCGTACCCACCTTCCCCGACATGCGCGCCCATACGCGCGCGAACACCGGATGCCGGGCTCCATTCGAGCTCATACGCCGGCGCCGACCGCGCGGCGGACGAAGGAACGCATCGACGCCGCGATCTCTGCGCTCGACGGCGGATGGCCGGCGAGGGGGGAGAGGGGGCCGACGAGCGCCTCGCCGACCCCGCCGACGAGCGCGGCGGCGGTGAAGTCGACGTTCTGCTCGGGGACCTCCCCGGCCGCGATCGCCGCGCGCAGTCCCGCGGCGAGCAGGCTCGCGTAGTGGGAGCGGTAGGCGAGGCGCTCGGCGTCGACGAGCGGGTCGACCGGCTCGGCGATCAGCGCCCACGCGAGGCGCGGGTTGCGAAGCGCTCGCTCTGCGAAGGTCTGAAGGACGCTCTCGATGCGCTCGACCGTGCTGTCCACATCCCGCTCCGCGGCCTCCCTGCCGACCTCGAGCTCGCGCTGGCAGACGGTGCGAAACAGCTCCACGAACAGCTCCGCCTTCGACGGGAAGTGCCGATAGAGCGTGCCCGACGCGAGTCCCGCCCGTTGCGTGATCGCGACCACCGACGCGGCCGCGTAGCCGCCCTCTTCGGTGAGCTCGCGAGCCGCGCTCAGGAGCCGCTCGCGCGTCGTTGCCTCTGCTATCCCAGAGCTGCTCATGCGGCGAGCGCCCGCTCGACGATCGCGCCCGCGTCGACGCCCACCGGCAGCGTGCCGTAGGCGCGCCCGCCCTGCCCACCGAGGCGCGCCGCGCAGAACGCGTCAGCCACCGCGGCCGGCGCGTGGCGCACGAGCAGGCTGCCCTGCAGTGCGAATCCGAGGTCCTCGACGAGCCCGCGCGCTTGGAACTGCGCGTCCGCGAGGCGCTGCTCGATCGGTTGCGAGTCCTCGCCCGCGAACAGCGCCGACGTACGCTCGGCGATCGAGTCGACGTGCGCGTCCAGGTGCCTGTTCGCGCCTGACGCGAGCCTGCACTCCTCGAGGAACGCGGGCAGGCCCTCAGGCTCCCGCGCCATCGCGCGCAGCACGTCGAGCGCGGCCACATTGCCCGAGCCCTCCCAGATGCCGGCGAGCGGCGCGTCGCGGTAGAGCAGCGGTAGCCCGGAGTCCTCCACGAACCCGTTGCCGCCGAGGCACTCCAGCGACTCGGCCGCGTGGGCGGCGGCGCGCTTGCACACGTGGTACTTCGCGACCGCTGTGCCGAAGCGCCTGAACGCAGGTTCGTCGCGGTCGTAGGAGCTTGCGATCCGAAGCGCGGTGACGGTCGCCGCCTCGGACTCGATCGCGAGGTCCGCGAGCACGTTGCGCATCGCGGGCTGCTCCACCAGCGGCGCGCCGAACGCCGAGCGGTGGCGCGTGTGGTGGATCGCCTCGACCACGCCGCGGCGCATGCCCGTGGCGGTTCCCATCAGACAGTCCAGACGGGTGTGGTTGACCATGCGGATGATCGCCTTCACACCGCGACCCTCCTGGCCGACGAGCCGTCCGCGGATGCCGCGGAACTCGACCTCGCTGGAGGGCAGCGAGCGGGTGCCGAGCTTGTCCTTCAGGCGCTGGAACTCCATCCCCGGACCGCGCTCCACGAGGAAGCACGACAGCCCCGCGGGCGCCTGCGCGAGCACGAGGAACACGTCGCACGGGGGGTAGGAGCAGAACCACTTGTGCCCGTGCAGCTCGTACTCGCCGTCGCCCATGGGCTCCGCGCGGGTGATGTTCGCGCGCACGTCCGAGCCGCCCTGGCGCTCGGTCATCGCCATGCCCGCGAGCGCGCCCTGCTCGTAGTCGGGGAGCGTCAGGCGCCCTTCCCACTGCGCCGCTAGCTCCGGCGCGGCCTCGCGCAGCGCGGGCACGACCGCGTAGGTCATCGACACGGGGCACATCACGCCGCCGTTCGCGTTCGACCACATCATGAACATCGCGCCGCGCACCACGTGCGCGCCCACCTGCGGCTCGCGCCACGGAAGCGCGTGAATCCCGTGCTCGATCGCGCGCGCGAGCAGCCAGTGCCACGAGGGGTCGAGGTCGACCTCGTCGACGCGTTTGCCGAAGCGGTCGTAGGGGACCAGGCGCGGCTCGTTGCGCTCGGCGCGACGCGAGTGCTCGCGCGCCTCGGGGCTGCCCGCGAGCCGGCTGACGGCGCCGATGCGCTCGACTCCCCACGCTCCGTCGCCGCGTGCGACGGCCTCCTGCAGCGCCGCATCCGCGCCGAAGTGGTCGAACGGCTCGAGTTCAACGGACTGGTTGAGGACCTCGCGGACGGGCGAGGCGGAGGCTGTGATCGTCATCGGTGTCCCTCCGGGAAGTGTCGCGAAAACTGATGTGAATCGAGATTCGCAAGCGTAGCGAATCCGGATTCACAGTGCAACGGGCACAGGCGTGGCTCCCGACTGTGCGGCTGCGAATTGCGCGCACTCGACTACTCGCGTTGAAACACCCGTGGCAACGCAACGCCTATCACGCCGATCAGGAGCAGGGCCAAGGGCCAGCCGGCGAGCGCGCTGGGCGTCGCTTCGCTCGTGCTGCCTTCGCCGACACGCACGCTCACATCAACGGCAAAAGCTAGCAGTCCAACAGCACCCACATAGCCCAGGCCGCGCGCCCGCACGCGAGCGGCGAGCCACACCAACAGCGCTGAGACGATGAGCAGATAGAGGTCCCAGCCAAAGCTCTGAAAGCTCTGGAAGCTCTGTGTGTGGTGGTCGAAGCTGGTCGATATGCCATTGCCGTTGGAGGCGGCGGCGAACAAGCCTCCAAACGTCCCTTCCAGGGCAGCGTTAATCACACCCAGCACACCCGCTGCCACGGCGACGAGGCCGCCAACCGTCGCGAGCTCACGCGACCCGATCGCACTCGCGCGAGCCAACCCAGCGGCGGCAGCGAAGAGCAGCATCGCGGCGAGAATCATAAGCCAACGCGTGGCGCTGGCTGATTGGTGCGGGATGATGGCTTCCCAGACGAACTCCCACGCGATAAAAGCCGCCAAGCCCGCGAGCAATGCGGCGTAGGCCACTCGCAGGCGTCGGGCGGTGTAGGCGGCCAGTAGAGCGCTGAGGGCGAACGCCGCGACCCAGTAGATCGCGCTTGTCGCCCCGATCAGGCTCGCGAACGCGAATATGGCCCCGCTGCCGAGCAGGATCGCGGCGATGGCGAGCACCGAGGTCGCGGGGCGCGCACGGTCCTCTCCGGTCGGCGGCTCATCTCGCAGGGCCTGCTCGAAGAGGATCAACGCCGGAAACAGCAGAACGAGAAAGCGCTCGAGGTCGCTCGCCGTGCCGTTGGTGGACAGGCGCAGCAGCCAAACCGCGGCGCCGACGGCGAACAGAGTCGCGCCGAGAGCACGCGCGAGGTCCGCGAGATCCCGACGGGAAAGTTCCATGTGCGCAGCCTGATCGATCAATCGGACGGCAGTCTCAGCCTCTCGAGCTCGCCGCTTTACGCCTCGCGAAAACGCGACCAGCTCGCACCGTCGCTCGGGCTAGCTGCTAGGCGGTCTCGCTGCTGAGCTCACCGTCGGCCTCGCCGTCTTCGCGCGAGGAGTTTTCCTCCTCGCTCGGTCCGCGATCGTGGAGGATCGCGTTCGTTGACCGCATGTCGCCGTGGGAGGCGTGCTCGATCAGCAGCTCCTCGGCCTGCTCGAAACCCTCCGACTCGCCACCGCCGCCCTCGATCACAGCCCGTTCGCGCGGGGGGAGGTTCTCGTCGCCGGCGACGCCGCCGATCCCGGCGGCTTCGCTCGCGGCCGCGTCGATCTCGGCCTGCTCCTCCACGGAGATCGGATCTGAGGACTGCGACTCTTCGCTCATAGGGGCCTCTCGTCGGGGTCTGAAGTGGCGTTACCCGCCGCGCGGCCTGCGAGACGGCAGACCGTCAGTCTAGTCCCAGGCGAGACCCGCGAGAGAACCGGCTCGGTCGGGCGTTGCGCTGCCCATGCTCAGCGCAACGCCCGACCGGAACTACCAGCTGGACCGTTCTCCTCCGCTACAGCCCCTCTTGCTGATCGGGCTCACGCATTTGCGTTCGATCGAGCCCGTGGCGCTCCTGCTGATAGTCAATTCATCCCCGTTCGTTGCCGTGGCGGTGACCGTGTATTCGGTCGCGGTGCCGGTGGCGGCGCTCAGGTAGGCGTCGGTCGTGCTTGAAGCGATCCGAAGCGCCGGTTCCTCTTTGTTCAGTTCCGAAGGTTTCACCTTCGAGTAGGTGCCGTTGTTGTCAGTCGCGACCGTCTCGGCTGCCGTTTGGGCCATCACAACCACTTCCTTGGCCTGAGCGTCGATCGCCTTGTTCTTCTGGTTCAGGAAAGACGGGATCGCGATCGCCGCGAGGATGCCGATGACCAGCATCACAACCAGCAGCTCGAGAAGCGAGAAGCCACTCTCGTCCTGTGAGTGTCCCATGCGCTGCAAACGATCTGAAAACAAGATAGCCCTCCGTGGCGTGTAACTGGCGGCCGAGCTATCTCATGGAGATCCCTGACTTTGCGCCCCCGTCTCGCGACGGGTTTGCCTTTGCAGTTTTTGGTTGGTGCGGATACTTTGCACCACACTTGCCTGTGTGTGTGAAAACTGGACGCATGTTCTAGGGAGAACGCCGAAGGCGAGCTAGATCCGGCTGATCTTCGCCACGACGTAGCTGCTGGTGAGCCGAAATCCGTCCGCGACCTCATTGGCTGACTCGTAGACCTCGAGGGCGCGGGCGCGCATCGTGTCCATCTCTCCGCCGGGCTCGAGCGCCGCTCGCGCGGCGAGCCACAGAGGGTGGTTGTTCAGCTCCATCTCGAGGAACTCCCGTGGCGAGTCGGCGGTGAACGCGAGCTCGTGCTGCGAGAGCTCCACGTCGAAGCCGAAGGGTGTGAAGAGGCTGTCGAGCGCGTCCTGCTCGTGCCAGGCGAAGGGCAGCGGCCCCGGTGGCGTGTGCGACGCGGCGGCTATCAGCTCCCGTCGCGCCTGCATGATCTCGGACAGCGCGCCGCCGGGTATCCAGGCGCACAGCGCCATTCGTCCCGCGGGCGCGGTCACCCGTGCCATCTCCGCGGCGGCGGCGGATGCGTCGGGGGCGAAGATCGCGCCGAACACGGACACCACCACATCGGCGCTGCCATCTGGAAGCGGCAGCGACGCTGCGTCCCCCGGCAGGAACGCGATATCGAGTCCGCGCGCGGCGGCCTCGGTGCGAGCGACCTCGAGCAGGCGCGGCGCGGGGTCGACTCCGGTGACCCGCGCGCCGCGAGCGGCCGCGAGCAGCGCCGCGTTGCCGGTGCCGCAGCCAACGTCCACAAGGTGCTCGCCCTCGTGGGGCGCGGCCGCCTCGATCGCGGCCTCCGCCGCCGGCGCCAGTTCGACGGCCGTGTGCTCGTAGCTGCCGATGCCCCAGTCCATCGTCAGCCCGAGACCTGTCGCGCGCCGGCGGAATGCGCGCGGCTGTCACGCGAGGCGATCATCACGACCGTCAGCAGCGCGCCGAGCAGCGCGAAGCCCGCGCCGACGAGGAACGCGCGCTCGAAGCCCTTCGTGAGCGCGACCGCGACGCTGTGGCCGCCCGCGTGCAGGACGTCTTTGGTGCGGCTGTTGGCGACCGTCGCGAGGATCGCCAGGCCGAGCGCTCCGCCGATCTGCTGGGCGGTGTTGACGAGGCCGGAGGCGAGCCCCGCCTCGTGCGGGTCGGTGCCGCTGACGGCGGCGATCGTGACCGGCACGAACGACAGGCCGAGGCCGAACGCGGCGATCACCGACGGCCCGAGTACGTCGCCCGTGAACGATCCGCCGGGCGCGCGCACACGCGAGAACCAGAACAGGCCGCCGGCTATCAGCAGCAGGCCGCTGAGCAGGATCGGCTTGAAGCCGAACCGCGTGACCGCCACCGAGGCGCCGGCGGCGGAGGCGATGATCCCGACCGACAGCGGCAGGTAACACAGCCCTGTCTTCAGGGCGGAGTAGTGAAGCACGTCCTGCATGTAGAGCGAGATGAAGAAGAACATCGAGAACAGCGACATGCCGATCAGCAGCGCGACGGCGTTCGCGCCCCGCAGCGTGCGCAGGCGGAAGATCGTGAATGGCATCAGCGGCGCGCGCTGGCGCACCTCGATCGCGAGAAACGCGACCAGCAGCGCGACCGCGCCGGCGATCTTGGCGAGCGTCGCGGTCGAGCCCCAGCCGACGTTGACCGCGTCCACGAGCGCGTACACGAGCAGCGCCAGGCCGGCGGTGACGGCTATCGCGCCGGGGATGTCGAACGTGCGCGCCTCGCCCTCTGCGCGGCTTTCGCGGATCACGCGCGGCGCGAGGAACGTGCACAGGAAGCCGATCGGCACGTTCACGAACAGCACCCAGCGCCAGCTCAAGCCGCTCGTGAGGATGCCGCCGAGCAGCACCCCGGCGGCGCCGCCCGCGCCCGCGACGGCGCCCCACACGCCGAGCGCCTTGTTGCGCTCCTCGCCGTCGGCGAACGTGGTGGTGATGATCGACAGCGCCGCCGGGGAGACGATCGCTCCCCCGAGGCCCTGCACGGCACGCGCGGCGATCAGCCACGCCTCCGACTGCGCGAAGCCTCCGGCGAGCGACGCCACCGAGAACAGCACGAGGCCGGTCATGAACATGCGCCTGCGGCCGAGCAGGTCAGCCATCCGCCCGCCGAGCAGCAGGAAGCCGCCGAACGTGAGCGTGTAGGCGTTGACGACCCACGAGAGGTCGTCCTGGGAGAAGCTCAGCGCGCGGCCGATCGACGGCAGCGCGACGTTGACGATCGACGCGTCGATCACGAGCACGAACTGCGTCATCGCGAGCAGCAGCAGCGCGAGTTTCTTCATCCGCGGGGTGTCGAGCGGCATCGGCCCTGAGCATATGGGCTTACGCTGCGGATGCTGGAGGGAGCCGTCGCGTGACCGGGAGGGATCGGGGCGGGAATCGCCGGACGTCGAGGGGCGCGAGGCTAAAGAGGGAGAAATCGCATGCACTCAAACGACCGGGCGCCCGCGAGGGCGGCCCTCAGGCGGAGGAAGCTGCTGGGAGGTGGCGTGATCGCGGTGCTGGCATGGCTCGCGTTCGCGGCGGTGGCGCCCGCGACCGGGCTGGCCTGCTCGAACGTCGAGTTCATCGGCGTGCGTGGCTCTGGAGAAAGCTATTCGGGCAACTTCGGGATGGGGAATCAGATAGGGGCGATGTACGAACGGGTGCTGGCGCGCAAGCCGTCCGGTCAGACGCTCCAGTCCTACGGCCTGGAATATCCGGCGGTGAACGTCGCCGAATGGTGGAAGGCGATCCTCTACTACCCGAGCGTGTGGGAAGGCGACTCGCATCTGGAAGGTCGCGTCAAAGGCGACGCGGCGGCGTGTCCGAGCATGAAGATCCTGATCGCCGGTTTCTCGCAGGGCGCGCACGTTGTGGGAGACACGATCGAAAATCTGGCGAACAAAAACGACAGCTCGCTGTCGCACGTCTACGGCGTCGCCCTGTACGGCGACCCGCGCTTCAGCAAGGACGACACCGCCACGGCGCGCGGCAACTACAGCCCCGAACACTGGGGCATCCTCATCGCGCGCGGCAACTACTCGTCGAAAATCAACAACCGGCTCGGAGACTGGTGCAGGCTCAAAGACGCCATCTGCCAGGGCTTCAACGCGGGAGACACCGAACACCACGAGTACAAGAACTACGAAGGCGGGCTGTTCCTACAACAGGGAGCGGAAATGATGTTCAGCCATATCGGCTGGTAGGAGCCTTTGGTGGTCGGCGGTGCGCAATCGCGCCGTCGACCACCGAGCAGGCCCGCGCCCGCACGACCTCGGCCACCGCGGCCGGGTCGTCGTAGAACGGCACGTGCCCGGCGCCGAGCGTCACGTGCGTGGCCCACGGCAGCAGCTTGCGCGCGCGCGGCGCCTGCAGGCGGTAGGGCAGCAGCCGATCCTTCTTGCCCCACGCGATCGTCACGGGCGTGCCGCGCAGCTCTTCGGGCGCGTCGAAGCGGTAGTGGCGAAACGCGTCGAGCGCGTCCGCGAGCACGGGTGATGCCCACGCGTCCGTGAGCGTGGCGACGGCCTCCTCGGCGGGCAGTCGTGTGGGGTAGCCGAAGGTCTGGGAGAACAGCGCGACGCGACCGGTGCGCGTGCGCGCGAGCGCCGCCACGAGCGGACGTGCGGGGCTCGGAATCGCGCCGATCGCTCCGAGTGAGATCTGGCAGAAGCGCAGCTCGGGCGCGGTCCAGAAGCCTGCGGGGGAGAGCGCGGTGGCGGACTGCACGGCGCGCCGGCGCGCGAGCTCGAGCGCGATCGCGCCGCCCATCGAGTTGCCCGCCACGTGCGGGCGCTCGAGCCCCAGCTCGGCGAAGAACCACTCGAACGCGTCCACGTAGGCGGGAATGGTCGGCTCGATCCCCGTGGTCAGGGGCGCGGAGCGGCCGAACCCGGGGGAGTCGCACGCGATCACGTCGAACTCGCGCGCGAGCGTTCCGATCACGGGCTTCCACGCCTGCCAGTGGTGTCCGATTCCGTGCAGGAGAACGAGCGGCGGGCCTTCGCCCTCGCGGTGATGGTTGATCGAGGCGCTCATGTCGCGTCCCGGATGACGTCCGCGGCTTTCTCGGCGATCATGATCGTGGGGGCGTTGGTGTTGCCGCCGACGATGCTCGGCATGATCGACGCGTCCACCACGCGCAGCGCCTCGATGCCGTGGACCCGCAGCTGCGAGTCGACGACGGCCTGTTCGTGCGTGTCGCTCATCCGCGCGGTGCCCACGGGGTGGTAGATCAGCATGAGGCGCCTGCGCAGGTCGGCTTCGAGCTGCTCGCGGTCGACTGTGTCGGCGCCTGGCTTGAGCTCTTTGACGGTGTGCGCGGCGAGCGGGGCCTGGGCGGCGATCTCGCGCGCGAGGCGCATCCCGGCGAGCAGCGACTCGACGTCGTCGGGCTCGGACAGGGTGTTGGTGATGATCCGCGGCTTGTCGGTGGGGTCGGCCGAGCGCAGCCACACCTGCCCGCGCGCCTTCGGCGAGACGAGCACCGGCGCGATCACCATGCAGTGCCCGTCGTATTCCTCCGCCCCGTGGTCTTCGAAGTAGGCGGCGCCCATGTGGAACTGGATGTCCGCGGCCGGCAGCCCGCCGCGGGTGCGCGTGAACGCGACCACCTCCGCGACGGTCGAGCTGAGCTTGCCGGTTTTGCGCAGCAGCCACTCCGCGAGCGGCTTCGGCTTGTCGGCGCCGTAGAGGCTGTCGCTGCCGGAGATCTCCCAGATCGCGGTCACGAACGGGTGATCCTGCAGGTTGCGCCCCACGCCGGGCAGCTCGTGGCGGGCCTGCACGCCCGCGCCGCGCAGCTCCTCGCCCGCGCCGATCCCCGACAACAGCAGCAGCTGCGGCGAGCCGATCGCGCCGGCGGACAGCAGCACCTCGCGCGCGGCGCGGACGACCTCCTCGCCGCGGCGGCCCTTGCGCACGCGCACGCCGATTGCACGCGCGCCGTCGAGCTCCACGCCCAGCACCGTGACGCCGGTGCGGATCTCGAGGTTCGGCCGGGTGCGCGCGGGTCGCAGGTAGGCATCGGCGGCGCTGAAGCGCTTTCCGTCCTTCTGCGTCACCTGGAACATCGACGCGCCGTCCTGCTCGGGGCCGTTGTAGTCGGCGATGCGCGGGATCCCGGCAGCTTCGCTGGCGCTCAACAGCTCGCGGCACAGCGGCCGCGGTGAGCGCTGCTCGCTGACGCGCAACGGGCCGCCGGCGCCGTGGTACTCCGACGGGCCTCGCACGTTGTCCTCGGACTTGAGGAAGTACGGCAGCACGTCCGCGTAGCCCCATCCGGGGGCGCCCTGCGCCTCCCAGCCGTCGTAGTCGAGCGGGCGTCCGCGCACGTAGAGCATCGCGTTCATCGAGCTGGAGCCGCCGAGCGCCTTGCCGCGGGGGATGTAAAGCGAGCGCCCGTCGACGTGCGGCTCGGGCTCGGTGGCGAAGTCCCAGTCGAGCTTGGTGTGGAACTGCTGCGGGAACGCGGCGGGGATCTTGATCTTCAGCGAGCGGTCGGCGCCACCGGCCTCGAGCAGCAGCACGCTCACCGTCGGGTCCTCCGAGAGGCGGTTGGCGAGCACGCAGCCCGCCGAGCCGGCTCCGACGATCACGTAGTCGTACATCCCCGGATCAACCCTCCTGTGCGGTGGGGGAGCCGACTGCGCTCACCCTGTCGGGCAGCGGCGCGAAGCGGTACTCGCCCGCGTCCAGCTGCTTGGTCTGCGCGAGGTACTCGCGCATGTAGCCGGGCCAGTTGGTGACGATCCGCCCGCGCTCGTCGCGATACCAGGAGTCGCACTGCGTCCACGCGGTGCCCGCGAAGCGCGCCTGCAGCGCGCGGTCGCTCGCGGCCTCGACCTCGGGGCGCACCTCGATCGAGCCGGCGCCGCGGGCGCGCATCTGCAGCAGCGCCTGACGGATGTAGGCGGCCTGCGCCTCGAGGTAGACGAGGATCGAGCCGCCGGAGGTATTCGTGTTCGGCCCGTACATCACGAACATGCTGGGGAAGCCGGGCACGGTAATGCCGAGGTGGGCGTGCGCGCCGCCGGACCACAGCTCGCGCAGGCTGCGCCCGTCGCTGCCGTGGATCTCCATCGGGAACATGAAGTCGGTCGTCTTGAAGCCGGTGGCCCAGATCAAGCAGTCGAGCTCGTGACGCGTCCCGCCGGCGGTGACGACGCCGGTCGGCTCGATGCGCTCGATCGCGTCGGTCACCAGCTCCACGTTGGCGCGCTGCAGGGCGGGCAGGAACAGCGAGCTGAAAAGCACGCGCTTGCAGCCGAACGTGTAGTCGGGCCACGCGCGGCGGCGGATGTCCGGGTCCTCGAGCTGCGAGCGCATGAACGCGCCGGAGCGCCACGCTCCCACCCGCCCGAGCGTGCGCGGGTGGCGGATCGTCATCGTGAGGCCCTCGGTGTAGAGGAACACGAACCCGCGCCGCAACGACTGCAGGCCCGGGATCCGCTCGACGGCGCGCTTGACGAAACCGGGGTATGGACGGTTCTTGCGCGGCATGAACCAGTTGGCGGAGCGCTGGAAGACCGTCAGGCGCTCGACTTCGGGCGCGATCTCGGGGACGAACTGCACGGCGCTCGCGCCGGTGCCGACGACGGCGACGCGCTTGCCAGCGAGCGGGTACTCGTGGTCCCATTCGGCGGAGTGGAAGCTCCTGCCGGCGAACGTGTCCGCGCCCTCGATCCGGGGCGTCGCGGGCTGGTCGAGCTGGCCGGTGGCGATCACCAGAGCGTCGGCCTCGTACGTCTCGCCGCCGGCCGTCTCGATGCTCCAGCGACAGCTCGCGTCGCTCCAGCTGCAGGAGGTGACGGTGACGTTCGTATGGATCAGCTGATCGACGCGGAGCGCGTGCGCGACCTCGTGCAGGTAGGAGAGGATCTCCGTCTGCGGCGAGCACAGTCGCGACCAGTCGGTCCGCTGTGCGAAGGAGTAGGAGTAGAGGTGGCTCGGGACGTCGCACGCCGCGCCGGGATAGCTGTTGTAGAGCCAAGTTCCGCCGAGGTCCGGACCCTTCTCGAGGATCGTGACGTCGGTGATGCCGTAGCGGCGCAGCTCGATCGCGGCGGCGATCCCGCCGAAGCCCGCGCCGACGACGATGACCTGCAGAGGGCGCTTGGACGACGGCTGTGGGCGAACGGCTGCCGCGGACATGCGGCTCCTCCCTCATGGACGTTACGTATTGCTGAGGTCAAACCTTATGCCCTACGCGCTCACGGCGAGTGCGCGAGCAGTCTCGCGGCCACCCCTTCGATGGTCTCCTCGCCGTAGGCCATCGACGGGTCGCCGTCGGTGAACACCGCCACGCTGAAGGTCGTCCCAGGCCGCTCCAGTCGCGCGGCCTCGTTGAACAGCCCCTGCGAGGGCAGCGCGCCGGTCTTGAAGAACACCTGCCACCGCGGTCGCGCGATCGGCGGAAAGCCCCAGCTCTGTGACGGCTCGATGCCGGCCAGGAGGCCGCGCGCGTAGGCGTAGAAGCGCCGTGGGATCAACCGTTCGAGCGCGAAGAAGAGGCGCGCCTGATCGGCGGCGCTGCTCTGCGTGTAGGCCCACCAGCCAACGCCGGGCGCATAGTCGGTCATGCCCGATTCCCGCGCCACGCGTGCGATCGCTGCGTTTCCGATGATCGCGAACACCGCCGAGGCGGCTTCGTTGTCGGAGATGTGGATCATCGGATAGAGCAACGCGTTGTCGGCGCTCGAGAGGTCGCGGTGGCGGGCGCTGAGCATCTGCAGGTAGGCGACGAGGAACATCACCTTGACGACGCTCGCGGTCTCGAAGTGCTCGCGCAGGTTCAGGCCGCTCAGCCTGCCGGTGCTGTCCATCACGGCGAAGGACGTGCGTCCCGCGCGGCTCGCGAGGAAGCCGCTCGCGGCGGCGATCGCCTCGGTCGACGGGTAGGGCTCCGCGGGCTCGCCGCTGCCTTGGCCTTCGTACTCGAGCGTCGTGCCGCGTGGACATCCCCGCTGGCCTCGCTGGAGTTTCGTTCCCGACGCCCAACCTGGGCGCAGGCAGATTCGGTAGACGAATCGCCTCGCGGGCGGGTCGAAGATCGCGCTGGCGTAGGTGAGACCGGGTGAGAGCTCGCGCGTGGAGGTGACGGCCGCGAGTCCGAACGCGTGCTTGCCGCGTGGTCTCACGAACCACGAGACCTTCGTCGGCTCGCCGCCGGCCGCCTGCACCGCGTGTCCGAGACGGATCGCGATGCGCGTATGGCCGGGGCCGAGGTCGTGCACGCCGATCGCGGCGCTGCTGACGGCGCTGATCGGCGAGATCGAGAGCGTCGTGAGGAGCAGCGCGAGCACGCGCGCAGATTAGTGCTTGGGCTAGTGCCTGAACTTCACGGTGGTGCCCGTCGCGGACTCGGGCGTGCCTTTGCGCGACGGCTTGAAGTCGACGTTCACGGACACCTTCAGTGGATGGTGGCGGCCCAGTGACCGCAGCCCGCCGCGGGTGAGCGCGAGCTTGAACGTGACGGTCGAGGATTTGCGCACGCGCTTGCGGATCGTGTGAAGGCCCTTGCCCTTGACGGTGAGCAGCCCGCCGCCCTGCGTCCTCACCCTGAGGATCAGCTTGTGTCCTCGAACACGTCGGCTGAGGATCCGCACGCCGCACCCGAAGACGTTGATGCGGGTGTTCTGCTTGATCACGGCGCCGCTCTGCGCGGTGATCGTGGTGGGCATCGTCAGCGGCCGCAGGCAGAGATTCCCGAACGCGCTCAGCACGGAGTTCGGGGCCATGGGAAGTTCGAGCATGAAGTTGGACACGGGCACGTCCGGTATCGAGGCGAACGTCGAGGTGGTGACGCCGTGTTTGATGTCGGTGTTGCCGATGAGCACGACGCGCACGCCGTTGCCTTCGAGGATCAGGTCGAGGTCGGGAAACGCCGCGCCGCCGCGGGAGACGAGATAGGCGGGCCCGGTCATCCTCGCCGGCAGGACCGGGGTGGTGACGGTCGCGGTGCCGACCCGCGATTCGGGCGGGCAGGCGGCGGGGTTGGCGTCGAAGGTCGCGCCCACGCAGGCTTTCTGCAGTGTGCTCAGGCGCGATGGGAGCTGGATCGGCAGCGAGGCCACGATTGAGCGGATGTTCGCCTCGTGGCTGCCCTGCACGAGGCTCACTCCCAGACCGGCGCCGTTCTTTTTGGAGGTTTTGCTGCTGGTCATCGCCTTGAAGCTGGGCTTGAAGGAGAGCGAACTGCAGCTGTTCACCTGGAATGGGCTGGTGGCCAGGGCGGTGAGGCCGAGCGTGGACGTCAGCAGTGAGTCCGTGGTGAGCGGGTTGCAGCTGGTTGGGTTGGTGAGGAATTTTTTGCGGTTGATCGTGACGGCGAGGCTCCTGAGCCTGAGCGGCACGCCGCCGCGGATCGTCGGCAGGGCGCCGGCAGCGATCACGCGTGCGGTGGTGGGGTCGACGGAGATCCCAATGCGGGTGACGATCGTGCCGAGGTTGAAGGGGCCGGCGACTGCGGCGATCGGGATCGATAGGCCGTAGGGCGCGCCGGCGTAGCGGCTCGTGAGGTAGACGGGTCCGGAGAACGCGTACGGTTCCGGGCCGGCTCCCGCGGTGGCGCTCGCCGTCCCGATCTGACTGCTAGCCGGGCATGCGCCCTGCTGAGCGAGCGGTTCCTTGCACAGCGGCACGGTTGGGATCGCGCCGACGAGGCCCGCGGGGAGCACGGTTCTCAGCCGCGATAGGTACTGCTGCCCGTCGGCTCGCCGGAGGTTGAACGTGTAGGAGGTGTATGCGCCGCCCTTGGGGCTCGTGTTCTGGGTGCTCTGTGCGAGCGAGAAGGGCAGTGGCGAGGCGCAGCCTGTGGTCACGAACGGCGTCGCGCTGAGCGCCGCCGGGGTCCCCGTGTACGGCGTGAAGAGCGCTTCGACCTGCCCGCTGCCGCACGCCAGCGGGTTGGCCAGCGGCGCTCGTGCTCCGCCTTTCAGCGTGAGGGCGAGTTCGCTGAACGGGAGCGGCGGGTTTTCGAGGAACGTGACTTCCAGTCGGCCGGTGCTCGGGTTGGGGACGACCGATCCCTTCAGCCTGACCGACACGTCGTAGATGCTCTCCGCGTCGAGGTACACGGTGTAGGGGGGCCCCGTGATCGCGCCGCTCCCGGGGTTGCCGAGGTAGACGTCGCCGCTCAGCGATTTCGCGGGCAGGTCGGTTTCGATCGCCACCGTTCCTATCGCCGACCCCGCCGGGCAGGTCACGGGGTTGCGCGTCCCGATGCCGATTTGCGCCGGCGTGCACGCTTCCAGTCCGTGCGCCGCGGAGGGGTTGAGCGTCAGCCCGTCGGGGAGCGTGACGTGGACGTCTTTGATGTCCGCCGTGTTGATTTCGCTTTCGCCCGCGTGCTGTGGGACCTTGACGACGGTGGTGGCGCCGTCGGGCTGGTCGGAGGTGGACGTTTCGGGGGTGACCGCGGCGGTCGGTTTGAACGGGACTTCGTTGCAGCCTTCGACGCCGACCGGGGTGTGGGTTTCCGTCGTCGAGACCTGGCCTTCGTAGGATTCGACTTCGAGGTAAGAGGTCGTGGTGGGCGAGCAGACGCTCGGCAGCGTGAGGAAGTTGCCCGCGCCGGCATGGCCGTCGAAGTTGAGTTTGGACTTCAGGACCGACAGGGGCACTTTGAGTTTCAAAAGCGACAGTTCGGCTTCTTTGGGGACGTTGTTGATTTCGAAGTACTCGTGGTAGGCGCCGCCGGGATGCGCGCCGCTCCAGTCGACGTGGCCTTCGAGGTAGATGTGAACGTCTGTGATCGGTTCCACGCCGGTGTCGATGCCGAACACCAACGGTAGGCCTTCGACCGGTTTGAGGTTGTAGACGTTGCCCGTGACCGTGATGTCGCCGATGCCGTCGTAGGCGACGAGTTCGGTGGTACCGACTTTGGTTTCGGAACTGCATTTGTTTTTTTCGAATGCCGTGGGTTCGCACTGGGGCAGCGCTTCGGGATTGGCTGCAAGGCCGGCGGGCACGTCGACGCGTATCCGCTTGAGAGCGCCTTCGGGCGCTTCGCCGCTGTGGTTCAGTTCGAACGTGGTGATGCCCCACGACGGATGCCCCGCCGCCTGGGTGAAGAACACGTTCGTCGCGCTTTTGTATGTGCACGAGGGGGTCAGGCCGTTGCACGTGCCGGCTTCGAAGTTGCTTTCGGTCACGCCGAAGGACGCCTGCGCGGCCGGCGTGGCGATGGCAGCGCACGCGCTGAGGAGCAGCGCGAGGCGCACGACGACGCGGGCATGTCTCATTGGCCTCTCCAACCTCTCCGTAGCTGTGGGTCCCTCGACCCGAGGCCATCCAGGCCTCAGTGTTCTTAACGGTCCTTGCTACCCAGTTTGTTCAACCCTACGCGTCGAGTTGTTATCGACCGGGGCGTGTCACGCCTCGCGCGGGATGTGCGGCGCGAGCTCGCGACGGGCGATCGAGAGCTTGTGGACCTCGTCGGGGCCGTCGGCGAGACGCAGCGTGCGCAGGTGCGCGTAGGCGGTGGCGAGCCCGAAGTCTTCCGATACGCCGCCGCCGCCGTGGAGCTGGATGGCGCGGTCGAGGACCTTGAGCGCGACGTTCGGCGCGGCGACCTTGATGGCGGAGATCTCGGTGCGCGCGTGGCGGTTGCCGACGGTGTCCATCAGCCAGGCGGCCTTGAGCGTGAGCAGGCGCGCCATCTCGATCTCGATCCGCGACTCGGCTATCCAGTCGAGGACGTTGCCGCGCGTGGCGATCGGCGCTCCGAACGTGACGCGCGAGACGGCGCGTTTGCACATCGCTTCGAGCGCGCGCTCGGCGGCGCCTATGGCGCGCATGCAGTGGTGGATGCGTCCCGGACCGAGGCGCGCCTGGGCGATCATGAACCCGTCGCCCTCGCCGGCGATCAGGTTCGAGACGGGCACGCGCACGTCCTTGAAGTCGACTTCGGCGTGGCCCTCTTGGTCGTTGTAGCCGAACACCATGAGGTCGCGCACGATCGTCACGCCGGGGGTGTCCATGGGCACGAGGATCTGGCTCTGCTGCTTGTGAATGGGGCCGTCGGTCTGCGTCTTGCCCATCACGATCATGATCTTGCAGTGCGGGTGCATGGCGTTGGAGGTCCACCACTTGCGCCCGTTGAGGACGTAGTCCTCGCCGTCGCGCTCGATCCGCAGCTGGATGTTGGTGGCGTCGGAGCTGGCGACGTCGGGCTCGGTCATGGCGAAGGCGGAGCGGATCTCGCCGTCGAGCAGTGGGCGCAGCCAGCGTTCCTTCTGCTCGTCGGTGCCGAAGTGGTAGAGCACCTCCATGTTGCCGGTGTCGGGCGCGGAGCAGTTGCACGCCTCGGAGGCGATGTGCGAGCGGCCGAGCATCTCCGCGAGCGGCGCGTAGTCGGCGTTTGAGAGCCCGGCGCCGTCGTCGGGGTCGGGCAGGAACATGTTCCACAGCCCCGCCTCGCGGGCGCGCACCTTGAGCTCCTCCATGATCGCGGGCTGGTGGTGTGGGTCGCCGGACTCGCGCAGCTGGCGCTCGTAGACCTCTTCGGCGGGATAGATGTGCTCGTCCATGAAAGCGCCGAGGCGCTCCTTGAATTCGATGCAGCGCTGGCTGGGTTCGAAGTCCATCGGTCCTCCCTCGGTGACGGCGGTCACTTAGGATCATCGCGGATGAGCGATCAAGGTGCGAGCTACCGCGCGGCGGGCGTGGACTACGACGCGCTCGACGCGGGCAAGCGCCTGGCGATGGCGAAGGCGCTGTCGACGTCGGGTCTGCTCGAGGCGAGGGGTGGTCGCGCGCTCGACGCGTCGAGGGGCGAGCCGGCGTTCGTGTTCGAGCTGGGCGAGCAGACCTTCGCGTTCGTGGTCGAGGGTCTCGGCACGAAGTCGATCGTGGCGCGTCACGTGCTCGAAGCGCAGGGGATCGACCGCTTCGCGGACGTGGCCTACGACACGGTGGCGGCGATCCTCAACGACCTCTGCTGCGTAGGCGCGCTGCCGCTGGTCGTGAACGCGTACTTCGCGACGGGCGCGTCGGAGTGGTACCTGCAGCAGGAGCGCTCGGCGTCGTTGCTGGAGGGCTGGCGCAGCGCGTGCGCGGACGCGGGCTGCGTGTGGGGCGGGGGAGAGTCGCCGTCGTTGCCGGGGATGCTCGCCGAGCAGGACATCGAGCTGGCGGGCGCTGCGGTCGGCGTGGTGCCCGAGGGTCATTCGGCGATCCTCGGTGACGCGCTCGCGCCGGGCGATGAGATCGTGCTGGTGGCGTCGAGCGGCCTGCACGCCAACGGCGCGTCGCTCGCGCGTCTGGTCGCGGGCAGGCTGGACGAGGGCTACGCGACGTTGCTGAGCGACGGCACGACGCTGGGGGAGGGGCTGCTGGAGCCGTCGGTGATGTACGTGCCGCTCGTCGCTGCTCTGCTCGAGCAGGAGATACCGCTGACGTACATCAGCCACGTGACCGGCCATGGTCTGCTCAAGCTGATGCGCCCGACGCGGCCGCTGACGTACCGGATCGAGCGGCTGCCGGACGTGCCTGCGGTGCTGGAGTTTCTGGTTGCGCAGGCGGGCCTGGATGGGCCGGAGGCGTATTCGACTTTTAATATGGGGACGGGTTTCGCGCTGTACTGCCCGGCGGGCGAGGGACCGCGGATCGTGGCCGTTGCAGAGGATCTGGGGCTGGTGGCGATGGTCGCGGGACGCGTGGAGGAGGGGCCGCGGCAGGTGATCCTCGAGCCGGTGGACGTGCGCTTCGAGGGGGCCCAGCTGGAGCTCTCGGTGGAGCAGGACTAACCCTCTAGTCGAGCGTTACAGTTCGCAACTTTGGGCAGATTCGCGGTTTCTCGCTCGTATGCAGGGAATATGTACAGCCTTTCCGGGTGGTTCAAACTTGAACGCGTCGGTTGACACGGATAAGGTTGGGGTAGCAAGCAAGCAGAAATCGCCACTGTTCCCCGGTAGAGGACCGGGGATCTCGATGTCGCCGGACCGGCAAAGGCTCCGGAGCTACCCGGATCGAGGCGGACCTGTCCATCACAAGAGGGAGAGAATTCTGATGCGCAGAGCATCCACCTGTGTTGCCGTTCTAGGCCTGGCCATGTTGGCGCTGACAAGCGCGGCATCGGCGGCGCCGACGGTCACTTTCAAAGCAACGGCCGTTCCGATCAAGGGCTTCCCGCACACCGGCAACATCTACGGCGCCGGCGCGGCTGTCGAAGGCGTATTCACGATCAAGGGCAACGAATATGGCGGGTTCGAGCCGCCTCTCATCGGCCTGACGGTCTACCTGCCGAAGGGCGTGAAGCTTCACACCTCCGGCTTCCCGACCTGCTCGACGCAGATCATCGAAAAAATCGAACCGGAAGCGTGCCCGAAGCAGTCCTCCGCAGGACCTCCCGGTTATGCGGACGGGTTCGTCGTGCTCGGCGAACGCGTCCCTGAGAGGGTGTCGCTGGAAAGCTTCTACGCGCCGGGCGGCGGGATCAACACGATCGTGCTCGGCCACACGCCGGCCTCGATCGAAATCGTCTCGACCGGCACGTATTCGCACCTGAACGGCGGCGGCGGCTTTGGCCCGGTGGCGCACTTCAAAGTGCCGGAGATCGTCTCGGTGCCCGGTTCGGCCGCGGCCTCGACCGAAAAGATCGTCGCGAAGCTCGGCTCGGCGATCAAGAAAGGCAAGAAGACGCTCTACTACGGCACGATGCCGAAGAAAGGCGAATGTCACGGCCACCTCAAAGTCAAGGCGGAACTGACGTTCGCGGAAAACGGCAACGAACTCACGCCTGAGACCGTGACGACCAGTTACAACGCGCCGTGCCCCAAGAAGTAGGCGACGGCAGGGAGTTCGCGTCCGCGAGGGCGTAAGCTCGACAGCAGCAGAGTTGGGCCGGGCGGCCCCGCCAAGACGGTGGGGCCGCCCGGCCTGTTGTAAACGGCAAGGAAGGATCGGGGTGAGGAAGGAGACCGTCGGGGTGAGGGGCATGGTGGCCGGCATCGCCGGAGCCGCCGGCGTCGTCGCGCTCGCGGTCGTGGTTCTGCTCTCGCTCTCGGCCGGCGGCAACAACGGCGGCTACACGGTCCGCGCGATCTTCGACGACGCCGGCAACGTGATCGTCGGAGAGGACGTGAAGATCGACGGCGTCAAAGTCGGCACGGTCGGCACGGTCACTCCGACGCCGCAGGCGAAGGCTGCGGTCGTCCTGAAAATCGAAAACCCCGGCTTCCAGGACTTCCGCTCCGACGCGACGTGCACCGTGCGCCCGCAGGCGCTGATCGGCGAGAAGTTCGTCGACTGCGTGCCGACCCAGCCGCGCGTTGAAGGCACGCCGCTGCCACCGGCGCTGAAGAAGATCCCCTCCGGCCAGGAAGGCGCTGGCCAGTGGCTGCTGCCGGTGACGCAGACGAGCAGCCCGGTCGACGTGGACCTGCTCGGAGACATCAGCCGACTCCCCGAACGCGAGCGCCTGACGCTGATCCTCAACGAATTCGGCGCCGGCCTGGCAGGGCGCGGGAGCGACCTCTCGGTGGTCATCCGCCGCGCAGACCCGGCGCTGCGTGAATTCAACAAGGTGCTCGCGATCCTCGCCAAACAGAACCACGTGCTGGCGAAACTCGCGGTCGACTCCGACAGGGCGCTCGCACCCTTCGCGGCGGTCCGCAACCGCGTGGCGCACTTCATCGTTGCGGCCAACCAGGTCTCTCAGGCCTCCGCGGCGCATCGTGGCGCGCTGGCACGCAACCTCAAAGACTTCCCGCCGTTCCTCGAACAGCTCGGCCCGGCGATGGAACGCGTCCAGAAGTTCGCCGAACAGACGATCCCCGTCGCGACCGATCTGCGTGCCGCCGCGCCGAGCGTCGACCGCGCGTTCACGAGCCTGCCGGGCTTCTCGAAGAGCTCGACGACGTTCTTCGAAGACCTCGGCAAGACCTCGAAGAAGTCAGGGCCCGCGCTGCTGGCGACGAAACCGCTGCTCGGCAAGCTGCAGGCATTGGGAGAAGCCGCTCAGCCAGCCGCCGGCAACCTCGCGCAACTGCTCGGCAGCCTGAGCAAGACGGGCGGGCTGGAGCGTCTGCTCGACTTCATCTTCCTCGGCGCGAACGCCGCCAACGGCTACGACTCGCTCGGGCACTTCCTGCGCACCGAAGGCAGCCCTTCTGCCGGGTGCCTGAACTACGCTCTCAAGCCCGGGGGCTGTTCTCGCAAGCTGTTCAGCACAGGCTCTCCGGCGAAAATCGCATCCGCCAGCGAACCGGGCACGAGCGTCACGATGGCGCGGACGCTCGCCGTGCTCAACGGTGCCACCCCCGCGCAGGCGATCGCCAAATACCCCGGTCCGACCACGATCGCCGCCAACCCCACCGGCACCGGCGGCTCGACCGGCACAGCTCAGCCCGTCGGCGGCTCGACCGCGGGCACCACGTACTACACCCCCTCCGAAAGCTCGGAAGCGGGCGGCCTGCTCCTCAACTACCTGCTCGGCAACTGACGTGAGACGACCGACATTCATCCCATCGCTCCTCGCGCTCCTGAGCGTGCTGGCGCTGGGCGTCCCGGTAGCGGCGGACGCTGAAACGGGCACCACGACGGTGAGCCCTCCGCCAGCCGAAGGAACCTCCACCGCGCCGTCGACCACGACCACGACCGCGCCAAGCGAAGCGCCGGCATCCACGACGACCGGTCCGGAAGCCGAACCGGTGGCGCCACAGGTCCAATCCCAGCAGCCTCAGGGCTCCAGCCCCAGCGGCTCGTCGACCCCGCCCAAGACGCAAACGCCGAGCGGCGAAACGAAGGCAGCCGAAGAAGGCGCCTCCACGACCGGCCCGCGCTCCAAGCACAAGGCCGTCTCGCCCTCGACCCTCACGCCGTCGCTGCCGTTGAACCTGCGCTCTGCGATCGGCGGGGTGCCGAGCTTCTTCATCGAAAGCTTCCAGATCCCGCCGTTCCTGATGCCGATCTTCCAGGCCGCCGGTACCGCGTACGGCGTCCCGTGGCAGGTGCTCGCCGCGATCAACGAGGTCGAGACCGACTACGGACGCGACCTCAGCGTCTCGAGCGCCGGCGCGGAGGGATGGATGCAGTTCCTGCCGGCCGAGTGGGCGCAGTACGGGGTGGACGCCAACGGCGACGGCTACAGGGATCCCTACAACCCGGCCGACGCGATCTTCGCCGCCGCGCGCTACCTGCGCGCGGCTGGGGGAGGCGCAAGCATCAAGAGGGCGGTCTTCTCCTACAACCACTCCCAGGCGTACGTCGAATCGGTGATGCTGCGCGCGCAGCTGCTCGGCGGCACGCCCACGGAACTGCTCGGCGCGATCACCGGCCTGACCGAGGCGCGCTTCCCGGTGCACGCCGCCGCGCGCTTCAGCGACGGCTTCCAAACCGTCCCCGCGAGCGGCTCCCAGCAGGCCAGGACGCTCGTGGGGACGACGATCTACTCGCAGGCCGGCGCGCCCGTGATCGCGGTGCAGGACGGCGAAATCGTGCAGGTCGGCGATACGCCCGCGCTCGGGAGGTTCGTATCGCTGCGCGACGCCTACGGCAACACCTATGTCTACGCCCAGCTCGGCGACGTGGCGTCGGTCTACCCGGTGCTCGAGCCTCGTGAGCAGAGCACCGTGAGCCCGCGGATCTCGCACTCAGGACAGGGCGAACCGACGCCTAGCGGTCCGGCGACGGCCGGAGCCCAGGCACGCTCGCCGATCTCCGAGGGCGCCGTGGTCTCAGGCCTCGCGCTGGGCGCGACGGCGGGCCTCGAAACGATCCCGAGCGCGCCGACGACAAACACCACGTCTCCGGCACAGCCGGCCGCGCCCGCGACGCCGCCGGCTGACGTCCGCTCCTTCCGCGAAGGGGCCAACGAAGTGATCCTCAATCCGTTGCACGCTGGGGTGCAGGTGATCGCGGGCACCGTGCTCGGCCACGTCGGCGCGGCGACCAGTGCGAGCACGGTGGGGAGCGAAAGCGCTTCGCACATCCTCTTCCAGGTCCGCCCCGCTGGTCTCGGCGCCCCGCTGATCGATCCCAAGCCGATCCTCGACGGCTGGGTGGCGCTCGAGAACACCTCGATCTTCCACGCCAAGGGCGAGAACCCGTTCCTCGCGACCTCGCCGACGGTCGGTCAGGTGCTGCTCGAGTCCAAGCAGCAGCTCGAACCGCAGGTGCTCCACGACGCCGGCATCCGCCTCAGCAGGTGCGGGCGCCAGGACGTGCAGGAGGGCCGCGTCGACAGGCGCGTGCTCGCGACGCTCGAGTACCTGTCGGTATCGGGGCTGAAGCCGACGGCCTCCGGCCTGAAGTGCCCCCGCTCGACGACCGCGTCGATCGCCGCCTACGCTCCCGCGAGCGATGGCAGCGATCTCGTCGACATCAAGGCCATCGACGGCATCCCCGTCGCCGGGCACCAGAGCCCCGGCTCGCTCGCCGACAACGCCATACGCAAGCTGCTGATGCTCCAGGGTCTCAACCGACCGCAGAGGATCGTGAGCCTGATGAGCTACCCGGGCGCTGCCGGCGCGCTCTCGGACCCGAGTGCTCGCACCGCGATCCGCATCATGTTCGCGGCGCCGGCCGCGACCGGCGCGCACGCGAGCGGGCCGCTTTACTCCGGCCTCGCGCCGAGCGAATGGATCAAGCTGATCGCACGGCTCGGGGAGATCCCCGACCCGGTCGTCGGCCACGGGCCGTCGTCCGCGGCGATCCCAGACGCATCGAGCGGCCAAGGAGCAGCCGGTGGCAACGGCTAGCCCCCCGAGCACGCCGGCGCCGACCGTGCGCTCCCCGCGATCCGGCGTCGGCCGCGCGCTGCCGATCGGCGCGCTCGCGCTGGTCGTGCTGATCGTCGCCTACATCGTGTTCGCGGGCGGCGGCGGAGCGACGTACAAGCTCGAATTCGCCGAAGGCGACCAGCTCGTCCGCGGCGACCAGGTGCAGGTCGGCGGAGTGCCGGTGGGCAGCATCACGAACATCCAGCTGACCCACGACTTCAAAGCGCTTGTGACGATCCACGTCGACTCCTCGCTCACGCCGCTGCACGAAGGCACGACGGCGCAGGTCAGGCAGCCGTCGCTGTCGAGCGTCGCCAACCGCTACATAGCGCTGTCGCTCGGACCGAACAACAGGCCGGCGCTGAGTGCGGGCACGAAGTTGCCCGCGAGCGTGACGAAGCCGGTCACGGACCTCGACCAGCTGTTCAACACGCTCGACCCGAAGACGCGCAAGGGCCTGCAGGGATTCATCCAGGGCGGGGCCGAACAGTACGCGGGCGTCGGCAAGCAGTTCGGCCAGACGACCGAATACTTCTCGCCTTTCCTCGGCGGCACCGACCGCTTCCTGTCCGAGCTCGCCCGCGACCAGCACACGTTCACGAGCTTCCTCGTGGAAACCGCCAAGGCCGTGACCACGATCGGAGCCCGCGCGGAACCGCTCGCCGACCTGATCGAACACGGCAACAGGGCCTTCCAGGCGATCGGCTCTCAGCAGGCACAGCTCGCCCAGGGGCTGCGCCAGCTGCCCGGCACGCTGCACCAGGGCAACCGCACATTCGCGGAACTCCCCTCGACGGTCAGCGCTCTGAAGACGTTCTTCAACACGTCCCGGCCCGCGATCAAGCCGCTGACAACTCTGCTCGCACGGCTGCGCCCCCTGTTCGAAACCGGCACCGTTCCGATCGGCAACTTCGCCCAGGCGATCGACCGCGCCGGCCCCAACAACGACCTCACCGACCTCGCACTGGCCGTGCCGGGGCTCGCGAGAGAACTGTCCAAGGCCTCGCCGAGCACGGTCACGGCGCTGCAGGAATCCGTCCCGATCACGGCCTTCTTCGGCCCGTACTCCCCCGACCTCGAGGGCGCCCTGCGCACGTTCGGCCAGGGGGCCTCCTACTACGACGCCAACGGCCACTACGTGCGCGGCAACCTCGTGCTGCCCGACTTCGAACTCGGCGAAGAAAACACGCTGACGCCGACGACCAACCCCGAACAGGCGCTGACGAAGAACCTGAAGACGCTGCAGCTCCGTCGCTGCCCAGGTGGCGCCACGCAGCCCGCGGCGGACGGCTCCTCGCCCTTCGCCGACGGCGAACTGCTCACCTGCGACCCGCTGGAGACGCCCTGATGAACAGGCGTCGCAACAACTCGCTCGCCAGCAACCCGCTGCTGATCGGCGCGGTCACGACGCTGATCGTCGTCGTCGCGGTGTTCCTCTCCTACAACGCCAACAACGGCCTGCCGTTCGTGCCGACTTACAACATCAAGGTCGAACTCCCCGAGGGCGCTGGACTGCAGCCATCCAACCAGGTTCGCATTGCCGGTACGCGCGTGGGGGTCGTGAGCGGGCTCTCGATCCATCAGGACAAGCGGACCGGACGCGTCAGCGCGATCGCGAACCTCAAGCTCGAAAAGGGCGTCGAACCGCTCCCCGCCGACACGAAGGCGATCGTGCAGTCGGTCTCTGCGATCGGGCTGAAGTACCTCGAACTGGAAAAGGGCCACTCGAACGCGACGATCAAGGCCGGTCACACGATCCCCGTCAGCCAGACCACCGAACCGGTGAACATCGACGAACTCTTCAACATGTTCGATAAGAAGACGCGCACGGCGATTAAGGTCAACACGAACAACTTCGGCGACGGTCTCGCCGGCCGGGGACTCGGCCTGAACAACACGATCGCCGAACTGCGCCCGCTCGTGACGAAGGCGATCCCCGTGCTCCACAACCTCGCGCTGCCGAAGACCGGCCTCGCCCAGTTGTTCGAAGGGCTCGACCGCGCCGCCTCGCAGACCGCAAACGTGGCGAACGCCAACGCCGAAGGCTGGAGCGATGCCGACACCTTCTTCACCGCCTGGGCGAGCGTGACCAGGTCGCTCGAAGAAGCGACCGTGGGCGGGCCGGCATCGCTCGAGCAGGCCACCTACTCGCTCCCCCACGAGGCGCCGTTCCTCGAGAAGGCCGCCACGTTCATGCACCTCCTGCGCCCCGGAGCGAGCGCGCTGCGCGCCGTCGCGCCGCACCTCGGGCACGCGTTCGCCGAAGGCGCCGTCAACCTCAGGGCCGCTACCGCGCTCAACGCGCGCCTTGCGGAATCCTCGGAAGCGTTCGCCGCGTTCGCCCAGAACCCGCTCGTAACACTCGGCCTCGAAGACTTCACGCAGACCCTCCAGATCGCCAACCCGCTCCTGGCTGGATTCGCTCCGATACAGGCGCGATGCAACTACGTGACGCTGGCGTTCCGCAATCTCGCGAGCCTCGATTCCGAGAACATCGGCGTCGGCACGCTCGCGCGTGCGTCTTTGGTCCTCTCCCCGACGGGACCCAACAACGAGGGCTTCCCGTCCTCGGCGCCAGCGAACGGCGGATCGACCGAGAGGCAAGCGCAGAACAACCTACCGATCGAAAACAACTATCTGCACGCCAACCCGTACCCGAACGTCGGTGGGCCGGGGCAGCCGAACGTGTGCGAAGCCGGCAACGAGAAGTTCATCGAAAAACAGACGACGATCGGCAACCTGCCGGCGGCGGACATCGGCACCAGCAAGGAATTCACGACCCGCGAAGAAGGCCTGTTCGGCGAAAAATACTCGTCGAGCGCCATTCGCAAAGCCCTCGGCCTGCCCACGGGGAAGGAAAAATGAGCCGCGCTCGCTGGTGGCGCCGCCACGACGAGGTCCCGGTCGTCGAGCTGCAGCGCTCGAACCCGCTGCGCTTCGGGATCGTCGTCGTCGTGATCCTCGTGCTGATCACCTACTTCGGCTTCACCAAGCACATACCGTTCAAACACGGCTATCGCCTGAAGGCGCTGTTCGCGACCGCGGTCAACATCCACCCCAAGTCCCCGGTGCGCATCGCGGGCGTGGGCGTCGGCAAGGTCAGCTCGATCGAACGCAACGGCAAGGCCGGGCTCGTGACCATGGAAATCGAATCGCAGGGGCTGCCGATCCACGAAGACGCGACGCTGAAGATCCGCCCGCGCATCTTCCTCGAAGGCAACTGGTTCATCGAACTGCAGCCCGGCAGCCCGTCGGCGCCGACGGTCCCCTCAGGGCACACGATCCCGATCACGCAGACCGCCGACCCGGTGCAGATCGACCAGGTGCTCGACGCGCTCGACACGGACACGCGCGCGAACCTGCAGAAGTTCCTGATCAACTTCGGCGAAGCCCTCACGCGCAAGCCGAACGCGGCCGAAGACGCCGAACAGGACCCCGAAGTCCGCGGTCTGGACGCTGCCCAGGCGCTCAACAAGACCTACACGCGCGCACCCGAAGCGCTCCGCGGCGGCGCGATCATCAACCAGGCGCTCGGCGGCACGAGCACGCACGACCTCTCGGAGCTGATCGCGAGCGTCGGCAAAGTCACGACCGCGCTGAACGTCCACGAGCAGCAGCTGGGAGAACTGATCGAAAACTTCAACACGTTCCTCGGGGCGCTCGCGGCGCAGTCGGTGGCGCTGACGACGGTCGTCGGGGAACTGCCGAAGACGCTGCACGGCATCGACCGCGGCCTCGCCTCGCTCGACGCGTCGTTCGCGCCCACGCGGGCGTTCGCGCACGACATACTCCCCGGCCTCAGGAACACCCCCGCGACCGTCACCGCGGTTCTGCCGTGGATCGAACAGGTGCAGGCCTCGCTCGCCCCGAGCGAGCTCGGAGGCGTGGCGAAGGGGCTCGCCGCGGCCACCCCGTCGCTGGCGAAGCTGTTCGGCGAACAGGCGCCCTTCTACCGCCAGGGCGACCTGTTCAACAAATGCCTCACGAAGATCATCTACCCGGCCGGCAACACCAAGATCCAGGACGGCGCGAGCACCTCCGGCGTCGAGAACTACAAGGAATTCTGGTACGGCCTCGTGGGCCTGAACGGCATCGGGCAGGACTTCAACGGCAACGGCACCGTCGGCAGGTTCCTCGTCGGCAACAGCGGCAAGACGCTGCGCTCGCGACCCACCTCGATCCTCGGCACGAAACTCCAGGGGCTGAGGATGCTGACGCGCTCGCCGCTCACGCCGGAAGGCACGCGCCCCGCCTACCCGGCCGAAGAGCCGTCCTACCAGCCGCTCGTGCCCTGCTACACCCAGACGCTGCCCAACTTCAACGGCCCGCTGTCGCAGGGTCCCGCGGACGGGAGTGAATGATGACCCCCGCCGAGAGACCACCCGAGAGCCCGCGGGGCGGATCCCACGAAGGCGGACTCAGCGTCCGCGAGCAGATCGAGCGATACCGCACGGCGTTCATCGCGGTCGTGACGATGATCGTGATCGCGGCGGCCGTCGGCGGCTACATCCTCGCGCACGAGAATCTCAAGCTCCCAGGCTGGGTGCCAGTCCTCGGCCGCGACTACTACACGCTGAAGGCCGACTTCCAGACCGCCCAGGCCGTGACCCCCGGACAGGGCCAGGCGGTGACGATCGCGGGCGCGAAGATCGGCGAAATCCAGAGCGTCAACCTCAACCACGGGATCGCGACCGTGACGATGAGGATCGTCCCCAAATACGCGCGCATCTACCGCAACGCGACGATGCTGCTGCGCCCGAAGACCCAGCTGCAGGACATCACCGTCGAGGTCAACCCCGGTACGCCCTCGGCCGGGAAGCTGAAGAGCGGCGCGACGATCCCGCTGTCGCAGACCGCGCCGAACGTGGACTTCGACGAATTCCTCGCGGGTCTCGACGGCGAAACGCGCGCCTACCTGCAGGAGCTGTTGGCCGCGGCCGGCGAAGGGCTCAACCACAACGGCAGGGCGCTGTCCGCGGCGCTCAAGCGCTTCGAGCCGAGCGCCCGCTACGGTCAGGAGATCGCCAGGGCGCTCCAGACACGCAACGCGAACATCGCCCGCTCGATCCACAACTTCCGCCTCCTCACCGAAGCGCTCGGCGGCAAGGACCAGCAGCTCGCTCAGCTGATCGACTCTTCCAACGCGGTGTTCACGACCTTCCGCGAAGAGGACGCCAATTGGGAACGAACCCTTCACCTGCTGCCCTCCGCGTTGCGCAAGACCGGGAAGGGACTCGGTACGCTCGCCAAGGCCACCGACCAGCTCGGCCCGGCGCTGCACAAACTGCAGCCGTTCGCCAAGGCGCTCGCTCCCGGCAACGAACAGACCCAGATCCTGGCGAAGAAGACGACGCCGATATTCAAGAACGAAATCCGCCCGTTCGCGCGCGAAATACTGCCGGTCGTCAACGAACTGCAGCCCGCCACGCAGAAGCTGGGCGAAGCGTTCCCCAACCTCAAGATCAGCTTCTCGGTGCTCAACGAATTCTTCAACGAGCTCGCGTACAACCCGAGCGCGAGCAAGCCGAACTTCCTGTTCTTCCTCGACTGGGGCAACCACAACCTCGACAGCGTCGTCAGCTCGGCGGACGCCAACGGGCCGCTCGGGCGCAGTCTCGTGTACCTCAACTGCAACCTCCTACCAATCCTGGAACCGGCCTCGAAGGTCAACCCGAATGTGAACCTGCTGATCGGCCTGCTCAAGCCTCCGACGAAGCAAGAATGCATCAACCAAGGTCTCAAGGCAGCTCCGTCGAGTCAGCGTGGTCACACCACGAGCACGGGTGGCGGCCTGTTCTCGGGGCTCGAACAGCATCCGTTCGGCGGCACCTCCACACCCACGTCAAGCGCCAAGGCTGGGAAGAACTAGATGCAGAAGCGCGCCCCCACGCTCGGCAACATCCTCGTGATCATCCTGTTCGTGCTCAGCTGCTTCGGGCTGCTGATGTTCCTGTGGGAGTCCTTCGGCGGTCCGCTGCCGCTGAAGCCAAAGGGCTACCGCATCACGGTCCCCTTCCCGCGCACGCTCGCGCTCGCCGAACAGTCCGACGTGCGCATCAGCGGGGTGAATGTGGGCCATGTGATCTCGCTGCACCTCGGCAGCGACGGGCGCACCCACGCGACGCTCGAAATCGCCGGGCAATACGCGCCGATACGCGCCGACATGCACGCGATCCTGCGCCAGAAGACGCTGCTGGGAGAGACCTACGTGCAGCTGATCCCTGAGGCACAGAGCGGACCGTTCCTGGGCGACGGCAAAGAGCTCGCGGTCAACCAGGTCGAACCGTCGGTGACGCTCGACGACATCCTCTCGGCGTTTGACCCGAAGACGAGGCGCGACTTCCAGGTGTGGCTGCAGGCTGGCTCGGAAGGGCTGAAGGGCCGCGGCGAACAGGTCAACGCGTCGTTCGCCAAACTCGAACCGTTCGTCGAACACGCGAACAAGCTCGTGGCGATCCTCGACTCCCAGGAAGGCGCCGTGACCGCACTCGTGCACAACACGGGCGTCGTCTTCAACGCGCTCGCCAGCCGCGACCACCAGCTCGAAGGGATCATCGCCAACGGCGAGCGCACGTTCCACGCCGCCGCCGAAGGCAGCCAGGCCTTCGCGCAGGCATTCCGCGAACTGCCGGCGTTCGAGAAGAACTCGCGCCAGGCGCTCAAAGAACTCGACAGCCTCGCCGCCGTCGCGAACCCCTACTTCGACGAATTCAAGCCCGCCGAGCGTCAGCTGGGACTGACGCTCGGGGCGGCCAAGCCATTCGCGCCCCAGCTCGACAAGTTCCTGACAGGTCTCGGTCCGCTGACGAAGGCCGCGCAGAAGGGTCTGCCCGAAGTCAAGAAGACTCTGAACCTGACGACGCCCGTGCTCGAAAACCTGCGGCCGGTGCTGCACAACCTCGATCCCTTCCTGCAGTACACGGGCGAGTACGTGCCCGAGCTGCAGGCGTTCTTCGCCAACCTCACCGCCGCCACGCAGGGGAGCGAAAGCAACAGCAACACCGTCAACCCGACGACCGAAAAGGCACAAGGTCCCAAGGAGCACCTTCTGGCGACGATGGCCGTGCTGAGTCCGGAAAGCCTCGCTATCTACCCCAGCCGCATCGGCACGAACCGCGCCAACGCCTATCCGCTCCCCGGCGCGTTCCGCTCGCTTGCCAGCGGGCTGTCGGTGTTCGAATCGGGCTCGTGCGCGAACTCGGCTCCGTCGGTCAGCGGACCGGGCAACGAAGTCATCTCCGAAGAACTCATAAAAGATCTGACGACGCCTGTCCACCCGGGCGAATCGCCGGTCGCCAACACGCCCAAAGAAGCCAACGCCATCCCGGCTCCGGCCTGCAGCCAGCAGGGCCCGTTCACGTTCAATGGCAAGACGAGTCAGTTCCCACACGCGATCTACGAAAAATGACGATGACCGACGACCCCAGCGACTTCCAGTACCACTCCAGCGAGCTCGACCTCTCGGGCGACCCCGACGCGGGCAACTGGTCGATCCGCTGCATCGACGTGCACAAGCGCCTCGGCGGCGTCCCGGTCCTGAACGGGCTGAACGTTGCTTTCCCCGACGACACGATCACGGTCGTGCTGGGTCCGTCGGGCACGGGCAAGAGCGTGCTGATCAAGCACCTGATCGGGCTGATGTTCCCCGACTCGGGCGACATCATCGTCAAAGGGCAGTCGGTGCCGAAGCTGACGATGCCAAAGCTGCTCGAGCTGCGCCGCAAGATCGGCGTGCTGTTCCAGGACGGCGCGCTGTTCGGGTCGATGACGGTGTTCGACAACGTCGCCTTCCCGCTGCGCCAGCACACCGACTTCTCCGAGGCCATGATCAGGGAGCGCGTGACCCAGCGGCTCGCGGACGTCGGGTTGGGCGACGCGATGGACGACGCGCCGTCACAGCTCTCCGGCGGCATGCGCAAGCGTGCGGGGTTCGCGCGCGCGCTCGTGATGGAGCCCGACATCGTGATCTTCGACGAGCCCGACTCGGGTCTGGATCCGGTGCGCACGGCGCTGCTGTGCGAGCTGATCCAGGAGATGCACTCGATCCACGGCGGCACCTACATCGTCGTCACCCACGACATCGCCTCCGCGCGCAGGATCGGCGAATACATCGCGCTGTTGTGGCGCGGGCGGATCGTGGAGGCGGGCGACGCGGCGCGGATGTTCTCCTCCGAGAACGCGTTCGTGCGCCAGTTCCTGAGCGGATCGGCAGAGGGTCCGCTGACGATGGATTGAGGGGCTTGGCCAAGGCTTCAAGGCAAGCAGCTCGCTGGGCAGACGTAACAATTATTCGTATTCGTCGAACCTGCGAACTATACGACCGGGATGGGATGTAGGGTCTCTTGAGTCATGGCGTTGGAGATCGCTGCCCCGCTTCTACTCGATGCCGCGCAACAGGTCGGCCGGTGTGGTGCCGAGCGCGCGAGCGAGTCGTAGCAGGGTGCGCGTCGTCGCATCGGCGTGCGCGTTCTCGAGTTCGTTGAGAAACGACAGGTCGACCCCGCTTAGCTGGGCGAGCTTGACCTGTGAGAACCCCGTGGCCTCGCGCGATGCGCGTAGGTTGCGAGCAAGCTGAGGCACTGGTTCGTGCACAGCTTGGCTTTCCTTGTCCTGCGATCCTGCACCTGTAGGCTATACCCCATAGCGCGTTTCGGGGAAGCGTGACAACGGACGAGCGAGTCGCGCTGGATCAGCGCACAAGGGTCATGCAGGCGCTGGCCGATGTGCTCGCGGAGCGTGGGTTCGCGGGCGCTACGGTCGTGCTGGTGGTCACACGGGCGAGGGTCTCCACGCGGACGTTCTACGAGCTGTTCACTGGCTTGGAGGAGTGTCTGATTGCGATCATGGACAGCGTTCTGGAACAGGTGGTAGCGCTCGCCTCGCGAGAGCTTGCGCTGGCCGAGCGCTGGCAGGACGGGTTGCGCTCAGCGCTCGCTGCGGTGCTGACCTTCTTCGACCGCGAACCCGTGCTGGCGAGGGTGTTTATCGTGGAGGCGCTCGCGGGTGGCCCGGTCGTCCTCCAGCATCGTGAGGGCGTCATCGAGGCGTTGCGCGTGCCGGTCATAGAGCGCATTGAGGGCGAAGTACTCGCCGTCGCGCCGCTTGTCGCCGAGGGCGTGATGGGCTCCGTGCTCGGGCTTATGCATGGGCACATCGTCAGGGACCGGCCCGGCCCATTTATCGAACTGCTCGGCCCGTTGATGGGACTTGCCATAGCGCCTTATCTGGCTGCTCGAAGTGTGGAACGGGAGATGGAGCAGGGAACCGCGCTCGCACGAGCGATTCTCAACTGCGACTTCCCTTCCACCGTGCCGGCGCAAGCCGAAGGACAGGATTTGGAACTGGATATGGAGCAGGGTGTTGTTCTCCCCGCGATGTTCGGGAACCCGAGTGCCCGTCGCGCGCGCGAATGTTTATTGTTTCTCGCCGAGCAGAGTGGGCGGGGATTCAGTCCTTCCAACCGTGAGATCGCCGTGGGAATCGATGTCGCCCACCGGTCGCAGATCTCAAAGCTGCTCGCATACCTCTCCCAGGAGGGTCTGGTGACGAAGCGCTCTGAGGGAAGCGGTAAGCGCAACGCATGGCGGCTCACGCCGCGTGGCGAAGATATAGCGCGAACGCTGCCGTAGCAGGGAAGTCAGCGTTAGCTGCCGCCAGTGCTGGCGATCTATTCGATACTCATCAAGCTATTCCCGTGAATGGAATTGCCTAAGACTGGTAACAGTCTGATGATATGGATTTTCTGGTTATTAACTCTTGACGGCCGTTGCACCAGCCGGATAGAAGTTCCTCGGTGGCAAACTCGCCACCGACCAGACCTGCCTTGTGATGATCCCTTTGGTAAGGGGAATCACAAGAGGTGCTTCGACATGTTCACAGAGTGTTCAGTGAATCATGGGTCAGTGCAGGACAGACAAACCGACGGCATAGAAAGGTATGGCCGGATGACTCTAAGAATTGCGAAGTACAGGTATGCGTCGCTAGTTGTCGCCTTCGTGGCGGCGCTTGCTATGGCAATGGCTGGGGCAGGTGCTGCTCGGGCTGGCATAACGGAAATCAGAAATCTACCGGGTAAAACGTGGACCTGTGGCTCGTGTGAATCTGGAACCTGGCACAGTCAGTATGCGGAAGCTTATGAAAGCGCGTCTACGATCTGCGTCGGACCGGTGACCTACAACGGTAGCTGGCATGTTCCGTACGGCTGGACTTGTGCGGGTCATGTAGCCCATTGGGAATACACCCCCATCAGTTCCTACCCCGGGGTCTATAATCCGAATTCAGGAACCTTTAAACTGATCTTTTCTCTTTGGTCTTAGGCTCGCGGAAATCGGGCGCAGAATTTAGGTAGATCACGTTGCGTTCCTGGCTGGCTAAAAGTAGTTCGCGCGGTCAGGAGCGTAGCGTGTTGTTCGCATGTGCCATAATGGCGCTTAGCGCCATGCTTTCTGCTTGCGGCGCCGTGTCGGATCGTCCACAGCCAGCGACCATGTCACCCTCAGACTTCGCCGTCTTTGATGATGCGCCCGCCCCGTCTGACGCGCTCACAGGGGAAGTCGCTGCTGCGCTCTTGCGAAGCCTACAGCCAGAATTCGGCAAGGCACAAATCAAGGAAGCTCGCCGGGTGCTAGCCAATGATCCGGGCTGGCTGATACCCGCAGCCAACGGTGAAGTCTGCTTGGTTCAGCTTATCTATCCGGTGATCGGCGTAGTCCACGGTGAAGCCTTGCCGCCCGCGCCCGTCACGTCATGCGAGCCAGAAGTGCTAGCAGAGGCTGGGCAACTCGTGGGAACTCACTCACTCAGCGCCTCGCTCACCCAGGCGGCAGACAGCAACGTTACGGGCGTGGCGCCCAACGGAGTCGCGACGGTGAAGATCGTCTCGAGCCACGGCCGGAGCATTACCGTTGACGTTGTACGAAACGCCTATGAAGTGGTCGTACGCGACCCGGTGGCCGTTCGATTTACTACGACGAGCCACGGTAAGCCGACCCCACACACCGTTCGACTGACGACGTTCAGCGGCGGTGCCCGTTACGTAGAAAGGTAGGATTCAGCGGGGCTGAGAGACCTCGATGCCGAGAGCCTGTGCGGCGTCTGAAAGGCGGCTGTCATAGCAGTACAGGCGCTCGAGGTCTTCACCGAGGCTCACGACGGTTGCCAGGTGCAGGGCATCGAGTGAACGCAGCTCGGCTGGATCCAGCTCGGCGGCGGCGTCGAGGATCGGCTGATCCAGCGGAACCAGCGTGATGGCTGTGATGGCGGCACGGGCGCGTTCGGAGGCCAGCTCGCCGTAGCGCCGGGCGGCGCGGCGGCCCTCCACGGTGAGCAGGGCGCTGCTGAGGAGTTCCCTGCCGGCTAGCTCGCGGCGCAGGGCAGCGCTCTCGGGCTCGGAGCGCACGAGCTTGATGAATGCCGAGGTGTCGAGGTAGTCGGGCAAACGCTCTACAGGCGCTCTGAGCGCAGCTCGTCCAGCACATCGCTCGACGGTGGGCCTGCAATCGGCGTTGGCAACTCCTGCAGGACGTCGAGCAGGTTGCCCTGCCCGCGTCTGGCTCCACGTTCGGCGACAAGCCGGTCGATGGCCGAGGCGCGTCCGGGCGCAGGCGTGAGCTGTGCGACCTCCTGCCCGCGATCGGTGATGAGAAACGACTCTCCATGTCGAGCCCGTTGGGCGTAGCGGCTGAGGTTCTGCCGCATCTCTCGGATACCCACATACTCCATGTGCGTCATTGTAGCGCTTTCAGATAGAGATTGACCCCGGCTGGATTCTATGCGAACATACGTTCGTATGATCGTGTGCGTGTATCTGCCCCGCTTCGAGTTGGCCGTGGCCGGCGCGGACGGCCGGTCGAAGGTCGCGCGCCAAACACTGGCGGGACGCGCGCTGGCGGTCGAGCCGCTGCCCGGGACGGAGCCGCGCGTGGGGGAGGTGTCGGGAGCTGCAGAAGCTTGCGGCGTGACGCGCGGGATGGCGCTCGGCGAGGCGCTCGCGCGCTGCCCGGAGCTGGTGCTCGTGCCCGGCGACCCGGTGAGGGTGGCCGAGACCTGGGAGAGCGCGATCTGCGCGCTCGAATCGATCGGTGCGGATGTCGAGCCCGCCGGTCCAGGACTCGCGTACTTCGAGGCCGATGGACTGCGCGGTCTGCACGGGACGCAGGCCGCGACGATCGCCGCGGCCAGGCGTGCGCTCGCCCGCCCCGCGCGCATCGGCGCCGGCCCGACGCGCTTCTGCGCGCTGGCCGCCGCGCTGGCCGTCCGGTCGCGCCGACCGCTGGTGCTCGAGGGCAAGGAGGCACGACGTTGGCTGGCGGCGCGTCCGGTCTCGCTGCTCAGCTTTCGCGAGCAGACCGCGATGCTGGTGGAGCCGCTCTCGCGCCTGGGTGTGCGCACGCTCGGCGAGCTGGCGAAGATCGGGCGGTCTGCGCTGGCCGACCGCTTCGGGGAGCCGGGGGCGCTCGCGCACCGGCTGGCCTGCGGCGAGGACACACCGCTGCGCGTACGACGCCTGGAGGAGCGCCTGGAGGAGACGATGGAAGTCGGCGACGCGAGCTCCGGCGAGGCGCTCAAGCGCGTGATGGGTGTGCTCGTTGGCCGGCTGCTCGCCCGCGTGGAGCGCCGTGGGCGCACGCTGCGCGCGGTCACGCTCTCCGCGCGACTGCTGGCGGGCGGAGGCTGGCGTGAGCGCGTGGTCTTCCGCCAGGCGCTCGCCGACCCGGAGCGCATCTGGCTGGCGCTGTCGCTGCGCCTGCTGCTGCTCCCCGCGCCGGCCGCGACGCTGGGCCTGGCCGTCGAGCGCTTCGGACCGCCCGCGAGCGAGCAGGGAGGGCTGCTCGCCGAGGATCGCGCCCGCGCCGCCCGCGCCGGGCGCCTGCGCGAGGCGATCGCCCAGACGCGCGCGGTGGCCGGCAGGGACGCGGCGCTGCGAGCCGTGTGCGTGGACCCCGACTCGCGGGTGCCCGAGCGGCGCGTGGTGCTCGCGCCGATCCCCGAATGACCGCCCACGCGCTCAACCCTCCTCGGCCCGCGCGCATACGCTGGCGCGACGGTTTCCCCGCGCAGGTGAACGGCGAAGCGGTCGAGTCGCTGCGCGAGTCCTGGCTGGTCGAGGACCGCTGGTGGACCGACGAGCCACTGCGGCGCCGCTACTGGGAGCTGGTGGGCGAGCGCGGACGCAACGTGGTGATCTTCCATGACCTGTGCACAGGCCAGTGGTTTATGCAGGGCTCGTAGGGAGATCGCGATGGCGGGCGGAGTTCCATACGTAGAGCTGCACTGTCACTCGGCGTTCTCGTTCCTCGACGGCGTGTCGCTGCCGCACGAGCTGATGGAGCGGGCGGGCGAGCTGGGGCACTCGGCCCTCGCGCTGACCGACCACAACTCGGTCTCAGGGTCGATGGAGTTCGCCCAGAGCGCCGCCGACCGCGGGGTGCGCGCGATCCACGGCGCGGAGGTCGACGTGGAGGTGGAGGGCGGCGGGGACGGCGAACCGACGACCCGACACATCACGCTGCTGGTGCGCGACGAGCGCGGCTGGCGCAACCTCTGCCGGATCCTCACGCTCGCCCACGCGCGCACCCGCGAGGGCTCCGCCCGACGGCTGCTGGTCGAGCCGTCGGTGAGCGCGAGCGCGGTGGCCGAGCACGCCGAGGGGCTCGTGTGCCTGACCGGCTGCGCTGAGCACTCGATCCTCGGCGGCGTCCACGGCGAGCGCACCGCCCGGCAGCTGCTCGACGCGTTCGGCTCGCGGGAGCTATACGTGGAGCTGCAGCGCCCCTACGCCCGCCACGACCGCGCTCGCAACCGCGCGTTCGCGGCGCTCGCGCGCAGGCTGGGCGTGAGGTGCGTGGTGAGCGGCGACGTGCACTCGCACACACGCGCGCGGGCGGAGCTGCAGGACGCGTTTGTGGCGCTCCGCCACCACGCGACGCTCGACGCGTGCGAGCCGCTGCGTCGCGGCAACCACAGCCACGTGATGAGCACGCCGCAGGCGATGGCGAGCCGCTTCGTCGACCACCCCGAGGCGCTGCGCGAGACGCTGCTGCTGGCCGAGCGCCTGCGGTTCGACCTCACGCGTGATCTCGGCTACCGCTACCCGGGGGCGGAGGAGCAGGGCGCCACACGGCGCCTGGCGGAGCTGTGCGCGGCACGGCTGCTCGAGCGCTACGGCCCCGGCGCTCCGCCCGAGGCGCGCCGCGCGGAGGAGGAGGCGCGGGCGCGCCTGGAGGAGGAGCTGCGCGTGATCGACCACCTCGGGCTGGCGGGCTTCTTCCTGCTGCACCACGACATGCTCGAGCTGGCGCGCGAGGTGGCGCTCGAGGTGCGCGGGCCGGACTCGGTGCGCGCGCTGCTCGCGCCAGGACGCGGACGCGGCTCCTCGGTCTCCTCGCTCGTCTGCTACCTGACCGGCCTCTCGCACATCGACCCGATCGCGAACAAGCTCGCGATGGGGCGCTTCCTGCACGAGGACCTCCACGGGCTGCCGGACATCGACCTGGACTTCCCGCGCGACATCCGCGCGCTATTGATCCCGCGCGTGCATGAGCGCTACGGCAACGATCGCGCGGCGCTGGTGGCGGCCTTCCCGACCTTCCGCGCGCGCGGGGCGATCCGCGAGCTTGGGAAGGTGCTGGGCCTGCCCGCGGGCGAGATCGAGCGCGTGGCGCGGGGGGCAGATCGATATGGGCCGGGCTCCGAGCACGACATCGCGACGGCGCTCGCCGGCGCGCGCCCCAAGGCCGAGGGTGCGCGCGATGCGGATCCCTCCTCGCGCTGGCGCTGGCTGGCGCACCTGGTCGAGCAGGCGCATGGGCTGCCGCGCCACCTCTCCCAGCACTCGGGCGGGATGATCATCGCGACGAGACCGCTGATCGACTGCTGTCCGGTGGTGCCAGCCTCGATGGAGGGCAGGCAGATGGTGCAGTGGGACAAGGACTCCTGCTCGGACGCGGGCTTCCTGAAGATCGACCTGCTCGGCCTGGGGATGCTCTCGGCGGTGGAGCGCTGCGTGGAGGAGATCGCGCGCGTGCGCGGCGAGCGCATCGACCTGTCGCGCATCCCGTTCGACGACCCCGACACCTTCAGGGCGATCCGCGCGGCCGACACGGTGGGCGTCTTCCAGATCGAGAGCCGCGCGCAGATGCAGTCGCTGCTGCGCACACGCCCGGAAAGCCTCGACGACGTGACCGTGCAGGTGGCGATCATCAGGCCCGGCCCGATCCAGGGCGGGGCGATCAACCCATACATAGAACGCCGTCAACGGCTGCGCGAAGACCCCGCGTATGAGATCCCCTACGACCACCCTTCGCTCGAGCCGGTCCTGAAGGAGACGCTCGGCACGATCATCTTCCAGGACCAGGTGATGCAGGTGGCGGAAGCGTTCGCGGGCTTCAGCTCCGGCGAGGCGGACGGGCTGCGCCGGGCGATGAGCCGCAAGCGCTCGCTGGAGATGATCGAGTGCCACCGAGAGCGCTTCGTCGAGGGAGCGCAGCGGCACGCGGGTGCAGAGCGCGAGACTGCGGAGCGCGTGTGGGGGATGGTGGAGGGCTTCGCGGGCTTCGGCTTCCCCAAGTCCCACAGCGCGGCGTTCGGCCTGCTCGCCTACCAGTCGACGTGGCTGCGGGTCCACTACGGCGCGGAGTTCCTGTGCGCGCTGCTGAACGAGCAGCCGATGGGCTTCTACGCTCCCGACAGCCTCGTGCACGAGGCCGAGAACAGAGGCATCAGGGTGCTGGGGCTTGACGTGAACGCCTCCGAGGCTCTGTGCGCGGTGCAGGACGGCGGCGTGCGCCTGGGTCTTGGATACATCAAGGACGTGGCCCGCGCGGAGGTGGACGCGCTCGTGGCCGAGCGTCAGAGCAACGGACGATTCCGCAGCCTCGAGGACCTCGCCGCGCGGGCGGCGTTGAGGCGCGGGACGCTCGAACAGCTCGCCTGGTCGGGTGCGTGCGACGCGCTCCTGGGCGGGCGGGGCGCCCGGACGCAGGAGGACAGGCGCACGGCGCTGTGGCAGCTGGGGATGGCCGCTCCCGCGCAGAGAGTCGGGGCGAGCGCGGAGGAGCCGGCGGGGGAGGGGACGCAGCTGGCCCTGCCGCTGGGGCTCGACGAGACGCCGAAGCTGCGCCGGCTCGGGCGCTGGCAGCGGTTGATCGCGGACTACTCCACCAGCGGGGTCACGGTCGGCGACCACGCGCTGGCGATCCTGCGCGAGCGGCTGACCGTGACGGGCCTTGCGACGAGCGCGCAGCTCGCGCGGATGCCGGTGGGGGAGGTGGCGGTGGCGGGGCTGGTGATCGCGAGGCAACGACCGGGGACGGCCGGGGGCACGATGTTCCTGCTGTTCGAGGACGAGTTCGGGACGATCAACCTGATCGTTCCGAAGGCCGTCTACGAGCGTCACCGCCAGCTAGCGCGCGCCGAGCCGCTGCTGCTCGCCCGCGGGCGCCTCGAGCGATCGCGGGACGGGGCGCCCGTGAGGAGCCTGTGGAGCGCGCGCTCGGTACGAAAGGAGGGAACAGGCGAGGCGGTGGCGGAGGAGATCCGCCCGGTGGTCAACGTGATCGTGCGCGAGCTCGCGCCGCTCGAGCAGTTCCTCTCCGACGGCGTCGAGGACGCGCTCGGACCGGCGCAGGGCGCGCGCGTGCACCGCCTGCCGGGCGCCGAGCGCGTGGGCGAGGAGGAGCAGCCGGACGGGCTCGCCGTCGGCTCGAGCATCCGCGCGGCGGCCCCTCCGATGCAGAGCTTCGGGATGGGGCGGCGGCGGTAGGGGCAGCGAACACGAGTCCGGCTACCCTGAGCGCATCGCACGCCTCGCCAATACCGACCTCGACGTCTTCCCGCTCTGCCTGGGCGGCAACGTATTCGGCTGGTCGATCGACGAGGAGCGCTCGTTCGCGGTGCTCGACGCGTACTTCGCGGCGGGCGGCAACTTCATCGACACCGCCGACATCTACGGGCGGCGCGGGCCCGAAGGGATGGGCGCATCCGAGCGGATCATCGGCCGCTGGATCGCCGCGCGCGGCAACCGCGACCGACTGGTGATCGCCACCAAGGTCGGCATGTCGCCCGACCGCCCGGGGCTGTCGGCGACGGCGATCAGGCAGGGCATCGACGATTCGCTGGAGCGGCTCGGCATCGATCGCGTGGACCTCTACTACGCTCACCAGGACGACCCCGACACGCCGCTGCAGGAGACGCTCGGAGCCTTCAACGAGCTCATCCGGGAGGGCAAGATCGCCCATGCGGCCGCGTCGAACTACAGCGCCGCTCGCCTGGAGGAGGCGCTGCGGATCGGCGAAGCCGACGGGACGGCCTCGTATGTGGCGCTGCAGCCGCACTACAACCTGCTCGAGCGCGGCGAGTACGAGGGCGAGCTGGTATCCGTGTGTGAGCGGTACGGCCTGGCCTGCATCCCCTACTTCGGCCTCGCGCGCGGCTTCCTCAGCGGGAAGTACCGCCGAGGCGCTGATGTGCCTGACGGCCCGCGTGCGGCTGGTGTGCGCGAGAGCTACTTCAACGATCGCGGCTTCGCGGTGCTCGACGCGCTCGACGAGATCGCCGCTGCTCACGAGACATCGGTGGCGGCCGTGGCGCTTGCGTGGCTCCGGGTCCAGCCCACGGTCCTCGCGCCGATCGCGAGCGCCACCTCGGCCGAGCAGCTCGCGCAGCTGGTGGCATCAACCGAGATCGAGCTGACCGCGGTCGAGCTCGAGCGCCTGGATGTTGTGAGCCGCTGAGGCTCGACGCCGTCGATCAGGCGAAGAGGAGCAGCTGACCGTCGGGGTCGCGCACCGACAGGCTCCCGTCCTGTGCGCGTGCCGCAGACGCTGTTGCGCCAGCGTCGCTGAGCGTGCGCTGAAGGGCTTCGACCGCATCGGGGTCGCTCAAGTCGAACTCCACCCTGCGCAGCCCAGGTGCGCTGTCTGGGGCTGGCGCTCCGCCCCGGCTCTCCCACGAGTTCAAGCCGAGGTGGTGGTGATACCCGCCCGCCGAGACGAACGCCGCGGATGGGATCTGGGCCTGCTCCTCGAAGCCGAGCGCGTCGCGGTAGAAGGCGTTCGCTCGCGGCACGTCTGAGACCTTCAGATGCACGTGGCCGACATGCGTCCCCTGCCCCACCGCGGCGCTTGGCTCTCCAGCTGCCTGTGCGAGCAGGTCGTCTACGTCGAGCGGCAGCGTGACCATCTCCACGCCATGCCCGTCAGCGGGGCGCTGCCACAGCTCGCGCGGACGGTCGACGTAGATCTCGATGCCGAGGCCGTCGGGGTCGCTCAGATACAGCGCCTCGGAGACGCCGTGATCTGAGGCTCCGTCGAAGCGCCAGCGCGCGCTCGCGATCCTGCGCACCGTGTCGGCGAGCGCCGCGCGCGTGGGGTGAAGCCAGGCGACGTGGTAGAGGCCGGTGCTGCGCGGCGGGGCTGGTGTGGGTGCGGTGAGTTGGCTGAGCATGAGTGCTGGCCGCTCGGGGTCGGCGCCGAGTCTCGCCGTGTGCTCGTCGCGCTCGATCAGAGGGAGGCCGAGCACCCGCTCGTAGAAGTCGGCGCTGCGCGACAGGTCGCTCACCGCGAGATCGACAGAGCCGATGCGCAGGGCTGGATCGATTGGACTCATCGCCATCCAGGGTAGTGTTCATTCCCATGAAGCTCCGCAAACTCGGTTCGAGCGACATCGAGGTCTCGGAGATCAGCCTCGGCTCGTGGCTGACCTACTCCGGCGGCGTCGAGCGCGAGCGGGCGAAGGCGTGCGTGGATGCGGCGTTCGAGGCCGGCATCAACTTCATCGACACCGCCAACGTCTACGGGCGCGGCGCCTCCGAGACGCTGCTCGGCGAGGTGCTCGCCGGACGCGAGCGCAGCTCCTACGTGCTCGCGACGAAGGTGTTCTTCCCGATGTCCGACACCGATCGAGGGCTGTCCGCGGTGCAGATCCACAAGCAGATCGACGCGTCGCTCGAGCGTCTGAAAACGGACTACGTGGACCTCTACCAGTGTCATCGCTTCGACCGCCACACGCCGCTCGAGGAGACGATGCAGGCGCTGACGGAGGTCGTGCAGGCGGGCAAGGCGCGCCACATCGGCTTCAGCGAGTGGCCGGTCGAGAAGATCGACGAGTCGCTCGCGATCCCCGGCGTGGAGCGCTGGGTCTCCAGCCAGCCGCAGTACTCGATGCTTTGGCGCGGCCCCGAGGCGGAGGTGATCCCCCTGTGCGCACAGGAGGGCATCTCCCAGATCGTGTGGTCGCCGCTCGCGCAGGGCGTGCTCACCGGCAAGTACAGCCCGGGCGAGCCGCCGCCCGCGGACTCCAGGGCCGCGAGCGAGAGCATGGGCGGCTTCATCGACCAGCTCGTCCAGCCGGTCGTGCTCGAGGCGGTGCAGAAGCTCGTTCCGGTCGCGCAGGAGGCCGGGCTGACGATGGTGCAGCTCGCGCTCGCGTGGGTCCTGCGCCAGGAGAATGTCGCCTCGGCGATCGTCGGCGCGAGCCGTCCCGAGCAGGTCCACGCGAACGTGGCCGCGTCCGGCGTGACGCTCAGCTCAGACACGCTCGCCGCGATCGACGAGGCGCTCGGCGACGTCGTCGTCCGCTGAGACGACGCCACCGAGCTTCTCGCAGCTTCCAGCCCTACCTCAGCCCGCCTTGATCGCCGAGATCTCGAGCAGGATCTTGACCTTGTCGCTGACGACGACGTTGCCCGAGCCGAGCGCCATGTTGAACTTCATGTCGTAGTCGGAGCGGTTGATCTGCGCAGTGGCGGAGACGCCGACGCGGTCGTTGCCCTGTGGGTCGGTCTCGGTGCCCTCGACGGTTGCGTCGAGCGTGAGCGGGTGGGTGATCCCGTGGATCGTGAAGTCGCCGGTGATCTCGAAGTCCTCATCGCCCTTGGGGGTGATGGAGGTTGAGCGGAACGTGATCTCGGGGATGTTCTCGGCGTCGAAGAAGTCGGCCGAGAGGAGGTGCCCGTCGCGCTGGGGCTCGCCGGTGTCGACGCTCGAGACCTGCACGGTGCCATACGCGCTGGCGCCCTCGGGGGTCACATCGAGCGTGCCCTCGAACTCCTTGAACTTGCCCTTCACGGTGGCGATGCCGAGGTGTTTGACGTGGAACTCGACGCTCGAGTGGACCGGGTCGACGTTCCAGGTGCCCGTGGGTAGGGCGGTTGCGGTTGCGACGGAATCGATTGCGGACATCGGAATCTCCTTGCGTAATGGCTGAGGTAGCCGGTTGTCGGGTAGGGGGGTTATCTACCTCGACGTTAGCAGAGTTGATTGCGCAAGCAACTATAGGCCCCTGCGCGCTGACGTCCCGACTCAGCGCTGCTGTACGACGAGCGTCTGAAACGCCCGTCCGACTGGCCCATGTTCGTCATGCAGCACGCTGTCGCTCAGCCCGCTGCCGCCCTCGTGGAGGATCGTGTGCGCATCCAAGCCGATCCACTCGCCACGCGGCTGGCGGTGCAGGTGGATGGTGAGATCGGCGTTGATGAACAGAAAGCGGTCGAACGGCAGCACAGCACTGACGCCGTTGCCGAAATCCGAGGTCGCTGCGAGTCGGGCGAGTGGGGTGAGATCCTGTCCCGGCAGCAGCGGATGGCGCATCCGCATCCACACGCGCCCAGGGCCCGGGCGCCACGGGTCGTTCAGCCAGCGCATCTCCATGACGCTCGCCGCGAAGCTCAGCCTGTCTGGGTCGTCGAGTGCGAAGCGCACCGGCTCGCCCTCTTGCGGGCCCGGCATCTCCGCCGCGGTGGAGGCCTTCAGCAGCTCGGCGGGCAGATCCTCCGGCAGCTCACTGGGCACCGCCTGCACGCGCAGCGCGCTCGCGCGGCAGATCAGCTCGTCGCCGCTGCGCAGCTCCGCTGCGAGCTCCTGCACACGCCGTCCGGGGCGGACGATGCTCGTGGTGAGCTCGAGCGGCGCGAACGGGAGAGGACGCAGCAGCTCGAAGCCGAGTCGCGCGATCTGAAGCTCCGAGCCGGGCTCCATGCGCTCGAACACGGAGGTGATCAGCGCCGCCGGGGCTCCGCCGTGGAGCGCCCGCGGGTCCCACGGGCCGCGCGCGTGCTCGGTCGGCATGTAGCCGCCGGCCTCGGCGAGGAAGACGCTCTCGCTCATCGGTCGATCACTCCGGCAGGCGGTCCACGAAGTCCGCGAGCTTGCCCGGGTCGCGCAGCGGCGGGCCGTGGCCGAAGCACGTCAGGCTGGGGCGCAGCGCGGCGAGCCTGCGGGCGGACTGGCGGTTGCGCGCGGGGTCGGGCGTGAACACGTCGGGCGGCGCGTGCAGGCCGGGCATGCCGGTGAGGACGTGCATGTTGTTGAGCACGTCGCCGAGGATCAGCACGCGGTCGGATTCGCGCCAGTAGGCGACCTGGCCGCGTGAGTGCCCGGGGCTCTCGAGCACGGTGAATCCCGCCACCTCGTCGCCCTCGACGAGCGCGCGCGAGACGGGGTGGGGCGGTCCGGTCCAGTAGCGCTGCTGGAGCTTGTTCAGCCAGCCGGGCGCCTGCGAGTTGCGCACGCCGCCGGGGGTCTCCATCGCGGGCACGTCGCCCTGTCCACACCACAGCGGGATGCTCAGCGCTTCGCAGATCGCGTGGCTCGCGCCCTGGTGGTCGGGGTGGGCGTGCGTGAGCGCGTGCGCGCTCAGCTTGTGTCCCGAGATCTGGCGCATGATCCGCTTCTCGCCCTGCCTGGTGGCGGCGTCGATCAGCAGGTCCTCCACGAGATAGACGTTGATCGCGTTCGGCGGCCAGCCGCGCAGCAGGTGGACACCCTCGGCGAGCTGCTTCATCGCTTGCTCCTCTGCTCGATGGTCACGTGCGCCGCCCCTCCCACGAGAAGCCGCGCACGGCGAAGTAAAGGCCGAACGCTCCCCACAGCGCGATCACGGCGAGCTCGTCGAGGTTGCCGCCGAGCCCGTGTCCGGTGACCATCGCCCCGGAGAGCCCGTCGATCAGCGGCTTCAGCGGCAGCGCGTCGGCGATCGTGCGCAGGAACGCGGGCGCGCCGCTTGAGTCGAAGACGTAGAAGGACACGAACACGACGGGCAGGAAGATCGCGTTGACGTACGCGGCGGTCGACTCGAAGTTGGGGATCGCGTGCGCGAACGCCACGCCGAGCGCCGCGAGGGCGACGACGCCGACGAGCACGAACACGATCAGCTCGCCCCAGTGCGGCGGCCAGCCGATGCCGAAGAACACGCGCCCGGAGAGCACTACGATCGCGATCTGCAGAGCTGTGTTGGTGACCGCGTTGGCGGCCACGCCGCCGAAGTAGGAGATCGTCGGCAGCGGCGTGCCGCGGATGCGCTTGAGCACGCCCCGCTCGCGCAGGAACACGATGTTGTAGGCGAGAGCGGTGAACGTGGTGGACATCACGCTCATGCCCGCGATCGACGGCAGCAGCTTGTTCAGGTTGGCCTGGTTGCCGCTGAGGATCGCGCCGCCGGCCGCGAGGAACAGCAGCGGCAGCACGAAGTTGAAGAACGCCGCGCTGGGGTTGCGCCAGAACAGCCTGCGCTCCAGGCGGTACTGCCGCCAGCTGAGGGCCAGTGCGTCAGGCATCGGCGGTCAGCTCCAGGTAGACGTCCTCGAGCGACGGGCGCGCGACGGACAGCTCACGCAGCTGCTCGCCGCGCGCGAGCGCCTCGCCGGTCAACTGGTGAAGCAATGCGGTCGGATCGTCGGTCTCGCGCTCCACCAGCTCGCCATCCGCATCACGGTACGCGACGCGATAGTGAGCCGCGCCGACGCCGAGCTCCCGCGGCGGTCCGATCGCGAGCACGCGCCCGTCCTTGACGATGGCGACGCGGTCGGCGAGCGCCTGCGCCTCCTCCAAATAATGGGTGGTGAGCAGGATCGTCTTGCCGAGCGAGCGCAGCGAGCGGATCGTCTCCCACGCGGCGCGGCGCGCCTCGGGGTCGAAGCCGGTGGTGGGCTCGTCGAGGAAGATCAGCTCGGGGTCTCCGACGAGCGCGAGCGCGAAGTCCAGCCGCCGCAGCTGCCCGCCGGAGAGCTTACGGCTGCGCACGTCGGCCTTCTCCGCGAGCCCGGCCAGGTCGAGCACCTCGTCGACGTCGCGCGGGTGCGGGTAGAAGCTCGCCCAGTGCGCGAGCGCCTCGCGCGGGGTGATGTGGCTGTAGATGCCGCCGGCCTGCAGCACGATCCCGATCCGCCGGCGCAGGTCGATCGCGCGGTCGGCGGGGTCGTGGCCGAGCACGGACACCTCGCCGCTGGTGCGCTGGCGGTAGCCCTCGAGGATCTCCACCGTGGTGGTCTTGCCGGCGCCGTTGGGGCCGAGCAGGCCGAAGACCTCGCCGCGCTGTACGACGATGTCGATGCCGCGCACCGCCTCGTAGTCGCCGTAGCGCTTGCAGAGGGCGCTCACCTCGATCGCCGGGGAGGACTCGCTCACGCCCCTGATCATCTCAGGACCGCCCGCGAGGACGGCGCTCGCTCCTACCAGTGCACGCCCCTGGTGAGCGTGGCCATGGCGATCTGCTCGAAGGATGCGCGCTCCTCCATGTCGCCGTGGCCTTTGGCGGCGGCCGAGTCGGGGAACACGCGGTAGGCGAGGTGCAGCAGCCGGTCGACCATCTTCGGCGAGATCGAGTACGCGACTTCGCCGAACTTGCCGATCCGCGTGCCCATCTCCTTGGGCCGGCTGCGCATCGCCTCGCAGATCATGTCGGCGGCCTCGTCGGGGCTGATCGCGGGGAACGCGTCGTACATCTTCGTGGGCGCGATCATCGGCGTGCGCACGAGCGGCATGTGGATCGTGGTGAACGTGACCCCGTCGCCGATCGTCTCGGAGGCGACCACGCGCGTGAACGCGTCGAGCGCGGCCTTGGAGGCGACATAGGCCGAAAAACGCGGCGGGTTGGTCTGCACGCCGATCGAGGACACGTTGATGATGTGGCCGGAGCCGCGTTCGCGCATGTGCGGCAGCAGGCCGATGATCAGCTTGACCGCGCCGAAGTAGTTGAGCTGGATGGTGCGTTCGAAATCGTGGAAGCGGTCGTAGCTGAGCGCGATCGAGCGGCGGATCGAGCGCCCGGCGTTGTTGACGAGCATGTCGATGTTGCGGTGGTCGGCGAGCACGCGCTCGAGCAGCCGTTCGATCGACTCGATGTCCGCGAGGTCGGCTGCATACACGTACGCGGTGCCGCCCGCGGCGACGATCTCCGCGCGGACCTCCTCGAGGTTCTCGACGTTGCGCGCCACCAGCAGCGGCACGCCGCCCGCGGCCGCGACCTTCACGGCGGTCGCGCGTCCGATGCCGGAGGAGGCGCCGGTGATCAGCACGTGGCGGCCATTCAAGGCCTCCTTCAGCGTGCTGCCCCTGCGCAGATCGGGGTCCATCTCGCGCTCCCAGTAGTCCCACAGCCGCGCGACGTAGTCCTGCAGCGGCGGCGGCGTCTCCAGCGGCGAGCCAGCGAGCGCGCTCGCGGCCTGGCTCGTGTCGAAGCGCGGCACGAGCTCCATGTTGGCGAGCACCGATGCGGGGATGCCGAGCTCGCGCAGCGCGACGTTGCGCATCTGGCGCCAAGGCGGGAGCGCCGCGGCGAGCGCGAGCGGCCACTTCGGCAGCGGGTCGATCAGCCGTTTGTCGATGCTCACGGCGAAGCGCGGCGCGTGCGCGGCGACGGCCAGCTCGTTGATCAGCTCGTCCACGCGCTGCGGGCGCGGGTCGGTGAGGCTGAACGCGCGACCGTCGAGGTTGGGCTCGTGCGCGATGTGCTCGAGCGCTCCGGCGACCCAGTCGACGGGGACGATGTTGGTGTAGCCGAGGTCGAGGCCCACGAGCGGCACCCACTCCGGCAGCAGGTGGCGCATCCGCTGGATCGCCTTGAAGAAGTAGTACGGACCGTCGACCTTTTCCATCTCGCCCGTCAGGGAGTCGCCGACGACGATTCCTGGCCGGTACACGCGCCACGGCACGTAGGGCTGGTCGCGCACGATCCGCTCGGACTCGAACTTGGTGCGGTGATACGGCGATGGCAGCTTCTGCCCCTCGTCGAACATGTCCTCCTCGAACACGCCCTTGTACGTCCCGGCGACGGCGATCGAGGAGACGTGGTGCAGGTGCTTGGCGTCGAGCGCGCGCGCGAGTTCGACCGCATGGGTGGTGCCGCCGACGTTGACCGCGGTGTTGCGCTCCGCGGGGGCGGTCATGTCGTAGACGGCCGCGAGGTGGAAGAAGTGCTTGATCTTGCCGCGCAGCTCCGCCACCTGCTCGGTCTCCACGCCGAGCAGCGGCCTGCGCAGGTCGCCCACCACCGGCACGATGCGCTCCTCTGCGGAAGGGCCGACGGCGATGCTCCAGCGCTCGATCAGATCATCGAGGCGCGGTTTCGAGCTCTCGCGCACGAGCACGTAGATCTTGCCCTGGCGCTTGTCGAGCAGCCGCTCCACGAGACGGCTTCCGATGAAGCCGGTTGCGCCTGTGACGAAGTAGGCCATCGTCAACAGAGCCTACCTCGAATCAACCCCCTGCGGTTGCCGCTTTTCGAAGCGTCCGCATCGTTGCCGCTCCAGCGCGCGGTTACGCGCCGGCGCCCGCTCCGCCGCGTCCCTCACCGGCGGCGAATCGGGCCGCGCCGCGCGCGCCGTCCTCGAAGACCCCGGGCCCGGCGGCGGCCTCGAGCGCGAGCGCGTCGGAGAGCTCCATGCCGAAGCCCTCGATCGCGGCGCGACGGTCGGCGAGCATCGTGCGCTGGGGGAATCGCGCGAGCCCCTCCGCCAGCGCGAGCGCTCGCTCGAGGTGCGTGCCGCCAGGGACGACCTCGGTCAGCAGGCCCATCGCGTGCGCCTCCTGCGCGTCGATGATGCGCCCGGTGAGGATCAGATCGAGCGCGCGCCCCATGCCCACGATGCGCGGCAGCCGCTGGGTGCCGCCGTCGATCAGCGGCACGCCCCAGCGACGCTCGGGGTAGCCGAGCTTGGAGTTCTCGGTGGCGATGCGCAGGTCGCACCACAGCGCGATCTCCAGGCCCCCGGCGAGGCAGAAGCCGGAGATCGCGGCGATCGTGGGCTTGGAGGAGGTCAAACGGGTGAAGCCCATCGGACCCTCGGCGCTCATCAGCCGCGGGGCCATCGTCTCGGTGGCCTTCAGGTCCGCGCCCGCGCAGAAGGACACGCCGCCGGCGCCGCACACGACGAGCACGCGCGCGTCGTCGTCGGCCTCGAAGCGCAGGTAGGCGTCGTGCAGCGCCTCTGCGGTCGGGCCGTCGACAGCGTTGCGCCGGTGCTGGCGGTCGATCGTGATCAGCGCGGCGGCGCCGCGGCGCTCGTAGCGAACTTCGTCTGTGTCGGCCATCGGCGCGGGCGCCGGGGCTACCAGCCGCCGCGCCAGTTGGCGCCGCCGAGCAGCTTCTCTCCCGCTTTGCGCGCTTCTTTGCGCTTGTCCAGCTTCTTCTGGAGCATGCTCATCGTGAACACGAACAGCGGGAAGAAGATGATGAGGATGAAGCCCGCGTCGGTGACGACCTTGTCGTCGGTAGGGCCGTAGAAGCCGCGTCCGTCGTTGTACGCGCTCGCCGCGGGGGCGAGCACGAGCAGGGCGAGCAGTGCGAGCGGCAGGAGTGTGGCGAAGAGGCGGTTGCGCATCGGTTCGCGCGAATCCTATCTGAGGCGCGGCGGGAAGAGGTCTCTACCATCGGCAGCCGATGGCACTGCTGATCGCATCAGACATGCACAAGGACATGGCCGGGCAGCCGCTGCTGCAGGGCGTGTCGTTCAAACTCGAGCGCCGCGAACGGATGACGATCGCGGGTCGCAACGGCGCGGGCAAGACGACGCTGCTGCGGATGCTCGCGGGGGAGACGTCGATCGACCGCGGCGAGTTGAGCGTGGCGAAGGGCGTGCGCATCGCGCTGCACGACCAGCGCCCGCCGCGCGAGCGCGGCATGCCGCTGCGCGACTACCTGCTCTCCGGCTGCGTGGAGGAGTTGGAGATCGAGGCGCAGCTGAGCGCGCTCGAGGCGAAGATGGCGGCGGGCGACGCCGACGAGGCGTTGCTCACGCGCTACGCCGGGGCGCAGGCGCGACTGGAGGCGCGCGGCGGCTACCTGTGGCGCAACCGAGCGACCGCGATGGCCCACGGGCTGGGGTTCCGCGACGCCGACCTCGACCGTCCGCTGGACACCTTCTCGGGAGGTCAGCTGACGCGAGCGTCGCTCGCCCGGGCGCTCTCCACGGGCGCGGACGTGCTGCTGCTGGACGAGCCCACGAACCATCTCGACATCGAGTCGCTGGAGTGGCTCGAGCAGACGCTCGTGGACCTCGACGCGGCGGTGGTGCTGGTGGCGCACGACCGCTGGTTCCTGGAGGCGGTGGGCACGGCGGTGCTCGAGCTCGAGGCGGGACGGTCGCGGTTCTTCGCCGGCACGTGGCATCAGTGGCGCCGCGAACAGGCGGCGCGCGAGATGGCGCTGGGCAAGGCGATCGACAAGCAGCAGGCGGAGATCGAGCGGATGGAGCGCTTCATCGAGCGCTTCCGCTACAAGGCGTCGAAGGCCAAACAGGCGCAGTCGCGCGTGAAGAAACTGTCGAAGATCGAGCGGATCGAGCGCGACCCGAAGGACGGCAAGGGCCTGGAGTTCAACTTCGCCGCCCCCGAGCGCTCTGGCCGGGTGATCTTCGAGCTGCTCGACGGGCGCGTGGAGATCGGCGATCCGGCGGTCGTCCTGCTCGAGCACGCGGAGCTTTGGCTGGAGCGTGGCGAGCACGTCTCGCTGGTGGGGCCGAACGGCACAGGCAAGACGACGCTGATCGAGACGCTCGCGGGGCGCCGCGAGCTGGCGGCGGGCAGGCTGAGCACGGGCCACAACGTGCAGGTGGGCTACCTCTCCCAGCACGCGGACGAGCTCGGCGCGGGGGGCCTGGCGACGCAGAGCGTGCTAGACGCAGCGCAGCGCTCCACCGGTTTGACTCCGGGCAAGGCGCGCGCGCTCCTCGGCGGCTTCCTGTTCTCCGGCGAGGACGCGGAGAAGCCGCTCGCGGGGCTGTCCGGAGGCGAGCGCCGACGCCTGTCGCTGGCGGTGCTCGTGCAGGGCGGCGCGAACGTACTGATCCTGGACGAGCCCACGAACCATCTCGACATCGAGAGCCGCGAGGCCTTGGAGGACGCACTGCGCTCGTTCACCGGCGCGCTGATCCTCGTGTCCCACGACCGTGCGCTGCTGGACGCGGTGGGCACGCGCACGATCGCGGTGGAGGATCGCTCGCTGCACAGCTACGTGGGCGGGTGGCCCGAGTATGTGCGCATTCGTGACGAGCGCAGGGCGCTCGGGCAAGGCGGTCCGGGCTCGGGGATGACGGGGGGCGCGCCGGTGCTGGCGAGTGCAAGCAATGGCTCCGGGCCGAGTGCCTCCAAAGACGACACGAAGAAGGCGGCGCCGAAGGCCAAGCCCAAGGGACCCTCGAAGAACCGGCTGAGCGAGACGCAGAAGGCCGAGAAGGCTGTCGAGGCAGCGGAGGCCGCGCTCAGCGTGCTCGAAGCGGAGCTGACGGACCCGGCGGCGTGGGCGACGAGATACGAGGCCGCGAAGTCAGAGGCGCGCCACACGGCGGCCAAGCGCGCGGTCGACGAGGCCTACGCGCGCCTGGAGACGTTGATCGACTGAGGCTCGGACGGGGCGTGACTGGGGCTAACCTGTCCCTGTGAGCGAACGCACGAAAATGGCCCGCAACATCGCGATCGTGCTGGTGATCGCGGCGGCGGTGTACTTCATCCCCGGCGGCGGCCGTGCGGCGGGGACGTTCGAAGCGGCGCTGTGGGTGGCGTTCAGCATCGGCCTCGGCTACTTCGCCCTGCGCCTGTACCGCGAATCCCGCGTGACGGTCCACGGCCTCGGCGATCGCCATCGCGGGATGCTCTACGGCGGCGTGGCGCTGGCGTTCTTCGCGTTCGCGGCTCGCAAGCACATGTTCGAAACGTCGTTCGGCGAGCTGGTGTGGTTCGTGATCGTGGGCTGCGTGATCTACGCGGGGATGGAGGTCTTTCGCCACTCCCGCACGTACTGACGTGAGCCTCGCAGAGCAGCGACGCGCGCTGCCGGATCAGCCGGGGGTGTACCTGTTCCGCGACGAGCGGGGACGGGTGATCTACGTGGGCAAGGCGAAGTCGGTGCGCAAGCGCGTGGCGTCGCACTTCTCCAAAGCACAGGTGCCGAGCAGTCCTGGGCATGCGGAGATGGTGGCCAGCGTGGCGAACATCGAGTGCGTGGTGGTGGCCACCGAGGCGGAGGCGCTGCTGGCGGAGCAGAGCTTCATCAAGCAGTACCGGCCGCGCTTCAACATCCGCCTGCGCGACGACAAGTCCTACCCGTTCATCGCGATCTCGCTCGACGAGGACTACCCGCGGGTGTACTTCACGCGCGAGCGCCACCGCTCGGGCCGCGTGTACTTCGGCCCCTACTCGAACGCGAAACGGGTGCGCGCGACGCTCGAGGTGCTGGCGAAGGTGTTCATGTTCCGCTCGTGTACCGGTAAGGAGCCGGGCAGGCGCAGCGGCAGCCCGTGCCTGGACTACTACATCAAGCGCTGCGAGGCCCCGTGCGTGGGCTACGTCTCCAAGGAGGAGTACCGCAAGTCGATCGACGGCGTGATCGACTTCCTGTCGGGGCGTTTCTCGGCGATCGAGCGCGACCTGGAGGAGCGGATGCGCGCGGCGGCGGCGGAGGAGGAGTTCGAGCAGGCGACGCTCGAGCGCAACCGTCTGCAGGCGGTGCGATCGCTGCTGGAGCGTCGGCGCGTGACGAGCGAGACGATGGGCTCGTTCGACGCGGTGGCCGTTGCGGTGGAGGGCCGCGAGGCGAACGCGCAGGTGTTCCAGGTGCGCGACGGCGTGCTGTCGGACCGCCAGTCCTTCTACCTGTCGAACGAGACCGAGCGCGATCTGGCGGAGGTGGCGGAGGAGTTCATGCTGCAGTACTACGGCGGGCACATGTCGATCCCCGCGCTGCTCGTGGTGCAGCGCGAGCTGAGCGACAGCGAGGCGCTGCAGGAGGCGCTCGCGAGCCGTCGCGGCGGCCCGGTGGAGCTGCGCGCGGCCGAGCGCGGCGAGAAGCGCCGCATCCTCGAGCTGGCCGCCCGCAACGCGCACCTCGCGCTCGACCAGGAGAAGCTGCGCTCCGAGCGCCGCCGCCAGGGGCGGGTCGAGGCGCTCGAGGGGCTGCAGACGGCGCTCGGGCTCGATGCGCCGCCGATCCGCATCGAGTGCTTCGACATCTCCAACCTCGGGGGCACGCACACGGTGGCGTCGATGGTGGTGTTCGAGGGCGGCGCGCCGAAGAAGGCCGACTACCGGCGCTTCACGATCCGCACGGTCGACGGCCCGGACGACTTCGCGTCGATGGCGGAGGTGCTCACGCGCCGCTTCGCGCAGTGGGAGCGCCAGGCGGACATCTCGCCGCACGACTCCGCTTACGACCAGAGCTTCGCGTCGCTGCCGAACGTGGTGGTGATCGACGGCGGCAAGGGCCAGTTGGCGGCGGGGCTCGGGCCGTTGCGCGGCTTTCGCGAGCGCGGCGTGGCGGTGGTGTCGCTGGCGAAGCGGATCGAGGAGGTGTTCATCCCGGGTCGCAAGGCGCCGCTCGTGCTGGACCACTCCACGCCGGAGCTGCAGCTGCTGCAGCGAGTGCGAGACGAGGCGCACCGTTTCGCGATCACCCATCACCGCACGCGCCGCGACAAGGCGATGACGAGCTCGCTGCTGGACGAGCTGCCCGGCGTGGGCCCGGCGCGCAAGCGTGCCCTGCTTGCCCATTTCGGCTCGCCGGAGGCGATGGTGGCTGCGTCGAGCGAGGAGATGCAGGCGGTGCCGGGCGTGCCGGCGAAGGTCGCGCGCGACCTCTACGGGTTTCTCCACCGTGCCGGCTGACAGAATGGGCGCGATGAGCCCGCTCGTCGAGTCGCGCCTGGAGGATCTCGTGATCATCACCGGCTTCTCGGGCGCGGGCAAGTCGACGGCGATGAACGTGTTCGAGGACGCGGGCTACTTCTGCGTGGATAACCTGCCGCCGGAGATGATCCGCTCGTTGGTGGAGCTGTTCGTGCACAAAGGCTCGAAGGTGGAGCGCGCGGCGGTCGTCTCAGACGTGCGCGGTGGCGTGTATTTCGAGGCGCTGCGCGCGGTGGTCGACGACCTCGACGCGCTCGGCCTGAGCCACCACGTGTTGTTCCTGGAGGCGGCCGAGCAGACGCTCGTGACCCGTTACAAGGAGACACGCCGCCGGCATCCGCTCGCGCCGGAGGGGAGCGTGGCGGCGGGCGTGGCGGCGGAGCGCGCGCTGCTCGAGCCGTTGCGCGGACGCGCGGATCTGGTGATCGACACGACGTCGATGTCCGCGGCGAGCCTGCGTGAGAAGATCGCCGCGGAATTCCTGCCCCGCAACGCGATCGGCAAGCTGTCGGTGACGTTCATGAGCTTCGGCTTCAAGCACGGCCCGCCGCGCGAGGAGGATCTCGCGTTCGACGTGCGCTTCCTCGCCAACCCGCACTACGAGCCGGAGCTGCGCGAGCTGACGGGGCTGGACCGGCGCGTGGTGGAGTACATCGAACGCGACGGGCGCCTGGAGGAGTTCTACGAGCGCCTGCACGGGCTGCTGGATTTCCTGCTGCCGCAGTACGTGGCGGAGGGCAAGGCGCACCTGGTGATCGCGATCGGCTGCACGGGCGGCCGGCACCGCTCGGTGGCGATCGCCGAGCACCTCGCCGCGCGCTATCGCGACACCGAGGACCTGGACGTTGCGGTGGCGCATCGCGACATGGACAAGCGCTCGAAGCCCGCCTGAGCAGCCGCCGTCCGTAGAAACGCGCACGCGTGTCCGTATATGGACACCTGGCCCAGCGAGCGGTGCGCTGATAGCCTCCCCCGGCACGCCGGGTGACGGAGTACGCGCTCCTGAGGCCCGGCATCGTTCATTTTTCGCTCAGGAGGCAATGAATGCCCGTACGCGTCGGGATCAACGGATTCGGCAGGATCGGCCGGAACGTTTTCCGCGCCGCCAAGGCGCGAGCACAGCAGCAGGGAGTGGACATCGAGTGGGTCGCGGTCAACGACCTGACCGACTCGGGGACGCTTGCGCACCTGCTCAAGTACGACTCGATCCTCGGACCCTTCCCGGGTGACGTGAAGGCCAGCGGCGAGTCCGCTCTGGAGGTCGACGGCAAGGAGCTGAAGGTGCTAGCCGAGCGCGACCCGGCGGCGCTGCCGTGGGGCGATCTGGGCGTGGACGTGGTGATCGAGTCGACCGGGTTCTTCACCGACCGCGACAGCGCCGCGAAGCACCTGGCGCAGGGCGCGAAGAAGGTGGTCATCTCCGCACCGGCGACGAACCCGGACGCGACGGTGGTGCTGGGCGTGAACTTCGACGAGGTCTACGACCGCGACGCCCACGACGTGATCTCGAACGCGTCGTGCACGACGAACTGCCTGGCGCCGGTGGCGAAGGTGGTCAACGACACGGTCGGCATCAAGCACGGCCTGATGACGACGATTCACGCGTACACGGCCGACCAGCGCCTGCAGGACATGCCGCACAAAGACCTGCGCAGGGCGCGCGCGGCGGCGATCAACCTGATCCCCGCTTCGACCGGTGCGGCGAAGGCGATCGGCCTGGTTATCCCGCAGCTTCAGGGCAAGCTCCACGGCTTCGCGGTGCGCGCACCCGTGCCGACCGGCTCGGTCGTCGACCTGACGGTCGAGTGCGGTCGCGAGACGAGCGTGGAGGAGATCAACGCGGCGCTCAAAGCCGCGGCGGACAGCGGTCCGCTCCACGGGATCATGCAGTACACCGAGGACCCGATCGTCTCGAGCGACATCGTCTCCTCGCCGTTCTCCTCGATCGTGGACTCGAAACTGACGGCGGTCCTCGACGGCACGATGCTGAAGGTGGTGGCGTGGTACGACAACGAGTGGGGCTACTCCAACCGCCTGGTGGACCTGGTGCAGAGGGTCCTGTGACGATGAGAAGCATCGATGAGCTGGACGTGCACGGCAAGCGCGTGCTCGTGAGGGTCGATTTCAACGTGCCGCTGGACACCGCCTCGAACGGCGATCCGGCCGCTGGCGGCGTTCCGCTGGTGAGCGACGACACGCGGATCGCGGCGGCGCTGGCGACGATCGAAGAGCTGCGCGCCCGTGGCGCGCGCCTGGTGCTGGTCTCCCATCTGGGCCGCCCGAAGGGCAAGCCGGTCCCGGAGCTGTCGCTGAAGCCGGTCGCGGATCGTCTGCGCGAGCTGACGGGAGCGAAGGTGACGTTGGCTCCGGCGGTGATAGGCGACGAGGTCACGGCGCTCGCCGAGGCGCTCGAGGATGGAGACATCCTGGTGCTGGAGAACGTGCGCTTCGAGCCGGGCGAGACGAGCAACGACCCCGAGTTCGCGCGGGCGCTGGCGGACCTCGCGGACCTGTACGTGGACGACGCGTTCGGGGTGGCGCACCGTGCGCACGCGAGCAACGAGGGCGTGACGCACCTGCTGCCGAGCGCGGCGGGACGGCTGTTGGAACGTGAGGTGAAGACGCTGACGGGCATCCTCGAGCACCCCGACCATCCGCTCGTGGCTATCGTGGGCGGCGCGAAGGTGGCGGACAAGATCGCGGTGATCGAGCGCTTCCTGGAGGTGGCTGACGTGGTGATCATCGGCGGCGCGATGTGCTTCCCGTTCCTGTGCGCGCAGGGCCACACGGTGGGGAAGTCGCTGTGCGGCGACGAGGACGTCGAGCACGCGCGTAGCGCTCTGCTGCGTGCGAGCGACACGCACGAGCCGCAGCCTGGCCGCGCTCGTCTGTTGGTTCCGAACGACCTAGTGATCGGCGACCGCCTGGCGGCGGATGCGACCCACCGCGTGCTCGACGGGGTGGAGGTGCCGGAGGGCTGGATGGGGCTGGACATCGGTCCGAAGACGGCGGAGCGCTACGCGAGCGTGATCGCGAGCGCGGGGACGGTGTTCTGGAACGGCCCGATGGGAGCGTTCGAGCTGGAGCCGTTCGCCGCGGGCACGCGCGCGGTGGCGGAGGCGGTGGCGCACGCGCCGGGCTTGACTGTCGTGGGCGGCGGTGACTCGGCGGCGGCGCTCGCGCAGTTCGGTCTGGAGCACGCGGTCGACCACCTCTCGACGGGCGGGGGAGCGACGCTCGAGCTGGTGGAGGGCAAGACCCTCCCGGGCGTGCAGGCGCTCGAGGGCGCCGGGGTGGTTTCTTGATGGCGTCCACCGGGCGCACGCCGCTGATCGCGGGCAACTGGAAGATGTACAAGACGGAGGAGCAGGCGGAGGAGTACATCCAGGCGCTGCTCCCACGCGTCTCGGCGGTGGACGGGGTGGACGTGGCGATCTGCGTGCCGTTCACGGACCTGCGCGCGATGGTGGACAGCGCGCGCGGATCGCGCGTGGAGGTGTATGCGCAGAACATGCACCACGAGCCCGAGGGTGCGTTCACGGGCGAGATCTCGGCGGCGATGCTGAGCGAGCTGGACGTGCGCGGCGTGGTGCTGGGTCACTCCGAGCGGCGTGCGCTGTTCGGCGAGACCGACAAGGCGCTCGCGCTGAAGGTGCCGGCGGCGCTGGCGGCCGGCCTCGCGCCGATCCTGTGCGTGGGCGAGACGGAGGAGGAGCGCGACAACGACGACACCGACCGCAAGCTGCGCCAGCAGGTCCGCGACGATCTCGCGGGCGTGCCGAACGAGCGCCTGGCGGAGGTGACGATCGCGTACGAGCCGATCTGGGCGATCGGCACGGGCCGGGTGGCCACACCGGAGCAGGCACAGGAGGCGATCGCGTTCATCCGCGCGCTGGTGGCCGACCGCGACAAGCAGGCGGCGGAGAGCGTTAGGGTGCTGTACGGCGGCTCGGTGAAGCCGGAGAACGCGGCCGAGCTGCTCGCGCTCCCGGACGTGGACGGAGCGCTCGTGGGCGGCGCATCGCTCGATGCGGAGTCCTTCGCGGCGATCGTCGCCGCGGCCGCGCGATGACGCTGCCGCCGGGCCCCGGCGGCCTGCCGGCGAGCTGCGCGTGCTTGATAGTGCTGGACGGCTGGGGGCTCGCGGAGCCCGGTCCCGGTAACGCGGTCTCTCTGGCGCGCACGCCGGTGTTCGACGAGCTGTGGAGCTCCTACCCCCACACGACGCTGACGGCGTGGGGTCGCGCGGTGGGCTTGCCGGAGGGCCAGATGGGCAACAGCGAGGTCGGCCACCTGAACCTGGGGGCGGGCGCCGTCGTACGCCAGGACCTGATGCGGATCGACGACGCTGTGGCGGACGGATCGCTCGCGCAGAGCGAGGTCCTGCGGGCGGCGTTCGCCGACGCCAGGCGGGTGCACCTGATTGGCCTCGTGTCCGACGGTGGCGTGCACTCCTCGTTGGATCACGTGCGCGCGCTGGTCGCGCTCGGCGGCAAGCTGGCGGCGCAGGACGTGGTGGTGCACGCGTTCACCGACGGGCGAGACACGCTGCCGCACGCGGGCGTGGACTACCTGCGCGAGCTCGACTCCACTCCGGGCGTGCGCGTCGGCTCGGTGGTGGGTCGCTACTGGGCGATGGACCGCGACCGGCGCTGGGAGCGCGTGCAGCGTGCGTACGACATGCTCGTCCACGCCCGCGCGCCGCATCGTGCGGACAGCGGCGAGGAGGCGGTGACGGCGGCGTATAAGCGCGGCGAGACGGACGAGTTCATCGAGCCGACGCTCGTGGGCGAGGAGGGGCGGATCGAGCCGGGCGACAGCGTGATCGCGTTCAACTTCCGCCCCGACCGGATGCGCGAGATCACGCGCGCTCTCGCCGAGCCGGGGTTTGGCGAGAGCGGCTCAGAGGATCTGCCTGGCTGGGAGGGTCGCGGCGGCGCGCACGCGATCGGGCGCTACGCGACGCTGACGCGCTACGAGGAGGGCTGGCCGTATCCGGTGGTGTTCTCCCCGGAACACCCCGCGACGACGCTTTCGGTGGTGCTGGCGCAGGAGGGGGCGCGCCAGCTGCACGTGGCGGAGACGGAGAAGTACCCGCACGTGACGTACTTCTTCAACGGCGGCGACGAGGAGCCGTTGAGCGGCGAGCGCCGCGAGATGGTGCCCTCGCCGCGCGACGTGCCGACATACGACCACAAGCCGCAGATGAGCGCGCGCGAGGCGGCGGACGCGTTCGTGGGGGCGTGGAACGAGGATGGCCCGCGTTTTGGTGTGATCAACTTCGCGAACGCGGACATGGTGGGCCACACGGGCGTGATCTCGGCGGCGGTGGAGGCGATCGAAACGGTGGACGCGTGCTTGGGCGAGGTGGTGGCGGCGGTGCACGAGCGCGGCGGGGTGTGCATGGTGACGGCCGACCACGGCAACGCGGACCATATGCTCGAGCCGGACGGCAGCCCGAACACGGCGCACTCGATGAACCCCGTGCCGCTGATCGTGACGAGCCCGGGCCTCGAGCTGCGCGCGAGCGACGGTATCCTCGCCGACGTGGCGCCGACGGTTCTGGAGACACTGGGTATCGAGCAGCCGGCGGCGATGACCGGCCGGTCGTTGATCGAGGGACGCGGATGAGATCGCGCAGAGCGCTGGCCGCGTTCTTCCTCGGCGCGGGCGTGAACCACTTCGCGATGCCGCGGCCGTATGAACAGATCGTGCCGCCGGCGTTGAAGGGGAACGCGAAGCTGCTGGTGCAGCTGAGCGGCGTGGCGGAGGTGGCGGGCGGCCTGGGCGTGCTGTTGCCGCGCACGCGGCGCCTGTCGGGGCTCGGCCTTGTGGCGCTGTTGGCGGCTGTGTTTCCGTCCAACCTGCACATGGCGCGCGAGCCGGAGAGCTTCGAGCGAATCCCGCGCTGGGCCCTGTATGCGCGGCTGCCGCTGCAGCCTCTGATGATGCTGTGGGCTTGGCGGGCGACACGCAGCTGACTGCGTTTTCCCGCCGAAACGGTCGCTTCGCTGCTATGTTCGGCTGAGCAGCACGTTACGTCTGGACCGCCATGTCAACCGTGACCGCCGTCAAGATCGCCACCCCAGAGCACGAGGCTCCCTCCGTAGGTGAGCTACGCGCGTGGCGCGGACTGCTCAGAGCCCACGCCTGTCTGGCGAAGCGCTTGGACGCGGAGCTGGAGGCGGCTCACAGGCTGCCGATGAGCTCCTACGAGGTGCTCAGCCACCTCGAGGACCAGCCCGGTGGACGCATGCGCATGTGCGAGCTTGCCGAACAGGCGCAGCTCTCGCGCAGCGGGCTGACGCGCCTGGTCGATCGTCTCGAGCGCGAGGGGCTGCTGGAGCGTTGCTCGTGCAGCCACGACGCGCGTGGCGCATACGCGTGCCTGACGGAGATCGGGCGCGAACGCGTGGAAGAGGCGCGCGTGACTCACCTGGCGGTCGTGCGCGAGCACTTCCTGTCGCGCTTCTCCGAAAGCGAGCTGAGCGTGTTGGCTGACATGTGGGAGCGGATCGCTCCCTGCGGCGCCTCCCTCTGAGCTGAGGCTCAGTCAGTCGGCCCGGGCTCCTCGCGGGCGTGCGGGCGGTGGCGCTGGTGGCGGCGGTGCGCGATGAGGCCGCTCGCGACGGCGATGGCGAGCGCGGCGAGCCCGTAGAGGCCAAACGCCTGGATGGCGTTTCCGGCTGAGTGGCCGAGGAAGTAGGCGATCAGGCCGATGCCGATGGCCCAGACGATTCCCCCGAGCGCGTTCCACACGACGAACGAGCGCCAGTGCATGTGCGTGGCGCCCGCGAGCCACGAGGCCCACACGCGCAGGCCGAGGATGAAGCGGCCGAAGAACACGGCCTTGGGGCCGTGGCGTTCGAAGAACGGCTGCCCGGTGGCGAGCACCTGTAGGCGCTGGTAGTGAAAGCGCCCCGGGCGTTCGAGCAGCCAGCGCCCGCCCTTGCGTCCGATCGCGTAGCCGATGTTGTCGCCCACGATCGCGGCGGCGGCGGCGATCGCGATGACGACCTCGATTTTGAGCTTGCCCTGGCTGGCGAGCACGGCGGCGGCGATCAGCCCCGTCTCGCCGGGTATGGGCATGCCGCTGGACTCGCCCATGACGACGACGAACAGCAGCGGGTAGCCGGAAACCTGGATGAGGTGTTCGACATCGAGCAGGGCGGCAAAGACGAGCATTGGCACCCTAGGATGGCGCAGTCCGAGCACGCTGCCCGAACTCGCGGCTCGCGCCCCGATCGCGCGCCCCTCGCGCGTCGGCTACTGGGTGTTTTCGGAGACGAGCTGCTTGAGCGCCGCGGAGGTGCCCTGCACATCTTTGTAGACGACGTTGCGCAGCACCACCCTGGTGGACGACGGAGCTGTGAGGACGACGACGGCGACGATCACGAGCACGAGCGCGAGCACGGCGAGCAGCGCGATCGCGAGGCGGTTGCGCCCCTGCTGCTTGGTGGTCGAGCGAGCGCCCGCGGCAGGGATGGGTGCGGGCTGCGAGCGCGGGGGGCCGGGGCGCGGACGGCGCGCACCAGCGGCGGCGGTGGGGGCTGCGGCGGGGGCGGATGCTCGCCGTTTGGCGGTGGGGAGCACCGTGGTGGCATGCGTTGGCGGCGCGACGCGCGCGGCGGCGCGCTGCTGGCGCTCAGGCGCGATGCCATTGGCTCCGTTGTGTAGCCCGCGGCGCATGTCGCGCGCGGTCGGGTAGCGGTCGCGGGGGTCGAGCGCGAGCGCGACCGCTACGGCGTCGGCGAGCTCGGTGCTGACGGCGGCGACGAGCGTGTCGAGCGTGGGCGGCTCCTCCTGCTGCTGCTTGAGCGCGAGCTCGGTGAGCGAGGTTGCCTCGTAGGGCAGGCGCCCGGAGATCAGCTGGTAGGTGACGACGCCGAGCGCATACAGGTCCGCCGGTGGGCCGGCCTCCTCGCCGCGGGCCTGCTCGGGGGCGAGGTAGGCGGCGGTGCCGAGCACGGATCCGACCTGGGTGATGGAGGACTGCTCGGTGGCCTTGGCGATACCGAAGTCTGCGAGCTTGACCTCGCCTTCGCGTGCGCGCAGCAGGTTCCCGGGCTTGACGTCGCGGTGCACGACGCCATGTCGGTGGGCGTAGTCGAGCCCCTCGCACGCCTGTTCGATGATCTTCAGCGCGTCGTCGACCTCCATCCAGCCGTCGTCGCGGAGGATTTCCGCGCACGAGGAGCCCTCGATGTATTCCATGACGATGAAGTACTGCCCGGTGCGCTCGTCGCGTCCGGAGTCGAACACCTGCACGATGTTGGGGTGCACGAGCCGCGCGGCGGCCTGCGCCTCGCGCTGGAAGCGCGATACGAACGCGGGATCGTCGGCGAGGTGCTCGGCGAGCAGCTTGACGGCCACCTGGCGTTCCAGGCGCAGGTCGAGCGCGAGATGGACTGTGGACATGCCGCCGAAGCCGAGGCGGCTCTCGAGGCGGTAGCGCCCGGCGATCTCCACGGGGCTCATTTTCCGGCGCCTTCCTGCCCTTCGCCAGGTCCAGAGCCACCGGCCCGCCCGGTGCCCGGGTTTTCACCGTTGCCCTGTTCGTTGCTCGCGCCTCCACCTGGGGTTTCGCCGGGCGCCGGCGTGCCGCCGCCGGGGCTGGGGGTGGTTGGCGTGGTGGAGGTCGTGGTCGGCGTGGTGGGAGTGGTGGTTGTGGTGGTTGGGGTCGTGGGGGTTGTGGCGGTGGTGGTGGGCTTGGGTGTTTCGGTGGTGGCGGTGGTCTGCGGCAGCGGCTGCGCGCACAGCGCGAGCGCCTTGGCGCGCAGGTTGGCGACGCCCTGGTGGAGGTTGTTGCGCAGGCCGGCGTCGACGGTGGTGGGCAGGGCGGCGAGGTCTTCGCTGGTCTTGAGCAGCGCGGCTTCGGTGGTGGCGCAATTGCCGTCTCCGTTTTCGGCGGCCTGCTGGACGGTTTCGAAGTCGCTCTGCAGCGGGCCGGCGTCGCTCGCGGGGATCAGGCCCTTGGTCGAGCTGCCGCACGCGATGAGCGTGGCGGCGGCGAGGCCGAGCAGGGCGGCGAGGAGCGGGCGCGTCGGCGACATGGTCATTGACCGTACTCCAGGCGCTCGGCGAGCGAGTCCGGGAGGCGGGCTGCGCGGATCGCGCTCGCGGCGCCGGCGATGTCGTACTCGGCGCGATGGTAGGTGGCGGACATGAGGTCGAGATCGAGCAGCAGCCAGGCGGCGCGCGGGTCGCCGTCGCGGGGCTGCCCGACGCTGCCAGGGTTGAGCAGCCATTCGCCGTCGTGCACGTCGAGCCGAGCGCCGTCCCTGCGCGGCTCGCCGGTGGCGAGCTCGCCCTCGTGGCGGACGAAGGAGAGCGCGACGTGAGAGTGGCCGATGAGGCAGATGCGCTGCTGCTGGGCGTCGAGGCAGAGCTCGGCGAGCAGCGCGGAGAGGACGTACTCCCAGACGGGGTCGCGGGGGCTGGCGTGGTAGAGGCCGATCGAGGCCTCCTCGCCGCGGGGTTGCAGCGTGCGCAGGAACTCGAGGTTCTCGGGAGCGATCACCTCGCGAGTCCACTGCGCGGCGACGTTCGCGCCGCGGGAGAACTCGCCGAGGGAGATCTCGCCGGTGACGGCCATGTCGTGGTTGCCGGCGAGGCACACCGCGACGTGCTCGCGCGCGAGCTCAACGCACGCGTCGGGCTCGGCGCCGTAGCCGACGAGGTCGCCGAGGCACCACAGCTCGGATGCGTCGCTGGCTGCGACCGCGTCGAGCGTGGCCTCGAAGGCGTGCCGGTTGGCGTGGATGTCGGAGATGACCGCGACCTTCATGTGTGCAGGGTAGGAACACCGCTCTTCTGCGAGCGTTCCACGGCTCATCCCCCTGCAAGCGAACGGTCAGCCCGAACCGTTCGCTCATGCGCCGCGTGAGCGCCGCGCGCGGACCTATTCGGAGTCCGCGCCCGCCTCGGTGCCGCCGTACTCGGGCAGGTTCTTGATGCCCTCGCGCGTGAGCCACTTGGAGTAGTTGTCCTCCATCGCGTCGATCAGCTCGCGCATGAAACGCGGGGAGAGGTTCACGCGGGAGACGACCACGCCCGGAACCTCGTCCGACTCGACCTCGTGGTCGACGCGCGCGAAGGTGACGGTGAACTCGTAGTCGGAGTGGCTGACGTTGGCGAAGTTCGCGTATACGCCCCCCATGATCTCGGGGGAGAGATGGATGTTTATGTGGCGCTCGGCGCCTGAGTCTTGGTCGTTCACGTAGCTAGTATCGCAATCGCCGCGCACGGACCCATGACCGACCTTTCCACAGACCATGAGCAGGCCGCCACGCGGCAGCCGACAAACCGGCTGCTGACGCCGTTGGACGCTCTGCGCGCGGCGGTGCTCGACGCCGCGGCCTCGCTGACGGCCTCCGACGTTGCCCCAGGCGCCGACGGCGGCGAGGAAGCTTCAGGCAAGGGCACACGCGGCGGGATCACCCTGGAACGTCCACGGCAGGCGAAGTTCGGCGACTACTCGACCAATGCCGCGCTGCTGCTCGCTCCCGGCCTGGGGGCGCCTCCGCGCGATGTGGCGCAGCGGCTGGGGGAGGCGCTGGGCGAACGTCTGGGCGCGAGCCTCGAGCGCTTCGAGGTGGCGGGCCCCGGGTTTGTGAATCTGTTCCTGGCGGACTCGTGGCTGACGGGTGCGCTCGCAAGCGCGCTGGAGGCGGGCGAGGCATACGGCGCGGGCGGCGCGGCGCGGCCGGAGCGCGTGCTGGTGGAATTCGTGTCGGCTAACCCGACGGGGCCGATGCACGTGGGCCATGCGCGCAACGCGGCGTATGGCGATGCGCTGGCGCGGATGCTGGCGTTCCACGGCCACAGCGTGGAGCGCGAGTTCTACGTCAACGACGCGGGCTCGCAGGTGCGCAAGCTGGCGGAGTCGATCCAGGCGCTCGCGCGCGGGGAACGCCCGGCGGAGGACGGCTACCAGGGCGAGTACGTGGGCGAGCTGGCGACACAGCTGACCGATGCGGCGAGCATGGACGTGGACGAGCTGGGTCGCGTGGCGGTGGCTGTGATGGTGGGGGAGCTGAAGCGCTCGCTGGGCGCGTTCGGCGTGGAGGACTTCCACACTTGGACGTTCGAGAGCTCGCTGCACGAGGGCGAGCGCAGCGCGATCGCGCACACGCTGTCGCTGCTGGAGGAGCAGGGGCACACATACGAGAGCGACGGCGCGCTGTGGCTGCGCACGACGGACTTCGGCGACGACAAGGACCGGGTGCTGGTGCGCTCGAGCGGCGAGTACACGTACTTCGCGCCGGACATCGCCTACCACCAGGGCAAGCGGGAGCGCGGCTTCGAGCGCCAGATCGACGTGTGGGGCGCGGACCACCACGGCTATGTGATGCGGATGAAGGCGGCGTACGCGGCGCTGGGCGGGAACCCGGACGAGCTGGAGTTGCTGATCATGCAGCTGGTGCATCTGGTGCGCTCGGGCGAGCGCGCGCAGATGTCCAAGCGCTCGGGCGAGTTCGTGACGCTCGACGACCTGGTGGCGGAGATCGGCGTGGACGCGGCGCGCTGGTTCCTGCTGGCGCGCTCGCACGACACCACCGTGGATCTGGACCTGGACCTGGCGCGCCAGCAGTCGAGCGAGAACCCCGTTTACTACGTGCAGTACGCGCACGCGCGGATCGCGTCGATGCTGGCGAAGGCGGGCGCGGAGCGGGTGGCGGAGGCGGTGGCGGGCGTGATCGACCCCGAGCGCGAGGGGTTGCACCCGACCGAGCGCCACCTGATCGAGCAGCTACTGGCGTTCCCGGCGGAGCTGGCTGAGGCGGTCGAGCGGCGCGCGCCGCACCGCGTGGCGGCGTACGCGCTGGAGCTGGCGCAGGGCTTCACGGCTTTCTACCGCGACTGCCACGTGGTGGGCGCGGAGCCGCGCAGCGTGGAGTCGCTGCGGATCGCGCTGTGCGTGGTGAGCGCGAGCACGATCGCGCGCTGCCTGGCGCTGCTCGGGGTGAGCGCGCCGGAGCACATGTAGTCAAGTCGGGGCGGTCAGTCGAAGCGGGCGATGTCCGACTCGAGCCGCGCGGCGTCGGCGTCGCTGAGCGCGACGACGGGCGTTTTGCGCGTGACGGCGGCGCGTGCTTGGCGACGCCAGCTGGGCAGCAGCACGAGCAGCGTGGCGATGAGCGCGACCACGACTACTACTGGAACGAGATAAGCGGCGAGGTCGAAGCCGTGCGCGCGCGGCAGCCCGAGCACCGCGGGGCCGTACTGCTCGACGAGCGAGCTCTTGATCTGGCTTTCGCTCTGGCCCTGGTCGATCAGTTCCTGGATGTAGGCGCGCTCTTCGTTGGCCTGCGGAGACTCGGCGACGTTGAGCGGGATTTTGCACGTGACGCACATCACCTGGCGCTCGATCACGGGCAGGGTGGGGCGGGAGGCGGCTGCCGACGCGGTGACGGGCGCCGCGAACGCCCCAACGCCGAGCAGCACGACGAGTACGCGGGCGATGGTGCGGGTGGGGCGCGTCATGTGCTCTTGGCGAGCGCGAGGGCGCGGTTGACGAAGCTCTGTTCGATCTCTCCCCTGGAGATCGCGACGATGCGGCCCTGGCGGTCGACGATAAAGCTCTCGGGTAGCTGGTCGGTGCCGTAGGCGTGGGCGAAGCTGCCGATGTTGTCGCGCAGGTTGGTGTAGCTGAGGTGGTACCGGTTGACGAACCGCTGCGAGTCGGGCGACGCGTCGAGGTAGGTGACGCCGAGCACGGTGGCGTTGTGGCGTTCGAGCATCCCCTGGGCGCGCTCGAGCAGCGGCGCCTCGGTCTGGCACGGCACGCACCACGAGGCCCAGAAGTTGAGCACAACGACCTTGCCCTTCAGCGAGGCGAGCGAGCCGTGGGTGCTGTTGCCGAGCACGGGCAGCATGCGCGTGGCCTCGGGCGCGGCGGGCCACTGCTTACGGGCGACGAGGTCGTCGAGCGTGCGGCTCGTGGCCTGGTGGGACACGCCGTAGACGAGCAGCGCGATCAGGCATGCGCCGGCCAGCGAGGCGAGGATCGGCAGGGCACGGCGAGTCACGGCCACGAAGATTAGTCGTCCACGGCGTAAACTCTGGTGCCACGCGGTGGTAGCTCAGTTGGTAGAGCGCAAGCTTCCCAAGCTTGAGGTCGCGGGTTCGACCCCCGTCCGCCGCTTACAGGCCCAGAGCGAGATTTGGCTCTGGAGTGCGGGATCGCGGCTAGATGTGCTCGGATTGCCTGCGGACATACGCGGACGATAACGGGCAAACCGGACACGGATCTGCGGTACCGGTGCGGTACCGGATCAGCGCCACGCCGGGCTCGTGCACGGCTCTCGGATGCGCGAAGAGCGTCTGCCCCAGCCCAACCCGTCGAGCGGCTCGTTATGGTCCGTCCCGCACTTCTTTCATCGTCTGCTCGGCTTTGATTGCCCGTGACTCGTCGGCGAGCAGGAGGCCAAGCTGGGCTCGGTCAGCGAGCGCGCATCCGGATCGATGCGCGCTCGCCAATGATATTGCTCAAACGACCGCGTTGACCTCTATGGCTTCTTCGTTGGTAACGCTCTCGGAGCCGGTGATCCCGGCTTGTTCGGGTGCTCCTCCGTTGATGATGATTTCGATGATGTCGGGGAGGCCGCCTTCGAAGCGTTCTGGTTTCTGGACGCCGACGTTCGCGCTCCATTTGATCGTGGATGCTGTCTGCATCGTGTCCGCCGTGACTCTCGCCATGATCGAGCCGGACGCTTCCACGTGGATAGACCCGCCGCAGTTGAGCGTGGCGAACAGTCCAGTGTGGCCTTCTGGGAAGATGTCTATCGCGACGGCTTTGGTTTCTTTCTTTTCCCAGCCTATTTCTGCTTCCAGGGTGTTGCTGACGAGTTCGCCTTCTTTGGCGCCGACTGTATTGCAGTGAAGGCCTGCGCTTTCACAGCCGGTGAAGGTGACGGTTAGGTCGGCCTCGCGTTTTGGTGATGTAATGATGCCGCCGCCGCGGGCGGTTTTGCATGTCACTCCAGTTCCGTTGACGGTGGAAATCGTGATGACGCCTCCAACGCCTGTGAAGCCGCCTTTTTCGACTCCTGGGTGCCATTCGTAGGCACCGCCTTCTTTTTCTGTGACGCAGCTGCCTGAAGTAAAGTGCCCTTTGCCGCTGCCGACTTTCACGCATCGTCCGAATTCGGGCGCTGCGGCGGATGCCTGGATGGCCGTCGCGGCACCCATGACACTTATTCCAACTACACAAAACATCATAATCCTTACAACCCTCATGCTCGCCTCCTGAAATCGCACGATAAACGCAAATTTGCAGTGGCTACTGTAACGGCCGCTCGAGAATCGTTGCCGACCACGGTGACTATTCAAAGCCGCTGGAGGTGAGCTGGCTCTGTCAGGAATGCCATTTCGATGCGCATCTAGAGCATGGAGAGGTCGTCACGGTTCGGCGGCCTGACGGGAGGCTCGTCTTGAGGGTCGAGCCGGGGGCGTACAGGCGACGAGAGAGGGGCGGGTGGAAGCCGTAGCATGAGGTGCTCGTAATCGGTTGCCTGTGGCCTCGATACCCATCGTGTGTTTCTACCGAAACTGGCCTCTCAAAGCACCTGCGCTCCCGCTGCGTGCGGTCAGTCGGAAGAAGAGGGTCCCCGGTTCTGGAGGCCTTCGCACAGGAAGCCCCCCGCAGCACCTTGCTGTGCTTGTCGAGCCTTTGTCTAAGGTTTAGGCTTGTGGAATCATGCCGGGTGTTCGATCAGCGTGGATGCGTATTGGGGACCTGAGTAGTCGGACGGGTATCACCGCCTACCAGCTGCGGGCGTGGGAACGTCGGTATGGGTTGTTGCATCCGCGGCGTTCTGCGGGCAACTACAGGCTGTATTCGTCTGCGGATGAGTCGCGTGTGCGTCTGATGCAGCGCTATCTGAGCGAAGGGGTCCCGGCGGCTCAGGCTGCGGAGATGACGATCGCGGCGCGCTTCTCCGTGGCTGCCGGGACTGGCCGCAGGGTTCCGTCGGACGACGCGATGGTGGCTCGGCAGGCGATCCACAGCGCGCTCGCGCGTTTTGACGAGACCTCGGCGCAGCGGACGCTCGAGCGTCTGTTCGCGACGTTCACGCCAACGACGGTCGCGCGCGATGTGCTGTTGCCGTACATGCACGAGCTTGGGGAGCGGTGGAGCGCCGGGCAGGTCACGGTGGCGGAGGAGCATTTCGCGACCAACTTCTTCCAGGCGCGCCTGTATGCGCTCGCGCGTGGCTGGGATCGCGGTCTCGGCCCCCGTGCGCTGCTGGCGTGTGCACCGAACGAGCAGCACTCCCTCGCTCTAATGGTTTTCGGGATCGCGCTCCACGAGCTTGGCTGGCGCATCACCTATCTCGGTGCCGACACCCCGATAGAGACCCTCACTGAGGTCGCCGAGCTCGCTCACCCCGAGCTGACCGTCGTTGCGGCGACCATGCCCCAGCGGCTATCCCGACACGCGAAACAGCTCGGGAGGTTCGCCGACAGCTGGTCGCTGGCGCTTGGTGGGCCAGGGGTAAGCGCTCGCCTCGCTAAGCAAGCCGGCGCGAGGCATCTCAAGGAAGACCCCATCACGGCCGCGAACACCGTCAGCCTCTAGCAGCGCTCCGATACTCCAGCGTATAAGTCCGCAACCTTAGACACAGGTTGCTCTCTCTGTCTACCCAGGCGCCATCTCCGGGTAGCTTGCTGCCTATTCCACCAGTTAGCCATGAACCATGGACACGGTAGATCCGACCGACCAATCCCTTGCCCGCACCCTGCGTCGACTGCGCCACGAACGCGGAAGCACGCAGGAGGATCTCGCGCACACTGCCGGCCTCACGGTCGGGGCACTTGCCCGGATTGAGCGTGGCCAGGCAAACCCCAGCTGGACAACCGTCAAACGTATCCTCTGCGCCCTCGAGATCAACCTCGTCGAACTCGCCGGGGAGGTTGAAAATGCGACAGTGTGAGCAGCCAGCCCACAAGGTTGTTGCTGCCAGCGGTCTTGCCGTGGCCCCGCCTTGCAAGGCCGCCGTCCACGAAGCCATCGGCCAAGCTATCCAGCGCATCCGCCGAGAGCGAGGCCATTCCCAAGAAGCCCTTGCCCTCAAAGCCGGTATCGCCCCCAGCGAGATGGCCGCGATCGAGCACGGGAAGCTCAACCCGAGCATCGACACGCTCCTCAAGATCACCACCGGGCTCGACATATCCGCGTACACGCTGCTGCGCCGTGCCGGACTGTAGGGAACCGGGATCGAGCGTGCTTTGGCGCCCGGGCTCAGCTCTAGACTCGCCACCGAGTTGGCTGGCGCGACGCGTTTGGCAGAGTCCAGCAGCGCCTTGTGGGGCGCGACAGATCGGAGGTTTGCGGTGAGGCGGATCAAGATGGGTGTGATTGTGGGCGCGGTGCTCTTGCTGTGCGCAGTCGCGGCGGCGCATGCGGCGAGCAGCGTCGTCCTCTGCTCCGGGAAAGGCGGTGCGCTGCACGCCGCTGGTAAGTCCGGCAAGTGCGCTCACGGTCAGCACGAGCTGACGCTCGCCAGTGCCGGTGCTCTCAGCGCCGCGCAGCACGAAGTCAAATCGCTGCGCGAAACCGTGGCCTCCCAGCAGAGCACCATCACCACCCTTCAGTCGCAGGTGAGCTCGCAGCAGGGAGGTGTCGGCTCGCTTCAGAGCACGGTCAATGGGCTCAGTAACACGCTCGCAGGCGTCTCGCGGATCGGCAGCACGCTGCGGTTGACCGGCCTGAACCTGCAGATCGTCAGTGGCTCGGGGAGCACGGCCGGGACGGTCAACGGCCTCGGCAACGTGATCATCGGCTACGACGAGAAACCCGGTACACAGACCGGCTCTCACAACCTCGTGCTCGGCGACCAGCAGGCGTTCACGTCATATGGAGGGTTGATCGCGGGGCAGGCCGACTCGCTGGGCGCTCCGTTTGCGGTCGTCCTCGGCGATCACAACACCGCTGGCGGGGAATTCGCTGCGGTCACGGGAGGGGAACAGAACGAAGCACAGGGCATGGCTTCCTCCGTAGGTGGCGGGAACTTCAACCTGGCGTCCGGCACGTTCTCGAGCGTGGTTGGCGGGTGTGAGAACCTGGCCGGGAGCGGCAGCTCTCTGTCGGGAAGCTGCTCCACGGGAGCGCAGGCGGTCCTCGGCGGGTTCGAGAACACCGCCTCGGGCCTCGAGTCGACGGTGAGCGGAGGCGAGGTGGACACTGCCTCCGGTGGCGCCGCGGCGGTTGGCGGCGGGCAGTTCAACACAGCCAGCGGGGGCGGAGCGTCGGTCGCCGGTGGTGACGACAACTCCACAAGTGGCTCGTTTGCCTCGATTCTCGGTGGCTTCGACAACTCCGCGACGACTTTCGATGCGACCGCGGTCGGCGGTGAGTCGAACACCGCATCGGGTACAGGATCCGCGATCCTCGGCGGCGACGGCAATACCGCATCTGCCAACTGCCAGGCAGTCCCAGCGGCGTCCGGTACCTGCTAGCCCCACCTCCGGAGTGACGATGCCGGCGCTCCACGATGGGCGTCGGCCACACGCGCACGGGTCCGAAAGGGTCTAGCGCGCGGGACTGACGGCGAACCAGTCGAGCTTGAGCTCAGGCGTTCGCTCGCAGATCTCCGCGACTGCGCCGAGCACCTCGCGACGGCCGATGTCGACGCGTTCGTCCTGTGTCACGGCCACCGGGAGGTCCCGGTCGAGGATCGCTGTTACATTCGGGCCAACGCGCGCGAACCGCACGTCCTCGCAGCGGTTGCCCATCCGCATGGTCAGCAGGTCTAGGGCATCCTCCGGAGGCGATCCGCTCGCGTGTCTGGTGATGCGAAACCTCATGAGAGAAACGTAGCGCTCCTACAGGTCATGCGCAAGGGTGTTGGTGAGCCCTTGTGATGAATAGGTGGTTTTGTGAAAGTGTGAGTAGCTGCGACGAGGTTTGTACACCTTGCGAGCACGGCACGACAGTCAAGTCCGCCTGCCCTGGCTCTAGGTGTCTGACCGCAGCTGCTCCGCATAGCCGCGGGTCGCGACCGCGACGGTGCACGGAGCCCCGTTCAGGGCAGCACGCGTGTCGTCGCCCAGGAGCGCCCGCCCGAGCACCCCGTGGCTGCAGGAGCCGACCACGAGCAGATCCGCACTGATGTCTTGCGCCTGCTGGTGAAGCCCAGACCCCGGGCTCGTCGAGGCGACGCTGACAAGCTCCGCGTCGACGGCGGCCATGGTGCGCTCCTCTTCCAGGAGCTCGTGTGAGATCCCGCGCTCGGTCGCCTCGTCGCGGTGCACGTGGACCAGCGTGAGCTTGCCGTCGGGATCGATGAGCTGAGAGGCGAGCGCGATGGCGTCGCGTCCGTTGGTCCTGCCGTCCACACCCACGAGCACGTTCTGGAACATCACAATCTCCTCCGGTTTCTCATTCGGCGCGTCGCTACCGCGCGCTCCTGGCTGGTTCCTCGGCGGCTTCCCGTCGAGGTGAATAGGGAAGTGCCCCACGGGGGGCACGGTCCTGCGCGCCGGCCGCCTGCTGGCCGGAGGCCGTGACGAGGAAGAACCCGATCAGCGCCAGCCACAGCCCGCCGGCGGCACCGGCCGTGAACTCCAGCGCCCCGAGGAAGATCATCAGGTAGCCGAAGCCGCGCCCGACGCTCGCGGCGGTCTGTGTAGCTGGACCGATGTCGCCGCTGCGACGCCACAGCAGCGAGCGCAGCACGCGGCCGCCGTCGAGCGGGAACGCTGGCAGCAGGTTGAAAACGAAGATCATCCCGTTGACGAGCACCTGGTATTCGACGAGCGCTCGAAGCATCGCGGGGGTCGAGGCGGGCAGTGCAACCAGGACGACGCCGAAGATCGAGGCGATCGCGGCTGTGACGGCGGGACCGGCAAGCGCATAGCGCAGCTCGTCGCCGGGGTCGTGGGCCTCTCCGCGCATGCGCGAGACGCCGCCGAGTAGCCACAGGTCGATCCCCTCCACTTCGATGCCGTGCCTGCGCGCGACGATCGCGTGGCCGAACTCGTGGGCGAGGATGCTCGCGAACAGCAGCAGCGCGCTCGCGAGGCCCAGCGCGTAGGACGCCGCGGGGCTGATGCCGTTCACCACTTCCGGGAAGTACGAGTCCCCCAGCGACCACGTGATCAACGCGACGATCACGAGCCACCACGGGCTCACCCCGATCGGTATCCCGGCGATACGCGCTATGCGAAGACTGCGACCAGGCACCCATCCACCGTAGACACGGCGAGCGTCCCGTTCATCAGTGCCTTTCACCTTGGCGATGCGTAGAAAACCCGCGTGAAGATCGAGGACTTGTCTCGAATTTCCGGGCTGCGACGGTGGTACGGTGAACGCATGATCATCTCGACGATGAACGACCTGCCCGGCTATGAGATCGAGGAGGTCTACGGAGAGGTCTTCGGCCTCACGGTGCGCTCGCGCAACCTCGGCTCCCAGATCGGCGCGAGCCTGAAGTCGCTGGTCGGCGGCGAGCTGAAGGGGATGACGAAGATGCTCGCCGCGGGTCGCCAGGACGCGACCGAACGGTTGGTGGAGGAGGCGGGGGCGAAAGGCGCCAACGCGATCATCGCGTTTCGCTTCGACACCTCAGAGCTGGGCTCGGTGTGGACGGAGATCTGCGCTTACGGAACGGCGGTCAGGGCGCGCAAGCTCTGACGGTCGCCGTGTCAGACTTCTGGGGGTGAGCACGCCGATCGACGGGCACTGCGCCCCCGAGTTCGCGCGGGTCCGGGAGGCGTTCGAGGCGAACTTCGCCGAGCGAGGCGAGCTCGGCGCGGCCGTGCACGTGATCGTCGCGGGCGAGACCGTCGTTGACCTGGTGGGCGGATGGGCCGACGAGGCTCGCACCCAGCCGTGGCGCCACGACACGATCGTGGGGGTCTACTCGGTCGGAAAGGCGATCCTCGCCCTGCTTGCGCTGCGGCTCGTCGAGGAGGGACGGCTCGCACTCGATCAGCCCGTCGCCGAGGTGTGGCCCGAGTTCGCCGTCGGCGGCAAGACAGGGGCCACGGTCGCGCACGCGCTCAGCCACCGCGCGGGCGTCCCCGCGATCCGCGAGACGCTCACCGACGAGGACCTGTTCGACTGGGAGCGGATGGCCGGCGCGGTCGCGGCGACCGACGCGTGGTGGGCGCCGGGAGAGCGGGTGGTGTACCACACCAACACGTTTGGCCATCTCATCGGGGAGCTGATCCATCGTGCGAGCGGCCAGATGCCGGGTGAGCGACTGCGAGCGATCGCCGAGCCGCTCGATGCGGACGTGTGGTTCGGTGTGCCGGTAGCTCAGCAGGACCGCTGCGCGGACGTGGTGTGGGCGCCTGCACAGCCGATGCCGACGATCGGCGCGTTCGACGCGCTCGAGGGCGATCTCCTGATGAACGCGCTGGCCCACTTCAACCCGCCCGGCTACTCGTCGGTCGGCCTGGTCAACACGCCGGCGTGGCGCTCGTCGCAGATCGGCTCGACGAGCGGACACGCGTCGGCCTCTGGCATCGCACGGATCTACGCCGCGCTGCTCGATCCCGGCCGTCTGCTCTCGCCCGAGCTGCTCGCCCACGCCACCGCCCCACGCGCCACCGGGCACTGTCCGATCCTCGGCGAGGAGGTCGCGTTCGGTCTCGGGTTCCAGCGCACCACCGCGCGCCGGCCGCTCGGGCCCAATGGCCGGAGCTTCGGCCACTTCGGCACCGGCGGCGCGCTCGGCTTCGCCGACCCCGATGCAGGCGTGGCGTTCGGCTACGCGATGAACCACGTCATTCCCCGCTGGCAGAGCACGCTCAACCGCACGCTCGTCGACGCCGTGTACGCCTCGCTCGCGGCCCGCTGAGCACATTTCTGCGGAAAATCCGGGGTGATCTTCTCGGGGGGTCTTGCGCGCCGGAGGAGCCGCTTGTTAGGTTGCATCCAGACGCGGAACCGAGCCGCAAAGAGCGAGGCCACCGAGGTGTGAGGCCGTGCCACCCAACCGATCGAGCCGCAAGGCGAGAGCGCGAGGGTTCCTCAAACGGCACGGGACCGCGTCTATTTCGTTAAGTTGACTCCGCATGACCTCGCGGACTCATCGACATCGCGCCGCAGGTCTCGTGTTCCTGCTCGTGCTCGTGGTGGGAGCGTCCGCGATCGCCGACGTGCGCGGTGGCTCCTCGGGCGCTCGGGTGAGCGCAAGCGTCGGCAAGTCTCGTACCACGGCGGTACGAGCGGAGGTATCGCATCGCGTGAGGCGCGCTCACGCTCATCAGGCGGGACCGTCTCCCGGCTCGCTGCCTCAGACTCACGCGTATCCGTCCGGTAGCAGCGCGCAGTTCAAGTCGCTGATGGCGTCTCTGTGGGCCGGCATCTCCACGGGCTCGGTGGCTCCCGCGCTGAGGGCCTTCTTCCCGAGGGGCGCGTACGCTCAGCTGAAGGCGATTCCGTCGGCGAGCTCGGACTGGACCAACCGGCTCGTTCACGACTACGGCCTGGACATCGCCGTGGCTCACAAGCTGCTCGGCCGCGACGCCGCGAACGCCCAGCTCGTCAAGGTCAACGTGCAGTCCCGCTACGGCCACTGGGTTCCACCTGGCGTTTGTTACAACAGCATCGGCTACTACGAGATGCCCAACGCGCGCGTCGTCTACCGCGAGGCTGGCCATACCCGCTCGTTTGGCATCGCGTCGATGATCTCCTGGCGAGGGGTCTGGTACGTCGTCCACCTCGGCGCGATCCTCCGGTCGACCGATTCGGGAAGAGTGGACGAACCGGCGTCTGGAGCCGGCGTTTCGGTGTACTCGGGAACCTGTTAGCGCGTCACGCGAGAGCAGCAACCCGCTCCACCGTGGCGATCGGCGAGGTTGCGCTCGTGCCCTGCAGCACGACCTTGAGGGCGCCGGTGTTGGCGGCGTCGGCGAACGTGTCGTACGCGGACATCGTGTCGCCGAGCGCGAAGCGGTGTGTGGCGAACAACGATGGGTCGAGGCGACCGCTCGAGATCAGCCGCATCAGCTGCGGGATGCTGAACGTGTCGACGAGCCCAGTGGTGATGGTGACGTCGCGGATCCACAGCTTCTCCAGATGCAGGGTCGCTGACTGGCCGTGCAGGCCGATGTTCGCGACCCGCCCGCCCGGACGGATCAGCTCCGTGGCCAGCTCGAAGGTCTGCGGCACGCCGACAGCCTCGAAGGCGGCGTCGGCACCGAGACCGTCTGTCATCTCCATGACCAACGCCACGGGGTCTTCGCTGCTGTTGTTGATCGTGATGTCAGCGCCGAACCTGCGAGCACTCTCCAGCCGGCTGTCGGCGAGATCGATCGCGACGATCCTTCCGGGTGTGTAGAGCTTGGCGGTGAGGATCGCCGCGAGGCCGATCGGACCGGCGCCGACGATCGCGACCACATCTCCCGGTGAGACCATGCCGTTGAGCACGCCGACCTCGTAGGAGGTGGGGAGGATGTCGGCGAGGAACAGCACCTGCTCGTCGGTGAGCTGTGCGGGAACCTTGTAGACGGAGTTGTCGGCGAACGGCACGCGCGCGTATTCCGCCTGCAGGCCGTCGATCAGATGGCCGAAGATCCAGCCTCCTCCGCCGAGGCACTGGCCGTAGCGGCCCTCCTTGCAGTAGCGGCAGCGCCCGCAGGAGCTTACGCACGACATCAGCACCCGGTCGCCTGGGACGACCGTGCTCACGCCGGCTCCCACCTCCTGCACCGTTCCCACGGCCTCGTGTCCGAGCACCGTGCCGGGCGTCGTCTCGGGGACGTTGCCTTTGAGGATGTGCAGATCGGTGCCGCAGATCGTCGAGGTGTCGATCCGCACGATCGCATCCGTGGGGTCGAGGATCGTGGGGTCGGCAATGGTGTCCCAGCCTCGTTCGCCGGGGCCGTGGTAGACGAGAGCCTTCATCTCCGTACCTGCCTTTGGGTCGAGTGCGACGAGTCAGATGTCGTACTGCAAGGTTGCTGCATGCAAGGCAGTCGGCGCATCGGGGACTCTCCTCAGGCCGGTGCGCGTTACTACGGATCGGCTAGGTCGCGACCGGGGCGCGCTTCACCGCGGAGATCCTGAGTGAGATCCTGACCTTGTCGCCGAGCAGCACTCCGCCCGTGTCGAGCACCTGATTCCAGCTGAGGCCGAAGTCCTTGCGGCTGAGCGCTCCTCGTAACTCGAGCTCGATGCGCTCGCCTTCGCCGGTCTCGCGTGCCCCGCCGTCGAGCCGCGCATCGAGCTCGATCTCACGGGTGACGCTACGCATCGTCAGGTCACCCACGATGCGCATGCGCCTGCTGTCGAGGTGGTCGATGCGGGTCGAGTCGAAGCTGATCTCCGGATATCGCTCGGCGTCGAAGAAGTCGGCCGAGCGCCGCAGGTGCTCGTCGCGCACCGGCTCATTCGTGTCGATCGAGGCTGCCTTGACCGCTCCCGTCGCACGCGGCGGGTTTGATCCCATGTCGAGCGTCCCATCGAAATCGCGGAAGCGGCCACTCATGCTGGTGAGCATCATGTGCTTCACGGTGAACGTGACGCTCGAGCGCGAGACGTCGATCGACCACCTGCCTGCCGGGACGGCGACGCTGGCTCCATCCGCTACGGACATTCGGAAGCTCCCCGATTGGTGACGATGCTAGGCACGCAGGCTCGCCTCTGCGCGGCGCGCGCGCATCGGTAGAAGACCCCATCGTCGGTCAGTGATTCGCACGGGATCAGGCGGTGGCCTCCCGTGACAGCACGTTCACATTCACGCCCTTCGACAGCACGTCAACATGCAGACCCTTGGACAGCACGTCCACGTTCACGCCCACGTTCACATCGACGCCCACGGCGCTGTGCACGATGCCGCGCAGGGCGTCGTACTCCATGTGCGCAAGGCGCTCGGTGATCGACAGGCCCGCTCCGAGCAGGGGCACGTTCTCCGCCGTCTCGAGGAACTTGCGGACTGTCTCGGTCGCGGTTCGCTGGCTCACCTTGGCCAGCTCCAACCACTGCTCAGGCAGGTCGATCCTCTCCTCAGTGGGTGTCTCCTCGACGAGGGTCTCGGACACAGCGGTCTTGGCGCTTGGCATCTGAATCACTTCCTTTCGGGTTACTGGATCGTTCCGGTGGCTTGGCGCCACCTGATGTACTCAGCTCGTGGGCTGTATGCAGCCGGCCCGTCGGACGGACGCTGTGCGGGGGCGCTCGCGAGTCGGCCCGCCGGGTCTGTGTGTGCAGGCTCCAGGTCCGGGAGCCTGCGCGCGAGCCAGTCCGGCATCCACCATATGCGCGGCCCGGTGATGCGCATGATCGCGGGGAGCAGCACAAGCCTGACGATCGTCGCGTCGAGCAGAACCGCGATCGTCAGGCCGACGCCGAACTGGCGCAGTGGGATGACGTCGGCGCCGGCGAACGCGAGGAAGACTGCGGTCATGATCGCCGCAGAGCCGGTGATCACCCCGGCGGTGTGGTGCAGGCCGTGCCGGATCGCGCCGTCGGCGTCGCCCTCTGCGACCCAATGCTCGCGCATGCGTGTCAGCAGGAACACCTCGTAGTCGATCGAGAGCACGAACATGATCGAGAGGATGCCCGCGCCGGAGGCAGCGTCGATGTAGCCGGGCCCGCCGAGCACGTGCTTCTCGGTGAGCAGCTCCAGGGCTCCGAGCGCGACCGCGATCGTGGCGAGGTTCAGGGCGACGGCGATGAGCGGCAGCAGCAGCGCCCGCAGCACCACGATCAGCGTGAGCACCGCGACGATCGCAAGCGCGAGGATCAGCCAGGGGAAGCGGGCCGTGTTGGTGTTCGTGTAGTCGAGCAGGTATTGCGCGCCCTGGCCGATCTCGACCGTGCTTCCGGTCGCCGCAGCAAGCGATGGCAGCGCGCGCCTGAGCCTTCCGCTGAGCGCAGCGGTGGCGGGTGAGTCGGGTGGGCTGGAGGCGATCACCATCATGCGGGCGGCCTGGCCGCCCCCGTCGACGTTGACGAGCTGCGCGACCTGTTCGCGTGTCGGTGAGACGGTGCCGTCGAGCGCGGTGAGCACGAGGTAGCCGGAGTCGAGCGCATGAGGGGAGTCGGTGTGAAGCAGCCGGCTGTCCCGCTGGTAGCCGTGCAGCATCGTCGCGTAGCTCCGCAACGGCTTTTGGGTGGCGCCGAGCCCGGCGGCGAGCGCTCCCGTGCGGCTGTTGCCGGCGGCAAGCCCTTGCGCCAGACGTGTGTTGCCTGCGGCGAGCTTGCCGAGTCCGCCTGCGAGCTGGATGCCGCCGCTTGTGAGCTTGCCGAGTCCGCCCGTAAGCTGGGCATTGCCGCGCGTGAGCCTGGCGAGCCCGCCCGCCAGACGTGTGTTGCCTGCGGCGAGCTTGCCGAGTCCGCCTGCGAGCTGGGCGTCGCCTTTGGTGAGCGTGCCGAGCCCGGTGGTGAGCTGGTCCGCGCCGCGGCTCAGACCGGTGAGCCCGTTGCTGAGGGCGTGCCCGCCCGCGGCGAGACGGTGCAGGGCGGAGGCGAGCGCGCGGGCTCCTTCTTCGGATTCCCGCGTGCCGGTGGCGAGTCTGTCGGCGCCGGTTCGCAGCCGGTCGAGGCCGGCGGTCAATTGCGACAGCTTCGTCGGCAGGGTCGCAAGCCATTCCAGGCCCTGGCTCAGCTGCTGCTGGATCTGGGCAAGCTGTGCGGGGTCGTTCTGTTCGATCAGCTGTTCGATGGCGGCGAGGTCTGCGGCGAGAGCTGGATAGCGGGGGTCGCTACGTCCGGTGCTCATCGCGGCGAGCTCGTGTTTGGCTTCGCCCAGCCGGTCGCGCAGCTGTTGATCGGAGGCCTGCAGCGCCGCGATCCAGCCGACCCAGGTGTGGAGCTGTTCGGCGATCAGGTCGATCGGTGCGACGAGCGCGTGCACGGTGTTGTCGAGCGTGTCCATCCCTTCCGCCAGCTGCGCCGCGCCGGTTGTCAGCTGAGCGTCGGAGGTGGCCAGGTGGTCGGCGCCCGCGGCGGCTTCGTCGAGTCCGGTCGCGAGCCCGGCCGATCCGCTCGCCGCCTGGGCGATGCCCGTCTGCAGCTGCGTTGCACCTGCGCCGGCGCGGCCAGTTGCGCTGCCGAGTCGCGTTGCGCCCGCGCGCGCCCGGCGTGTTTCGCCGGCCAATCGCGACGCACCTGCGTGCGCGCGGCGCGCCCCGTTCGTCAATCGCTCGGCGCCATCCCTGGCCCTGCCAGTTTGTGCCGCCAGCTGTTCGGCGCCGCCCGCGGCGCGTCCGGCGCCGCCGCCGAGCGATCTTGCGCCGGTTGTCGCCGAGGTGAGGCCGTCTCGCAGTTTCGCGACGCCGCTGCCTGCGCGGCTCAGTCCCGAGCGCAGGCTCGCGATTCCGCGTTGGGCGCCTTCCAGCTGTTTGGGCGCGGAGGCGAGCGCGGTGTGGGCGTCGGCGAGCTCGCGCTGCGCGCCGGCGACCGACGCCGGGCCGAAGACCGCCGCCACGCCTGGTTCGCGTGCGATCTGTTCCTGCCAGCGCATCAGCGCCCGCAGGCGCTCCGGGGTGGTTATCGTGCCGTGCTCGGCGCTCGCCACGATCACGAATGGCGCCGCCCATCCCGGTCCGATCGTGTGTTCCACCATCCGCATCGCGACGCGTGCGGGACTCGAGGCGGGTAGCTCTGAGGCGTCGGGTGGGCCCATGCGCAGCGCGCCGGCGGGAGACGCGAGCGCCAGCATCCCGACGAGGATCAGCGGAACGGTGATGGCGGGGTGGGCGATCAGTCGTTCCGCGAGCGCTCCCGCTCGGTTGCCGTGCGGGGTCGTGTCAGGGCGGGCGAGCCGGATCTCCCAGCGATCGAGGTTGGGGCCGAGCAGGCGCAGCAGCGCAGGCATCGCCGTGAGCGCCAGCGCGACGCTCAAGAGGCCCGAGATGACGACTCCGATCGCCACCGGGCCGAGCAGCCCTGGCGTCGCGACACCGCTCGCCGCGAGCATCGTCAGCGCCAGTGTGCCCCCGGCCGCGGCGATCGTGCGCCCCGCGGCGCGGGACGCGGTCGCGACCGCCGTCTCGTGATCGTGGCCGCTCGCGAGCTCCTGGCGCACGCGCGAGACCATCAGCAGCGCGTAGTCGACTCCGAGGGCGAGGCTCATCATCGCCGCGATCGCCACTCCCAGTGAGTTGATCGGCGTGAGGAAGCTCGCAAGCCACAGCAGCCCGCGGCCTGCCATCACGGTGGCGCCGCCCATCGCGAGAGGCACCGCGGCGGCGACCGGCGAGCGGAAGACCAGCAGCAGCACGAGGATCAGGACGGGCAGCGCGATCATCTCGGCCCGCTCGGTGTCCGCCATCGTGGCGCTCTGCAGAGCCCGCCCGATCACCGCGACGCCGGTCAGATAACTGCTCACCGGGCGCTGCACGGCGCGGGCGATGATTGCTTCGGTGCTCGGCACCACCGCCATGGCGCGGCTCGCGGGCCGGATGTAGTTCACGAGCACGAACGCGCTCCCGGGCTGGGGGCGAAGCGATCCGACCGTGCTCGATCGATCCCACGGCGAGAGCACCTGGACCTGCGCGATCTGTCGCAGCGCGGCCACCAGGCGACGCCCCTGACGGTCGACTTCCGCGGGCGGTCCGCGCAGCAGGACGGCGATCGGGACGGTGTTGCCGAACTTCGCGTCCAGCATCGCTTCGGCGCGGGAGGAGGGCGTGCCGGGCACCGCCAGCGACATTGCCGTGAGCCTGCCTTCGAGTCCTTTGCCGCACAGCGCGAGCGCGGCGATCGCAACGCTCCAGGCGAGCAGGATCGACGAGGACCGCCACCTCGGCGCCGTCCCTGCTCGTCTGCTCACGGCTGCCTCCTGAATCGATCGTGGAAGAGCTAACCTATCGGTCCCAATACAATGAACCATAAATCATAGTTACATTGATTTGTGTTACATTGATCACAGATATGCTTCGGGAGATGGCGGGAGCGCGCACCGAGCAGCGGCTGACGATCGACGAGCTCGCACAGGCAGCCGGGCTGACCGTGCGCAACGTCCGCAACTATCAGTCGCGCGGGCTGATACCGCCGCCGGAGGTGCAGGGGAGAGTCGGCTACTACAGCACCGAGCACACCGCGCGGCTGGCGCTGATCCGCGAGATGCAGGCCCAGGGCTTCAACCTCACCGCGATCGCCCACATGCTCGAGCAGGCATCCGGCGCCAGCGAGGAGGTCCTTGGCTTCACCCGCTCGCTGATGACCCCTTTCGAGACCGAGGCGCCCGAGATCATCCGGCGGGCCGAGCTGCTGGAGCGACTCGGCGGCGCCATCGACGCAAAGCTCCTCGCCAAGGCCCAACAGCTCGGCCTGGTGACAGCGATTGCAGAGGACAGCTTCGAAGTACCCAGCCCGACCCTGCTGGCCGCCGGCGAGCGACTGGTGGCCCTGGGCGTTCCCCTCGACGCCGCGCTCGACATGATGGACAAGCTCAGACGCGACACCCAGCACATCGCGCAGACGTTCGTGCGGATCTTCCTGGAGCACATCTGGAAACCGTTCGACGACGCCGGTCGGCCGGAGTCCGACTGGCCCAAGGTGCGCTCGGCCCTCGATCAGCTGCGGCCGCTCGCCTCCGAGGCTCTCACCGCTGCCTTTCAGCCCACGATGACGAAGGCGGTCGAAGTGGCCTTCGGCAAGCAGGTCGATCACGCACGCGCACGCAAGTCATGATCGTGCGGTGACCCAGAGCACAGAGCACCTGATGGCCGGCCAACTGGGCACGGTGGACGTGACTGCCTCGACGGTCGCGAACATCGGGCCGGGGATCGACTTCTACTTCGCGTTCGGGGTGATCGCCGTGACGGCCGGTGTCGCCGCGCCGCTCACGATCCTCGCAGCGGGCGTGGCGGTGGTGTTCCTCGCGTTCACGGTGGCCGAGTTCAGCCGCATGGAGCCTTCGGCGGGGAGCTTCATCACCTACGTCGAGACGTCGCTCGGCCCGATCGCGGGAGTCCTGACGGCTCTGCTGGTGGCGGTCGGGTTCACGGTGGCGATCGCGGGGGTGTTCACCATGTCCGGGGGCATGGTGACTCTCACCCTCCAGCACTACGTCTCGTGGGCGCCGGCGTGGGAGCCTCTCAGTCTCGTCCTGACCGTCGGCGCGATCTGGCTTACCGCTCGCGGGGTGAGACTGTCGACGACGGCGGTGGGGTTGGCGGTGCTGGTGCAGGTCGCGATCATGCTCGCCGTGTGCGTCGTCGTGCTCGTCGACCGGCGCGCGGACATCTCGGCGATGCCGTTCTCGTGGTCGCACCTGAAGGGCGGTCTCGCGGGCCTGTCCGCCGGCTTCCCGCTCGCGCTCTACATGTTCATCGGCTGGGAAAACGGGCCGGCGCTCGCGGAGGAGGCCCGCGATCCGAAGAGGACGATCCCCAGGGCTCTGTATCTGTCGGTGGCGATCGGCACCGCCCTGTTCGTGTTCTTCGCGTTCGCCACCGTCACGGGCTTTCACTACGACGTGTCATCCGTCGGACGCTCGTCGGTCCCGTTCCTGACGATGGCCGACAGGTATCTCGGCGGCGCGGCGCTGCTCGCGTGGGGCGCGGGGATAGTGTCGGTGCTCGCGACGCTCGTCGCGGCCGTTAATTCCCAGGCGCGCATGCTCTACGACGGCGGGCGCTCGGGGCTGCTGCCGGCGTGGCTCGGCCGCCTGCGCCCGACGGTCGACACGCCGGTCAACGCGCTCACGACGATGGCCATCGCGGGGCTCGGGATCGTCGCGGTGTGGTGGGCGGCGCACGCCACCGGCCTGCAGTCCGGGTCGACGAACCCCGTGGGCCTCTACGCCGAGTGCTCGACGATGGGCACGATCGTGGTCCTGTTCGTGTACCTGCTGACGACGCTCTCGCTGCCGGTGTTCATGTGGCGTCGCCACCGCGAGTCCTTCTCCGCCATCCGACACCTCGCGATGCCGGCTCTGGGCGCGCTCAGCCTGGTCGTTCCGTTCATCGAGCTGTTCAAGCCCGGACAGCCCTCTCCCTACAGCCAGTTCCCCTATCTGGCGCTCGCGATTCTCGCGGCGGTCGCGGCGGTCGCGTGGTTCACCGTGCGCCGTAACCCGTCCGCTGGCTCGAGCGAGGGAACGGCGTTCTCCGAAGCGTGAGGCTTTGCGCGACGCCTCTACGCGCGTCGATGGTTGGCGAACAGCGTGAGCGCGAAGCGCCCGGCGGGATGCTCGCGTGCGCGTTCGACGATCGCCGCCAGCTGCGCTGGCATGACCTCGGGCTGCGGGAGCGAGACCCCGTACACGCTCGGGATGATCACCGGGGCAGACAGGGCCGCGAAGGTCAGGTCGGCGGCGCTGAAGCGCTCGCCGCATAGGTACGGGCGCCCGTCCGAGAGCAGCCCCGCGACGTGGTCGAGCTCGCGGAAGACCGCCGCCTCGTCCTCGACCTCGACGCCCGGGACGATGCCGAGCTCGCGCTTGACGAAGTGTTGGATGACCGTCCACCCGTGGCGCAGCGCCTGGTCCTCCCAGCGCGGCACGCCCTGGTTGTTGAAGCTCAGCACGAGCTTGCGCGCGGGGAGCATGTGCACGTACATCAGCCGCCGTCCCTGCGGTCCGAACTGTTCGTCGAGGCGCTTGCAGAGCGACTGCACCTCCGCTCGCGCGCTTGGCTCCGTGGGGAACAGTCGTAGCTCGGCCGGCGTGCGCTCGTCGATCCACTCGAGGATCTCCTGGGACTCCCCGATCGCGCCGTCGTCGGTCACGAGCACGGGAACCGTCTTGCCGCCGCCGGCACGCCTCGCGGCCACCTGGTGGACCCCCTGGATGTGGCGCTCCTCGCGGTAGGGCATGTCCGCCCGCTCGAGCGCCCAGCGGGCCTTCTCGCAGTAGTGGCTGATCGGGATCGTTACGAGCCGGAGCACCACAGAACAGTATGGAGGGAAAGTTCGTCTGGTTGCTACCGGGCCGCGGCCCGCCTGCTGGTGCGCTCCAGCTCGCTGACGAGCGTGGCGATCGAGCGTTCGAGCTGCTGGATGCTCGCGGCCTCGACGCGCTCGACGCCCACCGCGCGGTTGACCCACGCGTTGATCTCGCGGTGGCCGCGTCCCTCTTTGCGATGCAGTTCGGCCACCAGGCGGCTGCGCTCCTGACGCAGGTGGTCACGGCGTTCGAAGGCCGCGACGGGGGCCGCTTCGGGCGCGGGTAGCGGCGCGGCGGTGGATGACTGCGCTCGCTGGGGCGGGCCGAACAGCGTCATCTGCGCTGCGAATTCCGCGTTCAGCGGCACGAACTCGGCGCTCGGCGACGGCTCTGTTTCGCGCCGCTCGCGGGGCTCGTCCCAGCCCTCCTCGGGCTCGTCGCGGTGGAGCGCGTGGCGCAGCTCCGTTTCCACCTGCGAGGCGTGGGAGCTGAGCGTCTGCTCGGCGGGCAGGTACAGCCAACTCGGCTCCGGTGGCCTGTCGGGGATCGTGCGCACGAACCGCCCGACGATCTGGCGGAAGATCAGCGGCGTCTTCGCCGCGGTCGCGTAGACGCCCACGCGCAGCCTGGGGATGTCGACGCCCTCGGAGACCATGTTCACCGCGACGATCCACGGATCGCGCGAGCCGCGGAAGTCCGCGAGCTTGCGCGCGGCGTTGGCCTCGGTGTGGAGCACCACCACCGGTGCGCGCCCGGTCACCTCGCCGAGGAGCTTCGCGATCCTCCTGGCGTGGGTCGCGTCGGCCGCGACCGCGAGCCCGCCCGCGTCTCGGTGGCCCTCGGCGCGCAGTGCGGCCAGCTTCGCGTGCGCCTCTTTGAGGATCCGCGGCAGGCCGTCGGGTAGCTCGGTGGAGATCGCGGTGCGGTAGCGGCGGCTCGCCTCGCGGGCGCTCAGCACGGTCTCGAACGACGATTCGATCACGTCGTCTCCGCTGCGCCACGACAGCGTTCCGTCGAACGTCACGAACGCCACCGGGCGACAGATCCCGTCTGCGACCGCCTGGGCGTAGGTGTAGGACACGTCCGGGACGACCACGCCGTCGGCGTCGTAGCGCACGCCGGGAATGGGGGTCGCGTCGGAGCGAAACGGGGTCCCCGACAGCAGCAGCCAGCGCGGCGAGGAGGAGAACGCACGCTGGAAGCCGGTGCCCCACGCGAGATCCTCGCCCAGGTGGTGAGCCTCGTCGACCACCACGAGCGTCTCCACGGACGCCTTCGCCGCCCAGCCGGTCGGGTCGCTGGCGACGCGCGCGTAGGTGACCGACACGCCGTGGAAGTCCCGAGGCGGGTTCGGTCCGGCGGCATCGGGCTGCAGCTGCACGCCGAGGATCGCCGCCGCGGCCGCCCACTGGCGCGTGAGCGGCGTGGTCGGGCACAGCACCACCACGCGCTTGACGATCCGCCTCGCCAGCAGGTCCCTGGCGAGCTCCAGCGCGGGGCGCGTCTTGCCCGCCCCTGGGGCGGCCGAGATCAGGAACGGGCCCTCCCGCCAGTCGGCGAGCCGGTCGAGCGCGTGGCGTTGCCACCCGCGCAGCGATGTGGGGGAGGAGCGAGTCAAAGAGCCCGGCATCCTGCGGCACGGCGCGGACGGACACTCGGCGCAGGGCGCGATGTCGCTTGGTTGAGGGCGTTTGGGCCGTGGTGGTGCAGTTGGTCGATCCGGCCCACGAAGGTCGTCGTCTGTATTGACCAGAACGACACGGTATGTTTACAACACCGGCCAGTGGAATTCGACGACTCGGTCCGGGGTTTCATAGGCATCATTGGGGCGTGCTCCGGGGAGAATGGATGGACGATCAGCAGCGACGGGTGCGGCCTGGTACGCGACCCCGTTTGCGTTTCTCCACCGACGACAGGCTGATCGGGCTCGTGCGTCACGGGGATCCGACCGCGTTCGAGATCCTCTACGAACGGCACGTACGCGAGCTTCTGTCCTTCTGTCGCTACATGCTGGGCTCGCGCCAGGACGCCGAAGACGCGGTGCAGGCGACGTTTGCGTCCGCCTACAGGGCGCTGATCGCGGACGAGCGCGAGATCGTTCTGCGTCCGTGGCTGTTCGCGATCGCGCGAAACGCCTGCCTGAGCGTGCTGCGTCAGCGTCGTCCGCAGGGCGAGGGCGACGAGGACGTCGCCTCACACGAGGATCCCCTCGTGCACGTGGAGCAGCGCGAGGACCTGCGAACGATGCTCGCGAACATACGCGCGCTACCCGAGCGCCAGCGTACGGCGCTCGTGCTCTCCGAGCTGCACGGCCTGAGTCACGAGGAGATAGGAGCTTTGCTTGGGGTCCGCGCGAGCCAGGTGAAGTCCTACGTGTACCAGGCACGATCGACCCTGATCTCCGATCGCCAGGCGCGCGGCGCGGACTGCCTGGAGATCCGCGAAGAGCTGAGCGTCGCGCGTGGCGCCGAGCTGTTGAGAAGCCGTCTTCGTCGGCATCTGAGCTCATGTGCGGATTGCCGTGCCTATGCGGACGGCCTCTCTCGCCAACGGCGTCGATTCGGCGCGCTGGCGCCTCTCGCGCCGGTGCTGGCGCTCAAGCGACGCGTGCTCGAGGCTGTGCTCGGCAAAGGCTCGGGCGCGACCGCGGGAACATCGCTCGCGGCACCCACCGCGGATCTTGCTGCCGGCGGCTTGAAGATGATCGTCGTCAAGGCGCTCACGGTTGCTGCGTGCGTTGGCGCGAGCGCCGGTATCGGAGTCGGCGCGCACCTGCTGGGCGGGAGCGCGTCAGGTGCACATCGGGGTGACGTGCGGCTCGAGCTCACCGCATCCAAGCGGAGGGCATCCGTGGGCGCATCGCCTACGCCTGTGCAGCCGGCGGCGAGCGCTCGTGCACGTGCGGAGGTCATCGACAGCCCTGTTCCTTCCGCGGGGGAGGGGCGGAGCGCTGACGGTGGGAGCGTTCAGGTCCTCCCAGCAGAGACACCCGTAGCTGGGCAGCGAGCGAGTCAGGAATCACATGCCAGCGGCGAAGAAGCCCGCAAGGTCAAGAGTGGCGGCGAAGCACACGGCAAGAGCGAAGAAGCTCACGGGAAGGCTGAAGAACCGCACGGCAAGAGCGAAGAAGCCCCTGGGAAGTCCGAAGAAGTCCACGGCAAGAGCGAAGAACCGCATGGCAAGAGCGAAGAAGCTCACAGTCCGAGCGAAGCGGTTGCGGCCCACGGTGAAGGCGAAACCTCTCGCGGCAAGAGCGAAGAAGCGCACGGAAAGGCCAAATAGGTCCGCGCCGGTACGCCAACTTGTATCCAACTCGTATCTCCGCCCAACCTCCGTGGCCAGTAGGCGTTTCAACACGCAAAGGACTACGAAGGAGAGGGAACATGAGACGAATTCTGGCGCGACTGGTCGCTGTTGCGGCTGCGCTCTCGTCGATCGGGACGGCCGGCATCATGGCCGCGCCGGCGAGCGCTGCTGGCACGGCATGCACGGGCAACTCGGGGGCGGTTACGTTCTCCCCGGGGCTCACGGGTACGGCGAAGGTGCAGAACATCGTGATCAAGGGAAGCTTCACCGGCTGCACAGGCTCGACGGTGAACTCGGCGACATACGTGGCGAAACTCAAGTCTGCGCACGCGGCGACCTGCGCGACGCTGGCCGTGGCAGGGGAAACGGCGTCCGGGTCATTCGTGGTGAAGTGGTCGCCAAAGGGTCAGGGCAACTCGCACGGCACGCTCACGTTGACGGAGACGGGCGGAACCGGGGCAAGCGCGGCGGGCACGATCAGCGAAGGCCTGTTCTCGGGGCTGGGCGTCTCCGGATCGGCAGAAGCGCTCACGCCGATCTTCACCGGCACCGGCGAACCGTGCACCAAGAAGAACCCGCTCAAGAAAGCAACGTTTACGAGCTCGGGCATCGCGATCTCCTGAAGCTCTGCTGACTGCGCGAGATGGTGGCCCTGGACCCCACTCCTGGGGCCGCCATCTCGCGCGGATGTGGCGGTGAGCACCTGAAGACGGGACAATGCGGGGCAGTGGACGGTCATCGCCAGCGCAACATCGACGCCCACCGCTCGGTGGTCGAGGCGGTCAACGCACGTGAGGTCCCCGAGGCGCTGCTGGCGCCCGGCTTCTCGATGGAGAACCGTCTCAGCGCGGTGACCGACTACGACTACCACGGCGCGACCGGATTCGCCGACTGGATGAGCGACTTGTTCGAAGTGTTCGCGGAGGGTGCACTCTACGAGGTCGAGGAGGTACTCGCCGCAGGCGAGGACTACGTGGCGGCGATGTTCTGTGTCGCTGGTCGAGGCGCCCGCTCGCGGCTGCCGCTCGAGTTCCGCTGGGCGGGCGTGACGTGGTTTCGCGGCGGTCTCGCCACGAAGGCGGTCGGCTACAGCTCGCGCGAGGAGGCGCTGAAAGCGGTCGACCTGAAGCCTTGAGTCGCGCGCTACGACCTTCGTCCAGAGCGCTTTCAAAGGCTAACGGCAAGCGTTTCGATGGGTCGAATCATCGGGGTAGAAACCCCCTGGAAGGAGACGCGATGTCGTCGTTCTACATCACCGAGGACGTGCAGGCCGACGGCCTCGCCGTACTTGCGGTCAGCGGAGAGATCGACTTCGAGGTGAGCCCGCGGTTGAGGGCCTCCATCGACCGCCACGTCAAGGCCGGGCACGGTCGCCTGATGCTCGACCTCTCAGAGGCGAGCTTCATCGACTCCACCGCGATCGGCGTGATCGCCGGGTGCGCCACGAGCCTGCGCAGGTCGGGGGAGGGGCTGATGGTGATCGTCTGTCCGGTGGAGAACCGCAAGATCATGCGGATCTTCGAGATCGCGGGGTTGGAGCGCGCCGTCGACGTTCACCCGTCTCGCGAGGATGCGCTGGCCGATCTCGCCGCCGCCGCGTGACATGACCGCTCAGGCCGAGTTGAGCCTCGCTTCGGAGCTGCGCCTGCGCGCCACCGCATACGATCTCGCCGGCGCACGCGACTACGCGGCTGCGGCCGCGGCCGCCTTCGGGTTGAGTCCCGACGACGGCTACGACTTCGTGTACGCCGTCAACGAGGCGGTGACCAACGCGATCCGCCACGGCTCGCCCGACGAGCACGGGCAGATCGTGTTGAGCGTCGGCGCCGTCGGCGAGCGGCTGGTGTTCTCCGTGCGCGACTACGGGACGTTCGCGATGCCCGCCTCCGCGTCCGCCTCGGACCTCGAGGGCGGCCGTGGTTTCGCCCTGATGGAGCAACTGGTCGACGACGTGCAGGTGCAGGCCGACGGCGATGGCACAACCGTGACCCTGTCGAAGGCTCGTATGTGATCATGTGGGCGCACGGACTCATACGGAGGGGGTGAGGGTTGGTTTGATCTGCCACCGAAAGTCCAGAGGCCAACATCCCACACGGCGGGTGACGTGGCGTTCGCTCTGCCTCGTGTGCGCCGTCGTCGTCGCGCCCTCGCCCGTCGCCGCCACAGCCGCGACTCTGAATCTGTCGTTGTTGGGCTCATCCTCGAACGGGCAGCACTCATCGCTCCTCGGGATCGCAGTCTCGCCCAATCTGACGGTGGAACTGCCGGCGGTGAAAGTCGAACTGCCGTTGCTGCCGAAGGTCGAAGCCACGCTGCCGAAGGTGGAAGTGCCTCTGCCCAAGGTCGAAGTGACCCCCTCGCAGCAGCCCGAAACGCCATCCGCTCCGACGAGCAGCACGCCGGCGCCTGCGCCGACGAGCCCCTCTGCTCCCGCGGGCGAAACGCCGTCGAGCGCTGGGGGCGGCACGTCCACCGCCCCGACAGCAGGCGCGAGCACGGCGACGATCGCATCGGTCCGCGCTTCGGGCAATGCTCCAGCCACCGCCGCGAGCGCCGAACAGATTCGCTCGCGAGCACCGCATCGGCACCATCAGACAAATCCGCAGAAGCCGGTGGGACGCAGCGGCCCCCCTCGTCTGCTCGCTGTGAGCTACCCGACCGCGCCGGTGCCCGCCGCAAGCGCCTCAGGCACCACAGGAGCGGCTCGTGCGCACGCGACAGCCGCTGCGAATCCGCTCGATGCGCTCGGCAGGCACCTACCGATTCCGCTGCCCGTGCCGGACTGGAGCAAGCCGATCATCCTTCTGCTGTTGCTCGCGGCGCTGTGGTTCGGCGCGCGCTCTCGTCTGGCCGTCCGCCGCGCGCACCGCCTCGAGGGGCAGCGCGACCTGCTCCTGCAGGATCTCGGAGTGATGCAGACGACGCTCGTGCCGGTGATCCCGCGCCGGGTCGGCGAGTTGGCGGTGTCGGTGGCGTACCGTCCGGCCGACGGTCCGGCGGCGGGCGGCGACTTCTACGACGTGTTCGAGCTCGAGAGCGGCAGGGTGGCGGTGATCCTGGGGGACGTGGCCGGCCACGGCCACGAGGCGCTCACGCAGGCGGCGCTGACGCGCTACACGCTGCGCGCCTACCTCCAGGCCGGCCTGGAGCCGCGCGCGGCGCTAGCGCTCGCTGGAAGCGTGCTCGCGGATGCCTCGGCGGCGCACTTCGCGACCGTGGCGGTCGGGATCTACGACGGCTCCCGCGGCACGCTCGTCCACGCGAGCGCCGGACATCCGCCGCCGATCCTGACGGGCTTCGACGCGCCCGAGCCGCTCACGGTGTGCTGCTCTCCGCCGGTCGGGTGGGACGTGCCGACCGGCCGTCGCCAGACGACGCTCTCGCTGCCCGCGGGCGCTGGGGTGTGCTTCTTCAGCGACGGCCTGATCGAGGCTCGCACGAAGGACGGTCTGCTCGGCCGCGATCGCCTGACGGGCATGCTCGCCGAGCTCGGCGCGCGTCCGACCTCGGCCGAGCTGCTCGAGCGGGTGCAGGCGGGAGCCGAGTCCACGCCCGACGACATGGTGGCCTGCATCCTCGCGCCGCAGGTGACCGTCGCCTCGGTTAGCTGTCATGTGGAGGAGCTGGAAGTCGACGCCGACGATCTCCGCGGTGACGGCATGGAGCGCTTCCTCGATGCGTGTGGCGTGGCTGGGCCCGAGATCGCGGCGGCGTCGGCTCGTGCGCGGGAGCTCCTCGATGCCGGCGAGACGGCGCTGCTGCACGTCGAGTGCACGTCTGACGGTAGTCCCGCGGCCGTCGCGGTCGTGCCGGGTCTCGAAGCGCCGGTCGATGCGCAGGCTCATGTCGAGTTGAGCCGCCTCTAGCGACGGATGTGGCGACGGCGGGAGCTCGTCGGCCGGGACACGCTCCTGGGCCCTCCGCGCAGCTGAAGCTGGCCGAGCGGACTGCCGGGCTCGGGCGGCGGACGTTCGAGGCCTTCAACCAGCTCGGCGAGGCTGACGCCGAGGGCGTTGATGATCTTGACCACGGTGGTCCATCCCGGACTGTTGAGTCCGCGTTCGATCCTCGACAGCGACGAGACCGTGATGCCGGCCTCGTAGGCGAGGTCTTCCTGGGTGATGTCGCGCTCCTCGCGGAGCTGTTTCACGACCGCTGCCAGGACTGGATCGGGCTGCTCGTGCACCTCAGAAACGTGCCTCAATACCCGGCCTCGGGTCCAGAGGTACGACGCCTAGGACTGCTTGCTTTGTTGGAGACATTGCGCTCGTCCGCTCCGCTTCGCGTTCGCCCGACGGGTGCTGGGTTTCGGCGCTTCGACGACCGATCTACCGGTCGGTGCCGCGACGGCTGCACTTGTCAATGCGAACATGTGTTCGTATGGGTCTTGGACCATATCACCCCGTTCGCGACCTCGAACGAGCTCTCGAGCGCGGTGACCTGGAGATGGCGATCGCGCTCGCGAAGGACGTCTCGCGCGAGCACGGACGCCCGATCCACATCGATCTCGCGTTGCGTCTGCTGGCGCTCGTGGCGGTGCAGCGGCTCGAGGAGTACGACCGCTGGGCCTGCCGCTGGCTCGCACGGTGGCTCGGCGAGACCGCCGGAGCGACGATCGACCAGACGGCCGAGATCGCGGGTGCGCTGGCGGAACTTCCGGAGGAGCCGCGCTCGCTGGATGCGATCCGCGGGGTGCTGCGCTGAGAGGCGCTACCTGCCGGTCGTGCGGTGCATGGAGGCGCGTTTGTGGCCCGGGCTGCCTCGTCCCGTGGCCGCGCCGCTTGAGCTCGCGCCATGGGCGGGCGTGGGCGTGCGGCGGATGAGCATGCGCAGCGCTCGGTCGCCCGCGCCCTCCTCGGCCCGCTCGCTCAGCGTCTTCGGGTCTACCGTGCGCAGCACGGGACCGCGGCTGGGGTCGAGAACCGCGACGACGACCTTGGCTCTGCTGGGCACGTCGAACACGATCCCGTCGAGGGCCGGGCCGCCGTCCGCGACCGTGACGAGTTCACCAGCGGTTGCGGACTCCATCGCCACAGCCTACTGCGCCGCTCCGGCGACGTGTCTCTGTTTGCGGTGCATACGACCTGACGCACGCATACGCTCTCGGTAGTGCAACCCCTGGAGAAGCTGCGTGCGCGCATGGCCGAGCTCTCGGACCTCGCGTCGATCGAGATGCTGCTCAGCTGGGATCAGCTGGTGATGATGCCCTCACAGGGCGGCGAGTCCAGGGGACAGCACCTCGGCACCCTCGCGCGCGTCACACACGAGCTTGCGACCGCGCAGGAGATCGGAAGCTGGCTCGAGGAGCTCGACGGCGCCGCGCTCGACGGCCTGGACGCCGATGTGGTGCGGCTGGCGCGGCGCGACTTCGAGCGCGCGCGCCGCGTTCCGGAAGATCTCGCTGTGGAGCTGGCCCGCGCGGGCACCGAGGGTCAGGAGATCTGGCAGCAGGCGCGCGCGGATGACGACTTCGGCGCGTTCGCTCCGGCGCTCGAGCGAAACGTGGAGCTTGCGCGCTCCTACGGCGAATGCGTGGCGGGCGAGGACGAGAGCGCTTACGAGGGCCTGCTCGGCGATTACGACTTCGGTCTGCGCACGGATGAGCTGCGCCGCGTGTTCGATGCGCTCGCGGTAGCGCTGCCACCGCTCGTGGAGCGCGCGAGCGCGTGCTCTCCACCTCGGAGCATCGAGGTGCCGATCAGCGCACAGCAGGCGGCCGTGACGGGCACGCTGCGTCGCCTGGGCGTGGAGAGCGACAGCTGGAGGGTGGACGTATCGACGCACCCGTTCACCGCGTGGATCGGGCGCGGAGACTCGCGCGTGACGACGCGCTACGGCGACGGCGAGGTGGAGTCGCTGCTGAGCTCGCTGCACGAGTACGGGCACGCGCTGTACGAGCGCCAGGTCGACCCGCTGCTGGACCGCACGAACCTCGGCGGCGGCACGTCGATGTCGATCCACGAGTCCCAGAGCAAGCTGTGGGAGAACCACGTCGCGCGCAACCGCGCGTTCGCCGAGGTGCTCGCGGCGGAGCTGCGCGGCGGAGGGTTCGAGGTGACGGCGGCGGAGCTGCACGCGAGCCTCGTCGGCGTCGCGCCCTCGGCGATCCGCGTGTCCGCCGACCCGCTCACATACCCGCTGCACATCGTGCTGCGCTTCGAGCTGGAGCTTGCGCTGATCGCAGGCGATCTCGCGGTCGCGGACCTGCCGGACGCGTGGCGTGAGGGGATGCGCCGTCTGCTCGGGGTGGAGGTCGCCTCGGACGCGGTTGGTTGTCTGCAGGACGTGCACTGGAGCTCGGGCAGCTTCGGCTACTTCCCCAGCTATGCGCTCGGCTGCCTGATCGCGGCGCAGCTGTGGGAGGCGATGGAGGCCGAGATCGGCCCGCGCGAGGAGGATCTGCGCCGCGGCGAGGTGGCCCCGATTCAGCGCTGGCTCGGCGAGCGGGTGCACCGCCACGGCAGGCGCATGGACACGACGGAGCTGGTCGAGCACGCCACGGGGCGGGCGTTGGAGATCGAGCCGTTCCTGCGCTACGTGGCGCCGCTCGCCGAAGGCTGACCCGCGAGGACCCAGAGCCTCAGGCGGTTGCCGCCGCCGCGGCCCGGCCGGCGATCCGTCCAGAGAACAGGCAGCCGCCGAGGAACGTTCCCTCGAGCGCCCGGTAGCCGTGCACGCCGCCGCCGCCGAAGCCCGCGACCTCGCCCGCCGCGTACAGCCCCGCAAGCGGCTCGCCGGTGCTCTGCAGCACACGGCTGGAGAGGTCCGTCTGCAGCCCGCCGAGCGTCTTGCGCGTGAGGATGCTCAGGCGCACGGCGATCAGCGGGCCGGCGTCTGGGTCGAGGATGCGGTGCGGCGCGGCGATGCGGGTGATCCTGTCGGCCCAGTAGGCGCGCGCGCCACGGATGGCGGTGACCTGCAGGTCCTTGGTATAGGGGTTGGCGATCTCGCGGTCACGGGCGAGGACTTCGCTCTCGACCTGCGCGAGCTCCAGCAGCGGCTCGTCGGTGATCGCGTTCATGCCGGCCACCAGCGCGCGCAGGTCGCGCTCGACGACGAAGTCCGCGCCGTGGCGCTTGAACGCCTCGACCGGCGGGGGCGCGCCCTTGCCGAGGCGCGAGGCGAGCACCTGGCGCACGCTCTTGGAGGCGAGGTCGGGGTTCTGCTCGGAGCCCGACAGCGCGAACTCCTTCTCGATGATCTTCTGCGTGAGCAGGAACCACGTGTGCTCGTGGCCGGTGCGCATGATGTGCTCGAGCGTGCCGAGCGTGTCGAAGCCGGGAAACAGCGGCACCGGCAGGCGTTTGCCGGTCGCGTCGAGCCACAGCGAGGACGGGCCGGGGATGATGCGGATGCCGTGCCGGCTCCAGATCGGGTCCCAGTTCTCGAGGCCCTCGACGTAGTGCCACATGCGATCGGGGTTGATCACGTTCGCACCGGCGCTCTGCGAGATCTCGATCATGCGCCCGTCGACGTGGTCGGGCACGCCCGCGACCATCCGCGTGGGGGGTTTGCCGAGACGCTCCGGCCAGTTGCGGCGCACCAGATCGAAGTTCGCTCCGATGCCGCCGGAGGTCACGATCACCGCCTGCGCGGAGAGTTCGAACGTCCCCACCGCGACGCGCGAGCTGGGTCGCCCGCGCTCGACGGCGCTGTGCTCGAGGATCTCGCCCGAGACACCGTCGATCGCGCCGGCGCTCGCGGTGAGCGCGTCGACCTTGTGCCTGAAGCGCAGCTCGACCAGGCCGCGCCGCTGCGCCTCGCGCACGCGCCTGACGAACGGCTCGATCACGCCAGGGCCGACGCCCCACGTGAGATGGAAGCGCGGCACTGAGTTGCCGGGCCCATTGGCGCCGTAGCCGCCGCGCTCGGCCCAGCCGACGTTCGGCACGAAGCGCACCCCCTGGGCGTGCAGCCATGCACGCTTCTCGCCGGACGCGAAGTCCACGTAGGCCTCCGCCCAACGGCGCGGCCACTCGTCCTCCGGGCGGTCGAACCCAGCGGTGCCGAGCCAGTCCTGCCAAGCGAGCTCGCGCGAGTCGCGGATGCGCATCCGCCGCTGCTCGGGGCTGTCGACGAGGAACAGGCCGCCCAGCGACCAGAACGCCTGCCCGCCGAGCGACGCCTCGGGCTCCTGGTCGAGCACGAGCACACGGCGTCCCGCGTCGGCGAGCTCGGCGGTGGCCACGAGGCCGGCGAGGCCGCCGCCGACGACGATCACATCGGCATCGAGAGCGCTCATCTGCGGGTGGATGCGAGCCGTCGGCTCGGCTGGGTCGCGGTGTGGGTCATGGTCGGCGCGCGGAAGTATCGCAGCGTCTCCGCCGCGCGCGCCGTTCAGGCGAGGCGAGTCAGGCGGCGGGGACCGCGATGGTGAAGGCGTCCACGCTGGGCGTGACTTTGCCGGTCCTGTCCACGCCGGTGTATTCGCCGGTGATCTGCGTCGCGGTCACCGCGAGGCGCAGGAACCCCCACTGCTTCGCTTCGAACTGGTCGAGCACGCAGTCCGGCTTCACTTTGAGGCCCGGGACCGCTTCGCGCGCCATCGCGTGCAGGTTGTGGTAGCCGCTGGCGCCGCACACGACGTAGGAGAGGGTTCGATTCCCGATCGTGCGCGTGAAGCGCTGGTAGTTGTGTACGTGTCCGCTGAGCACGAGGTCCGGGTAGCGTCCGGCCGCCGCGAACGCGCGATCGAGCACTTCACCCATGGCCGGCGAGCCACCGTGGTGGGCGTCGGATGAGTAGGGCGGATGGTGCAGGGTGACGATCAGCGCGCGACCCGCCGGCGCCGCCTGCAGCTCGCCGACGAGCCATTGCTCCTGGTCGGGGTGGATCACCCCTCCGCTCGGCACGTTGGAGTACAGGCCGACGATCGTCACGAGATCGTCCGTGAGCGTCCAGAACACGTTCGGCTGGTCCATCGTGTCGCGGTTGTACTCGGCCACCTCCGGCAACAGCCGCGGCTCGCTGTCGCAGAAGTAGCGCACGAACGCCTGCAGGCTTTCTTCGCCGTCTTCTTCGGGGTCGCCGTCGTGGTTGCCGGGAATCGCGAGGATCGGGCGGTTGTAGTGCGCGTAGGCCTCGAAGAACTGTGGTGGGTATTCGACCTTCGCGCCGTTGAAGTACACGACGTCGCCGACCGAGTAGCAGAGCTCCGCGGGCAGCTTCTGCGCTTCGAGGTCCTCGATCAGCGCTTTGGCGACCTCCGCCTGCGGGTTGGGGTCCTTGACGCCGCCGTGGTCTCCGATCACGTGGAGCGTGCGCTGGGTCGGGTTGAGCTCAGGCGTGACCGTCGAGAGCGCCAGCCGGTAGGGCGGGGCGCCGGTGGGTTTGGGCAGCGGCTGGAACGGTTCCTTCGCGCCGGTGCTCTGGTCGCGCTGGGCCTGCTCGACCGCGGTCGACGGCTCGATTCCGAAGCGCCGCATCAGGCGACCTTGTCGATCACCCAGAAGTCAGAGCTGAGGCCGAGACTCGGTTCTGAGAGCCATCGAGCGTCCATCCAGAAGTGCCCTTTATCGCCCCATCCCGCGCCCCACGAGTTGCGGACCTCGAACACGTTGACCGGGAACCTCTTTAGCGAGAAGTCCCAGCCGATCACCACCACGCAGTGGCCGCCGATGGGTTTGTCGCCGGCCGCCGGCAGCGGCAGATATTCCTTGTCCGGCTGCCAGGTCTGGCTCTCGAACACCGACGGGACGGAGAATCCGAAGACCACCGGATACCCCTCCTGGATCGGGGTTCGAATCGGCGAGCCAGCTTGCCCAGGGAGCACGCGGAAGTATTCCATTGCCAAGTATTTTTTCGCGTCTTCGTAGGCTTTGGCGGGAGGTTTCTCGGCGAACTTGGCGATGTCGTATGGCCAGTCGGGTTCCTCCGGCGGTGCGCCATCGCTCGCCACGGCCTTGATGCCGTCGCGGATCTGGGCGCCGGAATCCTGACCGACGGTCCCCTCGATGACGCGCTCGTTGTAGTAGATGAACAGGCGCGAAGGTGTGGCGGCCGGCAGGCCGCCTCTGATCTGGGCGTGCTCGAGGATCGCCCCCACACCGTTGCCCGTGCAGGATCCAAGCTGTCCCTGGTCATAGACGGGCGGCATCTCCGCGCGCAGGGAGAACACCGGCGGCAGTTCGACGGCGCGCTGCACGACCCGCTCGAGGTTGTAGATGCGGTCGCGGTGGTCCGGGAAATCCGGCTGCCAGCCGTAGCGTTCGATCTTGCGCGCGGTGGACATCGACTACCTCCTGTTGGCCGAGAATGCGTCTGAGGGTGCCTCCGGCCCGCAGCCCAGTCGAACCCAGTGCAGGTATCGGCCGTTTCGCCCAAGCCGGCGATTTCTGTGAGCGTGAATATCAGACGATTCGACAGGCGTCAATGCCAGATGTGAACTCATGTAATTACTCGGATTGAATCTCTCGCAACGAGCGACAATTTCACGCGCGTGCGGTCACCGAATTCTCGAGATGATCACCGGCAAAGCAAGATTGGTGAAAAATGTTTCTCTCTTAATCCAGGCGTATGCCGGCGCTCGGATCTTCACCATGAAACCTGCCCGGCTGGCAGCTAGGTGATAATGGATGCTAGAGGTGGCCGGCGATCGGCTCGGTGGCCGCCCAGCCTTCCAGGAACTTCGCGGTGTCGGCGGCGTCGAGCGGACGCGCGAACAGGAAGCCCTGACCGCTGTCGCAGCTCTCGCCCTGCAGCAATGTGAGCTCGTGGGCCTGCTCGATGCCCTCGGCGAGGGTCTCGATCGAGAGCGCCTTGCCGAGCTGCACGAGCGTGCGCAGGATCGTCTCGCCCTCCTCGTTGTGGGACATCTGTGCGATGAACGAGCGGTCGATCTTGAGCGCGTCGACGGGGAAGTGCTGGAGGTGGGCCATCGAGGAGTAGCCGGTGCCGAAGTCGTCGATCGCGATGCGCACGCCCAGCTCCTTGACCGCCGCGAGGCGTGCGGCGGTGGCCACGGTGTCGTGCATGATCGCCGTCTCGGTGACCTCGATCGTGAGCGCGCCCGGTTCGAGGCCGGTCTCCTCGAGGATGCGCCGCACGTCGAGGACGAACTCGTCGCTGTCGAGCTGCTTGGCGGAGACGTTGACGGCGATGCCGATCGGATGGCCGGCTTCGCGCCAGCGCACGCCCTGGCTGCAGGCTTCGCGCAGCACCCACCTGCCGACCGCGACGATCAGACCGGTCTCCTCGAGCAGTCCGATGAAGTTGTCCGGCTGGACGACGTCGCGGGTGGGGCTGTCCCAGCGGATCAGCGCCTCGACGCCCGTGGGGCGCATGTCCTGCAGACTGAACGTGGGCTGGTAGACGAGGAAGAACTCGTCGTTCTCGAGCGCCATGCGCAGATCCATCTCCAGCTCCATGCGCGTCTGCACGGCCGTCTGCATGCCGGATTCGAAGGAGACGTAGCCGTGGTGTCCGTCCCACTTGGCCTGATACATGGCGATGTCCGCGTCGCGCAGCAGATCGCCAGCGCAGGTACGGTCTCCCGAGGCGATGCCGATGCTCGCGGTGACCTTCAGCTGACTCTCGCCGGCGGCCTCGAGCTTGAACGGCTGCGCGAGCGCTTCGAGCAGACGCTCGGCGATCAGCTGCGGTCCCGAGCCGAGCGAGAGCTCGCCGGCGATCACCACGAACTCGTCGCCGCCGAGACGCCCGACCGCGTCGGACTCGCGCACGACGGCGGTGAGTCGCTGCGCGACCGCGCGCAGGAGCTCGTCTCCGGCCGCATGGCCGAAGGAGTCGTTGACCGCCTTGAAGTTGTCGAGGTCGACGAACAGCGCCGCGAGCGGAGTGTGGTTACGGCGTGCGTGCAACATCAGCTGCTCGACTCGGTCGAGGATCAGGGTGCGGTTGGGCAGGCCGGTGAGTGCGTCGTGCGTGGCCAGGAACGCGAGCTCGTGCTGGCGGCGGGCGAGCTCCTCCTCCGTGCGCCTGCGCTCGGACTCGAAGGACTCGCACATGCGCACGAGCGTCACGTTGAGGCTGCGCTGGAGCATCGCGAGAGCCTCCGCCAGTACATGATCCTCAAGTTGCAGCGTTCTCGCGCACTCGCGGACCACATCCGCCGCCGAGTCGCACCAGCGCAGGCAGCGCTTGGTGACCTCGTTGAGGGGAGCGGCGCGCTGGGAGGCGAGCTGGGCGAAGATCTGCCATGACTCCTGCCCGACCTCGCGGGCGGCGTCCGCGCCCTCGCCGGCCATCCAGCGGGCGACCGCGACGGTGGACACGGTTCCCACGCGAGCAAAGCGCTCCTCGACGGCGTCGTCGAGCTGACATCCCGACTGGCGGGTTCGCGTCAGCATCCCGCTGACCACGTCTTCCGTGCGAGCGTTCAGCGCGTGTCCGAGGCGATGGATGTCCTCTGTCAGCGCGTATGGCGATGTCTCTGGCATCAATCCAGCGGATCGGCAGCCGGCGCTGATCCCTAAATATGTTGACTATTCGTTAGCTAGCGTTTCTTAATCTCATCTCTAGGGTGGGCAGGGGGTCGATGTGCGCGCGGTCCTGTGAGTTCCGTCGGAGAACGCGAACGTGGCGGCAAATGGGAATCCTCCCGCGGGGCAGCTCTTCGGCAGCCGAATCCCGCGAGGGTGGAACGCGATCGTCCTGCCGTTGACGCGTTCGTAGTAGGTCAGATGTTCGGGGCCGATCGTCGCGTGGAGATGGACGAGTGCGACGTCCGCGCCTTCGGGAAGGCTCGGCACGAGCGGTAGGTGGATGTCGACCTTGCCTCCAAAAGGGCTGCTGGCGCTCAGCAGGAACGCCGGCAATGCGAGCTGCGCCTGGACCGGACTGCTCCCGTCGGCGTAGAAGATCAGCGCGAAACGTCCGTGAGACACGGGCGCGCGCACGACGGTGAGCTTGGTCGTCTCGCGCACGATCGTGGGACCGACGGGGATCTCGACGGCCGCGGCCCCGCTGCCCATGATCGAGTTGGGCGGGCAGGCGCTCAGTCCACGCGCTTCGAGCGACTTCTGGACGCACGTGTCCAGGCCCAGGCCACTCAGCCCGATGCCGATGTTGTTCGGGTAGCGCAGGGCGATCCCGAGCACCGGCGACGGGGCGCGGCCGTGCGGGGCGCGGATGCGCAGGTCGAACCCGAGCGCGGTGTCGTGACCGAGTATCTCCGGGCTCAGTGTGGCCCTCAGCTGTACCGACTGTCTCGCTTGTGCCGCGGTGGGAAGGCAGGTGCAGAGGAGCATCGCGCCAAGCGCCGCGATAGCGCGAATCGTTGCCGGCACAGCGCTCTCCGTGGACCTGTTCAGTAGGAGATGCTGCCGGTGGTTTGCACGGTCATGGAGTAGGTGTAGCGGTCGAGCACCCCATAGAAGCCAGCGCGTCCGTGTGCATGCCGGTAGCTGCCGGTGCCGCCGGTTGCGGTGAGCGAGCCGCCGAAGCTTTCGTAGCGACCGGATCCGTGTGGAGTGGCCGACGCGTGTCCGACGATCGTCCCGTGAGGCGTGAAGATCGTGAACGTCGCCGTTAGCGTGGGGCCGATGTTGGCGTATACGTGCATGCCGCCAGGGATGGTTCCAGTGGCCGTGCCTTCCTCGAACAACCGCGAGCCGGAGCTCTTGCTCTGGATGCAGTGGAGCTTGGCGGAATCCCTCGCTCTCAGCGTGCGGGCCGTGGTCGCCCGGATTTGGGCGCTCGCGAGCGGATCCGGTAGGGCGGCGAGGGTGAACGCGCTCAGAGTCAGCAGACAGGCCACCGTGCGAGTCAGGGCACGGCACGTCGCTGATTTGATGTCGATCGAGAGCTGTACCCTCATGTTCATATCCACGAACGAGATGGTCGAACGATATCGCTTGTCTGGTTGCCTGTCGCGCCCTCATCGTCCACCGAACCGTCGTCGGCGGGCGTTGAACTCAGCCAGCGCCTCTTCGAGATGCCCGCGGGTGAAATCTGGCCACAGCTCGTCGCTGAAGACGAGCTCCGAATACGCCGCCTGCCAGAGCAGGAAGTTCGACAGCCGCCGCTCTCCGCCCGTGCGGATGATCAGATCGGGGTCGTGCATATCGGGGGCGTAGAGGTGCCTGTGGAACTCGTCCTCGCAGTCGGTGCGCACGCCTCTGGCGGCATCGACGATCTCCGCGCGCCCGCCGTAGTTGACCGCGACGAACAGCGTGATCAAACGGTTCTTCGCCGTCAGGGCTTCGGCCCGCTCCATCACCTCCACGAGTTCGCTGGCCACGCCCTGGCGACGCCCGATGAAACGCATGCGTACGCTGTGTCGGTGCAGTTCGGGCGCCTCGCGCGCGATTCGCTTGGCGAGCACGGAGATCAGGTCCCGCACCTCCTCGACCGGCCTCGACCAGTTCTCGGTCGAGAACGAGTAGATCGTCAGCTGCTCGATCCCCAGCTCGACCGCGTCGCGCAGTCGTGCCTTGAGCGTATCCGCGCCCGCGTCGTGACCGTCCTTGATCGACAGGCGCCGCGCCCGTGCCCAGCGGCCGTTGCCGTCGGTGATGATCGCGACGTATCTCGCCGTACCGAACGGTGCATGCTCGGCGGTGGCGGTGGGGCTCATGCCGCGCCACCCACCGACTCCGGGATCTGAGATCCGTGGCGCGTGCGAACACGCTTCATCGCGCGCCACGTGTGCATCACCGCGAGCGTTGGTCCGATCAACGGCCGCAGACGGCGCGTGACGTGCTCGGTGACCGGTAGCGCGAACTCGTTCTTGGCGGTCGGGGCGGAGGTGTAGTAGGCGACCACGCCCACGAGGGTCATGACGTGATGGGCTCCGTGGGGAGCGCGCCGAGCATGGCCGACGGCGTCGTCGATGACACTCACGAGTCGTCCTGCGAGCACGTCGCGATCGTCGTAGTACTGCACGTACCCGGGCTGCCCCGCGTTGAGATCGCGCTCGTAGTCGATCAAGCTGTCGAGGATCGTTGGGAGCACGGAGATCGACAGGTAGATCCTGTCGATCTCGAGCGCCTGCTCGTAGGTGGTGCGCGCATCTGCGGCGGCCGCGATGAGCGCGTGCACGGCGAGCACCGAGCACGCGGCGCCGGCGAGGAACTCGCGCCACTGCAGCGGTGTTCCAACCGCGTTGAGCTTTGCCCAGCGTTCCAGCTGGCCGGGGCCCGACAGCGTGGCGGCATGAATGCGCAACTGCGCTTCCGCACCACGCTCCGCGCTTCGCTGCAGGATGTCGGTGAACCTGGTGGTCGAGGGTAGCCTCGCGAGGGCTGCTCGTACGGTGGCGACCAGCTCGTCGAGATAACCGCCGTCCTCGGAGTGGGGGTGGTAGCGGTAGTAGTCGCCGATCGGCGCGAGCATCGGCGTGACCGCGTCGGTGAAGGCGGCGAACAGGCGATAGCCGTCGTCGGGCGATTCGTGCGACGGCGACTCGGTCAGGCCATCCAGGTAGTCGTAGAGGACCTCCAGCGCGACGATCGCGGTGACGGTGTCGCCGCGGTGGGATCGCGGCACGAGCGTCGCGAGCATCGCCGCGACCTCCGCGTTGAAGCCCTCCTCGGCCAGCTTCTGCGAAGCGAGCGCGCGCAGGGTCGGATCGCGGATCTCCTCGGCGCGGCTGCGCCAGCGGCTCAACTGCTGGGCGACCGGCCGCGCAACGCTCGACCAGTAGCGCACGTTCGCGACCAGCAGCGCGCGGCCGGCTTGGGCGGCAAGGCGGCCGTCCATTACGGCGGTCGTCCCTTCGATATGGCGAACGCTGCTGAGCTGCTGAGGCGTGTGGGGGCGCCGCGGCGGTGGTGCTACGAGGGTCGGCGGCCTACTCATCGAGGGCTAGCGTGGGGGAGGTGCGCGAAGCCCACCAGCCTGGAATGGCGACGAAGGCCATGACGACCACGATCACCAGCGCGATGATCTCGAGGGGACGCAGGCTCCCGGCGAGGTTCGCCACGGGGAAGCCCGTCACATGCTTGAGGTAGCTGTCGATGATGATCTGACCGTAGATACCCGCCACAGCGCCCGTGACGCACCCTGCGCTCAGCATCAGCGTGGCTTCCGTGAGCAGGATGCGCCGCAGACGAGAGGGGCGCACTCCCGCGAGGCGCAGCCCGGCGAGCGATGCCCGTCGCTGCCAGATGCTGGATCCCAGGGCCGAGGCCATCGCCAGCATCGCGGCCGCGATCAGCAGCGTGGATATCTCGCCGAGGCGGCTGAGCCCTTCGCTTGTGAGATGGTCGATCCGCTGCTCGCGGGTGTGCGAGGAGGACACTTCCAGCCCGCTCGTCGGGCCGAGCAGGTGAGCGATCTCGGCGCGGATCCGCTCGAGGTCAGCGCCTGGAGTCAGCTTCACGCCGAGCGCGGTCGGAGCTGTGCTGGACCAGTAGCGACGGTAGTCCGAGCTGCCGATGAAGATCGCGCCGGGACTCCAGGCTAGGTTGGTCGTGGTCGCTGCCAGTCGGAAGGGGATGTCTCCCATTGGCGTTGGAAGGGAGAGCGATTCCCCGATACCGACGTGGTGTTCGTCTGCGATTTGCTTTGACAGCACGATCCAGCCAGTTTCTCCCAGACGCTTGACGGAGTCGGCTGCGCTGCCTTCGACGACTTGACTCGTGAGGACGTGTCTGTTCGACCCGGCCGGTCGCGCGATCATCCACACACGCCTGTTGCCCAGTGCCAGGAATCCCCCCTGATATTCGTTGACACTCATGACACCGGGTATCCGCGCAACGCGCGTCGAATAGTGATCGGACATGAACGTGATGGTTGCCTGGTTGTCACCTGGGTTGCTGATCCACAGATCTGCATCGACGGAATAACTGTGTGCGAAGCCGGCGATTCCACGGAGCAGATCGTCTCGCGAGCCCCCCAGTGCGATGCTGCCGAAGATAGCGACGGCACCGGTCGCTGCAAGCGCAAGCGAGCGCAGCGTGGCGGCTCTCAACGACGCGAGCGAGATCTGGAGAACGGTGAGCCGCTGAACGCGCTCGGTCAGAGCCGTGCCGGCACGCAGCACTCCCGCGAAGACCAGCGGAACCACGAGCACCGTCGCCATCGCCAGCACCCCGCTGGCGACGAAGCCGAGCGACGGGCTCAGCGCGAACAGCACGGTCGAGAGCGCCACCAGGGCGATCGAGCCGAGCCCCAGCCACAGCTGGGTCCTGCCGCCCGTCGCGTTACCCGGCGCGCCGTCCTCGAAGTACACAGCGTCCAACGCTCGCCCCTGGCGCAGGTCGAGCAACGGCACCGCCGAGGCGAGGAACGTGGCGAGGGTGCCGCCGAGCAGCGAGAGCAACAGCGGCTCGAGGCGAACCACGGTGCTCGTACCCAGCGTGAAGGCCTCCGCGAGGTAGCTGGAGGATTGATGGAAGACGCCCAGCGAGAGCAGGTAGCCGGCGAGCAGGCCGATCGAGGAGGCGGCGAGGCCGAGGCACAGCGCCTGGAAGGCCACGATCTGCATGATCGCCGCGCGCTTGGTGCCGATCAGCCGCAGATCGGCTATCGCCTGGCGTCGCTCGGGTACGGTCAGGAGCATCGCGTTGAAAGCGAACAGGAAGCCGAGCAGCACGCTGATGGCGGCGAAGAAGCCGCTCACCTGATCGCTCGGGCCGAGCGCCTGGTGCAGTTGCGCCACTTCCGCATCGGCAGCGCCCACGGTCAGACGCCCCTGGCCGAGTTTTTTCAGCTCATCGTTCACCAGCGCCTTCTTCCCCGGTTCGGTCTTGACGAGGATGCGCGTGAGCCGTTCCGGCAGGCCGGCGAGTTGCTGGAGTCGGTTGAGCGGCAGTACCGCCACACGCGCCTGCGCGAGTGCTCCGGCGGCTTCGTGTCCGAGCACCGCGGCGACTTTCATGTGGTGCGCTTCGCCACGCAACTGCAGCAGGATGTTGCTGTCCAGGTTGGATGGTCCGATACCCAGTTCCCCGGCGCTCGTCTTGCTCAGCCCGACCGCTCCGGGCGTGAACGCCGCGAGCGGGATCGTGTGGGCCAGGCCGTTGAGCATCGCGAGGCTGACTTCGGTGCCGGCCAGCTCCACGGTCGCGTGGCGGTCGTGAGGCCCGACGATCGTCGCGGTGAGTTCGAGCAGAGGGGCGGCCTGCTCGACGCCGCGAAGGTGCTCCACGCGCTTCAGCAGTTGACCGTCGAGACCATCGGGGTCGCGTGCGCGCAGCTCGAGGTTCGCGGGTCCGACGACCGCGTGTACGACTTCTCCGGCCGAGCCGGCGATGCTGCCGTTGGCGATCAGCACGGCGAACACGAGCGCGACCGCGATCGCCACCCCGAGGCCGGCGAGCAGCTCCTGCACGCGGTGGACGCGCAGGCGACTGCGGTAGAGATACACGAGCGCGTATGGCCGAACCAGGGTTCTCGCCTGGAGCGGTTCGGGGCGCCTGGATGGGCTCACGCTGGCGCAGCCGGAGCGCGAGGATCGAGCGTGAGTCGAACTCGCTCCTCGCTGAGGCTATGGCCCTCCGTGAACCTGCCGTCGCGTAGCGAACAGTGCCTGTCAGCGAGCAGCGCGGCCTCCGTGTCGTGGGTGACCAGGAGCACCGCGGCGCCTCGCTCGTGCGCGATCGAGCGCAGCAGCCCGACGATCTCCTTGCTCCGAGCGCTGTCGAGGTTTCCGGTCGGCTCGTCGGCGAGGATCAGCTTGGGTTCGCCGGCGAGCGCGCGGGCAATCGCGATGCGCTGACGCTCGCCGCCGGAGAGCTCGTGAGGCTTGTGGTGGAGACGATCGCCGAGCCCGACCCGCTCCAGCCACGGGCGCGCGAGCGCCTGCGCGTCACGGGCGCCCACACCGCCGAGCAGGAGCTTGATCGAGGTGTTCTCGATCGCCGACACGCGCGGCATCAGATGGAAGTTCTGGTAGATGAAGCCGACGTCCTTGAGGAGGTAGTCGCTCGCCTCTCTCTCGTTCAACGAGGACAGGTCGCGGCCACCGAAGCGAATCGTGCCGTGGTCCGGTTGCAGCAGTGCGGCGATCAGCAGCAGGATGGTGGTCTTGCCGGAGCCCGACGGTCCCAGCAGGGCGACGATCTCGCCCGCGTCGACGGTGAGGCTCACGCCGTTGACCGCGTTCACCTCCTCGCCCGCCCCGCGGTAGCGCTTGACCACTTCTTCCAGCTCGAGCATGCTCGAAGCTACCCCGCTGCGACTGCTTGGTATCTACACCCGCGCAGGCGCGACGCGCGCATCACGCCGAGCGACGTCGCAGGGGCAGCACCGGCGCCAGCTCGCGTGTGGGTCTCCCGTGCAGTTCGCCATCGCTGAGCGTCAGCGCGCGAGCGCCGGAGAGGCCCGTCGACTCGCCGGTGCTCGTGAGGACCGCCATGCCCTCCCCCGTGAGGGAGCGCAGCAGCAGCAGGATCGCGTCTCGCGCTAGCAGGTCCACGCCGATCGTGGGCTCGTCGACGAGCAACAGCTTCGGCTGCAGCGCGATCGCTCGCGCGATCGCCACGCGCACCGCTTCGCCGCCGTCGAGCTCCGTGGGCTTGAGCTTCGCGCAGCTGCCCGCGTCCGCCCGCTCGAGCGCTTCCCAGGCGCGATTGGTGGCCGTCGATGGCGCGACGCCTCGCGCCAGCTGGCCCACGACGAGATGGTCGAGCACGACCCTACCCTCGTTCGGGTGAAACGTCTTGCGGCAGTAGCCGATGCTCTCGCCGAGCAGCTCGCAGTGCCGCGCCGACAGATCGCGTCCTCCCAGACGCACGACGCCGCTGTCCGGAGTCTCCACGCCAGCGGCGATGCGCAGCAGGGTGGAGCGGCCGGAGCGTCGGCGACCCCATATGGCCACCATTTCGCCCGCTTCGACCTCGAGCGATGCGTCGTGAAGGACCACGTGCTCGTTCAAACCTCGCCCGTAGCGCTTGCTGATGTGCTCGAGCTCGAGCAGGCTCATCGCGGGGCGTCCCTTCCGTCGGCCAGCGCTTTGAACTCGCGTCTGGCGTATTCGACCCATGGCAGCTTCGCTTCCATAGCAAGGCGACTCTCCTCGGAGATCAGTCGCGCCGCGAGCCCGGACCCGGGGTCCCCTGGATGGGGGGCGGGCGTGGGGATCGCGGCCTGGCTGGCCTCTTCCAGGCAGGCCACGCCGTAGCGCTCGATCACCTCGAGAGCCATCTCCGGTTCGTGGGCGAACACAGCCAACTGGCGCGCGAACAGTCTCGAGCGACGGAAGTCTTCCTGGATCTGCTCGGTGAGACGCTCCTTGTAGCTGTCCACCCCGTCGGTGGTCGCTCGGTATCGGGGCTTGGGCTGGCGTCCCGAGCGGGTTCCCGGTATCTCGGCGATCAATCCCCTCCGCTGCAGCGTGTCCAGGGCCGTGTAGACATACGAGACGCCGCTCAGGTGGAGCATCCCCGCGTACGCTGTTTCGAATCTCTGCGCGAGCTCGTAGCCGTAGCTGGGCCGCTCGATCACGAGTCCGAGCAGCGCCCACTGAACGGCCGACTGCATCGGCCCGGAGCTCTTCTTGGCCCGTGTCTGGACTGCTGTTTGATCTTCCATTTAACGGTACAGGTTACTTGGCGAGCAAACGGTCAGCAAAGCGATGTTTCTAACTGTTGTTCCCATATTCCGCGCACTATCCGCAGACAGTCACAATGTAGAACATTCAAAGGCGTGTCTTATCAAGAGTGCCGGTGCGCTGCATCATTCGGTTCCCATGAACACCGATGCAGACATAGGTCAACGGCTTCCGCGCCTAGAGAACGGCTCGCGTCTGCGCCATCTCAACGGAGGAGCGAACGCCTTGGCAAATGGAGCGCATGCGATTGAGGCCGGCCGAGAGGCCGTGCTGGTGACCGGCGCGGACTCAGAGAAGATCGTGATCGAGCTCTCGCCGGCTCAGGTCGACCGCGTCGTGCGCGGCGCGGCCGAGAGCGGCAACATGTCCGTCCTGCTGTCGGGTCTGGACGACGTTCGCGAGGTGCTCGCGCGCGAGCCGCGCCAGTTGGAGGACTCTCGCCTGTCGCGCTCGCTGCTCGCGGGACTGTTGATGCTCGCCTCGTTTCCCACGGACGGGAGCTATCTAGGGAACGCCGAAATCGCCCGGATGCTCGACATGAACCCCAGCACGACCCATCGCTACGTCTCCACTCTCGTGGCGGTGGGGCTGCTGGAGCGCGATCCGGCGACTCGCCGGTACCGACTCGTTTGATGCGCCCCGCGCGAGCGTCGCGACTCACGCCCCTCCGTAGGAGGCCGGCGCGGGAGGATCTTCGCGGATGCCGGCCAGCAGCCCCAGCAATTGCCGCCCACTGGTACCGCCGAGGACCCGCAGGCGATGCAGTCGGTAGGGATCGTCGTGAGGGTGCGCCCAGCCGGGGACTACGGTCGTGGACCCCGTATAGCCCGCCGCGCGGACCTCGGCCACGACGGCCGCGTTGTAGTGGCCTGACGGGTAGCAGAACCAGTTGACCGGGACGCCATAGCGCTGCTGGACGACGCGTCGCGCGACGGCCACCTGATACCGAAGCTGCTTGGGGTCGAGCGCGATCAGATCCGCGTGGCTGAAGCCCTGCGTGTCGAGCTCCCAGCCGGCCTTCACGAGACCGCGTATCTCCTCCTGTCCGAGCCCGCCCTGCGAGGGCGGTAGGCCGGTCAGCTGGATGTTCTCGTCGCCCACCCAGCCGAGCCGCTGCAGGACGGGGAGCGCCTGGGTGTACTGCGACTGGTAGCCGTTGTCGAAGCTGATCACGATCGGCTTGCCCGGGCCGATCGAGACGCCCCGACGCCAGTGGGCCTCCACCTGGTCGAGCGTGACCGCGTGCCAGCCAGTGTCCTCGAGCGCCTGCATCTGCTCGGCGAACTGTTGTGGTTCGACGTACAGGCCGGGAAACGGCGCGCCCGCGGGAGGCGCGGCGATGACGTGGTACATGAGGATCGGCACCGGGGTCGTGCCGGGAGGACCTACGACCGTCTGCGTGGTGCTCGGCGATTGCTTGGTGGCGGGCCGGCTGGAGTGGGCCGTGGTTGCGCCCCGCGGATGGTTGTTCGCGGGGGAGCCTCCGGAGCTGGAGGCGATGGCTATCGCGGCGGCCGCGCCGAGGAGCAGGGCCGCTGTCAGTACGGTTGCCGTGCGCCGACGCCGGCGGATCTCCCGCCGGCGCTGCTCACGACGGGTGCGAAGGGCGTGTGAGTCCATACCGTGTGTGGAGGCCGCGACGATCGAGCAGCCGGCGCATCGGGAGGGGAGCATAGTCGCTCGCAAAACGGGAATCAGCCTTAGATAAGACGTAGTCTCATCATTTGTTAGCCTTTCGTGCCATGGGAAAGCGCGCCATCCCGCTTGTCTGGCTGCTGGTGGCAGCCGGGCTCGCGCTCGTAATCGCCGGATGCGATCGCTCGGGTCTCGCGCCGGTCGACTCCACACCTGCGTCTGCTGGAGGGCCACGCTTCGAGGTGGTGGCGGCGGAGAATTTCTGGGGGAGCCTCGCCGCGCAGCTGGCCGGCTCCAGGGCGGAGGTTCACAGCGTCATCGTCAACCCCGGCACCGACCCGCACAGCTACCAGCCGACCGCACAGGATGCGCGTAGGTTCGCGGGCGCGAACGTGGCGATCGTCAACGGCGTCGGCTACGACGAATGGGCAACGCAGCTGCTGGACGCAAGCTCTGCCAGCGGACGCGTGGTACTGAACGTCGGCCGTCTGCTCGGATTGAGCGAAGGCGCAAACCCGCACCGGTGGTACTTCCCCCACGACGTAGCAGGGGTGATCGACTCGATCGTGGCCGACTACGACCGCCTGGATCCGTCGGACACGGGGTACTTCGCACAGCGCAAGCAGATGCTGCTGAGTACCGGGCTGGCGCGCTACGAGCAGCTGCTGCGTGAGATCCGCGCGCGCTACGCGGGCGTGCCGGTCGGCTACAGCGAGAGCATCTTCCAGGGATTGGGTGAATACCTCGACCTGAAGCTCGCAACCCCCTACAGCTTCGCCAAGGCGATCGCGGAGGGCACCGACGTGACCGCCCGGGACAAGCAGGCAGTCGACGCCCAGGTTCAGGGCCGCAAGATCGCAGTGTGGGTTTTCAACACCCAGAACGTGACCCCGGACGTGCAGCGCGTGAACCAGATCGCGCGCGAAGAGCACATCCCGATCGCGACGATCACCGAGACGCTCACACCCGCGTCGGCGAGCTTCCAGCAGTGGCAGGTCGAGCAGCTAGAAGGGTTGGCGCGGGCGCTACACGAAGCCACCGGTCGGTAGCGGAACGCGAGTCGTCGAGCTGGGCCGCGCAGGCCGCACGTGCGCTCGCCGATGCCGGCCGGCGGCGCGGCGGAGCAGTGTCGCGCATGTGTGGAGCGCTGATCAGTCGCCGCTGAGGTTCGGCGGCAGCGGCTGGCGGGGGGTGGGGGGATCGTCGGCGAGCAATTGGGGGACAGTCACGAGGCGAAGCCCTCGCGCGCGGATCCCGCGGATGATCTCCGGCAGTGCCGCGATCGTCTGCGTGCGCACGCCACCCGCGTCGTGCATCAGGAGAATCGCGCCCGGCTGCGCGCCCGCGAGCGCGCGCTGCACGATCGTTTCGACGCCCGGCTGCAGGTAGTCGTCGGTGTCGACCGACCACAGAACCATCAGCAGGCGCAGGTGGTGCAGCTCGCGCATGGTGGTTGTGTCGAAGGAGCCGTAGGGGGGGCGGAACAGGTCCGGCCGCTGCCCGCCGAGCAGTTCGACGCGCAGGATCTGTTCGAAGAGCTCTTCGTACTGGTCGTGGGCTGACAGCTTTGCCAGCTCGGGGTGGCTCTCGGTGTGGTCGCCGATCGCGTCCCCGTCTTCGATCTCGCGCACGGTGGATGCGCTGAAGTAGCGCAGCATCTTGCCGATCACGAAGAACGTCGCGGGGGCGTGGAAGCGCTCCAGCACGCTCAGCACCTGCGGCGTGTAGGGACCCGGTCCGTCGTCGAAGGTCAACGCGACATCGCGCACGCGCGCGCTTCCCTGTTTGACGAACGGGGTGTACGCGAGGATCGATTTGATGGCCTGTTTGCCGTCCACCTGGCTGTCGCTCGGAGGTTTCGTGCGCGCCCGACGTGTGCTGGAGCTCTTGGTCGACGCGGAGGCGCCCGGGTGGTGAGACCCCGGCAGAGCGGCGACGAGCGCGATCACGGCCAACACGAGGACGAGCACGAGCGCGGCGACCGCACGGCGGCGGCGGATGCGAATGACCTCCGGAGGGTGGGGGCGCGGCTGGGGGGAGGGTGCGCTGGGAGCGGCGGGCTCAGACGCTGACGCGCGCGCCCGGGCGGCCCTCTGCTCCTCGAAGTCCCAGTTCCAGTCGCGGCCCATTGGTCAGCGTCAGAGTAGAGCCATTCCGATGATTCAGCCGCTCTGCCGGCCGCTACGCGAGCGAAGGCTCAGATCAACCCAAAGCCGTAACCGGCCCATGCGCGGCAACGGTCACCTCTGCCCCGACGGGCAGCGCGTACTCCCCGTGCACCCGCACGAGCAGCGGCTCCGTCAGCTTGGGGCTCTCCGGCCGGATGTGCATCAACGCGTCGTGGCCGTAATACCGGCACTGCTCCACGTGCCCCCGCAGTAGGCCGTCGGGCTCGCCGCTCCCCGAGTCCTCGCCCGTCTGCGCATACGGCCGCACGTCGAGCTGCTCGGGCCGGACCATCACGACCCCCGCGCCGCTGCTAGGAACACCCTCCTGCGCGCGCAGTGTGAGCGCACCGAGCGGTGTGCGGGCGGCGCCGTCGCGGAAGTCGGCGTCGATCACGTTGACCGCGCCGAGGAAGCGCGCGAGCCGCTCGTCGACCGGACGCTCGTACAGATCGGCGGGCGAGCCCTGCTGGACGATCCGTCCGTCGCGCAGGACGGCGACGCTGTCGGCCATCGACAGCGCCTCCTCCTGGTCGTGCGTGACGAGCACCGTGGTGACGCCCTGCGCCTTCAGCAGCGAGCTGACCTCCTCGCGGACGTGCGTGCGCAGCGACGCGTCGAGCGAGGAGAACGGCTCGTCCAGCAGCAGCGCTTGCGGACGGCGGGCGAGCGCGCGGGCGAGCGCGACACGCTGCTGCTCGCCGCCTGAGAGCTCGTGCGGCAGGCGCTTGGCGAGCGCGGCGATGCCGACCATCTCGAGCAGCTCTTCCACAGTCGCGCCGCGGCGCTCGCCGCGGGAGAGCCCGAAGCCGACGTTGCCCTCGACGGTGAGGTGCGGGAACAGCGCTCCCTCCTGCGGTACGTAGCCGACGGAGCGCCGCTCCGGCGGGACGAACGTGTGGCCGTCGTCGAGCGTCACCCCGGCGAGCGTCACATTGCCTCGTTCGGCGCGCTCGAAGCCCGCGATCACGCGCAGCAGCGTGGTCTTGCCGCAGCCGGACAGGCCGAGCGTGGCCGTCAGCGAGCCCGCGGGCACGGCGAGCTCGACGCCCTGTAGCACCGGTGCGTGGCCGTAGCTCTTCCACAGGCCGCTCACGTCGAGGCGGTTCATGCGCTTTGCTCCATGCGCGCGAGCGTAGCCATGCGACGGCTCAGCAGGTAGGCGGGCACGGCGGATATCGCGACCATCGTCGCGGCGTACGGGGCGGCGGCTCCGTAGGAGAGTTCGCTCGTGTACGCCCAGAACTGGGTCGCGAGCGTGTTCACGCCGGTCGGTCGCAGCAGCAGCGTGGCGGTGAGCTCGGTGGCGGAGGAGATGAACACGAGCGCGAACGCCGCGCCGAGGCCCGGGGCGATCAGGGGCAGCGTCACCCGCCGCCAGGCCTCGCTGGGGGCGCAGCCCAGCGAGCGTCCGACCTCCTCCAGGCGCGGGGACGACTGCGCCATCGCCGAGCGCACGCCGACGAGCGCGAGCGGCAGGAACAGGACCGCGTAGGCAACGATCAGCTCCAGCGAGCTCTGATACAGGGCGAACGCGTGACGAACGGTGAACGCGACGAGCCCGAGGGCGATCACGAGGCCGGGCAGCGCCATCGGGAGATACGCGAGACGCTCGATCAGCACGGTGAAGCGGTTGCGGTGGCGGATCGCGAGCGTGCTCACGGGCACTGCGAGCAGCGTCGCGATCGCGGCGGCCGCGGCGCTGTAGGCGGCGGTGTGTCCGAGCGCGGCGAGGATCGAGGTGGAGGGCAGGGTGCTCGAGCTGCCGCGGACGATCCAGTAGGCGAGCGAGCCGAGCGGCACGCCGAGCGCGAGGCCGACCAGCGCGATCAGGGCGGCGAGGACTGGCACCACCCTGCGCCCGAGTGGCACCCGCGGTGCGGTGCGACGGGCGCCCGGTCCGGCGCGCCACGATCGACCGCGCCCGCCGAGCGCGAGCTCCCCGCCGATCGCGGCTACGCTCAGCACGACGAGCACGAGCGCGAGCACGCACGCGCCGACCGTGTCGAAGCCGAGCTTGAACTCGGTGAAGATCGCGACCGTGAACGTGCGGTACTGCAGGATTTCAAAAGCGCCGAACTCGGCCAGCAGGCCGAGCGTCACGAGCAGGCACCCGCCGAGCATCGCCGGCCAGATCTGGCGCAGCGTGACCCTCCAGAACGTCTGCCACGGGCCGAGCCCGAGGCTGCGTGCGCTCTCCTCGAGACCGGCATCGAGTCGCGCCAGGGCGCCGGCGACGGGCAGATAGACGAGCGGGTACAGCGACAGCGTCATCACCATCACCGCGGCCAGGTAGCCGTGAAGGCTGGGCTCGATCGAGACCCACCCGAAGCTCACCACGAAGTCTGGGATCCCCAGCGGCAGCACCAGCAGCACACTCCAGAATCGCCTGCCGGGCAACTCGGTTCGCTCGACGCACCATGCGGCCGCGACGCCGACCACCGCGCACAGAAGGGTGCAGGCGAATACGAGGCGGACGGTGTTCCACAGCAACACCGCGACCGTGTGGCGCAGCAGCAGTCGCTGCACTTCGCTCCACCCGGACTGCTGCGCCTTGAGGAGCACGAAGACGAGCGGCAGCAGCACAAGCGCCGCGGCTATCGTCGCGCCCGCGACGCTCACCAGCGGCCAGCGCCGCCGGCCCGACCAAGTACGAGTCCATCTGCTGAGGGCGGGCTCGGTGGGAGCGATCGCGTTCACCGCCGGCACCTACAGCAGCCCGAGCTTCTGCTCGAGTTCGAGCGCGGCCCTGCCGTCGCCGAGCTCCGCGGGGGTCAGCGACACGGCCTTCAACCGGGCGAACGGCGGCAGCCCGGGGGCGGCGGCCACGCCTGGGCGCAGCGGATACTCGTAGCTGTGGCTGTGCGCAATCGCTTCCTGTCCTACACGGCTCACCAGGAAGGCGAGGAAGGCCTGGGCGTCGGCCTGGTGCGAGCTGGATTTCAGGACCGCGGCGCCGGACACGTTCACGAGGTCGCCCGCGTCGCCCGCGGCGTATTGGTGCAGTGCGGAGTGCAGCCCGCCTTGACCGACCTCGTCGCGCAGGCGATACCAGTAGTAGTGGTTGATCGGGGCGAGCGCGCTCTCGCCGTTGTTGACCTGCACGACCGCCGCCTCGTTGTCGGGGTAGATCTTCGCGTTGGCCTTCACGCCCGCGAGCCAGCGTTCCGCCGCCGCCACGCCGTCGAGCTTCAAGATCGCCGAGATCAGCGGCTGGGCGTCGGTCTCCGAGGGGGCGAAGCCGAGCTTGCCCTTCCACTTCGGATCGGCCAGATCGAGGATGTGGCTCGGCAGTTGCGCGGAAGCGATCTGCGAGGCGTTGTAGACGAGCACCGAGTCGCGCGCTGAGACGCCGACCCAGGCGCCGGTGGCGGAGTCGTCGCGTCTCGGCACCGCCGCAAGCGTGGACGGGCGCACCGGCGCCAGCAGGCCTTTCTCGCGCAGTGCTTCCAGGACCGGGGTGTTCTCCGTGTAGAACACGTCCGCGGGAGAGCTCGAGCCCTCCTGCTCGATCTGGCTCGCGAGCGTGGCCTCGTCGCCGGAGCGAACTTCGACCTTGACGTGCGTCTGTCGTTCGAAGGCCGCGACGAGCAGGGCGGTGGTCTGTTCGTGTTGACCGTTGTAGAGGGTGAGCGTCGCCTTGCCGTTGCTCGAGGAGCCTGCGCAAGCGGTGAGTAGCAGCGCGGCGGCAATGGCCGGCAGCAGGCTGAAAACTGGCAGTTGGAAGCGGCTCATCCTTGATATCCGATCCCTGGAGTCGGGATGACAGGACGGGACGGTAGCACAGAGTTAGGGTCCCCTAATAGCTGTGGGCGCGCACATTCGCCGTCGAATGCGTGAGAATCACCGCCATGCACGTAACCGCAAAGGCCGACTACGCCGTAAGGGCCGTCGTCGAGCTCGTCGACTCGAGCCAGGAATCGCCACGCAAGGTCGACGAGGTGGCGAAGGCGCAGGGCATCCCCGTGTCCTTCCTGGAGAACATCCTCACCCAGCTGCGCTCGTCGGGGATCGTTCGTTCTCAGCGCGGTCCCGAGGGCGGCTACTGGCTGGCGCTGCCGGCCGACGAGGTCAACCTCGCGCACATCATCCGCGCGGTCGAGGGACCCTTGGTGGGTGTTCGCGGACAGCGTCCCGAGGAGATCGAGTACGTCGGCTCCGCGGAGGCTCTGCAGCAGGTGTGGATCGCGCTGCGCGCCAACCTGCGCAAAGTGCTCGAGCATGTGACCATCGCCGACGTTGCCGCGGGCAAGCTGCCGAAGGACGTCATCGCGCTCACACGCGACGAGGCCGCCTGGGAAACGCGTTAACCGGCGAACACGCGCGGCGAAGGTAGGCGCACGGAGAGGATCTGGCCCTCCGTGAGTTCCAGCTCCTGGGCGTTCTCGCGCGTGACCTGGGCCCAGATCTCCCGGCCGTCGTGGAGCTTGAGCTCGACGCGGACCTCGAAGCCGAGGTGCACGACGCGCTCGACGAGCGCCTCGCTGCCGGTGCCGTCGTCCTGCGCCAGGATCTGGATGTCGTGCGGGCGCACAAACGCGTCGCCGAGGCGGTTGACAGGGCCGATGAACGACATCACGAACTCGTTCGCCGGACTCTCGTAGAGATCGCGCGGTGCTCCGGCCTGCTCGACGCGCCCCTTGTTCATCACCACGATCTGCTCGGCGACTTCCATCGCCTCCTCCTGGTCGTGGGTGACGAAGATCGTGGTCACGTGGATCTCCTCGTGCAACCTGCGCAGCCATTCGCGCAGCTCCGCGCGCACCTGCGCGTCGAGCGCGCCGAACGGCTCGTCCAGCAGCAGCACCTGAGGCTGTACGGCGAGCGCGCGGGCGAGCGCCATCCGCTGCAGCTGGCCGCCCGAGAGCTGGGAGGGGTAGCGCTCGGCGAGGCCGTCGAGGCGCACGAGGCCGAGCAGCTCCTTGACGCGCTCCTGGATCTCGGCCTTGGGGCGCTTGCGCACGCTCAGCCCGAAACCGACGTTGTCGTGCACGGTCATGTGCTTGAAGGGCGCGTAGTGCTGGAAGACGAAGCCCACGCCGCGAGTTCGCGCTGGGGAGTTGGTGACGTCCTCTCCGCCGATCAGCACCTCGCCCGTGTCAGGTGTCTCGAGGCCCGCGATGATGCGCAGCAACGTGGACTTGCCGCTTCCGCTCGGCCCCAGGAGTGCCGTCAGGGCGCCGTCGCCGACGGTGACGTTGACGTCTTCGAGCGCGACGAAGTCGCCGAATTTCTTGCCGACGTTGCGAGCCTCGATCGCCATCAGACGGCCACCTTTCGATGGGTGCGCCGGGTCAGCAGGTTCATCGCGAGCAGCGTCCCGAGCGCGAGCAGCGCGAGCACCACGGCGGCGGTGTAGGCGCCCGTGGGGTCGAAGTTCTCGAAGCGATCCTGCACGAACAGCGGCAGCGTCTGCGTCTGGCCCTCGATCCGCCCGGAGACGATGCTCACCGCGCCGAACTCGCCGAGCGCGCGCGCGGTGGTGAGCACGACGCCGTAGACCACGCCCCAGCGGATGCCGGGCAACGTGATGCGCCAGAACGTCTGCCAGGCGCTCGCGCCGAGCGTCTCGGCGGCCTGCTCGGCGTCGATGCCGAGCTCACGCAGCACCGGCATCGTCTCGCGCACGACGAACGGCAGCGACACGACGGCGGTAGCGATCACCATCCCGGGGACGGAGAAGATGACCTGGATGCCCTGTTCGGCGAGCCAGTCGCCGAGCCAGCCGGTTTTGCCGTAGACGAGTACCAGCGACAGGCCGACTACGACCGGCGAGATCGCGAACGGCAGGTCGATCAGCGTGCCCAGCACCGCCTTGCCGCGGAAGCGGCCGCGCTCGAGCAGCAGCGCCATGCCGATCCCGAACGCGGTGTTCAGCGGCACCGCGATCGCGACGATCTCGAGCGACAGCCAGAAGGCGTGCACCGCGTTGGGCTGGGTGATGGAGCTCCACACGGGGGAGAGGCCGTGTTCGAACGTGCGGTAGAAGATCATCGCGACCGGCGCGAGCAGCAGCAGCGCGAGGTAGCCGAGCGCGACCGTGCGCACGCCGTACTTCCTAAAGGACATGCTGGGACCTCTTGCGCAGGACGAACCCGAGCACCGCGAGCACGAGCAGCGCGATCACCAGCAGGAACACCGACACGGCGGCCGCGGCTGGCAGGTTTTCGTCTTGGATCTGTCCGAAGATGTACACGGAGCCGACCTCCGTCTTGAACGGCAGCTCGCCGGTGATCAGCACCAGCGATCCGTACTCGCCGAGCGCGCGCGCGAAGCTGAGCGCGACGCCGGAGATGATCGCCGGGGCGAGCGTCGGCAGCACGATCCGGCGCAGGATCGTGAACTGGCTCGCGCCGAGCGAGGATGCCGCTTCCTCCATCGAGCGGTCGAGCTCGAGCAGCACCGGCTGGACCGAACGCACCACGAACGGCAGCGTCACGAACAGCAGCGCCAAGCCGATCGACGCGCGCGTGAACGCGACGTCGATGCCGACAGGGCTTTTGTTGCCATACAACGCCAGCAGCACGACACCCGCGACGATCGTGGGCAGCGCGAACGGCAGGTCGATCAGGGCGTTGACGATCTTCTTGCCGGGGAACTCGTCGCGCACGAGCACCCACGCGATGATCGTGCCGAAGAACGCGTTGATCGCGACCACGATCACCGCGGCGATCAGCGTTAGCTTGATCGCCGCCGTCGCCTCTGGATTGGAGACCTCGCGCCAGAACGCGCCCAGCCCGCCCGTCGAGGACTTCACGAGCAGCGCCGCGATCGGCAACAGCACGAGCGCCGTCAGGTAGATCCCGAGCACGCCCTTTCCGAGCGTGCCGACGCCGCGGGCTCCGATGCGAAACCCGCCCGCGGCGCCGCGCCTTCCAAGCGCGACCGATGAGGGGCTACTTGGCAGTGGAGACCCCAAGCGACTGCTCGATCTTCGTCACGATCCCCGTTTCGGGTTCGAAGAATTCCTTGGAGACCTTCTTCCAGCCCCCGAGCGTGTCGATCGTGAACTGTCCCGCGGGCGTCGGGAACTTCGACGCGCCCGCGACTCCGGAAATCACCGGGCGGTAGCCCTTTTCGGCCCAGATCGCCTGGCCGGCGGGGGAGAGTAGGTATTCGACGAACGCCTTCGCGGCCGTCGAGGAGCCCGCCACCGCGATCGGGTTCTGGATCTCGATCGTGTCCTTGGGGATCACGTATTCGATCGCCGCGCCCTTCTTCTTGTCGGAGATCGCCTCGTTCTCGTAGTCGATCAGCGCGTCGCCGCGGCCGGAGAGGAACGTCTGCAGCGCGTTGCGCGCGGAGCTGTCCTGGCTGACGACGTTGTGGAACAGCGTCTTCAGGTATTCCTGCGCCTGCGCGGGCGTCTTGCCTTCCTTCAGCTGCGCGCCGTAGGCGGCCATCACGTTCCAACGCGCGCTGCCGGAGGTGAACGGGTTGGGCGTGAGCACCTGCACGCCCGGCTTGACGAGATCTGCCCAGCCGGTTATGTGCTTGGGGTTGCCCTTGCGCACGATGATCACGGCCACCGAGTCGCTGACGAAGCCGTGTGTGGCGTTCTGGTTCCACGTGGGAGACACGAGGCCGGCCTTCACGAGCCGTTCGACGTCTGGTTCGAGCGAGAAGTTGACCACGTCGGCGTGCAGCCCGTTGGCGACCGAGCGGCTCTGTTCACCGGAGGGGCCGTAGGACTGGCTGAAGGAGACGCCTTTGCCCGCCGGCGTCGCCTCGAACGCGGGGATGAGCTTTTCGAAGACTCCCTGCGGCGTCGAGTAGGCCACGAGCGTCAGGTGCGAGCCGCCCGAGCTGGAGCTGGAGGACGAGCCGCATGCGGCAAGTCCGAGCGTGGCTGCGATCAGCGAGACGACAACGACGGCGGTGCGTTTGATCATGGTCACTTTCTGCGTAGAGAACATGGAAATGGGTTCCAAAGTGAGAAAGCCTACTGGAATTAGGACATATCCAAGCGAATCGAGTGGAAAGCACGGGATACCCCGGAGGGTGTCCACGGGCTTCTGTGCGATACGGCACATTCGATGCGGGGGCGTGCGCCTTCGGGTACCCTGTCAAGGGTCAAGGGCCGGCTCTGTCAAGGGTCGAGCTCGACGCCATCCCCTCACGGCGTCCCCGCATCCAAAAGGAGATTTCACCCGATGTCAGCTTCACCGTCAGCCGTTTCGTCTGTCGACAGCCCTCCGGCCGCGGACGTCACCGAGGCCGCCGAGGCGGCGGTTCAGGCGATCACCGGCTCAGCCAACCAGGACGTGACGTTCTCGCTGGCGCTGACCCAGGACCAGAAGGACATCCGTGATTGGGTCCACGGCTTCGCCGCCGACGTGATGCGTCCGGCCGCCCACGAGTGGGACGAGAAGGAGAAAACCCCCTGGCCGATCATCCAAGAGGCCGCGAAGATCGGCCTGTACGGGTTCGAAGGCCTGGCGCAGTTCTTCGCCGACCCGACCGGCCTGACGCTGCCGATCGTCAACGAGGAGCTGTTCTGGGGCGACGCCGGGATCGGAATGTCGATCATGGGCACCGCGCTGGCGGTGGCGGCGATCTTCGGGCAGGGCTCGGGCGAGCAGATCGGCGAATGGATCCCGAGGTGCTTCGGCACCCCGGAGGACCTGAAGGTCGCGGCGTTCTGCGCCTCGGAGCCGAACGCCGGCTCGGACGTGTCCGGCGTTCGCACGCGCGCGAAGTTCGACGAGGCGACGAACGAGTGGGTGATCAACGGCCAGAAGGCGTGGGCCACGAACGGCGGCATCTCCGACGTGCACGTGGTGATCGCGACCGTCGACCCCGAGCTCGGCTCGAAAGGCCACGCGGCGTTCGTCATTCCGATGAGCGAAGCGAAGGGCATCTCCGAAGGCACGAAGGTCTCCAAGCACGGCCTGCGCGCGTCGCACACGGCGGACGTGTTCCTCGACGACTGTCGCATCCCCGCCGGCTACGTGCTCGGCGGCAAGGAGAAGCTCGACGAGCGCATCGCGCGCGTTCGCGAGGGCAAGAAGGGCAAGTCCCAGGCCGCGATGCAGACCTTCGAGGCCTCGCGTCCGACGGTCGGCTCGCAGGCGCTCGGCATCGCCCGCGCGGCGTATGAGTACTCGCTGGAGTACGCCAAGGACCGCGAACAGTTCGGCAAGAAGATCATCGAGAACCAGTCGATCGCGTTCACGCTCGCGCGCATGAAGATGGAGATCGACGCGGCCCGCCTGCTCGTGTGGCGTGCCTCGTGGATGGGGCGCAACCAGGTCCCGTTCGAGAACGCGGAGGGCTCGATGAGCAAGCTCAAGTCCGGCGAGGTGGCGGTGTGGGCGACCGAGCGTGCGATCCAGATCCTCGGCGGCAACGGCTACACGCGCGAGTTCCCCGTCGAGCGCTGGCACCGCGACGCGAAGATCTACGACATCTTCGAGGGCACCGCCGAGATCCAGCAGCTGGTGATCTCGCGCGCGATCTCCGGGATGCACATCAAGTAGCCAGCTGGAGTCTCCGTAACTGATCGGGGGGTTGACAGTTAGCAACCTCCCGATTAGTTTTTCTCAAGTAGGGAGATGGGGAATGGGCTTGCGACGCCGCACGGCGTCGTGGGTCTGACGATGGAGAACGGAGACAACATGATTGGAAGGATTCCTGCGCGTGCGGCGAAGCTCGTCGTGGCGCTACTCGCGATGAGTGCCGCGTCGGCCGCCACGGCAAGCGCGTCGACGTCGATCTACGACAACATCCCGATGCCGCTGCCGGGGAACATGGTCTCGATGGCGTTCGAGGCGACCTCGACGTCGGAGTTCGGCGCACAGGTCGAATTCGCGGGCACGGTCCGCAAGAACCCGACGGTCACGGTCACGATGAGCAGCTGGGCGTGTCAGAACCTGAAAGGCGGCGCGGCGTGCCTCACGGCATCAGGCGCGACGTTCGAATGGCCAATCACGCTGAACGTGTATGCGGTCGGCGCGGGCAATGCGCCCGGTGCGCTGCTGGCGACGCAGACGACGACGTTCAAGATCCCGTATCGCCCGTCCGCCAACACGAAGAAGTGCTCGCTGACGGCCGAAGGCGTGATCGGCTGGGGCAAGGAATGCTATTCCGGCAAGACGCACAACATCACGTTCCACCTGTCCGGCGTTACGTTGCCGGCGAAGGCGATCCTGGCGATCGCCTACAACACGAGCGACTACGGCTACGCGCCGACGCACGGGCCGGACATCGGGCAGGACTCGATGAACGTGGCCGTGCGCGAACCGGCCGAAGGCGGCCCGTCGGTCGGAAGCGACCCGCTGCCCTCCGGCGCCTACCTGAACTCGCTGTGGTCCGGCGCGTACTGCGAAGGCGCGCTCGGGACGGGCACGTTCCGGCTCGACGAAGGCTGCTGGACCGGCTACCAGCCGGCGATCGCGGTCAAGGCCGTCAAAGGCTGAGCCGAGGTCTGAGAGGAGAGCGCCGGATGAGGGCCTCGCTTCGGCGGGGCCCTCGCCGTCTCCGCGGCGTACCCGCCGTGCGCTAAGTTCCCACGCTGGCAGGACGCGCCCAGGCCGGGAGCTGGTCTCCCGTGGATCGGAGGCAGATGTCAGCGGACGAGGACTGGCGGCTCATCGCCCAATGCGATGAGGATTTGACAGGCGGAGCGCTCGATGCGCTACGCGGCAAGGTCCGTGGCAGTGGCGTGCTCGGCGACGTGGAGGCCGCGGTCGCGCACGACGTGGTGATCACGCACGACGGTCGCAGGCTGTTCGCCTACGCCGCCAGCGAGGAGGCCCTGTCTGCAGCGCGCGGTGCGATGGAGAACGTGCTGCTTCAGGACCAACGCACAGCGGAGATCGTCGTCAGCCACTGGGACACGCAGCTGGACGCGTGGCGGCAGATCGATCCTCCGCTCGTTGGCGAGGCCGCCGCAAGCGAGCAGGCTGCCGAGCGCGACGCCGAGACTCCCGAAACGAGCACGGTCGTGGCAAGCGCAGGCAGGGAGGTGCGCGCATCCTTCGAGAGCTCGCTCCAGACGTGGGCGCAGCAGCTTGGCATCACCTGCACGATCGTCGAGCATCCGCACCTGCTGACGACTCAGGTCGCGTTCACCGTCACCGGTCCGCGCCGCAAGATCGAAGAGTTCCGGGAGGGGCTGCGGGCAGAGGCGGTGGCCACCATGCGCGCCGAGCGTCAGGTGATGATCAGTCCGCTGTAGCGGCCGATCGGCAGACGAGCCTGTGCTGTGTTGCTACCAGGCCTGGTCGGTGCCGCAGTGCGGGCAGACGACGCTGGTCGATACGTCCGCGCTGAACAGGTAGCCGCACGCGCAGCTGTAGGAGGCGTGATCCTCGGGCCCGCCGGCCTCCTGGACTCGCTGGACATCCGGGTCGGGTACGTGCGCGTCAGGCGTTGAAGTCGGCTCGGAGCCGGGTACGGCGAGTGGCTCGACCACGGTCGCGGCAGGCGCCGCGCTCGGCGCGCCCCTCCTGCGACGGTGCCGGCGTGTATGGCGACCCTCGCCCAGAGGGTGCAGAAGTCTCGGTTTCATCATCGCTACCCCCTAAGACGTCATTTACGCGGGAAGGTTTCGCCCTGCACGAGCTTTTTCCTCGTCCCCCGTCCACATCCGGGCGCTGGAGGAGGCCCGAGCCGGGCGAGCCGGAACGGCTGTGGGCGGGGTTTGAGATACTTGCTGGCGATGAATCCCGCGCGCAAGCGAACGGTGCGCCTGGTGGTGGCGTTGAGCGCAGCAGTGTTTCTGGCCAGTGCGCTGATCTACACGAGCTTCAGTGCTGCCAGCCCGGCCCTCACGCCCACACAGCTCGCTCACGAGGCTCAGCCCGGCCGCAGCTACCAGGTCACCGGCACGGTTGCCGGTGGATCGGTGCACCGCGTTGGCGCCGTGCTCGACTTCACCGTGGAGGATCGCAGCGGCGGTCAGGGCGCGACGAAGATCCCGCTCGCCTACACCGGCACCGTGCCCGACCCGTTCCGCGAAGGCCGCGAGGTGATCGTGACGGTGCAGAAGCAGGGTGGACGCTACGTGGGCGAACCCAACTCGCTGATCACGAAGTGCCCGTCGAAGTACAAGACCGCTCCCGCCGGCGAGAACCAGAACGCTTAGATGGTTGTCTAAGTGGCCGGCCTCGGATTCGTCTGTCTGCTGCTGGCGCTCGCGGTGTGCGTCTACGGCATCGGCGCGTCGCTGTACGGCGTGCGCAGCGGCCGCGTGGAGTTCTCGGCGTCCGGGCGGCGCGCGGTGTATGCGCTCGCGGGCGTCCTGACGGTCGCCTTCGCGGTGCTCGAGGTGGCTTTCCTGCGCAACGACTTCACGTTCAACGCCGTCGCCGACACCTCCAGCCGCACCACGCCGGCCGCCTACCGCGCCGCCGCGGTGTGGTCCTCGCAGGAAGGCTCCTTGCTCCTGTGGGCGTGGCTGTTGTCGCTGTGGTCGAGCCTCGCGCTGTTCCTCACGCGCAAGCGCTTGCGCGACGTTGCCAGCTACGCGACCGCGATCCTGCTTGGCTTCGGCGGCTTCTTCATCTCGCTGATGATCTTCTACGCGGACCCGTTCGCGAGCACCCATCCGGCGCCGAGCGAAGGCGTGGGCCTCGATCCGCTGCTGCGCTTCCCGACGATGATGATCCACCCGCCGATGCTGTACTCCGGCTACACGCTGTGCACGATCCCGCTGGCGTTCGGGATGGGGGCGTTGCTGGCGCGCAGGGTGGACGCGGACTGGATCAAAGTCATCAGACGCTTCGCGTTCGCCGCGTGGCTGTTCCTCGGCATGGGCATCCTGCTGGGCGCGCGCTGGTCCTACGCCGAGCTCGGCTGGGGCGGCTACTGGGGCTGGGACCCGGTCGAGAACGCGTCGCTGCTGCCGTGGCTGACCGGCACCGCGTTCCTGCACTCGCTGATGATCCAGGAGAAACGCGGGATGCTGAAGGTGTGGAACGTATCGCTCGTGCTCGCCACGGGCACGCTCGCGATCATGGGCACGTTCCTCGTCAGAAGCGGCGTGCTGAACTCGATCCACGCCTTCGGCGGCGCGACGCTGGGCGTGCCGTTCGTGACTCTGATCGGCGTGCTCCTGGCCGGCTCGATCTACCTCGTGGTCTCGCGCCGGGACATGCTGCGCTCCGAGCACCGCCTCGACTCGCTGCTCTCACGCGAGTCGATCTTCCTCGCGAACAACCTCGTGCTGGTGGCGCTGTGCTTCGTGATCTTCTGGGGCACGTACTTCCCGCTGATCTCAGAGGCGCTCACCGGACAGGAAGCGTCGGTGGGGCCACCGTGGTTCGACCGCTACACGGTGCCGCTCGCGCTGGTCCTGGTGCTGCTCAGCGGCATCGGCCCGGTGATCTCGTGGCGCAGGGCGACGTTGGCCAACGTGAGGCGCAACTTCCTCGTGCCCGTGCTCACGGCGCTGGTGACCCTCGTGGCGCTGCTGGCCGCCGGAATCGGGGACAAGCCGCTGGCGATCGCGATGTTCTGCTGCGCGGCGTTCGTGTTCGGCTCGATCGGGCAGGAGTTCTTCCGCGGCTCACGCGCACGGCGCGCGATGGCGGGCGAGCCAGCGCCGCTGGCGCTGGTTGCGCTCGTGCGCCGCAACCGCAGGCGCTACGGCGGCTACGTCGTGCACCTTGGGATCGCGGTGCTGTTCGTCGGTGTGGCGGCATCCTCGTCCTTCCAGCACGCGTCCGAGCTTGGCCTCTCGCCGGGCCAGTCGACCCGCGTGGGCGCCTACAAGGTGACCTACGTGCGTCCGACCGCCACGATCACGCCCAAGTACGACGAGGCGCACACCGGCTCCACGCTCAGCCTCGGGGCGTTGCTCGACGTGACGGAAGCCCGCCCGCCCGGGCGTCACGTCGCGACGCTCAACCCGAGCGAGGGCTTCTACGCCTCCCAGGAAGCGAGCCAGGGCTCCGTGGGCAGCCTGATCGGCGGCCAGCCGGTGAGCCACATCGCGATGGACGCGGGCGTCACGCGGGACGTGTGGAGTGCGATCGAGCCCAACATCGAAGCTCCAGCGCTGGCGCGGATCGTGAAGGCGGGCAATCGCACGCTGCCGCCCGAAGACGCGCTGGTGGCGATCGGCTACCTCGCTCGCGAATATCTCAAGCACCCGCCGCAGGCGCAGTTCCACTTCATCGTCTCGCCGCTGGTGATGTGGATCTGGATCGGCGGGGGAATCGTTTTCGGCGGCGCCCTGATCGCGATCTGGCCTGCGCCGAGCGTCGTGCGCCGGCGCGTCGCGATGCGTGTGCGCGCCCGCACCGTCCGCGCCTGAGGCGCGTGGACTCGGTCATCTCAGCCGCATGAGCGTTCCGGTCGCAATCCTCGCCGTGGTGCTGTTTGCGCTCGTGGTGCTCGTCGTCTCCGCGCCGCTGCGCAGCGGGAGGGGCGAGCACGCGCCCGACCCAGCCACGAGCGACTCGTCGCGGCAGCAGGCCTCGCGGCAGGTCATCGACCTGAACGAGCTGCACTCCGAGCGCGACGCGAAGTACCGCGAGATCCGAGACGCGGAGCTGGATTTCAGGACCGGAAAGCTCTCCGCGGAGGACTACGAGACGATCGACGCGCAGCTGCGCGCGGAGGCGCTCGAGATCCTCGACCGCCTGGAGGCGGCGGAGGCTTCTACGAGAAGCTCTTGAGCAGCAGGATCGCGTTCAGGAAGAACAGCACCGCGAAGGCGACCGTCCAGCGGTTGAGGTTGCGCTCGACCATTGAGCCGCCACCCAGCGGACCGGCTCCGCTGCCCACGCCGAACGCGCCGGAGAGCCCCGAGTCTTTGCCCGAGTGCATCAGCACCAGGAAGATCAGGATCACCGCGATCGCCACCTGCACGATTGAGAGGATCGTTTCCACAGGAGCAGATTATCGCTTCGGGCACGGAACGTCGCGCTTGGCCATCACCGTCGAGCCGTCGAAGAAGCTGAACTGCGAGGCGACCGGCCAGCCTCCGCGTGGGCAGCTGTGGGGGAGGATGATGCCCTTGATGGGGAGCTGCTCGCGCTTGCCGTGCACGATCTTGGAGTAGGTCTGGCCTTTGGCTCCAAGGTTCAGGAACGCGCTCGAGGCGGATGCGTAGGAGGCTTCGGGGAGGGGTTGGATGAGCGGCACGTCGAGGCTGAAGCCGAGTCCGTAGGGCTTGGGTCCGCGGATCACGGTGGCGTCGAAGTAGATTTCGATCGCGGCCGGCGTGTGTCCGACGAGGTAGATAACCATTTTCGTGTGGCCCGGGCGGTTGTCGGTGAGGAAGAGTTCGAAGGTGTATTTCTCTTCGATGATTTCTTTGGCGAGTTCGTAGACGCCCATGCCGCCGCCGGTCCCCGCTCTGGAGTTCTTGGGGCACGTGCCGGTCCGTTCGAGGAATTCCTGGTTGCACGTGGTGCTGCCTTGAAGGTCGAGGGTCAGCCCGGACGGTCCGTACACGTCGATGTGCGTGATCGGCGAGGGCATCGGGCCGTCCGTCGAGCCGAGCGTGGCGCTGCCGAACACGTCCGTCGCGGCTCCGAGCCTGTCGGGCGAGAAGCTCACCTGCCCGATGGTCACGGTGTCCTGCGCGTACGCTGCTCCCGTCGCTGTGGCGAGCAGCACGCTGCCCCAGGCCAGCACTGTCAGGATCCGACCCCATGCACGCATCGTCTCATCTCCCCTTTGTCGCGGGCCACGGAAGCCGTGGCGCCTCGATCCTCCACCCTAGAGTCCAGCATTCTGAACAAAACAGCGCTGCTGGGCAACCGTTGGACGGCGAGACATGTGCTCGGGAGGACTACTCAAGCCCTCCGCGAACGGGTATCTGTGGGCGATTCGTCCAATTACGGGCTTTCCGCCGTGTTCGGGGCTACGGTCCGGGCGCGATGGAGCCGATGGATACGGCGCGATACATGTTTTTCAGTTCGATTACGAATCCTTTACGGATTCCTGCTTGCCTGCCGATATGAATCCTGGTTGGCGTATCCCGCACTTGTGGGCGAGCCGCGTTGACCACGACCACTGGACCACTGGGATACCCCCGAGATGATCGATCCGAGCATATGCCGCCCCTGATCAGCGCCCGTAGGCGCGCGCTGCGCACGCTTCTATCGGCCGTCGCCGGCGGCGGCCTGACCGCGGCCGGCCTGGGCGGGCCGTTGGCCAATACGGCGCTCGGCGCGGGCACGCCCGTCTCGACGGACACGACCACCACGCCGACGCCGACCGAAACAACCCCGGCCGAACAGCCGGCCGCGCCAGCCGAACAGCCGACGACGAGCACGGCGACTACGCCCCCGACCGCGACCACTCCCGCGAGCTCGACGGTCCCGCAGGCGACCACGCCCGCGCCACCGCCGGCGGAAGCACCGAAAGTGGTGCTGCAGCGCAAGCAGAAGGCCACGCCGAGCCCCGCTGTGAGCCCGAGCGCGACGAACACGGCCGAAACGACGAAGGCCGCGGCAAAGAAGAAGAAGAAGGCGAAGGGCCCCAACAACGTGGCCGCCTCGCCGCAGTCGGTCGCCCAGGCGGGGGCTCTCGCGGCGATCCTAGCGTCCTCACAGGCAAACGCCCAGGCGCTCGCCTTCTACCGCATTCCGCTGTTCCTGCTGCCGATCTACAAGGCCGCGGCGGTGCAGTACGGAGTGCCGTGGCAGATCCTCGCGGCGGTCAACGAAATCGAGACCAACTACGGCACCGATCAGTCGGTGTCCTCGGCCGGAGCGGTGGGATGGATGCAGTTCATGCCCGCGACCTGGCTGCAGTACGGCGTGGACGCGCTGGACGCCGGCTACGCGGACCCTTACAACCCGGTGGACGCGATCTTCGCTGCGGCTCGCTACCTGCGGGCTGCGGGCGCGCAGACGAACCTGCGCGGGGCGATCCTCGCCTATAACCACTCCGAAGAATATGCCGACTCGGTTCTGCTGCGGGCGAAGCTGATCTCCACCTACCCGAAGGCGGTGATCGCGACGCTCACCGGCCTTGTCGACGGGCGCCTGCCGGTGACGGGCAAGCAGATCGCGTGGAGCGCGCTCCCGGTCGCCCCGCCCTCGCCCTCGCCCTCCACCGCCACCGCGAATGCCACGGCGCTCGGCAGTGCGGCGGCCGGCTCGACAGGCGAAGCGCAGGCGGCGACGGGATCGAGCGAAACCTCCGCCTCAGCCACACCCGGCTCGACGGCTGCTCCGGCGCCGAACGCCGTGGCGGCAGCCGCGACAGCGCCGAGCTCGGCGGCGAGCGGGCAGACGCTGGGATTGGTCGACGTCCGCAGTGGCGCGAACGCCTCGGTCGTGGCGGTGCACGACGGCCGCATCGTCAAGCTCGGCGACTCCCGCGTGCTCGGCAAGTACGTCGTTCTGCGCGACGTCTACGGCGACCTGTTCGTGTACGCCGGCCTGGGCAGCATCGCCCCGACGTACTCGCTGGCGAAGCCGTCCCACGCGCGCGCGAAGTCGCACGTGGTCGAAGTGGCGAGCACGCACGACCCGGCGCCCTCGCTGCCGGCAAGCGCGGGAAACCAATCCCCGCTCACCCTCACCGTCAAAGCGCCCGCGCCGAAGGGCCCCGCGAAGTCAGCCGTCGCGGGCAAGGTGTCGGTATCTGCGGCCGCTCAGGAAGAAGCTCCGAACGACGGCGGCAAGGTGCGCCTGTTCGCTCACCCGAGCAACCCGGACTCGCGTGCCGCGGCTGCGGTCACCGCGGCGATTCGCGCCCGCAACAGCGCCGCCGGTCAGCGCCTGCCGCTGAAGCGCGGTTCGGTGGTGGCGAGCGGCACGGTGCTGGGGAAGGTACGCGTGCCCAAGGGAGCGAAGGACGGCCACCTGCGCTTCTCGATCCGCCCGGCGGGCGATGCCTCCGCGATCGACCCGGGGCCGGTGCTCGCCAACTGGGCGCAGCTGCAGACCGCGCTGCACCCGCAGGGCGCGAAAGCGACCAATGCGCTGCTGGGCGCCACCGCGAGCGATGTGTTCCTGCTCTCCAAAGCGCAGCTCGAGCGCTCGGTGCTCGCCGACCCCGGGATCACGATCTACGCGTGCGGGCGCCACGACATCGCGGCCGGCTCGGTCGACAAACGCGTGCTGGCGGTGCTCGCGTTCCTCTCGCGCAGCGGCCTGAAGCCGACCGTCAGCGCGCTGCGCTGCGGACAGTCGCGCTACACCTCCGCGGGCACGCCCTCAGCGCAATACGCGGGCGACGCGGTGGACATCTCCGCGATCAACGGCGTACCGATCGGTGGGCACCAGGGGGCCGGGACGATCACCGATCTCACCATCCGCACTCTGCTGACGCTCCCCGCGCAGTTCGTGCCGCACGAGGTGGCCAGCCTGATGCGCTACCCGGGCATGGCCAACACTCACGCCAACCCGCAGTACTGGAACCAGATCCACCTCGCCTTCAAGCCCGCCCCGAAGGTCGCCGCGGTCAAGGCAGCGGCGCCCACGACGGTCGCGCACTCGGCGCACTCAGGGCCGACCGCGCCGGTGCCCGTGGTCACCACGAGCGTGCTCAGTCCCACGCAGTGGAGCCAGCTGATGACCCGCGTGGGTGGGCTGCAGATGCCGGTCGTGGCGAGGAAGCCGAGCGACCAGGCGATTCCGGACCCGAAGACCAAGACGAAGATGGGGCACTAGCCCGGGGCCAGCGATCACTCCGTTTCGCGGCTATGCCGTCGATGCCTTGACAGCCCCGTACGACGTACGTACGATGACTGTATGCGTACACAGCGCCTTGAGCTACGACTCAGCGACGACGAGCGCCAGATAGATAGCGCGGCGGCAACTGCTGTCGGTGAGACCTTGAGCGACTTCTTTCGACGTGCTGCGAGTGCTCGCGCGCAGGAAGTCCTCACCGATCAGCAGCAGATCGCGCTCAGCGAGGATGAGGCAGCACGCTTTCTGGACGCGCTGGAGGACGTCGATCAGGACTCGGTAGCGCGCTTGCGAGACCTGCGCCAGCGAGCGTGAGCGCCCAATTCGGGGGCACCGAGCGCTACGACCCAACCCGACACGACGCATCAGCGTTCTGTTGTGGCAACGAACTCCTCGACCGCTGGCTCATCCGGTATGCCGGACAGAACGAGCGGCGCGACGCGGCGCGCACATTCGTTGCCACAACCACCAACCAAGCCATCTATGGCTACTACACGCTGATTGCCGGCCAGCTCGAACACAACGAGGCCACAGCTCAGACCCGAAAGGGCTTGTCCAGGCACTTCCCAATCCCGGTAGCGATTCTCGCCCGACTGGCCATCGCCTCCGATCAACAAAGCCGCGGGTTCGGTGCCGCCTTGCTCAACGATGCGCTCGTGCGCGTTTGCCGAGCCTCAGAGCAGGTCGCTGTTCGTGCCGTGGTCGTACACGCGGTCGATGAGAACGCGGCTGGGTTCTACGCGCGATTCGGCTTCAAGGCGCTCAGTGCGGGTCCTCGAACACTGATGGCTACGCTCGCTGAGCTGCGCGCTGCGGGCTACACGTAGCTCCGGGACCGCGCTGAGCACGATCCCGGAACCCGTGTCGTCGTTGCTGCCGGCCTCGTGCGTCAGCCAGCCGGCGTAGGCGGCGACCCCGGCACGGCACCCGGTGCGGCCCTGAGCCCTTTGCGCAGGATGCTCGCGCACTTCAACTGCGCCGCTTTGAACTTGGCGCTTGCGACGTTGATTCCGCGAGTGTTGAAGATCGGGCCTTTGCCCGACGTGTTGGCGGCCGGGATGTTGACGCCGTTTTCGCGTAGGCACGTGGCGAATTTGGCGAGCGCCTGTCTGAACTGGCCGCTTTTGAGGCGGGTGACGGCGCCGCCGAAGCGTCCGCCGTTCGGGAAGCCGCCGCACTTCTTGAGCGCCGCCTGATACTGCGCGGCGGTCACGCCCTTCGGCAGCTGTGGTGCGCCTCCGGCGAGAAAGCCGGCTCCCGGCGCCTGCTGGCCCGGTGTCCTTTTGGGCAGCACGATGCCGCTCTTCTGGAGGCATTCGCGCACGGCCAGGAAGCGCGTGCGCGCCCCGGCGAACCCTTTGCTCGTCGCTTTGGTCGTAGCTTTCGTCGTGCCGGTGGCATTGCCCGAGGCGCTCGCGGTCGTCGCGGCGGTCGTCGCTGTACTCGAAGTGGACGAGCTGGAGGAGGCGCTGGACGAGCTCCCGCAGGCCGCCAGTGCGAGGCTCGCTAGGACGAGCAGGAGACCGGCCGCGAGTGCGGGTCTTGATCTGTTGCTGCTGAATCGAGGCATTGAACTCCTTGTCGATGATCTGCTGACGAACGCGCCGCCTCTAGGCGAATGCGGTTCGAAAGATAGTGAGCGATGTAGCTAAGTCCCCGCTCAACCGCCGTTTCCGAACAGCGCCGGCGAGCCTCCGCCGCTCGCTCCACCGCCTGTCGCGGTCGGGCCGCCACCGCGGCCGGCGCCGAACAGGGCCGCGAGACCGCCGCCGGTGGATCCGACGCTGATCGTTTCGGCGCTTACGGTGCCGTTCTTGCCGGTGGCGCCGAGGATCGTGACGGTTTCCCCGGGGTGGATGGACTTGACGTGAGAGCTGACGGTCTTGGTGACCGTGGTGCCCGCCGACGTGAGCACCTTGACGGTGTTGCCTTCGGCGTCGGTCACGTACAGCGTGCTGCCTGAGAGATAGGAGACTTCGCCGGACGTTCGCCCAGCGCCGGCGGCGCCGGGAAAGCCACCCGCGCCCGTGTCGCTGGATCGGCTGCGCGCGCCTGTGGCGGCGCCGGAGCGCAGTGCCGCGAAGCGCGCCGCGAGTCCCCCGGCGCCGCCACCGCTCGAGCTGGAGGAGCTCTGCCCCTTCTCCACGAGCACGCCGCCGATGAAACCGCAGGCGATCAGCAGGACCGCGAGCAGCGTCAGGGCGATTGGATTCCCGCCCACCCCGAGCAGCCGGCGGCGCGGGCGGCGGGGCAGCTCGGAGGGCTCCTCCATCCAGTCCTCGTCCTCGAGTCGCTCGTCGGTGAGTGTGGTTTGGTCGTCGGGCATCACAGGCTCCTCGTGGGGGGAAGTCGGGTCACTCAAAGCGCAGCGCTTCGATCGGTCGCAGGGACGCGGCGCGGGCGGCGGGGTAGGTGCCGAAGAACAGGCCCGAGAGCGCCGCGGCGCCGAAGGCGAGGAAGATCGAGTACGTGGCGATCTCGGGTTTCACTCCGGCGATTTCGAACTGGCTGCCGAGCACGCCGACGAGCACGCCGGTGAGGCCGCCGATCAACGACACGAGCACGGCCTCGGTGAGGAACTGGGTGAGGATGTCGCTGCGACGCGCGCCGATCGCCTTGCGGATGCCGATCTCGCGGGTGCGCTCGGTGACGCTCACGAGCATGATGTTCATCACGCCGATCCCGCCCACCAGCAGCGAGATCGCCGCGACCTCGCCGAGCAGGGTGGTGAACACGCTGCTCGTGGAGCTGGACGTGGACAGCAGCGAGCCCTGGTTGAGGACGTTGAAGCCCGGTTCGGAGGTGTTGGTGATCTTGTGGCGTTCCTCGATGATCGAGGTGGCCTCTCCTTCGGCGGCGTTCAAGGCCGCTTCGGACTTCGCCTCGACCGTGATCGAGTCGATCGGTCCGTAGCCGGTGAGCGAGTCCTGGACGGTGGAGATCGGGGCCATCACCACGTCGTCCTCGTTGGTGGCGCCGTTGGTGCCCTTCGCGGCGAGCACGCCGACGACTTCGAAGTTGCTGCCGTCGACCTTGACGTTCTGCCCGACGGCGCTCGCTCCGGAGAACAGTTCCTGCACGACCGTCTGTCCGATCACGGCGACGCGCCTGTGCTGGCTGACGTCCGCCGCGGTGAACGACGCGCCTTCCTGGAGCCTGTAGCTGTGGGCGGTGAGGTAGGAGGGGATGGTGCCGACGAACGAGGACGGTTCGTAGCTCGTGCTGCCCGCGACCAGTTTCACCGCGCTCGCGTTGACGACCGGCGAGGCGCTCAGCACGTCGGGGGCCTTGCCCGGTTCCTGCAGCGCTTCGGCGTCTCGCTTGGTGAGCGACACGGTGCCGGCCGAGGCGAAGCGAGCGCCGCCGCGTCCGCCGCCGGCCTGCACGAGCAGGACGTTCGTGCCGAGGCTCTGGATCGTCGACTTGACCGCTCGCGAGGAGCCGTTGCCGACCGCGATCAGGACGATCACCGAGGCGACGCCGATCGTCATCCCGAGGATCGTCAGCCCGGAGCGGAGCTTGTTGGCGGTGATGCCGCTCCACGCGATCCGCAGCGTCTCGGGCCCGATCATGGCCGTGCCTCGGTGAGACCCGCGTCGAGGGGGCGCTGGTGGGCGGACTTCTGTCCGCGCGGAGCGGGCGGCGGGTCGTGGACGGCGAGCGTGCGGGTGTCCTGCACGACGGCTCCGTCGCTCAGCCTGATCACGCGCTTGGTCTGTTCGGCGACGTCGGGCTCGTGGGTGATCAGCACCACCGTTCGCCCGTCCTCGTTGAGGCCCGTGAAGATCTCGAGCACGTCCTCGGTGGAGTGCGAGTCGAGGTTCCCGGTGGGCTCGTCGGCGAGGATCAGCGATGGGTTGGTGACGATCGCGCGCGCGACCGCGACGCGCTGCTGCTGGCCGCCGGAGAGCTCGGAGGGCTGGTGGTGCAGCCGGTGTGCCATCCCGACCGAGCGCAGGGCCTGCTCGGCGCGGCGTCGTCGCTCGGCGCCCTTCAGGCCGGCGTAGGCGAGCGGCAGCTCGACGTTCACGAGCGCGCTGGTGCGCGCTACGAGGTTGAAGCTCTGGAAGACGAACCCGATCTTGCGGTTGCGCAGGTCGGCGAGGTCGTCCTCGTCCATTTCGCTCACGTCGACGCCGTCGATCAGGTAGCGCCCGCTGGTGGGTATGTCGAGGCAGCCGAGGATGTTCATCAGCGTGCTCTTGCCGCTGCCGGAGCTGCCCATGATCGCGACCATGTCGCCGGTGTCGATGCGCAGCGTCACGTCGCGCAGCGCGCGCACGCGGATCTGCCCGAGGTCGAACACCTTGCTCACCTCGCGCACCGCGATCACCGGACGCTGGCGTACCAGGACCATCAGCCGCCGCCCCTGAAGAACGCCGCGCCACCGCCGGCGAAGCCGCCCCCGCCGCCGAGTCCGAGTGCGCCGGCGCGGCGGCCGAGCAGTGAGCTCGTGCCGCTGGAGCTGCTCGTGGTGGCGCTCGGAAGCACGATCGTTTCGCCCGCCTTGAGGCCGCTGAGGACGATCGTGGAGCTGTTGCCGGCCAACCCGGTGACGACTCGTTGGCTCACGTGCTTGGTGCCGTGCACGACCGTGACGGCGCCGGCGGAGATCGCGCTGGTGGGCACGTTGATGCCTTCGGCCTGCTTGACGACGACTTCGGCGGTCGCGCTCATACCGGGCTTGAGGCCCGCCTCGAGCTGGTCGAGTTGGAAGGTGACGTCGTAGCTGACGACGCCGCTGTTGCTCGTCGAGAGGATCGCGACTTCGCGCACGTGCGCGGCCACCTTGCGCCCGCTCAGCGCTTCGATGGTGACGGTGGCGATCTGGCCGGCCCTGACGTTGCCGATTTCGGACTCGCTGAGCGGCACGACGAGCTCCATCGAGCTGAGGTCGCTGAGGACCGCGAACGCGGAGCTGGAAGAGCTCGAAGAGCTGGCGGAGCTGGAGCTGGCGGCGGCGCTCGAACGCGCGCCCGTCGCCGATGAGCCGCCGCTGCCCGAGCCCGATCCGCTGGACGAGGAAGCGCTCGCGGTGTCCCTGCTCGTGCCGCTCGCCGAGACGGTTTCACCGACTTCGCCGGCGAGCGAGGCGATCGTGCCGGCCTCGGGTGCGTAGAGCTTCGTGTCCTGCACAGCCTCCTCGTCGCCGCGAACGGTGAGCGCGTCGCTCTTGACGGCGGCTCTCGCCGAGGCGAGGTTTGCTTCGCGTGTCGCGGTGCTGATCGTGGTGGTGGAGGACGATTCCGTGGTGGTTTTCGAAGCGTGTTCCTTCTTGGCGGTGGATTCGCGCTTGGACGCGGCTTCTTCGGAGGTAGCGGCCGCCCCCGCCTTTGTCGAGCCCGACCCGCCCCCGCCGCCGGACCCTTCGCCGCCGGTTTCTTCTTCCTTGGCGAGGTTCGCTTCGGCGGACTGCAGGGAGGCGCGCGCCTGTTCGAGCGTGACTTCCGCGCTCTGGGGGTCGAGTGTGGCGAGCAGTTGGCCCTGCGTCACTTCCTGTCCCTGTGCGACATAGATGTGTGTGACCGTTCCGCTCGTCTTGAAGCCGAGGTTCAGCTGGCTCTCCGGCTGCAGGTTGCCGGTTCCCGACACGGTTGACTGCACGACTCCCCGTGCGACGGTGGCGGTGCGCGTGACGGTGCTCTGGCTGCCGGAGGCTGGTCCGACGACGAGCACGGCGGCGACGATCGCACCGGCGCAGAGGGCCGCAAGTGCGAAGACGACCCAGGATGCTCCGGTGCGTTCGGTCATGTCTCTCGAGTAGATAGTCCGCACGATCCGTAAGACGCGGCGAAGAAAGCGCACAAAGGGGGATAAAGTCTGCGCATGCCCTCCTATGGCGGGATCGACCTGGGTGGCACGAAGATCCAGGCGGCGATCCTCGACGCGGACCACAACGTGCTCGGCTCGGCGCGTCGTCCGACGCCCACGAGCGGGGGTCCGGCGGACGTGGCGAGGGAGATGGAGGCGGCGCTGCGCGACGCCGCCAAGGCGGCGGAGCTCGAGCCGGCGACGCTGGTCGGAGTGGGGGTGGGCTCGCCCGGCACGATCGAGGACGGCGAGGTGACGAGCGCGCGCAACCTGCCCGACTGGGAAGGCACTTTCCCGCTGGCCAAGACGCTCGCGGACGCGCTCGGCTGCGAGGTGAAGGTGGGCAACGACGTGCAGGTGGCAACCGACGCGGAGTTCAAACTGGGCGCGGGGCGGCTGTACGACTCGGTGCTGGGCGTCTTCTGGGGTACTGGGGTCGGAGGTGGGCTGATCCTCGACGGCAAGCCGTGGACGGGGCGCGGCGGGGCTGGGGAGATCGGTCACGTGGTGGTGGAGATCGACGGCGCGCGGTGCACGTGTGGGCGGATCGGCTGCATGGAGGCCTACGCGGGCCGCTCGGCGATGGAACGCCACGCGGCGGAGCTCGTGGAGAAGGGCCGCAAGACGGACCTGTTCAAGTTGATGAAGGAGCGCGAGCGTTCGCGCGTTACGAGCGGCATCTGGGCGCGGGCGCTGGAGCACGGCGACAAGCTCGCGGTGCACATGGTCGACCGCGCGATACGTGCGCTCGGCGCGGGGATCGCGTCGGTGGTGAACGTGCTCGACGTGGAGGGTGTGATCGTCGGCGGCGGCATGGGCGTGCGCCTCGGCCACCCGTATGTGAAGCGGATCTCCGACGCGATGCAGCCGCACCTGTTCGCCGACTCGCGCCCGCCGCACGTGCATGTCGCCGCACTCGGCGATCTCGGCGGCGCGATTGGGGCGTCGCTGCTGCTCAGTCGCGAGGACCCGCCTCGCGGCGCCCGCCGGCGCACCCGCGCCAAGAAGTAGCCGCGCCGAGCCGCGCCGGCTACAGGCCGACGACGGTGATCACGACGAGCGCGATCGACAGCGAGGAGGTCAGCACGACGGTGACGGCGGCGGCGCCGTTGAGCACACCGCGGCTGCGTCGCTCGCCCATCACGTGATGTGACTGGGAGAGGCGCCAGATGAAGAACAGGTTGATCGGCAGCAGCAGTCCGTTGACGACCTGGACACCGACGAGCAGCGAGATCACGGGCAGCCCGGGGATGATCGCGACGAACGTGCTGATGAGGATCATCGCGGTGATGATGTTCATGAACACGGGCGCATCCTCGCGGCGCCGGCCGATCCCCTTCTCGTAGCCGAGCGACTCGGAGACCACGTAGGAGGTGGCGATCGGCAGGATCGCGGCGGCGAGCAGGCTCGCGCCGAGCAGCCCGACGCCGAACAGCACCTCCGCGTATTCGCCTGCGAAGGGCGCGAGTGAGCGGGCGGCGTCGGCGGCGGAGGAGATGCTGTGCACGCCGTGGGTGAACAGCGTGGCGCCGGTGGCGATGATGATGAACGCGGCGATGATGTTCGCGAACACCGCACCGGCGACGGCCTCGCGCTCCTCCTTGCCGAGCTCGTCCTCGCGCACCCCGCGCTCGACGACCGCGGACTGCAGGTAGAGCTGCATGTACGGGGTGATGGTGGTGCCGGCGGTCGCGATCAGCAGCAGCAGGAAGGCGGAGTTGGCGTGCAGCTGCGGCACGACGAGCGCTTTGCCGACGGACGCCCAGTGGGGGTGGGCGACGATCGCGGCGATCGGGTAGGCGAAGAACGGGATGGTGAACCAGATGAAGATCCGCTCGGCCGAGCGGTAGGAGCCGCGCATGATGATCAGCCAGATTCCGAGTGCGGCGATCGGGACGCTGATCTGGGCGGGTATGCCGGCGAGCCCGAGCGCGGCGCCGACGCCGACGAAGTCCGAGATGCAGATGCCGAGGTTGGCTATCAGCACGGCGCTGGTGGCGAGCACCGACCAGCGGATGCCGTACTCCTCGCGCACGAGCTCGGCGAGGCCCTTGCCGGTGACGACGCCCATGCGCGCGGCGAGCATCTGCACGAGCCCGAGTGAGATGGTGATCAGCACGATCGTCCACAGCAGGCCGTAGCCGTACTTGGCGCCGACGGAGGAGTACGTCGCGATGCCGCCCGCGTCGTTGCCCGCGTTGGCGGCGATCAGACCCGGGCCGAGCAGGCCGAGGAAGGCGAAGATGCGCGCGCGGCGGGGGTTAAAGCGGGCAGGCAGGCGCGGTCGGCCACGAATGGCCGACCTGGTGCGACGCATGACGGACGGTACTCGGACCGCCATCGAACTTTCCGCTGGGAACGTTCACGACGGCCAGTGTAATCAGTCCTCGCCGAGGAGACCGAAGCGCCGACGCCAACCCCGCGGCAGCATCGCCTCGAGCACGTCGTCGACGGTGACGACGCCCACCATGCGCTCGTGCTGGTCGACGACGGGGATCGAGGTGAGGTTGTAGTCGGCCATCAGCCGCGCGACCTCCTCGAAGTGGGCGTTTGGCTTCAGGCAGGGGATCTCGTGCTTGACGATCAGCTCGAGCGGCTGGCTGGGCTCGACGCGCAGCAGCGCGGTGACCGGGATGCTCCCCTCGAGCTTGCCGTCGGCGGAGCTGACGAACACCGCGCCGAGCAGCTCGGGGGCGATGCGGCTGTGGCGGACCGATTCGAGCGCCTCGCCGGCCGTGGTCGAGCCGCGCAGCAGGACGAAGTCCGGGCTCATCAGCCCGCCGGCCTCGGCCGGGTCGTAGCCGAGCAGCGCGCGCACCTTGACGCGGTGGCTGACGGGCAGCAGCGCGAGCACCGGCTCGCGGCGGTCCTCGTCGAGCTCGCCGACGATGTCGGCGGCGTCGTCGGGCGCCATCCGCGAGAGGATCTCGGCCACCTGGTCGTTGGGGCGGTCCTCGAGGAACTCGCGTTGGTGCTGGTCGTCGAGCTCCTCGAACACGTCCGCCTCGAGCTCGCGGTCGTCGTCGCCGACGGCCTGGATGATCTCCTCGCCCTCGTGGCGCGAGGCGGCCTCCACGAGGTCCGCGATCTGTGCGGGGTGGAGCTTTGCGAGCTTGGGGTGGGGAACACGCAGGCGCACCGTGGGCACGTGTCCGACGAACGGCTCGACGCCCGCCCAGTCGAGGAACTCGCCGGTGCCGATGTGCGCGCCGAGCCGCTTGGGCAGCAGGCGGCGGAAGCCTCCGCGCGGGCCGGTGTCGACGCCGACGACGCGCCACATGCCGCCGATCAGCGCGAGCTCGATCTCGTTGGAGCGCACGAGGCGCGCGCCCTCGACGTTGATCAGCTGGCGGTCGAGCAGGTCGCGCTTGAGCAGCACCTCCTCGGGGCGGCGTTCGAAGCGGCGCAGGTCGAGCTTGGCCTTGCGCAGGGTCACGCCCTCGGGCGCGATCTCCGAGGCGCGGTCGGCGCCGAGGAACGAGGTGCGTCCCGCGACGCTCACGAGCAGGCCGGTGATCGGCGGGTAGCCGACGCCGCCGAGTCGGACGATCAGGTCCTGGACCTTGCCGAGGCGCTCGCCGTCGGCGTCGCGCAGCGGGCTGCCGACGATCGAGGAGAGGTGGAGGATCGGCGGCGTCTGGGCGGCGGGGGCGCTCATGGTGCTCATCGTAAGACTCTCCGGCAGCGGTGGCGCGGCGGCGTGCGGATAACTATGTTGGATGAGTGCCGCCCTTCTGGACATCGATCGTGGTGCTCTCCTTCGTGCAGGGCGTGCTCGTGGCGCTTCCGGGCGCGATCTCGATTCCGCGCGTGGCGCGGTTGCGCGCTCGGCGCTGGGCGCTGATTCCGCCGCTGTCGGTGGTGGGCTTCGTGTTCGTCGCGCGTGCGGCCGAACGCGCGAGCGCGCAGGGGCTCACGTATCTCGCGGTGTGTGCCGTGCCGGTGCTCGCCGCGCTGGCGCTGGGCTGGCTGTTGTGGCGTCCACGCCCCCGTTGGGCGCTGCTCGTGGTGCCGCTGTTCGCGCTCGCGTGGCTCGATCGTGGCGGGCTGGCGGGGGAGACGGCGGCGCTGGCGCTCTCGGGGCTCAGCTGTGTGGCGCTCGGCGTGCTGTTGGCGAGCATCACTCCGCCGCGGTGGTTAGCGGCGGGGGTCGTGGCGATGGCGGTGGCGGACAGTGCGCTGGTGATCTCGGACCTGCTGCAGCGTCCGAACGACGCGCTCAACGCGGCGCACCCCGCGGCGGGCCTGCCGCGGCTGCAGAGCGCTGTGTTCGGGCACGCGGTGATGGGTTACGGCGACCTGTTCATCGCGGGCGCCCTCGGGGGGTTGTTGGCGGCGACGGTCGGTCGGTCGTTGCAGCTGCGCACGGCGCGGCTGACGGCGGCGCTCGCGCTCGTGTTCGACCTGCTGTTCTTCGTCGTCAGCGAGCTGCCCGCCACGGTGCCGGTGGCGTGTGCGCTGATCGTGGTCGTGCTCACGCGCCGGCGGGAAGCCTCTCCGCGGGGGCTGCGTGCTCCTGCGGCGGCACGGATCGGATCCGTGGGCGCTCGGGCGCCTCGCTCTGCGGCTGTGCGGCGATCGCCCTCGCGGTGATCTCCACCGCGTCGGGCGCGCGCACCTCGCGTTCTGAGGCGGCGCCGGCCTGCTCGATGCGACGCACCTGTGGCATCACGCGGCTGTCGAACGAGCCGACCGCCTCGTTGTAGGCGGCGGTGGCGGAGCCGAGTTGGCGTCCGACCTTCGCGAGCGGCTCGACGAAGCGTCCCAGCCGGCCGTGGAGCTCGCGCGCGGACTCCGCGATCTCGCGCGCGGATTCCGCGATCAGCTCCTGGCGCCAGCCGTAGTGGACGGCCCACAGCAGCCCGATCAGGGTGGTGGGGGTCGCCATCAGCACCTGCTGCTGGACGCCGTATTCGATCAGCGCCGGATCCTGGGCGAGGGCCGCCTGGTAGATGCCGTCGGAGGGCACGAACATGACGACGAACTCGGGCGTGGAGTCGAACTGGTTCTGGTAGCCCTTGGAGGCGAGCTTGGCGATGTGGTCGCGCGTCTGGCGCGCGTGGCGGATCGCGTGCGCCTCGCGCTCGTCCTCGCCTGTGGCCTCGAGTGAGGAGAGGTATGCGTCGAGGGGCACCTTCGAGTCGACCACGACGAGCTTTTCGCCGGGCAGGCGCACAAGCATGTCGGGGCGCAGCATTCCTTCGCCGGTCTGGATCGTGCTCTGCTCGACGAAGTCGCAGTGCGCGACCATGCCGGCCATCTCGACCACGTTGCGCAGCTGGATCTCTCCCCAGGAGCCGCGAGTCGTGGGGCGCTTCAGGGCGGAGACGAGGTTGCCGGCCTCCTGGCGCAGCGTGCCCACGCCGTCGCTCAGCTGGCGCACCATCTGGGCGAGCTCGCCCTGCGCCTGTCGGCGCTCGCGCTCGAGGCGCCCGATCTCGCTCTCCATCCGTCCGAGCTTCTCCTGGACCGGGCCGACGATGCCCTTGATCTCCTCGGCCCGTCGCGCCATCTCCCCGGAGGCGCGCTCCTCTTCGGCCCGGCGCGATTCCGAGACTCGCTGAGCGAGCGACTCGCCGGTCTGGGCGAGGACGTCCACGGAGATCGCCTTCAGCTCGTCGCGCATGCGCGCGCGACTCGCGCGCATCAGCGCGGCGGCGCAGGCGCCGCCCGCGAGGACTCCGACGATCAGCAGCAGCAGCACACTCGTTATCGACATCGGTTCACGACCCTTCTCGCTTTGCTCGGCCAACCAATGTGCCAGCCGGCTCGGACGCTTCGCGAGAGCCCGCAACCGTTCGTACCACTTGACATTTGGAGAACTCGTGGGTATCTTGCCGCTAGCTCTCCGGAGAAGGTTAGCTAGGGGAGCGCTCTATAGAGGGATAAACCAGAGGGGGCTGTGCCTGCGGGCATGTCCCGCACGTATAGGAGGATGTGAGATGTCAGCCACGAATGGCTTGGCTTTTTCGCTCCGTTCACGGAGTGGACTTATCGGGTGCTGCATGGCGCTCGTGCTGCTGGCCTCGGCGCTTTTCGCGTCGGCCGCTAGCGCAAAAACGCCGCTCAAACCGACGGCGTATGTGGCGATCGGCGACTCACTCGCCTTTGGTTACACACAGGAAAAATTCGACCTCAACCTGCCCACGGAGAACCCAGCGAACTTCGAAGGCGGCTACGCAAACTACGTGGCCACGAAGCTCGCGATGAAAGAAAAACACGCGGGCAACGCACTGCAGCTGGTCAACCTCGGTTGTCCGGGTGAGACGAGCAACGGTGTCATCGGTCACACGCTCGGTAACCCGGGTCCGGAATATGACCCGTGCGCTTACCACAACCTCGCTGGCTTCCCGCTGCACGTGCCCTTCGGGAGCGCGTCCGAGCTCGAAGCTGCGATCGGTGCGGTGACCGGTCCGGTGCCCGTCAAGCTGGTGACGATCAACATCGGCTCCAACGACGAGCTCGCGTCGGTCGGCAAATGCGAGAACCCCGCCTACCTGGCAGAACAGGGCTTCACCGGCGGTCTGCTCGAATGCCTCGTCACCGAAGTCGGTCCGGGAAGTCACCAGTACCCCGGCCTCGGCGTGTTCGGTCACATCATCACCAACGTCGGAACGACCGTTGGCGTGCTGCGGGCCTATGGCTACGCGGGTCCGGTTGTCATTGCCGGCTTCTACAACCCGCAGGCCGAGCTTCTGCCCGGCAGCGACTCGTTGCAGAAGGCTTTCAACGAAACGTTCGAAGGCTACATCGCCGGTAAAGCGTTCGGTCCGGGCGTGACGTTCGCCAACCCGTTCTCGACGTTCAACCCGCAGAACAAAAACGAGCAGACTCGTATCTGCCAGTTGACCGAAGAGTGCAACGCGTTCGACAAAAAAGTGAACCTGGAAGCAATCACCAAATCACCGGTCACGGCTGAAGAAGCCGCTGGTTACCCGGTGGGTGACATTCACCCGACGCCGCTGGGCTACGAAAAGCTCGGCAAGATCATCTACAAAGCCATCTAGTAGATAGCTGAGTAGCAGGGTTACGCACGGGGCGTCCGGCCGTTGGTCGGGCGCCCCGCGCTCTTTAAATGACTCAGCCGTCCGGCTTCCTGTTCGAGGATGCCGAGCATCGCCGGGCCCGCCGGCACGAGGCGCGCGCCCGCCGGGGCGGCGGCGATCACCTGTCGCACGGGAGGGCTGGGGGAGAGGGCGCGGATGGCGATGTCATCGCGGACGACCGACAGCGCGAGCTCCGGTATCAGCGCGACGCCGACGCCGGCCGCGACGAGGCCCTGGACGGTTTGGTAGTCGTCGCTCTCGAACGCGACGTTCGGCTCGAATCCGGCGGCGTGGCAGCTGCGCACGACGTGCCTGGCGCATGGGCTCGAGCTGGACGTCTGCACCCACGCGTCGCGCGCGAGATCCTCGAGGCGGATCTTCTGCCTGGCCGCAAGCCGGTGCTCGCTCGGCAGCGCGAGGTACATCGGGTCCTCGAGCAGGTCGACGCGCGTCATGTCGCGCTGCAGGCGGATCTCGTCCCCGAACTCGAACAGCAGCGCGAGATCGAGCTCGCCGGCGCGCAGGCGCGGCACGATCTCCTCGGGCTCGCCCTCCTCGAGTGTCAGCTCGACGTCGGGGTAGGAGGCGCGGAAGGTGGCGATGGCGAGCGGCATGAGCGTTGCCCCGGCGGTTGAGAACGACGCCATCCGCAGTCGTCCTCCGCGCAACCCGGCGATCGCCGACAGCGCCGCCTCGGCGGTCTCGAGGCGCGCGAGGATCCCCTCGGCGTGCCCCACGAGGGCCTGTCCGGCGGCGGTGAGGGTGACCCCGCGGGGGTGGCGCTCGAGCAGCGCCATGCCGGTCTCGGCCTCGAGTGTGGCGATCTGCTGGGAGACGGCCGACTGCGTGTAGGAGAGGGCCTCGGCGGCGGCGGAGAACGAGCCGTGGTAGGCGACCTCCTTCAGGACCTTCAGCCGAGTCACGTTAAGCATAAGAACAACTTATAGCAACCATCAAGAAGATCATTGGGACTGATGGCAGGAGCGTGTCACTCTGTAGCGAAACGAGCTTCGAAATCTCAAACTTCAACAACACAGGAGAGCCGCAATGTCCACCAAGATCATCGTTTCCTACGACGGCACCGCGAACGAGGTCGACGCGATCGCCCTCGGCCGCGTCCTCGGCCAGGCCGGCGGCGAGGTATCGCTCGCATACGTACGCCACACCCCCGAGACCGACAGCGCTCGCGAGGAGATCGCTCAGCGCGAGGCGCAGGGCCTGCTCGACCGCGGCGTCGAGCTGCTCGGCGACCCGGGCGCCAAGCGCCACGTCGTGACCGACCGCTCCACGCCTCAGGGCCTTGCGACGCTGGCCGCGAGCGAGGGTGCCGAGGTGATCGTGTTCTGCTCGGACTCGCACACCGCCAAGGGTCACGTGGCGGTCGGCAACTCCGCCCAGCGCCTGCTGGAAGGCGGCAACGCCGCGATCGCGATCGCTCCGGCTGGTCTGGCCGAGCGCGTCGAAGGAGCGGGCATCCAGAAGATCGTCGCGATCGGCGACGGCGAGGGCGGCGCGCGTGAGACCGCGGAGGCGCTCGCGGGCGCGCTCGGCGCGTCGGTGGTTCCGGTCGTCAACGACGAGGCCGACCTGCTCGTGATCGACTCGCGCGCAGACGTCGAGGCGGGGCGCGTCTCGCTGAGCTCCTCGGCGGCGCACCTGATCGAGACGGCCGCGTGCGCGGTGCTGGTGCTGCCGCGTGGCGCCAAGCCCGCCTTCGGCCGCGCCGTCGCAGCAACCGCGTAGCAAGCAGCAGTCAGCAGCAGCGCATCGGCGCGCGGGCGGACCGTCAGCGAACGGTTCGTCCGCGCGCCCGCGCGAGCGCGTAGCGCCCGAGCGCCTGCGCGAAGTCCAGCACGCCGCCGAGCAGGTGGCCGACCGGGCCGGTCCACAGCCATGTCTCGGCGCGCCGGTGTGGGGGAGGGCTCTGGCGGACTGTCATGGGCAGGCACGGTATCGTGGCGCTGATGGCGCCCGCCCTGAAGACCACCGTCACCGAGCTCGCGGACTCGCGCGTGCGGCTGCAGGTGGAGGTTCCGCCAGAGGAGCTCCAGGGCCGGCTCGAGCGCAAGGCCCAGCAGCTCGGACGTGAGCTGAAGCTCCCGGGCTTTCGCCGCGGCAAGGTGCCGGCGCCGCTTGTGATCCAGCGCGTCGGTCGCGAGGTGGTGCTCGAGGAAGCGGTGCGCGACACGCTCTCGAGCTGGTATTCGAATGCGATCGAGACGGCGGGGATCGTGCCGGTGGGCGATCCGAAGCTGGATCTCGGCCAGCTGCCGGAGCAGGGCGGCGCGCTCGAGTTCTCGATCGAGATAGGCGTGCTGCCGAAGGCCGAGCTGGGCGAGTACAAGGGCCTGGAGGTCGGTCGTCGCGAGCCGGAGATCTCCGACGAGCAGATCCAGCAGGAACTGGACGGGATGCGCGAGCGTCTCGCGCGCCTGGAGACGGCGGATCGTCCGGCCGAGGAGGGCGACTTCATCGTGGTCGACTACGTCGGCTCGCTTGCCCCCGACGAGCCCGCGGAGCCGGACGAGCCGTGGGAGCAGTTCGCGGGCGGAGAGGGCCGCGATCAGCTGATCGAGCTCGGCAGCGGCAACCTGATCCCCGGTTTCGAGGAGGGGCTGCTCGGCGCGAGCGCCGGCGAGACGCGCACGGTGAAGCTGACGTTCCCCGCCGACTACGGCAACACCGAGCTGGCGGGGCGCGACACGTCGTTCGAGATCACGGTCAAGGAGGTCAAGCTCAAGGAGCTGCCGGCGGTGGACGACGACTTCGCGATCGACGCGGGCTTCGACGACCTCGACGAGCTGCGCGCGGACATCCGCAGCCGACTGATCGAGGCCGAGGAGGAGCGCATCGAGGCCGAGTTCCGCCAGGCGGCGCTCGACGCGGCGGTGGCGGCGGCGAAAGTGCAGGTCACGCCGGAGCTCGCCCAGGCGCGGGCGCAGGAGATGTGGGAGCGGATGCTCCACTCGCTCTCCCACCGCGGGATCTCGCGTGAGGCGTACCTGCAGATCAGCGGTCGCGAGGAGGCCGACATCCTCGCGGAGATGGCGCCGGAAGCCGAACTGGGGCTGCGCCGCGAGGCGGTGATCACAGCGATCGTCGCCGGCGAGGGCATCGCCCCCACGGAGGAGCAGGTCCTGGCCGCGCTCGCGCCGACGGCAGAGCGCGAGGGCGTCGAGCCGCAGAAGCTGCTCACCGAACTGCGCGGCGCGGGGCGCCTGGAGGAGGTGCGCGAGGATCTCGCGGCACGCCAGGCGATCGACCTCGTGGCGGAGGCCGCCAAGCCGATCCCGCTCGCGCAGGCGCAGGCCCGCGAGCAGATCTGGACTCCGGAGAAGGAGGGCGCGGCGGTCGTCGGCGCTGGTCAGGGCGCGGGCGAGGCGGGGCGTTTGTGGACACCAACCGATCAAGGATCGGCCAGCTAGCCTCTGATAGAGGATTCCGGTCGACGAAGCGAAACAAAGGCGAGGACTATGAGCCCACTTGTCCCAATGGTTGTCGAGCAGACCTCGCGAGGAGAGCGAGCGTTCGACATCTACAGTCGTCTGCTCAACGAGCGGATCATCTTTCTCGGCACGCCCGTGGACGATCAGATCGCGAACCTGATCGTGGCGCAGCTGCTGCACCTGGAGTCCGAGGACCCGGAGAAGGACGTGTCGCTGTACATCAATTCACCCGGCGGCTCCGTCTACGCGGGTCTGGCGATCTACGACACGATGCAGTTCATCAAGCCTGACGTGCAGACGATCTGCGTGGGCATCGCGATGTCGATGGGCGCGCTGCTGCTGGCGGGAGGCGCGGCGGGCAAGCGGATGGCGCTGCCGAACGCGAAGATCCTCATCCACCAGGTCTCATCTAGCTTCCAGGGGCAGGCGACGGACATCGAGATCCACGCGAAGGAGATCATCGACGTGCGCCACCGTCTGGACGAGATCATCGCCAAGCACACCGGCAAGGCGCTCGAGGACGTCAGCAAAGACACCGAGCGGGACTACTTCATGAGCTCGGAGGAGGCCAAGCAGTACGGCATCATCGACAGGGTGATCTCCGAGCACTAGGGCAGCGCCGTGTAAGTCGCAGGGCGGCAGGGGAAGGATCTACATATGGCCAGACCAACAGACTCCAACGAGCAGCTCCTCTGTAGCTTCTGCGGCAAGTCCCAGCGGCAGGTCAAGAAGCTGATCGCGGGCCCGGGCGTCTACATCTGCGACGAGTGCATCGATCTCTGCAACGAGATCATCG
>CAZPQW010000005.1:0-166680 GCA_964588985.1 uncultured Solirubrobacteraceae bacterium
TCAACGGACACTGCGCGAACACGGCAAATTCGCCGGTCGGCGTAGCCATGGCCGGGGAAGCGGCCGCCAACGCCACGACGGTGGCAGCAAGCGCCAACGAGGCGCCCAACAGGCGACCTCTCCCCAGGCGCGTAATCTTGTTATTCATCACGTCTCCCACTCTTGTGTATAGGTGTGAATCTCCTGCCGTACGACCTGGCCAGCCTATCCGGCTGCCACGGTGATTGCACGCCTTGTTTCCGACTTCCCGAACTTGATCGGCTATTGCCGGCTTTGCGGGGCTTTGCGGATGTTGTGTGACCGAGGGGTTAGAAACGCGCAGCAGCGCCATGATCGCCGTTTTCGGGCGCATTCCGGCGATCGATTGAAATGTTCGGTGCCTACGCCCATGCTGCCTGTCTGTGAGTGCCACAGCCGAAATCCCTGCCCGCGTCACCAGCGAGCCGAGCGCACCGCCGCTCGCCGTCTCCGTCGTTATCCCGTGCCTGAACGAGGCCGAGAACATCGAGCAGTGCGTCGAGAAGGCCCTCGACACGCTCGAGCGCGCGGGCCTCGTGGGCGAGGTGGTGGTCGCGGACAACGGCTCCGAGGACGGCAGCGCCGAGCTCGCGCTGCTGGCGGGAGCTCGCGTGGTGCACGAGCCCCGTCGTGGCTACGGCAGTGCTTACCTGGCGGGGTTCGCCGCCGCGCGAGGCCAGTACATCGTGATGGCAGACGCCGACCTCACGTACGACTTTGGCGAGATCCCGCGATTTCTCGCCGAGCTGGAGGACGGGGCGGACATGATCATCGGCGACCGCATGAAGAACATCCACCCGGGTGCGATGCCCTGGCACCACCGGTACATCGGCAATCCTCTGCTGTCACGGTTCCTCAACCTGCTCTTCCACACGGGGGTGAGCGATGCGCACTGCGGGATGCGCGCCTTTCGCCGCGACAGGCTCGAGGTGCTCGAACTGCGCACCACGGGCATGGAGTTCGCCTCGGAGATGGTGATCCGCGCGGCGAAGGCGAAGCTCGTGGTGAGGGAGCTGCCGATCGAATACCACCCGCGCGGCGGGGAATCGAAGCTGTCGAGCTTCCGTGACGGCTGGCGGCACGTGCGCTTCCTGCTGCTGCACGCCCCCAACCACCTCTTCATCCTTCCCGGAGCGCTGATGTCCATGCTCGGCGCCCTGATCTCACTTACTGTCCTCGCGCACGTCAACGCGCTCGGACGCAACTGGGACCTGCACACGCTGATCGGCGGCTCGCTGCTGTTGATCGTGGGCGTGCAGATCGTGTCGCTCGGACTGTGCGCCCACGCGTATGCCACGTACTTCATGGGCGAGCGCGATGCCTGGTTCGATCGGGCCAGCGAACGGCTGCGCCTCGAGCACGGCCTGCTGCTCGGCGGCGCGGTCTCGCTAACCGGGTTGGCGATGATCGTGGTTATGGCGATCGATTGGGTCGGCCGCGGCTTCGGAAGCCTCTCGGAGGAGCGCGTCGCGCTCGTGGCGGCGACACTGCTGGTCATCGGCATCCAGATCATCTTCTCCTCGTTCCTGCTCAGCATCCTCGGACTTCGCCGCAACTAATGCTGCGAGTGCGGCTCGGTCTCGCCGCGGGGCTCCTGGGCATCGTGGTGGCGCTCGTCCTGGTGCTCGCGCGCCCTCCGCTGGTGCTCGCCGGGAGCAACGGAGTCGCGCCCAACTTCGCGATCACGTTCACGCACGGCGGGGAAACGATCTGTCAGCCAGGTCGTACGCTGCCGCAGGGCACCGAGGCCATCCGGGTATCGCTGTCGCCGAACATCGGCCCGAGGGTGCACCTCAAGGTGTCCTCTGGCTCGAAGGTGATCACAGAAGGCGAGCGAGACCCTGGATGGGGGGTCGACGAAACCGTGATCGTGTCCGTCAAGCGGGTCGCCCACACCGCGTACAACACGCGCATCTGCACAGACATCGGGCCGGCGGTGGAAGGCGTCCAGGTGAATGGGGAACGCGTGAAGGTCGGCGGCGGTGAAGCCATATGGCTACGTATGGAATACCTGCGACCGGGGCGGAGCTCGTGGCTGTCGCTTGCCCCGTCGATCGCGAATCGCATGGGTCTCGCCCACGCCCCCGCCGGCGCCTGGGTCGGCTATCTGGCCGTCGCCGTGATGATCGCCGCCGCCGGGTTCGCGTCGCGTCTCGTTCTGCGGGAGCTCGGGTGAGCAGCTCCTACGACACGGCCGCGTCGCAAACCGATGCGCCCGCGATGCCTCCCACGACACCCGGCATTGGCGCTCGCGCCGACTCGCATCGGGCGATAGAGGAGGCCCAGACGGAGCGTCGCCGCGCCAAGCGGCTGCTCGCGTCTTCGACCGGGGCGTTGCGACGGGTGCCCCGGGCGGCCTGGACGTGCGCCCTGATCGCCACGCTCGGGGCGGCGTGCTGGTCGGTCATCACACCGCCCTTCCAGGCCCCCGACGAGCAGGCGCACTTCGCCTACGTGCAGAACCTCGCCGAGACCGGGCGGCTGCCGAGTTCCAGCAGGGACGAATACTCGGTCGAGGAGAGCCAGACGCTGGCGGACCTGCACCAGGGGGAAGTGCGCTGGCATCCGGAACTCACGACCGTCTCCGAACCGGCGGACGTGGAGAAACTGCGCCACGACCAAGCCGCGGGACTTCTGCGAGCGGGCACGGGCGGCATCGGCGTCGCGGCCACCGAGCCCCCGCTGTTCTATGCGCTCGCGACGATCCCATATGAGCTCGGATCGAGCGGCTCGCTGCTCGATCGGCTCGAGCTGGTGCGCCTGATGGACGCGCTGATGGCCGGGCTCACCGCGCTGTTCACGTTCATGTTCGTCCGCGAGTCCCTCCCCGGCGTGCCGTGGGCATGGACGGTGGGTGGTCTTGCGGCTGCGCTGATGCCGCTGCTCGGCTTCACCTCTGGCTTCGTCACGCCCGACGCGATGCTCTACGCAGTCTGCGCCGCGATCTTCTACTGCCTCGCGCGCGCGTTCAGGCGCGGGCTCACCTGGCGGGCGGCGGTCGCGTTGGGCCTGCTCATCGGCGCCGGCTTCCTGACCAAGCTCAACTTCGTCGGCGTCGTCCCCGGCGTGATGCTCGGGCTCGTGATCCTCGCCTTTCGCGGAGTCCGCGACACCCCGGACGGACCGCGCACCCGCCGTGCGTTCGGACCGATGGCGCTGGCGATGGCGATCTCCGTGGCCCCAGTCTGCGTGTATGCGCTGATCAATGTGATCACCGGCCATCCAACGTTCGGACTGGCGTCGAGCGCGGCCCACCAGGTGAGCGAACGAGAATCGCTCACGGGAGAGATCGTCTACATCTGGGAGTTCTTCCTGCCCCGGCTGCCTGGTATGGCGAACGACTTCCCCGGCCTGTCCACGCTCCACCAGGTGTGGTTCAACCGCACCGTCGGGCTCTACGGCTGGCTCGACACGACCTTCCCACCGTGGGTCTACACGTTCGCGCTGATACCGGCGGGGCTGATGGCGCTGCTTGCGCTGTGCAGCCTGATCGCACGTCGCGGCGCGCTGCTGAGACGGAAGTCCGAGCTGCTCGTGTACGTCGTGATCTGCGTGAGCCTGCTGACGCTGATCGGAGCCGACTCGCACCTCGGCTCGGCATCGGAAGGCGCAGGCTACGCGCAGCCACGCTACGTCATGCCGCTGCTACCGCTCGCCGCCGCCTTGGTGGCGCTCGCCGCACGCGGCGCCGGGAGACGCTGGGGACCGACGATCGGGGCCCTGATCGTCACCCTCTTCCTCGCCCAGGAGATCTTCAGCCAGCTGCTGAGCGTCTCGCGCTTCTACGGCTGACGGCGCTCCCGCCGCGGCCTACTTGGCGTTGGCGAAGTAGTCGGCGTTGATCTGCGTGTACTTGCCCCACTCCTCCGGCAGCTGGTCCTCGGCGAAGCACGCGTCCACCGGGCATGCCTCGACGCAGGCGTCGCAGTCGATGCACTCCTCAGGGTCGATGAAGAGCATCTCAGCCGCGTCGTATCCGGGCTCGTCGGGCGTCGGGTGGATGCAGTCCACAGGGCACACCTCGACACAGGAGTTGTCCTTGGTGCCAATGCACGGCTCGGCGATCACGTAGGCCATTCGCTTCTTTCTTTCGGTCGGATTGCGGGAGTCCTCCTCGGGAGACGCATATTGTACGAAGCATGCTGCTGCTTACGGGCGCGACCGGTCTTGTGGGCTCGGCACTGCTGCCGCGCCTGCTGGCCGAAGGCATCCAGGTTCGCTGCCTGGTGCGCGACCCACGACGCCTCGGCGCGCAGCGGGTGCGCGTGCAGATCGCGCTGGGGGATCTCACGGACCCGCGCTCCTTCCGCAACGCTCTGCGCGGCGTGCAGACGGTCGTCCACCTCGCCGCGTCGATCCGCGACCAGCCGCGAGGATCGATCGAGGAGCTGTGCGGGATCGCCACCTGGCGGATGGTCGAGGCGGCTGAGCGCCAGGGCGTCGAGCGCTTCGTGTTCTTCTCCGCGCTCGGCGCCTCCACCCACCATCGTACGCGCTGCCTGCGCGCGAAGGCGCTGGCCGAGCAGGCCGTGCGCGAGTCGGCCGTGCGCTCGATCGTGTTCGCGCCCTCGATCGTCTACGCCCCCGGGGACCCCTGGCTGACGCTGCTCGAGCGGATGGCTTTGCTCCCCGTGATGCCGATATCGGGCCGTGGGCGAGCTGCCTTCCAGCCGATCTGGGCCGAGGACGTCGCCGACTGCGTGATCGCGGCGCTGCGCGACGAGCGCGAGGAGCGAGACGCTCGCTTTGAGCTCGCCGGGCCGGAGACTCTCAGCAACGACGAGATCGTGCGCACGCTGCTGCGCTCACTGGAGCGCAGGCGCCCGCTGGTGCACGTGCCGACGCCGGTCGTATCGCGTGCGCTGCGCCTGCTCGAGGCCGTCGCCGGCCCACGGGCGTTCGCGACGTGGGACGAGGCCGAGCTGATGGAGGTCGACATGATCTCCGCGCGCGGCGCCGGCGACGCGGAGGCGCTGGGGGTCACACCTCAACGGATGGCCGACGTGCTGCCCAAGGCAGGGCCGCCTCGAGCTGGCTAGCGAGCGCGAGCAGCGCACCCTCGCCGGCTGGGCGCCCCACCAGCTGCACACCCAACGGCAGCCCGTCCTCGCCGTGATACAGCGGCAACGAGATGCCGGGCTGGCCGCTGGCGTTGAACACGGGCGTGAACGGCGTGAACAGGCCCGAGCGCGTGAACGTGGACATCGGTTCGGGCGCGGACGTGTCGAGCGTTCCGAGCGGCAGCGGCCGCTCGGCGAGCGCGGGCGTCAGCAGCGCGTCGTAGGGGGATAGGAAGCTCACGAGCTGGCGTGCGAACGCCTGCAGGCGCACCGCCGCGCCCATGCCGGTCACAGCGTCCAAGTGTTTGATCATCGAGTAGATCGCCCAGCTCATCGGCTCCATGTCCTCGGCCGTCGGCTCACGCCCCGCGACCATGCCGGAGTAGGCGATCGACAGGGAGATGTGCGTGGAGAAGACCGCGCCGAACAGCTCGCTCAAGCCCTCCGCCTGCCAGGGCGGATCGACCTGCTCGACCTCGTGCCCGAGCGAGCGCAGCAGCTGCGCCGCGTCGTCCACCGCACGTGCCGCCATCGGGTCGACGACCGCGTCGGCGACCGGCGGCAGCACCGTGGATGCGATCCGCAGCCGGGCCGGCTCGCGTCCCGCGCTCCGAGCGAATGGCTCCGCCGGCGGCGGCGCCCAGGTGGCGTCGCCGGGCTCGTAGCCGGCGAGCACGTCGAGGATCGCGGCCGTGTCGGCGACGGTGCGCGTGAGCATGCCGTCGATCCCCAGTGAGGAGTCGCCGAGCTCGGGGGCGGCGGAGATCCGTCCGCGGGTGGGCTTGAGGCCGACCAGGCCGCAGCACGCGGCGGGGATGCGTACCGAGCCGCCGCCGTCGTTGCCGTGCGCCACGGGGATCATCCCGCTGGCGACCGCCGCGGCCGCCCCGCCGGAGGAGCCGCCAGGCGTGCGCTCGAGGTCCCACGGGTTGCGCGTGGGGCCGAAGATGCGCGCCTCGCTCGTGGGCAGGATCCCGTACTCGGGCAGCGTGGTGGTGCCAACGATCACGAACCCGGCGTCCTTCAGGCGGCGGGTGACGTTGTGGTCGTAGTCGCACATGTTGTGCTCCATCAGCGAACAGCCGTAGGTGAGGCGCAGCCCCTGCACGGGGCGGTTGTTCTTGATCGCGACCGGCACACCCGCGAACGGGCGCTCGTCGCCTGGGCGCACGGCGTCCGCGGTGGCGAGCGCGCGCTCCGCGTCGACGTCCACGAACGCGTTCAGCGCGGGGTTGAGCTCCTCGATGCGCCCCAGCGATATCTCCACCAGCTCGCGTGCGGACACCTCCCCCGAGCGGACCATCTCCGCAAGCTCGGTGGCGGGGCGGAACATCAGATCGCTGTCGGACACGGCTCCTCCTCGGGGATGACTGCGGGCGACTGCACCCTACCCGCGCGGCCATTCCTGCGACGATGTGTTCCTGCCCACAAGGCAGCCCGGGCGGGCGGGCCCATCAAAGTCATCAAGCCCAGAAAGCGAGTGCCATGAGCGCGGTTCAGTCAGCATCGGAGGTCCAGTCGGGCCTCGAGGGAGTCATCGCCTTCGCGACCGAGATCGCGGAGCCCGACAGAGAGGGTGGCGCGCTGCGCTACCGCGGCGTCGACATCGAGAACCTCGTCGGAGCCGTCCCCTACGAGCAGGTGTGGGGCCTGCTGGTGGACGGAAAGTTCAAACCCGGCCTGCCGCCGGCGGAACCGCATGCGCTGACCGTACGCTCGGGAGACCATCGCGTGGACGTGCAGTCGGCGCTGGCGATGCTCGCGCCCGAGTGGGGCTTCGCGCAGCTGATCGACATCAGCGACGAGGAGGCCCGCGACAACCTCGCGCGCGCATCCGTGATGGCCCTTTCCTTCGTCGCACAGTCCGCGCGCGAAGCCGGTCAGCCGCCCGTTCCGCAGTCGGAGATCGACCAGGGCCGCACGATCCCCGAGCGCTTCCTGATCCGTTGGCGCGGCGAGGTCAACCCCGACCACGCGAAGGCGATCGACGCTTACTGGATCTCCGCGGCGGAGCACGGCATGAACGCATCGACGTTCACCGCGCGGGTGGTGGCGTCGACCGGCGCGGACGTCGCCGCCGCGCTGTCCGCGGCCGTGGGTGCGCTCTCTGGTCCTCTGCACGGTGGCGCTCCCTCGCGCGTGCTGAAGATGCTCGACGAAGTCGAACAGACCGGGGACGCCGAGCGCTGGGTCTCCGACGCGCTCGACCGCGGCGAGCGGCTGATGGGCTTCGGCCACCGCATCTACCGCGCCGAAGACCCGCGTGCGCGCGTGCTCCGTCGCACGTGCAGCGAACTTGGCTCTCCGCGTTTCCAGGCGGCGGAGGCGCTCGAGAAGGCCGCCCTCGCCGAGCTTCACGCTCGCCGGCCCGACCGCGTGCTCGCGACGAACGTCGAGTTCTGGTCCGCGGTGATCCTCGACCTCGCGGAAGTGCCACCGGACCTGTTCACGCCGATGTTCACGTGCGCTCGCGTGGCCGGCTGGTCGGCTCACATCCTCGAGCAGAAGCGCGAGGCGAAGCTGATCAGGCCCACGGCGAAGTACGTCGGAGAGGGCCCAAGGCCGGTCAGCGCGGTGGAATAGGAGTGCACCCGCGGCGCGCCCGGTCGGCTCGTGCGGGCTCCAGGTCCTAGAAACAGTTACGGGAATCGCTAGGAATTCAGGTGGGTCGGAAGTAGCTTTGCCTCGTCCTGAACAAGCGAACACCCGTCGGGGGCCAAGAAGGAGTAGCAATGCGACGACCACTGCAAGCCATCTCGAGCGCCGCGCTCCTGACGACACTCGCCCTCACGGGCTGCGGCGCCGGCAATGTCGCGACAACCAAGAAGCAGGCGGTCATCCCGTTCCAGAGTCCCGCGGTGGCCGGCAGCACACTCCCGGCCAAGTACACGTGCGACGGCAAGGACATCTCGCCGCCGCTGGAATGGGGCCAGGTCCCGGCGGGGACGAAGGAAGTCGCGCTGTTCGTCCTCGGCCTCACTCCCACCCCGTCCGGCGGATCCGCGATCGCGATCGACTGGGCGGTCGGTGGGGTGGACGCCAATCTGCATCGACTCGCCGCCGGTCACCTGCCCAAGGGCACCAACGTCGGCGTCAACAGCGACGGCTCGCATCGTTACAGGGTCTGCCCCGCCAAGGGCTCACGCAAGACCTACGAGTTCACCGTGTATGCGGTGCCGACAGGCGCCAAGAAGCTGGAAGGACCGTTCAAGGGCCTTCAACTGCTCGGCGAACTCGCGAGCAACAACTCGCCCTCCATCGCCCCGGCGGGTGGCCAGTTCGCGGTCACCTACCAGCGCAAATAGCTTTCGCGAGACGCGCGAAGCGTTTGCGCGGGAGCCAAAACGGGGGGCCCGGCATGATGCCGAGCCCCCCGTTTGCTGCAAGCCATCCCGGGCGATTGCCCGGATCGGCCTTCCTACATCATTCCGCTCATGTCCGGCATGCCTCCGCCGGGACCAGCGCCTTCCTTCTCGGGCACCTCGGCGACGATCGCCTCGGTGGTGAGGATGTTCTTGGCGATCGACGCCGCGTTCTGCAGCGCGGAGCGCGTGACCATCGCGGGGTCGATGACGCCAGCGGCGACGAGATCGACGATCTCGTTGGTCGACGCGTTCAGGCCGTGGCCTTTCTTGGCCTTGCGCACGTCGTTGACCACCACGGAGCCCTCCAGGCCCGCGTTCTCGGCGAGCTGACGAAGCGGCTCCTCGAGGGCGCGCAGCACGATGCGGGCGCCTGTGCGCTCGTCGTCTGAGCCATCCTCGGATGCACCGTTCTCACTGACGCTGACGGCCGCGGCCGCCTGCAGCAGAGCCACGCCGCCTCCGGGCACGATGCCCTCCTCGAGCGCGGCGCGAGTCGCCTGCAGCGCGTCCTCGACGCGGTGCTTCTTCTCCTTCATCTCCGTCTCGGTGGCCGCTCCGACCTTCACCACGGCGACGCCGCCGGAGAGCTTTGCGAGGCGCTCCTGCAGCTTCTCGCGGTCGAAGTCCGAGTCGGTGTTCTCGATTTCGGCTTTGATCTGGTTGATGCGGCCCTTGATCGCCTCGGCCTCACCGGCGCCGTCGACGATCGTGGTCGTGTCCTTCGAGACGACGACGCGACGTGCACGTCCGAGCTGGCTGATCTGGGTGTTCTCCAGCTTCAGGCCCATCTCCTCGGTGATCACCTCGCCGTTGGTCAGGATCGCGATGTCCTCGAGCATCCGCTTGCGGCGGTCGCCGAAGCCCGGAGCCTTGACGGCCACACCGGTGAAGGTGCCACGGAGCTTGTTGACCACGAGCGTCGCGAGCGACTCGCCCTCGACGTCCTCGGCGATGATCAGGATCGGCTTGCCCGACTGGATAACCGCCTCGAGCACCGGCAGCACGTCGCGCACCGAGCCGATCTTCGAGTTGGCGATCAGGATGTAGGGGTCCTCGAGGGTCGCCTCCATGCGGTCCTGGTCGGTGACCATGTAGGGCGAGATGTAACCCTTGTCGAACTGCATGCCCTCGGTGAACTCGAGGTCCATGCCGAACGTCTGACCCTCCTCGACGTTGACCACGCCGTCCTTGCCGACCTTCTCGATCGCGTCCGCGATCACGTCGCCGATCTCCTCGTCGCCGGCGGAGATGGTCGCCACGCGGGCGATCTGGTCCTTGCCGGAGACCTCCTTGGACTGCGAGGCGATGTTCTTGACGACCTCGTTGACGGCCTTCTCGATGCCGCGCTTGAGCGCCAGCGGGTTCGCGCCGGCGGCCACGTTCTTCAGGCCCTGGCGAACGATCGCCTGGGCGAGCACGGTCGCCGTCGTGGTGCCATCGCCGGCCACGTCGTTGGTTGCCGTGGCGACCTCGCGCACGAGCTGTGCGCCCTGGTTCTCGAAGACGTCCTCGACCTCGATCTCACGGGCGATCGTCACACCGTCGTTGGTGATCGTGGGCGCGCCGAACTTCTTGTCGAGCACCACGTAGCGACCCTTGGGGCCGAGCGTGACCTTGACCGCGTTAGCTACCGCGTCGACACCGGCCTCGAGCGACTTACGCGCCTCTGCGCCGTACTTCAGTTCCTTGTGAGCCATATTTCCTCAGTCTCCTTAGGACTCGACGCGGGCGAGGACGTCGGACTCGCGAAGCACGAGCAGATCCTCCCCGTCGACCTTGATCTCGGTCCCGCCGTACTTGCTGTAGAGGACCTCGTCGCCCTCTTTGACGTCCAGCGGGATGCGCTTGCCCTGCTCGTCGAGCTTGCCGTCGCCGACTGCGAGGACCTTGCCCTTCTGCGGCTTCTCCTTGGCGGTGTCGGGAAGGACGATGCCACTCGCGGTGGTCTGCTCCTCCTCGATCGCCTGCACGATCAGACGATCGCCCAGGGGCTTGAGCTTCATGTGTATGCGACCTCCATCTTTGAGAATGCGACCGGCGGCTCGCGGCCCTCTATTGCCTGGGCGAACCGCCTCTTTTTGGCACTCTCACGATCGGAGTGCCAATTGCAACCTCAATATATAGAAGATCCGGCGAACTTCAAGGGAAACTGGCAGTCATGCACTGCGACTGCCAGAACTGCGCGCCCGGCTAATTCTGGGCGCCGCCGAAGCCCTTGATGGCCTCGGTCATACCGGTGGGGGTATCGAGGATCTGCGAGAAGCGCACGACGGTGACGACGTCTTCGGGGGAGATCTCGCGGCCGTAGATCTGTTCGAGGAAGTTGATCAGTTCCTCGTGGCGCCGGAACTCGGGGTTGTCGTGCTTGATGTCGCGCGGCGAGAGGTCGGCGAGCTTCATCACCTCGACCTGGTCGATGACCGCTTCGAAGATCCGTTCGCGCGGCGAGTACTGGAAGCCGATCGTTACGAGCACGGCCTGGTTCTTGCGGTACTTGCTCGACTTGTCGCCGAGGCGGATGGTGGCCGTCTTGCGGCCCCGCTTGAGCTCGTCGGCGAAGATCGTGGAGTAGAAGTTCAGAACCTGCATCGCGGTGAGCAGGCTATCGGTCTTTGGCGAGATGGGCCAGCGCGAGCGCGATCATCTCACGCTCGGCGGTGTGACTTAGCGCGGTCTGGGCCTCGCGCAGGTCCATCCAGCGGACCTCCTCGACCTCGTCGTCGTGATCGGCGGTGTCGCCTTCGACGTGGTTGAAGAGGAAGAACGACACCGTCTTGCCGATCGTGCGTCCGTCGCGCCGGTACCAGTAGCGCGACTCGCCCAGCTCGCACACCGGCTCGGCGACTATCCCCGTCTCCTCGCGCACCTCGCGCACGGCCGCCTCAATCGGGCTCTCGCCGGGATCGACGTGCCCCTTGGGCAGCGCCAGCACGCGCGAGCCGTCCGCCGCGCGGCGCGTGGGGACGATCGTGACGACCTGGTCGCCGCGAATCACCACGCCGCCCGCGGAGAACTCGCGCCCCTGCCCGCCGCGGCCGCGTCCCCCGCGGCCTCGTTTGCGCGACGACTTGGAGGACCTAGAAGACATATTGCTTGAGCGCCTGCAGGTCGTGGACGGTCAGACGGCCGCGCCCCTGGGAGATGACGCCGGCGCGCTCGAGCACCGCGAGGAAGCGGCTGGCGGACTCGCGCGAGGAGCCGGCCAGCTGCGCGAGGTCGGCCTGGGTGGCGGTGACGAGCACGTCGGCCGGTCCCCTGCCGTCGGCGATCTCCTGTTCGACGAGCTGGCTGAGAACGACCGCGACACGGCTCTGCACCGTTTGGAAGGACTGGCGCGAAAGGCGCTCGTTGGTCTCGCGCAGGCGCCGGCCGAGGGCGATCACGAGTCGCATCGAGATCCCCGGGTGCTCGCTCATCAGCCTGCGCATGTCGCCGCCGAGCACCCCCACGACGCTCGTCGGCTCGATCGCTTCGACGGTCGCCGAGCGCAGCTCGTCCTCGAACATCGCGAGCTCGCCGAAGATGTCCCCCGGGCCGAACGTGGCGAGCGTGATCGTGCGCCCGTCGCCGTGCGTGCGCGTGGCGCGGGCATGGCCCTCGCGGACGACGTAGCAGGTGTCGCTGGAGTCGCCCTCGCGGAAGACCACCTGCCCCGGCTCGAAGTTGCGCGGCACCGCCACCTCGGCGATCCGCTCCAGGTCCCCAAGCTCGAGCGTGGAGAACACGGGCACCCGACCGAGCAGCTCGACCACCTCAGCTGAGCGAGTCGCCCCCATCGTCCACGGAATACCACAACCGCCGACCCCGGCGCGGCTTGCTTGCACACGGGCCCGCCCACCGACGCTAACCTCAGCAACATGTCGGTAACCAGGTCGCGCCAGCTCGCTCTCTGTGCATTCGCCGCGGCGGCCGTGTGGCTGATCGCGCCCACGCTCGCCGTTCCCGCGCTGGGTGCGTCCACGCCGTCGTCGAACACCACGAGCACGAGCCTTCGCTCGCTGCTCTCCTCGAGGGAACTGTGGGCCACGATCGACGTGTGCAACTCCGTGCGCCACCCCAACACCGTAGGAGTACGCGGCTCGATGCCCGGCGATGGAAACACGCACGACAAGATGTACATGAGCTTTCGCCTGCAGTACCTGAACACGACGAGCAACGTGTGGGTGAACCTGCCCACCGGGGCCGCCCCCGCATTCGTGTCGGTCGGCGCGGGCGCGAGCGCGCGCCAGGGCGGCACGAGCTTCCAGCTCGTGCCGGTCGCGGGCAAAGTCGGAGTGCGGATGCGTGGGGTGGTGAGCTTCCAGTGGCGGCGCGGCAAGAAGGTGCTGCAGTCCACTTCACGGCCTACCACCCCGAAACACAAGAGCCTCGCCGGCGCCGAACCGGCCGGTTACAGCGCCGCCACCTGCCTCATCGGTTAATCGCCGAACAGCCGCGGATCGTTGGTGATGATCCCGTCGACGCCCATGTCGGTGAGCTTGGTAATCATGCGCGCGTCGTCGACGGTCCATACGTAGAGCTGGCCTTCGCCTTCGGCGACGGCGCGTACGAGCGCTGGGGTGACGACCCGCCAGTGAGCCATGATCGCGTCGAAGCGGCCTTCGGCGAGCGCGCTGCGCGCGCGCCGGGGGAGCGTGGCGCGGTAGCCGGTGAGCATCGCGAAGGCGGGGATCGCGGTGAGCATGTCGGTGGTGTAGTCGCGGCGCACGCGCGGCACCGACCAGCCGAGGCGCAGCGTGGGCTCGGCGGCGCGGATCTGCGCGAGCCCGCCCTGGAACATGCCGCTGATGAGCGTGCGCTCGACGAGATCGTGCTCGCGCAGCGCGGCGAGCACGCGCAGCTCGTAGCCGGGCAGCTTGATGTCGACGTCGAGCTCGATGCCCGCGAAGCGCTCGCCGCCGAGGTGCTCGAGCGCCTCGTCGAACGTGAGCGGCGTGCGCGAGCGGGCGTCCTCGTAGTCGTGCGCGACGAGCAGGCGCCCGCTGCCGTCGGCGTGCTCGCTGAGCACGTCGAGCTCGATCATGTCCATGCCGTGCGCGAGCGCCGCGTCGAAGCTCGCGAGCGTGTTGCCCGCCTCGATGTGCGCGGCGCCCTTGTGCCCCACGCGGCGCGGGCGCCTGTGCGTTGTCTCCGTCATCGCGGCCCACGATAATGCGCGGATGGGCGAGAGGCAGCCGGGATGGGCGCGGCCGACGCTGCTTGCGATCGCTCTCCTGGCCGCGCTGAGCTACGGGTGGGGCATGAGCGGCGCGGCGCTCGAGCCGTTCTACGGCGCGGCGGCGCGCAGCATGTCGGGCAGCTGGCACGACTTCTTCTTCGGCGCGTTCGACCCCGCGGGCACGGTCACCGTGGACAAGCTCCCGGGCGCGCTGTGGCCGCAGGCGCTGTCGCTGCGGATCTTCGGCTTCCACGTGTGGGCGCTGGTGCTGCCGCAGGTCCTCGAGGGCGTGCTGACGGTGCTCGTGCTCCACCGCGCGGTGCGCCGGCTGGCGGGGCCGGTGGCGGGGATCGTGGCGGCGGCGGTGCTCGCGGCGAGCCCGGTGACTGTGGCGTTGAACAGGGGCAACGTCTCGGACTCGCTGTTGATCCTGCTGACGGTGCTCGCGGCGGATGCGACCTCGGCGGCGATCGTCTCCGGGCGGCTGCGCTCCCTGCTTCTCGCGGGGGTGTGGGTCGGTCTGGCGTTCCAGGCGAAGATGGTGCAGGCGTGGCTGATCCTCCCCGCGCTCGCGATCGCGTACCTCGCGGCCGCGCCCGCCCCGCGGCTGTGGGTGCGCGCGCGGTACGTGGCGCTGGCGGGCGCGGTGACGGCGGCGGTGTCGCTGAGCTGGATGACTGTCGTGTCGCTGATCCCGCACGCCGATCGCCCGTACGTGGACGGCACTCAGAACGACTCGGTGTTCAGCCAGGTGTTCGACTACAACGGCATCGCGCGCCTCAGCCACGGAAAGACCGTGTCGGGCGCGGGGCACACGGCCGCATTCCTCGCGCGCCAGGCGCAGGGCGCGGGGTCCGCGAGCAACATCGCAGAACACGTGGCGCCGAGCTGGCATCGTCTGCTCGACGGGGTGTATGGCAGGGACGTCGCGTGGCTGGCGCCAGCCGCGGCGATCGCGCTGGTGGGCGTGTTGCTGGCGAGCCGCGGGAGCGGCCGCGAGGACCCGAGACGTGCGGCGGTGATCCTGTGGGGGGTATGGCTGGCGATCCTGGGGGTGGCGTTCAGCGACGGCATCTACCTGCACTCCTACTACGTGGCGGCGCTCGCGCCGGCGATCGCGGCGCTGTGCGGAGCGGGCGCGGCGGTGGCGTGGGAGCGACGGGAGGACCCGCGCGTGAGCCGCACGTTCGTGGGCACGCTCTCGATATCGATCGCTTACGGCGTGTTCCTGCTGCGCGACGGCGTCGGGGTGCCCGCGTGGTTGACGCCTACGGCGATCGGCCTGGGTGTGGGGAGCGCGAGCGCGGTGTTCGTCGCGATCGCGAGGCCAAGCTTGAGCAAGCGGCCGCGCGCACGTGGCTCGGTCGCTCTTGGGAGCGGAGCGCTGCTCGCGTGTGCGCTGCTGCTGCCGGCGGTCGCCTCGGCGCTGATGGTCACACGCGGGCTGGGTCCGTTCGCGGTCCCGTTCGAGCCGGCGTCGGCGACCGAATCGCGTGCGGAGGCAAAGCACGCGAACGCGGTGAGCGCGCAGATCGTGGAAGCGATCTCCTCCGAATACGAAGCGCCGTGGGCGTTCGCGATCGACACGTCGCAGCTCGCCGCCCCTTACATCCAGGCGACGGGCAGGGAGGTGCTCCCGATCGGCGGCTTCGAAGGCGGGATCCCGGCGCCGACGGTGTCGCAGCTGCGCGGCTACGTCTCATCCGGCAAGGTCCGCGCGTTCCTCGTCCCGGGCGGCGAACGCGACCCGCGCCTGGAATGGGTGTACGCGCACTGCAAGCGCACCGAAGCGACCACCGGCGGCAGGGTTCCGCTGGTGCTGTACGACTGCGGGGGCGCGAGCTAGAAGCGCTAGACCGCGCGCAGCGGTTTACGACACGACTGGATGGCCTCGATGGCGCCTTTGGGGCCGATGTACGGCGCGAGCACGGTGAACACGAGCTGGTCCACGAGGCAGGGCAGGCGCGAGAGGCGGTCGTTGGCGACGTAGCTGGCGATGATTCCCCACACCGCTCCGGTGACGGCTTCGAGCGCTACGGCCGGTCCGCGACGCGGCGCGGGTCCGTGCTCGACGAGCATCTTGGTGAAGTCCTCGACGGAGTGGGTCATCCGCCCGATCATGCCGGGGCCGACTTCGAACACGTCGATGAACGCGATCCGCAGCAGCGCCTGGTGGGCGACGAGGTAGTCGACGAACGCGGTCATCGTCTTGTAGACCGCCTCCGGCCAGGAGTCCGCGCCGTCGAGGTTGGGGCGCACTGAGTCGAGCGCTTCCTGGACGAATTCGTCGAGCACCGCGAGGAAGCACTCCTCCTTGTTGGCGAACTGCTTGTGAAACGCCTCGGTGGAGATGCCGGCGAACTGCGCGATCTGCGGGTCGGTGAGCCGCGCGTAGCCTTCGTCGAGCGTGAGGTGCACGACCGAGCCGAGCACCCGGGCGCGCTTGTCGTCGCGCGCGAGGAACGCGGCGGGCGTGGGCGGCTGGTGCGGAGGGGTCGGCGGCCCAAACGGGCGAAGCCGGGCGGCGGCGGGCGTGCGGTAGGACTCGATCCAGTCGAGCACTTCGTCGGTCAGCCCGAACAGCTCGCGCTCGCGGTTCTCGAGCATCCGCATGAACACCACGTGACGCACCCCGCCGACGATCCCGCGCGAGGTCAACTGCGGGAAGCCGACGCCGTCGGGCGACGCGGCGAAGGCCGTGGCCACAAGGCGCTCGAACGTGAAGCCCGCCAGCTGCATCCGTTCGCGCGCCTTGGGCCCGATGCCCAGCGAGTCGACCAGGACCAGCCGCGGCCCCTTGGGGGACTCGGCTACGTCGTCGAGCAGCGCCTTGCAGGCGGCGTGCACGCGGTTGGCCCACCCCCGCTCGCCCTGCCAGGCGTCGAGCACGCGCTTGCGGGCGCGAGCGACCACGATGTCGTAGGTCGCCAGGAAGCACTCTTCCTTGTTGGCGAACTGCTCGTAGAACGCTCTGCGCGACACGCCCGCCAGCCCTATGACATGGGCGACTGTCGTGGCGTGATAGCCCCGCTGCGATACGGACTCGATCATCCCGCCGTAAAGACGTGCCCGCTGGTTGCGAGCGACTTCCTCACGGTTCATACCGTTAGGTCCGTGCGGCAACCTCCGGTACATCGGTGCGAGTTGGCCCCTGGTTCGACTCATCCCCACGGTTCTAGAAGGTAAATGATTTGGCTGTCCGGCGCAAGTTCCTATAGGCCTTTAATAACAAGCTGGTTCGAACACTTCTACTGCTGTCTCCATTACGTCCAAACGTCCGACAGACAAAGAGATTCGCACTACGGCGACAAAACATCCGGTGGTTGGGAGATCGACTGTCGCGGCTGAGACGGCGTGCCGAGGACCCGGCGCCGGGTGGCGAAGCTCAGGCGGTGAGCGTGAGGCGGCGCGGACCGGTGTGGAAGCCCAGCTCGGCGAGGGTCGGAGCGAGCGCCGAACCCAACGCTGGCCGGCCATCTATGCGCTCCAGAGCGAGCTTTGGCGCCCTCCCCGCGCGTACGGCCGCAGCCAGCGCGTCCAGTCCAGCGTGCAGTCGCTCGGCGTTTGCGAGCGTGATCAGCCCGCGCCCGCCGCGCTCGACGTACAGCGCCGGCTCGTCATCTACGAGCACCACGTACGCGCCAGCCACACGTGCGGGGGACGACCGGGCCGGCGCCGCACGTTCCTGACTTTCACGCTTGGGCCATGGCAGCGCGGCGCCGTAGGGCTGGGCGGGGTCGGCGGCGGCAAGCACCACCGAGCCGGTCGCACCGAGGGAACGTCCGTGCAAATTGTCTCCGACCCCGGCGCCTAGCACCGCGCCCGGCGTTCCCGGCCCGCTGCCCCCCGCGCGCAGTCGCTCGACGGCGCCAGGGAGCGCGAACTGAGCGCCGCCCATGCCCTCGATGAAGTAACCGCGTCGACACACGCCGAGCGTCTCGAGGTTGGCGAACGTGTCGTAGAGCATCGCGAAGCCGCCCCTGATGCCCTCGGCGAGCACCTGCTCGCGGGTGACGATGCCGTAGCGCTCGAGCAGCAGTTCGGCGAGGGCCCGCCTGCGCTCGGTTGCGCCGGCTGGCCCCTTGAGCGCACCGCGGAAGATGGCGGCGGCGAGCGACCAGCGGCCCTGCACCTGCGTGTTGGCGCTCGAGCGGCGCGCACGGAAGCGCGACCTGCCGACGCTGGGTCGGCCCGACGCCCCACCGGCCGTGCCTCCGCGCTCCCCTCGTGCGAGGGAAAGGCGCGGCGCGCGCAGCGGCGCCCATGCGTCGTTGGTGACCTCGCCGGCCCACACGAGATCCCAGAGCGCCTCGCGCAGCGCCTCTGCGGGGGCGTCGAGCTCGGCGAGCAGGTCGGTGAAGAACGCGGGCGCCTGGGCGAGCAGCCCGCGAACGAGGTCGTGCTCGGGGTCGCTGGGTGGCGCGGCGCCCGCGCGCCCGGTGGCGGGCGGCCCGATCGCGGGAGCATCCTCGCGGAAGTACAGCGCCACACGCCCGGAGCGCCCGAGCGGTCCGGCTCCTACCCAGACGACCTCGCCGCTGGCGCAGAGCGCGTCGAGCCAGGTGGGCGAGTAGGCGCCGGTGCGTCGGGGCAGCACGTCGCGCTCCCAGATCTCGAGTGGCAGCGCGAGACCCTGCAGCGGCACGAGAACCTCGCGCAGCCGGTCGACTCCGGCCCCCGCGCCCGAGTGTCGGTCGACGCCCTGCCAGGAGGGCAGGAACGCGGCTAGGCGGCGCTGGTCGGCGGGCTCGATCTCCTTGCGCAGCGATGCGAGCGACGCGCGCCGCACCCGTCGCAGCACCTCGACGTCGCACCACTCGCGCTCGCTCCCTCCGGGCCGCAGCTCGCCGCGGACGACATCGCCGGCGCGCTCGAGCTCGCGCAGCACGGCGGAGGCGTCGACCTTGTAGCGCGCGCGTAGCTCCTCGGTGGTGAACGGGCCGTGCGTGCGGGCATGGCGGGCGACGATCTCGCGCAGCGCGTCGGGGACGTCGGCGAGGAACGCGTCGGGCAGCCCGCCGGGGGGCATGGCGCCGAGCGCGTCACGGTAGAGGCCGGCCTCGTCGGCGGCGATGAAGCGCTCCTGTTCCCCGACCCTCAGCTTGATGGCGCGCCGTTCGCGGACGAGCTCGTCGAGCAGCCCCGCGGCGTCGATCCCGGCGAACACGCGCTCGTGGATCTCCTCAAGGGTGAGGTCGCCGACGTGGCGGAGCACGTCGTGCAGGCCGTCGCGCCCGGTGGCGCGGGTGATGTCGGAGCGGTGCTGGAGGTCGTCTTCGACGCGCTGGAGGGCGCCGGGGTCGATCAGCTCGCGCAGCTCCTCCTGGCCGAGCAGCTCGCGCAGCAGGTCGCGGTCGAGCGACAGCGCGGCGGCGCGGCGCTCGGCGTTGGGCGCGTCGCCCTCGTACATGTAGGTGGCGACGTAGTCGAACAGCAGCGAGGAGGCGTATGGCGAGGCGGTGGGGGTCTCGACCTCGACGAGCGAGATCTCGCGTGTGTGCAGGCCACGCAGCAGCTCCTGCAGGCCGGGCACGTCGAGCACGTCGCGCAGGCACTCGCGGTAGGTCTCGAGCACGATGGGGAAGTCCTCGTAGCGGCGGGCGACCTCGAGCAGGTTCTGCGCCTTGAGCCGCTGCTGCCACAGCGGCGTGCGTCGGCCGGGGTAGGCGCGGGGGATGAGCAGGGCGCGCGCGGCGTTCTCGCGGAAGCGCGCGCCGAACAGCGCGGAGTCGCCGAGCTCGGCCATGATCGCCTGCTCGACGTCCTCGGGCTCGATCAGCACCAACTCGGCCACGGACGTAAGCGCCTCGGATTCGTCCGCATCGAGGTCGGGCAGGTGCAGCACGATGCCGTCGTCGGAGGAGATGGCGTCGGCCTCGAGGCCGAGGCGCTCGCGGATGCGGGCGGACAGAGCGAGCGCCCACGCGGAGTGGACGCGCCCGCCGTAGGGGGAGAGGATGCAAAGGCGCCAGTCGCCGATCTCGTCGCGGAAGCGCTCGAGGACGATGGTGCGCTCGCTGGGGAGCACGCGCGTGGCTGTCTGCTGCTCCTGCAGATAGGCGAGGAGGTTGCGCGCGGCGCGCGGGTCGAGGTCGTAGTCGCGCTCCAGGGTCTGCGGCTCCTGCTCGACGGCCCAGCGCGCGAACGCGCCGATCGCCTCTCCGAGCTCCTTGGGTCGCCCGACGGTGTCGCCCTTCCAGAACGGCACCGCGCCGGGCGCGCCGGGGGCGGGAGTGACGATGACGCGGTCGCGGGTGATCTCCTCGATGCGCCAGGCGGAGGCGCCGAGCAGGAACGCCTGTCCGGGGCGGGCCTCGTAGACCATCTCCTCGTCGAGCTCGCCCACGCGGCGCCCGTCGGGGAGAACGACCGCATACAGGCCGCGGTCGGGGATGGTGCCGGCGTTGGCGACGGCCAGCTGGCGTGATCCCTTGCGCGCGCGGACGACGCCGGCGAGCCGATCCCAGACGATGCGCGCGCGCAGCTCGCCGAACTCCTTGGACGGATAGCGCCCGTCGAGCATGTCGAGCACGTTCTCCAACAGCTCGCGGGAGAGGGTTGAGTAGGAGTGGGTATTGGTTATCAACGCGTGGAGGTCGTCAACGGAGACCCCGTCGTCCCCTGGCGCGCCGTCTGCCGTCTGCGCATCGGCCTTGGCTTTCGCCGCGGGTTCGGCAGACACCGCGATGGCGACGATCTGCTGGGCGAGCACGTCGAGCGCGTTGCGCGGCACGACGGTCGGCTCGATGAGCCCTTCGTGCATGCGCCGCACGACGACCGCGCACTCGAGCAGGTCGCCGCGGAACTTGGGGAAGATGCGCCCGCGACTGACCTCGCCGACGCCGTGGCCGGCGCGCCCGATGCGCTGCAGGCCGCGGGCGACGGACTTGGGCGACTCGATCTGCAGCACGAGGTCGACGGCGCCCATGTCGATGCCGAGCTCGAGCGAGCTGGTGGCGACGAGGCAGGGCAGCTCGCCGGCCTTGAGCAGCTCCTCCACCTTGGTGCGCTCCTCGCGCGCGAGCGAGCCGTGGTGCGCGCGGGCGATGTCAGCCTCGGCGAGCTCGTTGAGGCGCAGCGCGACGCGCTCGGCGGCACGGCGGTTGTTGACGAACACGATCGTGGAGTTGTGCTCGCGGACTAGCTTCAGCAGCTCGGGGTAGATGGCGGGCCAGATCGAGTTACGCGTGGACTCGCCACCGTTAATCGGACCCCCACCCGCCCCCAGCGGATCGACCGGCGGCGACCCCTCCCCCGTGGCGCCCGGTTCGGCCATCGACTCGACGGGCACCTCGATGCGCAGGTCGAGCGGCTTCTTCGCGCCTGCGTCGAGGATGGTGACCTCGCGACGGGGCCCCACGAGGAAGCGGCCGATCTCCTCGAGCGGGTTCTGCGTGGCGCTGAGGCCGATGCGTTGCACGGGCTTGCCCGTCCCGCGGGCCTGCGCCTCGAGGCGCTCGAGCGTGAGCGCGAGGTGCGAGCCGCGCTTGGAGTGCGCGACGGCGTGGATCTCGTCGACGATGACCGCCTCGACCCCGCACAATGTTTCACGCGCGCGCGAGGTGAGCATCAGGTAGAGCGACTCTGGTGTGGTGACGAGGATGTGCGGCGGGTTGCGCAGCATGGCGGCGCGCTCGCGTTGGGGCGTGTCGCCGGTGCGGATCCCCACGCGCACGTCCTCGGCGCCCAGGCCGCGCAGGGGGGCGCGGAGGTTGCGCTCGATGTCGTAGGCGAGCGCCTTGAGCGGGCTGACGTAGACGACGCGCGTGCCGCCGCCGGTGTCCGAGCCATCGCGGCCGCTGAGTCGGTCGAGCGCCCAGAGGAACGCGGCGAGCGTCTTGCCTGATCCGGTGGGCGCTGAGAGCAGCACGTGCTCGCCGGCGGCGATCGCGGGCCAGGCGGCGGTCTGAGCTGGCGTGGGGGCGGCGAAGGCGCGCTCGAACCACGCGCGGGTGTGCGGGCTGAAGCTCGAGAGCGGCACCCCTTGGAGGCTAGATGATCGATTCCCCCGGCAGGCCTTCACGGACGCCGCGGCCGGTGAGGGCTACGACGCCCGCGGAGACCAGGCATCGGGGGGACGCCTCGATCTCTCCCTGAGCATCGCCGGAGAGGTGGGGCGATGGTCAAGCTGGTTCGGCCGCACTGTAGTTCCACATATACGGCTTTGACCAGAGTCGTTTACTACTTCCCCCGCAGTCCATTCTAAAATGCGGAACAAAGTGCTGCTGTCTCGGGCCAGTCCCCCCACGGTCCACATAGACTTCCGCTCGATGAGCGAGCCGGCACAAGCCACGGAGACGCCGCCCGCGTCGAGCGTCGAGCGGGACCAGCCGACAGGCTCGACTGGCGTGCTGCCCGCGCAGCGGCTGCGCGAGGCGATCGCGCGGGAGTGGATCACGGCCGGCGAGTGGCGCATCCCGCGCGAGTCGGTGCAGCCGGCGAGCATGGACCTGCGGCTCGGTGAGCGTGCGTGGGTGCTGCGCTGCAGCTTCCTGCCGGACAGCGACTCTACGGTGGAGGAGAAGATCGAGGACCTGGCCTTCGAAGAGGTGGACCTCCGCGACGGCGCGACGCTGGAGCGCGACCGGCCCTACCTGGTACCGCTTATCGAGGAGCTGCACCTGCCGGACGGGGTGCGAGCGAAGGCCAACCCGAAGAGCTCGACGGGCCGCCTGGACGTGTTCACGCGGGTGCTCACCGACCGCAGCCACCGCTTCGACGAGATCGCGGCCGGCTACACGGGCAAGCTCTACCTGGAGGTGGTGCCGCGCACGTTCGCGATTCGCGTGAAGACCGGCCTGGCGCTCAACCAGGTGCGGCTGATCGACGGCGACGGCCGGCTGAGCGACGCGGAGCTGCTCGCGCTGCACGGCGAGTGCCCGCTTCTGTACCTGGACTCGCGCCCGCTGGACGCATCGGAGCTGTCGATCGGGGACGGCCTGTTCCTGAGCCTCGACGCGTCGGGCGGTGCGGAGAGCGTGGTGGGCTACCGCGCGAAGAAGAACAGCCTGCCGATCGACCTCACGCGGATCGGCGCGCTGCGCTGGCGCGACTACTGGGAGCCGGTGCACCCCGAGCGGGGCGGGCGGATCGTGCTCGAGCCGGAGGTGTTCTACCTGCTGCTGTCGGCCGAGGGGGTGAGCATCCCGCCCTCCTACGCGGCCGAGATGCTCGCGTACGACCCGACGGCGGGCGAGCTTCGCACCCACTACGCGGGCTTCTTCGACCCGGGTTTCGGCTACTCGCGCGACCGCCTCGCGCACGGCAGCCGCGCGGCGCTGGAGGTGCGCGCGCGCGACGTGTCGTTCATGGTCGAGCACCGCCAGCCGGTGTGCAAGCTGGCGTTCGAGCGGATGGCGGCCGAGCCGGACGTGCTGTACGGCAAGGACGTGGGCTCCAACTACCAGGGTCAGCAGACGATGCTGAGCAAGCACTTCGCGGAGCAGGCGGGCAACACGCCCGACTGAGCACCGCCAACTGAGGGACCGAGGACGACGGGGCTCGCCGCGCACTGCCGGCGAGCCCCGCGTATGTCAGACGCTGCTTACCGGCGGCTCCTAGTGTTCTCTGACGACCGCCGCGCCAGACTGGTGGAGAGCTCCGTTGAGGATGGCGGTGTTGTGACCCGCCGCCGACGGAACACCCATCACCAGGTTCACCAACGGGTCGGTGAGGAACGGGATCAAACCACAGCCTTCCGCCCCGGTCGACACCGCGAACGCGTTGTCGACGAGAGAGTTCTTGGCGATGTTGAGGATCGACCCTTCGCCCGTGATCGAGAGTTCACCGATTGCGCCTTTGATCGCTTTGTTCGGTTTCGGCGGGCTGGTGGTTCCGGTGGTGAGCTTGATGAATATCGGATGCGATTTCGATCCGACGTAACAGCTGCCGCCGAGGAACGGATTGCCCAGCTTCACCCTGACGGGCAGTTCGAGCGCGACACCCGTTTCGCCGAGCAGGTTGGCCTCGTTGAGACCGATCGAGCTCGCCGGTAGCGCGAGTTCGGTGGTGGCGGTCACTTCTCCGCCCAGTCCGGCGATGCCGATCAGGCCTCCCGGAACCGTCTGCGCTGTTTTCGAGAGCGTTTCGCCATTGGCCGCGCCAACGAACGAAAGCGCACCCGTTTCTTCGTTTTCGATGAAACCGCCCTGCAGGGTGATCGTGTGCTTGATCGGCACCGTCTTGGCGCCGACGGTGAATTCCCCGCTGGTGGTGCTCGCGGCTATGCATCCGCTCAGCGAAGCGTTGCTGAGCGGGCACTGCGCGAACACCGCCCATTCACCGGTCGGGGTCGCGAGTGCGGAGGAACCGCCCGCGACGGCGAGTCCCGTGAGCGCCATCGTGGCGATCAGCACCCCCCGGCGCAGCCCCCTCCGACGCGCAATCTTGCTGGTCATCATCTCTCCCACTTTCTGTTTGTGGCTTCCGTGTCGCAGCCGTTGATCCTTTCGAGACGAGGGTAGGCTCGTGATGTGCATTCCCGCAAGTCGTGTTTCTCATTAACGAAAGAGGATGTTTCTAGCTAATGAGACAGGCTCCAACGAGTTGGAGACGTGCCGGGAGATCTCACACGTGCAGAACTGCGGAGATATGTGGATGCAGACCCGAAACATCGGACACGGATGAAAAACGGGGGTATTCGCCGATTTTGCCGCTATAGCATGGCGCCCTCTTTTCGGACCAGCGATACGACCAGAGACCGGGGCCGCGGGTGCGCGCGAGGGCTGCGAGGGATGCCAAGAGGACTTTCGGCGTGGGCATCGTGCTCCTCGCCCTGGTGGTTGCCCTGACGCTGACACACGCCCCGCCACGCGTGGTGGCGACAAATGCCCCGGGTGGAGTCGGCGGCGAGCTGGCGACGCTCATCGAACCGGGGGAACTGTGCCAGGGGCACGAAGCGCTGCCGGCGGGCGCCTCCGCGATGCGGCTGTCGGTTGGCGCCTACGTCGGATCCCCCGTCCGGGTCACTGTTTCATCCGACTCGCGGCTGCTGACGCGGGGCAGTCGCGGAGCGACCTGGACGGGCAGATCCGTGACGGTGCCCGTGACGCCGCTGAGCCGTCCGGTCAGCAACGCCAGGGTCTGCATCGACATCGCGCGCGCCAGCGAGCTCCTGTTCATAGCGGGCGCGCCCGCGGCGAACGGCGCCGGGGCGACGCTGGGCGGGCAGCAGCTCGAAGGCAAGGTGGTCGTCGAATACCTCGCCTCGGGCCGGGGCTCGTGGTGGTCGCGGATCGGCTCGGTCGCGGGCCACATGGCGCTCGGACGCGCATTCACCGGAACGTGGATCGTCTGGCTCGTGGTACTGCTGATGGCGACGGTCGGCGTGCTCGCGTTGAGACTAGCGCTGCGGGAACTGTCCTCGGGCGGGCAACCTCCCCGCCGTCTGAGAATCGTCGGACGCGTGCCGCGAGCTGCGTGGGTATGCGCTCTGATCGCGTTCCTCAACGCCTCCGCCTGGTCGCTGATCGTGCCCCCCTTCCAGGGCAAGGACGAGGCGGACCACTTCGCGTACGTGGAGACGCTCGCGGAGAACCACACGCTGCCCGCGAATGGACATGAAAACGGCGTCTACTCGCCGGAGGAGTCGGCGGTGATACAGGCGGACCGCTACTTCCAGATGACGCACACGCCCCAGGCACACGCGATCTTCACGACGGCCGAACAGCGCGCCTTGGAAAGCGCGGTGAACGCGGGCGAGTCGCTGCGAACTTCGGGAGAAGCCGGCATCGCCACGTCCGAGCCGCCCTTGTATTACGCGCTGCAGACGATTCCGTACGAGATCGCGCGCGGCAACATCCTCGCCCAGCTGCAGCTGATGAGGCTCCTCGGGGCGCTCTTCGGGGCCATCACGGCGCTGCTGATCTTCCTGTTCCTGAGGGAGCTCCTACCCGGCACGCCTTGGGCGGCGACGATCGGGGCGCTGTGCGTTGCACTGCAGCCGATGTTCGCGTTCATGTCGGGGAGCGTGAGCCCGGACGCGGGGCTTTTCCCGGTGTCGGCCGCGGCGTTCCTGTGTATCGCGCGTGCGTTCCGCCGCGGCTTCACACCGCGGCTCGCGCTCGTGTTCGGCGGTGTGATCGCGATCGGGCTCGTGACGAAGCTCAACTTCCTGGCGATCGCGCTCGGCTCGCTCGTGAGCCTGGCGGCGCTTGCTATGCGGGAGCTGCGTTCCAAGCGCTGGAGAGCGCTGCTCTCGCCGGCGATCGCGGCATGCGTCGGTGGCATACCGGTGGCGATATACGAGTTGCGAAGCGCGTTCTCGGGCCACCCGGTGCTTGGACCGTTGGCGGGGCTGACCTCTGCACCGTCGACGTTCGACGAGATCAGCTACGCGTGGCAGTTCTTCCTTCCCCGCATCCCCGGGATGACTCACTACTTCGAAGGCATCAGGACCTACAAGGACATCTGGTTCAACCGCTCCGTTGGGCTGTATGGCTGGATGGACACGCTGTTCCCCACGTGGGTGGACAACGTGGCGCTCCTGCCGGCGGCGCTGATCGCGCTGCTGTGCGGACGGGGGCTCTTCGCACGACGCGCGGTGTGGAAAGCCCGGCTGCTGGAGCTCGGCGTCTACGTCGGGCTCACCCTGTGGGTTCTGGTGATGCTCGGCGTCTCGTCCTATCACGGCGACGCGCTCAACCACGGCCCGGCCTTCGCCGAGCCGCGCTACCTGCTGGCGCTACTGGCGCTGCTGGGGGCGGTGGTGGCCGTGGCGGTGCGTGGGGCCGGACGACGATGGATGGCGGTGACCGGCGCGGCGATGGTGGTGCTGTTCCTCGGACACGACATCGTCAGCCAGCTGCAGGTGGTGGCCAGGTACTACGGCTGAGCCACCGGGATGCGCTCTCCGGCGACGGCGATCGCTCGCACCGCGGCCTCCGCGCCGATCAGTGGCGTCAGCACCAGGTACGAGGCCTGAGGAGCGAGCGCACACAGGTCTGCGTCGCCGCGCAGCACGTGGTCGCTCACGAGCCCCCACAGTGCCCCCGAGCTCGCTTCGCGCGTCACGCCGGGCGTGTCCCGCGACGGCAGCAGGCAATCGGTCAGGAGGTCCACCAGACGATCTACGAACCGCTCGCTGCACGCCACGGCGTCGGGGCCCGCGGCGAACACCTCCACGAACGCGACACTTCGCAGCACCGGGTCGAGCGCGACGTGCTGCAGCAGCGTGCTCAGGCCACCGTGCATCCCGACGATCGGATCCTCGACGGCCCGAGCAGCGCGAACAGATGCCAACAGCGCCTCTAGGCATACCCGATCGAGCGCGTCGAGGTAGCACTCCTCGATGCTCCGATAGGCGACCCAGAACGCCGCTTCGGCGACGCCCGCCCGGCGTGCGATCTTTGCGGCGGTGAGCGCTTCGTAGCCGTCCTCGGCCGTGATCTCGGCCGCTGCCCGCACGATTCGCATGTGACCGCTCCCATGTCGGGGGCTCGGTCGCTGAGCGATCGTCGACGGCGGCCGGCCTGTGGTGCTGTGCGCCGCCGCGGCGAGATCCGCCAACGCCGGCGAGCCATACGAGAGCGCCCAGTCGGCAAGCTCGTCGGCGACTCGTACGATGTCCGCCGAGCGACCGCCGCGGATGCACCCCCGGACGGTCCGCTCGATCCCGCACACGATTCCAGTGGCCACGGCCGCGGGCAGCACCACCCCGCCGGCGGTCTCGTCGAAGCACGCGACGAGCATCCGCTCGACGTCCCGCCTCGCGCTGTCCCGAGGCACGAGCGTGACCGGCCCCGCCGCCAGCGCCTCGATGAACACCAGGTGTGCCGCCTTGGGCACGTCCAACACCGCCTGCGCGAGCGCCCCGATCGTGGAGCGCAGCCCTGCCTCCCAGCCCGACTCTTCTCCTCGCGCGACCGCTATGCGCTCGATCCCGCATGCGGCGACCCTGTCGAAGGTTGACAGGAAGCACTCGTCCTTGTTGTGGAACTGCTCGTAGAACGTTCGCTTGGAAACGCCCGCCAGCCTGCACAGCTCAGCCACGCTCGTCGCCGCGTAGCCGCGTTTGTCCATCGCCTCGATCGTCGCCCCCTGCAGGCGTGAGCGCTGGTTGCGCTTGACCTCATCGCGAGGCGGCCCATTCGGTCGCGGGCGCAGCTTCCTATAGAGAGGGGAGCTGCCCGGCGCAGGCCCGTCGCTTGAGGCGCGATACATCTCAAGCAAACAGTGCCACCTGCAGACGAAAAGCTGTAGAGGCGTCTCCGACTCGGATAGCGGCCTGCAAGTAGCTCGCTATCACGCTGGTCGGGGTCCCTAACTTAAGTGCTCCGGCCAACCGCGAGGCACGCTCGAGACTCTAGTGTTTATAATTGTCTGACGCGATATATCGAACTATGATCTATTTACCAAACGTGGAACTTCTCGATAAACGGGAAGTCTACTCAGTACAAGACAGGAAACCAGGTGCCAATGCCCAGAACGAGTTCAGCTCCTAAGGCCGTAAACGACGGGCAAGAGCCCGCTTGGTCGATCCCCAGCCTGCGCGAGCCGCGCTACTCGCAGTCGCTCGAGCGGGGGCTCGCGATCCTCGGCTGCTTCACGCCGTCGCGTCCCGTGCTCGGAATCGCAGACATCGCTGACGATCTCGGCATGAGCCGCTCGACCACGCATCGCTACGTGATCACGCTCGTCGCACTCGGCTATCTGGAGCAGGGTGCCTCGCGCAAGTACCGCCTCGGACTGCGCGTGACCGACCTCGGCATGTCCGCGCTGAACTCGACGGGACTTCGTGAGCACGCCCACCCGTACCTGGAGGAACTGCGTCAGCGCACCTCCTACACCGTCAGCCTGGGCGTGCTGGACGCGGCCGACGTGCTGTACGTGGACCGCGTGCGCAGCTACCGCCGCGGCCAGGGCGCGATCGACCTCAACCTCCACCCCGGCTCGCGCCTGCCCGCGTACTGCACCGCGATGGGCAAGCTGCTGCTCGCGAACCTGCCCGAGTCAGAGCAGCGCGAGCTGATCGCGTCGATGAAGCTGACCAAGCGCGGCCCGAACACGATCACGAGCAAGAAGGCCCTGCGCGAGGAGCTCGAGGAGATCCAAGCGGCCGGATTCGCCGTCAACGACCAGGAGCTCGCCGCGGACCTGTTCTCGATCGCCGCGCCCGTGCGCAACGAGGCCCGTGAGGTCGTGGCGGCGGTCAACCTGACCGCCCACAGCTCGATGATCTCGCTCGAGGAGATGGTCGACGCGCTCGGCCCCCACCTCGTCTCCACGGCCGACCGCATCTCCGCGCGCCTCGGCTACAGACGCGACGACGAGCAAAACTAAGAACAGGTTCTATAGCCTGGCGGTCATGCACCGCTCCCTGGCACTGCTCTGCGCGACGCTTTGTGCGTTGGCATTCGCCGCGTGCGCCAGCACCGTCTCGACCACGGGCTTCAGTGGAGCGAAGCGGAGCGTGGCGCAGACGGTCGCCAACCTCCAGTCCGACGCCACCGCCGGCGATCAGAAGAAGGTCTGCGCGAACGACCTCGCCGCCGCCACGGTGGCGAGGCTCGGCGGCGTCAAGGGATGTGAAAGCGCGGTGAAAAGCCAGCTCGCGGAGGTCGACAGCCTCGAAGTGACCGTCCAGTCGATCCAGCTCGCCAAGGGCGAAACCGCGGCCACGGCGCAGGTCAAGAGCATTCACCAGGGAAAGAGCCGCCTGAGCAGCCTCGCGCTCGTGAAGGAAGGCGGGAAGTGGAAGATCTCCGGAGTCGGCTGACCCTCAGCTGAGGGATCTTCCGTACTGCCGCTCGTAGTACGCGCGATACTCGCCCGAGCGGATCGGCTCCCACCACCAGGCGTTGTCGCGATACCACGCGACCGTCTGCTCGAGACCCTCGCTGAAGCGCACGCGCGGGCTCCAGCCGAGCGCTCTGACCTTGTCGGATGAGAGCGAGTAGCGAACGTCGTGCCCTGGACGGTCAGAAACATGTTCGATCTGCGATTCCGACGCTCCTGTCAAGTCCACGATGCGTCTGACGACGGCCATGTTGGGCTCCTCGTCGGGGCCGCCCGCGTTGTAGACCTCGCCGGGCTGCCCGTGCTCGAGCACGTGTCCGATCGCGGCGGCGAAGTCGGTGGCGTGGATCCAGTTACGCACCTGCATCCCGTCCCCGTACACCGGCAGCGAGTCGCCGTGCAGCGCGTTGAGGATCATCAGCGGGATCAGCTTCTCCGGATATTGGTGGGGTCCGTAGTTGTTCGAGCCGCGGCAGATGCTCACCGGCATGCCGTACGTGTGGAAGTAGCTCTGCACGAGCAGGTCGGCGCCGGCCTTCGTGGCTGAGTAGGGGGAGGAGGGGCACAGCGGGCTCTCCTCGGTGAACGTGCCCTCGTCGATCGACCCGTAGACCTCGTCGGTGGACACCTGCACGTAGCGCAGCTCCCGCTCGCGCGCGGCGTCGAGCAGCACGTGCGTGCCGAGCGCGTGTGTCGCGACGAACGCGTCCGGCTCTGCGATCGAGCGGTCCACGTGCGTCTCGGCGGCGAAGTTGACGATCGCCTGCGGAGCGCTGGCCTCGATCGCGCCCGCTACCGCGTCACGATCCTCGATCGCGCCGCGCACGAAGCGGAACGAGGGGTGCTCGGCGAACCCGTGGAAGTTCTCCTCGCGCCCAGCGTAGGTGAGCTTGTCGAGGACGGTCACCTCGTCGCCGTGCTCCAGCAGGCGCTGGCGCGCGAACGTCGAGCCGATGAACCCGGCGCCACCGCATACGAGCAGTCTCATGCGCGCATCATCCCAGCTCGCGCCGCCAGGAACCCCGCGAGCCCGTCCTGCCATGGCGGCAGCGGCAACACGTCGGTGCGCTCGGACTCCAGCGCCGACCAGGCCGGACGTGGCGCGGGACGCGCCATCTGCTCGCTTGTGGCCGCCTCGACGCGGCAGTCGACCTCGGCCTGGCGGAAGGTCTCCGCGGCGAAGCCGTTCCACGAGACGCGCCCCGAGCCGGCGAGGTGCACGAGGCCCGCGACGTCGCGTTCGATCAGACCGATCAGCGCGGGCGCGAGGTGCCCGGTCCAGGTGGGGCAGCCGACCTGATCGGTCACCACCTGCACCGCCTCGTGCTCCTGGGCGAGACCGAGCATCGTGGCGACGAAGTTGCGCCCGCCCACGCCGAACAGCCAAGCGCTGCGCGCGACGGTGTGGCGTGGCGAGGCGGCGAGCACCTGCTTCTCGCCCTCGAGCTTGGTCGAGCCGTACACGGAACGGGGACCGGTGGGGTCGGACTCTACGTAGGGGCGCGGTGTGCCGGCCGTGTCGAGCGGCGCGACGCCGTCGAAGACGTAGTCGGTGGAGACGTGAACGAGCGCCACGCCGAGCGCGGCGGCGACCCGCGCGAGGTTGCCGGCGCCGTCGGCGTTGACAGCGTGCGCCTGCTCGCGATGGGTCTCCGCTCCGTCGACGTCGGTCCACGCGGCGAGGTTGAGCGCGGCGTCGGGCCCGACCCGCTCGAAGGCGGCCTGCACAGATGCGGGGTCGGTGATGTCGAGCTCCGGCAGGTCGAGCCCGACCAGCTCATGGCCCGCGCGCTCGCCCGCGAGCAGGAGATCGTGGCCGAGCATTCCCGCGGCGCCCGCGACGAGGAGCTTCACAGGATCGAGATGTCCGAGTTGTCGCCCACCATGAATCGGTATGCGCGCGGTTGGCGCGCGTCGCGGCGGATGGTGACGTTGCGCCCGAGCAGCGAGGACTCCATCCGCCCGTCGAGGTCGCGAACGGTGCATCCGGCGAGCAGGATCGAGTGCTCGACCTCGGCTCCGGAGATCGTGCAGCGCTCTCCGATGGCGGTGTAGGGGCCCACGTAGCAGTCGCTCAGCCGCGCGCCCGCGCCGATGATCGCGGGGCCGCGCACGGTCGTGCGCTCGAGACGCGCCCCCGGCTCGATCACTACGCGCCCGTCGACCTGCGAGTCGATCAGCTCGCCCTCGACGCGCTCGAGGAGGTTGTCGAGGACCAGACGGTTGGCGTCGAGCATGTCCTCCAGACGGCCGGTGTCCTTCCACCAGCCGCGCACGACGTGCGGCTCGACGCGCATGTCGCCGTCCACGAGGTACTGGATCGCGTCGGTGATCTCGAGCTCGCCGCGAGCCGACGGCTCGATCGCGCGCGCCGCGTCGTGGATGGCGGCGGTAAACATGTAGACGCCCACGAGCGCGAGATCGGTCGCGGGCTCGCTCGGCTTCTCTATCAGGCGCACGATGCGCCCCAGTCCTGAGGGCTGCCCGCCCTCCTCACCAGGCACGACGGACGCGAGCTCGGCGACGCCGTAGTTCTCCGGGTCGGGCACGGGGGTGAGCAGGATGAGGGCGTCGGGAGCGTGCTCGCGGAACGAGGCCACGAGCTCGGCTATCCCGCCCTGCAGGAGGTTGTCGCCGAGATACATCACGAACGGGCTCGCGCCGAGGAACGGCTCGGCGGTGAGCACCGCGTGCGCGAGACCTAGCGGCTCATCCTGGACGATGTAGGAGATGTGCACGCCGAAGCGGGAGCCGTCGCCCGCGGCGGCTTCGATCTCGGGGCCGGTGTCGGGGGCGATGATGATGCCCACCTCCTCGATCCCCGCCTCGGCCATCGCCTCTATCCCATAGAACAGGACGGGCTTGTTGGCCACGGGCACGAGCTGCTTGGCGCTCGTGTGGGTGATCGGGCGCAGTCGCGTGCCCTTGCCTCCGGAGAGGATCAGTCCCTTGAGTGGCTCCATTGCGCGATCACCCTAACGCTTCGGCGCGGAGCAGCAGCGCGCCGGGTCGCACGCCGAGCGCCTTCGCTAGCCTGACCAGCAGCACGTAGTCTGGATCGAGCCGTCCGTCCTCGAGCGCCTGGATGCGACGCTTGCCGACACCCACTGTCGCTTCGAGCTCACTTTGGCTGAGCCCGCGCTGCTCTCGTAGCTCGCGAATCGCTTGGCCGAGCCGGGCGAGCTCTTCAGCCTCCTGCGAGCTCTGGGACAAAGAAAACCTCGCAAACTGGTCGTAGACAACTGTCTGCAGAGGTGGATACGCCAGGAACGTCCTAACTCCTCCTAGACGCGATGCGTAAGGCTCCCGGCCGTGCCACCCAAGAGGAAGTCCCAGCCACGCAGCCCGGAGCTCGATGCGCTGGGCAAGGCGATCGAGCAGCGCATGGCCGAGAAGGGCCTGACGCAGAAGTCGCTGGCAGACGCCTCCGGCATCGACATCAGGCGCATAGGGGACTACGTCCGAGGACAGTACAACCCAAACCTCGCCAACCTCAAGCGCCTATGCAAAGCCTTGGATCTCACCTCCCACGACCTGACGGAACGTGCAGGAAGGCTCGAAACGCCCTCTGACTAGTAGACCCCGCCGAGCTTGCGGTGATCCCAGCTCGCTCTACGCACCTCGACGAACTCGAGCGCGACGCGCTTCAGCGCCTGCTTGTCGACCATCTCGCCGACCTCTGGCGGCAGGTTCTCCGCAGGAGGCTGCCCGCGTGGGGAGGCGTAGCGCGCGAAGATCTCGTGCCCGAGCGCTTTGACGACATCCGCGTCGCGGTGAACGCGCACCTCGCACTCGAGCATCACTCCGCGCAGCTCCTGGTACTGCTCGCCGGCCTCCACCTGCACCGTGGCGCGGGGGTCGCGCTCGAGATTGCGCACCTTCTGCGTGACGCCGTACGTCCACGACCACAGGCGCGGCCCGGGCTCGCCGGCGGGCGAGTCGCGCAGGACGTACCACAGCGGCATCAGGTGGGGCCAGCCGCGCGGGCCCGCGGTGGCGCATGTGAGCGTGCGCTCCTCGGCCAGGAAGCCGCCAACCTCACCCTCGCTCATCCTGATCTGCTCCCGGCGGCTCACGGCGGTGAGACTATCGACGAGCGGGCAAGGTCGGCTTCAGGCCGCCGCGGGCGCGGAGTTGGCCTCGCGCAGGCGCGTGACCGCACAACGGACCGCCTCACGGGCGTCCTCGGGCTCGAGCACCGCGGCGTCGCCCGCTTCCTTGAGGATCTCGCGTACGAGCCAGTCCACACCGGCGAAGCTCAGCTCGACGACCACCGACCCGTCGCTCCACTCCTCGACCACGCGCCTGGCCTCGCGCGCCCAGCGCGCGCGCTCGGGCGACACCCACACGCGGGCGCTGCGCGACGCGGGCACCTCGCCGGTGCGCAGCCAACCGTCGACCTCGCCCGCCGGATCGACCTCGGGGCGCGGCTCGAACTTCTCGTCGGTGACGTGCACGCGCTTGATGCGGTCCAGCCGGAAGTGGCGAACGCCTTCGCGCTCGGGGTCGAACGAGGCCACGTACCAGCCCTCGCGTCCGTTGGTGAGCGCGTAGGGCTCGACTCTGCGCGGCGAGAGCTCGTCCTCGTTCTCCTTGTAGTAGTCGAGCTCGATCATGCGCCTCTGCACGATCGCCTTGGAGACCTTGCGCGCGACGTCAGAGTCGTCGCCCGCGGTGGCGGCGACCTGCAGACCCTGCTCCATCGGGTCCTCGCCGAGGGCGGCGACGATCTTCTTGCGCGCGGAGGTGAGCGAGCCCTCGGGGATGTGCTCGCCGATCAGGTCGATCGCCGCGACGAGCGCCTTCGCCTCGACGGGCAGCAGTCGCGCGGGCCGGTCGAAGTTGTCGCTGTAGGGCTCGGGGTCGACCTCGATCTCGCCGGTGTCCTCCTTGATCTCCGCGTACAGCACGTAGGAGCCGCCGCCGAAGTTGACGACATTGAGCACGTTGACGTCCTCGCGAAGCTCCTCGTCGCTGATCTGCAGGCGCTCGCAGATCTCCTTCATCACGACCCGCTCGCCCTCACGCCCGGCCTTGATGAGGATCGAGGCGAGCGTTACGAGCCGCGCGAAGCGCTCGGGACGGATCGCGGCCTCGGGGCGCGCGGAGCCACCCTCGCCGTCGGCCCCGCTTGACTCGCCTCTGCGCGCAGTACGGGAGCGCGCGGAGCCGGTGATCCGTCCCGTGCCCGCGGCGGCGACGGGCGCGGCTGGCTTGCTGGCGCGCGGCGGGACAGGCGCGGCGTCGCCGTGGCGCTCCTCGAGCAGCTCCAGGCGGCGCTGGAACTCAGCGACGAGCTCCTCCGGGCCGAGCAGCTGCGCGTTGGACCCCAGCCCGAGCAGCCACGAGACGATCGAGCGTGGGCTGGAGTAGCCGGTGAGGAAGATCCTGTCACCGTCCTCGACCGCGGCGGCGGCGGTCGATCCACCGTCGCCCTCGGTGGCGGGGTCGCGGATCTCGCCGTAGCGGCCGAAGTGGCGCTCCACCTGCCAGGCGATGCGCTCGGAGATGAGCATGCGCGCGACGCCGCGCTCCTCTCCGAGCTGCCAGTCGGCGCGGTTGGCGTAGGCGCGCGGGTCGAAGTCGGCGGGGCGGTGGAAGTCGTGCTCGGCCTTGGTCGCGTAGGAGACCTTGCCGCGGATGCGCGTGAGGCGAAACACGCGAATCGCGTCGCGCTCGTGCGAGTGGCCGAGCAGGTAGAACTGGCCGCCCTGGAAGAGCAGGTGGTAGGGGTCGACGCGGCGAGTCGATACCTCGTCGCGCTCCATCGTGTAGTAGTCGAACACAATCGTCTTGTTGCGGAAGATCGCGGTCTCGACCTTCGCGAGGCGCGCGGAGAGCTCGTGGCCGCCGGCGGAGGCGGTGATGCCGAGTGCGACGGAGCGCTGCTCGGGGGCGCGCAGCGGACTGGGGCGACCCCAGGTGATCTGCTGGAGCGCGAGGCGCAGCGGCTCGGCGTAGGCGAATTCGCCGTCGAGCAGCGTGAGCGCGGTCTGCAACGCGGCCAGCTCCTTGTCGGTGAACTCGATCGCCGGCAGGTGGAAGTTCTCGGGACGCAGCGAGTAGTTCTCCTGCTCGGCGGCGCCGTCGGCTGGGCGCTCGACGGTCAGCTGGATGCGCAGCGATTCCAGCTCGGAGCGGTCCGCGTAGAAGCGCCGCGCGAACGCGTCCTCGTTCATGCCGCTGTAGCCCTCCACGTCGCGTCTGATCTCCAGGGCCGTAACGGGCCGACGCTCGGCCATCAGGTAGGAGATCAGCGACAGTTGGCGGATCAGCTTCTCGGTGTCCTTTGCCATCCGCACCAAAGATAGAAGCCAGCGGCGGGGCGGGTACAGAACGGTCGAACTGACGCCCCGCTATTTGCGGGGTTTGGGGCGGTGGGGCTTCGGCTTGGGCTTGCTGCAGCCGGTCACGGTCAGCTTGGTCGTCCTGGTGATCACCGCGTTGTTCTGCCCCGTGATGCTCGCGGGCATCGCCAGCTTCTGCCCGCAGAGGCTGTACTTGGCCCGCGCGGGGAGGTAGGTCGCGAGGATCGAGTGCGGTCCCTGCGGGAACGTCGCCGTGAAGCTCGTGAACGGCGCGTCCGGGACCGCTCTGAAGGTCTCGGAGGTGATCCCGTGCTTGATGTTGGTGTTGCCGTCCAGCTCGATCGTGATTCCTTCCGCCTGGAGCACGAACACGAGGTCCGGGAACGCAGCCCCGCCGTGCGAGACGAGGTAGATCGGGCCCGTCATCGCGCTCTTCAGGATCGGGGTGTGCAGCACGGCGCTCCCCACGACAGAGGCTGCCGGGCAGCCGGCTGGGTTCGCGTTGAACACCGTGTCGATGCACGCTTTCTGAAGGGTCGCGAGCCGCGAGGGCAGCTGCTTTGGAACGTCGACCTTGACCTTCTCGATGTTCGCCTGGCCAGAGGTGGCGGTGAACGTCACCGACAGCCCGGCGCCGTTCTTTTTGCTGGCCTTTCCGGGTGTCGAGACCTTCAACACGGGGCTGAAGCCTAGGCCCGCGCATCCGGTCACCGCGAAGGGCGTGGAGAGGGCGGCCGTGGCGCCTCGGTCGCCCGTCGCGACGCCTTTGACCTCCTGCTGAGAGCAGTTCGTGGGGTTCAACACGAAGTGTTCCTTGTCGATCGTGACGTTGAGTGCTTTTAGACGCAACGGCACGCCCAGCCTGGACTGGGGGATGGGGTCGCTCGTGATCGTCACCGCTGCCGTCGACGGGTTCACGTTGATCGTCGCGCGTACAACTATGTTGCCGAGGTTGAATGGGCCGGCGACTGCCGGGGTGACCACGTCTAGGCCGAATGGGGCGCCCTTGTACGGGCCGGTCAGATAGACCCGGCCGCTGACGTAGAACGGTTCTGAGCCCGAGCCGGCTCCGGCTGTGTCGTGCCCTATCAGGCTGGAACCTGGGCATTCTCCAGTCGCAGCCTGTGACTCCGGGCACGGCGTGACGTTCGAGAGCATCGCGAGCAGCCCCAGCGGAGGGGTGACGGACAAGCCCGTCACGTTCTGTTCGCGGTCTTGGCGGGTCAGGGTTGTTGTAAACGACGTCGATCCAGCGGCAGCGGTTGAAACGCTGCCGCTAGTAAAGCCCGGAGTGAATGGCCATCGGGTAGGACATATGCCGCCAGCGCCGTCCGCGTCAACGGTGAATGCGGTCGGTGTGGGCGCGAACGGTTCGCTGCTACTCCATGACGTAAAGCTCGCCGTCGACGTGGCCACGCCGCATACTTGCGGGGTCGCGAGAACCGCTCGCTGCCCGCCATGGACTCTCAGCTTCAGTTCGCTGAAGGGAAAGTCGGATGCTTCGTTGAGATGAACCGTGACACGCCCGGTAATCTGATCAACTGAAATGCTTGTAGGTTCCTTGATCAGCACCCCGTTGCCGGAGAGTTCAACAAAGCCAGCAAACAGCATACCATCATCGGCGTCCCCTGCAGTGCATTCAGGTTGATCCTGCCCTCCGCATCTCGGTTGCGCGAGATACACGTGGCCCTGCAGCGGAGCGGGCGATTCCCCTACGTCGCACGCTGGCAAAGGCTCTTCACCGCACCGGTTTTCCAAAAGCGGAGTGAACACTTCGACTGATCCAATCGTAGAGGCCGCAGGACAGTGCCCCGGGGCGGTGTGGTACTGGTTGTCGTCGTAAAGGCTGCTATTCCCCCCAGCGTGCCCCGCCCCCAGTTCGGTGGCTTCGGGATTTCCTTCGTCTCTACCACCAGGACCAATGCTGTTTGTCCCGAGATTAATCCCTTCCGAACCGCGTTCTCGGCAGCCCTCCAGCCCCTGGGCTGCAGCGGGAGAGATAGACACGCCAGCCGGCAGGGTCGCCGAGATGTCCCTCATCTCCGGCACCGCGACTTCTTCAAACGCCGTGGTCTGCGGCACGCTCACCGTCCCTTGAAAGCCTGACGGCGCATCCGCCCGCGTGGCGCCTTCAACCCCCGTCAGCGGCGAAAACGATAGAGATGGCGTAAATGCCGCCTGCAGCGCTGTGCAGCCCGATATCCGGTGAAACGGTGTGGTCGCTTGAGTCTTCACTTGCCCCGGGCTTTCCCACGTTTCTACTTCAACCCGCGCTTCATCCGACGCGGCGGAGCAATCCACCGGATCGGTGATCAGCGCAGCAGACGAACCGGTTTCGTCAAACACCCCAGGCTCGCCCCACAATGTCAACATCACATCCCCCGTCTCCAGCACCGGCGGGACACCTACAGTCGTCAGCCGCACTCTGTTACCTGAAGCCGAATGCACGACCGTCGCGTACAAATACACCGTCTGCGACGCGAATGTAAAGCCGAGCACAGCCGGATATCCCGGCTCGCTCACCACGTTGAAAACCGGCGACGGATTTCCCTGCGTCGTTGTGTGATAGTCAGCCGTTTCGAATTTCCCTGCCGCTATCGCAAGCGTTCCCACTCGACTCCCCCTCGGGCACTGGCCATGGAACAACTGCACCTGTGTACATCGTTCGGTGCTCAACAAGTTCCCGACCATCCCGATCGGAAGTTCCACTGAGATTTTCTTGACATTTTCAACCTGCATAAAGCGCACGTGTTGGGGGTTCGCCGGCTCATACATCCACGGGAACGCAAGACTCGTCGTGACCTGCCATGGGTGACCGCCAGCCTGCTGTTCGGGTTCCCCCTTTGCGTTGTTCACTTCCATGCTAAATTCCGTAATCTCAAAGCTCTGTGGCCCCGTTCCCACTGGCGTACTCTGGCTCGTGGTTGCGCCTCCGCTCGCGCCCCCACCGGTCACGGTTACGCTGTTGATCAACGAGATCGCTGATTCGCTTGGAGCGGATACTTCAATCGCCAGCGACGGCGCATACCCATTCGCGCCAGCCGAATATTCTTCTTCTTCTTCGCTGACCGCTCCCAAGCTTTCGTTCAGCGTGCACACTACGAGCGCCGCTTCGACTTCAGCACAGCTCCACTGCCCTCCCTCGTGTCCTCCTTGACCTTCAAAGCCAGTCATCGTCAAACCTTTCGGCAGATGATCTGTCAACGTGACTTCACCTGAAGAAGGTCCACTACCAGTGTTGCTAACGATGATCTGATAGCGATTTCCAGATGATGGAAGAAACTGTGAAGGCTGCGCTACCCCGCGCACACTCCAAGCAACAGCCCCAAGCCCGACCGCCGGAATCACTAGAAAGCCTGTCAGCAGCAATAGCACCGCGCCAGCACCCAAGCCCACACGCCGCACCAAACCGCCATCGCTTACGCTCGTCGTGCTCATCCAGATCACCCATTGCCCTTTGCCTTGACACTGCCAAACCGTTTCCTCACCACCGCTTCACACACCCGGCGCTTCCGACCCAATCCATGAGCCCTTCTACATGCGCGCAACGCTTTCGTGAGCCTTTCGCCCCCCAACACGCTCCGAGACCGTGATCGCGGTGACATACCGGCCACGGCCGACGGCACGTTGCCGCCTCCCGATACCTGCATACTTTCGGGGGCGCCCAAGATCGCGGCAGGACTAGCTGTCCCCTGGCATGACAATTCCTTTTCACAATCGCTGACGACACCCAACGCCGGGAACCCGCCATCATCGCGCGCGTCATATATATCTTCCTGCGTATCGCGATCAGACAGGACCATCGGCGCCTGCGTCAGGAAGAATACATCTTCGCCCAAAGCGTCTGTTCCCCATGCCGTAGCTTCGAACTGGCCACTACCACCTGAGACCCAGAAGACTTCTCCATTTGACAGCACTCCCCCACTGCTGCGGTACTCATACACGCTCGGCTGCCCCGCTTCACCCACCGCCTTTGCGGCTTTGGTCAATCCGCCGGTGCTCTCGAACACCACCACTGACCCGTTGTTCGATATCGCTAGACGAATCGTAGCGCTCTTCACCCGTTGTGCTCGAGTGTAACCTAGCGGCGCCGTGATAGTCCCACCGCTTGCATCAGCGCTTTCCATACCGGCAACATAATTTGCTTCACCGACAGAAATCCGCACCAGTTCTTCCCGAGCAGAGTCATACTCGTACACCTGTTTTGCACCGCTGCTGCCATCGTTTGTCAAGTCAGCCAGGCTCTGGAACACCACGAACCGCCCATCCGGAGTTGTCTGCACCGGACGCACGTCTTTGCCTTGCCAGTCCTGCTGATCTTCTTCTGACAGTGTTGCCACGAACGATACATGCCCGGTTGGCTGGGTTGCGTCGCGCTCGAAGACATACAAGTTCTCGCCACCTGCAGATGGTTCCCCGCCTTCTGCGTTTGGCCCCGCAGTCAAAGCCCCCTTCGCCACGAAGTACACATGCGAGCCATCCTCAGACACTCGCGCCACGCCCTGGACTTCGGGATCACCTGAGCCCACTGACACCCGTATCAGCTTATGACCAGGCCGATCATGAACATCATACTCATACAAGTTGGCGCCCGTGGCCCCTTTGAACAATTCCTGAGTTGTCAAGAACAACGCTTTTGAACCATCCTGTGACGCACCCATAAATTCGGCCGCCGCCCGTTCCCCTGTTATCTGGCAAGCTTCACAGTCCGCGCTGCTGGGCTCAGAGATCGCGACGGTATGCGTCTGCCCCACTCGTGCGTACACTTCATTCACTTCCGGCGCATGTACGGTTTCACATTCATTTCGGCTGAGCGCGGTGAAATACACCGTTTCGCCATTCGCAGAGACGGCGTTATAGGTATCCGCGTCGTGGCCCCCTGGCGAGATATCCGAACCCAACGACGTGCCGCAGTCGCTGATTAGTCGCCCTCCATCGTCAACACCTACCAGCAGCGGCTGTCTGTTTTCCGTTCCCACATACTCGTACAGCGAAAGCTGTCCGTTATTATGAAGAGTCGTATCATAAGGCCACAGTGGCCCTTCTCCTCTGATCTGAAAGAACACGTGTGATAGATCACTAGACGCCCCAGTATAGAGAACTTCGCTGAAGTCGCCGAAGACCTGTGATCCGCCCGCTGGTGGACCTTCGGTTGCAGAAGGCGGCAACATCGAGCCCACCTTTACGAATGATCCGTTCGGTTCACGTACCGCTAGATCCTCGGCTGCAACGGCCTGCGAAGCTTGCCGTACGGCCCACAACCCCTTGTTGAGATTTGGATTGAAGTCCAGAAATTCTTGCGCCGGATACACTTGGGAGGGAGGGCTAATTGCAGATGTCTTCCATCCCGTACTGGACCAAACCGAGTGGTAGATCGTCTCTGCAAATTCGCCATAGCCTTCAGCGCCAGCAAAGACCGCGATTGAAGTGCCGACTATCTGAGACCCATCGCTTGAGATAGCTTCGGGCACCACGCGGGCGCCCGCCTTGAAGCCGGGCGTCACCCGCTCGTAGCCACCGCAACCAGGAAGGTATCGACTAAATCCCACAAAGCCATAGTTTGGACAACTGGCCTTGCTTTGAGCGACCGTGAGGCTCATGAGAAGAAGCGCGCACAGCAAGCACGCCATTGCATCCTTACGACGCACTATGAGTTTGGCTGGCATTGTGACCTCTCTTTGAGCATAAGGCAATGAGCCGTATAGCGGTGCAGGGCTGCGGAACCACCACAGCCCTGCACGAGTTGGAAGCTATTGAGATACCTTATTGTGTAAAGACACCCCAATTCACTGGTCCACTAGCTAAGTCCACTAACAGTAAGGCCGTACCCTTTAGATTTGCGGCAAGCCCGAATGCTTTCATGCCTGATTTGACGGAGGTCAAGACTCCTTCTTTTTCGAGCCAGATGGTGGAGCCTACGTTGTCGAAGGTGACTTCTCCATGTGTTTTTTCGGTACCGGCACCGGGCTGTACGTTAACACCGCCCACTCTTGCTAAGCCGATTACAGTTCCTTCCACGCTAGTGGTTGGGAATGTACATGTACCAGAAAATTTGACAGTTACGAAGACCTTGCCCGTATCTGGCGCGAACAACACTAATATAGGTCCGCCACGCGTTTCCGAAGCATAGCCGAGTAAGTTTACGACTAAGTTCGTTTGGATTTTTTCGTTTTCAACAGTGCATGCTTCGCCGTTTTTTTCCTGCGTGCAGCCACCAAATGCGATGGCCTCTAAGCTAGTGCCGCCATTTTTGCCGGCGCTTCCGATGATCTGCATCTCGGATCCAATAGGAAGTGATGTGGTTTTGCAGGTGATGACCGGACCAGCAGCCGCAGTAAGGATGAAATTTTCCTTTGCAGAAGCTAAGAGTAAACGGGTTTCACCTGCTCCCAGTCGACTCCCCTCTACCTTCCAAAACGGTCCTTCCACAGCCGACGCCGCCGTAGCCGCTATCGCGCTAAACGCGAAGATAGCCACGAGCGCCAGCCCCATTAATTTGATGCGAGTCATTTGCTGCTCCTTGTCTTAGGGAGCATGGGGCGAGACGCGGTCTCATGGCTAGACCCACTCTTCTTGACCTATGCCATACAACACAACCCCCCGTTTTCGGTCTAGGCGACGGTAATCGTCTGGACCTCAAGATTGGGATCGGATTGGCCGTCGCACAAGCGGCGGACCTGACTGTCCTACCCCCTGGACGCTTCGCGCGCATCGCGATATGCTCCCTCTTGTTGTTGGTCCAAGCCACAACATCGCTTGGACATGATGGGCGGCTCTGAGGCGTTCTTCATCATTCAGCGCTTCAGGGCCGTTTTTTGTCCTTTGGTCTTCTGGACAGATCCGATGTCGTCGCGACTTGCGGTCTGACAGTCGGAGCAAGCAACTTCTAGCACCGCCAAGCCTTTGGTGCAAGAGCTATCTTGAACATCACAACCTCCGCTCGAAGTCGGAAGAGCGGAATATGGCTGATATGCAGGTGGTTTTGTGAGACTAACGCCAGCTGCTAGTCGGACACAGACTTCGCCTTCTTGATTCTAAGAGGACCTTCTGGCTGCTGAAGTCTGGGCTTAATTCTCGCACGAGCTGGCGGGCCGCGCTAGCCGCCCGCGCCGAGTCGGTACGCGACGAGCGTCGGCGTCTGCCCAGCGGCGAGCCCCACGCCCGCCGGCGCGATCAACGTGCCGCCGCTCACCGCCACCCCGGTGTTCGTTCCCGCCGGAAGTTGCTTCTGCCACACGAGCGCTCCGGAGCTCGCTTCATACCCGTACACCGATCCTTCAAAGGTCGTGGCGAATACCAGGTCGTTGACCGACGTGGTCGCGCCAAACGCCGGCCCCGGGAGCTTGTGGTCCCACCTGACCGCGCCGGTCGCCGCATCCAGAGCCACGACTTCGCCCGTCGTGGGGCCGTTTTCCTGGATTTCGCCCTGGCTTTCCATCGTCGCGGAGTGATTGACCACGGGCACGAACACCATCGACCCGTTGCTCGACATCGGTGCGATCACGCCCCCCAGCTGCCCTGGGTAGACCGTCTCCGGCAGGCTCAGCTTCGAGTATTCGCCGCGCAGCGCGTACAGGTTGTCGTTGTCGTGGCCGTTGTGGATCCCCACCGGGCGCTTCCACAGCAGCTTGCCAGTGGCGCTGTCGAGGGCGATCACGACCCCGCCCTTGCCCGCCGCGATGACCTCGTGATGGCCTCCGGCGTTCACCAGGATCGGCGGGTCCTGCAGGTCCCAGTCGTAGATGTCGTGGGGCGTCAGCTGGTAGTACCACTCGAGCTTGCCCGTCTTCGCGTCGAGCTTGACGATCGAATCCGTGTAGAGGTCCGGACCGGGCCTGCTCGAACCCCACGGGAATTCGTTCGTCCCCGGGAACGGCGCCGGGTTGGCCGTGCCGATATACATCGAACCCTGTTCGTCGAAGGACGGGGTGTACCAAAGGCCTCCGCCCGAGTTGATCGACTTGTTGTTCGCGGACCATAGGTCTTCCGGCGCCGTGTCGAAGTGCCATAGCCTCTTGCCCGTGCTCGCGTCGAGCGCCCACATGACACCCTGACCTTCGCCTCCGTAGTACTTCGCCACGTTGCCCGGCACCGTTGCCACGTACACGATCCCGTCGTGGTAACCCGGAGCCATGTCGATGCCCTCGTGTTCGTTGCGCACGAGCGTCACCGACCAGAGTTGTTCGCCGGTCTTCTCGTCGAGCGCGAACGCGGCCGACGGGGTCGCGCCATACACGCGCCCGCCCGCCACGACGAGCCCGTTGGGTCCCTGGTCGGGCTGTTCGTAGCTCTTCGACCACAGCACCCTGCCCGTCTTCAGGCTGACGGCCTGGACGTTGGACGCCAGGTCCTGGGAGAAGATCACGCCGTTGCTGATGATAGGCGAGGAGGAGTAGCTGCCGTACTGGCTCTTCGCCTTCAAGGGAGTGCTCCACGCGACCCCCAACTTCGACACCGTCGCGCTGTCGATCGGACCAGCCACATGACGCGTGTTCGAAAGGTCCACGTTGGGATAGCCGGAGCCCGTGAGCTGAAGGTGCTCGGACGGCGTCGAGGACGATGACAAGAGCAGCACGATCGCCACGATGGCGGCCACTATCACCACGGCCAAGGCGCCCCATATACGCCAGCCAAGTTTCGCGATCGCCTCGCGAACCCCGGAGAAGTCGCGTCCAGCAGGCCGAGCGGGAGCGCCGCGCTTCTGCTTGCGGCGTGCGTCGGCGCGGCGTGCTTGGCGTGAGCGAGAGGGTGACATTGGACTCCAGAGGGTCGATTGGCGTTGCGGGACGGACCGCGCTCAGCGGTCGTCGGATCGTGTGGCCACGGTAATTCCCAGCCCCCACAGAGTCAATGTTTTGGAACTTTTGTTTCTGTCCTTTTTGGCATGTACCCACGCAATGCGCCGGATTGGTTGGAGACAAAATCAGCAAGCTTAGGTCGCTTGTGCGAACCCCTGAGATATGAGCAGCGGTCTGATTAGTGGGACACATCGCTTTCCCTACACCACGTACGTGGTTATGGTGCGTGCAGCGTTACACGTTCCATGATCTACAGCACTTCTGTAAATCCGACGCTACACAAACTCGACTTCACCAGCACCAGTGCGGGCGAGGACGAGCAGGTGGGAACAAACAATCAATGAAGGAGAGAGCGGATGTTAGTTACACGCATCAGAATGATCGGGTTGGCCCTCGTGGCGGTATTCGCGATGGGCGCAATCGTCGCCTCGGCGGCGTCGGCGGCCCTGCCAGAACAATTACCCGCCACAGGGACGTTCACGGGCACGAGCGGCGCGAGCACGTTCGAAACGAAAAGCGGAGAAAAAGTGAAATGCACCAGCGACACCATCGCGGGTGAAATCACTGGAGCGAAAACGAGCAAATCGAAAATCACGTTCAAAGGCTGTGAAGCCTTTGGCCTCAAATGCAACAGCTCAGGCGCCGCGTCTGGCGAAATCGTCCTCAACGTGACCGGCGAACTGGTCTACATCATGAAAGCGACCAAAGAAGTCGGGCTGCTCAACACTCTCACCGCTGAATTGACGATCAAATGCTCGGCTTTCCAGACACTGAAGGTCAAGGGCTCGACGCTGTGCCCGATCACGCCGGTCAACGTGAAAACGACGAAATACAAAGTGGTCTGCAAAGAGACCAAAGGCGTTCAGGAACCAGTCAACTACGAACCCGGAAGCGAATTAATCAAAGCACCGATCACCGAAACCAAAGGCGAAGGTCTGAAAAGCTTCGCGTTTGAACAGTCGGCTCTGACTGGTACGGACGAACTCACATTGCCAGAAGGCGAAATCATGGCGTAACGATCAGGCCCAGCCTGATTCGTCGCTTTGAGCGGCCGGGGTGCGCGCGCGGGCAGCAACGCTCACGCGCGCACCCCGCGCTCATTCCAAAGCTACGGCGTGAGCCGGTGCGGCCCGCGGTACAGGAACGTCACCTCGCGGACGTTCTCCTGCCCGAGCATCTGCATCAGCAGCCGCGTGAGGCCGAAGCCGAAGCCGCCGTGCGGCGGCGCGCCGTAGCGGAAGAAGTCGAGGTAGTACTGGATCGGCCCCACGTCCACCTTCTTGTCCTCTGCTTGCGCCAGCAGTCGCTCGTAGCGGTGCTCACGCTGCGCGCCGGTGGTCAACTCGATGCCGCGCCACAGTAGGTCGAAGCTCTTGGTCAAAGTCGGGTCGTCGGCGTGGCGCATGTGGTAGAAGGGCCGCACCGTGGTCGGGTAGTCGGTCACGAACGCGAACTCGTGACCGTGCATCTCCTTGACGATCGCTGAGAACGCTCGCTCGCTCGGCGGGTCGAGATCGTGCCCCACTCCCGGCGGCTCGTGGCCGTGCTCCCGCAGCAGCTCCTTCGCCGCCTCGAGCGTCACGCGCGGGAAGGGAAGTGTGGGCACCGTCAGCTCGACGCCGAACGTCTCTTCGATCTGCGCCCCGTGCTGATCCTTCACCGCCGCGAGCACATGCGCGAGCCACGCCTCCTCGAAGGCCATCACGTCCTCGTGCGACTCGATCCAGGAGATCTCCACGTCCACGCTCGTGAACTCCGTGTCGTGGCGCGAGGTGAACGACGGGTTGGCGCGGAACACCGGGCCGACCTCGAACACTCGCCCGAAGCCCGCCGCCATCGCCATCTGCTTGTAGAACTGCGGCGACTGCGCGAGGTAGGCCGTTTTTTCGAAGTACTCCAGCTTGAACAGCTCCGCGCCCGACTCGCTCGCAGAGCCCATCGTCTTCGGCGAGTGCAGCTCGATGAAGCCGTCTTTGCGCCAGTAGTCGCGCATCGCGTGCTCCGCCGTGCTCTGCACCTCGAAGATCAGCCGCCTGTCGGGGCGGCGAAGGTCCATGTAACGCCAGTCGATGCGCTTGTCGAGCGCCGAGTCGGGCGCGACCGGCAACTCCGGCTCGGCCGGCGAATCCACGCTCAGCCCCTCGAGCTTCAGCTCCAGGCCGCCGAGCTTCACGCGCTCGTCGGCCACCACCGTGCCCACGATGCTCACCGCAGACTCCGGCGTCAGCGCCGAGACCGCCTCGTTGAGCTCGCTCGGCGGGTCGCCCTTCGGCAGAACCACCTGTGCCAGGCCGGTTTCGTCGCGTAGGACGACGAACTGCACCTTCTTCTGGTCGCGAATCGCGTGCACCCAGCCGCGCACTCTCACGCGCGCGTCGATGCTGCCCTGCAGATCCTCGATGAGTGTCCGGTCCACGCCCAGACCCTATCCCAGGGCCCTACTCGGCGGCCTCCTCGGCCAGCTCCACCTCGACCGCGGGCTCGTCCGACTCCTCCATCTCGACCAGCGCGATCGAGCCGGCCTCGCGCAGATCCCCCACCCCCAGCTCGAGCGCCGCCAGGCACTCGGCGCTGTTGCGCACCAGCACGCGTGCGACCGGCGCGCGCATCTTGCGTCGCGCCTCGGACTTGGCCTTGCGGACATCGCTCAGCACCGCCGCGGTCAGCGTCAGGGCCGTCTCCTCGCGCTCGCGCTCCGGGCTCGAGCCGGCCGTCTCCAGCTCGCCGGCGTCCGGCCACGGCGCGCGGTGCACCGAGCCCTCCTGCCACCACGACCACACCTCCTCGCACACGAACGGCAGGAACGGCGCGAACAGGCGCTGGAAGACCGAAAGCGACAGACGCAGCGCGAGGCTCACCGACGCGCTCACCCCCGGATCGGGGTCGTAGCGGCGACCCTTCACGAGCTCCAGGTAGTAGTCGCAGTACCACCAGAAGAAGCTCTCCGCGCGCTCGAGCGCGCGTGCGTAGTCGTAGTCCTCGAAGCTCTTTGTCGCCTCCGCCGCGACGCCCGCCAGGCGCGCGATCAGCGCCCGGTCGAGCGGGTGCGTCAGCGCCTCGCCCTGCGGCGGCAGGTCCGCGAGCGCGAACTTCGACGCGTTCAGCAGCTTCACCGCCAGGCGCCGCCCGACCTTCATCTGCTGCGCGTCGAACGCCGTGTCGGTGCCAGGCCGGCCGTTCGCCGCCCAGTAGCGCACCGCGTCCGCGCCGTACTCCTCCAGCAGGTGCATCGGCGTGACCACGTTGCCCTTCGACTTGGACATCTTCTTGCGGTCCGGGTCCAGCACCCACCCCGAGATCGCCGCATTGGACCACGGCAGCTCGCCCTCATCCAGGTGCGAGCGCAGGATCGTCGAGAACAGCCATGTGCGGATGATGTCGTGGGCCTGCGGGCGCACGTCCATCGGGAACACCTTCGCGAACAGCTCCGGATCCTCGCCCGCCTGCCCCGCGATCTGCGGCGTCAGCGAGGACGTCGCCCAGGTGTCCATCACGTCTGGGTCGCCCGCGAAGCCGCCCGGCTGCCCGCGCTGGGAGGGCTCGTAGCCTTCGGGGACGTCCGTCGAGGGGTCCACCGGCAGCTGCCCCTCGCGCGCGGGAAGCGGCTGCTCGTGGCGAACGTTGCCGTCAGCGTCGATCGGATACCAGATCGGGAAGGGCACGCCGAAGAAGCGCTGGCGGCTCACGCACCAGTCGCCCGTGAGGCCGTTTACCCAGTCCTCGAAGCGCGCGCGCATGTAGGGCGGGTGCCACTTCAGCTCCTGCCCGCGCGCGATCAGCTCGTCGCGGTGCTCGATCGTGCGGATGAACCACTGCCTGCTCGTGACGATCTCGACCGGCCGCTCGCCCTTCTCGAAGAACTTCACCGCGCGCGTCACCGGCTGGGGCTCGCCGATCAGCTCGCCCGACTCCTCCAGCAGCTCCACGATCCGCTTGCGCGCCTGGTTCACCGTCCGGCCCTCCAGCTCCGCGTAGCTCGCCCGCGCGCGCTCGAGGTCCTCCGACTCCCAGCCGGGCGCGCCCCACGGCGCCGCCACCAGGCGCCCGTCCGGGCCGAGCACCGAGCGCACCGGCAACGACAGCTCACGCCACCACGTCACGTCGGTGAGGTCGCCGAAGGTGCACACCATCACCAGGCCCGTGCCCTTGTCCTGCTCCACCAGCGGGTGGGCGAGCACCGGCACGCGCGTGCCGAACAGCGGCGTCAGCGCCTCGCCGCCCACCAGGTCGCGGTGTCGAGGGTCGTCCGGGTGGGCGAGCAGCGCCACGCACGCGGGGATCAGCTCGGGGCGGGTCGTCTCGATCAATGCCTCGCCAGCTCCGCCGCCGGCCACGCCGAAGCGCACGCGGTGCATCGCGCCGGGGCGCTCGCGATCCTCGAGCTCCGCCTGCGCCACCGCGGTCTGGAAGTCCACGTCCCACAGCGTCGGCGCCTCCAGCTGGTAGGCGGCGTCGCGCTCGAGCAGGCCGAGGAACGATCTCTGCGAGATCCGCTGGGCGAGCCTGCCAATCGTGGTGTACGTCATCGACCAGTCGACCGACAGCCCCAGCGTGCGCCACAGCGCCTCGAACGCCTGCTCGTCGCTCTCTGTCAGCTGGAGACACAGCTCCACGAAGTTCGGGCGCGACACAGACACCGGCTCCTTCTCCGACGGCGTGGGAAGGGCGGGCAGTCGATTCAAGAACTCGGCGTCATACGGAACGGACGGGTCGCAGCGCACGCCGAAGTGGTTCTGCACGCGGCGCTCGGTCGGCAGGCCGTTGTCGTCCCAACCCATCGGGTAGAAGACCTCCATGCCGCGCATCCGCTGGTAGCGAGCCACCGCGTCGGTGTGCGTGTAGGAGAACACGTGACCCACGTGCAGAGAGCCGCTCACCGTCGGCGGCGGCGTGTCGATCGAGAACACCCGCTCGCGTGCGGCGCCGCGATCGAAGCGGTAGGTCCCGTCGCGCTCCCACGCGGCGCTCCACTTCGCCTCCAGGCCGTCGAGCGTGGGGCGCTCGGGCACGCGCGCGTCGGATGGGTTCTGTGCGGGTTGCGTGGACAAGCCGCTGATCGTATCCGCCACCGCCGGAGGCGACTCGATTTCGCCGTTTAGGGTTGACAACAGTCTGCGCTCAGACCCCGTTGCATGGCAAAGCTTTCATGAGAATTCTCTTATTCGCGCGTATCCGACATTACATGGGGGTAGTCTGGCCCCGTCTGGGGAACAAGTACGGAGTCGCAAGGGAGAGCGGTGAGCGGGGGGATGGCGACTTGAGCGTGTTCATGAAGAAGCTCCTCGCCGTTGGCGGGGCGGTCGTAGCCATCGGCGTTCTCATCGGCCTGTACGTGGCCGACTGGGCCACGACCCAGCCGACTGCCGTTGCCTCCTCCGTCGCGACACCGCCCAACAGCGGTGGAACACAGCTCACCCTGGAGACCGTCGCGGCGATCGGCCCCAAGTACGAGCCCTCGCACCCCGACTGGGTGTCCTACCTAGTGCGGAAGAACGGCCAGTGGGTCCACAGCACGATCTACACCGTGCCCGCCAACTCGATCGTCCACGTCACCGTCTACCAGTACGACGGCGACAGCGGCCTGCGCAACCCGTTCCTCTCGCAGGTACAGGGAACGGTCGGCGGGACCGAGGTCGTGGACGGCAAGACGATCAACTCGATCGACCCCGAAGAAGCGTCCCACACCTTCGTAATCCCCGATCTCGGTGTGTTCGTCCCGCTTCCGGGCGTCGCCGAAGAAGCCAAGAACCAGTGCGAATTCGCGCCCTGCGAAGGCGCCGCGCATCGCACGATCGAATTCAGCTTCAAAACGGGCAAGAAGGGCCGCTACCGCTGGCAGTGCTTCGTCCCGTGCGCCGCCGGCTACCTCGACGGCTTCGGCGGCCCGATGCAGACGCTGGGATACATGGACGGCTTCATCAATGTCGTCTAGACCCGTCTCCTCTGGCCAGCTGCCCGGCGAACCGAACCACGCACGGCGCTTCACCACGATCTGGCTGATCGCGACGCTGATCGCCCTGCCGCTGGTGATCTTCGTGCTCGGGCCCGAACTGCCGCCGGGCAACGCCAGCCAGCAGGCCGCCGGCAAGGTCACCGACAACACGGTGCTGCTCGCGATGGCCACGCCCGTGCTGCTGCTCGTGACGATCTACCTGATCTACGCGGTGATCGCCTTCCGCCAGCCCGCCGGCGGCGCGCTCGAAGGACCCGCCGTGCGCGGCGACTCGCGCATCCAGACGGCGTGGATCGTGATCACCTCGGCGCTCGTGCTCTCACTCGCCGCCTACGGCACCGTGCGACTGGAGGCCGACAACGGCGCCGGCTCGGGCAACGGGCCGAAACCGCTGACCGTGCCAAGCGGCCCCAAGCTGCCGGTGCAGGTGATCGCGCAGCAGTGGGCGTTCACCTACCGCTACCCCACCTACGGCGGCGTCGAGACCACGCACCTGTACCTGCCCGACAACGAGACGATCGAACTGCACGTCACCTCGATCGACGTGATCCACTCCTTCTGGGCCTACCAGCTCGGCGTCAAGGCCGACGCGAACCCCGACGTCGACAACGTCGCGTTCGTCAAGCCCACCAAGCTCGGCGCCTTCGACGTGCGCTGCGCCGAGCTGTGCGGCATCTGGCACGGCTACATGTACGACAAAGGCCACGTCGTCACGCCGAGCGAATTCGCAACGTGGATCGCCCAGCAGCAGAAGCAGATGGCGCCCGCGACGAAGGTCCTGCCCCCGTACAGCACCACCTACCTCCCCGAACCGACGAGGCGCGCAGAATGAGCACGACCGCAGCGGCCGCATCCGCCCCCCAGCCCACCGGCAGGCCGCTGTGGCGGCGGCTGATCGGCTTCAACCTGCTCACCGCGGTGATCCTCGGCGTCGCCGGCTACTACGTCGGCGCGCTCATCGGCCACACGATCGACGGCGGAAAAAGCTTCGAATACCAGGCGGCGACCGACGAGTACGACCTCGCGCTGCTGCTCGGCTACTTCGGCGGCGTGGTCGGCTTCCTGATCGGCCTCGGCTTCGCCAACTACCCGATCTCGCGGATGCTCGGGCGCCCAGCGTCGCTACGCGAGAAGGAGGAGCAGGGCATCGGGCGCTACTTCGGCCTGTGCACCGACCACAAGGTCGTCGGCATCCAGTACCTCGTCGGCATCGGCGTGTTCTTCTTCGTCGGCGGCCTCAACGCGATGCTGATCCGCACCGAGCTGCTGCACCCCGTCCCCACGTTCGTCGGACCCAACCAGTACCTGTCGATCGTCGGCATGCACGGCACGATGATGATGGGAATGATGACCTCGGGCATCCTCGGCCCGTTCGCCAACTACTTCGTGCCGATCATGATCGGCGCCCGGCGGATGGCCTTCCCCCGCATCGAGGCGCTCACGTTCTGGCTGCTGATGGCCGCCGGCTTCATTCTCACCTCGACGATCTTCTTCGGCGGCTTCCCCACCGGCTGGACGGGCTACGCGCCGCTCAACAACGAGGCCGTCATGGGGATGGACTCCTACATCTGCTTCTTCGCGCTCGTCGGTCTCTCGATGGCGCTGCTCGGCCTGAACATGATGGCCACGATCATCACGATGCGCGCACCGGGGCTCACCTGGTCACGGCTGCCGATCTTCGTGTGGTCGGTGTTCGCCACCTCCGTGCTGATGGTGCTCGCCGCGCCGATGCTCGTCGCCACGCTTTTGATGGCGGCGCTCGACCGCACGATCAACACCTCGTTCTTCATCGCCGGAGGCGGCGGCAGCTCCTACCTGTTCGAGAACCTGTTCTGGTTCTTTGGGCACCCCGAGGTCTACATCCTCGCGCTGCCGGGCTTCGGCATCGTGCTCGAGCTGCTGCCGGTGTTCACGCGCAAGCCTCTGTGGGGCTACCGCCTCGCCGTCTCGGGGATGCTCGGCGTCAGCCTGATGAGCTTCTTCGTGTGGCAGCACCACCTGTTCGTGAGCGGCATCAACGCCGACCTGCGCCCGTTCTACATGCTCTCAACCGAGATCATCTCGATCCCCACCGGGTTCATCTTCATGTGCGTCATGGGCACGCTGTGGAAGGCGCGAACATCATTCACCGTGCCGATGATGTTCGTCCTCGCGTGGACGTTCAACTTCCTCATCGGCGGGCTCTCCGGCGTGTTCCTCTCCGACACGCCCAGCGACACCGACACGCACGGCAGCTTCTTCGTGATGGCGCACTTCCACTACACGATCATGGGTGGGCTGATCTTCGCGTTCTTCGCCGGGATCTACTACTGGGTGCCGAAGATGCTCGGCCTGCGCCTCAACGAGAAACTCGGCAAGGTGCACTTCTGGCTGATGTTCGTCGCGTTCAACTCCACGTTCATGCCGCTGTTCGCGCTCGGCATGGAGGGCATGCCCCGGCGCGTGAGCACCTACTCCCCGGCGCTGCAGACGCTCAACGTGTGGGTGTCGATCTCCGCGTTCGTGCTCGGGCTCTCGATGCTGATCTTCCTCTACAACGTCGTCTACTCGCTGATCTTCGTGCGCAAGGCCGCCACGGCCAACCCGTGGAACTCGAAGGCGATGGAGTGGCAGGTGCCGACCCCGGTGCCGGTCAACAACTTCGAGCAGATCCCCGTGTTCGACTCCGATCCCTACGACTACGGGATCCCGATCTCCGTGGGCGCCGGCCAGCCGGCCGCGGCGGGAGCGTAGAGCGATGGCCGCCCACGGCGAAGACCGCCCTCTCGGCATGATGATCCCGCCGGTGCCGGCCGGCACGGAGATCCCGCCCGAGCCGCCGGACGTCGGCGCGCGCGCGCTCGCGGTCGCCTCGCGGCTGCTGTGCGGCGCCACCACGTTCTTCTTCCTCGCGTTCCTGTTCGCGTACTTCTACCTGCGCTCGATCAACGAGGACCACATGTGGCACCCCGCGCACGTCAACCCCAGCCAGGGGCTCGGCGCGGCGTTCATCGTGTGCGTCGTGCTCAGCGCGGCGCTCGCGATCGTCGCGAGCCGCGGGATGAAGGCCAAATCGCAGGGCTGGGTCACGCCGGGGATCGCGAGCGTCGTGCTCGGGCTGATCGCGGTGGCCCTGCAGTGCCTGGAGTACACCTCGCAGCACTTCGGGCCCACCAACGGCGCCTACGCGAGCGTGTTCTGCGCGTGGAGCGGCTTCTACCTGATCGCGGTGCTCGCCACGATGTACTGGCTCGAGACACAGGTGGCGACCGAGCTGCGGGCGCGCCGTTCACCCGCGAGCAAGGAGGGCGACATCAAGGACCCCGACCGTCTGATCGCGCCGGGGCTCGACGCCGCCGTCTTCTACTGGGGCTTCCTCGCGGCGATCGGCGTCATCACTTACGTGACGCTGTACCTGCTGTAGTGCTCGCGCCGGCGGCAGCCGCGCCGGGCTTCTGGGATTGGTCGCTGGATCCGCCGCTCGTGCTCGTCGTGGCGCTCGCGATCCTCTACTGGATCGGCGACCGGCGCACCGTCACGCCGGAGCGCACGCGGACCGCGCAGCGGTGGCGCAGCGCCTGCTTCTACACCGCCCTGGTCGCGCTCGCCGTCGCGCTCGCCTCCCCGATCGAGCCGCTGAGCGAGCAGCTCTTCTGGGTGCACATGATCCAGCACGTGCTGCTGCTCGCCGTCGCGGCGCCGCTGCTCGTCACCGCCCGCCCGTGGATCCGCCTGTGGCGCAGCCTCCCGCTGGACGCGCGGCGGTGGCTCGCGCGCGGCCTCAGCGAGGGCCGGCGCACCTCGCCGTTGCGGGCGCTCAGCCGCGCGCTCGGGAGCCCGACAGCGGGCTTCGTGGCGTTCTCCGTCGTGCTGCTCGCGTGGCACCTGCCGTTCATGTTCGACGCCACGCTGCGCTTCGAAACGCTGCACGCGCTCGAGCACACGCTGTTCTTCTCAACCGCGGTGATGTTCTGGAAGCACGCGATCCCCTCCCCGCCGTTGCACACGCCACTCGTGGCCGTCCAGCGGGTGGTGTTCGCGATCGGAGGGATGATCGTCAGCTGGGTACTCGCGGTCGTGCTCGCGCTCGCCCCCAACCCGCTCTACGCCTCCTATGCCCATGAGGCGAGCCGCCCCGGCGGCATCTCCGCGCTCGCCGACCAGCAGTTGGCGGCGGGCATCATGTGGGTGCCCGGGTCGGTCACGTTCCTGATCGTCGTCTTCGTCTACGTCCACCGCTGGCTCACGCCGGATGCCCTGGGCAGCGCCAGGGGCACCCGACTGGCCAGCGAGCACTAACTCCAGGAGGACTCATGCCACACCTCATTCCCATCGCAGCGAGCTTCCTCACCGGTTCGATCCTCACGCTCGTGATGCCGCTCGCGGTCGTGATCCTGATCGCCGTCTGGTACTACGCGATGTGGCGGAGCGGGATGGGCGAACGCTGAGCTACCCCGCCGCAAGCCGCGGCACGTCGTGCGCGATCTCACTCGGTTCGAACGAGTCGGGGTAGATCGTGGTGAGCTTCCCGCTCGCGCCGATGCCGTAGACGAGCGCGTCGTGGGCCACCAGCTGAGGCTGGCCGGCCTCGCGTTTGGAGCCGACGCTCCAGGCCTTCCACGTCCGTGCCAGTTCGGAGGCCGAGCCGATCAGGTACTGCATCCTGCCGACCATCTCGTGGGCGCGCACGAACCGCGCCACCGCCGCCGGCGTGTCTCCCCGCGGGTCGACCGACACCGCGATCACCTGCGCCTGCGAGGCCCGCTTGCCGAGCAGGTTCAGCGCGACGCGCAGGTTCGACGCGATCAGCGGGCACACGTCTGGGCAGTGGGCGTAGAGGAAGGTCACGAGCACCGCCCTGCCGCGGTACTCGGCGAGCGTGACCCGCTTTCCGAGGTAGTTGCGCAGGTCGATCGCCGGAGCCTGCTCGGCGGGGAGCGCGAGCGTCCCGTCGAAGCCACTCGCCGAAGCCGCCTGCTGTGCGCCGCCCGGCAGCACAGGCTTGTTGGCGGAGCCCTTGAAGAGCGCGAAGCTGAGCGCGGCGACGATTGCGAGCAGCAGCGCCAGTGCGGGCACTGCGCGCCGCCACGAGGGGGTTGAGCTCATGTCAGCTCATACTGACGTAACCCGTCGCTTCGGTGGGGCCGCGCACGTTCGCCGCGACCTTGTTTTCGTAGTTGCCCTCGATCGTCGCGATCTGGCCGCTCGGCGTCACTTCCTTGACGATCCCCACGTGCTGGTCGCCGAACACGATCAAATCGCCCGATTTCGGCACGACGCCGGGTGCGTTCGCGACCGCGCGGCCGCTGCTCTGCGCCCACGACCAGATCGCCGCGACCGAGCCGAGGCCCTGGCCGTTTTCGCCGATCGGCGTGCCCGCCTGGCTGGCCGCCCACGAGGCGAAGTAGGCGCACCACGGCTCTCCCGGGGCAGCTCCCGCCGTGGCCGTGCGGTACTGCGCGATCGCCGGCCCTTCGTTGGACCCGGGCGGCTGCTCGGTCTGGCCGAGCTGGCTTTCCGCGACCGCGACGATGCGGCTCGTGCCGCCGCCGGGGGTGTAGGCGAGGGATGGAACTCCCGTGGCCTGCTGAAGCGCGCTCGCGAACGACGTCGGGGTGCTCGCGGCGGCAGCGGTCGTGGTGGTGGCGCTCGTCGAGGGCGCTTCCACACCACCGCTCGGCGTGGTGCCCCTGCCGATCATCGAGGAGGGATCGGCGATCTCCTGCCTGATCGCGCCGACCCGCACCAGCGTGGATTCGATCGACATCACCCGGGTAATCGGCAGAAAGCGCCTGCGTTTGAGATGGCCGCGGCACTGAGCTCGGACGTTAAAGAGAGACGGGCGACCGTCGTCGCCCGTCTCGAACCACCGTTCCCTCGATGAAGCGGCGGTATATGGCTCCCCGCGGCCCTTTCCCAGACCGTGGAAGCGTTTTGGACCCGCCTGGCCGCCAGCGGCCGACCACGAGGATCGACCAGCGAATCAGAAGGGCTTCACTGCAGCGGTGGCGTCCTCTACGCCACCGCTGAGGAAGTTCATTCGACTACTGCAGCAGCTTCAGGACGGCGTCCGGGAGCTGGTTGGCCTGTGCCAGGATCGACACGCCAGCCTGCTGCAGGACCTGGAGCTTGGTGAATTTGGTCATTTCCGTCGCCATGTTCACGTCGACGATGCCGCTGACCGCTGACTGGAGGTTCTGGGAGTAGACTTCCAGGTTCGCCTCGGTGTACTGGATGCGGTTCTGAACCGAACCGAATTCACCGGCCGCCGTGGCGACTTTGCCGATCGCTTCGTCGATGCTTTTGATCGATTTGAGTTCCGCGCCGCTGGTTGCACCTTCGAGTTCCAGCGTTTTCACGGCGATCACTTCTTCGTCGTTCGCGCCGACCTGGAAGGAGATCGTCACGGCTTCGGAGAGCAGCTTGACTTCGTTGAACTTCGTCGTTTCGCCGACGCGCTTGATCTCTTCTTTGAGCTGCGTGGCCTCAGCTTCGATCGCTTCCTTGTCCGATTCCGAGGTCGTGCCGTTGGCGTACTGCACCGCGAGCTCACGAACACGCTGAAGCATCTGCGTGACGTCGTTCAGGGAGCCCTGAGCGGTCTGCGCGAGCGAGACCGCGTCCTGGCTGTTCAGCGTCGCCTGGTTCAGGCCGTTGACCTGGCCCTGCAGACGCTGGCTGATGGCGTAGCCGGCGACATCGTCGGCCGCCGAGTTGATGCGCAGACCCGAAGACAGGCGCGTCATCGACATCGCCAGCGAGCTCTCGGTCTGGTTCAGGTTCCTCGAGGCGTTCATCGCCTCTACGTTTGTGTTGATCGTCAGGCCCATGCGTTCATCTCCTTGATGACGGTTTTGTTGTCGGGTCCCGAATCGACTCCATGTCGATCCACGCTGATTATCGTCAGCGTGGAGGGAAACTTGAGGAGGGACTTCCTCTCATCGGCGTGATTCCCGTCGCGCCTGCGATTTCCTCCATAAGAATCCCCTCGTAATCAGACCCGAACGTCGATGTGGGGGTACCCGTCGTCGTCCTCCGAGGAGCCATCCTCGTCTGGATCGTGCGCCCTGCGATAGGCCGGGTCGCGCCGCTGCTGGCGCTCGTCGTGCGTCGGACGATCGCGCTCGCGACTGATCCGCTCCAGACGCTCCACCGGGAGCAGCGTGGAGCGTGAGATCAGTGGCGGTCCCGGCGCGATCGGGTGGATCGGATCCACGGTCGTTCAGCCCGCCTAGGAGGCGACCCTCTGGCCGGGACGATCTGCGGCCTGGATCGCGTTCAGCAGCTGCTGCTCGCGTGCCTTGATCTCGAGGATCACGAGGCGGCGCCACACGAACACCGCCGCCGCCCACACCGCCACGTAGCAGACGACCCCCGCCACGAGCGCGCGCATCGCCGCTTCGGCGAGCGTGCCGATCGGCAGCGACAGGTAGCCGCCCACGAGAAAGCCTCCGAGACCGCCCCAGCTCTTCGCGCGCGCGACCGCACGCGAAGCGCGCGGGTGCGCCGCCACGCTCGGACCGTCCCCCACGACCTCCGCCGCCGCGCCCTTGCCCTTCTTGTCCTTGCCGCCCTTCTTGTCCTTCGCGCCCTTGTCGGCCTTCGGCTTCTCCTTTGCGGCCTTCACCTCCGGTGCTTTGACCGGAGCGGCGGTCTCCGCGGCTGGGGGCTCCATCACAGCCGTGTCAGCTGCCATAACCGTCCTCCATCAGACCCCGGCGGCGTTCCGCTCTCTGCGACTCGAAGATGAAGCGCACGAGGCGCCTGCGGTCGAAGTCGCTGATCCCCTCGAATTCCACCGCGCGCCGGCCCCTGGAATCGGTTCGCACGACCTTCCCGGTGCCCGAGATGGCGTTGTCGCCCGGGGTGAGCGTGAGCTGGAACTTGACCTCCTCGCCGACCTTCAGCGTGTCCGGCCCCGCGAGCAGGAAGCCGCCGCCGCTGAGATCGACGGTGTAGCTGCGGATCTGCATCCTGTCACCGCCCGCATACACGAGCACCGGGCGCGCGGACTTGATGCGCACGAACTCGCGCTCCTGGAGTACCTCCACCGAATACGGGCCGGTGACATGCAGCACGTCGGGCTCGGAGTGGTCCGGAATCTCGAACTCTCCGCGCAGGCGCGCGCGACCGCGGGCGCCCTCGAACTCCAGCACCATGCCCTTGAGCTCGCGGGCGCTGAGCGACTTCATCGGCACGACGATCGCGACCGCGAGCGTATCGATGCCACGTTCCAAGACGCGCGCTGGAATCCGCTCGCCCGAGGGCACCGCGAGCGTCACGGTGTCGAAGCGCTCCGGCAGCGCGACCGGCTTGGATGCGTCGTTCTTGGAGCGCCCGAACTTCATTGCAGTAGTTTCCCCGCGAGCCCAGTCGGATCGATTCGACTCAGCCGCCAGCCGCCCGTGCGACCGCGGTCGAGCATGTACTCGGGCGCGAGACCGAACCTGCAGGCGGCCTCGATCGCGACGCCGATCTGGTCGGTCTCGTCGGCGTGGGTGAGCGCCAACGCGTTCGCCTCCAGCGGCGCGAGCGCCTCGAGCAGCTGCGCCGCCGCGGCCGCGCCGAGCGTCGCGGGCAGCGCCACCAGCACGCGCTCGGGCTTCAGCTCGCCCAGCAGGCTCGCCAGCTCGCGGATGCCCGCGCGGTCGGCGGGCGAGGCGCGCGGAGTGTCGATCACCGCGAGGCCGTCGACCTTCGCCCTGCGCATAGCGCGCAGCGCGCGCGGATTGCTCGCGGGGATCGCGTTCATGATCTTCGGGCTGAGGATCATCTGCAGCTCGCCGTGGTCGTCCACGCGGCTGAGCGTCGCGCAGCTCGCGGGCAGCGCTCCGCTCGTGCGGTAGGCGCCCAGCAGCGCCGCGCAGCACGTCGTCTTTCCCGCTCCGCCCGCGCCGACGAGCGCGATCGACGCGCCCTTCGCCGACAACGGCGCGAGGACCGGTATCCGCTGCGCGAGCGTGGTACGCACGGCCTGCGCGAGCCCCGCGCGGGGCGCGAACGGCAGCGCGTGCGCGGCGGCGGCGTCGATCAGCTCCTGTGCGAGCTCCTCGCCGATGCCATAGCGGCGCAGGCTCTTCTCCACGCCCGCGCGAGCGCGGGCGTGCGACCCGGGCGCGACCGTGCGACGCTCGAACGTGCGCGGGAGCTCCTCGCGCAGGGGTGCGGGCGGCGGTGGAGGCGGCGGCTCGGCGGCGAACGCGGGACTGGGCGCGTATGGCCGCGGGATGTCTCTCGGGATCAGCTCCTGGAAGTCCATCGCAGGCGGCGCCGGCGCGCGCGGCGCTTCGGGCACCAGCGGGGGGTGAGAGATCTGCGAGCGCTCCGCGCGGGCGAGCGCCGCCAGGTGGGCGGTCACGTACGCGCTTCCGCCGGCGGGCGACGCGGCTGGTTCACGCGTGAAGAACGGCGCCTGGGCAGGCGTGGAGACCGGCGCCGAACTGGTCCGCACGGGCGGAGGCGGGGGCTGTGCGAGCGGCGGGGAGCGCACTTCGGGAGCGGGCGGCGTGGGCGCGAGGAAGCTCGGCTGGATCGGCGGCGGCGCGAGCGGAGGCGACGGCGCATACGCCGGCGCGGGCGGCGGCGGCGGCGCATACGCCGGCGCGGGCGGCGGCGGTGCGACGCTCTCAGCCTCGTCGTAGAGGTCGACGCGTGCGGGGCCGGGCATCGCCTCGATCTCCACGTAGGGGCGCTGGAAGAAGCCGAGCACCCCGCCGGTGAGGCCCTCGCGGCGGCGCACGATGATCGCGTCCGCGCCGAGCTCCTGCTGGATCTGCGGGATCAGCTCGTCGACGGTGCGCCCGCGGTAGATGCTCATGCGTGGATGACTCCCACGGTTTCAACGCTGATCCCGGGCGAGATCTCGTTGTAGGAGCACACCGCGAGGTGCGGCTGGGCCTGCGCGATCAGGCGGCGCAGGTGGCGGCGGATGCGCGCCGAGCACAGCAGAACCGGGCTGCGCCCGCCGGTGCTGCGGGCGGCGGCGTGCTCGACCTGGGCGCGCAGCGCCGCGACGATCGCCTGCGCGCGCGGCGGGTCCATCGCGAGGTACTCCCCATCGGTCGTCTGGGTGATCGAGATGGAGACCTCCTGCTCGATTGCGGGGTCTAGGGTTATCGCTTGCAGGCGCAACTGCTCGTCCAGGTGTGGAGCGGTGATCGCCCGGCCGAGAGCCTGGCGAGCGTACTCCGATAGGAGGCTTGTGTCTCGTGTTGTTCGAGCCTTGTCGCCGATTGCCTCCACGATTGTGCCGAGATCGCGGATCGGGACGCCCTCCGACAGCAGCGACTGCAGCACCCGCTGGATCTCTCCGAGCGACAGCGCGTCGGGCACGACCTCTTCGACGACCGCCGCGTTGGTCTCCTTGAGACGGTCCAGCAGCGTGCGCACGTCCTGGCGCGTGAGCAGCTCGGCGGCGTGCGAGCGGATCGTCTCGGTCAGGTGGGTGACGATCACCGACTCGGCGTCCACGACGGTGTAGCCGAGCGACTCGGCCTCCGCGCGGGCGGACTCGTGCACCCACACCGCCTCCAGGCCGAACGCCGGCTCGCGCGTGGGGATGCCCTGCAGCGTGCCGCTCGCGTCGCCGGGGTCCATCGCGAGCAGGTGCCCCGGCATGATCCGTCCGCGCGTGACCTCCGAGCCGCGCACCTTGAGCACGTACTCGTGCGATTCCATGCCGAGCTCGTCGTGGATGCGCACGGGCGGGATCACGATCCCGAGGTCGCCCGCGATCTGGCGGCGGATCAGGCTCACACGGCGCAGCAGCGAGCTGGCGGCCCCGCCGTCGACGAGCGGCACGAGGCCGAAGCCGATCGCGAGCTCGAGCGCGTCGACGCCCACCTCGCCGATCGGCTCCGCGCCCGACGCCGGCAGCGCGGCCTTGGCGTCCTTCGCGGCCATCGCCGCCTTGTCGGCGTCGGTGGCGCCGGGCAGGCCGTTGCGCACGCCCCACGCGACCGCGCCGAAGATCGCCGCGATGAACAGGAACGGCAGCTTCGGCAGCCCGGGGACGAGCGCGAACAGGCCGATCGCGCAGGCGGCCACGAGCGGCGCCTTGCGCTGGCCGAGGATCTGGTTGGCGATGTCTGAGCCGAGGTCGCGGTCGGAGGCGGCGCGGGTGACGATGATGCCCGTCGCGACGGAGATCAGCAGCGCGGGAATCTGCGCGGCGAGGCCGTCCCCGACGGTCAGCAGCGAGTACTGCTGGGTCGCTTCGGTGAAGCCCAGCCCATGCTGGAGCATGCCCACGATGATCCCGCCGATGAGGTTGATCGCGGTGATGATCAGCGCGGCCATCGCGTCGCCTTTGACGAACTTCGACGCGCCGTCCATCGCGCCGTAGAAGTCGGCCTCTCGAGCGATTTCAGAGCGTCGCGCGCGCGCCTGGTCGTCGGTGATGAGGCCCGCGTTGAGGTCGGCGTCGATCGCCATCTGCTTGCCCGGCATCGCGTCGAGGGTGAAGCGCGCGCCGACCTCCGCGACGCGTCCGGCGCCGTTGGTGACGACCACGAACTGGATCACCACGAGGATCAGGAAGATCACGAGGCCGACGATCACGTTGCCGCCGACGACGAACGAGCCGAACGCCTTGACCACGCTGCCAGCTTCGCCGGAGGTGAGGATCAGGCGCGTGACCGACACGTTGATCGCGAGGCGGAACATCGTGGTGAGCAGCAGCAGCGACGGGAACGACGCGAAGTCGAGCGCCTTGCCGAGGTACATCGTGGCGACGACCACCGTCAGCGCGGCGGAGATGTTGATCGTGATCAGCAGGTCGAGCAGCGCCGCGGGCAGCGGCACGACGAGCATCGTCACCACGCACACGACGGCGACCGCGGCGAGCAGGTCGGTGTGGCGCAGGAGCCGCTTTATGCCCTCGCTGTTCACGACGCGAGCCTCCGACGTCCGGCCAGGCGGTAGACGAACGCGAGCACCCGCGCGACCGCGGCGTACATTTCTTCGGGAATCATCTGGCCGACCTCCGTGGATTGGTGCAGGGCACGTGCGAGCGGCGGGTCGGGCACGATCGGCACGTCGTTCTCCTCGGCGATCCGCCGGATCTGCAGGGCGACGAGGTCCTTGCCCTTGGCGACGACCTCGGGGGCGGTGCGCGTGCCGTCGTAGCGCAGCGCCACGGCGTAATGGGTGGGGTTGGTGACGACCACGTCGGCGTCGGGGACGGCCGCCATCATGCGCGAGCGCGCGAGCTGCATCTGGCGGCGGCGCAGCGCGGCCCTGACCTCCGCGGAGACCCCGTACTGGCGTGTCTCGTCCTTGACCTGCTGCTTGGTCATCTTCAGCTGTTGCTCGTGGCGGTGGCGCTTCCACGCGTAGTCGATCAGCCCGATCGCGAGGTAGGCGAAGGCGGCGTGCTGGGCGATCGAGGAGGCGCGCTGCCCGAACAGCACACCGAGCGCGGAGGGCGAGATGCCCACCTGCGAGGAGAGGTCGGTCAGGCCCGGGAGCAGGGCGAGCGCGGCAAACGCGGCCACCACACCGACCTTGGCGATCGTCTTGATCGTTTCGAACACGAGGTTGGGACCGAGCAGGTTCTTCAGCCCGGATGCGGGGTTGATGCGGCGGAAGTCCGGTTTGAGCACGTGCGCGGTCGGCCTGAAGCCGACCTGGGCGACGCCGGCGACGACGCCCGCGACCATGCACGTGCCGGCGATCGGCCCGACCGTGATCAGGATCGTGGTGAGCATCGAGTGCATCAGTTCGCTCAGCCCCGCGGCGCTCGTCGCCCGCCCCGGATGGGCGATCTCGCCGAGGATCTCGCGGAAGCTCGACGCGCCCTCCTGCACGATCCGCGGGCCCATCAGGCTGACGGCGAGCAGCCCCGCGACGACCACGACCGAGCCGCCGAGCTCGGCGCTGCGCGCGACCTGCCCCTTCTCTCGGGCGCGCTGGCGATGCTTCGGTGTCGGCTTCTCTGTGCGGTCGTCGTTGGCCATCGATCACGCCACGTGCATCGCGCCGAGGGCGGCGCCTACGCTCACCGACAGCTGGTCGGAGATCCAGTTGGACACGAACGGCAGCGACGCCCCGACGACGAGCAGCGCGACCGCGACCTTGGTGGGGAAGCCGATCGCGAACACGTTCATCTGCGGCACCACGCGCGAGACGATCCCGAACGCGACGTCGGTGATCAGCAGCGCGACGAGCACCGGCGCGGCGATCTCGAGGGCGGCGGCGAACACGTTCGAGAACACGTGCTCGGCGCCGCCGACGAGCGATTTCATCTCCGGCGCCTGGGTGAGGGGAACGAGCTGGAAGGTCCGTCCGAGACCCCGCAGCGTCCACGCGTCGCCGCCGATGACGAGGAAGATGAGCGTGCCCACGAGCGAGTAGAAGCGCGAGATCACGGCGCTCTGCTCGCCGTTCATGGGGTTGATGAGGCTGCCGTAGGAGAAACCAGAGACGACGTCGATGACCGCTCCCGCGGATTCGAGCGCCGCCATCAGCACGGCGAGCGTGAACGCGAACGCGAGGCCCACGAGCATCCCCTCGACGACCATGCCGGCGAGCAGCAGCGGCTGGTTGGGCACGTGCTGGCCCTGCATCGCGATCGGCGTGAGCCCCACGGCGATCGCCACCGCGACGATCCCGCGCACGCGCGGCGGGATCATCTGCGAGGAGAACAGCGGCGCGATGAAGAACAGCGGCGTGACGCGCGCGAGCACGAGGATGAAGCCCGTGAGCTCGTTGCCCGCGAGCTTGCTCAACAGCGCGTTCACGTGCCGACCATCGTGGGGATCGCGGTGTAGAGCGCGGTCGTGTAGGAGACGAGCTGGCCGAGCATCCACGGCCCGAGCAGGACGATCACGACGGCCACGCCGACGATCTTCGGGATCAGCGTGAGGCTCTGCTCCTGGATCTGGGTGACCGCCTGGAAGACGCTGATCACGAGCCCGATCACGAGGCCGACGAGCAGCAGCGGGCCGGCGATCTTGAGCGCCAGGCTCATGGCCTGCGAGGCGAGGTTGACGACGGTGTCCTGGTTCATGTCAGTGGAAGCTCTGCACGAGCGCTTTGATGACGAGGTCCCAGCCGTCGACGAGGACGAACAGCAGGATCTTGAACGGGAGCGAGATGAACGTCGGCGGGAGCATGATCATGCCCATGCTCATCAGCGTCGAGGAGACGATCAGGTCGATGATCAGGAACGGCAGGAAGATCAGGAAGCCGATCTGGAACGCGGTCTTCAGCTCGGAGACGATGAACGCGGGGATCAGCACCTCGGTGGGCACGTCGGCGCGCTTGTGCGGCTGTTTGGCGTGGGCGAGGCTCACGAACAGCGAGATGTCCTGCACGCGCGTCTGGTGGAACATGAATTCGCGCAGCGGCTGCTCGGCGCGTTCGAGCGCCACCGTGGTGCTGATCTTGTGCGCGTTGAGGGGTTCGAATGCGTCCTTCTTGATCGCGCTCACGGTGGGCGCCATCACGAAGATCGTGAGGAACAGCGCGATTCCGACGAGCACCTGGTTGGGCGGCGCGCTGTTGGTGCCGACCGCGGTGCGGATGAACCCGAGCACGATCAGGATGCGGCTGAAGCCGGTGACGGTGAAGAGGATCGCGGGCACGAGCGTGAGCCCGCCGATCAGCAGCAGGATCTGAACGGCGTTCGAGGAGTTGAGGTTCAACGACGCACCGTCAATTCACGTAGGCGCTCGACGAGTCCGGAGGAGGGCGAGGGCATGCGCATCGGGTCGTGGCGTGCCGGCGCGGGCGGACCGGGGAGCTGGAAGCGGCGCGGGCGTGGCGCATCGATGTCGTCGGTCAAAGGCAGGCCGGCCTCGCGCGCCTGCTCTTCGGTGTAGCGGTGGATCGGCACGAGGCCGTGCTCGCCGCTGCCGACGAGGATGTAGTCGCTGCCGGCACGGATCAGGTGCACGGCGCGCCCGGTGGAGAGGGTGATCGCGGCGACGCTCGCGAGGCCGGAGCTGGAGATGCTCGGATCGCGTCCGGCCTTGACCTGGCGCAGGATCCAGTAGAGCCCCCAGATCACGGCGATCACGATCGCGAGGCCGACGATCGTGCGCACGATCGACGCGCCGCCGCTACTCGTGTGCGCGCCGGTCGTGGTGGGGCTGAGGTTCAGCGGGGTGCTTTCCCCACCCGCTTTCGTGGCCGGCGTATACGCCGAGGCCGGGCAGGCGAAAGCGAGCAGGCATGCGCCAAGCACCGCGGTCGCCTGCGCGACCGCACGGGAAAGCGGGATCAACTTAGTCATCGAGGGACGACTCCGAGGAAGAGTCGTCCCCGGTTATCGGCCCGCACGCCCGGGTCTTGAGGAAACGGCCCCTTACGTACGGGTCAGAGCAGCTGCTCGAGCTGCACGCCCCAGGCGCCCTCGCCGGTGACGACGAGACTGCCGTTGGCGAAGCACAGCCCGTTGGCGAACAGCTCGACGGGCTCCTCGGCGAGCTGGTCGAGCTCGACGACCGCGCCGGGGGCGAGATCGAGCGACGCGCCGATCCCCATGTGGGTCCTGCCCAGCTCGGCCCACACGCGCACGAAGATGCTGCTGAGGATCGCGCCCCCGTCGGGGCCCTCCGCGGCGCCCGCTACGTGCGCTCGCGCGCGTTCGAGCTCGGCGCGGCCGAGCGTCGCGTAGGTGTCGGCGCGGATCGGCGGTTCGCCGGTGGACTCGAGCTTGATCGCGCGCCGCGCGCCGCTGCGCCCGGGGCGCCCGCGGCCGATCGAGATTCCCTCCGCGAACAGGCGCACGCCGTCCTCGGCGTGCCCCTCGAGCTCCACGAGCGTGCCGGGACCCAGCTCCAACAGGCGCGCGATGCCCATCTGCGCGGAGCCGACCTCGGCGCGCAGCAGCACGTGCGCGCTCGCGACTCCACGGGCGAGCGCCTCGGGGCCGGGCGCGGACGCCTGCAGGCTCAGCCGCTGGCCCCCGCCGCCGCGGATGCTCTCGGCGACCGGCTCCACGGCCCACCACGGGATCAGCAGCGACATCGTCGAGGACTGTCCGGCGATGACGGTGGCGAAGGCGATCGACAGCGTGGGCTCGTTGGCGGGGACTAGCACGCCGGCGTCGCCCTCCACGTCGAGCGCGCCGCGCGTCAGCTCGGGTCCGTCGAGCTCGGTCCAGGCGCTCGAGAGCCCGCTCACGATCGCGTCGAGCAGCCCGGCGGCGAGCTTCCAGTCGAGCTCGCTCAGATGACGCTCCACCGAGGCGCTGGCGGCGTCTCCGCCGAGCATGCATTCGAGCGCGTGCAGCACGAGCGTCCGCTCGACGCTCAGCAGCATGGAGCGTTCGATCGCGCTCTCCTCCACCGCCACCGCGACCGAGTCGACGGGCAGCTGCGCCTTGGCCTCGGCCCAGGTGCGCTGCGCGACATCCCCCACGCTCAGCTGCACCTCGCATGAGAGCTCCTTGGCCATCCACTCGCCGAGCTCCTCGCAGAATGGCTCGAGCGCGTCGCCGATACGGCGCCTGATCTCGGTGGTGAACTTCGCCGGCTGTGAGAAGTCGAGCGAGGCTATTGCCATGTCAGGTCAGTCTTGGGGGGCCGCGGAGGGGTCTGCGGCTTGTGGGGAGGAGTCCCCGCCGGCGTCAGCGGCTGCGCCGTTGCGGGATTGCTCGCCGTCCTGCTGGGAGTCGAGGATCTCGGTGACCCGCAGACCGTACTGCTCGTCCACGACGATCACCTCGCCGCGGGCGATCGCGGTGCCGTTGACGAGCAGGTCGACCGGCTGGCCGGCCTCGCGCTCGAGCGTCACGACCGAGCCGACGCCGAGCTCGAGCGTCTCGCCGACGGTCATGTGCGTGCGTCCGATCTCCACACTGAGCTCCATCGGGATGTCGCTGAGGCGGCTCAGATCCGGCTCGGAGGAGGAGACCCCATCCGGCTGGGCGGTCTGATCGAACTGCTCGTACTCGATTGCGTCGGTCAAGCGTGCTCCCTATTGGACGGCCAGGTCGGGGATCAGGACCTCTTCGACTTTGACGTCCGTCTGCTTCTCGATTTCGTGGAGGATCTGGGTGCGGATGCTGTGCCTGCCCCTGGAGCTGGTGAGCGTTTCGCCGTTCTGCCCGGTCACCGCGTTCGTCACGATTTCGCGGACCAACGGTTCCTCAGGCAGCGTACCGGGCCCACCTTCGGAACTGGTGGAGGCGGTCGCCGAGGCCCCGTCGCTCTGCCCCGGAGCGAGCTGCAGCGCGACGGTGAGCTTGGCGTAGCGGCCGTCGCTGAGGTTGAGCAGGAACGTCTGCGGCATCACGTAGATGGTGCCGGCGATCTTCGGCTTGACGACCTTGGGCTTGGGCTTGGTCATGGTGTAGCCCGCGAACAGCAGGATCGGCAGGGCGACGATGAATATCTTCTTGTTCTTGAGCATGGTCAGGGTGGGCTTTCAGGGTTCGCTTTGGGCTTCGTTGGTGAAAATCCGGCGCATCACGATCTCCACGCGGCGGTTGCGCGCGCGTCCTGCGGCGGTGGCGTCGCTCGAGAGAGGGTGCTGGTCGGCGTTGCCGGTGGCGGTGAGCCTGCGCGGCGTGACGCCGTGTTCGATCAGGAAGCGCACGACGGTGCTGGCGCGCGCGGTCGAGAGCTCCCAGTTGCTCGGGAACTGCGCGCTGTGGATCGGCACGTTGTCGGTGTTGCCTTCGACATCCAGCGGGTGGGTGGAGTCGACGTTCAGCAGTTCTGCGATCTCGCCCAGCAGCCCGTGCGCGCGGCTATCGAGCGAGGCCTGCCCGGAGGGGAACAGGAGGTCATCGGTGAGCACCCTGATGACGAGCCCCTTGGGTTCGATCGCGACCTTGACGCTTTTGCTGAATCCGTGCTTGGCGGCGTAGCTTTCGAGGCGCTGTTTGATGTGCGCGAACACCTGCGCCTCGTGCGACGCGGCGTTCTGGTGCGCGGCCGCGGCGGCTGAGCTCTGGGCGCTGGAGGAGCTCTTGGTGGATTCCGTCGCGCTCGGGGTGCTGAGCGCGGTGACCGGCGTGACGGCCTGCAGATCGGCGGCCTGGGGCACATGGCTGGAGTTGTTGGTGGCGCCCTGCGAGGAGAGGGCTTTGCCGCCGGGGAGGATGTTGCCCGAGAAGGCGGCCTTGAGGGAGTGCTGCAGCACCTGGTACTTGGACACGTTGACGGAGGAGATCGAGAACAGCACCATGAACAGCGCCATCAGCAGCGTGATCATGTCGGCGTAGGTGAGCAGCCAGCGCTCCTCGCTCTCCTCGCCTCCGCCGTGACCGGCGCGTTTGCGTCCGCGGGCCATTCTCAGGCCGCCTGGAACTCGACATCCCCGCGTGCCATCTGCGGCTCGTCCTCGGTGGAGCGCTGGGCGGGCGGGACGTAGGACATGAGCTTTTCGGAGACCAGCCGCGGGTTGTCCCCGGCCTGGATCGAGAGGATCCCCTCGACGGTCATCATCCGCAGCTCGACCTCTTCGGCGGAGATCGCCTTGAGGCGGTTGGCGATCGGCAGGAAGATGACGTTGGCGGCGCCGACGCCGAGCAGGGTGGCGATGAACGCGGCGGAGATAGACGGGCCGAGGGTGGAGGGGGCGGCGAGGTTCTCGAGCACGTGCACGAGACCGAGCACCGTGCCGATGATCCCCATCGTGGGGGCGAAGCCGCCGGCCTTCTCGAACGGCGCGGCGCCGGCGTGGTGGCGGGCCGCCATGCCGTCGACCTCGGCCTCGAGGATCGCGTGCACCATCTCCGGGTCGGTGCCGTCGACGACGAGCTGCAGGGCGTTGCGGGTGAAGGTGTCCTCGATCTCGCCGAGCTGCGCGTCGAGCGCGAGCAGGCCCTCGCGCCGGGCCTTGTCGGCGAGCGTGACGAGCCGGTCGAGCTGCCCGCGCATGTCGGGCGGTTCGGCGGAGAAGACCATCTTGTAGAGGCTCGGGACGCGCTTCATCGACTCCATGCCGACGCTGGCCATCGTGACGCCGCCGGTCCCGCCGAGGATGATGAGGAGAGCCGGGATGTTGATGAACGAGGCGGGACTGGTCCCATCCATCATTGAGCTCATCAGCAGTGAGCCAAAGGCCACCCCGATTCCGATGGCCGTAGAAGCCTTCATTGGACTCAACATCGGCCGGGCCGAGGTTTCCTTCAATGCTGCCGAAACTCGTGCAACATTCGTCCCAGAGGGCGGTCTCGGGGTCTCCAGGCCTGTTCAGCCCGACCCTGCGAAGCGTTCTAGAAAATACAGATTACGCAGGTGAGTCCTCGACCGCGGAGAGCCGCGCCGAGTCGCGCTGGGCTGGCGATGGCCCTCCCGCGCGCTCCGGCCGACGACGCCTGAGCGCGTCGCTCATGATCAGCGCGCGGTAGGCGCTGACCTCGGAGGCGACCTCTTCGGGCGTCTCGGCGACGACGACCTTTGCGCCGGTCGCGAGCGCGATCACGGTGTCGGGCGTGGATTCGACCGTGACGATCATGTCGGGATTGAGTTGAAATGGCTCGTCGCTCTGGCCGAGCCGGTGCAGCGTGATCATCGGCACTCCCCTCTGTTGCGACTGTGCCTCCGGTGGGACGACGCGCTGTGGCGCCGCCCCACCTCGGGCTCCTCGGAGTTCGTGTTCGTCCCTCGCAACCTCCTTGGTCGCTGACTGGAAGAAGATCGGGCTACTGGACCATCGTCACGACCGTCTGGAGCATCTGGTCGGAGACGCTGATCACGCGCGAGTTGGCCTGATAGCCGCGCTCGGCGGTGATCATGTTGGTCATCTCGGTGGCGAGGTCGACGTTGGACATCTCGAGCTCTCCGCCGATCGTCGAGCCGAAGCCCGCGGTGGAGGGGGTGCCGACGATCGGCGTCCCCGAGTTGGCCGTCTGACCCCACAGCGAGCCGCCGAGCCGTTCGAGGCCCGATTCGTTGGCGAACGTGGCCAGCGAGATGTAGCCGGCGGTGACACGCTGTTGGTAGGTTTTCGATTCGGGGTTCTCGTCGGTGTAGTTGACCGACCCGTCCTGGCCGATCGACACGTTGGCCGAGCCGGGCGGGATCTTGAGGTATGTGTCTTCGGTGCCCGCCGTGTAGGTGGTGCCGGTTTCGGTTTCGTTGGCGACGGCGTTGCGCCCGATCACGTACTCGCCCGCCTGCGTGATCAGCAGGCCCTGCGTGTTGGTGGTGAGGTCGCCGGCGCGCGTGTACTGGAGGCTGGCGGGCTGCGCCGAGGTGAGTGGTTCTTTGGGTTCGCCGGCGCCGACGCGCAGGAAGCCCGGTCCCTCGATCGCGACGTCGAGCGGGTTGTTGGTCGATTGGAAGGAGCCCTCGGTCATCGTGTTGCGGGTCGCGGAGACCTGCACCCCGAGCCCGATCTGCACCGGGTTCGATCCACCGTTGGTGGTCGTCGGTCCAGAGGCCCCGCGGAGCACCTGCGTGAGCGAGTCCGCGAACGTGACGCTCGCGCCCTTGTAGCCCACGGTGTTGACGTTCGCCAGGTCGGCGGCGGTCTCGTTGAGCATCGCTTGATTTGCGTCGAGGCCGCTGATCGCGGCATACATTCCAGCCATCATGTTGACTGCCCTTCCTTTCGCGGCCCCCTCGCAGAGGTCCAGCCGCCGTTGTGGCCTGTCGCCCTTCTCATGCGATCACGGCACTGTCGATGTTGGTGAACACGTTGTCCTTCATGTGTTCGGATCCGACGGCCGTGATGACCGTGCGGTTGCTGACGGACACCACGAACGCGGTGCCGTCGACAAGGACGAGGGAGTCGCGCGAGCCCTTGCTTGCGGCGCGGGCGACCCCCTGTGAGAGCCGGCCGAGCGTCGCCTGGTCGAGCTCGATCCCGCGGCGCTGCACGCGGGCGAGCGCGTGGCGGGAGAACTGCAGGGACTCGGCCGCGCCGGCCTTGGTGAGCGCGTCCGCGAAGGACTGTCCGGGGGCGGCGCCGGTCTGCGGGGCGTTCGCGGGCTTGCCCGCGCCGGGTGCGGCGGCGGGGGCAACCGGCGCTCCGAGGCCACCGGGCGGTATCAGCGCGGGGTTGGAGGGGATCGAGCTCAATTGACTTCCGTGATGCTCGCGAGCTTCACGCCGCCGACGCCTTCGATGGTCACGGTGGTGCCGGAGGCGTTGGACTGGACGCTCTGGACTTTCCCCACGGCGACGCCGCCGGCGGGGTTGTTGTAGGCGACGGTGCGCCCGATCAGCTGGACCGCGCCGGATAGCTCGTTGGCGTTGGCGAGGTTGGTGGTCTGCTCGACCTGGGTGAACTGGGCGAGCTCGTTGATGTATTCGTTGGTGTTGGCCGGCTGCAGCGGATCCTGCGCCTGCAGCTGCGCGATCATCAGTTTGAGGAAGTCGTTCTGGCCGAGCATGCCGTTGGAGTTTTCGGTGCCCGACGTGGAGCCAGATCCGGCGCTGTTGCTCGCGGCGGCGGCCTGTGCTGTGGGGTTGACGGTGGTCATGGTCTTGGTCCTTTCGTGTGGCTCACGCGAGCACGTCGACGAGCTCGCCGCGCGGCGGTCCCGAGATCGACTGGACGCCTTCGAGTCCGGGCACCGGCTCGGAACCGGCCTCCCCGTCTTCGGGGCGGGTGGACGAGCCCGGGGCGCTTGAGTCCGAGCGCCCGGGGAAGCGGCCTTCGCCCCCTCCGACGTCCGACTGCGCGGATGAGCCGATGTCCAGCCGCAGGAGCGACACGCCGAGCGAGTGGTGAAGCTCGGCACGGCATCCCACGAGCACCTGGGCGACGGCGGGCGTGTCGGCGGTGACCCGTGCGAGCAGTCCGTCGGAGGTCTGGGTGAGATGGATGCGGATCTCGCCCAGCTCGGCCGGATGCAGCGCGATCCGCGCCTGGGTCAACCCCTGGCGGGCGGCCACCTCGATCGTGGCGCCGATCGAGTCGATCATGTCCTGCATGCCCGCACCCGAGGCGAAGCTCGGTGCCGAGACGGACGCGGTGGCGGTGGCCTGCGCGCCCACTGGCGAGGCTGCGAGCGGCTGGCCGGCTGCGTCCGTGGGGCTCGCCGGCGTCGAGTCGTTGGCGCTCGCGGTCTGGGTGGCGACGGCCAGCGCCCCCGGACGGGCTCCCTGGCCACGGGAGAACGCGGCTTTGGCCGGGAGGGCGTTCGGTTGCGTCGGGGCGGCGGCGACCGTGTAGGCGACGCTCGTGTTTGGAGAGGATGCGGCTTCGCCGGGCTCGGATCGCGTGGTGGCCGTGCCCTCGCCTGTCGTGGGTTCGCCGGTCGGCGCGACTGCCGGGGGCGGCGTCTGGCTGGCGGTGAGCGAGACCGGGGGTGGTGACTCAGAGGAGCCGGTCGCGGTGGGCGGGCTGGCGGGGAGGGCCTGCGTGGTGGTTGCTGTCACGGCGGCCTTCGTGCCGGGTGTCTGGGGAGCGGCGTCGAGCGGTGGCTGGGCAGCCCCGGGCGCGGGCGTCGCGGTTGCGCTCGTGGCGTCGTTTGCGAGCGGGGTGCTGGACGCGCTCGCCGGTGTGGTCGCGAGCGAGGAGTGCGCATCTGCGGGGGGCGCGGGCTCCCGGAGCCGCGGCGCGGGGGCCGGCTCTCTCGAGGTGCGCGCATCCGTACCCGAGCGTGGAGTCGGCGGCGCTGGGACGTTGGCAGCGCCTTCCTGGACGCCAGGATCCTGGCTCGGCACGGGTGCCGCGGCGTCCGTGCTCGGGATGGGCGTGGCGGCGCTCGAGGTCGCGGGGAGGGGCGTGCCGGCGGTGTCGGCGGTGTCGGCGGCCGCACTCGTCGCTCGATCCGAGGCCGCGGGACTCGCGCCAGGGGTGGCTGGCGATGGGGCCGCGGTGGGTGCGGTCGGGATGGCTGCCTGCGTGAGCTGGTCGGCGGCGGTCTGCCCCTCCGTGCTCGCCGGTGCCGCTGAAGCCGATGCGCCCACGGCGATGCTGAGAGCGGCGGCTGTCCCTGTGGCCAACGAGCTGGCTGGTGCATACGGGGCCGCGGGCGTTGCCGTGGCCGCTGATTCGGCGGAGGCGGAAGGCGTGGGCGCGGCGGACGCCGTCGGAGCGCCGGCCACAGCCGCAGCCGCCGGCAGCGCCGCTGCGGCGAGCGTGGTCGCACCGGTGGGCGCTTCGCTCGCGTCTGGCGAGTGACTCTGTTTGTGGCCTTCCGCAGTGGCGGTCCGGGCCCAGTGTTCCTCCAGCGCGCTCTGGAAGGGCGGCGCGCCTGGTGGGGCTCCCGGTGGAGCCGCGCCGCTCGTCGGCGGCGAGGATCCGGGCGGTGGGAGCTTCTGCGCGATCATCATGCGAGCGCTCCCGCGGAGACGGGGTGGGACTGCCGGTAGGCTTCGGCGTAGCCGAGAACTTTGGTGACGTAGCTCTGGGTTTCCGCATACGGCGGCACCCCGCCGTACTGCTTCACAGCCCCCGGGCCGGCGTTGTATGCGGCGAGCGCGTCGGTGGCGCTGCCGCCGAACTCGCTCATCATCTGGCTGAGGTAGCGCGCGCCGCCTTCGATCGCTTCGGCTGGGTCGAGCGGGTTGGCGACGCCGAGCGAGGAGGCGGTACCGGGCATCAGCTGGGTGAGCCCGCTCGCGCCGGCGCTGCTCTGCGCGTTGGGGTCGAAGCCGGACTCCTGCTGGATCAGCCCGTGCAGCACGGCCGGGTCGACGCCGTAGCGCTGGGAGGCCTGTTCGATCAGCGCGTCGTAGGGAGTGGACTGCGCGGCGCCGGTCGTGCCCGCGTAGGCGGCGGGCACGGCGGTGTTGGCGGTCGTCGCGGCCTGCAGCGCGGAGGCGAAGGCGGTGGGCTGGGCTTCAGTGGCCGAGCCGCTCGTGGCGGCGCCCGGCACGATCCCGGTGACGGCCGACTGGCGCGTCTGTTCGATCATCGCCTGCAGCTGCTGGACGCGCTGCGCGATCGCGAGCTCGCCGGCGCTCACACCCGCGGACGGGGCGATCGCTTCGGTGCTCACGCGGAGCTCCTGCCGAAGCGGCTGGAGGCGATCTCGTCGAGGCTGTTGCGCTCCACGCGGGCGGCCTCGCGGTCGTGCTCGCCGCGGTGGCGCTCCCTGAGGCGGTTGAGCATCTCGTGCTCGCTGGCGGCGGCGGTGAGCTTGGCGTCGCTCTCGGCGACCTCCGCCTCGCGCTGGGCGAGCTCGTGGGCGTGACCGTTGCGCTGCGCCTCGATGCGCTCGAGGAACGACTGGCGCACCTGCAGCTCGCCCGCGCTGATGGGGCCGGGCTCGGCGACCACGCTGCGCTGTTCGACGTGCGCCTGCGCGATGTTCGCCTCGGTGGCTCTGAGCTCCTCCTCGGTGCTCGAGCGCCGGGAGATCGCCTGCGCGAGATCCTGCTTGGCGAGCTTCTCGGCGCGCTCGCGAACGGCGCGTACGCGCTCGAGGCGAAAGCGAAATGCGGGTCCGGTCACTGCCTGGTAATCGGACGAGCGGTTGCGTTCTTTAGCCGCGCGGGGAAGGCGCGTCTCAGATGCTCAGACCGAGCGCCGGGATCGCGGGCGCCTCGCCCGTGACGATGCTCGGCGCGGCGGCGGCCTGCGGCGCGGGGTGCACCTCCTCGGCGTCGGGGATCTCGCCGTCGAGACGCTCGAGCTCGCCGGTGAGCGACGCCGCGAGCTCGATCAGGCGGGCGTCCGTGTCGTCGGGGTCGGAGTGCTCGCTGACGGCCTGGCGCAGGAACGCCTCGATCCGCGCGCGGTGCGAGAGGGCGGCGTCGAGCGCGGGGTCGCTGCCGGGCTGGTAGGCGCCGATCGCGACGAGGTCTTCCTTCTCGTGCAGCACCGCGAGCGCGGCGCGCAGCTGCTGCCCGGCGCGCGCGACCTCCGGTGAGACGATCTCCCCGACGAGGCGCGAGACGCTCTGCAGCACGTCGATCGCGGGGTAGTGCCCGGCGTGGGCGAGCGGGCGCGTGAGCACCACGTGCCCGTCGAGGATCGATCGCACCGCGTCGGCGATCGGCTCGTTCATGTCGTCGCCGTCGACGAGCACCGTGTAGAGCGCGGTGATCGAGCCGTCGGTGCTCGTGCCGGCGCGCTCGAGCAGCCGCGGCAGCAGCGCGAACACGCTCGGGGTGTAGCCGCGGGTGGCGGGCGGCTCGCCGATCGCGAGGCCGACCTCGCGCTGAGCCATGGCGAAGCGCGTGACGGAGTCCATCATCAGCATCACGTCGTGGCCCTGGTCGCGGAAGTACTCCGCGATGGTGGTGGCGGTGAAGGCGGCCTTGATGCGCACGAGCGCGGGCTGGTCGGAGGTGGCGACGACGACGACGGAGTGCGCGAGCGCGTCGCCGAGGTCGCGCTCGATGAACTCCCGCACCTCGCGTCCGCGCTCGCCGACGAGCGCGATCACGTTGATCTGGGCGCTCGTGGAGCGGGCGATCATCCCCAGCAGCGAGGACTTGCCGACGCCCGAGCCGGAGAAGATGCCGAGCCGCTGGCCGCGCCCGCAGGGCACGAGCCCGTCGAGCGCGCGCACGCCGAGCCCGACGCGCTCGCTGATGCGGGGCCTGGTGAGCGCGCCGGGGGGCGCTGCGATGGTGGAGCGGGGCAGGCCGCCGGGGTCGCCGCGGCCGTCGTCGGGCACGCCAAGCCCGTCGACGATCCGCCCGAGCAGCCCCCGCCCCACGTTCACGCGAAACGGCGCGCCGGTGGCGAGCACCCTGGTTCCGGGCCCGATGCCGTGCAGCTCGCCGAGCGGCATCAGCAGCGTGCGCCCTTCCCGGAACCCGACCACCTCGGCGGACACCGCCGCGCGGTTGCGGTCGGTCCCCACGAGGCACACCTCGCCGACCTCCGCCTGCAGGCCGGTGGCCTCGATGATCAGCCCGATGAGGTTCGAGACGAAGCCGTGGCGGCGGGCGAGATCGGCCTCGCGGACGGCCTCCGTGGCTCTGTCGAGCAGCGCGCCCACGACCGGCTGCTCGCTCACGTGGGTGGCTCTTCGCCGGCGAGCGCAGCGGCGAGCACCTCGCCGGCCCGCTCCAGCTGGGTCTGCACGCCCGCGTCGATCTCGCCCTCGGTGGTGCGCACGATCGCGCCGCCTAGCTCGACGCGCTGGTCGGACTGCAGGTCGCACAGCTCGATGCCGGCGACCTGGGCCTGCAGGTCGCCGATCGCCGCCTGCAGCGTGTCGAGGTCGGCGGGGTTGACGAGCACGGCGATCCCACGGCGGTCGCTGACGCGGCGGAGCGCTCCCTGCACGACGTCGACGACCAGCTCGGGGCGCGCGTGCAGCGCCCCGGCGAGAATCTTGCCGGCGAGGTCGAGTGCGAGCTGCACGGCGTCGCGTTCGACCGACTCGACCGTCTCGGTTCGCAGCGACTCCACGCCCTGAAGCGCCTCGCCGAGCGCGGCGGCCACGGCGGATACGTCGGCCGATCCCTCGACGCGGCCGGCGGCGCGGCCCTCCGCACGCGCCTGCTCGCGGATCTCCTCGGCTTCGGCGTGCGCCTGCGCGAGCGCTCGCGCGGCCGCGTCGCGCGGGGGCGGCGGAGACGGTTCGAGGTTCTCGAAGGCGTAGCTGACGGCCGCGTCAGACAACGTCTGAGCCCCCTTCGCCGTCGCCTTCTTCGCCGCCCGGGATCACGATCGTGCCCGCCTCCTCGAGCCTGCGCACGACCGCCACGATGCGGCTCTGCGCGGCCTCGACGTCGCGTTTGCGCTGCGGAGGCTGGACCTCCATCTCCTCCTTGAGCATCGCCGCGCCGCGCTCGGACATGTTCGTGAGGACCGCGTCCATGACGTGCTCCTCGACACCGCGCAGCGCGAGCACGAGATCCTTCTGGTCGACCTCGCGCAGCACCTGCTGGATGGCGCGCTCTTCGAGTTTGACTATGTCCTCGAACACGAACAGCATGCCGCGCACTTCCTCGGCGAGCTCCTTGTCGGTGGTGGTGAGGCTGTCGAGCACGTTTTTCTCGAGGCTGCGGTCGGCGTGGTTGAGGATCCCCGCGAGCGCCTTGGCGCCGCCGGCGGCCTTGTACTCCTCCTCGGTCTCCTCGCCCATCTTGGCGCGGATCGCCGCCTCGATCTGCTGGATGACCTGCGTGCTGGCGTCGCCCATGCGCGCGATCCGCAGCGCGACGTCGGGCTGCTCGGCCTCGGGCAGGCGCGAGAGGACGCGGGCGGCGAGGTTGGCGGTGAGGCTCGCGAGCACGAGCGCGATCGTCTGCGGCGACTCGCCGCGCAGCAGCGTGACGATCTGCTCGGGCGGGATGCGGCGCAGGAACTCGAACGGGCGCGATTCGTTGTTCGATAGCCGGCCGAGGATGTCGGCCGCGCGCTCGGCCCCGAGCGCGCGTTCGATCACTTCGTGGGCGAACTCGAGCCCGCCGGCGACCGCCCCCGGGAGCTGGCCGGCTCCGGCGGTTAGCTCGGTGAAGATCGACTCGGTGGTCTCCGCGGCGACGTTATGCAGCCGCGCCATCTCGCGCGAGAGGCTCTCGATCTCTTCCTCGCCGAGCAGCTGGATCAGGCTCGCGGCGCGCTCGGGCCCGAGTGCGGCCATCAACACCGCGGCCTTGCGCGCACCGGAGATACGCGGCGGCCCGACGGCCATGCCGGTCTGGGTCGCTCCCGCGGGGAGCGCCGGCAGGACCTCCCCGTGCAGCTCACCGGCCACCTGGTGTTACCCCTCCTGGATCCAGCTGCGGACCTGCTGGGCGACGAGATCGGGGTCGTTGGCGGCGAGCTGTTCGACCTGCAGGCGCAGCGGGTCGGTGCTGCCGTTGCCGTTGGCGACAGCTCCGGGGCCGGCGCTGCCGTTGGGCGGCGAGGCGGCCGCGCCGGCCATCGCGGCCGCCCGCGGCGCGGTCTCGCGTTCGAGCTCGGACAGACGCATCGGCGCCTCCAGCTCGCGCAGCCACACGGGCTCGCCGATCGCTTCGGTCTCGCGGTTGCGCAGCGCGCGGGTGGTGAAGAACAGGAACAGCAGCGCGCCGATGCCGAGCAGCGCGTACTTGGCGTAGCCGATCATCGAGCTGGTGGACGCGGCGGCCGCGGCGGTGGACTTGGGGAACACCACCTGTCCGAGGGAGATCGTGTCTCCGCGCTTGGCCTGTAGGCCTGCGGCGTTGGTGATCGCTTCGCGGATCGCAGGCAGCGAGGCGGCGGGCACGGAGTGGTCGAGGAGCACAGAGACGTGCTGGCTTTCGACCGTGCCGGGCGCGATGGTGGAGTGTGTGACGGTCTTGCCGACCGCTAGCTGGGAGTTGGTGGTTTCGCGCTTGTAGTTCGATTTGCCGCCCGATGCGCCGGCGGCGGCGGTGAGGTTCGCGGTGCCGGTCGCGCCGCCCGCGCCGGTCCCCGTGCCCGTCAGCGTCTCAAGCTGTTTGCTCTGCGACTGCGGCACGCCGGCTTTCGTGTAGGTGAGCGATTCCTGGGTGGTCTGGTTGACGTTCATGTTCGCGTACACGAGCACCTGCGCCTTGCCCGGCCCGAGCGTCTGCGCGAGCATCGCGTCGAGGCTCGCGGCCATCGTCTGGTCGTAGCGCTGCTCGGCTTCCTGCACGGTCGCGCCGGAACCCCCGCCGGCGGCGCCGCCGGGCGCCGGCCACAGCAGCTGACCGGAGGCGTCCGTGATCGTGACTTTGCTGAGCTGCAGGCCGGGCACGCTCGAGGTGACGAGCTGTGCGATCCCCTTCACCGAGCCCTGGTCCAGAGACGTCGTCCCCGAGAGCAGAACCGCGGCCGAGGAGGCGCCCTGGCTTTCGCCGAACAGCTGGTTCTGGGCGCTGGGCAGCACGAGCGACACCTGCGCGCCGGATACCCCCTGGACGGAGTTGATCGTCTGCTCGAGCTGTCCCTGCAGCGCTCGCTGATAGGTGACCTGCTGCTGGAAGTTGCTTTCGCCCAGTTTTTGTTTTTCGAAGAGTTCGAAGCCGGGCTGGCTGTTGCCGAGCAGGCCAGCGCCGGCGAGGGCGACGCGCGCGGTGGCGGTCTGACTGGACTGCACGGCGATCGCGGTGCCGTTGTTCTGCAGCTGGTAGTTGACCCCCTTCGCGCTGAGGGCGCTCGTCATCTTGCCCGTCTGCGCGGGGTCGAGGCCGCTGGCGAGTGTCGAGTAGCTCGGCTGGGAGACCAGGTGCAGGAACATGTACGCAAACAGGATCACGCCGACGACGAAGCCGCCCGCGATCAACCATGCGCGAGGGGTGAGCCTTGAGGCGAGCTGGGCGATGGGCAACGATCAGGCCTGGGTTTGGAAGATGCTCTGGACGGCTTCGGTCGCCTTCGTGCGGATCTGGGAGGCGAGTTGCATCGCCAGCTGCGCGTCCTCGACGGTGACGACGGCTGTCTCGGGATCCTTGACGGTCCCGGTCGCAAGCGCCTGCGCGGCGCTGTTGCCACTCTGCTGAGTCTTCTCCAGCGAGGAGATCGCGTTCGTGAGCTCGCTGCCGAAGCCACCCGACGTCGATTCGATCGCGCCGCTGGGTTCGGCGCCCTGCGCGAGTCCTTCGGCCTGCGCCGCGGCGGGCGCTTTGAGCGCGCCTTCGGCCTGGGCTCCGCCGAGCGTGCCACCCAGCCCGCCGGTCAAGCCGCCGATCGGCGGGATGATCATTTGAGCAGTCCCAGGGTCGCGGTGAACATCGACTTGGCGGTCTGCATCGCGGTGACGTCCGACTGGTAGGACTGCTGCTCGGAGATCAGGTCGGTCATTTCTGTGACGGTGCTGACGTTCGGCATCTTCACGTAGCCCTGCGCGTTGGCTTCGGGGTTGGTGGGGTCGTACACCTGGCGGTCGGGGGTGGCGTCGCTGACGATCCCCGACACCTGCACGCCACCCGCGGTCGGCACGCCGGACTGGGCGAGCGCGCCGGAGAGCGCGCCTTCGAAGCTGTTCGAGCCAGCCTGCGCGAGCACGACCTCCTGACGCTGGTAGGGCAGGCCGTTGGCGCCCTTGGTGGTGTCGGCGTTGGCGAGGTTCTCCGCGGTGACGTCCATGCGGATGCGCTGCGCGCTGAGGCCCGTGCCGGCAATGCCGATCGCGTCGAACAGGCCCATCAGAGGATCCCGATCGCGGTGCGCATGATCGTGTTGCGAGCTCCCATGACCTCGGTGATCGCCTGGTAGTCGAGCCCGTTTTCGGCGAGCTTGGCCGATTCCTGATCGACGCTCACGCCGGCGCCGTTGGGGCCGGCTTCGATCGGCTCGGTTTCGGTCTGGAACTGCACTTCTTCGGGGGATTCGCCGACGTTCATGGCGCTCTGCAGCGCCGACTCGAAGTTGACCTCCTGCGGCTTGTAGCCGGGGGTGTCGGCGTTGGCGATGTTGTTCGTGAGCGCGGTCTGGCGTTGCCAGGAGCCGCGCATGGCGGCCTCGAGCAGCTGCTGGGTCGAGTCGACGAGGGCCATCGTGCCCTCGTGATCGGCCCGGAACGGTGGATCTTTAGGGCGCTTGGGTCAAGCGCTGCGGTCGAGGCGCGGGAGCCGCGCGGGCTGCTCGCCGTAGCCGTGGGCGGTGCGGCGGGCGCGCGTGGCGGTGGTGAGCTCCGCCACCAGCGCGTCGCGCAGGCGCAGCAGCTCGATGCGCGTGCGCTCGTGGATCAGGTGAGCGCGTTCGAGCAGCGACGCGGCCGCGGCGGGTGGAGGGGTGGGCAGACCCGCGACCAGATCGTCCCAGCTCTCGCCGAGCGCGAGCAGGCCGTCGACGTCGCCGCGGCCGGCGAGCTCGAGTTCCAGCTCGGCGTGCGCGTGGATCGCCTCGTAGCGCGTGAGCGGTCCGTCGACCGTGTTCTCGCGCGCGGGCGTCCTCACCCCTGCGAGACCTCAGAGGCGACCTGGGACCATGCCTCGCGCAGCTCGCCGAGCAGCTCGCTGACCTCTTCCAGCTTGGCGGGATCCTGGTGGATGCGCCCGCTGTTGAGGTGCTTGAGGCAGAACCCGTAGATCGTGTGCAGCTGCTCGGGGAGCTGGCCCTGCTCGAAGTCGAGTGTGGCGTCGAGGTGGGCGATGATCATCTCGGCGCGGCGCAGCGTGTTGTGCGCCCGCTCGATCTGCCCGTCGCGCATCGCCACCGTGGCCTGGCGCAGGAAGCGCCGCGCGCCGTCGTAGAGCATCACCACGAGCTCGCCCGGCGCCGCGGTGAGCACGGCGCTCTGGCGGTAGGCCTGCGGCGATGCCATCAGATTGCTCATCTGGAGAGTGATCGGCCTGGCGCGGACAAAGCTGAAGTCCGACGCTCGCCGGCCGCGCTAGAGCCCGGAGTTGTTGAGCGACTTTTCCTGGCTCACGAGCCACGACGACTGTGCGCTGTTCTGCGAGATCACGCCTTCGAGCTGCGCGTAGGTTGCCTGCAGAGCGCGCTGGCGCACGGCGAGCATCTCGTTCATCGTGCTGATCCGCTGGGTCATGTTGCTGATCTGGCTGGCGTCGCCTTCGATCCTTCCACCGAGCGTCCCGGCGGGTTCGGCCATCGAGGTGACCATGCCCTGCAGGTTCTTCGCCCACTTCTGCAGCATCGACTGGGCGCCCGCGGGGTTGGCTTCGATCGCTTCCTTGAGCTTTGTGGGGTTGAGGCTCAGCTGACCTTCGAGCGTGGACTGCGAGCTGCTGCCACCGCTTGCCGAGCCCGTGCTGAGGCCGATGTCGGCAGGGCTCGCCATGCCTTCCGTCAGGCCTTCGATCGGTTCGTACATCGCTTGGCGCATGCGGCTGAGCAGCCCCGTGAGGTTCTGGTCGCCGAACAAAGCCCCGGTGGCGAATTCGGCCGCGTTGGCGGCGTGGGCGGGCGGCTTGGTGGTGACCTGCTTCTGGATCGCCGCGACGGTGCTGTTGTAGAGCGTGACGAACGACTGCACCTGCGTTTCGACCGCGGTCACGCTCGGGCCTGGAGCATGGATGTTGATCGTCACCGGCCCGGTCGTCGTGACGCCTTCCAGTTTCAGGGTCACACCGGGGATGGCGCTGGTGACGGTGTTGGAGGCGGAGGTTCCCGCGACACCGTCGACGGAATATTCGGCGTTCTTGCCTTCTTTGGCGGTTCCGGGCTGTTCGGCGATCGCTCCCTGCGTGTCGATCACGTTGATGAATTCGGCGCCCGTGTTGCCGGTGGCGCGGCTGGAGAAGACGATGCCGCCTTCCACGACGGCGGCATAAACGGTGGCGGTGGCATCGGAGTTGATCTTGCTGGCGAGTTCTTTGGCGCTCGCGCCGGCCGCGATCTTGTATTCGTGCCCGTCGATCGTGATCGTGTCTGCTTCCGTGGGGCTCGTGAAGGTGAACGTTCGCTGTGCCGCGTTGGCGAGCTGTTTGACTTCGACCTGGTGACCACCGACGCCCGCACCGGACGTGGTGACGGCGCTGACGCGCGTGGGTTCGCTGGAGGTGACGGTCTGGGAGCTTTCGAACAGCGACGGCAGGCTGAATTCGGAGAGCTCGAAGGAGAGCTGCTGCAGGCTCGTCTGGATGCTCTGGAGCTGACCCTGCTCAGCCTGGAGCTTTTCCTGCTGGGTGGTGAGGCGTTTGACCGGAGCGCGTTCGGCGCTCATCAACGCTTCGATGATCGCGGCGGTGTTGAGACCCGACGCGAGCCCGGAGAAGTTGATCGTGGAGCCGCCGGTGTTGACAGAGCCCGAGGACATGACTCGCTATCCCAGTGTCTTCCCGGCCGCGATGTCGAACACCTCGGCCGTCGAGAGAGCCCTGACGGCGTTGCCGTCGTCGAGCTCGACCTTGACGCGGCCGGTCTCGGAGAAGGAGAAGCGCACCTCCTGCCCGCGCTCGCGCAGCTGCTCGCCTATACGACCTGCGGCGGCCATCTGCTCCAGTACCTCGGGCGGCGGACCGCTGCGGGTGGCCTCGACCCTGAGCGAGCGCTCGCTGGCGGCGAGCTCGGCGACGAACGCCGCCATGTTGGTGGCGTCGCTCGGTGCGGACGACGTCGGTTCGGATGGGGCCCGAGGGTCCCTGATCGGCATGATCGGCGAGCTCATATGGCGTTTTCTCCCTGAAAACGTGTGGTTACGCGGTCCGGTCCATGGGCCGCCTCGCTCATGGTGTGTTTCGTTCATGGTGATCGACGTCCTCCGGGAAAACTTGAAGTATTTCCCGCGATGAGAGCCGAGTTGCCGAAGCTGCACACGCGACAGCACGGCTACGCGGCCTCCGCCTCGCCTCGCGAGAGCAGCTCTGCGGCCTCCGCGTTGCCCGGGTCCTGGGAGAGCGCGGCGGCGGCGAACTCGCTCGCCTCGCGCGCCATGCCACGGGTGGCGGCCACGCGTGCGAGCCCCAACAGCGCTCGCACATCGGGGTCCTCGCCGCAGACGGCCATCCACTCCTCGGCCGCGGAGGCGATGAACCCGTGGCGCAGGTACATCTCGGCGAGCAGCTCGCGCTGCTCGCGCGCGGACATGGGCGTACGCGCCATCAGACCGAGCAGCACCTCGAAGGTCTCGAAATCCTGGGAGCGCAACAGCGTCTCGAGCGTCCTCTCGAGCGGCGCCACCGCTGCCTCGCCGAGCACCACGGTGCTCTCCCCGTCGCTGGCCAGCTGCTGCCAAGCGGCGAACAGCTCCAGCTCCGCCTCATCCATCCCGCTCGCGTGCGCCCGCGCGAGCGCCGCCGGGGTGGCCGTGCGCTCGCCGCCGGCGATGAGCGCGCACAGCTCTGTGCGACGAGCGCTCGCCGCGAGCGGTTCCTCGTTTGCGACTTCGCCCGCGACGCGCGCCGCCTCGGCGTAGCGGCGCTGCCTCAGCAGGAGCTCTGCGAGCTCCATGCGCGCCAGGAAGCTGCCGCAGCCGACGGTCGCGGCGTACCGCGGCGGAGCGTCGCCCATCTCGATGCAGCGCTCGAGCAGCTCGATCGCGCGGTCGCCCTCGCCGAGCGCGGCCGCGGCGAGGGCCTGCTCGAACACGAGATCGGTGAAGCCGGGAAAGCGGGCGAGCCCCTCCTCGGCGCGCGCGATCGCGTCGGCGTGCAGGCCGACCACGCGCAGCGTCTTGACCATGCGACTCGCCAGAGCGGGGGCGAACGCCTGACCGTCCAGGTCGGAAAGGCCTGCGAGCAGCGCCCAGGCGCGCTCGAACTCGGCCAGCGCGGAGACCAGGTCGCCCGCGGCGGCGTACTCGGAGCCGAGGTTGAAATGGAGGAACGGCGTGGCGGCGTCCTCGGCCTGCTGGATCTCGAGCAGCTCGATGTTACGCGCGGACTTACCGCGACGCACGCGCACGGACGCGAGGTAGCCGTAGTGCTCGACGCGCACGCCGCTCGCCTCCACCCGCTCGGGCAGGTACCCCGGCAGACGTGCGGCGATCTGCTCGTGCACGCGCCCCTCGAAGCGGTACTCGGGCCGGCTGCGAAAGACGCGCAGCGCGTCGTGCGTGACCGCGGTCCCGTCGTGCAGCTCGCCGGTGTAGTTGATCTCGGTCAGCGAAAACGCCTCGCGCCAGGTGCGCCCCTTCAGCGCGCGCAGCAGGGCGAGGTCCTCCGTTACGAGCACCTCGTCGGCGTCGAGGTACATCAGCCAGTCGCCCGTGGCCGCGTCGAAGGACACGTTGCGCGCGTCCGCGAACGAGCCGTTCCATGGGTGCTCGATCACCCGGGCTCCGAACGAGCGGGCGATCTCGACGGTCGCGTCGCTGGAGCCGGTGTCGACGACCACGATCTCGTCGGCCGCGTCGGCCACCGCGGTCAGGCAGCGCGAGAGCATCTCCTGCTCGTCGCGAACGATCATGCACAGGCTCAGGCGCAACCCCTCGGCCGGCTGGGCGCGGCCGGCGATCGCGTGGGCGCGCTCGGCGAGCCCGGCGGACGGGCGCGTGGCCGGGTCGAGCGACTCGCGTCGCGCTCGAAGGGCTTCGCGAGCGCCGTCGAGTCCCGCGAGCCTCGGATCGAGGCGAGCGGCCGCCTCGAACATCGCCTCGGCGGCATCGAGGCTCCCCAGCCCGCACAGCGCCTTCCCCGCGTGACCCAGCAGCACGGGCTCCGCCGGCTCGCGCTCGAGCAGCTCGAGTGCCGCGTCGGAAACGGCCGCGAGCAGGCCCGGCGGTGGGGCCTGCTCACCAGCTTCGAGGCCCGCTTCCACGAGTGTCCTGCCGGCCCAGTAGCGGCGATGCGGGTCGGCGATCGACTCGATCCGCGAGAACAGCTCGCGATAGCTCTCCAGATCGCCGGCGGCCAGCAGCTCGCACGCGCGGGAGGGCAGCTCGCTCGCCGCGAGCGCGCCGTCGGGGGAGTCTGAGCCTGTGGGGCGGTGGGACATTTCCTAACCCCTTCATCGACCGCGCCGTTCGATAGATGAGTACGACCGGAGCAGGGAATATCGTCGCGGCCGCGAATCAGTTGCCGGTTAGACCGCTTTAAGACGGCTCGGACGCGAGCAGTAGTTCCGTATCAGGCGGGCCATCCCCCTGTCAGTTCCCTCGATACCAAAAGCAGGAGTATGGAAATAATCGGAAAGCGTGCAGTCAGGGCGCCGGCAGCTGAGGTTTTGGCGACCTGGCGCGAGTACCGGCGCACGGGCGAGCGCGAGCTGCGCGACCGGCTGATCTTCATGTTCATGCCGATGGTTCGCTACATCGTGTACCGCAAGGTGCGCGAGGTACCGGCCCAGTGCGATGTCGAGGACTTCCTCTCCTGCGGCCTGGAGGCGCTGATCCACTCGATCGAGCGCTACGACCCGGACAAGGGCGCGACGCTCGAGCAGTACGCGTGGACGCGGATCCACGGCGCGGTGCTCGACGAGCTGCGCCGCCACGACTGGGCGCCCCGCTCGCTGCGCCGCGACGAGCGCACGATCAACAACGCCCGCGAGAGCTTCCTGTCAGCCAACGAGCGCCCCCCCAGCCGCGAGGAGCTCGCCGCGAAGGTGGGGATGACGCCTGTCCAGCTGACCGGCCGGCTCGACGAAGTGGTGCTCGCGGAGGTGGGCTCGCTGAACCGGATCGTGCGCTCCGACGAGAGCGCCACGATCGAGCGGATCGACACGCTCGAGAGCTCCGACGAGGACTGCGACCCGATCGTGAGCGCCGAGCGCAGCGAAGCCAAGGAGCGCTTCCGCAAGGCGTTCGCGCGTCTCAGTCGCCAGGAGCGCGAAGTGGCGGTGCTCCTGTACGTCGAGGATTGGACGCTGCGCGACATCGGCGAGCGCCTCGGCGTGTCGGAGAGCCGCATCTCCCAGATCCACACCCAGCTGCGCCGCCGTCTCTACGAACAGCTCTCCGGCGAGCTGACGCTGTTCAACGCGGTCGGCTGAAGCTCAGCCCGACGACCTCCTCGCAAGACCGCTTGCGTTCTAAAGAATCGTCGTCTCCGGTCGAACACCCGGAGGGAGATGGACCTTGGCATCTACATCGCTGCTACGGGGATGATCGCTGAGCAGACCCGCCAGGATCAGCTCTCGAACGACCTCGCGAATGCGACGACGCCTGGCTTCAAGCCCGACAAGTCGCCGCAGCACAACTTCGGCTCGATGCTGCTGGCGAACACCGAGGGCGGAGCGGCGGTCGGCTCGGTCGATGCGGGCGTGGCGCTCGGCAAGACCTACACGAACATGGCGCCCGCCTCGCTTCAGGAAACCGGCGAACCGCTCGACTTCGCGATCCAGGGCAGCGGCTTCTTCGCGGTGAAGACCGCCCAGGGGACCCGCTACACCCGCGACGGCCAGTTCACCGCGTCCGCCGCGGGGCTGCTGACGGACGTGAGCGGCAACCCCGTGCTCGACCAGGCGGGAGCGCCGATCAAGGTGAGCACCGGCGGCACCGTGCCTGCGAGCGCTCTCGGCGTCTTCGAAGTGCCGGGTGCCGCCAAGCAGGGCGAAAACCTCTACACGGGCACGGCCGCGGGCAAGCCCAGCGGCGTGGTGCACCAGGGGGCGCTGGAGGCCTCGGGGGTGGACGCGGCGAAGGTGATGGTCGACATGATCACCTCGCTTCGCACCTTCCAGTCCGGGCAGCAGGCGATCCAGACGATCGGCCAGACTTTGCAAGAGGCCGCCTCGCAGGTCGGCTCGGTGGCCTGATGCTCGAAGGCCTCTACGCGGCGGCGGCGGGCATGGCCGCGCAGCAGCAGCAGATCGACGCGATCGGCAACGACCTCGCGAACGAGAACACCACCGGCTACAAGACCGAGCGCGTGGCTTTCAGCGACCTGCTCTACAACAAGTTCGACCAGGCGGGCACCGAAACGACGACCGGAGCGGGCGCGAGCGCACAGACGATCGGCGCGAGCCGCACGCAGGGATCGATCCGGGAAACGGGCGACCCCCTCGACATGGCGATCGAAGGCGAAGGCTACTTCCAGGTGATGCGCGCGAACGGGCAGGTGGCGCTGACGCGCGACGGCTCCTTCGGCGTAGACGCGAGCGGGACGCTGGTCAACTCCAGCGGCGATCGGCTGAACCCGCCGATCAAGCTCCCGGCGGGCGTCTCGCCGAGCGAAGTGAGGATCTCATCCGACGGGACGGTGCGCGTCGGGGAAAAGACGCTGGGGCAGATCAAGCTCGTCACGGTCGCGGCCCCAGACCGCCTGCTCGCGGACGGAGCCAGCGAGTTCAGCACGACGGCGGCCAGCGGATCTCCCACCCCGCTGGCCACGTCGAGCATCAAACAGGGAGCGCTGGAGGCGTCCAACGTGGACATGGCGAAGGCGATGTCGCAGCTGGTTAGCACGCAGCGCGCCTTCCAGATGAGCAGCACGGCGATCCAGACCGAGAGCCAGATGATGTCGATCGCGAACCAGCTCAAACCATGACCATCGAAGCCTCCACGGGGCTACCGGCGGTCAACCAGGCGCTGGAGCCGGCGTGGGTTCGCCACGGCTCGGCGTCCACCCAGAAGACCTACGAGACGGCGCTGGCGTTCGAAGAGATGCTCGTACAGCAGCTCTCGCAGTCGCTCACCGCGACGAGCGGGCTCGAAGGCGACTCCTCGCAGGGCGGCGGAGCGGGTGCCGAAGAAGGCGGCTCCGGCGGCTCCTCTTCGCTCGGCACCAGTCAGCTGTCCTCGCTGCTGCCGCAGGCGCTGTCGAACGGCGTGATGAGCGCTGGCGGACTCGGCCTGGCGGCGCAGCTGACGCGCGAGCTGCAAAGTGCACAGGGCATGCAGAGCTCGGCGAGCGGCGGTACCGCCGCGAGCACCGAGCACGGTGCGGTCTCCCCAGCCAGCGGAGGCGTGGGCGCGTGACCCCCGCGGCGATGGTGGCGCACGAGGGCGTCGCGCGGGATCGCGCGCTTGCGAGCGACGTGCTCGTGCACCTGAACGCCCAGATCGCCTCGGCGCGCAGCCTGCTGGAGGTGGTGCTCGAGCAGGGCGCCGCGATCCGCGCGCGCGACGTGCACACGGTCGTGAGGCTCGCGGGCATCCTGCGCGGAGAGATGAGCCGTCGCCAGCTGCTGGAGGAGGAGCGCTCTCGTCTCCTGACTCGCAGCGGCGAGCGATTGGGGGTCCCCGCCGAGACCGTCACGCTCGCGCAGCTGAGCGCGCTGATGGATCCGCCCAGCGCCGAGCGTGCGGTCGAGCGCAGCGCGGAGCTGCGCGGCCTGCTGCACGAGCTCCAGCGCGAGCACACGAGCAACCGCACGTTGATGCAGATCGAGCTGGGCTTCCTCGACCACCTGATGGGGATGCTCGCGCTCGACGGCGTCAGCGGCTACGACACCCGCGGCTCCTCCACGTCGATCACGCGCTCGCGTCCCAACGGCGAGCTGCACGTCCTCGACCTGCGGGCCTAGACGCGATGTCGATCCCCACCCTGCAAGGACTCCAGACCGCGCTCAGCGGCCTCCTGGCCGAGCAGCAGGCGCTCGACGTCGCCGGGCACAACATCGCCAACGTGAACACGGAAGGCTACTCGCGCGAGACAGCGGTCCTGGTGACCAACCGGCCGATCGAAATCCCCGCGATGTCGGTGCTGACGGGGAAAGGCGGGCAGCTCGGCACGGGCGTCAGCGTCGAGACGTATACACGAATCCGCAACGCTTACCTCGACGCTCAGTACCGTACGCAGAACAGCGCGTTGAGCGGCTCGACGACCGAAGCGGAAGAGCTGCAGCAGGCACAGGCGGCGTTCAACGAACCGTCGGAATCCGGGCTCGCGAGCCAGCTGTCGAAGTTCTGGTCGGCGTGGAGCAACCTCGCCAACTCGCCCGAAACGGGCAAGCAGGGGGTGGTCGCCGCGGGCGAACAGCTCGCGAGGACGTTCAAACAGCTCACCACCCAGCTCGAAACGATCTCCACCCAAGCCAACCAGCAGTATGCGTCGCTGACGGGCCCCACGGGCGAAGTCCAGGATCTCGCGAACCAGATCGCGCAGCTCAACGGGCAGATCAAGCTCGCCGAAGAAGCCGGCCAGCAGCCCAACAGCATGCTCGACCGCCGCGACCTGCTGCTGGACAAACTCTCGTCTCTGGCCAACATCACCGTCGCCCAGCAGCCAAACGGCACCGACACCGTCAGCTTCGGCGACGCCGCCAAACCGCTGGTGGAAGGCACGACGGTCAACTGGCCGCAGACGCTCACCGCGGCGGCCGGCGGCCAGCTCGGCGCGCTCCTCGGCTTGACGAGCCCGGGCGGTGCGCTCGCCTCTTATCAGACCGCGCTCGACGGGGTTGCCGAACGCCTCGTGGGGTCGGTCAACGAACTCCACACCTCGACGCCGTTCTTCAGCGGTTTCACCGCGTCGACGATCGCCGTTGCGGTCGAACCATCGGAAGTCCAGACATCCTCCACCGGGACGGTCGGCGGAAACGACGTGGCGCAGGCGATCGCGGCGCTGCGCGGCGGCAGCGCCGACCAGAGCTACTCGGCGCTGATCGAGCAGGTCGGCAGCGACGTGAAGACCGCCAAGGACGAACAGTCCAACAACCAGACGACGGTCACCGCGATCGGCAACCAGCGCCAGAGCGTCTCGGGCGTGTCGCTGGATGAAGAAATGACCAACCTGATCACCTTCCAGCGCGGCTACCAGGCGTCCGCGCGCACGATGACCGCGATGGACCAGATGCTCGAAACGTTGATTGAGCACACGGGCTTGGCGGGGCTGTAGCGATGAGCAACCGGATCGCCACGGGGATGATCACGAGCTCGACGCTCAACGACATCAACTCCGCCCTCAGCAAGCTCGAGCGCAGCTCCGAAGAACTGTCCTCCGGCAGGACGATCCTGCAGCCGTCGGACAACCCCTACGGCGCCAGTCACGCGATCGACCTGCAGAGCCAGCTCGACGGGCTGACCTCATATGCCACGAACGTGCAGGACGGCATCTCGTGGTCGAACACGGCCAACGGCGCGATGACGAACATGGGCAGCGTGGTGCAGCGCGTGCGCGAACTGCTCGTGCAGGCGGGCAACGCCACGTACAACCAGAGCGACCTCAACAGCATCGCAACCGAGGTGAGCCAGCTCACCGAAACGATCAAGCAGGACGCCAACACGCAGTACGCCGGCCAGTATGTGTTCGCGGGCACGCTCACCACCACCGCCCCCTACAAACAGGGCCCGGAAGACGAATATCACGGCAACGAAGGGACGATCTCGCGCTCTGTGGGACCGGGCGCGTCGGTCACCGTCAACACGAACATCTCAACGCTGCTCGGCAACGGAGCGGGCTCCGGCGACGGCAAGCTGCTCGACACGCTGCGCACGATCTCCGAACACCTCACCAGCGGGACCGCGGAAGGCAGGGCGGCGCTCAACTCGACCGACCTGAAAGCGATCGACGCATCGATGGAAACGCTCACGCAACTGCAGGCGACGACGGGCAGCGTGACCAACCAGCTGCAGGTCGCCTCGCTTCGCATCGAAGACCTCCAGGACTCGATCACCAAGACCCTGTCGAACACTCAGGATGCGGACGTCGCGAAGACGACCATCGCCTACTCCAACGAGCAGGCCGCCTACCAGGCGGCGCTGCGCGCGGGAGCGAACATCGTTCAGGAATCACTTCTCAACTTCCTCCGCTAGAAGCCGAAACAAGAGAGAGGCACACCCAATGTCCGTCACATTTCAGAGCATCCGCTTCGGCTCGGTCGAGATACCGGCGCAGGACGTGATCGAGTTCCCCCTCGGCCTGATCGGCCTGGGCGGGCTGCGCTACGCGCTGATCGACCGCAACCCGGGCACCGGTTTTCTGTGGCTGCACTCGGTTGAAGACGATGCCCTGGCGCTGCCGGTCGTCAAACCCGAGCCGTTCTTCTCGACGTTCGCGCTCGACATCGCCCCCGAGGATCAGGAGCGCACCGGCATCCACGACGCGGCCGGAGCCGAGATCTACGTGACCGTTCGCGCCACGCCCAACCCGCTCGACATCACCGCCAACCTGCGCGCCCCGCTGGTGATCCGCGACGGCCACGGCTATCAGGTGATCAACGTCAGCGAGGACGCGCCGCTGCAGGCGCCGCTGTTCGAACTGCCCGAGCCGGTCGTCGCCGAGCGCGCGCGGACGGTCGACGCGGCCTGAATCGTCGGGTCCCTCCCGACATCTCGGGATTGCTTCATAATCCGAAGCGATGCTGATCCTGACGCGTCGTCCCGGAGAGCGCGTCGTGATCGGCGACGAGATCCTCGTGACCGTGATGGGCGTGAGCGGGCACACCGTTCGCCTGGGGATCGAAGCTCCCTCCGGCGTTCCGATCTACCGCGAGGAGATCTGGCTCGCGGTCAAGGAGGAGAACCGCGCGGCCGCCGCGGCGCAGCCGGACGCGCTGCCCGCCGACCTGCCGGCGCCACCCGCGCCCGAGACAGAGCCCGAGCAGCCCTGACGTGGGCGACGTTGCGTCGGCGTGTGCGTCGATGTAGGGTGCGGTATCCAGGAGTCAACCCTGGCAGTGCGGCAGTGCGCCTCGTCGGCGAGGCGGATCGGGTGTGCAAGGAACTGCGAGCCTGAACCGATCACCTCCCGCGATTCGCAAGTGTCGCGCAGCAAAATCCAAGGGAGGGAGCAAAGCCATGCCATCGAAGCGTTGCAGAGGGCGACGCACCGCAAGCCGGCTGACAACCGTGCTGGCGCTCGCGCTAACGGCCTTCTGCGTTCTCGCGGCCAACGCGTTCGCGGTCAAGGTCGACATCGTCACGCAGGGTGCGATACCGAACAACCCGCCGAAAAAAGTGGCGTATTTCCACCACATCCAGGAAGCGGTCAACGCCACGCACCGTGGCGACTGGGTCCTGATCGAGCCGGGCGTCTACACCGAAGAAGTCAAGATCACCAAGGCGCACTCGGACATCTACGTCCGCGGCATGGACCGTAACTCGGTGATCGTCGACGGCCAGAACATCCAGGTGCCGGGCGGCCGCAACGGGATCGAAGTCTACAAGGCGAACAAGGTGTGGATCGAAAACCTCACCGTGCGCAACTTCGACAAGGAAGGGCTCAACGGTGCCGGCGGCAACGAGATCTGGTGGAACGGCGGCGCCGACTCCGGGCGCATCCACGCGCGCGGATGGTACGGCTCGTATCTGACCGCCTACGACACCGGCCTGGACGGCGGCTACGGCATCTTCACCAACAACGAGATCGAAGGCGAATGGAACCACATCTACGCCTCCGGCTTCAACGACTCGGGCATGTACCTGGGCGCCTGCGCCGAATGCAAGGCGCGCATCAACGATGCCACCATGGAAAACAACGCGCTGGGCTACTCGGGATCGAACTCGGGCGGCAACCTCGTGATCGAAAACTCGACCATCAGGAACAACAGCGCGGGGATCGCGCCGAACTCGGAAAACCCGGGCGACGGACCGCCGCCTCAGAACGGCGCGTGCAACCCGATCCCGCCATATCGCAAGGGTCACAAGATCCTGCCCACGTTCGAAACGACCGAAATCGAACGGTGCACGATCATCCGCAACAACCTGCTCGAAAACAACAACAACCTCAGCGCACCCGCCAACACGTCCGCTTCGGCGTCCCCGTGGGGCACCGGCGTGGAGCTCCCGGGCGACTACGGCGATCTCGTCGAAGGCAACACGTTCGTGGGCAACGCGACCGATGCGGTGATGGCGTTCGAGTACCCCAACCCGTTCCCGCCCGAAGAAGACACGATCTTCTTCGCCGCGAGTGGGAACAAGATCGCGAACAACAAATTCATCGACAACGGCACAGCTCCGGTGAAATACCCCGGCGACGTGTTCATGGCGGGAGGCGTGTTCACCGAATCGACGAACAACTGCGCCTCCGGCAATGAATTCACAGCGGCCACGTACCCGGCGAACATCGAGGGAACGTGGGGCTGTCAGAACAAAACCACGCCGGCTCCCTCGGAACTGGGCTTCGCGGGCGTGGAATACCTGCTGGAACTGCAGGAAATGTCGCTCGCCAGGGAACCGGTGCCGCAGCCCGCGCCACCGGCACAGGTAAGCATGCCCAACCCCTGCGAAGGGGTACCGACGAACCCGCTGTGCCCGTAGTCGAGTAGGGACACATCGGCAGTTGACATAGGCAGTGAGCGGCGCCGCCCGACGAGGGCGGCGCCGCCACTTAAAGGGACAGACGCTGACTCCGAGCGTGCGGTCAGACCAGCTCGAGCAGTGGGAAGGCGCGGTTGCGCCTCGGCGGCACGAGGAAGTTCTGGCGGCGTGTGGCGGTGATGAAGCGCTCGATGCCGAGGTTCTGCGCGGGGACGTTGTACCGCTGCGCCAGGTCGACCGAGGCCTGGCTGCGACGCATCGTCGCGAAGAAGTCCGCGGTCGGGACGAAGATGCCGAAGTGCAGCTTCGGCTGCGAGGAGCCGTCGGGCACGTCGAGCGAGTCGAAGCCCGGGCCGTCCGCGCGGATGTGCATCGGCGTGCGGTCGTGCGCCCGGCTGGAGCGCTGCAGCGCGACCGTGTGGCCGATGTGCGGCTGTCCGTCGAAGTTGCTCGCGCCTTCGGCTTCGCGTTCGGCCGCTTCGGGGCTCACCGCCGCGTTTGCAATCGATGTCGGACCACCGCCGCCGGTGAACTGGTCGGCGTTACCGCGTCTGGGGACGGGATTGGCGCTGAACATCTCGGCCGCACGGCGCACGTACGTTTCGCCCGGACGTTCGTAGAACTGCTGGAGGTCCTGGATCAGATGCGACAGGTGCATCACCGAGCCGTGGTTGAAGTAGTCGTGCGACCGCGCGGTGGTGAGCTTGGCCGAGCCGTTGCCGAGAAACGTCACTATCGGCGGCGGGCCGCTGCTGCCGACCTGCTGTGAGATGAAGCCCATCCACATCGGCGAGAGCGGGTTGATCGTCGCGGCGTACGGCAGCGTGTGTTCTTCGGCGAGCCTGCGCGGCAGGCCCTGCTGCACGAACATCAGCCGCCGCGAGCTGACGCGCAGGAGGCCGCCCAGACCCGAGCTTCCGCCCTGGACGCCCGCGAGCGTGGAGCTTTCGCCAGCCAGCCAGCTGAGCGCTTCGTCGATCACAGCGGTGGAGTCGCTGCGAAGCATCAGCACCATGTCGTTGGACTCGATCCGCACGGGCACGTCGAAGCGGAGCTTCTGCACCGCGGGGTTCACTGGCGAGACGTCGGTTGGGCCTGGGACGGCCTCCTCGAAGGCATAGCGCTGCGGTTCGGCTGCCAGGCGCGGCATGTGCGCGGAGACGAGCGCGCCACTCATTCCGCCGGGCAGGCGTTCGAAGTACGGCACGCCGTAGGCGATCGTCATGAACACGCCGCTCGGGCTGAAGGGGTAGCTCGCCTCGACCTTGGCCAGGGCCGCCGCCAGCGCCGCCTGGTCTGAGAGCGTCGGCGTTCGCGTCAGTTCCACCGTGGCGAACGTCGTGTACGTCGGCCCGAAGCGGACCTTCACGCCTTCGATCGAAACCGCGTGCGGGAGGTACTTTTCGATCTGGAACTGGACTTCCGGCAGGCCCGACTTGGTCGCCGCGCCAGCGCGCTGCGGGACCCACGCCAGCAGATCCAGCGCACTCATCGTGGAGGCGGCCACGCCCAGCCCCACCGCACGCTGCATCAGGGTTCGCCGCGTGATCACCGGCGAATGGTAAACGCAGTGTGCTCGTCAGGTCAATTGATGTGCAAGCTCGCGGAAGCGCTCCCCCCGCTCCTCGAAGTTGACGAAGAAGTCATAGCTTGGGGCCGCCGGCGAGAGCAGCACGACGCCACCGCCCTGCGCCAGCCCACGCGCCAGCTCGACCGCCTCGGCGAGATCGGACGCTTCGACTGCCCGCTCCTGCTCCGCCCCAGCCTCGCGAGCGGATGCGATGAGCCGCGGGCCCGTCGACGGCACCCCGATCACCGTGGCCCCGCGCTCGGCGAGCGCCCGCCCGAGCCCGGCGTAGTCCTGCCCCCTGTCCTGCCCACCGCCGATCAGCACCACGTCGCGTCCCGGAAAGCTGGCGAGCGCCGCGAGCGCGGACTCGGGCGTGGTGGAGATCGAGTCGTCCACCCACGTGACACCGTCGCGCTCCAGCACCGTCTCGAGTCGATGCGCGAGCGGACGGAAGTCGGCTAGCGCGTGCGACAGATCGGCAGGGAGCTCGACGCCGAGCGCCTCCAGCGCCGTCAGCGCCGCACACAGGTTCAGTGCGTTGTGCTCGCCGTGCAGCGGCAGATCGGCGCGCGCGAACTTCGACTCGCCGTGGAGAGTGATCCCACCATCGGCCGGCTCCCAGCCGCCGGGCACGCCGAACACCTCCACCTCGATGTCCGGATGGGCGCGCGCGATCCGCTCCTCGCGCTCGCCGACGACGGCCACGCGCACCCCGGGCAGTCCGAGGATCCGCAGCTTGTCCGCGCGGTAGGCGTCCTCGGAGCCGTGCCAGTCGGTGTGCTCGCGAAAGAGGTTCGTGATCACGGCCACCTCGGGTCCGGTGCTCAGATCGGCGAGCTGGTAGCTGGACAGCTCGACCACGGTCACCTCCGCGACGTCCTCGTCGAGCAGGTCGAGTGCGGGGACGCCGATGTTGCCCGCGAGCTGCACCGTCCGCCCCGCGGCGCGAGCCACGTGCGCGGCGAGCGCGGCGGTGGTGCTCTTGCCCTTCGTGCCCGTCACCCCGATCACGCCATCGCCGCCGCGCTCGGCCAGCCACAGCGCGGTGGCGGTCGTCACGGGCAGACCGGCATCGCGCAGCGCGATCAGCTCCGGCCGGTAGATCGACACGCCGGGCGAGCGCACGAGCACGTCGCAACCCGCGAGCGCAGCCGACGCCTCCCCGCTGCTCACCACCTGCACGGCCGGGGTGCGGAGCGTCTCGCCCACGTCCTGCAGGGGAGGCTCGTCGAAGACCGCGACCGCTATCCGCGCCGACGGCAGGCACTTGGCGAGCTGCGCGGCGAGCGATGTGATCTCCCGTCCGGCGCCCCACACGCCGATGCGGGCGCCGTCAAGCTCCGAGAACCGCACGCACGTCCGCCATCAGAGAAGCCGGCACCTCATGGTTGTCGCTCAGCGCGAGCACCGCCTCCGGGTCGCCCTCGCCGGGCGCGTATCGCGGCAGCACCTCCTCCACGAGACGCCGCACGACCGCGTGCGCGCTCCAGCGCTCGTCGCGTGCGAGCAGGCGGATCGCGGCGAGGCTCTCCTGCTCCTCGCCGACGCACTCGAACGGCTTGTGCCCGCCGGTCGCGGTGAGCAGCGCGAAGCCGTCGAACTGCCGCTCGTCGTCCAGCAGATCGCTCCCGAAGATCTCGCGCAGATGCTCGGGCGTGGAGAACGGCGCGAGCGCGAGGAACACGAACCGGCACTTGGGGCAGTCGCGGCACCACGACGCCGCGCGCAGCGCCGGGTCGAGCCGGAAGATCGCGTTGCAGCTGGTGAACGCCGCGTGGTAGGCGTCCATGCGCGCGAACGCGCGCGCGATCGCGAGCTCCGAGGCGGGGCGCAGCAGCGAGAACACCCGGAGTCCCGGCGCCACCTCGGCGACGGCCGCGCTCAGCAGCCGCTCGGCGCGCAGGCCCTTGCTGAACTGGTGGTTGACGTCCACGCCGTCCCAGCTCACGTTGCCGGCGGAGGCGGAGCGCTCGTTGGCCATCGCCACCGCGTCGAACCCGTTCAGCGCGGCGCTCAGCAGCGCCACGCACGACACGATCGCGGTGATCGGCACGTGACCGTTGATCGCGCCAGCGTCGTTGAGCGCCCTCAGCCCCGGGTCCAGGCGACGGCGCGCGAGCAGGTGAGGAAGCCCCGCCACCGCGACCGTGCGCGCGATCGGAGGTGCGTCGCCGATCGAGAACAGCGCCGGCTCGCGCCCGGAGCGGCGGGCGATCTCGATCGCCACCGCGGAGTCCTTGCCACCGCCAACCGGCACGAGCATCCGCCCCACGTCCTCATTTTCAGGAGCGACAGGCACATAGCGACTCCCGTCCGCCCGAAAGCGCGGTCGCGGCAGCGCCGCCAGGTTGTTCGTGTACGCCAGCTCGCCGAGGCCCTCCGAGTAGAGCGCTTCGAGCAGGGCGCCCGTCGCGGGTGGCGGCGCGCCCGTCTCGAGGCTCACGCTCGTCGGCAGCGCGGTCTTGAAGTAGCTCACCCCGGCGACCCAGTGCAGCAGCGACAGCAGCCCGTCCACGCGCTCGACGTCGGCGTCGGTCAGCTCGCCGTCGATCGGCAGGTCGAACTCCTCCACGAAGAAGATCTCCTCGTCGAGCGCGTAGCGGAGCGTGACGCGTCCACGCGCGTCGAGCTCGCGTGCAAGGAAGCGAAACGCTCCAAACGCCGTCGGGTCGAACAGCGCGGGGGCACGCTTGGCGTCGGCTGCCATGCCCCCAGCGTAGAGCGAGCTTCGGCCGCGCGTACCTATGCGTACTCGAGATCGGGCTCGGGCTCGCCCGTGAACAGCCACGGCACGGCGTTGCCGATCACCTGACCGCGGAAGCGCTTGCGCGCCCCGTACACCACCCACGTCGTGTCCACCGCGCCGTAGGTCTCCTCCACGCGCAGCACGTCCGGGTATTCGCTCGCATAGTGCAGGTGGGTGAGGCCGGCGTGGTACTCGCCGGCGAGCAGGTGGCGCGCGACGACCGGCTTGGAGGGCTCGTCGATCAGCTCCTCCCAGCGGGTCAGGTCGGGGTATCCGCGCGTCGCCGCCACGATCCCCATGCTCCTCGGGGGATCCGGCGCGTCGTGGCGGACGAGCAGCGCGAGCTCCTTGGTGGGGTAGATGAACGTGTCGATCACGAACACCTCTTTGTAGTAGCGCTCGGTGACGAGGTGGACCTGCGTGTGCGCGCTGCACTGCACGAGGAACGTGTCGGGCTCGTCGCGCACGCGATGGATGTCGCCGAGCAGGTCTTCCGAGAGCTCGATCCGCACCGACGTCAGGCCCTGCAGCTCGAGGTAGCGCTTCAGCGCGTTCTCGTGACAGGTGCCCGTCGGCCCCAGCGTGATGAACGTCGGCTGCGCGCTCATCGCTCCTCCGCGATCGCCGCCATCAGCTCGTCCTCCATCCTGCAGGTGGCATCGATCAGCAGCTCGAACAGCGCAGCGGTGAAGTCCGCCGGGAGCCTCACCTCCGCGCCGCGATCGAGATAGCGCGCACGGACCTGCTCGACGCGGCCGGGCTGCATCATCGGGATGTCGTTCGCGCGCTTGTGGAGGGCTATCTCGCGGCAAGTCTCGAAGCGCTCGCCGAGCAACCGCACGATCTCCTCGTCGAGCTCGTCGAGGCGCGCGCGAAATGGCTCGAGGCCGCTCATTCGTCGCGCCCTCCGAGCAGGCCGGTCGCGAACGCGTGACTGCACGCGGCGAGCGTGTCGAGGTCGTAGCCGCCCTCCTGCACCACGCACACCGGCAGCTGCGAGTCGGCCAGCAGACGTCCGATCTCCGCGAAGATCGCCGGGCTGAACGTCCAGCAGCCATGCGGATCTCCACGCACCGTGTCGTAGCCGAGCGACAGCACGAGCACGGCCGCGGACTGCGCGATCTCGTCGATCGACGCCGCCGCGGCGGCGAGGTAGCTGGCTTCGCTCGGAGCCTCGGCGAAGGCGACAAGCCGCTCGCGAGAGCTCAGCGGCTCGACCGTTCCCGTCGGCGAGTTCGCCACCGGCGAGGCGTGCAGCGAGTGCAGGCTCGTGTCGCTCATCAGCGCGGCGATCGCGGCGGTGCCGTTCGGGTAGTGGATGTCGAGGTCGAGGATCCCGATCGGTCCGACGCCCCCCTCGCGCAGCGTCTGCACGGCGGCGGCGGCGTTGTTGAGGTAGCAGTAGCCGCCGAGCCAGCCCGGGCCGGCGTGATGTCCCGGCGGGCGACACAGCGCGTAGGCGTAGTGCGAGCCGTCGAGGATCCGGCGCGCGGCCGTGATCGCCGTGCGCACTCCCTCATACGCCACCGCCGCCACGCCCGCGCTCACGGGCGTGTCCGGGGCCATGCCGGGAGCGGCGAAGCGCTCCATCAGCACCGGCTCGCCCGAGCGGACGCGCATAAGCGCCTCGAGGTAGTCGCGCTCGTGCAGCGCGCTCACCGTCTGGCGCACCTGCTCGAAGGCCGCGTCGGCCTGGGCGGTCAGAACACCCGGATGCTGCGTCAGGCCAGCGCGCAGCTCCGACAGCCGCCTGTCGTGATCGCGGCCCTCGAGCCTGCGCCCGTGCGCGTCGAGGATCCACGGCTGGGCGTGCGCCGAGCCCGGACGTTGCTCGATCGCGAGCATCTCGCTCATGGGATCCGCCTGCGCATGCGCGGACCGTTTGCCGTGAAGCCGTTGCTCAGGTAGAAGCCCTCGGTCGCGGAGAAGTTCGAGAAGCTCTCGCGCGGAAGCCCCACCTCGATGCGTTCCATGTGTCGGCCGCGCGTGAGCTCGACGAGCGCCTCCACCAGTCCCGCCCCGACCGCCTGCCCGCGCCAGGCTGGATCGACCCACAGGTCCTGGATCAGCGCATAGGACCCCGGCACGTGGATCGCCATCTGCCAGCTCGCCGCGAGCACGCCCACGATCGCCACACGCGCCTGCGCCACGAGCACCGCGCCCTCCCAGGGGCTTGCGATCAGCGTGCGCGTCGCATCCTCCATCGCCGCGGTGCTCGTCGGCGTCCCATCGAGCTCCAGCAGCAGGGCCCTCACCGCACCGGCGACCGCCTCGACGTCGTCGCCGGTGGCGGCGCGCACGCTCCATCCGAGACTCGAAGCCGCATCCGAAGCGGACGCCTGCACCTCGGCGGCGTGCTCACTCATAACGCTCCCGCGGCCGCCATGTGCGAGTGCGGCTCGCGCTCCACGACCCACGCGTCGGGGGAGTCGCTGCCGGTCACCGCTCGCGCGACCGCCGCCATCGGCGCGCGCGCCTTCAGCAGCAGCTCCTCGAACTCCTGCTCGGGGTCGGACTGGGTGACGATCGCGCCGCCAGCACCGATCGTCGTCAGGCCGGGGCGCATCACGATCGTGCGGATCACGATGCTCAGGTCGACGCTCCCGTCGAGCCCGAAGTAGCCGAGCCCGCCCGAGTACACGCCGCGGGCGACGCGCTCGATGTCGTCGATGATCTCCATAGTGCGCAGCTTCGGCGCTCCGGTCATCGAGCCGCCGGGGAAGCACGCGCGCACGCAGTCCACCGGCGTGCGCCCCTCGGAGAGCACGCCGTTGATCGTGGACGTCATCTGGTGCACCGTGCGGTAGCGCTCGCCGGCCATGAACTCCGACACGCGCACGCTGTCCACCTCGCACACGCGGCCGAGGTCGTTGCGCAGCAGGTCCACGATCATGAGGTGCTCGGCGAACGTCTTTTCGTCGTTCATCAGCTCGGTGCGCAGCGCCTCGTCGACGACGGCGTCGCTCGCGCGCGGCGCGGTGCCCTTGATCGGACGCGCCTGCACGTTGCGGTCGCGGTCGACCGACAGGAAGCGCTCGGGCGAGGAGCTGACGACGGCCATCTCCCCGAGCTTGAGGTAGGCGGCGAACGGCGCGGCGTTGCTGCGACGCAGTCCGCAGTAGAGCTCGAGCGGGTCGGGGCTCGCGGCCGTGGAGATGTGGTCGGTGAGACACACCTCGTAGGACTCGCCCGCCGCGAGCGCCGCCTGACAGCGCGCGATGTCGGCGAGATACTGGCGGCGTCCGCGGCCGCAGTGGAACACGACGGGCGCGCCCGCATCGTCCCCGTCGGTGGCGCCGGACTCCGGCGTCGATCCGTCATCCTCCCGCTGCTGAGACGCCGAGGAGATCATCTCGCTCACGATCGCCTCGGTCTCCACGAGCCAGCGCTCCGCGTCGTGCCCGTCCTCCGCGCACAGCGCGAACAGGTGCGTGCGCCCGGCGACGTGATCCACCGCGATCACGCGATTGGCGAGCATCATCACCGCGTCCGGCATGTCCGAGCGGTGGACGTTGGGTGAGCCGCAGTCGGCCTTGCACTCGTAACCGAGATAGCCGACGAAACCGCCGAGCAAGCCGCGCGCCACACCCTCCGGCGGCTGCACAGCGCCGAGCGCGAGTTCGCGGTCGAGCACGTCGAAGATCGAGGCGTGCTCCACGACGCTCGTGCCGGCGCGATCGATCGTCACCGAGGCGGACTCCACGTCGTATTCGAGCACGCAGCGCTCCTCGCCCATCGTCGTGCCCATGTAGGAGCTGCGCGCGAGGCGCGTCGGCGCGTCGGCGCTGTCGAGCCAGAAGGCGTGATCGGCGTCGGCGAACAGGCGTCGGAAGACCGCCTCGGTCGGAGCCTCGCCCTCGATCGTGCGCACCTTCAGGCGCATCCGCGAGTCGCCCACGTGGCGAACGGTCGGCCGCGCGGAGGGCGTCACGAGCCGCCTCACTCCGGGCGAGCGAGTCGGCCTGTTCGCACGCGCCATCTTGTAGAAGTTCTCGATCAGCGCGGGGCCGTGCTCGGTCGAGATCGACTCGGGGTGGAACTGCACGCCCCAGATCGGCCGGTGGCGATGCTCGATGCCCATCACCACGCCGTCCTCCGTCCATGCCGTCACGCGTCCCTCCGGTCCCATCTGGCCGGTTACCGCGAGCGAGTGGTAGCGCACGACCGAGAAGTCCTGGGGAATCCCCTCGAACAGGCCGCTGCCGAGATGGCGCACGTGACTCACGCGGCCGTGCATCGGCAGCGGCGCCGCCCCAACCTCACCGTTGAGCAGCCGGCCGAGCCCCTGATGGCCGAGGCAGATCCCGAGGATCGGCACGTCGCTGAAGCGCAGGATGTCCGAGCACACGCCGAAGTCGTGCCAGCGATCGGGGTGCCCTGGGCCGGGGGAGATGACGATCGCGTCGAAGTCCCAGCGCGACAGCGCTCCCCACGAGACGGTGTCGTTCTGGATCACGATCGGCTCCTCGCCCGACACGGCGGCGAGGATGTGAAACACGTTGTACGTATAGGAGTCGTAGTTGTCCACCAGCAGCGTTGTCATGAGACCTCCTCCAGGCCGATTCCGCGCGCGCCGCGGTCGAGCAGCGTGTGCACCACCTGCTCCACCGGAGCGCTGCGCTCCTCCTCCAGGTACCAGCGAGCGAAGTGCGTCACGTAGCGGGCGAGCGGGCCGGCGTCGAGGCGCTCGACCGCGAGGCGCAGATGGCGGCGGTGCAGTTCCGCCTGCACGACCGCGAAGCGGTAATCCGGTTCCTCCGCCGGCCGATCCGCCAGCTCGTGCCCGCGACCCTCGTGCGCGCGCGCCTGCACCAGCTCCCACCCCGGGCTTTCGCGTGTGTCCAGCAGCTTGCCGGGATGGAAGTCCACGCGCGGGGTCACCGGGCGCGGCACGAAGTAGCCCAACGCCACCTGACCCGCGATCCGCTCCGCCGAGCCGAGCCGGCGCACGACGTCCTGCCCGCGCGGGTCCTGCTCGATCTGCTCCTGCAGCCGCTCGATCAGGTCGTCGATCAGCAGCGCCCCCTCCTCGCTCGAGGCGACCGCGCGCTTCTGGTGGGAGACCATCCCGTGGAAGATGTCGCCGGTCGGATGCATGCCTTCGCCGCCGGTGCTCATCAGGCGCGCCATCAGCTGGCGTCTGCAGGTGACGTGTGCGACCCACTCCGCACCGCACACCTGTACCGAGGTCATGCCCTCCAGGCCCGGCGCCGCCATCCAGTACGCGAGCGCGCGCATGTGCTGGGTGGGCAGATCGTCGCCGCGCACGAGCGGGAATTCGTCGAAGTCCTCGCGCTCGGTTGGGTAGATCACCACGCCGTCCTCGCGCCGGCGCAGCAGCCCTTCGCGCAGGCCGCACGCGGTCAGCTCGGCCGCCTCGGAGAGGAAGTCCGACTCGAAGAACACGCGGTCGAAGGCGATTCCCAGCCGCTGCAGCGTCTTGCGCTGCCCCGCGATCACCCACGCGCGCGTCTTGTACCAGAGCTCCAGCGCCTCGCGGTCCCCGGAGAGCACTCGCCGCAGCAGCTGGTCGGCGTCGTCGTCGCGCATCGTCAGCTCGCGCGTGAGGGAGTCCTCGGGCTGCTCGGTGGAGCCACCGTTGAAGGATCGGCCCGCCGCGACGTACTCGGCGTAGCAGCAGCCCACGAAGTGGTCGCTCTTCTCGTTGCGGTCCGGCCACGCCTGCGCGTGGCGGCCGCTCTTCATCACCCCGGCCATCGCCTCGCCCATGCTGCGCCCGGCGTCTGAGATCAGCGCGCGGCGCTCGACCTGGCCGCCGGCCTGGGTCAGGGCCGCGGCGAGCGCGTTGCCGATCGCGAGGTTGCGCAGGTGCCCGACGTGCAGCGCCTTGGTCGCGTTGGCGTCCCAGAACTGCACCGAGAAGCGTCGCCCGCGCGCGAGGTCGGAGAGCCGCTCCTCGCCGCTGTCGCCTTCCCGCAGCGCGGTCCCCTGAGTTTCGATCCAGTCGTCTGACAGCCGCAGCTCCACGCCCGCGTCGGTGCGCGTCGCGCGCTCTACCCACGGCTCGCGTTCGATCCGCTCGAGCGCGTCGAGCGATGCCGCGTCATCGCGCCAGACGGGTGAACGTGGGACGAGCTTGACGTCGAAGCGGGCGTTCGGACGCAGCGGCGTGCGGGCAGCCCACAGTCCGCCCGTCTCGCCCTGCTCGGGCAGTTCCTCGAAGTAGTCGAAAAGGTTGGTGGCCGTCAGCATCTTGGTGAGGTCGGCGGTGGAGCCGACCGATGCACCAGCCGGGGCTCGAACCCGGATCGACGGCGTTTAAGGCCGCTCCCTTAACCGATTAGGGCACTGGTGCTCAAAACCCGACAGCAACCAGCCGAGCTTCCGGTTTGGTTTGCGTAGTCGGGCTGCGGGGAGCACCATAAGGCTCGTCGTGGAGAACCGCACACTTCGAAAAACACCGGTAGGACAAGCCTCCAATACACAGGCAGGAAGGCCATTTTGAGCATGCACGAGGAGCAGCACATGTCTCTGTCTCTCCCCCCTGGCCCACGCATGCCGAGCGCGCTTCAGGCGCTCGGCTGGGCGCTGCGACCGCTGCCGTTCATGGAGCGCTGCAACAACCATTACGGTGAAATCTTCACCCTGCGCGTTCGTCGCGGTCGTCCCTGGGTTGTCCTCACGGATCCGGCGGATGTCAAGCTGCTGTTCACGACCGACGCGAGCGCGGTGCGCGCGGGAGCGGTCGCGGCCAGCCCGGTACTCGAGCCGCTGCTGGGCTCACGGTCGGTGATGCTGCTCGACGAGCCCGAGCACATGACACACCGCAAGCTGATGCTGCCCGCGTTCCGCATCACGCGCATGAGCGCCTATGACAACCTGATCACCCGCGTGGCCCGTCGAGAGATCTCGAAGTGGCCGATCGGCGAGCCGTTCGCGCTGTGGCCGCGCATGCAGGCGATCACCACAGAGGTGATCCTCCGCGCCGTGTTCGGCCCTCTGGAGGAGCCCCGGTTGGAGCATCTGAGCGGCCTGCTGAGACAGATGACCGCGCAGCTGAACGATCCGCGCCGCCTGGCGATCCTGACCGCCGTGGGCCCGGGGCGACTCTCTCACAGCGAGCGACTTCGCTCGGTGATGCGCCCGGTGGAGAGCGCGGTGCTCGAGGAGGTGCGCCGACGGCGTGCTTCACCCAACGGCGCAGCCTCGCAGGACATCCTCGCGATGCTCGAGCGCGCACACGACCAGGGTGGCTCGCCGATGGACGAGAAGCAGGTGCGCGACGAAGTCCTCACACTGCTCTCCGACGGTCCGACCGCCACCTCGCTCGCGTGGGCATTCGAGTGCCTCATGCGCCATCCCGAGAAGCTCGCCCGACTGCGCAAGGAGGCCCTCGCGGGTCGCGAGTACAGCTATGCGGACGCGGTCGCCAAGGAGACGCTGCGCCTGTGCCCGGTGGTGCCCCTGGTGATGCGCGAGCTGACCCAGCCGATGCGCATCCGCGGCTACACGCTGCCCGCGGGAGTCATCGTCGCCGCGGGCGTTTACCTGATTCACCGTCGCGAGGACATCTATCCGCAATCGCGCACTTTCCTACCTGAGCGCTTCCTCGACCAGAACGCCCCCACCTACGCGTGGATTCCCTTCGGCGGAGGAGTGAGACGCTGCCTCGCGGCCAACTTCGCCCAGCTCACGATCAGGCGAGTGATGCAGACCGTGCTCACCGAGGTGGACCTGCAGGCGGTCTCCACATCCGGATCCGAGCACGCGGCGAGAAGCTCAGTCGCGTTCGTCCCCAACGAGCAGGCGATGGCGATCGTCACTCGACGGATCGGATCTCCCACCGACGAGCGGCTCGAGGATCCGGTCGGCGACGAGACCGAGCGAGCCGAGGGTCGAGAATCCGGGGCCCTGGCCGAGGCCGGCTAGCCCGGGCACCTGCAGCAGCGGGCGCACGCCGCTGAGCTCCAGGAATCGAGCCATGTTCACTTCTTCGCGTTTGTCGCCTTCCCAAAGCGGCCCGGTCACCCGTTCGATCTCGCGCCGCGCCGGATCGGACAGCAGACTGCGCAGCTGCTCGAGCAGATCGAAGCCGGTCGAGTTGATCACGTAGTCGTGGCGCGCCGTCTCGGCGCCCGCGACCGACTCGTAGTTGACGCACACCCCCTCGCCGTTCGGAGCGGACGCGATGCGCTCGACGCGCCCGAGCACGAAGCGACAGCGCTCGTCCCACGCGAAGCGCGCGAGACGCTCCGGCCCGAATACTCCGCGATCGGTGTGATTGATGAAGTCGCGACGCGTATCGACGCTGAGCGTCTCCCAGGCGACATTGTCGGGATTGGAGAAGACGCGATTCTCCAAGAAGCTCTCCAGCCGACTCAGAGGCAGATTGGAGGTGTACACCGATATGTACGCGTCGGGACGCAGGTTGCGCACGAATTCGATGCAGCTGAGCGCGCTCTCCCCGCCACCCACGATCGCGATGTCGGAGCTCTGCTCGACCGGCGCGTGCGCGATCGCGATGCGCCCGCTGTCGCAGTCGAGCACGCGCTGCGCGATCTGGGGATCATGGGGGATGCCGCGATTGACCCCGGGGCCGGTCAGCGCGAACGCCCCGCACGCGTACTGGGACGCGGCGGGCGCACCGGCGACGTCCACGATCCAGCGTTCGCCGTCGTCGCTCAGCGACAGTCGTGCGACACGCCCGTTGACGAGCGTCACTCCCTCGGTGGCGCGAGTGAGCACCCACGCAAGGTATGCGCCGTATTCGCGGCGCTGCACGGACGGTTCGCCGGCGTCCACCCAGCGTGAGTAGTCGCCTTTCTCGATCAGGTAGCGATGCCAGGAGAACGCCATCGACGCGATGTCCACTTCCGCTCCGGCGGAGCCGAACGCGCATGCGCTCTGGTACGGGTAGCCGACGTCTTTGGAGGGGGTGATCGCGAGCACCTCCCTGCTCGTGGTGATGCCGTTTCCGTCGACCCACGCGGCCGCCGGCCCGGTCGCCTCGACGAGCGTCATCCTGATCGGACCCAGGCCGAGACTGTTGAGCACGTGCACCTTCATCGCGATCGCGGTGCCCTTGGCTCCGGCGCCGACGACGAGCAGGTCGGTGTTGTTCACCACGTCGCAGATCCTCCGGTCGAAGCTTGTCGTGCTCTCGTGCAAACGGCACGCCGAGTTATAGGGAGAAGGGCGACGTGGCTCAATGTGAGACCGGAACGCTCCCCCCGCAGGTCGGGCAAACCACCGTGTTCGCGTCGGCATCCGGCGTGGACGGATCGCTCCCGTCGTTTCCATCACCGGCTTTGAGCGCACGGCGGCGGCCGCGCAGTTCCGCGCGGAGGTCCGCGACCGACAGTTTGTCGGCGCTCGCTCGCGCCAGCCAGTGGTCCTGGATCGCGACATCCAGCGCCGCGACCGTCGCGTGGTGACTCCAGGAGAGATTCTCCCTACGTCGGGAGATGTCGAAGCGCGACGCGACGTACACCATGTTCATCAGGGATTGGACGTCGTATCCGGTGAGCTTCACCGCTCTCGTGTAGCGCTCGCCGAAGCGCGCGTTGCCGTAGTTGATCCAGTCGCCCAGCCACCATTGGCTGCAGCGACCGATCTCGCCGAAGCGACGCCCCAACGCCGACCACTCGGCCAGGCCGACCTCGCCGCCGGGAACCCAGCCCACCTGTGTCAGCTCTGGAGTAGTCCGCGCCGGCCTCACATGAGGTCGTTCACGCGCAGTCGCTTGCCCGGCACCGTCTGTCGTCTGTGACAAGGCGGAAGTCACTAAGGGGTCCCCCTCCTCGTTGGACCCCGAACTTCGCAGCGGCCGCGGGCTTTGTCAATCAGCCTCGCGAGCGACCTCGGACGAGCGTCACGCCGACGCCGTGTTTTCCCTACAAATCAAGGGAATTCGGCACATGAGAGGCAGGATGCAATCGGAGACATGGGTGCGGATGTGAAGAGAGAGACATTTGAGTCAGTCGTTCGCGGTGACGGTCTCGAGCAGCTCCGCGAAGCGCTCACGCGAGCGCGCGCGGCGCGTCGGCAGGTGTTCGCTCGGCACACCGTCCGCGGGTGGCGCGTAGCCGTTGAGGATGTGGCGCGCGACGGACTGGCGGTGCACCTCGTCGGGACCGTCGTAGATGCGCGCGGCGCGCGCGAAACGATACATCTGCTCGAGCGGCAGGTCGGTGGAGTAGCCGAGCGAGCCGTGCAACTGCAGCGCCCGATCGACCACGTCGTGGAGCACCTTCGCGCCGTAGAACTTGATCAGCGCGACGTCGGTGCGCGCGGCGCTCGCGCCCTGTGTGTCCATCACCCACGCGGCGTGCAGCGTCATCAGGCGTGCGGCCTGCATCTCGGCGGCGCTGTCGGCGATCCAGTTCTGCACGGTCTGCTTCTGCGCGAGCAGCGAGCCGTGGGCTTCTCTATATGTGGCGCGCTCGCACATCATGTCGAACGCGCGGCGCGCGACCCCGAGCCAGCGCATGCAGTGGTGGATGCGCCCGGGCCCGAGGCGGTGCTGGGCGAGCACGAAGCCCTCGCCCTCGCCGCCGAGCAGCGCCTCCGGGCCGACGCGCACGTCGCTGTAGAGGATTTCCGAGTGCCCGCCGTAGCCGCCGAAGTGCTCCGCGGGGTGCTCCATCGTGGGGACGTCGCGCACGATGTCGACGCCCGGCATGTCACTCGGGACGATGAACATGGACGCGCGCTGCGACGGTCGCGCGTCGGGGTTGGTGACGGCCATCACGATCAGGAAGTCGGCGATCGAGCCGTTGGAGGAGAACCACTTCTTGCCGTCGAGCACCCAGCCGTCGCCGTCGCGCACCGCGCGCGTCTTCAGCTGCGTGGGGTCGGAGCCCGGCGTGTGCGGCTCGGTCATCGAGAACGCGCTGCGCAGGTCGCCCGCGAGCAGCGGGTGCAGCCAGCGGTCCTTCTGCTCGGGCGTGCCCGCCATAGCGAGGATCTCCGAGTTGCCGGAGTCCGGCGCGGCGTTGCCGAACGCGAGCGGCGCGATCGGCGAGGTGCCGAGGATCTCGTGCATCAGCCCGAGCTTCACCTGCCCCATCCCCTGGCCGCCGAGCTCGGGCGGCAGATGCGTCGCCCACAGCCCGCGCGCCTTGACCTGCTCCTGCAGCGGCGCGATCGCACGGCTGAGGCCATCGAGACCCAGCTCCGGCCAGATCGCCTCCAGCGGCCAGATCTCGGTGCGCACGAACTCCGCCATCCAGTCGAGCTGCTCCTGGTAGTCGGCGTCGGTGGAGAAGTCCCAGCTCATGGCGTGGCGTCCTTTCGTTCGGGGCCTGGCGGTGCTGTGCCTGCAAGCGTACGTGCTATCAACCCAAGCGCAACGCTTTCCACCATCTCGAACAAGGAGCCGCCACATGAGCACCACCGAGCAGCTGGTCACGGGCGTCGACTTCGTCTCTGTACCCACCGGCGATCTCGCCGCCTCCGTCGAGTTCTACGGCGACACGTTGGGCCTGCGCCGCTCGGTGTACATGCCCGACCGCAACTTCGCGGAGTTCGAGACCGGCAACCTCACACTGAGTGTCGTTCACGCGGAGAAGATGGGGATCCCGCACTGCGTGAACCAGAACGCGATCGCGCTGCACGTCGACGACGTCGAAGCGACCCGCGCGACGCTCGAAGCACGCGGCGTGAGCTTCCAGGGAGACACGTTCGACACGAGCGTCTGCCACATGGCGTTCTTCACCGACCCCTACGGCAACGCGCTGATGCTCCACCACCGCTACGCACCGCGCAACCCCGAGTCCTAGACGCACCTACACGTCGCCACCGCGCCCTTATATTGAGCGGATGGCTGGGCCCGGACCATTGGAGATGTCGCTCCTGCCGGGAGCGCGCGAGCTGCTCGACGCGCACGCCGCGGCGCTGCCCCAGCGCGACGATCTTTGCGGCGCGTTCTGCGGCGCGCTGGCGCTGAGCGCGGCGGGGTTCCGCGAGCGCGGCGGGGAGCCCGTAGATCAGGACGCGGTGGGGCTGGCCGCGGGGAGCATCGTGTCGACAGCCGGCGCGCGCGATCCGGGCACGCTCCCGCACGGCGAACCGGGCCGGCGCGACTACCGCCTGGCGATCCCCGAGATCGAGGACGCCGACGTGTCCGGCACGACGTGCTCGGGTGTGATCGACGCGATCGCGGAGCTCTCCGACGGCGCGCTGGAGGCGATCCCTTTCAGCGGCCCGTGGACGGCGGAGACGCTCGGCGGCCTCTACGACGTGGCCGCCGAGCTGAAGCGCCCGGTGACGTTGATCGCGAACTTCGCCACCCACCACCTGTGGGGCGGGTCCGCTCGGTTCGACCAGCTGCTGGGCTATCTGCTCGACGGCGAGCGAGCAGGGCCTGAGCCGGACTGGCGCGTGGGCCACTTCGCGTGCGTGTTCGGACGCGTGCGCGGGCCGCGCGGGAACCTTTACGGCGTCGCCGACACCTACCCCGCGCTCGGCGACCATGGCGTGCACATGCAGCCGCAGGAGCGTCTCGCGGCGGCGCTCGAGCGGCGCGACATGCCGGCGGGCGGGATGATCGTGGTGGCGTTTGCCGACGACGCGGGCGCGATCCGCGCGGGCGCGGGCGCCGTGGGACTGAGCGAGGGCCTGTGGGACAACGGGACCGTGACGCAGGCGACGCTCGGGTGAGCGAGCGGGAGCTCGTATCGCTCGTCTGCTGCGACCTCGGCGCGATCGTGCGAGGACGCTCGCTGTTCTCGTCCGAGCTGACCGAGGCCGAAGCGTCGGGCATCGGCTGGGTGCCGGCGAACCACGCGCTCACGCCGCTCGGCCCGGTGGCGGAGACCAACCCGTATGGGTCGACCGGGGATCTGCGCCTGCTGCCCGACCCCGCCACCCGGGTGCGTGTGGAGGAGGGCCCCGGCGGTGGCGCGCTGGAGCTACTGCTGTGCGACATCGTGGAGACCGACGGGCGTCCTTGGGAGTGCTGCCCGCGGCAGTTCCTACGCGAGGCGCTGCGCGAGCTGGAGAGCGAGATCGGCGGCCGGCTCGTGGCGAGCTTCGAGCACGAGTTTCAACTTCTAGAGGACTCGTCCGCTGCGCTCCCGTTCTCACTCGAGGCGCAGCGACGTGGCGAGCCGTTTGCCACGCGCGCGATGGGCGCGCTCACACAGGCGGGCGTGGAACCGGAGCGGATATTCCCCGAGTACGCGCCGCACCAGTTCGAGATTCCGGTGGCGCCGGCGGAGGGCGTCGCGAGCGCGGATCGTTCGGTGGTGCTGAGGGAGGTGGTGCGCGAGGTCGCGCGCCGTGAGGGGAAACGCGCGAGCTTCGCGCCGCTGCTCGACGTGGCGCAGGCGGGCAACGGCGTGCACATCCACCTGAGCGTGATCGACCGCGATGGCGCGCCGTTGTTCTACGACCCCGTGCGTCGCGCGCACCTGAGCGAGACGGGCGAGCGCTTCGCGGCGGGCATCCTCGCGCACGCGCACGCGTTGACCGCGCTCACGGCGCCGAGTCCGGTGTCCGCCACGCGCCTCCAGCCGCACCGCTGGAGCGCGGGCGCGATGTGCCTGGCGGTGCAGAACCGCGAAGCGCTGCTGCGAATCCCTCCGCTCGTGGAGCTGGCGGGCGCGGACCCCGCTCGCCAGCTGCGCCTGGAGTACCGCGGCGCGGACGCGGCGGCGAACCCCTACCTGGCGCTCGGCGCGCTCGTGCGTGCAGGGCTCGACGGGGTGCGCTCGCAGATGCCCGCGCCGCCGATCCTCGACTGCGACCCGGCGGAGCTGGAAGGACCCGAGGTGGAGCGCTTCGGTGTGGGCTCGCTGCCGGACTCGCTGGAGGAGTCGATGCGGGCGCTCACCGAGAACGCGACCGCGCGCTCGTGGATGGGGTCGCTGCTGTACGAGGCGTACGTGAGCGTCAAGCAGGCCGAGATCGAGGCGGCGCGCGATGTCGACCTGAAGGAGCTGTGCGCGCGCTATGCCGCGATCTACTGACGTCGTGCTCGAGCGGCTGCTCGAGGGGATCGAGCGAGAGAGTCCGCGCGCCGTGGAGCTGCGCCACCGGCTGCACTCAGGGCCCGAGTTGGCGGGCGCCGAGAAGCGGACCGCGGCGATGGTCGCGGCGGAGCTGCCGGTGGCGAGCGAGACGGCGGCGGCAACAGGGCTGCTCGCCCGGGTGGGACCGGCCGATGGCACGCCGATCGCGGTGCGCGCGGAGCTGGACGGGCTGCCGGTGCGCGAGCGCACGGGCGCGGCGTTCAGCGCGAGCGGCGAGACGATGCACGCGTGCGGGCACGATGTGCACATGGCAGCGCTTGTGGCGCTCGCCCGCGCCGCATACTCAATTGAGGAGGATCTACCCGCCCCGCTGCTCGCGGTGTTCCAGCCGAGCGAGGAGGTGCACCCCTCCGGTGCGAAAGCGCTCGTCGAGGGCGCGCTCGCGGACGCGGCGCCGAAGGCGGTCCTCGCCGCGCACGTCCATCCGGAACTGCCGTGGGGCGAGGTGGCGCTCGACCCTGGGGCTGTGAACGCGTCGTTCGACGGGTTCGAGATCGTCGTCGAGGGCGAGCCCTCACACGGCGCCTACCCGCACCTGGGACGCGACCCGATCCTCGCGCTCGCGCAGGTGGTGGTCGCGCTGCACGCGCAGGTCGCGCGGCGGATGGACCCGATGCATCCGACGGTGCTGACGGTGGGCGTGGTGGAGGGCGGGAGCACGGAGAACGTGATCCCCGAGCGCGCGAGCGCGCGGGGCGCGCTGCGGTCGCTGCGGGCGGAGGACCGCCTGGCGTTGCGTGAGCTGGTTGAGGAGGTCGTGACGGGTGTGACAGCCGCGCACGGCTGCCGCGGCGGCGTGTCGTTCGTGGCGGGGGAGCCGGTGTTGGAGAACGACCCGCGCATCGTGGCGGAGGCGTGCGGGCTGCTCGCCAGTGCCGGCCTTGCACCAGCCCCCGAGTGGCGCTCGTGCGGGTCGGACGACTTCGCCTTCTTCGGCGCGCTCGCGCCGGTGGCGATGGCCTTCGTGGGGCTCGACGGCGCGGCGGGCTTTCGGTCGCGGCCGCTTCACCACCCGGAGCTGCTCCCGCCCGACGAGGCGGTTGATGCGATCGCGCGCGTGCAGGCTGTGCTGTATGTGGCGGCGGCGCACTCCTTGCGGCAAGCCGACTGAGCGCACCGCTGGCTACGATGAGGCGGTGCCCGATCGCCTGTACTTCACGGACTCCGACGAGGCCAACGCGCTGATTGCGAGCGACCCGATGGCGCTGCTGATCGGCTTTAGCCTCGATCAACAGGTTTCGGTGCAGAAGGCGTTCGCCGGCCCGCTGACGATCCGCGAGCGCCTCGGCTCGATCGACCCGAAGGACCTGGCGGCAGCCGACCTCGAGCCGGTGTTCCGCGAGAAACCGGCTGTCCACCGCTTCCCGGGGGCGATGGCCAAGCGCGTGCACGACCTGGCGGTGCATGTGGTGGAGCGGTACGACGGGGACGCGGCGCGTGTGTGGGGCGACGCGAAGAACGCGAGCGCGCTGCGCGCCAACCTCGAGGCGCTGCCCGGGTTCGGCGAGATGAAGGTGAAGGCGCTCGGGTCGGTGCTCGCCAAGCGCTACAAACTGGCGAAGGCCAAGAGCCTCGTCCCACCGCACCCCACCCTCGGCGACGTGGACTCGCCGCAGGCGCTGCTCGACTACCAGGCCGAAAAGCGCGCCCACAAGGCGGAGTGGTCGAAGCTCAAAGCGCAGTAGCCATCGCGGCTCCTGACGCACCCGTCGACGCCCCCACGGGCATCGGAGCGTCGACGGGCCTGTTCATCGCTGCGCTGTTCGCGTTCATCGCGACCGGCGCGGCGCTGCCGGTGCTGCCCACGTACGTGCACGGCCCGCTGCACTCGGGGGACATCGCGGTGGGGATCGTGGTGGGCTCGTTCGCCGTCACCTCGGTGGTGTGCCGGCCGATCGCGGGGCGCCAGGCGGACAGGCGCGGACGGCGCGCGGTGCTCGTCGCGGGCTCGCTCGCGCTCGCGCTCGGCGGGCTGCTGTACATCTTCTCCAGCAGCGTGATCACACTGGTGCTCGCGCGGCTGATGGTCGGCGCGGGCGAGGGATCGGTGTACACCGCGGGCGCCACCTGGGTGGTGGACCTCGCGCCCGTCAACCGCCGCGGGCTCGCGCTCGGCATGTTCGGCCTCGCGGTGTGGGGCGGGCTGTCGCTGGGGCCGGTCGCGGGCGAGCTGCTGCGATCGAGCTCCGGCTATGACGCGGTGTGGATCCTGACCGCCGCCCTGCCACTCGCCGGGGCGGCGATCGCGGTGCGCCTGCCCGAACCGTCGCGTCCGCCGCAGTCCGGGCGGCCGATACCGCTGCTGCACTTCCCGCGATCGGCCCGCCGCCCGGCGTTCGCGCTGGCGCTCGCCAACATCGGCTACGCGGCGCTCGCGGGGTTCATCGTGCTCGACCTGCGCAAGCAGGGGATCGGCGGCGGCGCGACGGTGTTCACCGCGTTCGCGGTGTCGGTGTTCGCGAGCCGGCTGATCTTCGGGCGCGTTCCGGACCGTTTCGGAGCGCGTGTCACAGCCACCGGCGCCGGGCTCGTCGAGGCGCTCGGGCTGATCGTGATCGCGCTCGCGCACTCGCTGCCCGTGGCGCTGCTCGGAGCGATAGTCGTCGGCGCGGGCTTCTCGATGATGTTCCCCTCGCTCGCGCTGATGGTGGTAGACGACGTCCACGACGAGCACCGCGGCTCGGCGATGGGCACTTTCACCGCGTTCTTCGACATCGGCGTAGGCGCGGGAGGTCCGCTGTCGGGGGCGACCGCGTCGCTCGCCGGCTACCCCGCGGTGTTCGTGCTCGCATCCGTCGCAGCGCTCGGCACCGCCGGACTCGCCGCCATGACGCCGCGCCGCCCTCCCGAGCAGTAATTGCACATACAACTACCAGCGCTATGCTTCGCGCATGGAACTGGGCCTCGCGACGTTCGCCGATCTCGCCAGCGGCGTGAGCCCGCGGCAGCGGATGCGCGACCTGATGGAGGAGGTCGAGCTCGCCGACCAGCTCGGGCTCGACGTGTTCGCGATCGGCGAGCACCACCGCCCCGACTTCCTCGTCTCCTCTCCCGCTGTGGTGCTCGGCGCGGCCGCGGTGAAGACCGAGCGCATCCGCCTGTCGAGCGCCGTGACGGTGCTCAGCTCGGACGACCCGGTGCGCGTGTTCCAGGACTTCGCCGAGGTCGACCTGCTGTCGGGCGGGCGCGCGGAGATCATGGCGGGGCGCGGCTCGTTCACCGAGTCCTTCCCCCTGTTCGGCTACGACCTCGACGACTACGACGACCTGTATGCGGAGAAGCTCGAGCTGCTGCTGGCGATCCGCGAGCAGACACACGTCACGTGGTCGGGACGCCTGCGCCCCGCGCTGGAGAACGCGGGCGTGTGGCCGCGGCCGGTGCAGGAGCCACTGCCGGTGTGGGTCGCGGTGGGCGGCTCGCCGCCGTCGGTGATCCGCGCCGGCTCGCTCGGCCTGCCGCTCACGATCGCGATCATCGGCGGGCAGCCGGCGCAGTTCGGTCCGCTCGTGGACCTCTACCGTGAGGCCGCGCGAGCGTCCGGCCACAACGCAAACCGGACGCGCGTCGCGATAAACACCCACGCGTTCGTCGCCGACAGCAGCGCGCGGGCGGACAGCGCGTTCGCCTCCTCTTATCTATCGATGATGAATCGGATAGGCCGCGAGAGGGGTTGGCCGCCATCCGGCCGGCGGGAGTACGAAGCCCTGAGGTCTCCGACAGGGGCGCTCGCCGTCGGGTCGCCGGAGCAGGTGGCGGAGAAGATCCTCTACGAGCACGAGCTGTTCGGCCACGACCGCTACATCGCGCAGATGTCCGTCGGCGCGGTGGCGCACTCCGACGTGCTGCGCTCGATGGAGCTGTACGGCACGAAGGTCGCGCCGCTCGTGCGCGAGGAGATCGCCCGCCGCGGCGCCCATCCGGAAAAACCCGCGCTTACTTGATAAGAAGAGAGGGCATGGCACTGATCCGCGCTGCCAGCCCTCTCAGCCGCGAGCTCCGGCGAGTGCTGCCCGAGCGGCCGTTTCACGTGCGCTTCTGGGACGGCAGCGCGGTCGAGGCGACGGAGCCCGACGCCCCGACGTTCTTCGTCCGGCGGCCCTCCGCGCTCGCGCACTTCCTCCGCGCGCCCGGATCGCTGGGGCTCGGCCGCGCGTACGTGGAGGACTCGATCGCGGTGGACGACCTCGACGCGGCGTTCCTCGTGGTGGACGAGTGGGAGCCGCCCGCGATCGGCAACGGCGACCGGCTGCGCCTCGGCCTCGCGATCGCCGCCGCGGCAGCGCCCGGCGGCATCCCGCGCCGCCCGAGCCTCGAGCTGATCCTGCGCGGCGGGCTGCACTCGATCGAGCGCGACAGGGAGGCGGTGCGCTACCACTACGACGTAGGCAACGACTTCTTCGCGCTGTTCCTCGACGAGTCGATGACCTACAGCTGCGGCATCTTTTCGCGCGGCGCCACCACGCTCCAGGAGGCCCAGCGGGCGAAACTGGAGCTGATCGCGGGCAAGCTGAAGCTCGAGCCGGGGATGCGCCTGCTCGACGTGGGCTGCGGCTGGGGGAGCTTCGCGATCCACGCCGCCCGCGAGCACGGCGTGATCGTGACCGGCGTCACCATCTCGCCCTCACAGGCCGAGCTCGCACGCGAGCGAGTCGAGGAGGCAGGGGTCGCCGACCGCGTGGACATCCGCCTGTCGGACTACCGCGAGCTGCCCGGCGGCTCGTTCGACGCGATCTCCTCGATCGGCATGACGGAGCACGTCGGCGACAGCCAGATCGACCTGTACGCGAAGTCGCTGTTCAAGCTCCTGACGCCCGGCGGCCTGCTGCTCAACCACGCGATCGCCGCCCTCGACCCCGACCACAACCCGCTCGAGGATCTGTTCTCGATGCGCTACGTGTTCCCCGACGGCGAGCCACTGCCGCTGTCGCGGATCCAGCTCGCGATGGAACGCGCGGGCTTCCGCACCCAGCACGTGGAGGGCTTCAGGGAAGACTACGCAACCACCCTGCGCCACTGGAGCGAGCGGCTGGACGAGCACCTGCCCGAGGCCGAGCGGCTCGCCGGAGCTGAGCGCACGCGCATCTGGCGGCTATATCTTCGCGCCGCGCGGCACGGGTTCGAAACGGCGCACACTGGCGTGTATCAGGTGTGTGTGAGGCGGCCGACCGCCGGCTGAGCCCCCCGCCCGAACTCGCGCGCCGAACGTCGCACGGCGCTCAGTGCAGCTTCTTCGTTCCCTTTCTTCGCGTTGTGCTTGGGGCATCCGAACGGCGATCTTCGTGGTCTGTTTGATCACCGCCCCGTTTTGCCCGGTCAGTTCCGTCGGCATCTTCAACGGGGTCGCGTAGATGCTTCCGTTGGCGGCCGGCACCGGGTGGGGCCTTGCGGGCAACACGAGGTCGAAACTCGTGATCGGAGCGTCGGTGACGCTTCTGAAAATGCTCGATGTGATCCCGTTCTTTATGTGCGTCTACCCGACGCGCATCAGCGTGATCCCTTCGCCTTGGAGGACGATCTCCAGGTCAGGGAATGCCGCCCCCGCGCTCGAGACGAAGTAGGCCGGTCCTCGCAGCACGCTCTTCAGCACAGGCGTGATGGCCGTGCCCGTGCCGACCACCGAGGCCGCAGGACACGATGCCGGGTTACTCGCGAACACAGCTGCAAGACATGCTTTCTGCAACGTCGCCAATCGAGACGGCAGCTGCAGAGGCAGATCCACCTTGACTTTGCCGATGTTCGCCTGACCCGCCCCCGAGGTCACCTTGACGTGGAGCGACGCCCCACGCGCTTTGCTCGTCTTAGCCCTCGTCTCTTCCGAGAACGTCGGCTTGAACGGAAGGTGCGAGCAGTTGGCGACCGCGAACGGAGCCGAGGACGACCACGGGTGCGCCTTCACCGCTGGAAAGCGTGCCGGTGATCGCCAGCTCGTTGCAGCTCGTGGGGTTGAAGATGAAGTTCGGCCGGTTGATCTCGACGTCCACCGTCTGATCTGCAACGGAACGCCGTCCAAGATGCTCGGCAGCGGGTCGCTCGCCACCGTGATCTGCGCCGTTCTCGGATCGACACGCACCTCCATTCCGGACCGGATCCGCCCGCGGGCCCGAAGGACTCGTTGGTCACTCCTCGTCAAACGTCCCCAGCGGATGGTTCTCGCTCACGAACTCAGCGAACAGCGGCACGGTGAAGTCAAGCTGGCCTCGACGCGGCGCCCAGATCAAACCCTTGTTGATGAGGGCGTCCCGGTGGATCGAGACCCCGCGCTGGTCCTTCGCTCCGTAGGCGTGGGCGATGTCTGCCGAGCGATACGGCGGACCCTCGACGGACGCCATCGCGGCGAGGTAGCGCTGCTCGGCGTCGGTTGCCAGCTGGAAGCGAGTGCCGAAGAAGTTGCGGGCCAGCGATTCCGAGACGATCTCGCGGACGGTGTCGACGTCGGCGGTGGTGATCGGAGAGGTCTCAGCATGGTTCCACAGCTCGAGGCCGTATTCCTGGATGAAGTACGGATAGCCGGCGGCTTCCTCCACGACCTGCAGAGCGGCGGGCTCCTCGTAGCTGACGCCGCGCGTGGCCGCCGGCGCGATCAGGGCGGAGCGGGCGGCGGGAGGGCTGAGACGACCGAGCTCGTGGTACTGGAATAGGCGATCGGCGTAGGGCTTGGCGGACATCAACCGAGTCTGCAGGTCCGGCAGGCCCGCAGCGACCATCGCCACGGGGAGCGAATTGCGGCTGACGGCCTGAAATGCGATGCACAGCGCGGCGAGTGAGGCGGAGTCGAGATTGTGCATCTCGTCAATCAGGAAGAGAGCGCCGGCGCCTGTCGTCTGGGCGACCTCACCGATCTCCTTGATCAGATCCGTGAGGTCCTGCTCCGGATCGCCCGAGTCGGCGATCCCGGTTGCGGCCTGGACGTCGAGCTTGAGCTGCACGCCCGCTGGCGCCACGATGCTGAACGCCTTGACCACACCCAGTGCGCGATCTACACGGCTCTTGATCCGATGCTTGCGGCTCATCTCGCGCAGCAGGCGTGCGGCCATCCGCGCGAACGTGACACGGAAGTCGGGTTGGGATCCGACCTCTTGGACATCGGTAGTCGCCCACCCAGCCTCTGTTGCGAGCACATCCAGCTCCATCAGCAGCACCGTCTTGCCCACTCCACGCAGGCCCGAGTAGATCAGGCTACGCTCGTAGCGTTTGTCGGCGAGACGTTCGAGCAGAGATTGGAAGTTCTCCAGCTCGTCGCCGCGACCGCTGAGAGTCGGCGGCTTGCGCCCGGCTCCGGGGGTATAGGGGTTCTCGCGCTTCTGCATTGGAGGCCACTTTCTGCAGCTTTCTATGGACCGATGATTACTCGCTAGAAAGCTATAGGGATTCGTCTGGCCGCTCAAGTCATGCAGCTGCCGAGGCTAGCCCCTATCAGGCTTTCTATGGACCCTTCTTTACTTTAGAGAAAGACATAGACTGCCCCCTGCTTCCCCGCATGCGCGCCGTGGCGGCGCACTGATCGTCGCTCGCGACCCGGTGCATTCGCACTGGTTCTCCACCGGCGGCGTCCTCGCGTAGGCTCCGCCCCAGCCCATGATTCGGCTCTAGGTCAACGGGAGCGCTCTCGAAGGACAAGCGCCCAAGCCAGACAGCCACGCTTGCAGCCAACAAGAGTAGTGTCGTCTCGGGGGTTGCCGGCGACTTGAACGCAAGCGCTACCACGGGCGGCAGTACACAGAATCCGACGCGCCCCGGTAGAAGTCGCCGATCTTCAACTCGATCGAGCAACTCCGTCTTGCGTGTCACTATCTTCGCTAGAAGAGTCGACACCCACATGGCCAGCCCCCTCCAACAGATAAGCCTTCTGTAGATTTGTGGAAAAGAGAACGCTTCGACATACACGACCACCCTACTCAGCGCACCGATCATGGCGCACGCGAACCCCGCCTGCCGGCGAGTCGGAAGCGCACAGTGCGATGCACGCCCCTCAACCCGTTGATCAGCAAGCTTAGGTGATTGTCGTAGCAGCATATTGCACTCAGATGAGTTTTGGTCGGACGACTTCTCGCGCAACCAGTTCTTGGTTTGCTTCAGGTTAGTTAATTAGGCCACTAACTAGCCACGGGCGGCCCTGCTATCTAGTTAAGTGAAGCTAACTAACTAGTCATGCTTGTTTTAGTGTTAACCGGTTGTACTATTACTAGTTAAGTGAAGCTAACTAACTAGTCTTAGTCTTGCTTGTTTTGGTGTTAACCGGTTGTACTATTACTAGTTAAGTGAAGCTAACTAACTAGTCTTAGTCTTGCTTGTTTTGGTGTTAACCGGTTGTACTATTACTAGTTAGATACCAACTAGTCTCATTAAGACTCTTGTTGGCTTACAGTTAGACTCAAGATACTCTCGCAAACAACCGCGGGGGCCTCAGCGAGGGACGCTAAAGCTATTCCGCGACTTCCGTCAGCGTCGTCATCGCTAAGTGCGCCTTTTGATGCAATAGTGCCCCATGATTTCTACTATACGTATGCTACCCGCTCCGCGCAAGTCGAGTTTCTGACTTTCAAGGCCCGTCGCTAACGCAACCCCGGCCCCTACGCCTCAGCACTGGCCGTGCGTCCACTTTCGAAGCGGTGCCATGTCTCGTCCCGCCTCGGATCACCCCGCACGTTTCCGAGCGTGGCATGAACCCCCGCAAAGTCGATCTTGAGCTAATCCGCGCAAGAGGCGCGGTCATCAGCGGAGGAGCTGCTGCCAGCAGTTACGCACCGAGCAGCCGCGGTGGTATCTGGACTTGTTCTGCCTGGCGCGGTAGGGTCGAGTGCGACTGGGCCTCTTGAGTGCCGAGACTACTCGGCCCTATGTCCGCCGCGCTGCACATACCCGGATAAGCGATGGGAAGGAACTTCGGATGCCCTTCACGCTCGAGCTGCACCCCCATGGGCCATCGCGCGCACCAGCTCCTCTCGCCTCGATGCACACCCTCCTAGCCGCGGCGCTCGCCGTGCTCGCCTGCCTGCTGCTGCCCGCGTCGGCGACCGCGATTGCGCCCCCCGCGTTTGTAACCGAATGGGGCTCGCTGGGATCTGGTGAAGGGCAGTTCAATTTGCCCACCTTCATCGCGCTTGCGCCGAACGGAAGCGTATACGTCACGGACACAGACAACTACCGAGTCGAGGAGTTCGACCCTGACGGACACTTCGTCACCGCATGGGGAACGCGCGGGGAAGGACCCGGGCAATTCACCTACCCAGCGGGAATAGCCATAGGCCCTTCGGGTGATGTGTACGTGGGCGACATCGACACCTCTCGGATCGAGAGGTTTAGTCACAACGGAGCATTCATTAGCGAGTGGGGCGAATACGGAGAAGGCCCAGGCCAGTTTGAGGGAGTTCTTGGGCTCGCTGCGGGCCCATCCGGCGACATCTACGCCGCCGACAAAGGAGACAACCGTGTGGAGAAGTTCAGTGCCAACGGAGTGTACCTTGGCGAGTGGGGGCAGAAAGGCGAAGCTGCGGGAGACCTCAGTAGTCCAGTGTCGGTCGCGACTGACGCCCAAGAAAACGTGTATGTCACGAGCTACGCCACATTTGGGATCCAGAAGTTCACCTCGACTGGACATTACCTGAGCCGCTGGGATCCCGCCAAAGGCGGCATCACGTTCGCAAACGGCCTCGCAGTGAGCGCGAGCGGGCAAAGCTATGTCGATACTCCCAACGACGTGATCGAGGAGTTCGGCACGACGGGGACCCCGCTCACAGAATGGGGCGAATACGGCGCTCACCAAGGCCAGTTCGCCAACTCGCTCGGCCTGGCGGTCGACCCGGCGGCAGACGTATATGTGGTCGACCAGGGCAACAACCGAGTGGAGAAGTTCCGTTTTGATACCACGCCGAGCGTACTCACCGGCACGGGTGTGGCAAGCTCGACGACTACGGCGATGATCTCGGCGACTGTCAACCCGAACGGCGTTGAAGTAACGTCCTGCGAATTCGAATACGGTACGAGCACCAGCTACGGGTCGCGGATTCCGTGCGCTACGGCACCTGGGTCGGGTGAATCCCCCCTTCCAGTGAGTGCCGAGATCACGAGCCTCGCGCCGAACACCACGTACCACTTTAGGGTCGTGGCGAGCAACAGCGCAGGCTCGGGCGAAGGACTCGATGCCCGACTCACCACGCTAGGGCCCCCGGACTTCGGGCGCTGCGTCGCGGTGGTGGCAGAAAAGATCGGTGCCAAAACCGTTTACCACGGCGAGTTTACGACGCCCAAATGCACTGTGACGAGCGTGAAGAAGGCTGGCAAGTACGAATGGGAAGCCGGCGTCGTGAACTCAGCCTTCATCCTCAAAGCTGGCGCGCTTGCGCTCTCCACACCATCCGGGCGCTCGGTCACGTGCGCCACCGAGAGCGGTGGCGGCGACTACCTCGGCAGCAAGGAAGTGGCCGACGTAACGCTGCGGTTCACGAAGTGCGCATCGCAGGGACAAAACTGCTCGACCGTTGGGTTCGTGGAAGGCGACGTGGAAAGCTCCCCGCTGGAAGGCAGCCTGGGATGGATCTCGCGCGCGGCGAAGACTGTGGCACTCGACCTCTATCCAGCCGGGAACAAAGGCACCATCCTCGAATACCGCTGCGGAGCGGAAGCAACGGTCATCGTGAGCGGCTCGGTGCTGGTAGGGCTGAAGACGGGCAAGATGCAGGTGTCGGAAACCCTCAAATACAAAGCCTCCCACGGCGTGCAGGGCATCCGACAGCTCGAAGGCGAGCCCGAAGACGTGCTGATCGCGTCGACCGCAGGCCCCGCACCGGAAACAACCGGCCTGTCTGCGAACACGATCATGGTCGACGAAGAAGAAGTGGAGCTCAACCCAGACGCGTAACCCAGCGGCGAGGAGCTAAGCGTTCCCGGCGTGGATTCAGCCCAGCGCGATGGAAATCAGCCGCAATTGGGTCGCAAGATCAGGGTTCCGTGCCCAATGCGAGTTCCAGCTAGCAGGTGCTCTCTAAGAAGATGCCGACTTGCAGCGACTTCAGATGGCGAGACCGGGACTCGAACCCGGGACACCACGATTTTCAGTCGTACCGGAACTAGCCCTGAAAACTGTATATTTGCAGGGTGTTTGTGAATGTCAACACAAGCCAGTTGCCGCTTGGTTCCGGTGGTTTACCGGGGGTTTTGGACCACGGATGAGGGTCGTGGTCCATAACCTTGGATGGCCCTGTCGGAGAACAGCCCATCAAGGCCTATGGCTGGACTCGCGGAGGTATACAGAGTTATACGAGGTTTATCGTGATCGCGTAAACCTCTAACTCGCAGAGCAGGCGTCGTGGAATCTACCCGGACCACGCCCGGATGCGTGGCGAGTGCTCTTTCTGGGTTGCCATGCCTCAGAAGGCGACAATGTATCTGGGGGTGAAGGGACGGTTGGTGGGACGTGCGGCGGCAACGCGGTCGATCCGGTAAGTGCGAGTTTCGCCCTGGCCGTTGACGGCGAGCAGCACGAGGTTGCCAGCGCGAGTGCGCCGGAGTTCATAGGGCTCGACTAGGCGGCGTCCTGGGTATCCCTCGGCGGGGCGGTAGTCGATCTCTACCTTCAGGCGGTTGGTGCCGGCATAGCGGATCAGCTCCAGGGGTGCGCCCTGTCGCCAGGAGGCGATCGCGTGTGGAGGGCGCCACGTATCGAGTTGGTCTCTGGAGGGCGCGCGGCGAAGCCTGCGACGCGTCTGCGTGCCTGCGAGCCAGGCGAACACTTCCTCCAGCGCCTCCCAGAACATCTCGAATGGGGGGAGCGGCCGCGGTAGCTGGTGGCCGAGCATGTTCTCCCACTCGCGCTCGATCTCCTGGGCGTAGGGCGAGGTGCGGATCGAGTCGGCGTCGGGGACATTCACGCCGGCGTGGGCACACTTGGCAGCGAGGACCGTGCGTACGCGCTCGGCTCGGCCGATCAGGTCGGGGTGGCGGTGCATGTGTACGACGTCGTAGAGATCGCGCGGGCGACAGCGAGTAGCGAGCGCGCGCGTCTTCTCAGCTAGCAACTCCGTCGGTGAGTAGCACAGGACGCCGACGCCGGGGAGTGGCTGGTCGCTGTATGAGTGCACAATTATGCGGCGGTGCGGCCGTTCGATGAGCACCTCATCGCTGGTCAGATCGAACTTAAGCTTTGGGAGAGTCCCACGCGGGGCGTTCGGTCCGCGGTAGGCGATCCGCGCCTGTGTGGTGGGCTGGCCGCGTAGGTTGCGTCGCCGCGCGAATGTGCGCTGGTCGATCTCCAACTCGATGCCCGTTTCGCGCACGAGCCAGTCCGAGACTCTCTTGAAGATCTCGATCATCTCGTCGAGCTCCTCCGGGCCGCCGTCGACGACGGTGAAGTCGAGATCCTCAGAGAATCGGTAGGTCTCGTAGTAGCACTTGCGCAGGCAGGTACCGCCCTTGAAGATCCAGGTGTCGGCGAGCGCGGACTCTGCAGAGATCGCAGCAAGCACCCAGCCGAGCACGTAGTCCTTCTCGATCACGCCGATGTCGAGTTGCCACTCGCCACGGAGTCGCATCAGCTCCTGCTTGGCGATCACGACGGCTCCTGCGGCTCGAGCACCACGTTGGCGCGCAGCCGCCATGCAGGCACGCGCGGCCCCATACGGGGCCCGTCGGGGTCAAGCAGCGAGATGCCGCTGGAGAGCTCCGCACGGCACGCCGCGATCAGCTCGGGGGCGCCCCAGCCCTGCGACTCCAGCAGGAAACCCAGGCGCTTAAGCACCGCGCGGTTGCCGAGCCGCAGCGCGTACTCCACCAGGCGCTCACCCTCGTGCTCATCCAGATACGCCCGCAAGATCTCTGCGGCGTGGCGGATACCACCGCCGATTCGCGGTGCGTCGAGGATCTCCACTACCGTCCGTGCGGGGTCGGCGAACAGCATCCGCACCTCCTCCTGCCACGCTGTCTCCAAGCCCCACTCGAGCGTGTCCTCTGCTACGTGCATTAGTAGGTACTCGGCGTCCAGCAGGCTCGCCGTCGCGGCGCGCACACGCTGTGCGGTCTTCACGACCGTGGTGCGGAACACCTGCTCGGTCAGACCCCAGTGGCGCGCTGCCGTGAACCCGCTGAAGTAGCACGGCGACCACACCGCGCTCGCCAACACCAACGTGTCCTGTGACCAGCTTCGCGGAGGAGCCTCGACTGGCACGGCGATATACAGGCCCCGCCGCACCCTACGCAGCCACCCCTGTTCCGCCCAATGCGCGAGCTTTCGCGCCGCGACCCTCGCGTCCACACCTAGCACGCGTGCGGCGATCTCTGGAGAGACAAACCTGCGATCGACAAGCACCGCCGACAATTCGGCACGTCCAGCGCCTGAGATTCCACGACCATCTTGCGTCATCAGAAAGCCAATAGTTCATTCGACATCGGATCTAGCGGCTACATGATAACCGACGACCGATACCATTGCACCAGAAACTTCATCTTGAAGGAAACTACCGGCCCACCACTCCCGACAGCACGGTCTGTCCCTCAGCGATCCACTTAGGTCACAAGTGGTCCCACCTCTACATAGCGGTCGAACCAGTCGAGGTAGTCAGCTACACACGCCGCGACATCCTCAGAGCGGGCCCAGAAATGCGTCGGAAGCTTGTCGCTGTCGAAGATCAGCTTCGTGCCCTCCTGCGCGGAGATCACCACTCGGCGTGGGCGGCCGAGAGCGTAGCCGAGCTCCATTGTGCAGTTGGGGCGCATGCCAGTGAGGTCGACGAGAACCACGCCGGCGCGATGCAGCCGCCGGAAGATCTCGACGTTCATGAACATGCTCTCTGGCGTGCCTAGACCCATCTGCACCGGCGCGTAGCCGCGCTCGGAGATAGCTGGGGTCACGACCTCCGAGAAGAACCACTCGACCGCAGCGTGGTCGTGATTGCTCGGGTCGAGCAGTCGGACGTAAAACGCGCTCGGCGGCATCAGGTCTTCGAGCATCCGCACGGTCGCTTCGGCGAGCGAACTCGGGTCCGACTCGGCTTCTAGCCGGAGAGCCTGTAGACGAGCAGTGTCGCCACCGGCGCCTGGCGCCAGCCTGAATAGTGCGCCCGGATCGCCTAGAGCCTTCTCATGTAGCGCTCGGCTACCTCCAGAGCCATCGTCGTTGAAGGCGCCCAGCTGCGCCCACACGGGAACCACCGGCTTGCCGTCGCGCCAGTAGAGCTCGGCGAGATGCTCCACGCCAGCCCCGCCGCCGAGCACGACCAGGATGTCGCCATGGGAGAGCTGGCGCTCGCGGATGATGCCCGCCATACGCCACCCCGGCGGAGTCGTGACGAGCTCGAAGTCGCTCCGCGCACAACAACCCTCCCAGAGCTCGCGCCGGCCTGCAGGGATCCTGTCGAGCCCGCGCTGGCTGGCGACGCCGACGAACCGACGCGGTCGACGTGGCGGCCACCCTTCGGCTGGGTCGGGCAGCGCCGCGACACTCGCGAGCGCAGTCCAGTCGAATGTGGCCGGCAAGCCGGACTCGGAAAGCGGCTCGCCGCCGGCACCCAGCACGAGACCAGCTCCCCGGGCGGCGAGTCCGGTGGCGAGGCTGCTGACGAACGCGTGCGCCCGTGTGAGAAGCGCGGCATCGCATGTCGCCGCTGCGCTGCCCGTGAGGTGCACGCGTCGTCCGGCGAGGCTCACGCTTTGCCTTCGTCCATCGCCGGCGAGGGCTCGAGTTCCGCGCACGCCGCGAGCAGATCCTCCGCAGTCAGCGCTCGCTCGGCGAATGCCCGGGCTACTGCCGCCGGGACAAGGCGTGTCTGGACGTCGGAATACGTGTAGCCGGGCCGCCCGTCGCGTGGACCCGTCGCCGCAACGAGGTCGTCGAGCGCATGATCGGCTATGTCGACGCCCCGCAGGGTGGCACGAAACAGTTCGCGGCGCTCCTGCTCAGACGGGCGATCGAACTCCTCGATCAAGGCCGCGCGCCGGATGACCGCAGGGTCGAGCGCTCCGAATCGGTTCGTGCAGAGCACGATCAGTAGACGCCCATTCAGTCGGCGGGCGTCGTCGATCTTCTGGATCACAGTGTTGACGCCGACACGGTCCTCGTGGTGAGCCCGCTCCGCGCCGCGGTTGAACGCGAGCGCATCGCCCTCGTCAATGATCAGCGTGACGAACCGGGTTCGGCCCGCCAGCTCAACCGCCTCGGCGAAGGCGTCGCCGATCAGCGTGCTCATCTCGCCCACATGACCGACGCCGCGAACGCGCGTCGAGAGCTTCAGTAGGAAACCATCGGAACCGAGCATTCGGGCAAGACCGTCCGCTGCTGCTTCAGCGCTCGCGGTCTTACCAGTGCCAACGTCACCGTGAAAAATCGCGAGGGGATAGCGGTCGGCGATCGCACCGAGCAGCCCAGGAGCTCCATCGTGGTAACGCCGAGCCCACGCCCGCAGCCCATCTGCGTCGGCGAGCAAGCGAAGCTGGGCGCCGAGACGACGAAAGCGAGCGTCGAAGCCAACGAGCCGGCCGGCGCGGTCGGCAAGAGTCTCGTCCGGTATCTCGAGTTTCAACTCAAGCGCGCCCTGCCCCTCTCCTGGACTCATTGGTAGCTCGTCCGCTCGAGGCCGTAGGCACGGCTAGGGTACCGACGGTCAATGGACCCGTTGAGAGCGCCGTAGCCCTCGAAGTTGCGATGGCCCCACCCCTTGAGGTGATCTTCCTCGAACTTCGTCTGCGTGGTAGTCGACAGCTGATCCCAACGCGCGTTGTATTCGACGTAGAGCTTCAGTACGTCGCCGTCCTCGTGGTCCCAATACATGTCTCCGGGCCGATCGGCGGACCATGCTCCCGCGCTCGTAGAAACGCGGTACACGGCTGCTTTCTTCACCTTACCCAGCGCGGATGCAAGCTGAATGTGCACGGCGCCGAGGTACTCCTGCTCGGCGATGACTTTGACCTGCGCCGCCGTTTCCTCCACGTCCTGCCCAGTCCGCAGCCCGGTCCACTCACTCACGATTCTGAAATCCGCAACCCAGGAAGCGAACACGCGCTGAATATCTTCGCGGTTGTAGGTATGGGTGTTGCTGTCCGTCGCCATCGCTCCGGTCACTCGATCGCGAAGCCCGGACCGAAGAGCTCCTTCCAGAGCTTCTCGGTCTCCCCTTTGAACTGAAGCCCCTGAGCGAGAGTCAGCGTCTCGTAGCCGGTGCGCGCAGCCGCGACGAGCGCATCAAGCTCCCGCCTCGTGATGCGCGCGGCAACATTGTTCTCGGCGTTCGCGGGGTCGAGGATCACCACCGGGTCGTCGAAGGCCTCTAGATTGCCCTCTCCCCAGGTCACTCCATTGGTGAGATCGCGCACAATGAACAGAAGCAGGCGGCGAAGTCCCTCTTCGAGTCCGCTTGCCGCGCCGTCGCGGTCGATCAGGTAGCTGCAAAGCAGCTCAAGATGAAACGACTGGACGCCAGCGAGCTCCTTCCAGTGGCGCCAACGCTTAGCCATGCGCAGGGTTGGAGCTAGGAATACGTCCTTTGCGGAGTGGCTGCGGAAGTGCTCGAGATGGACCTTGACGCTGGTCTTCACGCGGTCGCCGGTGCGAGAGTATTGGTAGCCGTAGTTCGCGTCGTCGTCGAGTGAGACGATCGGGACTAGATCGACCTCTAGACCGGTGCCCTTGAAGACGACCTCGAAGATGCGGTCGCCGGAGTCGTCGAAGTCGTCGGGGCTCTTCTGGGGATACGCGGCTTCGAGGAGCTGCTTGATCAGTTTCTGGAGGTCCGCGACGTCGAAGTTCTCGGGATCGTCGACCTCGAAGTAGACGCCGACGTCTCCGTCAACGGGTTTGCCCGCGCGCGGGCGGTTGCTTGTGCCCTTCTCCAGCGATCCGGCACGGCGGAACTTCTTGATTCTGTAAGCGCCGTCCTCGTGTACCTTCGCTTCGAGCTTCTCTAGCAGCCGTCCAATCTGCTTGCGGAGCTCGTTGCGCTGATCGCCTGGGAGGGCGAGCTTGCCGGCTACGTAGTCGCCCAGTTGTTTGTCCGTTAGCTTGATTGCTGATCACCACCGGGCCACTGCCACAGTCGGTTGAAGATTTCGGCCTGCTCGATTGCATCGTCGAGCGCGTTGTGGGTGTGCGGATGCGAAGCCTGCAACTCAGCGGGCAGGTCGTTGCGCCCGGCGTCGTCCATGATCACGTGCGCCTTCTGGTGGTACATCGTCTTGATGTCCAGCGCGCCTGAGAAGCCAAACGGCGACTCTCCTACGAACCGTACGAAGTACCAGTGCAGAAACATCCAGTCGAACACCACTGGGTAGCCGACGAGGACCGGCCGTGCACCCCCCGCCCGCTCGGCCTGGGCAGTGACCCAGTCGACTGCGTCACGCATTGCGGCTTCGGGCTCGGCTCCGTCTCGTGCAAGCGCCGCGCGATCGAGGCGTGCCGCCTTCAGCGCCGCCGGCTCGAAACGTGCGGCAATCGGCTTCAGCTCTCGATAGAGGGTCTGTTTGCTCGGAGCATGGCTCGTGAACGCCTCTCCGTCGAAGGTGGCGGCAACCGCTAGTCCGAAGGCGAGCATCGAGAATTCTCCCGGGATCGGGCCGTCGGCCTCAATATCAGCGGATATGTAAATGTCGGGCACCATCGAGGGACCCTCTCTGGCGGCGAGCCTTTATAGGTCACGTAGCTGCGTATATACAGCGTTGCAGGGCGCTCGGACAGACGTTTCGCAAAGAGCGGGGTTGGGTGCGTAGCGGTCCCTTAAGCGTGTCCGGGACTCGCTGTAGGTTTGCCACGCGTGGACCCTGATCTTCAGCTCGCTGATCCTGCCGAGATTGCCGTTGCCCAGGAGTACCTAAGCCTGAAGGAACGGATCGAGGAGGCCCGCACAAGAGCCGATCGACTGCGAACGCTCGCCGAGCATCTGGACGAGCAGGTCAGTCGGGACGAGCACATGCTCCACGACCTCGAAGGCACTCTCGGGCTAGCAGCACAGCTGCAGATCGAACAGCTAGATCGTGAGCTGGGGGGAAAGCGGCTACAAGAGATCGCGATCGCCGTTCTCGAGCGCGAGATACAACCGGGTCAAGCAGTCCACTACCGCGACTGGTATGCGCTGCTTTGCGCCGCTGGCTACCGCGCCCGTGGGAAGGACCCGCTGGCCAGCTTCCTGGCTCAGATCAACCGCGCCGAGCAAGTCGAGCCCATCGGTGGACGTTCAGGCCGCTACCGCCTTCGTGCGGCCTAGCCTTGTCAACGCGCAATCACAATCGAACTGGGAACACCACGATTCGCGGACATGTTTCCTTTACGCCCAATCGAAGGGCATGTGCGCAGAAACCGCACAACCAAGCCAATTCCAAGCCTCGCAGCTGCATCCCTCCACGCAAAACAGAGCGCTCATTGGACCTTGAACCGGGGGTTTTGGACCACGAATTGGACCACGGGCACGAAAATGGCCCCAAAACGCGCCCGATAGGCTGACCGTAAGCACAACAAAAACCTAACTGTTAGCAGGCAAAACAGGAAATGGCGAGACCGGGACTCGAACCCGGGACACCACGATTTTCAGTCGTGTGCTCTACCAGCTGAGCTATCTCGCCGCAGACCCGATCCTACCGGCTGAGCCGCGATCGGCCGAGCCTCAGCCGCGTTCCCAGGCTTCGAGATACGGCAGTGGATCGATCGGGTGCCCGCCGGCCGCCTGCCAGCCCCCGACCCAGATCTCGAAGTGCAGGTGCGGTGCGGTCGCGTCGCCCGTCTGACCGACCTTGCACAGCGCCTGCCCGGCCGATACGGCCTGTTCGGCGCTCACCGCGAACGATGAGGCCTCGCAATGGGCGAACATGAAGTCGAAGCCGACGGTCGTGTGCTCGACGATGTAGTAGCCGGCGCCACCGGCCTGATAGCTCGTGGAGAAGATCGTCCCTGCCATGGGCGCCACATCGGGCGTGCCTTCCGCCGCGAGCACGTCCTGCCCCTGGTGGATGTGCCCTTCACGCGGCGCGCCGAAGCGGTTTTCCGGCCCGCCAAAGCTGTGGATGCCCGCAACCGGGAACACGGCGCCGTCTGCGACCGTCTGGGCCGGGGTGAGCACGCCTGCTTCGATAGGAGCGGGCGTGGGGACAGGTGCTGGTGGCGGAGCGGGTGCCGAGACCGTGAGGCTCGCCACGCCCGAGCTGTGCGCCTTGCGAAGCAGCGTCCCTCCGTGATGGTCGTGCGCTATGACGCTCACCTGATAGCTCCCCGGCGAGAGGGTCGCGCCCGCCGGCCACCTCACGCTGAGCGTGCGGCCCGTGTGAGACCAGGCCAGCGTCGCCGTCGTCGCGACCGCATGCGTGGCGAGGTTCGTGACGAGCACCTGCACGTACACGGTCCCCACGCCCTTCTCGTCGATGCGGAGCAGCACCCTAGGAGGACGCCCGGAGATGGCGGTCTTCGGGACCACGAGTTTGCTCACGACCGGCCGCACAGACTGCACGAGCGGCACGCCGTACTCGCTGCCCCCTGCCAGCGGTGCGGACGGCGTAGGCGGCGCCTGTGCGCCGCCGGGCACGCCGCTCAGCGCAAGCGCAGGCGCCGTGCCACAGCACGCGGCGAGGGTCGTCAGGGCCACAAGCGCAGCCGAGCGGAGGAAGCTCATAGTGCGTCTCTCGGCGCACCGCGCCTACTTCAAGAGGGCTGTGAGACGAATTGCAAGGTTTGTCCAGCGCTGCGTAGGTTCGCGCGGGCGCGCGTCGCGGCTACCGCGCTTCGAATTCGGCGACGAGCGACTCGTACGTCAGTCGCAGGCCCTCCGCGATCGGCACCTGCGGGCGCCAGCCGAGCTCGCGTTCCGCGAGGCTCGCGTCGAGGCAGCTGTGCTCCAGCTCGCCGGGGCGCAGGTCCGCCAGATGCGGCTCGATCTGCTTGCCCGCGGCGCTGCTCAGGTCCGCCCAGATGCTCGCCACGTCGGTCTCCACGCCGGTCGCGACGTTGTACGTGCCCGCCTTGCCCGACGCGGCGAGCAGAGCACTGACGACATCGCCGACGTACACGTAGTCGCGCGTGGGCTTGCCGTGGCCGTAGAGCTTGGGGGTCTGGCCGGTGTGCAGGTGGTGGGCGAAGATCGCCACCACGCCGGCCTCGCCGTGGGGGCTCTGGCGTGGTCCGTACACGTTCCCCAGCCGGCACACCGCGTGCGGGATCCCGGACGACAGCGACCACGTGTTCACGTACGCCTCGGCGGCCCACTTCGACGCGCCGTAAGGGGACAGCGGCGCGGGGATGCGCTGCTCGTTGGTGGGCATCGGCGCGTCGTCTCCGTAGAGGGCACCGCCGGTGGAGGTGAAAACGACCGACGCCCCCACCTTGTTCGCCGACTCGACGACGTTGAGCGTGCCCCTCACATTGACATCGCAGTCGCGTCCTGGGTCCTCCACGGAGGCGACCACGCTCGCCTGCGCCGCGAGGTGGTAGATCGCGCTCGGGCGGACCTCCGCGATGAGCGCGTCGAGCGCCTGGAAGTCGACGATGTCGAGCTCGCGCAGGTGCGCCTCGGAGGCCACGCGCTCGGCTTTGCCGGAGGAGAGGTCATCGACGACGGTCACCGCGTAGCCGTCCGCGAGCAGCGCGTCGACGACGTGCGAGCCTATGAAGCCGGCCCCGCCGGTCACGATCGCGCTTGCTGTCATGCGCGGAAATCTATACGGACGCGGTCTGCGCGGCTGTGGTGAGGAGCCCTTCCACAGCCTGCACCGACTCGTCGATGCGCTCGAGCACGAGCATGCCGTCGCGCTCACGCGGCAGGTTGCCGCCCACGGCGGGGCCGCTCAGCACGACCGGGATGTCCGGGTGGCTGGAGCGCAGGTCGCGCAGGGCGATCTCAACCGACTCGTCCTCGTCCGCCACGGTCGCACCGAGCACGACCAGATCGGGAGAGCGGCTCTCGATCATCGCGAGCAGGCGCTCGGCGGACAGCTCGGTGTCGAAAACGGTCTGGAATCCGGCCGCCGCGAGCTGGTCGTGGACCATCTGCAGCCCCAGCGTGTGGCGGTCGCCCTCGACGCCCGCGAGCAGCACGCGCTGGCGGGTCGGCTCGGTCCCGCCGGTCATGTAGCGGTAGAGCGTCGCGAGCACGCGGCGCGCGATCGTGCTCGCGCGGTGCTCGCGCTCGGCGTCGAAGTCGCCTGCTTCGGAGAGCACGCCGATGCGCCGCAGCGCCGGCCCGATCACCTCCGCGTGAAGCGTCGTCGGCGAGATGCCGTCCTCGATCGCGGTCGCGATCGCGCCCTCGGCCATCTCCGCGTCGCCGCGTTCGAGGGCCGTCGCAAACGTCTCCAGCGTGCTCTCGACGAGCGCCGCGGGGTCGGAGCGCAGCTGTGCGCGTGCGTCCGGTCCGGTGCGGCCGAGCACTTCCATGAACGCGTCGAGGAGCACCGGGTCGAAGTGGCGCCCGCGCTGTTCGCGCATCATCTGCACCGCGTCCTCCACGGGAAAGGCCTTGCGGTAGACGCGGTCGCTGGTGAGCGCGTCGAACACGTCCGCCACGGCCACGATCCGTCCCTCGATCGGGATCGCCTCGCCCTTGAGGCCTCGCGGATAACCGGTGCCGTCCCACTTCTCCTGGTGGCTCAGCGCGATCGTCGCGGCCATGTCGAGGATCGAGGATGACGAGCCGCGTACGAGCCTGTGGCCCTCCTCCGCGTGGGTCTCCACGATCGCGCGCTCCTCCGGCGTGAGCGGCCCGGGCTTCAGGAGGATCGCGTCGGGGATCGCCACCTTGCCGACGTCGTGCAGAGGCGCGGCGTGGCGCAGGCGCTCGCAGAAGTCCGCGTCCATGCCGATGTGCTCGGCCAGCAGCACCGAGAAGCGTCCGATCCGCTCGATGTGCGCGCCCGTGTCCTCGTCGCGGAACTCGACCGCCATCGACAGCCGCTGCACGGTCTCCGCCTGCGCGATCTCGAGCTCCGAGAGAGCGCGTTTGAGCTCGCTCGTGCGCGTGTCGATCTCCTGCTCGAGCGCCTCGCGGCTGCCTTCGCCGAAGCGCCAGCCGATCCCCAGCGCGGAGCATGCAAGGGCGGCCAGGCAGCCGACGATGAGCGCGGAAGCGCCCGCGACGATCGCGCCCGCGATCGCTGCGACACCCAGCAGCGCCCAGAACGTCAGCCAGAGCGCGGAGCGCCTGGGCTGCTTCGGAGGTGCTCCGTTGCCGTTGCCCGGGGAGTCGCCGTTCAGCTCCTCGACCTCGTCGACGCTACGCATGAGCGCACCGAGACTCGTGGGCCAGCGAGCCGCGACGCGGTCCCGCGTGCGGGATCGCCTGGGCGCCCCCCGGTCGGCGGGGTGCTGAAGCAAGCTGGCTTGGATTGCGCTCACCGAGAACTCTCGCGTCCTTGTCTGGTCCTTGGGTCATCTTGCGCTGCCCACTCCCATTCGACGTCACTACCCGCAGTGTTGACGGGATCTCGGTGGAGGTAGACATATGTCCGAGCGAGAGCTAGTGGCCGCTCTGCAGCTGGTTGATGTTGACGGAGGTGGCCGGCGCCTTGATCGTCACCGGCTTGTTCCATCGGTCGAACACGATCTTGCCGCCGTCCGCGCCGGTCTTGACGAGCTCGATCGGGTAAGCCGCGCCGGTGGTCGCCACGTACAGGGTTCCACCCTTGGCGGAGTCGGTCACGCCCACGACCTTCTGGCCGTTGACCGTCGTTGTCCCCGCGCTCTTGAGCGTGCCGTGGGCCGCGAGCGTCGAGCCGATCAGCTTGCCGAGGTCGGTGAGCTGGGAGAAGGACGCGAAGTTGGCGTTATTGGCGGGCGCCTTCAGCCATTTTCCCTGCAGCAGCGTGGCCGCGGCCGAGCCGGCGAGGTGGGTGTAGAAGGCAGTGCTGCCGTTGATGTAGACGGCCTTGTCGACCTCGATCAGCTGCACGCTGAGACCTTCGACGGCGATGTGCCCCTTGCCGCCCTTGCCCGCGACGAGTTCCATGTCGAGTGATATCGGCTTGCCGCCGCTGACAATTGAGCCCGCCACGTGCGCGCTCACGGCCGCCGCGGACGCCTTTTTCGCCGCTTCGACGATCTGCGTAGGCGTCTTCGAGGCGATGCCGTTGCCGGAGGAGGAGGATCCGCAGCCGGCGAGCAGCGGAGCTGCGATGGCAAGGAACGGCAGTAGTGCCCGGAGGGGCTTGAGTTGGAAACGATTCATGGCGCGGACTCTAGCCACCCGGCCAGTCGTCTCCTGCAACACGGCTTACAAGCCCGGTCTAAATGACAAGTGCATCGAGCCCCGTGCTACAGACGCGGCAGCGACTATTCGTTGAGCCAGACCGCCACGCCACCGTGGTGGGAGCATGTCCCGCTACGCGATTCGCTGAAGCTGTAGGTGCCGTCTTCGCACCGTGCGGTAGCTCCCGCGGGCTGGGTCGGGCTTTCGTACGGTTTGCAGACGACGTTGCCAGCCGAGTTTTCGTAGGTGCCGTTGGGGCATGCGGCCTGCTGCTGAGCCTGTTGGTGTTCCCGCTTTTCGACGGCCTCGCGTTCTTTGCGTTCGCGCGTTTCGGCTTCGTGTTGACGCTTGGCTTCGGCGCGCGACGCACGTGCACGCGCGAGCGCCTCGAGCTCCGCCGCACTGTGGTGTCGGATGACGTGGACGACACGGGTCGCAGGGGAGCGGCCACTCATCGTCGCTTCGACTTCGACCTGGTTGGACCCGATGTGGAGATGCAGCCGGTCGTGCCAGTGTCCGGAGTGGACCGTCGCTTCGGTGCCGTTGACCGAGATCGAGGCGCCCGTGGATGTGATCCCTGAGATCGTCGCTTCCGACGTAGATACGGAGTAGCTGCCCTGCGTCAGACGCAACGCAACAGGTACGACCTTCGCCTCGGTCGTGACAGGGCTTGTGCTGCCGATCGAGGTCGCTGTGGTTGTGCCCGTGCCGCTGCTGCCGCAGCCGGCGAGTGTTACCGCTGCAGCCAGTACGGCGCCGATCAGCGTTACGCGAGCGCGGAACTTCCTCATGACCTCTCCCCCAAGCGTCGTAGACCGGAGCAGACTAGCGGATTCCGAATTTTGGAACCCGAGCTTGCCGCCCGCCCCCTCAGACAGCCAGCGCGACGTACTTCGTCTCTAGGTACTCGCCGATTCCCTCGAAGCCGCCCTCGCGGCCGAACCCGGACTGCTTGACGCCGCCGAACGGCGCGGCGGGGTTCGACACGACACCCTGGTTGAGGCCGATCATGCCCGTCTCGATGCCCTCGCACACGCGGAACGCACGTTCCAGGTCGCGTGTGTACACGTACGCGACGAGCCCGTACTCGGTGCGGTTGGCCGCGGCTATCGCGTGCTCCTCGGTGGAGAACGTCGCCACGGGCGCCACCGGCCCGAAGATCTCCTCGGCGAACAGACGCGCCTCGCCGGGGACCTCGGAGAGGACGGTGGGCTCGAAGAAGTAGCCGGGGCCGTCGGCGTGCCCGCCGCCGAGCAGCACGCGCGCGCCGCGCGCGACGGCGTCGTCGACGAGCTCGGTGACCTTGTTGCGCTGCGCTTCGTCGACGAGCGGACCGATGTCCACGTCGGGCTCGGTGCCGCGCCCCACCTTCAGCTTGCCCATGCGCTCCGCGAGGCGCGTCGAGAACTCCTCCGCGACGGACTCGTGCACGTGGAAGCGGTTCGCCGCGGTGCACGCCTCGCCGACGTTGCGCATCTTCGCGAGCATCGCGCCGTCGACCGCCGCGTCGAGGTCGGCGTCGTCGAACACGACGAACGGCGCGTTGCCGCCGAGCTCCATAGACACGCGCAGCACCTGCTCGGCGGACTGTTCGATCAGCGCGCGCCCCACCTCGGTGGAGCCGGTGAAAGACAGCTTGCGCGTGCGCGGGTCCTTGAGCAGCGGCGCGATCACAGCGCCGGAGCGCTTGGCTGTGATCACGTTCAGCACGCCGCCCGGCAGGCCCGCCTCCTCGAGGATCTTCGCGAGCGCGAGCATCGACAGCGGCGTCTGCTGGGCGGGCTTGACGACCATCGTGCAGCCGGCGGCGATCGCGGGGGCGATCTTGCGGGTACCCATCGCGGTGGGGAAGTTCCACGGCGTGATGAACACGCACGGCCCCACGGGCTGGCGCATGGTGAGGATACGTCCCTTGCCGGTGGTGTTGACCATGTAGCGGCCGTGTATGCGCACGGCCTCCTCGGAGAACCAGCGGAAGAACTCCGCCGCATAGGCGATCTCCGCACGCGACTCCGCGAGCGCCTTGCCCATCTCCAGCGTCATCAGCAGCGCGAGGTCGTCGGCCTGCGCGACGATCGCGTCGTACGCGCGGCGCAGGATCTCCCCGCGCTCGCGCGGCGGATATACGGCCCACTCCTTCTGCGCATCCGCCGCGGCATCCAGGGCGGCCATCGCGTCCTGCTCCTGTGCGTCGGCGACCTCGATCAGCGGCTCGGTCGTGGATGGGTCCTCGACGGAGAGCGTGCCGCCGCCGCTCGCGGCGCGCCACTCGCCCGCGATGTACAGCTCGGTGGGCACCTGCCCGAGCACCGCCCGCTCGCGCTCGACGCCAGTCATCGTGCAGCGCTCAGGCGGTTGACATCACAGCCCGACCGGTACACCATGACCGATGCGCAACTCGAGCGCGACGATGGCCCGCTGCCCGTGTTGGGGTTTAGACAGGTGCGGCCCATGACCTCAACCTACCACCGCGCGCGAGTTCCCAACCGCGCTGTGAGCACGACCGTCAGGCTGGCAGTTGGCGCCTTGGCGGCGCTCGCGCTGTGGGCCGCCCCGGCTGGCGCGTCGACGCTCGTGATCGAAGGCGCAGGAGACGGCCACGGCGTGGGCATGAGCCAGGACGGCGCGCTCGGCTACGCCCAGCACGGCTGGAGCTACCAGGCGATCCTCGCCCACTACTACACCGGCACCACGCTCGGCCAGGCGCCCGCGAAAGCGGTGATCCGCGTGCTCGTGGGCTCGAAGGTGGTGAAGGTGCCGCTCGAGCGCTACGTGCGTGGCGTGGTGGCGGCGGAGATGCCCTCCAACTGGCCGCTCGCGGCGCTCGAGGCGCAGGCGATCGCGAGCCGCTCCTACGCGCTCACCTCGCACGCCGGCGGCGCGCGCTTCGACGTGTACTCCGACACCCGCTCGCAGATGTACGTGGGCGTGGCGGCGGAAACCGCGAGTACGAACGCCGCCGTGGCCGCAACCGCCGGCCAGATCGTCCTCTACAACGACAAGCCCGCCGCGACGTACTTCTTCGCCAGTTCGGGCGGAATGACGGAGAACATCGAGGACTCGTTCCTCGGCGCGCAGGCGGAGCCGTGGCTGGTGGCGGTGCCGGACGCGTACGAAACCCACACGTCCACGTGGAAGCACAGCCTGAGCTTCGGCGCCGCGGCTGCGCGTCTGCGCGGGCTCGTGAAGGGCTCGTTCCGCGGGATCGAGGTGCTCAAGCGCGGCGCCTCGCCGCGGATCGTCTCCGCGGAGGTGCTCGGCACGCGCGGCGTCACGCCGGTGAGCGGCCCCGAACTCGCGGGGCGCCTCGAACTGACGAGCACGTGGGCGTTCTTTAGCGTCAAACGCGGCGCGCACGTCAAGCGCGAGCCCGACCGCAGCGGGCAAGCCCCCAGCGCCGGGCAGCCAACGGGCAGCGCGCCTCCACCCCCCGTACAACCGCCGCCGCCCACCTCGCCCCAGGGCGGCGCGCCGGCACCGAGCGCGACGGTGTCCACCGCCGGCACCGGCGGCGCGGCGGCGGGCTGATCGACCATCCGGCTGCGGGCGCGGAGCTATCGTGCGGAAATCCGCCGAGCTGCCGATAACCCGCTCATGAGCGCTCGTCGCATCGCCGTCGCGCTTGCGTGCGCGGCCTCGCTCCTCGCGCCGGCGAGCTCGCTCGCCGCATCGTCGGTGGGTACGCACGAACAGATCGTGTGGGTTCGCCGTGCGGCGACGAGGTTTGTCACCGCCGAGCTCACGCGCAACGGGGCGGAAGCGTGCGCGGTGCTGAACGCGCCGATGCGCGCCGTGAAGCACGGCACCAGCTGCGAACGGCGTTGGAACGCGAAGCTGACTGCGCTGCTGCGCAAGCACGGCGAGCGTGCGCACCTGCGCGCACAGCTGCACCAGATCGCCTCCGCGGCGGTGATCGTGCACGGCAACGTGGCGACGCTCGATCTGCCCAGCCCGTTGATCGCCGGCCCGAACCGCTTCCTGTGGACTGAAAACTGCTGGATGCTCGAGGGCTGATTGCCCTCGCCGCTGCTGATCGCGGACGTTCCGTGGCTGCTTTACCGCTCGTTCTTCGGGCTGCCCAAATCGATCACTGACAGCGAGGGCCGACCGGTGAACGCGCTGCTCGGCACGGTCAACGCGATCCTGTCGCTACTCGACTCCAAGCTTCCGCGCGCCGTGGTGGCGTGCCTGGGCGATGAGGCGGCGACCTACCGCGTGGAGCTCTACCCGGCGTATCACGCGCACCGCGACCCGATGCCGGCGGAGCTCGCCGCGCAGTGGGAGAAGGCGCCCGAACTGCTCGCCAGCCTCGGCTGGACGGTGGCCGAGAGCCCGGGCCTGGAGGCCGACGACACGATGTTCTCGTTTGCGCTCGCCGAGCAGGAGAGCGGCGGCGAGGCGCTGCTGCTGAGCGGCGACCGCGACATGTACGGCGCGGTCAGCGACCGAATCGCGGTGATCGACCTGCGCAAGGGCTCCGAGCAGATGGAGATCGGGCCGGCGGAGGTGCGAGAGCGCTACGGCGTCGAGCCCGAGCAGGTGCCCGACTTCATCGCCTTGCGTGGAGATCCCTCCGATGGGCTACCCGGCGCTCCGGGCATCGGCGCGAAGACCGCCGCGGAGCTGCTGCGCGCGCACGGAACGCTCGAGGGCGTGATGGCCGCGGCGAAGGCGCCCGACACGACGATGCGCCCGCGCACGGCCGCCGCCCTGAACGAGAACGAGGATCTGCTGGGAGTGTTCAAGCGGATCGCGACGCTCCAGCGGGTCGAGGTGCAGCCGCCGGCGGATCGCACCACCGACTTCGCGAACGGCGCACGCGTCGCTGGAGAGCTGGGGATGCGGCGACTGGCGGAGCGGCTCGGCGCGCTTGCCGAGAGTCCCTCTACGGCGTGAACTTCACGCTGATGACATCCCCATCGGCCATCACGTAGTCGCGGCCCTCCAGACGGAGCGTGCCTCTGTCACGGGCGCTCGCGTACCCCCCCGCGTCGACTAGCTCGCGCCAGCCGATGACTTCAGCGCGCACGAACCCCTTCTGAATGTCCGTGTGGATCTGCCCGGCCGCGTGCCACGCGGTGAGCCCCTGGCGCAGGTGCCACGACTGGGCCGGCTTGGCCTCCCCGGCGGTGAAGAACGCGATCAGCTCGAGCAGCGCAAACGCCTCGCGCACCACTCGCTGAAGACCAGACTCGCTCACGCCGAGCTCCTCGCGCATCGCGCTCGCGTCCTCGTCCTCGAGCTCCGCCAGCTCGGCCTCGATACGCGATGACACCGCCACCGCGCGCGCGCCGTGCGAGGCCGCGTGCTCGGCGATCTCCGCCGGCACCTCCTCGGAGCCCTCGTCGACGTTCGCCACGAACAGCACCGGCTTGCTCGTCAACGAGCCCAGGTCGCGCGCCGCGTTCGGCGCCTCCTCCGGCACCGGCACCGAGCGCGCCGGACGGCCGGCCTGCAGCGCCTCGATCACACTGCGCAGCCACGCCTCCTCGGCGATCAGCGCACGGTCTAGGCTGCGCGCCTGACGCGCCACGCGCTCCACGCGCCTTTCGGCCTGCTCGAGGTCCGCGAGGATCAGCTCCGTCTCGATCGTCTCGATGTCCGCCAGCGGATTCACGCGGCCCTCCGGGTGGATCACGTTCTCGTCTCCGTGCGCGCGCACCACGTGCACGATCGCGTCCGTCTCGCGGATGTTCGCCAGGAAGCGGTTGCCGAGCCCTTCGCCTTTGTGCGCCCCCGCCACGAGCCCCGCGATGTCGTGGAAGTCGACCGTGTCCCAAACGATCTCCGAAGCGTCCACCGTGCGCGCCACCTGCTCCAGGCGCTCGTCGCGCACCGGCACCACCGCCACGTTCGGCTCGATCGTCGTGAACGGGTAGTTCGCCGCCTCAGCGCCAGCTTTCGTCAGCGCATTGAACAGCGACGACTTGCCCGCGTTGGGCATGCCGACGATGCCGATTCTGGTGCTCATGCTGAGCCGCCCGGGCTCACGACGATGCCCTCGTCCACAAGCCATTTGGTGCAGCTGGCCATGTAGCCGTCGAGCTCTGCAATCAGCGTCCGCACCGCTGCGTGCAGCGCCTTCCAGCCCGCCGGCGGATAGGCATGCGCAAGCGTGTCACGCAACTCCTTGGCCTCCTGGAGGCGAACGGCCGAGTCCTGAGAGATGACCCCGAGCGCCGCGAGGCGCTCCCACGGGCTCCCACGAGCCTTGTCCAGCAGTCCGAGCCGCTGGCCCTCGGCAAGAGCGCGGGCCGCAAGCTCGTGCAGCCAGTTGATCAGCACCTCATACCCACGCTCGACCACCGCCACCTTGTTTCGCTCACGCGCGTCGGGCGAGCGCGCAGCCAGCAGAAACGCCGTCATATCGAAATCGGGATCGAACTCTTCGATGGCGACAAACAGCTGCTCTCGCGCGAAGGGAACAGCGTCGAGGATGGCGCCAAGCCTGCGCTGTCCTTTGGATAGACCCTCTCTCGAGTTTTCCGCCGACACCTGATGGCACGCCTAAGCCGCCGCGATCCGCTCGCGCGCTTCGGTCACGACTGCCCACGTGCGCGCCGCGGTCGCCCGATCTTCGCGCTCTGCAGCCGCGACGATCTCCGAGCGACGCTCCTGCAGGGATTCCCACAGCCCGTCACGATCGATCAGCACACGGCCCTCGCTCAAGACGTCGGCCAGCAGCGTCGGCATCGTCTCCGCATCCTCCAGCGCCACCACGTCGACCGACCTGCCGAGTGCGCGCCGAAGACGCAGCCTCACCCCAGCCAGTACAAGCGGTGCGGGATTGCGATGAACGACCAACAGATCCACATCCGAGCGGTCGTCGTCCTCGCCGATGGCGGTGGACCCGAACAACACCGCCAAGCGAATCGCAGGCTCCGTGCGCAATGCCACCCGCAACCTGCTCAGCAGATCCCAGTGGAGGCCCAGATATTCCTCCTCTGCGTAAGAAAGCTCCAGCTGTCGACCCACACGGCGCCCGTGCAGTAGCCCGTCGTTTACATAGCGACGCAGCGTCCGCTCGCTACATCCCAGCTTCTCCGCCGATCTCGCAAGCGCTTGGCTCATGCGTCCAGTATACGCATTGGTGTGTCCAGATCTGCAGATGAAGAAGGTCCCGCGCACGCCCTCGCGACACACCTCAGTCAGCCGGCCAAGGCGGGGTGATCTCGTCCATCTCCTCGCCGAGCCTCGCCATCTCCGCGCGATCTCTCGAATCTGCCGCCAGCCGTTGTGCCTCCTCCCGCAGCGCCACGCGCCCTCGCCGCCCCGCAAAGGCTCCCACCACGGAGCCCAGCACAGCCCCGGCCACCACATCTGAGGGGTAGTGCACCCCCAGATACAGCCGCGAAGCCGCCAGCCCCCCCGCGAGCCCATACAACCCACCCGCCGACACCCCCAGCCGCGAGTACGCGCAAGCCCCCGCAAACGACGTGGAAGCATGCGCGCTGGGGAAGCTCAGCTGCGTAGGCGTCGAGATCAGCGGCGGCAGGCCCGGAATCTCAGGCCGCCGGCGCCGGACGACGAGCTTTGTGAGCGTGTTCAGAGCAAACGCGCCCGCAACCGCACCCACCGCGCGACCCCACTCCGGCCGCCTTCGTCGGTCGAGCGCATACCCGGCCGCCCCGATCGAGAACCACACCGCGCCGTGCTCCCCAAGCCGCGAGAACCGCGCCACAGCGCGCTCCACGCCCGGGGCGTGGCCGCGCGTGCGAGCCAGCCGCAGCAGCCGCTCGTCGAGATTGATCATGCCTTTGGTTGCTCCCAGGACGATCGTGGTCAAGCGAGGCAAGGACGCAGGAAGCGTGGCGTGCTTTGCACACGAGCGACCGCGACCGGGCCGGCGCCGCAGGACGCCGCATCGCGCCGGCCAGCGGTCGTCCTAGCCGAAGCCGACGCGGGAGTCGTCCCCCTCGGCACTGACGTAGACGACCTGCCCGATGTCCACGCGGACCGGCCCGTCCTCGCTCTGGAACTCGTGCCAGCCGCCGCTGCCGAGCTCCTCGTTGAGCTTCTTCAGGACCGCGTCGGTGAGGCGCATCGCCAGCACCTGGCCGCCCTGGAACCCGATCGTCACGCGTCGCGAGTCTGTCATCAGTGCGCTCCCACTCCCGCCGCCGGCTCGACGATCTCGGTCAGCACACCCGCGGTGGCGCGGGGGTGCATGAAGGCCACACGCGAGCCGCGGATGCCGGTGCGCGGCTGCTCGTCGATCAGTTGCATGCCCGCCCGCTTGAGCGCCTCGAGCGTCGCGTCGATGTCGCTCACCTGGTAGGCCACGTGGTGCAGGCCCGGGCCGTTCTTGGCGAGGAACTTGCCCACGGGGGTGTCCGCCGACAGCGGCGCGAGCAGCTCCACGTGGTTCTCGCCCACGTCGAGCAGCACAGCCTCAACGCCCTGCTCCTCGACGACCTCGCGGTGCGCAACCTCGAGCTCGAAGCCGTCGCGGTACAGCTCCAGCGCGGCGTCGATCTCCTCGACCGCGACCCCGATGTGGTCGATGCGACTGAACATGCGCCGCAGTCTATAGCCGTTCGCGTCAGTCCTCGTCCGAGGTGTCGGGGAGCCGGATCTGGCGGGGTCCCTGCGGCGGGAGCGTCGTGTGCGCGGTGGCGGCCACCACGCGCAGCCCCACGCCCGGGGCGCGCTCCAGGCGCGGCACGCCGTCCATGATCCGTTCGATCCCCTCGCGCTCCAGCACCTCGTTCTCGAGCAGCTCTTCCGCGAGCGCCTCCAGCTGCGGGCGGTGGGCGACGATCATCTTCTGCGCCGCGCGGCGGGCCTCCTCGATCAGCTCCTGGCGCTCCTCGTCGCGGATGCGCAGCGTGGTCTCCGAGAGCCGCACGTCGCCGTCCGGCGAGCGTCCCACACCGCCGGTGCCCATCGCGAAGTCGTGGACCATCGAGTGCGAGATCTCCGCCACCCGCTTGAGGTCGTCTGAGGCTCCGGTGGTGATCGCGCCGAACACCACCTGCTCCGCGACGCGGCCGCCGAGCAACACCGTCATGTAGTCGAGCAGCTCCTCGCGCGTCTTCAGGTAACGGTCCTCCGCGGGCAGGTTCAGCGTGTAGCCGAGCGCGCGCCCGCGCGGCACGATCGAGATCTTGTGCACGCGGTCGACCGACGGCAGCAGCTCGCCGCACAGCGCGTGCCCCGCCTCGTGGTAGGCCACCACGCGCTTCTCGTGAGTGTTCAGCACGCGCTTGGACTGCACGCCCGCGATCACGCGCTCGAGCGCCGAGTCGAAGTCCTGCATCTCCAACACCTTCGCGCCGCGCCTCGTCGCGAAGATCGCCGCCTCGTTGCAGATGTTCGCGAGGTCCGCGCCCGTCAGACCGCTCGTGTGCTGGGCCACCACACCGAGGTCCACGTCGCCCATCGGCTTGGTGCGCGTGTGCACCTGCAGCACGCCCAGCCGGCCTTTCACGTCGGGCGGCACCACGAACACCTGGCGGTCGAAACGGCCCGGGCGCAGCAGCGCCGGGTCGAGCTTCTCCAGCAGGTTCGACGCCGCGATCACCACCACCCGCCCGCTGGAGGAGAAGCCGTCCATCTCCACGAGCAGCTGATTGAGCGTCTGGTCCTTCTCGCCGGAGATGTCCATCCCGCGGCGGCCGCCCACCGCGTCGAGCTCGTCGATGAAGATGATCGCCGGTTCGTGTTTGCGCGCGATCGCGAACAGGCGGCGGATACGCGCCGCGCCGAGGCCCGCGAACATCTCCACGAACGACGCCGCCGACTGCGCGAAGAACTGCGCGCCCGACTCGGTCGCCACCGCCTTCGCCAGCAGCGTCTTGCCCGTGCCCGGAGGGCCGTGCAGCAGGATGCCCTTGGGGACCTTCGCGCCGAGCGCATGGAAGGACTTCGGGTCGCGCAGGAACTCCACGATCTCCTGCAGCTCCGCCTTCGCCTCGTCCACCCCCGCGATGTCCGCGAACGTGATCGCCTGGCCGGAGGACGGCTTGATCTGCTGCGGCTTGATGCGCGGCATCACCTTCAGCATCCGCCACATCACCACTATGATCGCTACGAAGAACAGGATGCCGAACACCGGCTCCCAGTTGAGTGCCCATCCCTGCAGTTCCTGGGTGAAGGACTCCGCCGGCACCGCCGGCTGCTGCACGATCGAGTGGGTCACGAGCGGGTGTGTCACCGCGTGGCTGGCGACAGTGGCGGCGTGCTTCGCCGCGGCGTCGCTCGCCGCCACGACCGTTTCGTGCGTGTGTGCGACCGCAGACCCGCCTGCGGAAACCTTTGCTTCCGCCGTTGCTTCCTTGCTCATCCGCACATCCTCTCCGCTGGCACCATCCTTGGCATCTGCGCCGATTATGCGTGTTTGGGCCGCGCTTGTCGAGCGGCGACCGTCTCAGCCCAGGATTCGCACAGCCAGGTCTTCGAACAGCTTCGTCGCGAACGCGAGGTCGCGAACGTCGATCCGCTCGTCCGCGCCGTGGACCAGCGGCGCGCCGTCGAGCAGCGACTGGTGGCGGTGGGGGAAGAACCCATACGCGACGCACTCGGGGAACGCGAGGCGGAAGTGGCGCGAGTCGGTGAAGCCCGGGAGCACCACCGGCACGGCGCGCGCGCCGGGGTCCTGCTCGCCGATCCACGTGGAGATCGTGTCCATCAGCCGCGAGCTCACGGGCGAGCGGTTGCCGACGACCTTCTCCGTGAAGTCGATCCGCCAGTCGGCGCCGTCCTCCTCGCCGAGGACCTCCGCGATGCCCGCGCGCACCTCCTGCTCCCCCAGACCCGGCGGGACGCGGCAGTCGACTTTCAGCTCCGCGCGGTTGGGGATCACGTTGATCTTCTCCGACGCCCTGATCCGGGTGGGGGTGAAGGTCACGCCGAACATCGGCTCGAACATCGTCGCCAGGCGCGGGTCCGCGGCGCGCAGCCGCGCCAGCGAGCCGTCGAGGTCGTCGGGGTCCTCGCCGAGCCCGCGCAGGAACGCGATCGGCTCGTCCGTCGGGCTGTGGGAGGGCTGGCGGGCGCCCAGGCGCTCGAGCACCGGGGCCATCTTCAGCAGCGCGTTCTCGCCCATGCTCGGCATCGACGCGTGCCCCGCCACGCCGTCGGTGCTGACGTTGAAGCGAAACACGCCCTTCTCCGCGCAGCACACGCCGTAGCAGCGCGTGCCTCCGTACTCGAACACCGCGCCGCCGCCCTCGTTCACGAGCAGGTCGCAGCGCACCTTCTCGGGGTGCGTCTCGGTGATCCACTGCGCGCCGAGCGAGCCGCCCGTCTCCTCGTCCACGACCGCCACGATCAGCAGCTCGCCGTGCGCGGGGCGCCAACCAGAGCGCGCGAGCGACGCCGCCGCGGCGATCTCCGCGGCGACCTGCGACTTCATGTCGAGCGCGCCTCTGCCCCACAGGTAGCCGTCGGCGATCTCGCCCGACCACGGGTCGTGCGTCCAGTCGGCGGGGTCCGCGAGGACCGTGTCGACGTGGCCGAGATAACACAGCGTGGGTCCGTCGGCGCTCTTGCCGCGCAGCCTCGCCACGAGGTTCGGCCGCTCCGGCACCGCGCCGAGCAGCTCGCACTCGAAGCCCGCCGCGCTCAGGTGGCCGGAGAGGTACTCCTGCGCCGCGAGCTCGTTCCCCGGGGGGTTGACCGTGTTGAAGCGGATCAGCTGCGCGAGCAGCTCCTCGGCCTCAGCCGATCGCTCCCCGGCGTCTGACCCGTTCGCGCTCATGGCGCAGATCGTACGCCGATCTGAGCGGTCTCCTCGCGCGTGAGCGGGTAGTGGCACGCCGCCCTGGTACCGGACCCCTTGTCCTCGAGCGGCGGCTCCTGGTCGGAGCACAGCGGCCGGGCCTTCGGGCAGCGGGTGTGGAAGCGGCACGCGCTCGGCGGGTTCGCCGGGCTCGGCACGTCGCCGCTCAGCAGCCTGCGCTGCTCTCCGTGGCGCGAGGGGTCGACCACCGGGACGGCTGACAGCAGCGCGCCGGTGTAGGGGTGGCGGGGGAAGTCGTAGAGCTCGTCGCCGCCGCCGATCTCCACGATCTTGCCGAGATACATCACCGCCACGCGGTCGCACATGTGGCGCACCACCGACAGGTCGTGGGCGATGAACACCACCGTGAGGCCGAACTCGCTCTGCAGGTCGCGCAGGAGGTTCAGCACCTGCGCCTGGATCGACACGTCGAGCGCGGAGACGGGCTCGTCGGCGATCAGCAGCTTCGGCTTCAACGCCAGAGCGCGGGCCACGCCGATGCGCTGGCGCTGCCCGCCGGAGAACTCGTGCGGGTAGCGGTTGTAGTGCTCGGGGTTCAGCCCCACTGTCTCCATCAGCTCCTGCACCGCTTTGCGGCGCTCGCCCCTGCCCTCGTTGAGGCCGTGGATCGCGAACGGCTCGCCGATGATCGACCCGATCGTCTTGCGCGGGTTCAGCGACGAGTAGGGGTCCTGGAAGATCATCTGCATCTCGCGCCTCAGCGCCTTCAGGCGTGCTCCCTTCAGACGCGCGATGTCCTCGCCTTCGAAGCGGATCTCGCCGCTCGTCGCGTCGAGCAGGCGCATGATCAGCCGCGCGGTGGTGCTCTTGCCGCAGCCGGTCTCGCCGACTATGCCGAGCGTCTCACCGCGGCGCACGTCGAAGCTGACGCCGTCGACCGCCTGCACGGCGCCGGTCTTGCGCTGGATGATGACGCCACGCCTGATCGGGAAGTGCTTGACGAGGTCGCGCACTTCGACGAGTGCGCTCACGGCGTCACCGCCGGCAGACCCACCTCGGAGATCGCCTGCTCCGGCGTCCGTCCCTTGTGGAGCTCACCCCACAGTCGACGACGCACCTCGCTCTCGAGCAGGCACGCGACGTGGTGCGTCGGCTCACCCGGAATCGACTGCAGCTCGGGGTCGATCCGCTCGTGGTCCGGCTGCGAGTAGGGGCAGCGCGGGTGGAAGTGACAGCCCGACGGAGGGTTGATCAGGCTCGGCGGGGTGCCTGGGATCGGCACGAGCTGCTCCTTGCGCGTGCCGCTCAGCGACGGGATCGAGTTGAGCAGGCCCCATGTGTACGGGTGCTCGGGGCCGGCGAAAAGGAGTTCTGCCGACGCCGACTCGATGATCCGTCCGGCGTACATGACGGCGATGTCGTCGGCCATCTCGGCCACGACGCCGAGGTCGTGCGTGATGATCACGATCGCCATCCCGAGCTCGCGCTGCAGGCGCTCGAGCAGCGCGAGGATCTGAGCCTGCACGGTCACGTCGAGCGCCGTCGTGGGCTCGTCGGCGATCAGCAGCTTCGGCTCGTTGGCGAGCGCCATCGCGATCATCGCGCGCTGGCGCATGCCGCCGGAGAACTCGTGCGGGTACTCGTCCACGCGCCGCGACGGGTCGGGGATGCCGACGAGCCCTAGCAGCTCGATCGCGCGCGCTCGCGCCTGCGCCTTGGAGACGTCCTGGTGCACGCGCACGGCCTCGATCAGCTGCGCGCCGACCTTGAAGAACGGGTGCAGCGAGGACAGTGGGTCCTGGAAGATCATCGCGATGTCGTTGCCCCGGATCGCGCGCATCTCACCGTCGGAGAGCGTCACGAGGTCCTTGCCCTCGAACACGATCCGCCCGGATACGTGCGCCCCCTGAGCGCGTGTCAGCCCGAGCGTCGTCAGCGAGGAGACGGTCTTGCCCGAGCCCGACTCGCCGACGATCCCGAGTGTTCGTCCGGCGTGGACCTCGTAGGTCACGCCGTCGACCGCGTGCACGACGCCGTCCTCGGTCCGGAACTCCACGCGCAGCTCCTCAACGCGCAGCAGCGGCTCGGCATCCGTCACGAGTACCTCACCCGCGGGTCGAGAAACGCGTAGGCGATGTCCACGACGATGTTCGCGACGATCACGAACATCGACGCGAACAGCACCGTGCCCTGGATGATCGGGAAGTCCGCATGTGTGATCGCGATGTAGTTGAGGCGCCCGATGCCGGGAATGTCGAAGACCGTTTCGACGAGCACCGAGCTGCCGAGCAGGATCGCGATGTCGACTCCGAGCACCGTCACGATCGGGTTGATCGCCGCGCGCAGGCCGTGGCGCAGGACGACGCTGCGCTCGGACAGCCCCTTCGCGCGCGCCGTGCGAATGTAGTCCTCGCCCATAGTCTCGATCAGGGTGCCGCGGATCATCCGCGCGTAGACCGCCGCCGTGCCGGCGGCGACGACGAGCCACGGCATGATCAGCGACGTGAACCATTTGCCGGGTTCGGCCGTGAGGCCTACGTAGCTTCCGGCGCCGGGAAAGACGTGGACTTTGCCGATGTCCGAGGCGAAGAAGAACAGCACCAGCAGGCCAAGCCAGTATTCGGGAGCGGAAACGAGCACCAGCGATGTGCCCATCGTCGCGCGGTCGAGCTTCGAGCCGGCTCGCCTGGCCGAGATGATGCCGACGCCCAGGCCCGATACCAGCCAGACGACGGCGGCGCCGAGCACCAGCGAGATCGTCGCCGGCAGGCGGTCGAAGATCAGTTCCTTCACGGGCGCGTCCGAGTAGTAGCTGTAGCCGAGGTCGAAGTGCAGGAAGATGCCCTTCAGGTAGACCCAGAACTGCGCGGGCAGGGATTTGTCGAGGCCGAGGTCGTGGCGGATCTCGGCGATGATCTTCGGGCTCTGCAACCGCCCGGCCCTGAGCTTCGCCGGGTCGGCGGTGGGCAGGACGCGGAACATCACGAACAGCAGCGCCAGGACGATGACGAGCAGCACAACCCCCCACAGCAGCCTGCGAACGATGTAGCGCGTCATCGTCTGTCCCTCGGCATCGCTGGATTCCTGTTCCGGTTCGTGGGGAGCACGGAGCGGCCCCGAGGGGGCGGGCGCATGACCCGCCCCCTCGCGCGCCGTCGAGCCGCGACTACTTCAACGACGTGAACGAGTAGTCCCAGGTACCAGAGTTCCAGTACTGGTTGACGCCTTCGACGTCTTTGGACTCGATGTACGGTTCCTTCGCCCACTGGTAGGGGATCACGACGGCTTCTTCGACGAGTTCGCGGTCGATCTTCGCCCACGCTTCGCCGCGCGCCTTCGTGCCAACGACCTTCGCCGCCGCTTCCATCGCCGCGTTGATTTTCGGATGGTTGACGAGACCCCAGTTGGAGTTGGTGCCGTTCTTGACGATCAGGTTGCCGTTGAACGGAACGTTCAGCACCGCCTCCGGGTCGCCGAAGTCGGCGATCCAGCCGACGTTCGGGCAGACGTCGATCTTTTCGGTTACGACGCCGCAGTACTTCGAGTACATGACCGTGTGCTCGACCAGGTTTAGCTTCGTTTTGAAGCCGAGGCTCGTCAGCGTGTGGTTGACCGCTTCGGCGACGTTGTTCGCGGGGGCCGACGAGTCGCCGACGACCTGCAGCGTTTCCGATCCGGTGTACTTGCCGCTCGGATAGCCGGCGAGCTTCATGTACTTTTCGGCGACCGCCATGTCGCCGGTCGGGTGTTCGTTGTAGTCGACCTTCGGACCCGGATAACCGCCGGCTTCTTCGAAGCCGGCGATGCCGTTCCAGAGGAAGTGCGTCATCACATCGGCGACGGTCTTGCCGCCGCGCAGACGGTCGAGCGCTTCACGGTCGGTCGCCGCCCACAGCGCCTTGCGGAGGTTGACGTTCTTGAACGGCCCGGAGCTGTTGTTGATCGCGATGTAGCGGTCGCCCGCGCCTCCGCCCGCCGAGATCACGAGCTGGCTCGGGAACTGCTGGACGGCGAGCTTCACGATCGGCGCGGCCGGCGCGTCCGACTGAACCATCGCGCTGCCTTCGAGCACCTGGCGTCCGATCACATTGGTGTCGCCGCCGATCGTGATGTTGATCTGGTTCAGATAGGCCGGGCGATAGTCCGTGCTCGCCTTCCAGTTGGGGTTGCGTACGAGCGTCGCCGACTTGCCGGGCTGGTAGCCGGTCCCAAGCACCTTGCCCGCGGCGTTGGCCTTGAGCATGTACGGGCCCGACGCAACCTGGTAGTTGGCGTATTCGCTCGGTTTCTTGGCGTCGAACTTCGCGGCGTATTCCTTCGGCACCGGCGCACTCCACGGCAGCACCATCGACGCCACCACGATCGGCGCTTCAGGCGCCGTCAATTTGATCTGGATCGTGTACTTGCCGGTCGCTTTGACGCCGGCGATCGGACCGCCGCTGGCGGTCTTCATGCCTTCGATCGCGCTCAGGTAGCCGAGGTAGTAAGGGTTGGCGACGTTCGGGTTGGCGATACGTTCGATCGCGTAGACGACGTCGGCCGCGGTAACTTCGCGGTTGACCGGCGGGCTGAAGTGAACGCCCTTGCGGATGTTGATCGTGATCAGCTTGTCCCCATTGCTGAGCTGCGCCGGGCCTTCGGCCAGGTCCGGGGTCGATTCCGAGAACGTGTTCGGCTTGTACGAGTAGAGCGAGCGCTGCGTGGCGTTCGTGATCTGGTAGTCGAGCTGGAAGTAGGCCTGCCCGGGGTCGAGGTGTTCGAAGTCCTCGCTCTGGGCCGAGTTCAGGACTCCACCCTGCTTTCCGCCCGTCAGCGACTCGTCCACCGGGTTTTTCACGCCAGCGGGAAGCGAGCCCGAGGGCGTGCTGACACTCGAACTACCGCTGCTGCTGCTCGACGAGCCGCAAGCAGCCAGCGCCACCGCCAGCGTCAGCGCGACCGCCACCAGCAGAATCGTTCTCAGCGACCTCATAGGGGCGCCTCCTTTGTTTGTCGTGTGCAAGTCAGGGTGGGTCACTACGCCCTCCGTGGGTTGAGCGCGTCGCGCAATCCGTCGCCGAGCAGGTTGAAGGCGAGCACCGTCAAGAGCAGCGCCGCGCCGGGGAAGATCATGTACCACCACGCCGTGTTGAAGGTCGGCGTCGCCGCCGCGATCATCTGGCCCCAACTCGCCGTCGGCGAGCGCACGCCGACGCCGAGAAACGAGAGCGACGCCTCGATCAGGATGTTCAGCGGGATCTGCAGTGTCGCGTAGACGATGATCGGTGCAACGAGGTTGGGGAGGATCTCGCGGAACATGATCCGCAGGTCCGACGCGCCGAGCGCGCGCGCCGCATCGACGAACTCGCGCTCGCGCAGCGACAGCACGAGCCCGCGCACGATGCGCGCGAAGTACGTCCACGTCGCGAACGCGATCAGGAAGATGATCACGCCGACGCCCGGCTGGAGGGCGCCGCCGACGCAGCCACGCACCGAGCAGGCGGCGCCGATGCCGAGACCGAACAGCAGGAGCGGGATCGACAGCGTCACGTCGATGAGTAGGCGTGAGATGACCGTGTCGAGCCAGCCGCGGTAGTAGCCGGCGATCAGTCCGAGCGAGACACCGAGGATCATCGCGATCGTCGTCCCGACGACGCCCACCTCGAGCGACACCCTGGTTCCGTAGATCACGCGCGAGGCGATGTCCTGACCGAGCGGATCGACGCCAAACGGGTGCGCGCCGCTGGGGCCGGCCGGTTCGCCGAACGGGCCGGTCAGGCTCGGGTTCTGCGTGTACGGGCCGGGAAGGCCCAGCAGTTTGACCACGAGCGGCGCCGCGATCGCGACGATCACGATGAACACGATGAACCCGCCGGAGACCATCGCGACCCTGTCTTTGCGCAGCCGGCGCCAGAACAGCTGCAGGGGCGAGCGCGCCGCGATGTCCCCACCGAGGTCGAGAAATTCGAGCCCGCCTCCTCCGGCGGGCAGGGCCTCAGCCCCGCCGATGCTCATCTCGGCGAATCAGCCCGCTCGGGGCAAAGATGGGGGGACTTGGCAACTTCGTTCACGGGCACTATAGATTCGACAACCCCCGGGTACAACCTCCCCGGGTCGACGGGCGCTGGAGCCCGCCCGTATTGGGCGATACTCAACGTGTGGATACCCTCTTTGGCGAGGATTCAGGCACCGATTCGATCATCCGAAAGCCGGGCGATGAGCGCGACGCCGAGGGCGCGCGACCGCTGGCGGTGCGCGTGCGCCCGGGCAGCCTCGAGGGGTTCGTAGGGCAGGCCCACCTGCTGGCCGGCGGATCGGCGCTGCGGACCGCGATCGAGCAGGGCCGCCCGCACTCGATGGTGCTCTACGGGCCGCCCGGCTCGGGCAAGACGACGCTCGCGCGGATCGTCGCCGAGCATTCGGGAGCGGCGTTCGAGGAGCTCAGCGCGGTGCAGGCCGGCCGCGCGGAGGTGCGCGCGGTGATCGAGCGCGCCGCGCACCGCCGGGACACCTCCGGCGCGCAGACGGTGCTGTTCCTCGACGAGATCCACCGCTTCAACAAGGCCCAGCAGGACGCGCTGCTGCCCGCCGTCGAGGAGGGGCTGCTGACGCTGATCGGCGCCACCACGGAGAACCCCGCGTTCGAGGTCAACGGCGCGCTGCTCTCGCGCGTGCGCGTGTATGCGCTTCAGGCGCTCACCGCCGCCGACGTGGCGCTGATCCTGCGCCGCGCCGCGGAGGGCGCCTCCGTCGCCGTCGAGGAGGACGCGGTCGAGTTCCTCGCCGCGCGCAGCGAAGGCGACGCGCGCACCGCGCTCAACGCGCTCGAGCTCGCCGCAGCGACCGCCGCCGGCCAGCAGGAGCCGCGGGTGACGCTCGCGCGCGTGGAGGACGCGCTGCAGCGACGGGCGATCCTCTACGACAAAGGCGGCGACCGCCACTACGACTACATCTCCGCCTGGATCAAGGCCACCAGGGGCTCCGATCCAGACGCGTCGCTGTACTACCTCGCGGTGATGCTCGAGGGCGGCGAGGACCCGCGTTTCATCGTGCGGCGGATGGTGATCCTCGCCTCCGAGGACATCGGCAACGCGGACCCCGGAGCGCTGGAGGTGGCCGTCGCGGCGGCCGCCGCGGTCGAGCACGTCGGCCTGCCCGAGGCCCGCTACGCGCTCGCGCAGACGGCCATCTACCTAGCGCTCGCCCCCAAGTCCAACGCCGCCGGGGTCGCGCTGTCGGCCGCGCAGCGACACGTGCGCGAGCATGGCGCGGGAGCCGTGCCGAGCTGGCTGCGCTCTGGGGCACTGTCCGACCTGCGCTCCGTGGGGCAGGAGCGCGGCGACTACGACAACCCGCACCGACGCCCCGGACACCTCTCCCCGCAGGAGCTGCTGCCGGATTCGGTCGCCGGCGCGCGCTTCTACGAGCCCGACGACGCCGAGGCGCCTCTCGCCGAGCGCCTGCGCGAGATCCGCCGGAGACGGGGCGTGGAGAGGCCATAATCGGTCGCCCATGAGCACCTCCGTCAACGAGCCGCAGGCGCGCGACGAGCTGATCGCGCGAGACCCCGCCACGGGCGCGATCCTCGGCAGCGTCACCTCCACGGACCCCGCGCGCGTCGATGAGGTGGTCGCGGCGGTGGCGAAGGTGCAGCCGCTGTGGGCGCTGCTGCGCGTGCAGGATCGCGCGCGCTACATGCGCCGCATGGCGCAGTGCGTGATCGACGACTTCGACGAGCTGGGTGAGACGCTCGCGCGCGAAGGCGGCCGGCCGCGCGGAGAGATCGTCACACTCGAGCTGCTCGCCGCGATCGACGCGCTGATCTGGATCGCCGACGACGGCGCCGACGTGCTCGGCGGCCGGCGCGTGGGGATCAACCGCTCGATGGCGATCGCCAAGCGCGCGCGGATCGCGTACGAGCCCTACGGCGTGGTGGGGGTGATCGGCGCTGGCAGCGCCCCGTTCGCGCAGCCGCTCGGGCAGATCGCGGGGGCGCTGCTGGCCGGCAACGGCGTCGTCTTCAAGCCCGCCGCGCGCGCGTGCCTAGCGGGCGAGCGAATCGCGCGCGTGCTGGCTCGTGCCGGACTGCCGGAGGGGTTGGTGCGGATCGCGCACGGCGGAGCCGACGTGGGCGTGGCGCTCGCGCAGTCGCCCGTCCACAAGGTGCTGTTCACCGGCTCGCCCGCCGTCGGGCGCGTGGTCGCGCGCGCGTGCGTCTCGCGCGAGAAGGAGGTCACCGTCGAGCTCGGTGGCAAGGACGCGATGATCGTGCTCGCCGACGCGCAGCTGCCGCGCGCCGTCGCCGGAGCGCTGTGGGCGGGCTGCGCCGGAGCCGGCCAGGCGCGCGGCTCGGTCGAGCGCGTGTACGTGATGCGCGAGGTGTACGAGCGCTTCCTCGCCGAGCTCGTGCATGGCGCGCAGACCCTCACCGTCGGCGACCCCGCCAACCCGCGCGTGCAGGTCGGCCCGCTCGCCTCCGCGCGCCGGGTCGAGCACGTCGATGAGCTGGTGCGCGAGGCCATCGGGCAGGGCGCCGTGCTGCACTGCGGCGGACCGACCGTCCCCGCCGGCTGCGAGGCGGGCGCGTTCTACGCTCCCGCCATCGTCACCGGCGCCACCAACGACATGCGCCTGATGCGCGAGCCGATCGACGGGCCGGTGCTCGCCGTCGTGCCCGTCGACACCATCGAGGAGGCGATCGCGCTCGCCAACGACAGCGACTACGGCCTCGGCGCGTCGGTGTGGACGGCCGACCGCTTCCGCGGCGTGCGGATCGCGCGCGAGTTGCACGCGGGGATGGTGTGGCTCAACGACCACCTGCCCGGGCCGACCGTGTCACGCGGACCGTGGGGCGCGGCCGCCGGCGGGGGGCTCGGGCGAACGCTCGGCCAGGCCGGGCTGCGGGCGTGCGCGCAGGAGAAGCTCATCACATGGGACCCGCCGGCGATGCGGGGCGTGTGGTGGGGACCGTATGACGGCGCGAGCGTCAGGGCCGCCCGCGCGATCGCGAAGATGCGCTCCGGACGCGACGCCGACCGCGAGCGCGCGTGGCGCGAAGGAGCCATCGCGCTCTCGCGAATGACCGCGCGCGCATTCGGGCGCGGGCTGCCGAAGTAACGCTACGCTTGACGCATGCCAGCCCAGGCCTATGCAGGCAAGGAGTGCGTCTGTCAGCTACGCAAGGGGATCTGCGACCAGAGCTGCGTGCAGGGGATGCTCGATACCCCCTTCTACATCGCCTGCCTGAAGCTCACCGGCCGTCGTTGCGTGGTGATCGGCGGCGGGGAGATCGGGCTGGAGAAGGTCGAGGGGCTGCTCGCGTGCGACGGCAGGGTCACGCTGATCGCACCTCAGGCCGAGCCGGCGCTGGAGGAGTACGCGCGCGAGGGCTCGATCGAGTGGGAGCGGCGCCCGTACGCGGGCGCGAGCGACCTCGAGGGCGCGTTCATGGCGATCGCCGCCACGAACGACACCGACGTGAACATCGCCGTGTTCGACGACGCCGAGCGGCGGGCGATGCTCGTGAACATCGTCGACGTGCCGCCGCTGTGCAACTTCATCCTGCCCGCGATCGTGCGCAGCGGACCGCTCGCGATCGCGATCTCCACCGCCGGCGCCTCGCCGGCGCTCGCCAAGCGCATGAAGCGCGAGATCGAAGGCCAGTTCGGCGAGCCCTACGCGCGTCTCGCGGTGCTGCTCAACGAGGTTCGCGGCTGGGCCAAGGGCACGCTGCCCACCTACCAGGACCGCAAGGAGTTCTTCGAGGGGATCGTCAACGGCCAGCCCGATCCGGTGGCGCTGCTGCGCGAGGGCGACGATCAGGGCGTGCGCGATCTGATCGCGCGGGCGCAGAGCGCGCACGCGTTGCAGGTGTAGAGAGCACTCGAGAGTGGCCGCACTGGAAGTCGAGGGGCTCGCTCGCCACTACGGCGAACGCGAAGCGCTCAGCGGCGTGTCGCTGTCGCTGCATGAGGGCGGCACGCTGGTGGTGTTCGGGCCCAACGGCGCCGGCAAGACCACGCTGCTGCGCGTGCTCGCCACGCTGCTGCGCCCGCACGCGGGTGAGGTGCGCGTGCTCGGTTCCTCGATTCCGAACGAAGCGTGGGCGGTGCGCGGGCGCGTCGGCCTGCTCGGGCACGAGCCGCTGCTCTACCGCGAGCTGAGCGCACGAGAGAACCTGCGCTTCCACGCCCGCCTGCACGGCGTCGACTCGACGCGCGTGGAGGAGCTGCTCGAGTCGCTGAACATGAGCACCCGCGGCGATGAGCCGCTGCGCACGCTCTCGCGCGGCATGGTCCAGCGCGTGGCTGTGGCGCGCGCGGTGCTGCACGACCCGGAGCTGCTGCTGCTCGACGAGCCGCACTCCAACCTCGACCCCGCGGCGGTCGAGCTGGTTGCGCCGCTGATCGGCAGGGCCTCCAAGCGCACGCGCGTGATCTGCAGCCACGACCCCTCCGGCGGTCTCGTCGACGCCGACCTCGTGCTCGGCCTGCGCGGCGGGCGGCCGGTCCTGCTGCGCGCCGCTTCCGAGGTCGACACCGCTGAGATCGCGGAGCTGTATCGATGAAGCCCACGGTCACGATGCGCGGCACGGTGGGAGCGCTGCTGCGCAAGGAGCTGCTCGTGGAGCTGCGCACGCTCGAGTCGATCCCCGGCATGTCGCTGTTCGCGGTGAGCACGTTCGTGGTCTTCCACTTCGCGCTCAACCGCAACTCGATCGAAGGCGACACCGCCGCGGGGATCCTGTGGGTGACGCTGCTGTTCGCCGCGATCCTCGGCATCAACCGGCTGTTCGTCGCCGACGCCGAGCAGGGCGGCTTCGACGGCTTCCTGCTCGCACCCGTCGACCGCAGCGCGATGCTGATCGCCAAGGCGCTCACGCTGCTCGTCTACCTCGTGGTGCTCGAGCTCGTGGCCGTGCCCGCGTTCGCGCTGCTGCTGCTCGCCGCCCCGCTCGGCCCGGCGCTCCCACACCTGCTCGTGACGCTGCTGCTGGGCGACATCGGGGTGGCGGTGATCGGCACGCTCGTCGCCGCGCTGGCGGTGCAGACCCGCGCGCGCGACCTGCTCGGCCCGCTGCTCGCGCTGCCGCTGCTCGTGCCGATCGTGATCGGCGGAGCGCGGGCGAGCGCTCCGGCGCTCAACGTCGTGCACGCCTCCGGCCCGCCGGCGCGCTGGCTGTTGACGTTGGGCCTCTATGATCTGGTCTTCGGGCTGATCGCCTACGCCCTCTTCGATTTCCTCCTGGAGGATTGAGTTAAACCCATGTATGGCAAGGGCCTGCGTGCGCTGAGCATCTCCACCGTCGTCGCGATGGCGCTCGCGCTCGCGCTCGTGTTCTTCTACGCGCCGCTGGAAGCCGAACAGGGCTTCCTGCAGAAGATCTTCTACCTGCACGTGCCGCTCGCGATCGTCGCGCTGTGCGGCTTCGTGCTCGGCGGCCTGCTCGCGATCCAGCACCTGCGCACGCGCGAGGCGCGCTGGGATATGCGCTCCTACGTGGTCATCCACATGAGCCTGATCTTCGGCGTCGCGACGCTCATCACCGGCTCGATCTGGGCGAAGGGCTCGTGGGGGCACTGGTGGGTGTGGAGCGAGCCGACGCTCGTGTCGTTCCTGATCGTGTTCCTGCTGTACGCCACGTATCAGCCGCTGCGCTTCGCGATCGAGGACCCTGAGCGCCAGTCGCGCTACGCGTCCGTGTTCGCGGTCACCGCGGGCGCGTTCGTGCCGATGAACTTCATCGCCGTGCGCCTATCCACGGCTTATTTGCACCCACGGGTGCTCGGCAGCAGCTCCAACCTCCCCGGGCCGATGAAACTCACGTTCATGGTCTCGCTGCTGGCGATCGCGCTGCTGTTCGCGACGCTGTGCAAATACGAGCTGACCGCCAAGCACACCCGCCAGCAGGTGCGTCAGCTGCGCCGGCGTCTGGCGGGCGATGGCGACGCGGCGCCCAGGCGCGGGCGCAGCGCCGTCCCGAGCCTGCAGGGCGTGACCGCGATGAGCGCACCCTCGAGCGGACGGACGGGCCTGTGATGGTCGCGCTCGTCCTCGGCGACACGCCCGCGCTACCGCTGCACACCGCGGGCAAGTACGTCGCCGCCGCCTACATCGTCGTGTTCGCGATCGTCCTCATCTACGTCGCCGTGATGGCGATCCGCCTGAGCCACATCGAGCGCGACCTCGGCGAGCTGCTCGAACTGTCGGAGCGCGACGAGCCGGCGCCCGACGCGGCTGCGATCGCGGCGCCCGAGCCGGAGTCCGTGCTGCCATGAGCGAGCTACTGGCACTCGGCATCTCGCACAAGACAGCCCCCGTCGCCTTACGAGAGCGACTGGCGTTCACCGAGGCCGAGGCGGCGGAGTTCGCGTCCCAGGCCACCGCCACGCCGGAGGTGCGCGAGGCGGTGGTGATCTCGACGTGCAACCGCACGGAGATCTATCTCGTGGTGGGCGGGGCGGGCGGGCATCTAGTCCAGGCGGAGTCCGACGTGCTCGGGCTGCTCGCGAGCCGCGCCCACATCCGCCCGACGGAGCTCGCGGACGCGATCTACTCGCCGCGCAACTGCGACGTCGCGCGCCACCTCTACAGGGTGACCGCCGGCCTCGACTCGATGATCGTCGGCGAGGCCGAGATCCAGGGACAGGTCAAGCGCTCCCACGAAGCGGCGATGCGCGCGGGCTGCACCGGGCCGCTGTCGAACCGCCTGTTCGCCGCCGCGCTCACGACGGGCAAGCGGGTGCGCTCCGAGACGGAGATCGGCTCGAGCCGCGTGAGCGTCCCCTCGGTGGCCGTGGACCTCGCGCTGAGCGTGCTCGGGGGACTGGAGCAGCGCCACGTGGTGATCCTCGGCGCCGGCGAAACGAGCGAGCTGACCGCCCGCGCGCTCGCCGAGCAGGGGGCGGGCACGATGTTCGTCGCCAACCGCCACGCCGACCGCGCGCTCAGTCTCGCGCAGCGCTTCGGCGGCTCTGTGGTGGGCTTGGACAAACTCCCCGACCAGCTGCTGCTCGCCGACATCGTGCTGTCCTCCACCTCCTCGCCGCACCCGATCGTCGGGCGCGAGGAGCTCGAGGTGGTGATGTCCGAGCGCGAGGGACGGCCGCTGCTCTTGATCGACATCGCGGTGCCGCGCGACATCGACCCCGGGTGCTCGGAGCTGGAGGGCGTGAGCCTGTATGACATCGACGACCTGCAGGCGGTCGTCGCGCGCAACCTCAACTCGCGCGTCGAGGAGACGCCGCGGGCGGAGGAGATCGTCGAGGAGGAGATCCACCGCTTCGCGCGCTGGCTCGGACAGCTCGACACGCTGCCCACGGTGAGCGCTCTGCGCGAGCACGGCAACACGATCGTGGAGCAGGTGCTGGCGGAGAACGCCGGGCGCTGGGAGTCGGCGTCGGCGCGCGACATCGCACGCGTCGAGGCGGTCGCAAGGGCGGTGATGAGCCGGCTGCTGCACGAGCCGACGATCCGGCTGCGCAGCCTCGGCGGAGACCGCGGCCACGCGAGCCTCGAGCTCGTGCGCGAGCTGTTCGGCCTGCAGGAGGACGTGCCCGGAGCGGAGGCGCCCGGAGCGGAGCTGGCGGAGGTCCACGACCTGCCAGTGGTGCGCCGCCGCCGCGAGCGTTGATGCGGATCGGGACCCGGCGCAGCGCGCTGGCGCTCGCGCAGGCCAAGCTCGTAGCGGAGGAATTGGAAGCCCAAGGGCAGGGCGAGTGCGAGCTCGTCCCTATCGCCACCAGCGGCGACTCCGATGCCAGCGTCCCCGCGCCCGACACGGACAAGTCGCGGTGGGTGGTGGAGCTGGAGGACGCACTGTCAGCCGGCAAGATCGACCTCGCTGTGCACTCGGCCAAGGATCTGCCCGGCGAGCTCGCGGAGGGGCTCGCGCTGCTCGGCTCCCCCGCGCGTGCGTCCGCGGAAGACGTGCTGTGCGGCGTGGCCGCATTGGAGCAGCTCGCGCAGGGCGCCCGGGTCGGCACGAGCAGCATCCGCCGCGTCGCGCAGCTTCGCGCCGCGCGCGAGGATCTCGACGTGGTCTCGATCCGCGGCAACGTCGACACGCGCCTGGGCAAGCTCGCAAACGCGGAGGAAGGACTGGACGCGATCGTGCTCGCACGCGCGGGCCTGCAGCGCCTCGGCCGGGAAACGGAGATCGGCGGGGTGCTCGACGCCGAGCGCTTCGTGCCCGCGCCCGGCCAGGGGACCCTCGCGTTGGAGGGGCGGGCCGACGACGAGCGCGTCGCGGAAGCGGTGCTCGCGATCACCGACGAGCATGCGCTCGCGTGCCTGCTGGCCGAGCGCGCGCTCGCGCGAGAGCTCGACGCCAGCTGCCACACACCGCTCGGGGCGCACGCCGTGCCCGGCGACGACGGCCGTCTGAAGCTGCGGGCCTGGGTGGGACTGCCGGACGGCTCGGCCTGGGTGGTCGACGAGCTGACCGGAGACGAAGACGATCCAGAGGCGCTCGGGCAGAGCGTCGCCGAGCGCATGGAGCTAGCTGGCGCGAGTCAGATGCTCGAACATGCGGAGGAGATGGCAGCCCGGCCGTAAGTCCAGGGCGACGATTTCTGTGTGCTAGCCTGTGGCCATGCGACTGCACATAAGCCTTGATGACTCGCTCGTGGAACAGCTCGATCAGCGCGTCGGAAAGCGGCAGCGCAGCACGTTCATCAGCGAGACACTCCGGCGCGCGCTCGAGGACGAGCGGCGCTGGGAGGACATAGAAGCTGGTCTTGGAACTCTCGCGGACAGCGAGCATGAGTGGGATCGCGATCCTGCTGGCTGGGTGACGGCGCAGCGCAACAGCGACCCAGCCCGCGTCGGCTAGTAGTTGCCTCTGCTGCTCGACACGACCGTCCTGATCGATGCACTTCGGGGTCGGCCGGCCGCGGAGCGCCTGCGAGGGCTAAGAAGCGGGGCGAACGTGCCGTGGATATGCGCCGTCAACGTCGAGGAGGTGCTGCGCGGTGCGCACAGCGACAAGGAAGCGCTGGTGATGCGCCTGTTGAGCGGATTTCACATGGCGCCGCTTGGTCGGAAGGAGGGCGAGCGCGCCGGACGCTGGCGTCGCGACTACGCCCGTAAAGGGATCACGCTTAGCCAGGGCGACTGCCTGATCGCGGCAGCCGCCGTGAGCATCGGCGCGCCCCTCGCAACAGGCAACCCCAAGCACTTCCCCATGCCAGAGCTCGAAGTCGAGCATTGGCCGGTCGGGGAATGACCGGGACCGTGTTCCTCGTCGGCGCCGGCCCCGGCGACCCGGGCCTGCTGACCGCCCGTGCGCTCGAGCTGATCGCGACCGCCGACGTGATCCTCTACGACCGCCTGATCCCCAGCTCGGCGCTCGACGGCGCGCGCGCCGATGCGGAGCTGCTGTTCGTCGGCAAGGAGGGCGGCGGACCGTCCGTGCCACAGGACGAGACCGAAGAGCTGATGGTCGCGCGTGCGCGCGAAGGCAGGTCCGTGCTGCGCCTGAAGGGCGGCGACCCGTTCGTGTTCGGCCGCGGCGGAGAGGAGGCCCTCACGCTGCGCGCGGCCGGCATTGCCTTCGAGGTCGTTCCCGGCATCACCGCGGGCGTGGCCGCGAGCGCCTACGCGGGCATTCCCGTCACTCAGCGCGGAGTCGCGAGCGCGGTGGCACTGATCACAGGCCATGAGGACCCCGACAAGCCAGAGACCGCGATCGACTGGGATGCGCTCGCCGCGTTCCCGGGCACCCTCGTGCTGTACATGGGCGTGCGTCGCCTGCCGCACATCGCCGCGTCGCTGATCGCCGCCGGGCGCTCGCCGTCGGAGCCCGTGGCGGTGATCGAAAAAGGCACCCTCCCCGACCAGCGGCTGGTCAGCGCTACGCTCGCGACGATCGCCGAGACCGTCCAGCTAGAGGGCATCCGAGCGCCCTCTATCACCGTGGTTGGTCCCGTGGCGGAGCTCGCCGAGGAGATCTCCTGGCTTGGCCCGCGTCCGCTGCGGGGGCGCACCGTGGCGGTCACCCGTGCACGCGCGCAGGCGAGCGGGCTGGCGCGCCGCCTGGAAGCGCTCGGCGCGAACGTGGTGCAGACGCCCGCGATTCGCGTGCGCCCGCTCGACGGGCCGCCGCTCGACCCCTCGCCGTATGACCTGATCTGCCTCACGAGCCCCAACGGCGTGCACGCGCTGTTCGACCGCCTCGCCGAGTCTGGGCTCGATGCTCGCTCACTCGCGGGCGCGACCGTCGCCGCGATCGGGCCCGGCACGGCGAGGGCGCTTGCCGAGCACGGGATCGCCGCCGACGTGGTGCCAGAGCGCTTCGTGGCGGAGGCGCTCGTGGAGGCGCTCGCGGACACGCCGGTCGAGCGCGCGCTAGTGGCGCGCGCGAGCGAGGCGCGCGACGTGCTGCCCGACGCGCTGCGCGCGCGGGGGGCCGAGGTCGACGTTCTGGCGCTGTACGAGACCGTCGCGGAGCCACTCACGCCCGCGGCCCTGCGGGCGGCACGCGAGGCAGACTACGTGACGTTCACGTCCTCCTCGACGGTGCGCTTCTTCCTGCAGGCCGCCGGCGGAGATGCTGGCTTCTCGTCCGCCACGCGAATCGTCTCGATCGGGCCGGTCACGAGCGAGACACTGCGCGAACACGGCCTCCAGCCTCACGTCGAAGCCGAGCGCCACGACATCGACGGTATGATCGCGGCGCTCCTCATGGATACAACAGTCTGAGCTGACGATGGCGCGCGAAGGCACACTGCCACCTGTAATCACGTTCCTGTCCGACTACGGTCACGACGACGAGTTCGTCGGCGTATGTCATGGCGTGATCGTGCGGCGCTGCCCCGACGCGCGCGTGATCGACCTCACCCACGTGGTTCCCCGACACGACGTGCGCAGCGGCGCGATCCTGCTTCGCGCCGCGCTGCCCTATCTGCCGCCGCGGGTGCACCTCGCGGTGGTCGACCCGGGCGTGAGCGCCGCGGGGCCGAGCGGGCGACGCGCCGTGGCGCTGCGCACCGTCGAGGAAGACAGGCTGCTCGTGGGGCCCGACAACGGGCTGTTGATGCCCGCCGCGGAGCGACTGGGCGGAGTGCTCGAAGCGGTCGACATCGGCGAGTCGCCCGAGTGCCTGCGGCCGGTTTCGCGCACGTTCCACGGCCGGGACATCTTCGCTCCGGTCGCCGCCGCGCTCGCGGCCGGCGAGCCGCTGACGTCCGTCGGCGAGCCCCTTCCGGTGAGCGCCCTGCGGCGCATGGGGATACCGTCGGCCGATCTCGGCGACGGCGTGCTCACCGCGCACGTGCTGCGCAGCGACACGTTCGGCAACCTGATCCTCAACGCGTCCAACGAGCAGCTGATCGAGCTGGGCGCCACGCTCGGCGACATGCTCACCGTGCGTCACGAGGGCGCGCGCCACAGGGCGTCCTACGTGGCGACGTTCGCCGACGTCACGCCGGGCGAGCTCCTGATCTACGAGGACGCTCAGCACATGGTCTCCCTCGCCGTCAACCGCGGCTCGGCCGCCCAGCTACTGGGCGCCGACCAGGACGACGAGCTGCTGATCCTGCCCGCGTGAGCGCGCTCGGGCACCCGCGACTGCACCTGCGCAGCACAGACTCGACGAACGAGCGCGCACGCGAGCTCGCGATCGCCGGCGCGCCGCACGGCACTCTCATCACGGCCGCCGAGCAGAGCGCCGGGCGCGGGCGTCAGGGCCGGCGCTGGTCGGCGCCCGCGGGCAGCTCGATCCTGATGTCGCTGCTGCTGCGCTCCCCGCCGCGGCTGCTGCCGCTGATGGCGGCCGTGGCGGTGTGCGACGCGGCGGGCGAGCGGGCGGGGATCAAGTGGCCCAACGACGTGGTCGTCGCACTTGAGCACACTGGAGCCGGCCCGGGCCTCGGCAAGCTCGCCGGCATCCTCGTGGAGGCGCGTCCGCAACAGGGCTGGGCGGTGCTGGGGATCGGCCTGAACGTGGCGGTCCGCCTGGAGGATTTGCCACCGGAGCTGCACCCCGACCGGATGGGCGCCAACGCGGTGAGCGGCCTGCCCGCAGCGACGATGGGCCTGGAGTCCGCGGATGTGGAGCCCACGCTCGCGGCGCTGATCGCGTCCCTCGAGCGACGACTGGCCGAGAGCGACGGTGCGATCCTCGAGGCGTGGCGTGCGCGCGACGCGCTCCGCGGGCGCGAGATCTCATGGAGCGAGGGCCGTGGTCTCGCCGATGGGATCGACGGTGAGGGCCGGCTGGTGGTTGCGCTACCCGGCGGAGGTCACACCGCGCTCGGCGCCGGTGAGATCCACCTCGAGAGCATCGGCTAGATCAAGGCTAGGCCTGCTCGCCCGCGTGGTCGAGGTCGCGGTGCTCGAGCGCGTCCTGGACTTCGTGGCGGAGATCCTCCTGCGGGTCGGGCCTGGGGTCCTCGGGGCGCCCGCGCGAAAGCGAGGTCTCAAGCGGCGCCTGCGTGGCGGCTCCATTCGCCGCGCCGGACTGACCCGGCTTGGCGGCGCCTCCCTTACGGCGGCGGCGCGCGTTGCGTGCGCGCCGTTTGGGGAAGTTGCGCAGCAGCTCGCGCGCGAGCGCAGGGGGCTTGCGAGCCATCCGCGTGCGCGCCCCGCGCAGCGCCTCCTCGGCCTCCGGCGTGTGGGCGAGCGCAGCCGCGAGCAGCGCAGCCGCGAGGCGCCGGTCCTGCTTGCGCGCCGCGTGGATCAGGCGGCGAGCGTTGCGCGCGTGCGCGCCACCCGCCGAGTTCACGAGCAGGCCGAGCAGCCGCTTGGTCTCCGGCCAGCGCTGCACCGCGTACTCCTCGTGCACGTCGCGCGTGTACTCCGCGAGGCGCCAGATCCACGCGTTCGCCTGGTCGCGGCGGCCGATGCGGCGCTCGACCATCGCGCGCAACATGATCTTGGTTGCCTCCTTGCGCTCCTCGCGCGGCCAGCCGCCGATGATGTCGATCGCCTCGTCGAACGCGTCCGGGTCGCGCAGCGCGGCGATGTCGGTCAGCGCTCGCAGCCGCAGCTGCGCGCTCTTGTTGCGCTTCACAGCGGTGATCAGGAAGCGGCTCTTGAGCTCGCCGGTGCGGTCGAAGTGCAGCATCGCGCGCGCCCTGCGCCATCCGTTCGGCGCCACGCGCGCTCCCGCGAGCGCCGCCCACAGGTGCTGCTCGCCGTAGTCGAGGTGCTCCACCGCGATGCGCCACAGCTCGCGCTCGAACACCTCGAAGCGCCGCTCCTCCTCCGCGCACACGGGCAGCACGCGCCGCTCGACGCGCATCCTGCGTCCACGTCCTCGGCGGACGGGTCCCACGACGATCGCCCCTCCTCGATACACGTCGCGATCGAGCAGCGAGTGCAGCGTCACGACCGGGTCGTCGTGCTTGGTCGCGGGGTGGACGAAGTCGACCACCAGCCCCGCCTCCTTGCCCGGATGGCGGCGAGTCACACGGCCGACGCGCTGCTGGTAGATGCGCTTGGACGCCGTCGGCGCGAGGTGCACGCACACGGTCGCGCGCGGGCTGTTCCAGCCCTCGGCGAGCAGCTGCGCGTTGATCAGCACGTCGATGTCGCCGCGCTCGTAGCGCGCGAGGATCTCCGCGAGCTCGCGCTTGGGGGTCTCGCCGGAGACCGCCTGCGCCTTCATGTTCTCCGCGCGGAACGACTCGGCGAGGTTGTAGGCGTGGCGCACTCCGGCCGCGTAGACCACGCCGGGCACGCCGTTGAAGCGGGTCTTGTAGAGGTTCGCGACCGCCATGTTGAACGGCTGCTGGTCGAGCAGTTTCGCGAGCTCGTCCTGGTCGAACTCGGTGTCTACCTCGCCGCGCCTGAGCGGCACCTTCGCGATCGTGCGCACGCCCACGCCGGGGGAGATGCGCACGCAGCGAAGCGGCGCGATCACGCCGCGCCGCGCCGCCTGCGCGAGATCGAAGCGCGAGGTCTGCGTCGGGAACAGGTCGGTCACGTGGCGTGCGATCAGCGCGCCGGTGGCGG